>NZ_BMXI01000014.1 GCF_014651675.1 Roseibacillus persicicus
AGAAGGTTTTTCAATCCATCCGAGCGCTCCTCAAGGAACCTGATGTTCTTAAATCAGTCTGCAATCCTTACTCCGAATAACGGCAAGTTCATTTGAAAAACGGTCTATAGTCAGATGGACGGGACCGTGAATCACACAGGAGGAGATTTCGATGTAAATGCTTTGGAATTGGGGCGAGCTTTGGGGAGTTCCGCTAACTATGAACTTTCAAGTGGAGAACTTAGAATAGGACGGGCTAAAAATGGAGTCTCTCTCTATCTGGGGGCCAATTCAAGTTCGAGTGATTCCGGGAGCGGAACCTTCGTCATTTCCGGGGGCTCGTTTCTCACGAGGACAGGAGTTCGATTAGGTCATTTTTCGAAGGATGGTGACGGGACTTTCTCGGTTCTCGGTTCGGCTTCGAGCGAGATTGGGATCGCGGGCGCGAATACTGATTCCGACGGCTTTTGGGAGCAGAACAGTGGATCCGTTTTACGGGTTGGAATCGACTTTGGTGGGGTCACTCCGATCGTTCTAAAGGATGGAAGCTCGACTGCAGGCCCTTCTGCCACCTTTGAAGATGGCGCCCTACTGGATGTAGACTACTACAATCTAACCAGCGGAGGGGGGACCTGGGTGGTGATGGAAGTTGAGAATGGTCCGGTCATCGACAACGGACTGGCCTTTGCCCCCGGGGTCGATACCAGCGTTTGGTCGTTTACGATCGACAACTCCGGTTCGAATGGTCGCTTGCTAGTTTCGGCTACTGGCCAGCCTTTGGGTTATGCTCTCACTATAGGAAGCACGCTTCAGCAGAAGATGCGCTACGGGATGGATTACGAGCGCTTGTGGTATTGGACTGGAGGACTCTCAGGTTCCGAGCGCGATCAGGTTGCTCGCTGGTCTGCAGTTGATGCTGACATCGATTTCGTTCGGGTGGCGATCAACTCCAAGTATGAGTTGACTGAAGGGAGCTATGACCTCTCGGCCTACACCAGTAAGATTATCCCTCTGATGCAGGAGATGAAGCAGGCGAATCCCAATATCAAATTTTTCGCAAGTCCGCGCCCACTCAATGAGGCCTATCCAAACAAGAAGTGGGAGAACCAGGATGTCAAATGGCAGCCGTATCCCATCTGGGTCACAGGAGCATCTGACCCAGTAACGAGTGACTTTGATTTCAAGTGGGAAAAGTGTGCCGAATATCTGGAGCGCTATATCTTGTTGATGAAGTCCTATGGATTCAAGATCAGCTTTCTCGATTTAACCAACGAATGGCAGGATGCAACTCCTCTTGGAGGATCGCGAATTGATACGGGCGATGCCCGAGATATTACAAACTACCTCAAGGCAAACCTGGACCCCGAAGACATGCCTCTAATTGTGACAAGCTCTGCTTGGAACTATGCTCAAGGAACCTCTTGGATCAACGCTCACACTACGAATGCCAGAAGGGACTCCATTGATATAGCGGCCAGCCACAACACTGACCGTGGGGGGGATGCTCAAACTTTCGCGGACAAAGTTCGCAGTGTGCTAGGGCCGGAGAAAGAAATCTGGAATACCGAGGTTCATGGTTGGAAAAGCACATCCAGTGAGAACGAAACGACTTCTTTCTACTACTATCTTGAGGCGATTCGAGCCGGGTTTTCCGGTATCAACGGTTGGTTGGCGATCGGAACAGCTAATCAAGGGCATTCCTACATCCTCAATCCGAGCGGCTCTCCAACTCGCAATGTTAAATACTATATTTATCGTAAGTTGAGCTCCACTTCGAACTATGGTCACGCGCTCGACATTCTTGAGGAACCCGGAGCATTGACGATTCCTTTGGGCTCCAACGACGATGACATTCCCCGAACGGTTGCCGCCTTCATCAAGGGCAACCTGATGACGGTCTGGGTTGTGAACGAGAGTTCGAGCACGGTCCCTTTGGTGATTACTCCTTCTGGCCGATCGATTGCTGAGTCCAATGTGAGACGCACCCGCTGGACAGACCCGAGTGATGTCGAGGGCTTTGAAACTTTCGAACCTGTCTTTGAGGGAGCTTCCTTTGCCTCGAATATTCCAGCCGAATCCGTTTGCTGCTTTGAGATCGTCCTCGATACCGAGGATTTTTCCAACGATCGGATTGAGGCTGAAGATTACTCTCATGCCTGGGACGTGGCAACTGAGACGACTGGTGATTCGGATGGTGAATTGAATGTGGGCCATATTCGCGGTGGGAGTTTCACTCGATATGGTGGGGTTGCCCTGGAAGACGATTCGGTGATGACGTTTCGACTGGCTCGCCCAGCTGGTCGTCCCGATGGAGTTGTCGAAATTCGAGAAGGAAGTTCGACGGGCAATCTGCTTGGAACGGTTGCAGTTCCTGTAACCGGGAATTGGCAAAGCTATGAAACGGTCTCGACTCAACTCGATGTCGATGCCGGAATTTATAATCTCTATCTCAACTTTGTGGAGGCTTCGTCTTCAACTGGAAACTTTCTCGCGAATTTCAACTGGTTCACGGTCAATGAGCCGACCGTTCCAGAAGCTCCTGTCCAGCTCACTGCAACCCCTGTCGAAAACAGTCGGATCGACTTAACTTGGGATTTGGTCTCCGAGGCGGATAGCTACACTGTGCTTCGTTCGACTAGTTTGGATGGCACGTATGATGAGATTGCGAATGGTGTGACCACTTCTAGTTTCAGTGATTCTTCCGTGGTGGCTGGAGTGTCGTATTTTTACGTTGTTCGGGCTGTTAATGCAGGGGGAGAGAGTGCTAACTCGCCGGGTGCGAGTGCTTCTCTGCTTCTTGCGGCTCCCATCTCTTTCACGGCGAACAAGGTCAATGCATCACGCATTGACCTCGGTTGGGGGGCGGTATCTGGTGCGACCAGCTACTTGGTGAAGCGAGCCACGATGGAAGGCGGACCCTACGCTACGATCGCCAGTGGGGTGACCGCGACTTCATACAGTGACTCGGATTCGTTGACTCCCGGCATTCGCTATTACTATGTCGCGACGGCTTCCTCGGGTGGAGCCGAGAGCGCAGCTTCCAATGAAGCTTCGGCTGTTCCATCGGATCCCCTCGTTCCTGATGATGTCGTTATCGAGAGTCTTGAGCTTGGGACCAACCTTGCCGGTGAGGAGCAAGTCTTGGCCGCAGTTGCCAAATCAGGTCTGGGACAGTTCTACCAAGTCATGGGAAGTGAGGATTTGACGGCCAACAGCTGGAGTCCTGTAAGCTCGATCTATCAAGGTAATGGAGGTCTTCTTGAGATCGATTTCGCTTTTGATTACTCGACCAATTCCAAGATGTTTTTCCGGCTGGAAGCTTGGACGGAGTAGTTCTCGATGGACGAAGGCTTCAGAAGCTTTTCAGTTTTCCAAAAAGCAATTTCGTTGACTGCAAACTGTTTTTTTGAACACTTTGCGAAATGAGTGTTTCCGCGAGTCCAGATGTGAGGGAGGTTCTCAAACGGACCTTTGGTTTCGACGATTTCCGGCCGCATCAAGCTGAGCTTGTGGAAGGCTTGGTAACGGGGCGCGATGTCTTCGGGGTGATGCCGACGGGGGGAGGAAAGTCTCTCTGTTATCAGCTCCCGGCGGTGGTGGCTCCAGGCTGTGCGGTGGTGGTGAGTCCTTTGATTGCGCTCATGAAAGACCAGGTCGACGCGGCTTTGGCGAATGGGATTCGGGCAGCCTGTGTGAATAGCAATATGTCTCTGGAGGACCGCAAAGAGGCGGCACGGGCTTACCGAACGGGGGAACTAGATTTGCTCTATCTTGCGCCCGAACGCCTCTCTTCCAGCGGGATGCTGGATCGTTTGCGCGACTGCCCCAGCGGGGGGCCTGCCTTCTTTGCGATTGATGAGGCGCACTGCCTTTCCGAGTGGGGGCACGACTTTCGGCCGGACTATCTGTTCCTTGGCGAGCTTCGCAAAGCCTTTCCCGAGACGCCCATTGGAGCTTTTACCGCCACTGCGACTTCGAAGGTGGCAGATGATATTGAGGCTAAGCTCAATCTTCATCAACCAGTCAAGATTCGAGCCTCCTTCGACCGCTCCAATCTCTATTACGATGTTCGGCAGAAGCAGGATTGGGAAAGTCAGCTGATCGATTTTGTGAAAGCGCGGCCTGGGCAATCGGGAGTGATCTACCGCACTTCACGAAAGAGTGTGGAGGACACCGCGAATTTGCTGAAGGCCAATGGCATCGCCGCACAGGCCTATCATGCGGGGATGGAATCCGCTGAGCGAAGCCGCGTGCAGGAGGCCTTTATTCGGGATGATGTGGGAATCATCGTGGCGACGGTGGCATTCGGGATGGGGATCGATAAGCCGGACGTGCGTTTCGTCTTACATGGCGATTTACCTAAAAATATTGAGTCCTACTATCAGGAGACCGGACGCGCCGGTCGCGATGGGGAGCCTTCCGAATGCTTGCTTCTGTATTCTCCCCGGGATGGAGCCAAGTTGCGGAATTTTCTAACAGAGATTTCGGATGAAAAGGAACGGCTCCGCACCATGAACCTGTTGCGTGAGATGGAGAAGTTCGCCGCCGTGCCGACCTGTCGTCGCAAGGCTTTGCTTCGTTACTTTGGGGAAACTTTAGAAGGGGAGAATTGTGGCAATTGTGACTTCTGTGCAGGTGGCTATGAGAAGGTCGATGCCACGCGGGATGCGCAGTATATTCTTTCGGCGATTGCTCGCACGGGGGAGCGCTTTGGCAGTCGACATGTTTGCGATGTCGTGGCGGGTGCGAATACTGAGAAGATTCGCGAGAATGGTCATCAGAACTTGAAGACTTACGGTCTCGGCAGTGGCAAGCACAAGAAGCATTGGCGCAATGTGCTCGATAACCTCATTGCCCACGAGGTGGTGGAGCTGTCCGACGATGGCTATTCCATCCCCAGGCTGACTGCGGAATCGTGGCGCATCATGAAGGGCGAGCGGGAGTTCTCGTTCTATCAGGACCCGCGGAAAGAGCGGGCCAAGGTCTCGAAGAAAGCGGGAGAGGATATTCCCTGTGATGAAGGTCTCTTCGAGCATCTCAAGGCTTTGCGAAAGTCGATCGCCGATGAGGATTCAGTTCCTCCTTATGTCGTTTTGGCAGACCGCACCTTGCGCTTTTTGTCTGCGGCGATGCCTGTGGATGATGGCGACTTGCGGAAGATTCCCGGGATTGGAACTCACAAATGTGAAGTTTATGGGCCGCGTTTTCTAGCCGTAATCGGGGAGTATCTTGGTCTTCATCCGGAGGTGGAACGGAAGCGCAAGTCGATTGCGGAAGTGAAGCCAAAAGCTTCGGCAGAAAAGGTCAAGCGCCCTCCTTCTGCCACCTTCATGACCACCTTGGAGATGATTCGATCCGGTCTGACCTTGCCGGAAATCGCCGAGAAGCGTTCGTTGAGTCTCAGCACGATTGAAGGACACTTTGCCCGCTTTATCGAGGAAGGAGAAGAGTTGGATTGGCGTGCGCAGGTGAATCCCGAGCAGGAGAAGTTCGCTCGCGAATTGCTCATGAAACACGGCACGGAGTCTCTCAAACCGGTGGTTGAGGAATCCGAAGGACGACTGACCTACGGACAAGTCCGCATTCTCCTCGCAGTGATGGCACGAGAGTGAGGCACTCCGAAGATTGGGGTTACCCCCAATCCGTCGGGAGACCTTTTGGAGTGCGTGCCGCTTGCTGCCGCTTTGAGGTGGATGGGTTCGTTCTCCCACCTACCCGGGAAGAGCAAAGCTTGCTTGCTCAACCACGGGGGCACGCGGAGGCATGGAGAGCAGACCGGCAAAGGGAGGGATAGGCAAACCTGTACCTTTCAGTAGATGCGAGTTTGACGAGTCCTACGAAGAAAAGGCGCCTCGATTCCTCTCAGGCGACGGTATTCTGTAACACCACAAGCTGAAGAATTTAGCGTCTTTGGGTTGTTCTCTGAACCACGTGACATAGAATGACGGAGCTGTGGGGCGAGTGGGGGCACTCGCGGTCCGACGGGAGACTTTTTGGAGTGCGTGCCGCTTGCTGCCGCTTTGAGATGGATGGGTTCGTTCTCTCACCTACCCGGGAAGAGCAAAGCTTGCTTGCTCAACCACGGGGTCACGCGGAGGCATGGAGAGCAGACCGGCAAAGGGAGGGAAAGCAGACCTGCACCTTTCAATAGAATCGAGTTTGACGAGTCCTTCGAAGAAAAGGCGCCTCGATTCCCCTTAGGCGGTGGTGTTCTGTAACACCGCAAGCGGAAGAATTTAGCGTCTTCGGGTTGTTCGTTGAACCACGGTTGTTCGAATGACGAGGCTGTGGGGCGAGTGTGGGCACTCGCGGTCCCTTTCTGGCCCTTTATTACTTCTTCCTCGTCCGCGAGCTGGTTTGGGCTCCATTCTTTCCAGAGTAGTTGGACCATTCGGGATGAACGGTTTGCTTTTCGGTGAGGACGGGAGCCCGCTCTTTCTTTGGAGCTCGCAACACATCTTCTGCCATCTCGTGCCACTTCTTGGAAAGCCTTTCGACAATCCCGGCATGCTGGTCTGCCACGTTGAAAAGCTCGGTGCGGTCTTCCTTGATGTTGTAGAGCTGCCAAGGGCCTTGGCGAAAGGAAACAAGCTTCCAGTCTCCATCACGGAGAGCGCGGTCCTTGGAAAAGAGAAAGTGGATCGGAGGGCGGCTGGCGGGAGATTCCCCAGCGAAAATTGGAGTCAGTGATTGTCCTGCCAGCGGCTGCAAATCGCGGTCCGGGAACTCATCGGGCATTTCGGTTTTCGCGACTTCAAGGAAGGTCGGCATGACGTCCACCAAGTGAGCGGGGGAGTGAGAGACCGAGCCGGCATCGGTCTTGAGACCTGCAGGCCAATGGACGATGGCGGGGGAGGCGATGCCTCCTTCGAACTGATTCTGTTTGTAGTAGCGGAAAGGGGTGTTGCGCGCCCAAGCCCAACCGGTGCTGTCGGACCAGTTGCTGCCCTTTTCATAAGGCTGTTTGTCCATCCCGACACTGATGCGGTCGTAGGGGCAGGCTCCGTTGTCGTTGACGAAAAGGATGAGGGTGTTCTCGAGTTCTCCGTTCTCTTTCAAAGAGGCAACCAGACGGGCCATTTCCCTATCAATGCGGTGCACCAAAGCGGCGAGGGCGGCCATGCGGCGGGATTCCCAATCCTGAATCTCGGGAGTCAGGCTATCCCAGGCCGGAACGTGGCCGGGTCGAGGTGATACTTTGATCTCTTTGCCAAAGAGCTTCCCTCGATTCATCTTTTCGCTGCGTTCGGTGTGAACCACATCCCAACCGACCTGGTATCTCTTCAGGTATCTTTCGTAATCTTCCTTCAGAGGTTGCAAGGGGGCGTGAGGGGCGTTGAAGGCGAGATAAAGGAACCACGGTTTTTCTTTCTCCCGGGCATCATCGAGAAAGCTCAAGGCATGGTCGACCTTGGCGGTGGTGGTGTAGAACCCTTCCTCGGGGACTTCCCAATGCTTTCCATCGAGCCGGAAAGTATTGTCGCCGCGAAAATAGTTCGTGGCGCCGGAGAGGTGGCCAAAGTAGCGCTCGAATCCGAAGTCGGTGGGCTCCTTGGCGAGGTGCCATTTGCCGCTCATCAAGGTCGTATATCCGGCGGGTTGCAGAACCTCGGGGATGGTGACGGCTCGCTGCAGCTTCTCATCCCCAGCCTGACGACACCAGAGTCCGGTGAGCAGGCTGACTCGCGAGGAGTGGCACTTGGCGGTGTTGTAAAACTGGGAAAAGCGCAGCCCGTCTGCAGCCAATTGGTCCAAGGTGGGGGTTTCGATCTCGCCACCATAGCAGCCGAGGTCGGAAAACCCCATATCATCGGTCATCACCAGCAGGATATTGGGGCGCTCGGCCTGTAGTCCCGCAACGGCTAGGCAAAGGACGCAAAGAGTCTGAAAAAGTCGATTCATACGAAAGTTACTCGGATTTATCCGTTCAGCTTTCAGCGGCTTTCGCCAATCGACCTTTTTATGTGTCTGGAGGCTTCAGACGTTGAAGCGGAACTCGATGACGTCGCCATCCTTGACCACGTATTCTTTCCCTTCGATGCGGTATTTGCCGGCATCGCGGGCGGCGGACTTGGAGCCGAGGCTGGTGAGGTCGTCGAAGTGGACGACTTCCGCCGCGATGAAGCCGCGCTCGAAATCGGTGTGAATGACGCCAGCGGCAGCGGGAGCCTTGTCGCCCTCGCGGATGGTCCAGGCGCGGGTTTCTTTCTCGCCGGTGGTCAGGTAGGTGCGCAGACCGAGGAGGTGATAGACACCCTTGATCAAGGTCGAGACTCCGGAGTCGTTCACGCCCATGTCGGCGAGGAACTCGGCGGCTTCCTCCGCGTCGAGGTCGATGAGTTCTTCTTCAATTCGCGCGGAAATGACGATGGCCTCGGCGCCGTGCGCTTCGGCAGCGTAGTCCTGCACCTTTTTGACAAGAGCATTGCTCTGGGGGTCGGCGACGGCGGCTCCCAGTTCGTCCTCGGAGACGTTGCAGGCGAAGATGGTGCGCTTGTTGGACAGAAGCGCGAATTCGCGACGGAGCAGGTCACGCTCGTCATCGGTCAGGTCGGCGGTGATGGCGGGCTTACCTTCGTCGAGGTGGGGAATGAGCTTTTCGCAGAGCGCAACTTCGGCCGCGGCCTCCTTGTCGTTGCTGCGGGCTTTCTTCGCGCGGGATTCCTTGCGTTTTTCCAAGGAAGTGATGTCGGCGAGGATGAGCTCGGAGTTGATGATCTCGATATCGCGGGTCGGGTCGACGGAGCCGAGTTCGTGAATGATGTCGTCGTTCTCGAAGCAACGCACCACCTGTACGATGGCGTCGACTTCGCGGATGTTGGCGAGGAACTTGTTGCCGAGGCCTTCGCCCTTGGAGGCTCCTTCCACGAGGCCGGCAATGTCGACGAACTCGATGGCGGTGGGGATCAGCTCCTTGGAGCCCGAGATCTTGGAAAGTGCCGCCAGACGTTCGTCGGGAACGGTCACCACGCCCACGTTGGGATCGATGGTGCAGAAGGGATAGTTGGCCGCCTCAGCTTTGCGGGTGCGGGTGAGGGCGTTGAAGAGGGTGGACTTTCCCACGTTGGGCATTCCGACGATTCCGGCTTGAAGCATGGCTCCGCTTTGCTCGAAAACGGGGGAAAGAAAAAGGAAAAAACGACAAGGAAGGGTGGGCTTCCAGCAGTTTGGTTGCGCTTAAGCCTTCTTCTCTGCGGATTCTTCTTCCGTTAATTCTGGCGCTGCAAGCGGGGGAAGCTCGGGAGTTTCGCCCTCTACTTCAATGAAGGTTGCGCCTTCGCTGCCGTCGAGAGAGGGGAGGATTCCCATGAATTCTCCGCTATCGTTTTCGCTCGGAGCGGGCAGAGGAGGAAGTTCCAGCGGGGGAATCTCGCTCAGGTCAGCCTCGGCAGCGGTCGAAGCGGCGGGTCCCGAGGTCTTGGCCGGGGTGTTCTTGGCGAGCAGCATTTTGCCCTTTCTCTCGGGCTCCGGGGTCGTCGACTTCGCTTTCACTTTGGCCACTGAGGTGCCTTCGGGGAGGAAGCGCGAAGGATCGGCCTTGGTGAGGCGGAGCTTGGGTTCGCTGGGGCCGAGAGTCTTTTCTTTCGCGGCGCGGAAGGTGTCCGTGGTGGTTTCTTTCACCTTGGTCACGGTGTTCTTGACCGAACTGCAAGAGCTCAGGGCGGAAATCGCCAGGATTGGGAAGAGGACAAGTTTCATTGGGGGACGGGCAGGTTTAATCTGACTGGGCGCTCTGGCAAGCATCGAACGTAGTGACAGTTTTGACAGGATAGCTGTTGTTACGTTCAAAAACCCCAGCTGGATTTCATGAAAACCAACTCATTTGCGAGAAGCCAGCTCCGCTTTTCGGCGGAGAGTCTGTCCAATGAGGCCAAGTTTTTGCGCAAACATGTCAACTTCTAAGCCTTTATCGGCGCGAGTCGCGGGAATTGAAAAAGCGGGAGCCCTTTCGCGTAGAGCCACACCATGAAATTCTCTTCGATTTGCAATGCTCTGGCATTGATTGCGGTGGTGTTCCTTCCGAGGGTCTCTGCCTCTGACCCACTGGTCCTTGGCAAGGCGGAAGGCCGCTTCGAAGTCGGGAAGCTCCTGGCGCAGGATGACTTCACCGACCTCAGCAATTGGAAGGTGCAGATTGAGAAGCGCGGAGACGAGAACGCGGCATGGGTGGAGTCCCGGGACGGGTGGCTCGATTGCTACTTACCCGGACGAGGAGCGACAATTTGGTTCAAGGAAAAGCTGAAGACGCGCGTCTCCATCGTCTACGAGGTGGTCTGTCCGCAGGTCTCACCCGGAGTGAAGGGGATGAGCCCGCGGGATATCAACAACTTCTGGCTGGCCTCGGATCCCGGGGGAGGAAGTCTTTTCGATGAAAAGCGCTACACGGGAAAATTTTCGAGCTACGATAAGATTCATGGCTACTACGCCAGCACGGGAGGGGGCGGGGCCGGGAGCGCCAATCGCACGGTTCGACTGCGTCGCTATCCTCGGGAAGTGAATGGCGAGCATGCCGCGCACCTGTTCCTCAATGACAAGGACGAGCAAAAGGATTATCTCATCCGGCCGGACGAGGTGATGACCGTGCAGCTGGTGGCCTACGACGATCTCATTCAATACATCGTGGACGGGAAAGTCGTCTATGAAGCTGAGTATGGGGATCTGGCCCAGATGGAGCGTCTTTCCTCGGGTGGCGAGAAGGCGACCTTTCCCACGCGCTACACGAAAAGGCATTTTCCCTTCTATCAGGAAGGATATTTCGGTTTCCGCATGGTCGGGACCCATCACCGATACCGGAACTTTCGCGTCTATGAGCTGCAGCCGCCGTCACCTGTTGAGGTGAGCGTGTCTTCGGTGGAGGAACTTCGTGAAGCGGTGAAGGAGAGCAATCGTCATATCCGCATGACTCCCGGCACCTATGTGATTGAGGATTTGGAAAATGACGCCAACGTCGTTCACTTCACCGGTTCCAACAACGAGATTAACCTCACTGACGTCAAATTCGAGATCCCGCTCGAGGTCATCCGGAAGATGCGGCGGAGTCGGGGGGGAGAGCAGGCGGTGCTGCTGCTCTCGGGAGACCGCATCACGCTCATCGGCCTCAAGACCGAGAACACCTATCCCAATGGCAAATCCAAGGTCACCGATTTCGGCAGCTATAACCAACAATCCGAGCTGCATCCACCCCATGCCATTGTCGAGCTACGGGCAAACGGGGACGATATCATCTTGCGAGGCTTGCACATGACGGTGCGAGGGTCCTCACCTTACGGCTACGGTAATATGTATGGCATTGGGGGAGGAGCTGCGATGAGCTTGCGAAAGCACAGTGGGATTTTGGCCAAAGGCAATCGGCCTATTATCGAGGATTGCTACGTTAAGATGGAGGCGTTCGGTCATGCCATTTTCTTCCAGGGCGGAGACAATATCTTGGTCCGCAACTGCACGGTGGAAGGGGAGATCCGTCGCAGCGATGAGTTGTATCAAGAGAAGGACAAAGACGATTTGGCTCGAAAGTTTAACTACCAGTTGCAGTGGCCGGACTCGGTCAAAGGGCTTCCTATTCCGCGGGACCATATGATCAACCTCGCGGAGGATGGCATTCGCGCCTATCCCGGTGCCCGCCATGTGAAGGTGGAGAATTGCCGGGTCAGCAAAATGCGGGCGGGGGTGAAGCTCTATCTCGCGCGGAGTGCGGAGGTCTACGATTGTGTGGTGACCGACTGCATCGTGCAGGGCTATTCGCTACCCAGCAAAGGGAAGATTGTCCGTTGTTCCGGCAATGCCGCCTATGGTCCGCTGCTCTATATCCATACCAACTCCAACAATAGCCAGAACATCGATCTGACCGTGTTGCCGGCGACGGAGACACTTGGGGATCATCCATTGGCCGCGATTCGGGGGACTCGTAATCGGGTGCGTTTCAAGGCCAGCGAGGGTCCTGAACCAGTGGTTCTGCGTCCGATTATCGTGGGCTATCAGATGCGCTTCGACTTTCTCAGTGTCGACTTTCCCAAGGTTCCTCCTGGCTATGAAAAGCACTTTGCCAAACATGCAGATGAGCACTATCGGGCTGAAGAGAACACTATCATCAATGAGACTGGGCATCCTGTCGTTCTCGGCGACCAGTCCCGTGATAATGCGATTGAGAGCAAAGGAAGAGTGACCGACTTGGGGCGGAACAGCCATTGAGTAGTCAGCTGCCTGGCATGAGCTGAAGGCACAAAAAAACTCAGGGCCCGGAGAACCCTGAGTTTTTTGAAAATGGGAATAGACAAGCCCTACGCAAGAGCCTTCTCGATGGCCTCGACAGTGATGCCGAGCTCGGAGAAGACGGTGTCGCCGGGAGCGGAGATGCCGAAGCGGTCGATGGCGATGATTTCGCCGTCGCAGCCGACATACTTGTGCCAGAGCCCCGAAACGCCGGCCTCGATGGCGATGCGCTTGGTGCAGGCTTTTGGCAAAATCTCTTCCTTGTAGTCGCAACCCTGACGGTCGAAGCGCTCCATGCAGGGCATGGAGACCACGCGGACCCCGGGCTTGCCGTCAGCAGCCTTGATGGCGTGCTGGAGCTCGGAACCTGTCGCGATGACGATGGCTTCGAGGGCTCCTTCTTCCTTCTTGGCGATGTAGGCTCCACGGCTGGTGCCTTCGCGGCGGGCAGTCACGTCGATTTGCTTCTGGGTGACGACCTTTTGGCGGGAAAGGATCAACGCGGTCGGTCCGTCGGTGCGGAGCATCGCGGAGGCCCAGGCGCCGGCCACTTCCTCGGGGTCGCCGGGGCGGATAACGTCGAGGTTGGGGATCACGCGGAGGCCGCTCACGGTCTCGACGGGCTGGTGAGTCGGTCCGTCTTCGCCCACACCCACGGAGTCGTGGGTGAAGATGTAGATGACGGGCAACTTGGCCAAGCCTGCCAGACGAATGCTGGGGCGCAGGTAGTCGGCAAAGACAAGGAAGGTCGCGCCGCTGGCACGGAAGAGACCGTCATAGGCGATGCCGTTGCAGATCGCGCCCATGGCGTGCTCGCGGATACCGAACCAGATGTTTTTCCCCTCGGGAGTTTCGGCAGAGTAGTCGCCGGCATCCTTGATGTAGTTCTTGGTCGAACCGTAAAGGTCGGCGGAACCAGTCAAAAGGCTGGGGACGAGCTTGGAAACTTCGTTGATGACAACCCCACCTGCTCCACGGGTGGCGTCGGCGTAGTCATCGCCAAAGGCAGGGATGGTGTCGCGCAGGTCGGAGGGAATGGCGCCGGAGACGCAGTCCTGAAGCTCCTTCGCCAACTCGGGGTTCGCCGCAGTCCAGGCGTCGTAGGTGGCCTGCCAAGCATCGAAGGCCGCTTTCTTCTCCTCCGCCTTCGCTGCGAAGTGAGCTTTCACCTCATCGGAGACGTAGAAGGTCTCGGCGGGAAGGCCGAGTCCCGCGCGGGCGCTTTCCGCAAAGTTCGCTCCGCCTTCGCCGTGGCCCTTCGCGGTGCCGGCGACTTCGGGGATGCCGCGACCGATCTCGGTCTTGGCGATGATGACGGTGGGCTTGCCATTCTTGGTGTTCTTGGCGGTCTCCAGGGCTGCTGCAACCGCGGAGAGGTCGTGCCCGTCGATGGTGGAGGCATTCCAGTTGAGAGACTTGAAGTAAGCTTCGGTGTCCCAGCCCTGGGTGACCTTGGCCATGGCGTCGAGGGTGACGTCGTTGGAGTCGTAGATCAGGATCAGGTTGTCGAGCTCGTTGTGACCAGCGAAGGCGATGGCCTCTTGGGCGACCCCTTCCTGGAGGCAGCCGTCACCGGCGAGGGCGACGACGTGGTTGTCGAAGATGGTGTGGTCGGCAGTGTTGAACTTGGCCGCGGCCCGCTTGGCGGAAAGGGCGTAACCAACGGCATTGCCCACTCCTTGACCGAGGGGGCCGGTGGTGGCTTCGACGCCGACGGTTTCGAAGTTCTCAGGGTGACCAGGAGTCTTGCTGTGAAGCTTGCGGAAGTTCTTCAACTCCTCGAGAGAGAGGTCGTATCCAGCAAGGTGCAACCAGCTGTAAATAAACATCGAGCCGTGACCTGCGGAAAGGATGAAGCGGTCACGATTCAACCACTTGGGAGCAGCAGGGTTGAAGTTCAGTGACTCGGAAAAGAGAACGGAACCGATTTCCGCACAACCGAGGGGAAGCCCCAAGTGACCGGAGGAGCAAGCGTGGACGGCATCAATGGCGAGGCCGCGAGCCTCAGCGGCGGCTTTTTGCAAAACATCTGTGTTCATGAGAAAGGCGGGAACCTTGGGGAAATGAGGCGAATTGACAAGCCGCAACCGCTATGAAAACGCAAAGTGTTAAAGAGTAGACGGCTTCATACTCGCTCTTTTTCGTGTGTTTTCAGGCGTCGCGACTCCCGAGGCAGATGGAAAACGGGGGGTGAAAGAGCGAAAATGAGATTCTGTGGTTTGGATTGCAGACACTTTCGCGAATTTGAGGAGTAATTCTCCAATTCAGACGAAAAACACCAAATGAGTGGGAGGACGGAACGGTGGGTTTCTGGCAGGAAAACTCCACTTGCCGGACTCGCTTCTCTTTTCAAAGGGTGTTAGACGCTGGCGCTCATGCAGGGCTTTGAATACGCGTTTCTGGGAGGCAGCCTCTTGCTTTCGGTCGCGTTGTTGCTCGTTTGTTTGCTTTTCTTTTCTTTCCGAAAGGGCTGGGCCTCTCGTCCCGGGCGACATGTGGGAGTGGTGGAGACCCGTCACCTCGGCTGGATTGATATGGCGGGAGTAGGTCTGATTTTCGCCATCTATTTGGGGAACTGGATTGATTTGGGTCAAATTCGAAGTCCAGAATTCGCGACCACCGGGTTGCTGGTGAGCCAACTGGTTCTCCAGTTGGCTTTTATTGGGGTGGTTTTGGGGGTGCTCTATCATCGCGTCGATTTGACGCTCTTCTGGGGCTTGCGTCCCGGGCGATACTGGTGGGTGATCGGGGTGACGTTTACGGGCTTCATTGTCTATTCCCTCATTTTGGAAGGGTTGTGGGCGCTGGGCTTCGAAGATTGGACCGCCCGGGTCTTTCGCCGGGTGGCGGATCCGGTGGCTGCTGAAAACGAGGTCCTACCCGTGTCTATCTACCTGTGGGGCCTGGTTACGGTTGTCGCGGCTCCAATGACCGAGGAGATCGTCTTTCGTGGTTACCTCTATCCCGTCCTCAAGCGGATGGGTGGGATTTGGCTGGCGGCTCTCACGGTCTCGCTGTTCTTTGCCGCCGCTCATCTGGATGGAGCGTATTTACTCGGGCGTTTCTTGCTGAGTTTGATTCTAATTGCTGCCTACGAACTGACCGGATCGATCTGGGCTCCGGTTGGGATTCATTTTTTGAACAACGGTTTTGTTTTTTCGGGTAGTTTTCTGGAGTGATGAGCGATGCCCCCAGTCAGGAACGACTCGAAAGCCTCGGAGAGGAGGAAGTGGTGCGCCGATTGGTGGCGGGATTACCCATGGGGAAAAATGTGCTGGTCGGAGCGGGTGACGATTGCGCGGTGGTCGATGTGGGCGGGGATGATTTGCTCCTGTTAAAAACCGACGCAGTCGTGGCCGGGGTGCACTTTTTACCTGAGACGGAACCCGAGCGCGTCGGGTGGAAGGCGGCCGCGCGCGTGGTGAGCGACTTTGCCGCCATGGGGGGGAGTTCTCACGAGTTGATGGTGACCTTGGCCGCCTCGGGCAACGAATCGATGGCTTGGGTCGAGGGGCTCTACCGTGGATTGGTGAAGTGCGCGGAGAGATATGGAGCGTCCATTGTTGGTGGCGAGACCGTGAGTTTGCCAGACGGTGGCGCGACCCTAATTAGTATTTCGGGAACCGGCAGAGTGCCGCGCAATGGAGTGGTCACGCGCGGCAGTGGTCGCGTGGATGATGACCTCTGGGTGACCGGACGGCTGGGTGGCAGCTTCGAGAGCGAACGCCATCTGGACTTTCTGCCGCGGGCGGAGGAAGGCAAGTGGTTGGGTAAGTATGCCCACGCCATGATGGACCTCTCCGATGGGTTGCGACGTGACCTGCCTCGCTTGGCTCGGGCCAGTGGTTGTGGCTTTGTTTTGGAAGAGGAGTGCTTGCCTCTCCACGACGGATGCACGGTGGAGCAGGCGCTGGGGGATGGCGAAGATATGGAGCTTCTCCTTGCGGCACCGGCCGGGGATTGGGTAGCGGAGTTTCAGAGGGTGTTCCCAACGGTGGGATTGACTCGCATTGGGCGGCTCACTGCAGAAGGAGAGGGCGATCTCGGGAGTGGAGGTTGGCAACATTTCAACAGGAAAAGCAAGGAATCGAAATGAACGATGGTCGTGAAAAATTAAAGCGGATGCGGATGCTCGCCACGGGATTGCTCGTGGTCATGGCAGTGACTTACGGAGTTTCCCGCACTCTGGAGGAAACCATGACGGCTTGGGCCTGGGTGAGAGCGTTTTCGGAAGCGGCGATGGTGGGAGCTCTGGCAGACTGGTTTGCGGTCACCGCCTTGTTCCGGCATCCGCTCGGTCTGCCGATCCCGCACACCGCGATCGTGCGCGAGGAGAAGGAGCGGATTGGGGCTTTGGTGGGGCAGTTTGTTAGGGGGAGCTTTTTCACCCGCGAAGAAGTGAGCCGTCAGTGGAAGGACTGGCGTCCGGTGGAACGCTTGGCCGGTTGGCTCTCTTCACAGGAAAATGCCGAGCGGGCCGTCCAGCGGGTGGCAGGGACCTTACCCGCCCTCATGGCCAAGACGGACGGGATGGAGCTTTCCCGCATGGGAGCTGAGAAGTTGCGGGAGGGCTTGCAAGGGCTGCCTGTGGGGCGTTTGGTTTCGGTTCTTTTGGAAGGTTTTCTGCGCAGTCCATCCCGTCGTCAGGTTCTCGCGCCGGTGCTGGGACGCCTGAGTCTAACCGTGGCGCAGAATCGCGATTGGGTCATGGACGAGGCCCGCAAAGGAGCTCCCATGCGAGGGGCAAAAATTCTCGGCGCTGTTACCGAAGTGGCCGCCATGATGATGTCCGGTAAAGCCATCGAAAAGCTTTCAGCGGAGCTGGAATCTGCCAGCAAGGACGAAGCCCACCCGCTCTTCGACAAGATAGAGGAAGCGCTGGGGCAGACTTTGGAGGAACTGGAGTCCAGTGGCGGGAGCGAGTGGGAGGCTTTCAAAGAACGCGTCCTCGCAGACCCCGAGACCCAAGCAGTCCTCGAAGAAGTGATTCGCGGAGTCGGACGTTACACTCTCGCGGAGGCCCGCAATCTGGAGGAAGGTGGCGATGGGGGACGGTGGAGCGAGATGATTTCGGGAATGTCGCACCGACTTTTGGATGACCCCGAGAAGCTCGACAACCTGGAGTCAACGATTGAGAAAGCAGTTGCCGGATTCTTCGAGCGCTATGGTGAAGGGATTGAAAAAATCATCAGCCGCACCGTCGACAGTTGGGAAGCCGATGACCTCATCGAGCGCCTCGAAAACCAAGTCGGCCCCGACCTCCAATTCATCCGCATCAACGGGACTTTGATTGGTGGGTGCGTCGGGTTGTTATTGCACGGCTTGGGAGTGTTGATTTGGGGCTAGCCCAGTCTTGGTGGCGGATTTATTTTTTGAGAAACTCCAAAGACCAGACTTGGTTTGGTGAGTGGGCGTGTTCCCAAGTGTGGATGCCGGCTCCGTCTGAGTAATTGATTTCGGCGACGTCGAGGAGTTTGCCGTTGGCGGCGTTTTCGAGGTGGAACCAAGTTCCGACGATGTGCTTGGGGATCCATTGTTGATGCAGGTTGGTGGCATCGATTTCCTGCATATTCACAGCGGGGTTGTCATCGCTTATGATGGCGAGCGCCCGGGTGCCGCTGGTGAGGCGGTAGTGGCCACTTTCCAGCTTGTGGAAGGTCCAGCTTTGCTCGCGATTGGAAAGGTCGGCATACTGTTGCACGTCTGTGCCGCGAGTGGTCAAGAGGCGTCCGGAGTGTTTGGCGCGGAGCTTGTAAGGCTGGCCTTCGGTAATCTTGCCGGGCTCGCCCGAGGGGCGGGTGAAGGCGGTGCCCTCCGGATAGAACTCGATCGCGACTCCTCCGCCTGCTGCCAAATTGAGGTCGAGGTTTCCGTCGGACGTGACCAACTCCTCGGAAATCGCGATGGAGTAAGGATTGGCGCGATAGTCGGAATCGGGTGCGTCCTGATAGATAATTGCATGGTAGTTCTTTCCTGCTGTTAGAAAGTCCAGTGACACTTTCAATTGGCGAGCGTCTTCGTTGTTGATGCCGCCGAGGAACCAGTTCTCGTCCTTGCGGCGGGCGGTGATGACGTAGTCGCCAATTTCGGAAGCGAGGATCCGGGTTTCATCCCACTTTCCGACCGGGATATTGCGGATGAACTGGGTGGCAGGTTCGTTGTCGTAGGCTTGGTAGAAATCAGCAGCCATCACGAGCGGGCTGTAAATGACGACCATGAGTCCGAGTTGCTGGGCCCGCGTGCCGAAGCGATGCTCGGGATGGTAAGCTCCGTCGAAGAGAGCGGGAGTGTAATCCATGGGGCCACCTAACAAGCGGGTGAAGGGAAGGGTGCAAGTCTGGCTCGGAGGGTTGCCGATGAAGTGGTTGAACTCGCCTCCACGTGCTCCTTCGCGAGCGACGAAGTTGGGCCAAGTGCGGGAGATTCCGGTGGCTTTGATGGGTTCGTGGGCACTGATCATTATCTTGTGCTCGGCGGCCATCTCGATGACTTTTTGGTGATGCCGGACCGAGAATTGCCCGTGGTGATGTTCGCGGCCGGCATCTGTTAGACCTGGCGTGTAGAGAGGAATGTCACCGCTGACGTAGCCGGTCTTGATACGGTTGATGCCGTATTTGTTGTAGTATTCAAAGGCGGCGGGAAGTTGTTTTTCGTAGTTGGTGAGGTTGCCTCCGGTCTCGTGGTGGCCGACGAGGGTGACCCCTTTTTCGCGACCGTAGTCAGTGACCTTTTGGATGTCGAAGTCGGGGTAGCACTTCATCATGTTCATGTCGCCCCAGCCGGGGATGTCACCCTCCCAGCCTTCGTTCCAGCCTTCGATGAGAAGGCAGGGAATGTTGTTGCGGACACAGGCGTCAATGTAGCGCAGAGCTCGCTCGGTGGTGGCTCCGTGTTTGTCGGGATTGGCAGCGAGCTCCCAGTTCCAAGTGCCCGTGATGCAGCCCCACCAGATACCCATGAACTTGGCAGGCTCGATCCAACTGGGGTCTTCGATTGCGCAAGGTTCATTGAGATTGAGGATGAGGGAGGACTCGATGAGGTCGCCGGGGCGATTCCCAATCTGGATGGTGCGCCAAGGGGAAAAGTGCGGGGTTTTGGCTTTCACTTTGACGTCGGATTCGAACCACGGGACGAGGTCGGCTTTTAAAGAAAACTCTTTGCCTCCATCGGATTGTTTGAGTTTCATTCCTGCCCAGTCGGTGAGGTTGGCTTCGTGGAGAGAAAGGTAGGTGCCCGCCGTGGTGAGCATGGTCACTGGCGTTGAGGCCCCCCGCTCGGCGCAGTCTGTTAGATTTGTTTCGTTGTAGTCGCGCTCGTAGGTGTCGGGCAACGCTTCGACCCACCAGGTCTGATGATTGGCGGTGAAGTTGAAAGCGGTGAGCTCATCGGTGATTTCGAATTCATTGAGGTCGGGTTGTTTGGGGAACTCGTAGCGAAAGGCGACTCCATCGTTGTAGGCACGGAAGGTGAGATTGAGCCGGCGATAGGGGTGTTCGGTCTCGCGGAGGAAGAGAGCGAGTTCGTTGGCATGATTTCGTATCGAGGAGTGTTGCCCCCAGACGGGCTGCCAAGTCTCGTCAATCGTTGAGGGCTTGGCCTCGAGGATTTCAAAGGGCCCGTCGAGGGCTGGCAGATCCTTCAGGATGAAACCGAGGCGGGAAGGGCTGATGAGAACTTCATTTCCTTTACGGACTTCGTATTTCAATTCCTTCGAATTCGAATTGATCGTGACCTTGAGAGAACCGTCGGGAGATTGAAGCATTTCCTTTTGAGCGAGAAGTGGGGTGATGAGAAGAAGGAAGAAAATGAGGGGTTTCATCGAATAGGCGATTCTGAGTTTGTTGAGTCTTGGGTGGCTATTTGCAAAGGTGAAATCGGGGAGCGGGGTTTACTTGAAAACGAAAAAAGCGGACCGATAATGGTCCGCTTTCTTTTGAAGAACAGCCTCCTGGATCGCCTGGGAAAGGGGGGAGGCCGTGTGGGGTTAGTTACCCGCTATGCGCGCCGACGACGGAGAAGGCTCAACATGCCCAAACCTCCGAGCAAGGCCGCGGAGGGTTCGGGAATGGTGGTATAGCTCAGGGAACTGGTAAAGGTGACAGGAGACTGACCCGGATTGCCCATAGCCAGGCCGTCGCCAAAGGCTTCGTCGGAGCGGAACGCCGTGTCCGAGGTGTAAGTGCCGACGAAGGTGAAGGTGTCACCGGCTGACAAGCCGAGGTCGGCAAGAGCGACCGTCATCACATAGGGGCTGGCAGTTGGGCCGCCCGTGGAGCCGTTGGCCGTGTTTACGAAGGTGTGGGAGCCGGCATCGACAGTTTCCCAGAGACCCGCAAATCCACTGTCGAGAGCAATCGCGTAGTCGATGCCAAAGCCAGCCGGGGCTGTAACCGTAGACCGGTTGGTGCCGTCAAAGCCTGAAATCGCATTGCGAAGTGGATCGCCGGTGTCGGTGTAGCCGCCGGTATTGTTTTCGCCGCCGGCTACGCTGTCGATGTAGAGAACGAACTTATCATTCAAGCTGTTTCCAGTGGAGAGGCTGAAGGTCAGGTTCGTCCCGTCGTCGGAGATCAAGAGTTCGTCCAGGACTCCGCCGAAGCCGGCGTTTCCATTGGAAGAGTAGGTCGTCGCCGCCGACAAGCCAAAGCTTGTAAAGGCAAGGGCAATACTCGCTCCCAATACGGGATGGCATGTTGATTTCATATGTGTTTTTTCTGAATTTATACTGGTTGGGTTTTACTCGGCGGTTCCCGCTGCAACACGGTAAAAGCCTTTTGCTCCTGAGACTGCAACAGAGGTGGAGTCAGTGACTCCTCCCGCATTAAAGGTCGATCCTGCAACATTGGTGAAAGCGGTGGAAAGATCGGGAGAATATTCGAGGTGATAATCTTCTCCAGAAATGAGACCACCAGCAGTAATGCTAAAGGTAGTTCCCATGAGATTGCAATCCACAATCGAAATCCCTGCTCCCTGGGTGGGGATGGTGATGGTGAAACATTGGTCGCCGTCGATGGCGGAGAGGTCGATTAGGTTGGTGGTCCCCAGGTTGTCGGTGCCCGCGCCTTCTCCATTCAGATCGATTGGTAGTGCGCCCAAGAACTGATTGGAGGTGAAGCCGTGGTTGTCGCTCGTGATGAAAGCCATGGCCTTGATATCAGTTCCGGTGGGAGACCCGATGTCCGCCAGGTCGATGCAGACTTCCAGGCCGGCCCGAACAGCTTGCGCTGCCGTTTGGTCAGCCGCTCCAGTGCCTCCGGTAACCCCTGCGAAGTTCAAGTTGAAGTAACCGACACCAATGGGATTGGGTGTCAAGAGACCGGCGTTGGGAGTTCCCGTTTCTCCAAACCCTTCCTGACTGCCTCCGAAGATGTTGGAGTAGGATGCGAATTGGCCCGTTGCCAAGTTTGAGATATCGAGGTCCAGTTGGTTGGTGGAGCCAAGTCCACGACGAACGATGAGGTGATAATCTGGTTGGAAAGCGGTGTCGAAGATGAGACCGTTCATGTTGCCTGAACCATCATTGCCAGCCGCAGTCAGGACGTTGGTGCCAACGGCGGAAGTGGAGTCGATAAAGATCTGCAGCTTGTTGAAGTTGTTTTCGATGTTGCCGGTTAGCATGAGGAACAGCTTTCCGTCCTGAATTCCGGCGTAAGCGGCATTGAGCTCGGAGCGACTGTCCTGGGCATTGGTGTCGCCAAAGTTCGTTTGGACCGCCTGCACGGCGATCGCTGCTCCATAGAGATCTTCGCGATAGCCATTGCAAAGTAGGGCTGGAGCACTGGCAGGGGTGGACGCAATATCCGTTGGATCGCTGCCCAAGAGGACTTCAAAGCCGTCATCCAGCCCATCCAAGTCCGTATCGACCACAAGAGGATCGGTCCCGGTCTCGGTCCCATTGACGAAAGTTCCCGTGCCGGTTTCCCAGTCATCGTTCAGGCCGTCGCCATCGGTATCAAGGAGGCAAGGATTGGTTCCGTTTGTGATCTCAACATCATCGTTCAAGGTGTCTCCGTCGGAATCCGCCGATAAAGGATTGGTTCCATTGCTTTGTTCGGTTCCGTTGTTCAAGGTGTCGCCGTCGTTGTTGGCGGTAGCTGCTGTGAGAGTAGTGAGGTCTCCTGCAAAGTTGAGTTCGAAGGTGTCGCGCAATGAGTCCCCGTCGCTGTCAGTCGGTTGGGTCGTGCCAAGGGCTTCCCAGCTGGTGGTGATCACCAGATTATCCCAAGCGGTGGTGACATTTCCTCCCGATGCCAGGCGGATGGCGGAGGGAGTGAGATTGGCAGGGTCCGAGGGAATGATGTCGGCATCGCCCAGAGCGGGCTCTGGCTGGCCGAGGTCGGGATCTAGAAAGAGCTTGGCGGTGGCATCGCCAAGATCTTCTCCGATAGCTCCCACCAAGGTATAGGTTTGGCCATCGACTGGTGATTCGATGCTCTGAAAGGCTCCATTGGGCTCCTCGATTCCCAACTGCTGGTCGACGCCCGAGACACCGAAGAACATCTGTTCCGTTCCGTTGCGGAAGAAGCTCAAGCCTGCAAAGGTGCTTTCGCTCCGGTAAGTCATATCCACGCGGAAGTAGATTTTTTGATTGGAGGCAGTGGGGAGGTTTCCGAATTGGCTGATGGCCTCGCCGCCAGCAGTGGGGCCGGCGAGAGCGCGGTAGGCCGTGGAATTGTTCTCGGTTAACAACTTTCCACAGACGATTCGCGAATTCCCAAACCAAGCGCTCTGGTCACCCAGATGGCCGATGAAAGCGTCGTTGGCAGTGGAGTTGTCGTAGTCAAAGAATTCTCCTCCGATGGCATTGTCGAGCGTGCCGGGGGCGTAGTCAAAGTAGTCCAAGCCGACGACTTCCGCATTGGCGGTGGAAGGTTTGCTGGCGGGTGAATTGGGGTCGGTGCCAGCGGCGACTTCGGACAGGTCGTTCACATCATCGCCGTCGGTGTCAGACTCGTTGGGGTCACTGCCGGTATCGTTGGCGTCGACAAAGGTGCCGCTGCCGCTTTCCACTCCATCGTTCAGCCCATCGCCATCGCTATCGGGATCGAGCGGGTCCGTGCCAGTGTTGGTTGCGGAGGAGAAGATGCCGGTGTTGGTCTCATTTCCATCGAAGACCTGATCATCGTCGGAATCTGCGTCCTGGGGATTGGTGCCCCGGGCATATTCTTGCGCGTTGTTGGAACTGTCGATATCCGGATCGCCGAGGGCTCCATTGATGCCATCTTTCGCACCGGGTGAACTCTCACCGACGGTGCCGTCGTCATTTTCATCGAGGCCATTGGCGATTTCCCAGTCGTCGGGAAGACCATCGCCATCGGTGTCGGTTCCGTCGCTCACAGTGGTGACGTCCGACCAAGTTGTTCCAAACCGAATCTCATCCAGAATGAAGCCGTTGCCGGTGGTGCCTCCTTCTCCGTCAGGGGTGCCATTGTTGAAGCGGGCCACTGAAACCCGGTCGAGCTGCAGGTCGAAGCCACTGAAGGTCGCAGTCGGGGCACCAGATGCGGACTCACTGCCCAGGTTGCCGGGATTGCGCCAGATTGAGATCGAATCACCTCCACCTGTCGCGCTGAAGGTGATTTTTCCCACAAAGAGGTTCACATTGGTGTCCGGTGCGCCCAGGTCGGCGGAAAAGTCGGCGGTATTTTCGAAAAGACGAAGGGCGAAATTGGCATCGTTGGCCGCTGCTCCAGGCTCGCCCGTCACAATCTGAAGCTTGCGGTTGCCGGCATCGTCGAAGCCGCCATTGTGCATCTCCAGCCCCCGGTAGTTTTCCGGGCTATCAATGGAATCGAGTTGAATGAGGACCGCGAAGTAGACCGTGCCATCGGTGGCGTCGGTGTAGGGATTGGCGAGAACGCGACCGGCGCGGCCAAATCCCTTTTCGAAGTATTCGATCGCTCCTCCGGTGACTGCCATGGAGTTGGTGCCATCGCTGTAGGTGAGCCCCGTCGCGGCTACGTCCGGAGATTGCGCTCCGCCGTAGGCTTCCAACCAATTGCCGGTGAAGCCCGTGCGCGCCGGACCCTGCCCGACCAGGTTCTCAAACCCTGCAGAATAATCGGGGCTGCCCCCGACTTCGAACGAATCTTCCGCAATGATGGCTGCGGAGAGGGATGACAGGCTACTGAAGGTAGCCGCCATGGTGCTGGAGAGGACAAGGCGTCCTCGGGTGATGGATTTGGTTTTCATGGGTTGAGGGAAAGGACAGCCGTGTTGAGATGCCGTCAAAAAAATCTTCCAATAAGCAAACGGCGTTTCATGGCTTTTGGTTTACGGAAAAAGTTCTTTTTCTGGTGAGGGCACGACGAAGGTTTTTTCCTCTGTGAATTGAAGCGATGTTCGCTATCCCGCTTGTCGGAAAGGGAGATCTTGGCCATCACTCTGTGGTGACTCGACTGTTACTTCTCTTGTTTGCCGCCACTTGTCTTCCGTTGTCAGGGCATGTTGTGGAGCAGCTCTATTCCGAGTTCAAGGAGTCGGAAGAAGGCTGGCGGCTGGAGGTCCAATTCGATGCCGGCTATGCGGATCCGGTGACCCGGGACGCACCTCTGGTGCCACAACCCACCCGCGAATGGCTGCTCGCCCAGTCCGAAGAGTCATGGGCGGAGATGCGGCGCGAGGCCGAGATCTATCTGCGTGAGCTGCTGACGATTCGCGCCAATGGGCGGGACTTGGATTGGGAGGCCAGCTTTCCGGATTGGGAGGCTAGCCCTCCCGACTTTCCCGAACTCTTGAACGGAGGCGGATACTTTCGGGTGAATGTGGCGGGCGAAGAGCCGGGGCGTTTGGTCATTGGGGTCAGGGAGGGGAATTACCCCAAGCTCATCGTGGAGCGCGAGGGAACCTACCTGGTGGTGGACAAGGGAGAGCAGAAAGAGGTGCGCGAAGGAGGACGCTGGTGGGTTTGGTTGCGGGAGGGATATCGGCATGTCATCCCTCTTGGCTGGGATCACGTGCTCTTTGTTTTCGGGCTCTTCTTTTACCGGAGAAAATTGCTGGAGCTCTTCCATCAGTCCCTAGCCTTCACCGTGGCTCATTCGGTGACTCTGGGGCTGGCGGCGGCGGGTCTGGTGATGTTGCCGGAAAGTTGGAGTGGTCCCCTGGAGGTCGCCATCGCGTTGAGTCTCGTTCTCGTGGGCTTGGAAAATCTTCGCAAGGAGCGTCGGCTGAAGCTGCGCCTCTTCCTCGTTTTTCTACTCGGGCTTTTGCACGGGCTTGGCTTCGCGGGAGCGTTGGCGAACTACGTCGATCGCGAGGCGCTTGTTCCTTCAGTGGCGGCCCTCAACATTGGGGTTGAGCTCGCGCAAATCACCCTGCTTGGGCTGGCATGGTTGCTCACCATCAAATGGAGCGAGAAGCCTGCCTACGAAAAAGTCCGCGTATCGGGCAGTCTCTTGGTTGCGGCAGCGGGGGCTTATTGGGCCGTGACCCGCTTGATGGGGCTCTTTGCCTAGTTCAAGCGAAAGGTGACTGGAATGGTCAACTGGTAAGCGACAGATTGACCGAGGCCGTTCTTGGCGGGATTGAAGCGCCACTTTTTGACGGCTGCCAAGGCGGATGAATCGAGGGCGCTGTGACCGGAACTCGCGATCACTCGAGGGGAAGAGACTTTCCCGTCGGAGGTGACGGTGGCGGCGATGCGGGTTGTGCCTTCCAGTCCAGCCTTGCGGGCGGAGTTGGGGTATCGCGGGGGAGTGCGCTTCGATACCACGGGAGCGGCGGCGACTTTCTTCGCTAGAGAGGCCTTTCGCCGTTCTTCCGCTTGGATGGCGGCGAGCTCGGACTTCTTGCGGCGCTCGGCTTCGCGCTGGGCGGCGAGGGCTTTGCGTTGCTCGTTTCTAACAGCCTCTTCTGCGGCCCGTTTTTTGGCGAGAAGAGCTTCTTGCTCCTTGCGTTTTTGCTCGGCTTCCTTGCGTTTTTGCTCTGCCAGTTCACGGGCTTTGGCTTCGGCGAGCTCGCGGGCTTCGATTTCTGCGAGGCGGACCTCTTCTTCTTCCGCAAAGCGCTCAAAGGTCTCGATTGCCTCGCTGGCATCTTGCACGAGTTCGTGGGCAGGAAAGGTCACCGTTGAATCCGATAACGCCAGTATCGGAGGTGCAGCCGGCGGGCGGAATTGCGCGGGAGGTTGGGGTGCCGAGAGGCTGGCGTGGGCGTGGGGCACGACTTTGCGAGGTGTGGCCTCGGGAGCCGGCTGTTCTTCAGTCGGGCGAAATTCCAGCTCGCTGGACTGCACCCGAATCGGTTCCAGCTCAATCTTGAGAAGCTTGGGCAAGGCGACGTAGCCAAAGGCTGCGAGCCCGCCCGCGCAAACCAGACCCGAGATTCCAAACGATAGAATCACTTCCTTCACGGTGCGCCGTTCTCCCGGCTGTGGCCTGGGTGGGAGAGGCTTGGTCGAAGTCACGAACTGGACAGGGGAACTCTTGGACGAGCTGGAATCCGAGGGAGAAGCGTTCATAATTCGGCGGGAGCGGGGAGAAGTATAGAAATTGCGTGAAATCGAGCTAGCGCGGCTTTGCGGGTGACTAGCGGTCAGTTGCGATCCCGAGAGGCCCCTCTTTTTCAAGAGGGGTTAACCAGCTGCTGGAAGCCGTTCACCAGCAGCTGGTTCTCACCATCCCTTGAAAAATTTCAGGAACTAGCGAGCAGTGCGCCGCCTTCTCAGGAGTGCTGAGCCAGCGAAAAGAGTCAGCAAGGCTGTCGAGGGCTCGGGGATGACTGCCACGAAGTTGTCCGAGGAGTCGACCTGCAGTTCGTAGATCAAGCTGTGGGGGGCGGTTTCCCATTGAACCTGATAAGAGGTGATCGGATCGGTCACTCCGCTCAAGTCCCACTGGAAGACGAAGTTGTTGGTCGCGGTTGCAGGCCCGCCGAAGCTATAGGTGTAGTCGCCCGCATAGGTCGCGGAGAGATCCGCGGGGTAGAGGTCGGTCCCATTCACCAGTAATTGGGGAGTGGAGGCGAAGGAGCTGGCGCCCATATCGATTTGGAAAACGATAGTCGCGAGGTTGGCGACGGGGTTGCTGGATTCCACCACGAGGGAACCACTGTTGCCACCATCATAGAAGCTATTGGTGGCGAAGTATCCTCCGCCTGAGGTTTTGTTGAAAGTCGCGTCGCCGGTGGACCCTGCGACATTCGGGCTGACTGGGGCGGGCCAAGGCGAAGTTCCGGGATAGCTGCCGTAGCCAGTCAGTCGGCTGCCTACCAGTTGGTCCCAACCATCAGTGCTGGTGTTCCCAGGGAAAGAAATGGTGAGGGCCGCGTGAGAGCTGAGCGCGCTCGTGACCAGGACAAAAGTGGATGTTAGGAATGTGTGTTTCATAGCGTGTTCTCTGTTTGAGATGGATTGAAAGTGAAGGGATTCGGTTTTAAGTTCTGTCGCTTGTTTGTTTCTTTGTGGCGACGATTTGTCTTTCCAGGCGTTCAGTGGGCTAGACGGAAAAAAGTCGGCGAAGTGGTGCGAGGGAGGGTGACGAATTTATGGTCTCCCTGCTCCTCAACTGTGGCACTCACCTCTGTCCAGGAATCTGGCTCAGCGAGATTTTGCGTCGCTTGCAACTGAGCTGTTAGAGTGCTGGGCCACGAAATCTGAATTTCACTTTCCGTGAGAGAAAGCTCCGGGCTGGGAAGGGTTTCAGGTGCGGGAGATGGCGCCAGATCGAGAACGAAGGCATCGATGGAGTCGTGGGCATCGGCGTAACCAATCAGCGAAAGATCCACCGTTGTCGCGGCACCGGGCAGAGTCCAAGTGAATGACGTGATCGCCAGAGTGCGCTCGAAAAGAGTGCCTGCATCGAGAGTGACGAAGCTCACCAGAGCCTCAGTGGGTTGGCTCGAGTTCAAGAGCACTGAATATCCGGTCAACCCTTGCGGAGCATCGTCGCCTTCCTCAAACGAAGAGTTGAGAACTTCGCTCACTTGCAGGGTGGCGGTTTGGAAGGGGACGTTTGCGGTAGCGGTGATTTGTATATTGGCAGCCGCAGAGAAGGTGTAGAGTCGGCGATCGTTTTCGTCCGTGTATTTGATTCCTCCGGGAAAAGCGAGAGGGGTGGTCTGCGAGAGAATGGGCTGCACCAGATTGGCGGAGGCGTCGGCGGGGCTGCTCCCGGTTGCATTGGTATCGCTCAAGCCCGCCAAGGAATCGAAGCTGGCAAATGCGGAGTTCTCTTCATTGCGCGTGTCGGGAATGGTGAAGAGTGAGAGGTCGGCCTGAGCTTTCAGCACAAGGGAGAGAGCGAGGAGGGTTTGAAATGCGGAGTGGGACATGGGAGGGATGGTTGCGATTTTGCGCCTCGGGCGCTGGTGCTGACTTGTCAATCCGTGATGCTCCGTTGACTCCGGCTAGCTTGAGCTAGAAGGTCAGATCGCAGGAAAGGAAGAAGGCTCGACCGGGCTGGGTGTAAAAGGAATTGGGCAGTCCATTGCCGCCGTGGCCGGTTCCTCTTCGAGCGGTGGCCCAGAGAATGTAGTCTTCGTCGAGCAGATTGCTGATTCCGCCCCGCAGCCGGACATTTTCGGAGAGCTGGTAATAGGCTGTGAGATCCAAGGTGAGCCAAGAGTCAGCGGGGAGGAAGTCCGTGCCATCGCTGTCGTCAATATCGGAGAGATCCTTGGCTGCGGCGTAGGTGGCGGTGAGAGTCGAGCCCCACTTCTCGCTGGGCGAGTGATAGGCCAGATAGGCGACCGATTTCCATGGCTCGATGGAGTTGAGCGGTTCATCCCCCGAGCCTTCGCCATCGTCCGCATGGCCTTCCGACCAAGAGAGCGAGCCTCCCAAGGTGAGCCCTTCCAGGAAGGAAAACTGTTCTCCAAGGTTCCAGTCAGCGGAAAATTCCAGCCCGTAGATTTCCACCTCGCCCCGATTGACGGTCGTCAGTTCGTCCGGTGTCCCGGGAGGGTTGTCGACGAGGAGAACTCCATTTTCCAAAAAGTCCGAGTAGAGATTGTAGTAGCCGGTCAGCTTCGAAGTGAAGAGGTCCGAAGAGTAGTCGAGGCCTAGCTCAAAGGAGTTCGAACGTTCTTCCGAAAGGTCGGGATTGGGGACGGTGATAAAGGTGTCGGTGTGGGAGAATACTCCGTTCAGTTCCTCCGCCGAGGGATTGCGCGTTCCTTGCGCCCACGAGCCAAAGATACTGACTTGGTCCGTCACGTGATAGGCGAGAGAGAGGCTGGGGGAGATGGAGAAGTTGTCGAAGGCAGCCGCTTCCTGACCATTGCTTTGCGAGAGGAAAGCGGCGGTGTTTTCGGGGTCCACCGAGTAGTGGTCAAGGCGGACCGCAGGCGTGATTTCGAACTCGTCGTTGGCTCCGAAGCGGACTCTGTCTTTCACGAAGAGTCCTCCGCGAATGACCTCGGAGGGTGCCATCCCAATCAGGTCCTGGACGATGGAACCACCGCTAGCAAAGCGCTGGGTGCGAAAGAAGCTGGACTCTACCTGAGAGTATGAACCCTCGATCCCGTAGCTCAGTTGATGGCGCGAGATTTCCTTTGTCGCCTGCAGTTGCAAACCGGAGATTTCGGTTTGGTAGTCGATGTCGTTCAGGTAGTCGCGAAGCCCTCCAAAGGCCACGCCTTGCTGCACGTTATCGGTCGCCGCTTCAGCTCGTTGCCAATAGGCGGTAGTCTTCAAGCTGTCGTAAAGAGGGGTTGGCGCGGTGAGCTCCAGATCAAGTGAAAAGCGGAGGCGTTCGCGGAGGTCGTCCGAGGTCAACAAGGTGTTGAAGATGCCTTGCCCCGTGTCGCCTTCCGCACTGTTGACATCGACAAAGGAACGGGCGCGGTAGAAGTCGGCGGTGGCGGTGAGTAGTGCGTCGTCAGAGGGACGCCAGTTCAAGGTTGCGACCACCGCGTCGGACTCGAAGTCCGCGGGATTGGCCGGGTAGAAGGAATTGTTGCGTCTCTCTTGACCCTGTCGGTAGGAGTAAAGAACAGACGCGGCGGCCCTTCCGTTGCCCAGTGCCGTTGCCAGGCGATTGTGGATGGACTCGTTGACAGAAGAGAATGTGACCGAGTCGCGGAGGGCGAAGCCTTCCAACTCGGGACCCAAAAGGGTGAGGGCGGATTCGGTTCGCCCTGAGACAGCGCCACCAAGAGCATCGGAGCTCGTGGACGAGTTGGCTGCTGATTTGTGAAGTTCGACTTCGGCGAAGGTTGCGGGGTCGAAGTAGATTCGACCGGGGCCTCCCGAGCCTTCAAAAGACTTCGAGATGAAGTCGTCCGGCTGGCGGATGCCATCCACGTCGATGGAGATCCGGTTGCCCTCCAGGCCGCGAATATTGATGCCGGAGTCTCCACCCGACAGGTAGGGAATCAAACCGTCGGTGCCGGCAAAGTCGAAGGGAATGGAGACTCCTGGTTCATACTTGAAGGCATCAGTTAAATTAGTTGCACCGGTTTGTAAGATGTCCTCCGCCGAGATGGTGGAGGAGGAACTGGCGCGGGATATACTTTCTTCCTCTTCCAGGCGGGAGGCGACCACCACGGTCTCCTCAAGCTCAAGTTCCTGCGCGAAAAGCGAAGGAGTGAGGCTGAGAGAGGCCGTGGTGGCAACGACCAGCCTGACAGAGGGGCGAAAGAACATTTTGAAAAACTTGGCTGGGTAGAAGAGTCCAGGCTTAGCGCAAGTGCTGGGTCAGGATGGCGTCGATTTCCGGGCGGGAGATGGACGAGTCCTTCTTGAAGTTTTCCGCAAGTTCGCTCATGCGGGCCATGAGAGGCTTTTTGTCGAGCTTGCTGATGTAGTGGACGGGGCCTTCGGATTTGGCGATGACTTCAGTCCAAGCGTGACGAACATTTTTCCAGAACGGGTGGGTGGCGGCCCAGTATTCGTTGGCCTTCTTGACACCGAGTTCCTGGTCACTTCCTTCTTCCGGAACGATGCGCTTGTAGGTATTGGCTCCGCTTTCCAGACAGAGAAAGTGGTTCTGTCCTTCGCTACGCACTTGCTTGCGATTGTCCTGCAGATGGACCCAGCCTTCCGGGGTGATGAGGTGGCGGTTGATGACCTGGAGTCGATCGTAGTCGCTTCGCTTGGTATATTCCCGACGGGGAAGCGGACGAGTGGAGAGGTCGGAGGTCCACTCGGAAAAGTCGCCGCTGTGTTCCCACTTTCCTGCTGCCTTGTAGCGGGGACTGTCATCGACCTGAGTGACCAGTTGGGTCCAGGTTCCCTTGACTTCTTCCTCGCTCAACTCGACCGGTAACCAAGTGCGCTTGCCTTCGTAGGTGAGCACCTCGGTGTCCTCATAGTTCCAGATCTGCGCCCAGTGCTTGATGATGCGGGGGCCGTCCATGTCTTCCACAATGAGCAGATGCTGCAGGGTGATGCTGGAGCCGAGATCCTCGGCAACTTTCACCAGCTCAAGGGCATTCGCCTTGTAGGGATCCTTGAGCTCATAGTCGGGTTGCAGAGGGACGGTCTCTTCGAACTTGAATTCGACTTCGAAGGTTCCAGCCATGGAGAGGATTGCGGCCCGGTCGCGGTCGAAATCCGCGTGGGGGGCTGCTGAACAGACCGCGGTCATGGCGACCGCGAAGAGGGTTGACCATTTCGTGAATTGATTGCGTTTCATCAGGCGGAACTTAGGCAGAGGATCCTGCTCGGGTCTGGCGGTTCATTGTGGAGCCTTAGCGTTGAATTGCCTTTTGCCAGTCGGGTTTTAGGGCGTGTGTTCTTGATAGCGACCGTCGGGTGTTCCCAGCAGCGTTTGCCACCTGTTGGTAAAGGCGTGGGCGGGAGCAGAGAGAGAGGCGATGACCCCGCCATGGGTGTTGATGCAGGAAACCTTGCGAACCGCCTGACCGTCAAAGTTTTCACGGCTGATGAAGATTCCATGGATTGCTCCCGCATCGATGAGAAAGACGTCATTCTCTCCCTCAGAGATGATTCTTCCCTCGCGAGTCTCGACGCGGCGGGGGTGATGGGAGGCTACCAGTTGGGTGCCGCTTGCGGGGATGGTGAGCGTGGTGTGCTCTCCGGTTTTGCAGAGTGCTGTTAGAATGTTGAAGAAAGGGTTTTGTCCGGCGAGTTTCCGTCGAGTCACGGACGCATCCTGGCAACAGGGGCAGAGGGTGAGGGGCTTGACTTTCCGGTGAGCTTGGAGGGACTCATTCTCGGGCTTCATCTCCCAACCAAACAAGTTGGTGAGGAGGGCGAGGGAATCGGGCCCGACATTCACGAAAGAAAGGCGGCTTCCACGGTTACTGAAATCGAACTCGATGGCGCCTGAGCCACTATCGTCGGTTTCCACCACGTAGACCTTGTCAATCTGTGCCTGTTGGAATGTCAGGCTGGGTTGGGTGCTGAGAAAATAGCCGCCTTCATCCAAGTAGCTGGCTCCGAGGTCGATGTTGCCACGGTAGCTGACGGCGGCACTATGCAGTTCGAATTCGCTCTGCCCCAGATAGTTCATCACCTCCCAGAAGGAGGGGTGAGGTGCTTCCAGTTCGTGGAGCCAGCGCCATTGGTCACAGACGGGAGGTTTGGTTTTCGGCCTCATTTTGTTTTCTTGTTTGAGTTTTTCGAGTTGTTGGGGGATTTGGGAGCGGCTGGTTTCGGTTGAGCGCCTGTCTGCTTTTTCTTCCGAACAGGGCGGTAGATATAGGCTTGTTTCCCGCTGATTCGGCTACTGGTATTCGAGTAAGTCATGGCGTCCACTATGGCGGCATTTTTCACTCTCTGCTGGTGGTCCTTTACCGGGAATTGGCGATGGAGTGCCAGCGAGCAGGGTTCAGTGTTGGCGCAGCTTCTCGCGAAGAGACGGGTTTAGCTCAGGCGTTTCAGAAAGGCCGAGGGCGTCATCCCTTGTTCCTCTGAGAAGGCCTTGGTGAAGTGCGAGAGCGAATTGTAGCCAACCTCGAGGGCTGCTTCGGTGACGTTGTGGTGGGCTGATGCCATGAGCTCTGCTGCTCGCTCAATGCGAAAGGCGCGGAGGTGGAGTGAGAGGGTTTTGCCGGTATCCTGTTTCACCAGACGACTGAGGTAGTGTGGAGCGCATCCGACATCCTGGGCGAGTTCGTTGAGGTCGAGCGGTTCCTGGAGGCGGGCTTGCAAAAGCTCCAGCGCCTGTCTCGTGTAGCGATGCGCCCGTTGTTTCAATTGGGTGCAGAAGAGTGGCTCACCGGCTGGTTTGTGGAAGAGGTGAAGCGAGAGGATCTCGAGGATCTTGGCCTGGAACCAAGCGTGCCTTGCGGCCTCGGCCACGGGAGGCGAGACGAGGTCTTCGTAAAATTGAGCTTCCCGGCTGCTCCATCGGCGAAGAATTCCCAGATTTTTTTCCAAGAGGGGGATGGGGCTGCGGAAGAGGCGTTCGAGAGGCTCGGACTCGAGGCGAAGGAGAAGAAAGTCGTGTCCGACTTGGGACTCGAAGCGGGTAGCGGTGCGAAGACCGGGAGACTGTCCCATTTGGAAGATGGCAAGAGACTGGGGCAGGAGGGTGATGCGAGTGCCAGGGGCTATGATCAGCCCCTCTCCCTTGAGATTGAGCACAAAGTGAAGGGAGGACGCATGGAGCTCGTCCTGCCAAGTCGCGCTTTGGCTGGAGAGTTCTTGAAACCACAGCAGCGAGGCTGCGAATGGCTTCTTTTCGTCATGAAGAAGGCGAGCTTTGATAGTAGACGGGTCGCAGGGCTGACGCCGAGTCTACGGATTGTGGATGAGAAGTCGAGCCTTTACTGAGACTGAGTCTCAGTAGCTTTATCTTCTGCTGGTTAGGGAGAATGGATTGTTCGGGGGGGAGGGCTATCGGGGAGCCAGCGAAATGCCGTCGGGCCCGATGACGATTTTGCGCTGCTTGTAGAGAGCTCCGGTGGCGCGTTTGAAGGCCTTCTTGCTGACGCCCACCGCTTTGTAGATTTCTTCCGCAGGGCTCTTGTCGCTGATGTGCCAGAAGCCACCACGGGCCTCGAGTTCGCGCAGCAGCTTTTCCTCGAGTTCTTCCACGAGATATTGTTTGGGCGGGTAGAGAGAGAGGTCGATCTTCCCGTCGTCGCGCACCTTGAGGACGTAGCCGTCGGTTTTTTCTCCGGCATGCAGTCGGCGGAAGACGCTGTCGTGATAGATCACGCCCGACATCTCATTGTTGATGATGGCTTTGTAACCCAAGTCGCTTTTCCCGTAGAGTAGGAGCTCCACAGCCTCGCCCTCAATGTAGGGAGGCTCTTCTTTGCTGAAAAAGCGGGAAAGGCGGCGGCTAGCCACGATGCGTTCGGTGACCTCATCCACGTAGACATGGACGACGTAGGAACGGCCAACCTCGCAAGGCTCCTTTTGTTCGCGGAAGGGGAGGAGGAGCTCTTTGGGAAGGCCCCAGTCGAGGAAGACGCCGACGTCGGTCGACTGGACGGCTTCCAGATAACCGAACTCGCCCGGCATGACCTTGGGCATGCGGGTGGTGGCGATGGGGCGGTCCTCGGAGTCGCGATAAAGAAAGACATCGACCTTACCGCCGAGAAGCGTGCCCTTGGGCACATCGCTATTGGGCAGGAGAACATCGCCGAGATGCGGACCCGCATCTAGAAAGACTCCCATCGGGGCCTCCCGCATCACTACCAACTCCGCCCGTTCACCGATCTCCGCCATGCTGGGATTCATCGGGCAAGCGGTCGTCTTTTGCAATCCGCAAAGTAGAGCGGGTTCGTTCGGGAGGCCGCGGGGTCGGGTTCGCTATCGGGAGAGAGGTAATAAGCTTCGAAATCGGGAAACAAAAAAGGACCGTGTTCGCACGGTCCTTTTGTCGTTAGAGTTGATAGTGAACGCCGGAGTCAAGTGGGCTACTCCGCCTGTTGCTTCAGGAGAGCTTTCACGAGTGGCAGGCTGTCCTCGTAGCCGCGGATTTCCACGTTCTTGGAGTCGGGGTTGGTCCAAGCAATCTGAAAGTTTCGCTTGCGGGGGAGGATGTCCCAAAGGCCGGTGCTCAGGCGTTTCCACTCGGAACCGTCCTTACTATAAACGTAGTAGGGAACCTGACCGTTCTTTTTCACCTTCTTGAACTTCGAGATGTTTTTGCTCTGGCCGGGGGCGAGCTCAATGGGCTCATCACCAACGATCAGCCGCAGAGTGCTTTCGCTCATGTTGGAGATTTGGAAAGAAGCCAGTGGGAAGCCTCGGGCTCCGTCGTTATAGGCCTTGATGAGGTAAGGCTTCTCCTTGATTCCGGAGGGGAAAAGCACGAAGAGAACTTCGGATGCTCCCTTGGGGATCGCGGTTTTGCTCCAGCTTTGAAAGCTCCCCGAGCCGTCCTTCTGTCCAACCCGGACCTCGTCACCCACCACGGTAAGAACGTCCTGATGGTTATCGAGGTGTTTGGCGAGCTTGGTATCCAAGGTGTCTTCCCCAGCGGGATCTCCGGTGAGAGTGACCTCGCGAACTGAGTTGGAATAGCCAAAGCAGAGCGTGCGAACTTCAATCTGACGAGGTTCCTGCGCCAGAAGCGAGGCCGTGAGGAGGCTTAGGATGAGCGTGATTTTAGAGAGCATAAGGGAGGTTAATGCGGGAGATGATAAAAGCGAATGACCAAAGCGTCTCTAGACTTCTTCCGGGGAAAGCCAGGCGAAGGAGACGATCTTGAAGCGACGTCCGAAGGCGGCGTTGGAAGGGTTGAGGTCGTCGAATTGCGTGCCGGGAGTCTGGGTCGAGTCAACAAACTCGGGGACCCTTTGCACGATGGCTTCGCACCAGGCTTGCGCTTGGATCTGGCCGTTTTTGGCGACTGAGTTTCCGTAAGCGCGAATGCGGAAGGTGTCGGAACGAACCGTAAGGAGGCTTCCCAAGCTTTGCAGCAAGTCTCCCTGCAAAAGAGTGGCGGGGGAGCCCTCGGCGGTGTTTCCGATGAGCGCGTCAGGGTTCTTCACGCGGTCGTCCACATTCTGGATGCCAACGCCATCAACTAGCGAGAAAAGCTCACCCTCGGTGCCTTCGCCCGCACGATTGCTTGCCCCGGTGGGGTCGTTGGCGAGGTCGATGGCGGTTTGGAGAACGCCTTTTTGGCTGAAGCTCTCATTCCGTCCTCCCACCCGGCGATTGACGAACTCCGAGAGAGAGAGGAAGGGGCCTTCGTCATCGATGCAGCGATTCTTGATTTGCTCCACAATCTCCTCGGCGAGGAGTTCGGCCTGGTCGTCGGTCAGACGGTGGAAGCCGAGCCAGCGTTCAGCCCGGTCGCGGGCGGTTCCGCCGACGTCACCGCTTCCAGCCGCGAGACTGAGGTCGCCGCTGCTTTCGCTGTAGCTGGGCAAGAAGCGGGAAAAGGCGCTGGCACCCGAGACCGAGTGGCGGTCTCCGTCGCGGGCTGGCACTTCGATTTCGAAGGCGCTCATGATGAGAGATTTCCAAGCGGCAACCGATGTGGAGTGCACGTTGAAGGGGCCTTCTAGCATTTGATAAGCGGCAATTTCGCGGGAAGAGGTTTCGAGGTCTCCCGAGAGCTTGTCCACCACCTCATCGTCGGACTCGCCCGAGCTGATGTAGGGCTGGAGTCGTGGGGTCAGAGTGCTTTCTCCCTCGATGAAATTGCGGACGGACGGCTCGTTGGACTGGCTGGTTCCTTTGCTCAATCCAGAGAAGTAGTAGCTGTCCCACAGCTTTTGATTCAAAAGGTAGGAGTGGTCGACAAAGGTCCCGTCCACTACCGAGTCGGAGTCCAGGAGGGGGTGGGCGTGAGAGTTGCCGAAGGGATAGTTGAAGAATGGCGGACGAACGGCGGCAATCAAATTGGCAGCCTGAAACTGTCCCAGCGATACCATTGGAGTGGTTGGCAGCACGAACATGGGCGATGCGGTCAGACCGGTCTCGGCGCTTTGTCCGGAGCCAAAGTAGCCGCGGTTGATGGAGTCCCCTTCGGGAACGATTTCAACCATCGGGAAGCCGTTCAAGGAATCGACATTGCGGAAGCTGAACTCGTAACTCTGCACGGGCTGGGGTGCTTCGTCCTCGTCCTGGTCGTAGGCGATCAGGGCAGGGTTGCCGTAGAGCCAGCCTTTGGTTGGGCTCAGAAGGTCGTTGGAAGACTTGGCCGTCATGGTGAAGACTGCGAACGGAGTTTTGCCGCCCCGGTTGGAATCGGAGTCTCTTTGCTCCAACTCAACGGCCGTGAAGGAACGCTCGATGATGAGGTCGGTGTCCTCTTCGTAAAGGCGGTCCTTTTCAGTCACACGGAAAGAGCTACCAAGGATTTCGGTATCGCTGATGCCACCCAGGCGGTCCATTTCGACCAGCATGGTGAAGTCTTTCATGGCATCGTCTTCACTATCGGAATTGGCGTCGTTGTTGGACAGCTTGGCCTTCACGATGATGGAATCCTGAGGGCGAAGGGCGCACCAGTGGAACCAGGAGGACTTGATGTCAGTGGAACTCGGAGAGGAAAAGGCTCTTTGCTCAAAGCTATAAAGACTCTGTGGGTTGCGATACTGAAGGTAGCGGGCCAAGTGGTCGAAGCGAAAGCCGCCAGTGGGATTCCATCCCTCGACAAAGTCCACGTTCTTGACAAGGGAGCTCGCTTTCTCCGCTCCCACGGAGTTGCCGCTCTGGATGACGAAGTCGCGCTTGACCTCACCCCAAGTGTCGCCTTGCTTGACGAGGGCGGTGAAAATTTTGTTTTCACCCGGCTCCAAGCGAATGGGCTCGCGGCTGAGACCATTTTCCATATCTCCACCCCGAATATTGAAGGAGAAGTTGGTGATGGCATCGCTCTTCCCACTTCCGCCGGAGACCGAGCCCCAGACAAAGTTGGATAGCGGCCAATAGTTTCGGGTCACCCGGCTGTCACCGGAATCGACGATGCGCAGGTCGGCTGCTCCAGTTCGGCCAGCTTGCTTGGCGAAGCGGAAAGCAACGGGAATTTTGTCCAATCCAATCGAAACGCCATCGAATTCGATGGGTACGGAGTAGGGGTTCCAAAGGGTGATAACGGGCTCGAAGACCAACCAGGGCTTCAAGTGAGTGTATCGGGGATCTTCTCGCGCGTAGGTCGCCGCAGCATTGCTGCCATCGATGGAGGCAAGGGTGTGGGTGACCATCGAGAAGAGAATCTGGAGCTTGGCTACCACCGGCTTGAGCGCCACTGCCTCCGGGCTGGAGTCATTGACGTCGAAGGTGCGGGGTGACGGGGGCGCGAGGTTGGCTGTGACGTTCACCGGCTCGGTCGCATCACCGTCTTGGAAATTGAGATACTGGTTGTAGTAATCAGAGAGGTAGGACCAATGGGGATCGGCTACTCCAAAGGGGCTGGTGGTGCCGGAATAGACGCGTTGGCCGGCCAGCAAATCATTTTCCAAAATGGTGGTGAGGTCGCGCTTGAGGCCACCATTGGCAACGTCGGAGAGAACTCCGCGAGAGTAGGTGGTGTAGTCAAAGAAATGCTCTTTCGCCGCAGAGTTGGCGTTGCCACTCCCAGAGGCGGCATCGAGAGTGCGGGAGGAAATCAGGCTTCCCCAATCGGATTCATCCGTGGGGCTATAGCTGCTGATATCCAGCGCATCGCGATAGTAGGTCTCGGGAAAAGTGAGGTTGGAGGCGAGATGATGATTGTCGGTTGGGCGGGTGTCGTCGCGATAGAGGTCAAGGCGCACCTTGGTGTCTTCGGAAAGGACGGTCCAAGCGAGATTGCCGGATTCCGCATCACCACTTGTGCTCTTGATTGGAATGAGTTCGCTGCGGATGGGGGCTTCGCCGGTTCCCGTCCCAAAGGTTCCCTCTCCAAGAAGCTTGACGGATGAAGAACTGGTCGACTGGTTGGCGTAGGCAAAGTCGGTGGCCATGCCGGAGGGGGAGGTGTGGCTAGTCAGCCAGCCACGGAATCGGTCGCTCTTCTCGGATTTGTAGTCGGGGGTACCGGACTCTTCGGTAGGGTCCCAAGACCAGGATTCCCACGCGCCCAGGAGATGCGGCTGTTGGGGATCGGCGTGAACACTGGCGGCAGGAGCAGCAACCGCGCGGTCGCTACCCATCTGGGCCTGGAGTTCACCCAAGGCAATCTGAAGGGCCAAACGGGCATTGGCTCGGGCTTCATTGCCATACGACTCGCTACTCGAGCTGCGTAGGGTGACTGCGGAAAGTGAGAGAATGCCAACCGCAATTAGCGACAGTAGCACCATCATTGTTATGGTGACGACCATGGTGAACCCATCGTCTGGCTCTTTTCTAGGGTATGATTGAATTCTCATGTGGTTTTTTAAGATATTGGTATCTAGGTCTACTTTAGTTGACTAAAGCGGAGTGGTCTTTCGATTTTTGAGAGCTGACTGAACCCTTTTGGGGATTAGTTTTTCGCCTTATTTTAGGGAAATACGGCTATTTTCTCAATTTTTTTGAAAGGCTGAAAGCGGGTGAGCATTTACCGCGCCAGTCTCCTTAAATACCGCAAAATCGATATTCGTTACACGAACCACAACCTTTTCTGTTTTTTTCGTAACACCTGCATGATTGACGCCAATTGAGCTTTCTGACGGGTCGGGGAGGTGTCTTGACTGGATACTATCCGGAACCTTTACTTGATTTAATGAGAAGGAGATATGGAATTTTGTCCGGTGCGAGCATTCTGCTCCCGGCGGCGGCGTCGGCGGTGGTGTTAAATACCGTTGAAAACTTCAATGGGGGCCTTGTGGGATTCGGCGGGCCCGTGAATTATTCCATCCTGACGGGAGGGGTGGATGGCCCTTCGGATGGCTTTCTCGCGATCACCTCGGCCTCACCCAACATCTTCGCGACCCGTGTGATTCAGCCGGGTCCTTTTACCGGAAATTATCGGGCGATCGGGGCCAATGCGGTTCAATTTTCTCTCCTCGACCTGGATTCCGAAGATTCGGTGGTCGTTCGGGTGGGATTTGGGATTCGAAATGTGAACTTTTGGGTCTCCAATCTGAGTTTTGACCCCGTCTTTGGTGCCCCGTGGCAAGAGGTGACGGTGTCTTTCGACGATGCAAGCGGCTGGACCCAGGTGATTGGAGCGGGCGGGGCGACGGACTTTGAGCTGGCGTTGGAGAATGCGGAGACCTTCCAGATCCGCGCTGATGCGGTGGCGGATGGGAAGGAGCCGGATACGATTGCGGGTTCGATAGGAATCGACAATGTCAGTTTCCTCGCGATCCCGGAGCCGGGGATCGGGCTTTTGCTAGCTTTATTGCCAGGCTGTTTTTTGCGTCGGTCGAGGGCAGTCTAACCGGCTTCGCCACACCAGGTCCAGAGGCCGGGATCAGTTGCGTCCTTGACCTCGGCAGCGAGTTTCTCGCCATCGACGCCTTCCTCCAAGACGGCAAAGATAGTTGAGCCGGACCCGCTCATCATGGCGGCGGCTACTCCCTCGGTGGCGAGGAGTTTGCGCTTGAGGATGGCTAGGAAGAGGTGTTTCTCGAAAACGGGCTTCTCCAGATCGTTCACCATTCGGACCCCCGCAATCTCTTGGGGGCCGTAGGGGATGTCTGCGTGTTCGCGGGAATACTTCCAGCGCTTGTAGGCTTGCTCGGTGGAAACGGGGAAGCCGGGCTTGAAGAGGACCACTTGCTCGTTCCATTCGATCCCGGCGGCCTCCACGTCCGTGCCGCGTCCACGACACCAGCAGGCTTCGTCGAAAAAGAAAAAGGGCACGTCTGAGCCGAGGCTGGCTCCGATCTTGGATAGCTTGTCGAACTCGATCGGCTCGTCATAGAGGGCGTTGAGGCCCAGAAGAGTCGCGGCGGCATCGCTGGAGCCACCACCCAATCCGGCTCCGTGGGGAATGGCCTTTTCGAGACGGATCTTGTAGCTGACCTTGACGTCGGCTTGTTGCTCAAAGGCCCTCACCGCGCGGGTCACCAGATTGGTTCCGTCGGTGGGCACTCCCGGTGCATCGCACTCCAGGGAATAGGAATCCGCGGATTCGAAATGAAGCTGGTCGCTCAAGCCCCGCAGCGGGGTCATGAGGGTTTCCACCTTATGAAATCCATCACGTCGTCTCCCTAAAACACGAAGGGAGAGGTTCAATTTAGCCGGGGCATCTACGAGCACGCCCAAGGAAGTGCCAGAAGTGGACGCGAAATCCAATTTTCATTTTCAAAATCGTGCGTTCGAGGGGGTGGTGGGGCTTTTGGGGAACTGCAGATGGACGCGGATTGAAGAGGGTTGGAGGCGTTTTTTGGACAGAATTTACGGAATTAAGAGACTTTTGACGGGGCTTTGGTCTTTTTGACAGGATTTACAGGATGGACAGGATTTTGCCGCTGCTTTGGGATTTGACGTGTTCTCTGACTTTAGTTTTTAGGTTTTTAGTGCTTAGTTTTTGGATTCTGCGCTATGCCTTCCGGCATGAAGAACTGGACTTATCAAGACCTCATCGTTGCGCCATCCCTGCTGGCCGCAGACTTTGGCCGCGTAGCGGAGGAAACGAGTCGCGCCATCAATTCGGGCGGTGATTGGATGCACCTCGATATCATGGACGGGAATTTCGTGGACAATATCTCTTTCGGCCCTGCCATGGTTGAGACCGTCCACGCAACCAACGATGTGTTCTTGGACGTCCATCTCATGATTCAGCGCCCCGACCACTACTTGCCGCGTTTCGTGGCTGCGGGTGCCGATATGATTACGGTGCATGTGGAGCCGGAGGCCACCCATGACGTGGGGGCGACCCTCGCCGCTATCCGGGCGGCCGGGGTGAAGGCGGGTCTGGCGCTCAATCCGGCTACCGAATTCGAATCAGTGGTGCCCTTTTTGGATCAGATCGATATGTTGCTCTGCATGACCGTGGTGCCCGGATTTGGAGGGCAATCCTTTATGGGTGACATGATGGCCAAGGTGGAACGCGCTGCTGCCATTCGTGCGGAAAAAGGGCTTTCCTATCACATTGAGGTCGATGGCGGAGTCGATCCGGACACCGCACCGATTTGCCGGGCTGCGGGGGCCAATGTTCTGGTGGCGGGTTCCTCCACCTTCAAGGCCGCCGATATGAAGGCTGCCGTCTCCGCCATCCGCGGGGAATAGCCTTTTGCTTTCTACTGGCAAAAATCATGGCTCGAGCGACGTTAGGGAGAGACAAATGAATCGCAAACTCATCGCAATCATCGTGGCGGCATTGGCCATCGTTGTCGGTCTATTCGTTCTGCAGTCCCGGCGCCCGGCCGAGGCTTCGAACGAGGAACTCGCAACCAAAAGTGACTTTTCAACCAGCGACTCGCTGCCGGGATTCAAGTCTCGACGTGACAAATCGGAGCGCGTGATCGATCCGGCTGAGCTGGAACCCCTCCATCCTCCCATCATCAAGGAGACGGTGGTTTTGGAAGAAGGTCAGCGGTTCGAGGACTTGAGCGATGAAGAGCGCGCGAAAATCGAGGAGCAGCAGCGGGAGATTGCGACTTTGATTGCTCGCAACAACCAGGAGAAGTTTGAGGTTCAGGTGGCTGATTTGGTCAAAGGCCTCGAGCTTGATGCGGCTCAGGAGAATGAGTTGCGCTCTTATTTCGAAGGAATCCAGGCTCGCATTGCCGGGGGTGATTTGCAGGCCTATGGCGACCTCGAGAAGGTCTTGAATAGCGATGGGCTGGAGGAAATCTTGCGAGGCGTGCTCACTTCTGAGCAACTTGAGGTTCATCAGGCGACTGCGGATCGCCTGCGTGAGCAGCGAGCGGAACAGACCGCCGCGGTCGAGTTCGAACAAGTCACCTCTCTGCTTTCGCTCACCGAATCCCAGAAAACTGCGGTGAAGGATATTTTGCGTGAGAATGCTCTGCAGCAGGGAGGAACGGGGGAAGGGGCAGGAATGCCGGACGTCGCTTCCCAAGCGGCCCTCGGAGAAAACCTTTTGAATGAAATTCAGTCTGCCGGACCGAATGCCAATCCGCTCGCCATCATGATGCAACAGCGGCTCGCCGCAGCTAGAGAGCAGCAACTGAAGCCCTTCGAAGGGGTTTTGTCCGCGGAGCAATTGGACCTTTACCGTCAGTCCCTCGAGGTTCGCGATGCGGATTTATCCCGCTTCCAGAACAGCTTGAATGCCTTTTCTGCCAACCAAGGAGGAGCCCAATGATACGTGTCAACGGCGAGCTCATTAACCCGAATCTATTGGAAGAGGCTTTCACCCGAATCAAATCGGAGGCCGAGCTGCGGACCCAGGTTTCCTGCTGCGAGCGGGACGAGGAGTTTAGCAAGGCCGCAGAAGAAGAGGTGATCGACTCCATCCTGATTGCGCAGGAAGCGGAGAAGAATCACCGGGACCTGGACGAGCAGGAGATTGCGCGGCGTTTGGAGGAACTGATTAAGCTCTATCGTGAACATGGAGCCTCTTGGGAAATGCTGGAGGCGGAGCGCGACAATTTGCGCGACGAGGTCATGGCCAATCTCAGGATGGAACGCTTCATGGGCGAACACATCCCCGAAGTTGCGCCTCCCACTGAGGAAGAGCTGGCGGACTATTTCGAGTCGGTGAAGAAGCAATATCGCGACCTTCCCGAAGCCCGCTGCCTGCATCTCATTAAAATGATCGATGGTCATGAGGACCAGAAGGAGCTTCTGGAAGAGATGGTGGCTCTGCGGAAGAGGCTGCTCGAGGGCGAGGATTTCTCGACTTTGGCCAAAGCCGAGACTGAAAAGTCGAGCAAGGAAGTCGACCTTGGCTGGATCCCACTCGACCGTCCGACCAATCCGTTCGAGACCATCTTGTTTTCACTACAAGAGGGGGAGATTTCTCCGGTTCTCAGTTACGAGCACGCCTTGCATTTGGTGAAAGTGACTGAGCGCAAGGGGGGCATGACCCCTGCTCTGGAAGAGATTGCCGACGAGCTTCGCAATCGCTATGTGGTCGAAAAACGGCAGGCGGCCCTGCGGGCTCTGGCCTCGAAGCTTCGGTCGGAGGCGGTGATTGAGCATGTTGATTTCGAGAATCCCGACGAGTCCTAGTGGTCGAATTCTGACCAGTGATGCGAAACCTGTGATTCAGGTTTGCCAGCGTCGCAAGTGGCAGTAAAGTCCGCTCATGAGCGGATGCGCTGGAGCCAGCGGGAAAAAAGGATTGCGCCCGGGAGATTTTGGTCCCCGGATGCGGATGGATGCGAGTTTGCACCTTGATAAAAAGCCGGACTGGATTCGGGTCAAGCTGCCGAATAATCCCGTCTTTTGGGACACCAAGTCCATGGTCAAGGACCTGAAGTTGGTGACAGTCTGCGAAGAGGCCCAGTGCCCCAACCGTTGGGAATGCTGGGGACAGGGAACGGCGACCTTCATGATTGCGGGCGAAAAGTGCACCCGGGCCTGCGGATTCTGCGCGGTCAAAACAGCCAAGCCCGACGCCCTCGAAGAAGATGAGCCCCAGCGCGTTGCGGAAGCGACTCGCCGGATGAAACTCAATCACGTGGTGATCACCGCCGTCGCCCGCGACGACCTCGCTGACGGGGGAGCCGAGCATTTTGAAAAAACCATCGAGGCGGTCCGCGAAGTGAATCCAGGCATCACCATTGAGGTGCTGGTTCCGGATTTTAACGATAAAGATTGGGCGCTCGAAATGGTGATGCGCGCAAAGCCGCAAATCTTTAACCACAATCTCGAGACCGTGCGCCGTCTCACTCCGCTGGTGCGTAGCCGCGCCCAGTATGACCGCTCGTTGGCTGTCTTGAAAAAGGCGAAGGCCATGGCCCCCGGTAAGGTGGCGACCAAGAGTGGAATCATGCTTGGTCTAGGCGAGCGCGACGAGGAGATCGAGCAGGCCATGGATGACCTCCGCGCGGCCGACGTCACTGTTTTGACGCTGGGACAATATCTGCGTCCCACTCCCATGCACCTTCCGGTTGTCGAGTATGTGACCCCCGAGAAGTTCGCGGAGTGGAAGGCGGTCGCGGAGGCCAAGGGCTTCCGCCACGTGGCCAGCGGTCCACTGGTGCGCAGCTCCTACCATGCGGCCGACTTCAAGCCGGAGCTGGACCTTGAGGATTGATTTTTCTTTCTGCCAAATCCGTCCGCGAACTTTCTAGAAATGGCTACCGAGATCGAACGCAAGTTTCTCGTGATCGGCGAGGTGCCCGGGGGCCGAAGTTCCGAAATGGTGCAAGGCTATCTGAGCCAGGACCCCGAGCGGACGATTCGGGTGCGCATTGATGACGAAAGGGCCTTTCTCACCATCAAAGGCAAGGCGGTGGGAATTACGCGGGTTGAATTCGAATACGAAGTGCCCGTCGCGGATGCGCGGGAGATGCTCGCACTGGCTACGGGGTTTCCGATTCGCAAAACCCGCACCCGCGTTCAGGAGGGCGATCACCTTTGGGAGGTCGACGTTTTTCATGACCTCAATGAGGGCTTGGTTATTGCGGAAGTGGAGCTGGAATCGGAGGACGAAGAGCTCGTTCTCCCAACTTGGGTGGGTGAAGAGGTGACGGCTGACGTCCGCTATCTGAATGCCTGCCTCTCGCGAAAGCCCTTTCGTGAATGGTCCGATGAGCCCGTGTGAAGTTTTGCTTCGATCTTAGGGGATCTTGTAGAAGGGGTTGGGAATCTTGAAGTTCCGTTCGCTGTAGCCGCCTTCCAAATCACTCGTTTGGTCCCCGAAGCTGGCAATGATGGTGTAGCCTTCGGAGGTGAGATTTTTCCGGACGCGGGACTTGAAGGCGACCGCTTTCTCATAGGGGGCATCGGACTTGTTCGGTCGCAAAACGAGCTTCTCGTATTTTCCCATGCCCTGGCTTGTCAGATTCTTCGCAGTGGCCGCGCGCTCGTCTTCGGTGCGTCCGGTCAGAAAGATGACCGCGAGATCAAGGTCAACTGCGGTTTGGTAGACCTTCTTGACTGGTTCGATTGCGGGAGCTTCGGCGCGCGCAACCCACTTGCTCCAGACCGGTGGTTGGTAGCCCCAGTCGGTCTCTTTCATGTGAGGAAGGTTCGAGAGAACGGTCTCATCGATATCAAAAATCACTGCCAGTTTCGCTTGCCCGGAAGCCGCTCGCCTCGTGAGGAAGGCCTCGGCGCTGGCGACGGAGGCTGCCACGTCCCCTTGATAATCACCGGACTCGGCGTAGGTGGTGACTTCCCTTTTTAAGTCCGACAAATTCGCGGGCTCACGTGACGGCGAGGCGCACGAAATAAGGCAGAGGACTAGGAAGCTGAGATACTTCATGCTGGGACTATACCCTTTAAAGCAACCCAAGGACGAACATTCTCTTTGTTCTGGGAAGAGGACAGGGAGCAGCCTCGTTTTCCCGGATTTCAATTCCCTCCCGTGGATGCCCGCTGAATGAGTTCTCCCTGGAGGGTGATCTCGCTCACTGGACGATCGGGGGCTTCAATACGCTTCATGAGAAGCTCGGCGGCTGATTCTCCGATCGCTTGGGCGGGTTGCCGAATCACGGTTACCGGAGGATCGACAAAGGTCGCCCAGGAAGGATCGTCGAAGCAGGCGAAACCGATGTCTTCCGGCACCCTTAGTTTCATCTCCTTGATAGCGCGGAAGGCGCCGGTAGCTAGAAGGGCGCTACTGCAAAGAATGGCATCCGGGGGAACGTCATCGTTCAAAAGCTTTTTCGTGAGGCGGTTTCCTTCCTCTTCAAAGGCGTCGATTTGATGGGTGCCTGCGATGAAGCTTTCTTGGCCCTCGAAGGCGGATTTGAATCCTGAGATCCGGGCGCTCGCCGTGTAGCTCCGAGCTCCGAAGATCCCCGCGATTCGTTTGAAGCCGCCCGCGATGAGGGTGCGAGTGAGAGCATGAGCTGCGGCTTCGTTGTCGATGATGACCGAATCCAAAGTGCTTTTGGGGAATTTGCGGTCGAAAAGAACGAGGGGCACGGTGCTCACCGTGTTGAGTTTTTGGACCCGGTTTCTTGTGGGTGAGAGGAGAATTCCAGCGACTTGTTCCTCTTCCAAGAGTTTGAGGTAATGCTCTTCGCGGGTAGAATCTTCGTCCGTATTGCAGATGAGAACGTTGTAACCATGCTGAAAGGCCACCTGTTCTACCGCGCGGCTAATTTCGCTAAAGAAAGGGTTGCGGATGTCCGAGAGGACCAAACCTATGACACGGGACTTCTGTGCGCGAAGTGAACGGGCGACCCGGTTCGGGCGATAGCCGAGTTCCTTCACCGCCTCCTCCACCTTCTTTCTCGCGCTTTCGCTGATGTATCCTTTGCCAGCCAGAACTCTGGAGACGGTAGCCGTCGAGCAGTCGGCTAATTTGGCAACGTCTTTGATTGAAGGGTTCATTTGTGGAATCGTTTTCAGTGTATTTGCACAGTAATTTCCGGTCGGCGGCTGTGGGCGATGAGGTCTTCTAGGACGTTTTCCTTTTTAAATAAAGGGTAAAATCAGTTTGAGGAGAGGTCGATTTTAAGGGGCTATTTTTATGTTGACGTCTTTTTCTGTAAACGTTTACATAAAAAGTGTCCGCTCGTCGTCGGTCACTTTTTCAAATCCAGCTGAAGCAAATCCATGTTAACTCTCACCAAGAAAGATATCCGCCTGGGTGCGGTCGTTTCGAATAAAGAAGATGCAATCCGTGAGGTGGCGGCCCTGTTGCGTCAAAGCGGTGCGATCGAGGAGTCCTACGTCCAAAGTATGTTGGAGCGTGAAAAGGTGGCGACCACCTACCTCGGCAATGGGTTGGCCATTCCCCATGGTCGGCCGCAGGACGCGGATGCGATCAACGAGACCCGGGTGGCGGTGTTGCAGGTGCCTGCGGGGGTCTCTTGGCAAGACGGAAAGGTGGCTCACCTCGTCATTGGCATCGCGGCCAAGTCTGACGAGCACATTGCGCTGCTTCGACAGCTGACCGGAATCGTAGGAGATGCGGAGTTGGCGAAGCGATTGGCGAATACCACGGATCCCGACGAGGTGTTGAATGCGATTTCCCTGTCGGGTGAAAAGCAAGCCGATGCAGCGAGTGGGGCCGTGAATGACGACTTCATCGGGAGCGAGCTGGAGGTGAAGTTCCAGAACTCACGAGGCTTTCACCTGCGGCCGGCTGGGAAGTTTGCCCGCGCGGTGCAGGGGTATGATGGAGAGGTGACTTTCGTGGTGAATGGACATGAGTTCTCGCCCGACAGCCCTTCTCGTATCATTGGCCAGGGGATTAGTGCGGGAGACGTGATTCGTCTGCGGGTGAAGGGCGAGAACGAGACTGATACCCTTTCGACTCTGGCCGCCTTGTTGGAGGAGATTAACAACGAGCCTCTGGAGGAAGACGATGCGGAGGCCGCGCTTTTGACCGAATGGCATTCCGAGCAAGCACAGGGGGAGGGGATTCGGGGAGTGATGGCGTCTCCCGGGCTCGCGTTGGCCGCTGCTTGGCGATGGGTTGAGGCCGACCTGAGCACGAGGAAGCGCACGGCTGGCGATACGGACTCGGAAGTGGCGGCGCTACGGACGGCTCTGGAAACCGCTCGCAACCAGCTCATCACGCTTACCGAAGGGAAGCTTAACCAAGTTCAGCGTGGGCTTTTCGAGGCTCATGTTTCCCTGATCGAGGACGCGGATCTTCGTGAGGAAGTGGAGAAGGAGATCCGAACGGGTCAGGATGCCCTTTCCTCCTGGTCGAAGATCATCGAGGAGCGCGCGACGGCGATGGAGGGTGTGGAGGATAAGAATCTCGCTCAACGCGCGGCAGACTTTCGAGATATTGGACAACGGGTTCGCAAGGTTCTCTTGGGCGTCGATAGCGACCCGTTCGAATCGGTGGTCGATCCCATCATCCTGCTTGGTGATGACTTGGAGCCCTCTGAAGCGGCGCAGCTCAAGGCTGATAAAATCAAGGGCATCTGTCTCAAAAAAGGGAGTCCGAATGCTCATGCGGCAATTGTTTCCCGGTCTCTTGGGATTCCCATGTTAGTTGCGATGGGAGACGAGCTCGACGCAGTGGCTCCCGGGGACAAGCTCATTCTCAACGCTTCCGGAGGGCGTCTGATTCAAAACCCGAGCGAGGCTGATTGCGCATCCGCATTGGCGGTTATTGAAGAAGTGAGTGTCCAGCGGGACAACGATTGGGACCAGCGCTTCGAGCCCGCGGTTCTGCGCGACGGGCATCGGGTGGAAGTGGTGGCGAATATCGGCCAGACCTCGGAGGCTCACACGGTTCTCGAATCTGGTGCAGAGGGGGTCGGTCTTGTGCGAACGGAATTTCTGTTTCTGGACCGCGACCATGCTCCCGAGGAAGAGGAACAGTATCTCGCCCTCAAAGAGATGATCGAGGCCTTGGAGGGCTTGCCCATGATCGTGCGCACTATGGATATTGGCGGCGACAAGCCAGTGTCCTATCTGGGCCTGAGCGAGCTCGATCTGTCGTTTCTCGGTCTCCGTGGTTTTCGCCTCAGCATGGCCAGGCCCGACCTCGCCACGGCACAGTTGCGGGCCATTTTTCGAGCCGCGGAGCACGGGCCGATTCGGCTCATGTTTCCCATGATTGCGTCCCCCAACGACTTCCTGCGGGCAAGGGAAATGACGGATAAGGTTCGGCGCGAAATGGGCGGCCGGGAGGTGGAGCTCGGCGTGATGATCGAGGTGCCTTCTGCTGTGGCGATGGCTTCCGAGTTGGCCGAGTTGGCAGACTTCTTTTCAATCGGAACAAATGACTTAACCCAATATGCGCTGGCGGCGGATCGGACCCACCCTCTTCTCGCGGGCCGGGCGGACAGTCTGCATCCCGCTGTGCTCCGTCTCATCGAGCAAACGGTGCAAGCGGCCCATGCGAAGGGCAAGTGGGTCGGTGTTTGTGGAGGACTTGCCGCTGATCCGCTTGGGGCTCTCATTTTAACTGGGCTCGGGGTCGATGAGCTGAGTGTTCCTCCCTCACTCGTTCCACAAATCAAGGCTCTCCTCCGGCGGGAAGAGCTCTTGGGTCTCCATAAACTTGCCCAAAAGGCACTGAGCCAACGCGACCCTCGTGCCGTCCGTGCTCTTCGCCCTTCACACTAAATTTTCGACTTCATGAATTCATCAACAGACCTCGTTACCATCACCCTCAATCCCGCGATTGACCACACGGTCATCCTCGATCAATTGGCGATCGGGAGCGTCAACCGAACCCTGGAGTATTACCGCCAGACCGGCGGGAAAGGCGTCAATGTCTCCGCCATGTTAGGCGGCTTCGGGATCGCGACTACCGCAACTGGTTTTCTGGGGAAAGAGAATCCCCGCCTCTTCACCGACCTCTTTAAAGCCAATCAAATTCGTGACGAGTTCATCTGGATAGCGGGGGAGACCCGGACCGGAATCAAGATTGTCGACGAGGGAAGCAAGGAGACCACCGACATCAATTTTCCTGGTCTTGAACCGAGTTTTGCGGACGTGCAGTTGTTCGAGAAACGCTTACGTAAACTCATCCAACCCGGGCGTTGGTTTGTCTTGGCCGGCAGCTTGCCGGTGGGAATCAGCTTGGACTTTTTCAGCGAAATCATCGCCCTGATCAAACAGGGTGGAGGCTTGGTGGCCGCTGATACCAGTGGGGAAGCCTTGAAGGTCGCCATCAATAGCGGGGTTGATATGGTGAAGCCCAACCAGCACGAACTGGCGGAATATCTCGGGCACGACCTGCCGGATTTCAACAGTTGGGTTCACGCTGCACGGGAGCTCCAAGAGAGTCAGGTCAGCCACGTCATTCTCTCCCTCGGCAGTGAAGGCGCTCTCTTTATCAGCCCTGAAAAAGCCCTCATGGCATCCGCTCCGCCGGTCAAGGTGGTGAGCACTGTGGGCGCGGGCGACAGTATGGTTGCGGGCTATCTGGCAGGCCTCACCACAGGGCGTGCACCGGCGGAGTGCGCGAAGCTCGCCTCGGTTTTTGCCTGGTGCGCATTGGAAGATGTGCGGCGACGACTTCCGGCACGCGAAGTCATCGAGGCCCGGATGGCGCAAATCAAGATTCAGCCTCTTCCTGACCGCAAGCCGGCCGCCCTGCCGGGGCGATAGCTCTCTTCAGTCTGAGTCCTTCCTGGGGCTCTGGAAACAACTCAAAAAAACACCATCATGAAAACAGTATCAGTCGTACTCTCGTCACCTCCCGACGAGCCACTCAGCCGCATGGCCATAGCCGCGCTGGAGGCAGAAGCTTCGCTACGGGAGCTTGCACTCGAGGTCTCCACCGACTCTTCCTTGCCTCGCAATTCGGTTCAGCTCAGCTCAGGCGGAGATTCGGTAGCATCGGATCGTCCACGCCTCATTGGTGATCCGGGGAAGTTTCTGGAGCTCTTCAACCAACGTCAGAAAACGCCTCCAACTCTCGACTCCGTTCCCCGTGGGGTGGAGGCGGAGGGGGCAGGTTCCTCTCCCGCGAGCAAGTTCCTTGTCGGAGTGACTTCTTGCCCCACCGGAATCGCGCACACCTTCATGGCGGCTGAGGCCTTGGCCAAGGGGGCCGCCGCCATGGGCTATACCATGAAGGTGGAAACCCGCGGCTCAGTAGGGGCGAAAAACGAACTGACCGACGAAGAAATTGCTCGTGCTGATGCCGTCATCGTGGCCGCTGACGCCAATGTTGAAACCGCTCGTTTTGCAGGCAAGCGCTTGTTGGAGACTGGAACCAAGGCTGCTATCAACGACTCGAAAAAGCTCATCGAAGAGGCGTTGAAGCAAGAGCCTTCGTCTTCGGAAGGGAAGTCGAGCGAGAAGGCAAACGGAGGGAAAGAACAATGCAGTGGACCCTATAAGCACCTCATGACCGGGGTGTCCCATATGCTTCCTCTGGTAACTGCGGGCGGACTTTGCATTGCTCTCGCTTTTGCCTTTGGTGGTATCTACGCCGGCGATAAGGAGGGAAGTCTGGGCTGGGCTCTGATGCAAATTGGTGGTGCCTCGGCCTTTGCTCTTTTCATCCCCATCTTCGCCGGTTTCATCGCTTTCTCCATCGCCGACCGGCCGGGTTTGACCCCGGGATTGATTGGCGGAATGCTGGCGACCAGTTTGGGCGCGGGCTTCCTCGGTGGAATCGTCGCCGGCTTCATGGCTGGTTACTTCACGCGGTGGCTGAACAAAGCGCTGAAGCTTCCCGACAGCATTGCGGGTTTGAAACCGGTTCTGCTTTTGCCCCTCATTTCCTCCCTCGTGATTGGCCTCGCGATGATCTATGTCGTCGGTCCACCGGTGAAGGGCATTATGGAGGGAGTCTCGTCGTGGCTCATGACCATGCAAGGCACCAGCGCCCTTCTCTTGGGCTTAATCCTGGGTGGCATGATGGCCTTCGATATGGGTGGACCCATCAACAAGGCTGCCTACACCTTCGCGGTCGGCTTGGTTGCCACCAAGATCTACGGGCCAATGGCAGCGGTGATGGCGGCGGGAATGGTCCCGCCCTTGGGGCTCAGTCTAGCTGCGACTCTTTTTAAGAACCGCTTCACTTCTGATGAGCGGAAATCAAGCAAAGCTACCGCGCTCCTGGGGATCTCCTTCATTACCGAAGGAGCGATTCCCTTCGCCGCCGCTGATCCCTTCCGGGTCATTCCCTCCATCGTAGCGGGGGCCGCTGTTGCGGGTGCGATTTCACTGACCGCGGGATGCCAGTTGGTTGTGCCGCACGGCGGAATCTTCGTCTTGGCCATCCCCAATGCCATCAACCATATGCTGGCCTACGTCATCGCCATTCTCGCGGGAACCCTTGTCACCACCGCGCTCCTCTTTTTCCTCAAGAAGCCTCAGGAGGCTCTTTAATCAAACCTAAATCAAACAACACAATGAGACCCAAAAACTTATTAGCGCTTCTAGCGACCGTTTCTCCTCTGATTGCCGAGGATGTGCCTATCACCGATACCTCTTTGCTTGCCGACAGTTCTTCCTGGCGGGAAAGCGACCTCTTGACCGGGGACTGGGGGGGAGTTCGCACTTCCCAAGAGGAGTCCGGCATGACCTACTTCGCCTACTACAGCGGAATTCTCGCTTCCAATGTCTTGGGGGGAATCGAGAGCGAAGGAAACTTTTCCGGAGACCTCTTCGTGGGTGTGGAGTTCGACCTCGAAACATTGTTCGGGTGGGACGATACCAAGTTTGTTCTCTCCGGCATCGACCGTCACGGCCAGAGTATCGATAAGGGTGTCGGAGGACAATATAGCGTGATGCAAAACGTGGGAGGGCAGACCGCTTTTCTCTACAACGTCACCTTGGAGAAGCTGTTCTTTGACGAAAGTCTTTCCGTCAAACTGGGTCGTATGTCGGCGACCGACGACTTTGTCGGCTCGCCCTACTACGGTTATTCTCTCAACAACGCGGTGAACGGACAGATTCGCGCGGCCTTGTTCGATGGCGTAATGAGCTCTTATCCTTTTGCGGTCTGGGGCGGGCGGGTGAAGCAGCAAGTGAACGAAGAACTCTCTGTAATGGTTGGGGTCTTCAATCAATCACCCGACATCTTTGATCGGGGGGACCAAGGGATTGACTTTGGTCTCGAGGATGAAGACGGGCTCTCCATCTTCACGCAGGTGAACTGGAATCCCACCTTTGCCGGCCGTCCGGCCCACTTCTTCGCGGGGGTCAACCAAGTTGTGAACTTCGATATCGAGCGCTTCAATACAACCGCTACTCGCGATGAGTTTTCGCGTTTCTATGCCCACGCTGACTACCAGGTTTTCGCCGAGACCGCAGGAAGCGACCAAGGTCTCGTGCTCTTCGCGACCCTTGGCTACACCCCCTACGACGATGTCGCGATCATCCCCATCCAGACGACCTTTGGGGCCCACTATAAAGGGCTCTTCGAGGGGCGCGATGAAGACCGCACCCTGTTCTTCGCGACCTACGGTCAGTTCAGCGATGAGTATGCCGCAGAAGAAGCGCTCGCCGGTCGGAGCCGTCCGGAGTCCGAGATCGTGCTTGAACTCGGGCATCGTTTCCAGCTGACCCCCTCCACCTACATTCAACCGGATATTCAGTATATCATCAATCCGGGTGGCACTGGAGAAATCGAAGACGCCCTCGTCCTTGGCTGCCAGTTTGGTGCCTCCTTCTAGGGGTGCCCAGGGAGGCTGATTTTCGAAATAGCGCTTCCTTCATACCCAGCAATGCCGGCTTCCGGGTGAAACGATGGATGGCTCCTGTGAGCATCTCTTCATCTACTCCCTCGCTTCGACTCGGGCCGGCGTTGCTTTCCTTTCCTCTGAGAGAGTGACTTCTTCTCGAATTCCCCATTTCCTTTCCCTCGAACCCCCATGCAAAACCTTGGAAAAAACTCCAGCCTGCGGTTTCTAGTCATCCTACTCATCGTCATCAGCATGTTCGTTCTCGCGGCGTTGATTCCGGTTTAAGGAATTGATTTCCATTTGGTAAAAAGCACTGCAGCCTGATTTTATTTTGATTTTAGAAAGGAATGACGGTGGCGGAGCTTTTGGCGGGCGCGAGATGAACGCATTTTCCCCTCGGTGTCGCTGATGCCGTAGTGCTATGGAAATTTGGGAAGCAATTGTTGTAGGGGTGGTGCAGGGCTTGGCTGAGTTTTTGCCCATCTCATCATCGGGTCATATCGTGCTCACCCAATTTCTCTTGGGAATGCGGCCGTTTCCTGAGGGACAGGACGCAGACGTGGTTTTTGAGGTTATTCTTCATGTAGGGACGTTGTTGAGTGTGTTGGTGTATTTTTGGAAGAAGCTCTGGAGGATGACGCAGTCCTTATGGACCAAGTCGATGGTGGATGAGCGCAAGTGGATTGGATTTTTAGCCTTGGCGACTCTGCCTGCAGTAGTTCTGGTTCTGACCCCATTGGGTGATGTGTTCGAATCCGCCTACGAGAATCCGTTTTTTGTATCAGGCTTACTACTGATTACCGGTGCTTTGCTCTTGGCCCCGAAGGTCATCAAAGCCAAGCAGCGGGAGTTGAGTTGGAAGAGCGCGCTCGTAATGGGTGTGGGACAAGCCTTTGCAATCTTGCCGGGTATTTCCCGCAGCGGCTCGACCATCACTGCGGGTCTTTTGGGCGGTGTGGAGCCGAAGAAGGCGGCTGAGTTCGCTTTTCTGATGTCGATTCCGGCTATTGCTGGTGCTGTCGTCTTCAAGTTGGATGAAGTGAAGGAAAAGTTCAGTGGTGAGGATATGCCTGCCTATTTCTCTGGTGCGGTGGCGGCGTTCCTAGTTGGGCTCTTTGCGGTGTATGTTGTGATGAAGGCGATTCAACGCGGTAAATTCCAGTACTTCGCCTATTACTGTTTCGTGGCAGGGGTCTTGGGGATGATTTGGTTCGGTTTTGTGAATACCGGTTGGAAGGTTTAGTGATGAAAAAGAAGAAAAGTCTCGGTTCCATTATTCTCGGTCTGCTGGCCGCTGCTGTCGTCTGGTTTCTGCAAGAAAAAGGTTTTCTTGAGAAAGACGGGAGCCTTGGCAGTGGTGCCGAGGTGCCGGCTGGCGCGGTCTCCGCAGAAAATTTCACCCGTGTTCAGACGCAGGGGCAGGGGTGGACTTTGCTTCAGAACTGCCGGCTTGTCACCGGGCGGAATGGGGATGGGGATAGCTTTCATGTGAAGCACGAGAAGGGAGAGACCGAGTTCCGGCTCTACTTCGTGGACACTCCCGAGAGCGAATTCAAGCAATACGGGGGAGGGGAGAACAACGGGAAGCGGCTGGCCGAACAAGGAGAGTATTTCGGAGGTCTGGGGCAGGGAGATACCACGACGGTAGGCCGAGCCAGTAAGGAGTTGGTAAAGAAGATTTTATCCAAGAATGACTTCCAGGTCCTGACCAAGTGGGAGAATGTCTACGGTCCTGACAGGAAATATTGTCTGGTGGTGATTCCTTGGGAAGGGCGGGAAATCTACCTGCACGAACTCCTGGTCGCCAAAGGTTTGGCCCGGATACATACCCGAGGTGCCAACCTGCCTCAGGGGCGTGGCTATCAAGACCAAAAGTCTTTTCTCAAGGGATTGGAGCAAGATGCCCGCGAGAAAAAAGTGGGCGCATGGGGTCTTTAGTGGCTAGACACGGACATGCTCGCAAAACGAATCATACCTTGTCTCGACGTGACCAACGGTCGGGTGGTCAAAGGCGTCAACTTCGTCGACCTCATTGATGCCGGAGATCCGGTGGAATCCGCGGTCGCCTACAACGAGCAGGAGGCCGACGAGATTGTCTTTCTCGATATCACCGCCTCTTCCGACGGTCGGGCCACGATGGTCGACGTCGTGGAGCGCACCGCCGAGCGCTGCTTCGTCCCCTTGACGGTGGGTGGGGGAATTCGAGAGGTCGAAGACATGCGCATCATGTTGGGCGCGGGTGCGGACAAAGTGGGGGTCAATACCGCCGCGATTCATCGGCCGCAGGTCATCGATGAAGGAGCCCGCACTTTTGGTAATCAAGCCATCGTAGTCGCCATTGATGCCAAGCGTCAGGGGCCGGGCAAGTGGGGGGTCTATACCCACGGCGGCCGCAATCCGGTGGAAGGCCTGGACGCAATCGAGTGGGCCAAGGAAGTGGCCGACCGGGGCGCGGGGGAGATTCTGCTCACCAGCATGGACGCGGATGGCACCAAGAACGGATACGATATCGAGTTGACCGCCGCAGTCAGTGATGCGGTTGGCATCCCCGTCATCGCCAGTGGGGGAGCGGGGACCCTCGATCATCTGGTAGACGTTCTGAATGAAGGGCGTGCGGATGCTGTCTTGGCGGCCAGTATCTTTCACTTCGGAGAGTTCACCGTAGCACAGGCCAAACAGCGATTGAGAGAGGCTGGGCTCCCTGCGCGGGGCGAGTGATTGGCCTCTCTTGATATTCAGGAAAGCAAGATAATCTTAAAAAGTTATTGTAATTGTGACAAATTTGGCAGAGCATATGCTTGCGACTTGAATGACGAGTGGCTTCACTGCTGCTGTCGACCACCCCTGGGGGGAGTGGAAAGTCAAACTAACCAGACAGACTATGAAAAAAACAATCGCGCTTGGCGCAATCAGTGCAATGGCCTTCACCGGTCTTGCTTATTCGGAAATCGATACTTCGTTCCACGTTGGTTACAACTCAACTTACGTATGGCGTGGTCAAGACCTCGGCGACAGCATGTATGAGTATGGTCTCGACGTGAGCGGCTCTTGCGACTGCGGTTTCGACTGGAATGCCGGTATCTGGTACGCCAACCCTTCCGACGGTGATTTCAACGACGAGTTGGACATCTACGGTAGCATCTCCAAAGACTTTGGTGCAGCTACAGTCTCTCTCGGTTTCATCCACTATGAGTTCGACGAGACTGACGCCGACAACTCCGAGATCTTCCTCGGTTTGGGCACTTCTGTTTCCGGATTCGACCTTGGTGCAACTCTCTACTACGGAGTTGACGGTTCTGCAGGCACCAACCCTCTTTGGGGTGAGCTTACTGCTGGATACGGATACGACTTCAGCGACATGATCTCTGGCTCTCTTGGCCTGACTGTTGGTGCTCTTCTTGACTCCGACACCGCTGGTGACCCTGACTACACTTGGTTCACTATCAAGGCTGGTCTCGACATCGCTGCTTCTGAGGACATCACTGTCTCTCCTTACATCGCCTACAACACCAACGACGACGACGGCTTCCTCGGTAGCGCCCTCGACTTCGACGGTATCTACGGTGGTGTGACCGTTTCCTTCGCTTTCTAAGCGATCGTTACGTTTAACCTTTCGAGCGCGGCTCTGGATATTCCGGAGCCGCGTTTTTTTGTCCCTCGGAATCAGGGGCGGTGAATTCACCTTTGCATCAGTTCTTTCCGCAGGGCGCCGGGTCGGTCGGTGGTGATGGACCGGGTGCCGTAGGCGAGAAAGCGTCTTGCGGCCTTGGAATCGTTGACGGTCCAGACGTGGTGTTCATAGCCTGCTTCCCGTAGTCGCTTCACAAACTTGCGGTTCACGGCACGGTGGGTATTGCTCGAGAGACCATCCGCTCCGGTTTCTTTCAGGAGAGCAAGGGTTCTGTCTCCCGATGGCGACAGGCCCCAACGGCGTCGATTGTGGGAGATAATGAGCATCGTTCGGCAATCGGGCTCCCTCTTTTTCCAAGCGGTTACAAAACTGGCATCGAAGGAGATGACCACGATCTGTTCGGGCTTCAGCTGGCATCGGGCGAGTGCTTTCTGTAATGGGGCTGCCATTTCCGGGCCGTTTTTGACCTCGATGAAGATCTTCTTACCGACCGGTACTGTCGCGAGAACCTCTGCGAGGGTAGGGATGCGGGTGTTCTCGAACTTGCGATGCTTCCAACTCCCGACATCCAGCGTCTTGAGCTCGGCGAGGGTCGACTGGGCGATCTGCAGAGTCTTTCCTGCTACCTTCTTGGTGTCGGAATCATGGATGCAAACAATGTGGCCATCTTTGGTGAGCTGAAAGTCTCCTTCGATCGCGTCCGCTCCCTGCTTCCACGCGAGTTCAAAGGCTGGCAGGGTGTTCTCCGGCGCATCAGCTGAAGCTCCCCGGTGAGCGACGAGAAAAAAGGCGAAAATGAGCTCGACCATGCTTCTTTAGCGAAGCGGAAGGGACTCTCTGGGTATAAAAAAAGAGCGACCGGAGTCGCTCTTTTTGAAAAAGATTATCGGGAAGGATTTCCTCCAGCGGCTGGTTAAAGCTTCTTGAGGTAAAGATTTTTCCAGAGGATATCTCCGGAAGGACCGCTGTGAACCTGCAGGGCAATGAAACCCTTGGCTGTGGCGTGGGCCTCGTCGTTGTCTACAAAGTTCGCGCGCTGTTCTCCATTGAGCCAAGTCTGGAGGTGATTGCCTTCGCATTTGATGACGATGGTATTCCAGCCATCCCAGTCGAAGAGCTTTTCCCCCTGTTTTGTGAACGCTGCCTTTACCTCCGCAGAAGCATCTTTGGCGGGATCCAGCCAACCACGGCGGGCTTCGTCAAAAATTCCTGCGGTCCAAGAGCGCTGCACCTTCTTATCGTTGTCGTGTTCGCACTGGTAACCGGTTACCCGACCGTCGGGGTTTTGCTCGTTTGGTTCCTTGTGGAGACCTCGGAACATGCAGCCGGAATTGCCGTTCTTGTCGTTGAACTTGAACTGAAAGGTGAAGATGAAGTCGCCGAACTCCTCGTCAGTTCGCAGGAACGTATTCCCCTTCACGTTCTTTCCGAACCCACGGATGCAGTCTTTCACAACTTCATATTCCGCAGTGCCGCCGGTTTTGCGCCAACCGGTGAGATCTTTTCCATTGAAGAGAGAAGTGAATCCGGCCTGGGTTAGGGCGCCGCTATCAACTTCCGCCGGGAGACCTGCGGGCAGTGCTGGAGCTTCTTGATGGTGATCGGCGAGGACTGGGGCTGCCAAAAGCAGCGAGAGGACGAGTGTTTTCATTTTTTTGGTAAGAAAAAGCCTTTCTGTTTATCCGAGATAGGCAGGCCGAGCTTTTCCATCACTACGAGCATGTCTTCCCAGATTTTTCGCTTCTCTGCCAATGCATCTTTATCAGCGAGAAGGAGGAAGGAGGGGTGGTGGCTCACGCGCGTGGCGACCCCGTTGACCTGATGCCACTTGGAGCGCAGGTCGTCGAAGCTGTCACTATTCTGCAAAAGAGCGTGAGAAGCAGCCGCCCCGAGAGCAATGATGACCTTGGGCTGAACGATCTCGATCTCGGACAGGACGAAGGGCAGAGAGTGGGCGATTTCCTCTGGCCGGGGAGGACGATTGTTAGAGGTCTGACCCGGAAGGGCGGGCCGGAATTTGCAGATATTGGTGAGGTAGACCCGGTCGCGGGAAAGTCCCATCGCTTTCAGGATCTGCTCCAGCTTTTCCCCTGCGGGACCTGCAAACGGCTCGCGTTTCTGCTCATCATGCTGCCCGGGAACTTCACCGATCAACATCAGGTCGGCTGTGACGGGGCCTCCGGAGAAAACCAAAGTCTTACGAAACGAGCCCAAATCCCGAAACGCGGGCCAGTGCTCGGCAAGGTCTCGCAAGGAGGCCAATTTTTCCTCCGGGGTCTGGCCTTGGGGCACGGGCTTGGCCACGTGCTCGATCTTCGGTTTGGCTGCCCCTCCGAAGGTAGGGCGGGCGATCATGGGCTCGGCCTGGGTCGCTTGCTTGGGTTCGGCACCGCCACCGGAATCTGTTTTCGCTTGGGCGGCCGCAGGCTCTTTGGCCCGAGCTTCCCCGCTAAGATTGATTTCCCCCTTATACATCTTGCGCAAGACCTCCCGCGCTTCGGTCGTGACCGAGAGATGGGTTTCGCCTTTGGCAAGAAGTTGGCGGAGATAGGGCAGAAGCATCTGGCAGTGAGAATCAGGGATCGCGCGGGGTGAGACCAGCCTATTTTCTATCGAAAGGAATCTCCATTATCTGTGGGACTATAGAGAACATGAAAAGCCGACGGCTGAGGGCTTAAAAACTCGAACCTTGACCTTCTATCTGAGTGCTTCATTCTCCGTGATCTAACCTAGGGATTGAGTTGTGGAGAGCGATTTACTGCATACTGAAAAAATTTTAGCGGACCGGAAAACTTTCTTTTTGGACCTGAAGGAGAACGCCCGCGGGCGCGTGGTCAAGATTACTGAAGACGTGGGAGGCAACCGGGACACCATCATGGTTCCCAGCGAAATCCTCGGCGACTTCATCGCTGCTTTGAGCGACATCAAGGCGACCAACGATAGCCAGTAGGCGGGCCTTCAATTCGGCCTGGGGTGTTGTTCGGCCTTATTCCAAGCGTCTTCCTGGTGCAGGAGGCGGCGGAATTGATTGGAGTTCCCTCATTTCGCTGAAAAGCCCTTTCAACAAAACTGGCAGATGGGGCGATTGCTTTGCAGGCGGAGGAGTCTCTAAGCGAGAAGGGGATGCCTGCGGTCGCAGTCCATGGGGTTCTCTTAAAAAAGTGAAAAAAAATCCCCGCATGCTTGACATGGCAGGGCTTTTCTCTATTTTCCGCCTCCCGCCGCGCTGAGAATGCGCTCGTAGCTCAATTGGATAGAGCGCCTGACTACGGATCAGGAGGTTAGGGGTTCGACTCCCTTCGAGCGTGCTCTCAGCGTGGCGGATTTTTTTTATTCGGAGTGTCGGCCGGTTGGAGCCCCGGTAGGTCGACGTTTTTCTGGGGCAATTGCCGGATAGAAGCTAAACCAAGGAACCTAACCTTAACCTACATAAACCAAAAATGAGTGCAGAACTCGCACCTGTCGCCAACGAAGAGTTGGCGGCTCTTATTGATCAGGAGTTTCGCGAATTTCGCGAAGGCTCAATCGTAAACGGAACCATCCTCGACATCCGACCTCAGGTCGTCATCGTCGACATCGGTTACAAGTCGGAGGGCGTTGTCCCCATCCAAGAATTCGAAGATGAAGAAATCGAAGTTGGCGACGAAGTAGAAATTTTACTCGAGAAGCTTGAGGACGACGACGGAATGATCGTCCTTTCCAAGGAAAAAGCAGCTCACAAGCAGAACTGGGACAAGATTGTCGCCGTGTTCGAAGAAGGCGGTCTCGTCCGAGGCAAAGTCAAGGCAGCCGTCAAAGGCGGCCTCATGGTCAACGTGGGGGTGGAAGCCTTCCTTCCCGGTTCCCAGGTCGACATCATTCCTCCCAAGGACCTTTCCGAATACGTGGGCAACATCTACGAATTCAAGATCGTCAAGGTCAACGACGACCGCAAGAACATCGTTCTTTCCCGTCGTGAAGTTATCGAGGCCGAGCGCTCCGAGCGCCGCCAGAAGTTCCTCCAGACCGTCGCTGTTGGCGACAAGGTCACCGGACAGGTCAAGAACCTCACCGACTTCGGTGCGTTCGTCGACCTCGAGGGTATGGACGGGTTGCTTCACATCACCGACATGAGCTGGGGCCGCATCGCGCACCCCTCCGAGCTTCTCCGCATTGGCCAGGAGGTCGATGTCCAGATTCTCGAAGTGGACCGCGAGAAAGAGCGTGTTTCCCTCGGTCTCAAGCAGATGACCGACAACCCCTGGGCCGACATCCAGGCCAAGTTCCCTATCGGAGCCGAGGTTTCCGGAAAAGTTACCAAGCTTCTTCCATACGGAGCCTTCGTCGAAATCGAAAAAGGAGTGGAAGGTCTCGTTCACGTCTCCGAACTCTCTTGGGTCAAGCGCATCACTCGCCCGAGCGATGTCCTCGAACTCGACCAGGAGCTCAAGGCAGTTGTCCTTGGCATCAGCGAAGACGAGCAGAAGATTTCCCTCGGTGTCCGCCAGCTCGAAGAGAACCCATGGGACGAAATCGAGTCTCGCTACCCAATCGGCAAGCAGGTCAAAGGAGAAATCCGCAACCTCACTGCCTACGGCGCCTTCATGGGCCTCGAGGAAGGTATCGATGGCATGATTCACGTCTCCGACCTCTCTTGGACTCGCAAGATCAACCACCCCTCCGAAATCCTCAAGAAGGGCGACGAAGTGGAAGCGGTTGTTCTCAGCATCGACAAAGAGAACCAGCGCGTGTCCATGGGCATGAAGCAGCTCGACAACGACCCATGGTCCGACATCGACAGCAAGTTCAAGGTCGGCGACATAGTCAAAGGAACTGTCGCGAAGATCGCCAGCTTTGGTGCCTTCGTCAGCCTCGACGGCGATATCGACGGACTCATCCACATCTCGCAGCTTAGCGAAGAGCACGTGGAGCGCGTCAAAGACGTCATCAAGGTCGGCGACGAAGTGGAAGCCCGCGTTATCAAGGTCGACAAGATCGAGCGCCGCGTCGGACTTTCCATCAAGGCTGTTGCCTACACCGACGACCAGTTGGAGAAAGAAAGCGCCAGCTTCGAGACCCTTCGCCCAGCCGGCGACCTTGTGGGACTCGAGCAAGCCTTCAACCTCGCCTCCTCCTCGACTCCGGAAACGGAAGAGTGGAGCCCAAGCGACGACAAGTAAGACTGGCTCTTCTAACAAACGATTCTTCAAAAACGCCTCGGGAAACCGGGGCGTTTTTTTGTTGGCGACTGTGCCTCGGACGGGAGGGATTCATTTTCGAGGGAGAAATCCCAGCCAGCCCGCCGAGTCCTTTTTGGGGGCTGTTTCCCTAAAGGACGGGCACGGGACGAATCTTGCTGGTGGGCAAGCTGTCGCGGCTACTGGCTAGTGCAACTTCCGCCTTCCGATCCCGCCCCTGATCGTTACACTGCCGCCGATGGCTGGCTTCGATGCTCCTTTTTTTGAAAAGCTCTGGGCGGCGTGCTACTCGCGCTATCGCCGACCGGTTGAGGGGGTGCTCCTTCCAGAGGATGTGACCAAGGAAAGGGTCGTGGAACTTTGGGATCGCCTGATGAGCCGTTATCCCCAATTGCCGGGCAAGCCCGCGTTCTCCGCCGCTTTGCTCGATGAAGCTTATGAGGGCTCCCGACACCAGGTCCGGGGTGAGCGCACGGAAAACGCGGACCCCCAGCGGCATCACGACCCCGACGACCAGCGCTACGAGGCGAATCTGGATTTGGACAAGCTGCAGCAGCGCAGCGCGGACGACTCCTTCGTGGATCGTGAGTGGAATCTCTTGGCGCCCCTGCTCCGTCCCTTTGGTTTCGCAACCCTTGGTCGCAAAGGGATTCGAGACCACGATGCCGAGGATGTCTTCATCGAGACCTTTGCCGAGTTGCCCCGTCTCAAAGGCTCCGACCAACGGGCTCCGATTGAAACGATCAGTCTTTTCGAGGAGATTATTCCGCTCTTTACCAAGATGCTGCAGTTCCGATCCATTGATTGGCGTCGCAGGCAGTCCGCGCTCAAGAACCAGCCCAATACCCAGCATTCCTATGAAGATCTGACCGAGGAGCAGGAGAATCGGCGTCAATTCGAGGACAAGTCCGCCCGGGTCTTCGGAGATCCTGCCGACCTGACCTTCGACCGTATTTATGAGCTGTGTGAGGAAGAGCTCACGGCCTTGGAGTGGGAGCTGGTCTTCGCCATTCACGTCGGACAGACCCACACTATGGGCGAGCTTTTGGACGAGAAAGAGATTTTGGGCAAACTGGCGCTTAAGCCCACGGATTCAACCTCCAAAAAGCGTCGGGTCCTCAACGAGCATCTTCATGGAGCCCTCCACAAGTTGGCCAAAGTGCTGCAAAATTGAAAATCAGGCACATTGCATCCGGTTTAATAATTAACCCCACAAATGAAGATGATTTCCCCCCAAGACGAGACTCCCGAAGAGCTTCGCGGTATTACCGAGATTCTCGAAAAAAGTCTGCAGCCTCATCCGCAGGAGGAGGTTCCTCCCATGCCCGACGATCTGCGGGAGCGCCTGCGGGGCCAGTATGGTGACCAGCAGGCGGCCAGCGAGGTGAAAGCACCCGGGCTCTGGGCACAGTTGAAAAGCCTCTTTGCGCAGCCTGCTTTTTCCGGAGCTCTTGCTGCCCTCGTGCTGGTGGGAGTTCTCATGTCCCTCCTCCTCAAGCCCGACCCTGCGGGCGAAGCCGAGCAGATGAGAGGCAAAACGACCGGGCCTTCTTCTTTCACTGCTATCATCCTCTTTGATTTGGACGAAAGCCAAACGAAGGCCGTAATGGAGAGTGGCTATTTCGACTCCGCCCATCTTCACCCCGTCACCACCGAGGCAGAGCTCATGGATTGGATCTCTCGCGAAGGACAAAGCATCGTGGTGAACGGAGCAACGGGTGAAATCCGTCACGAAGATGGACGCCAAGTCCCCATGCCAGCCAAAGAGTCCGACATCGCCGATCTTGTCGCCGAGCTTTTGGCAAAATAACCGAGCGGCGGCGATCCTGTCCGGCCGCCTTCCGGTCATCCCAAATCGGCCAGCTAAAAAAAGAGGTCAACCCCTTTGGGGGGATTCCTTCCCTCGTCGGTTTTGGGAAAAGTTCTTTTCGTCGAGCAGCGAGCCTTGTCGATAAACGGAGGCCTTGCTTGCCGTAATATCTTCGCGCTCTTTCAACTCTAAAGAAGCGGTGATTTCTAAGTAGTCACCAAATACATGAATTCATTTTCATAAGATATCGATTTCCTTGAGGAGATGCGGTTTACCGTAAGAAAGTTCACTGAATCAATAGACAGGTTGAGTGGTGGATTTGTAATTTTATGTAAAATGCTCTTCCTCCCGAAATGATGATTTCTTTCACCTAAATTTGCGAAAAGAGCGGGAAAAAAATTCAAAACAAGTGAACTTAATTTTTCGTGGCGTGTCTCAGTCCCTGTAGTTTCAAAGGAATCCAGTAATTCGCTGCTTGGGAATCCAATGTTGATTCGTTTGAGGCTACTTCGCTTAGCATCAATCTATTTTGCCCAATCACAAATGATTTCAATATTGTTACAAATCGAGTGCTGGCCCGGAACGTGCTTTCCGCAGATATCTTCCCTGTAATCTCACTTGTATAAATTCAATTTCTGATCTGTCTTCCCATCCATGAGGTTCACGCATCCAATGCTCCAGAAGATGTTTCCAGTTTTAGCGGCAGGAGTAGGTCTTGGTTTTCCGGCTCATGCGCAAAATTTTCTCCCTGCGCCAGGAGAAGGAGTTCCAGCGGAAGCATCCGAGGCTAGTTCCGAAATCCCAGTTCCGGAAACTGACAGCGCAGAATCCATCGAGGCGGAGAACCTTACTGAAGAGCCTCTGGAGGAAGTTCCCTTGGAGGAGCCAGTAGTCACTCCCGTCGACCCTGTCCCAGTGGTGCAGCAAGCGACTTCACAAGAAAACTCGTCTGCCTCTGTTGCGCAAAGCGGAGAACTTCTCCCCGGTGGCTCCAACGGCGACTTCAGCCGCGAAGGCTGGATCTTCGGAATAGCCGCCAATGTGGGCTATGATAGCAATATCCTGCAGGATGAAGATGACGAGCAGTCCGATTTTCTGCTGAACTTTGCTCCCACCATCAACTTCAGCTCAGCCCCTCCGGGAGGAGCGGAAACGATTTTCGAGTTTAGCTACTCTCCCATTGTTAGGGCCTACCTTGAGAATGAGTCCCAGAATGCCTTCGATCAGCTTGGGGGAGCGTCTTTGAACTATCGGGGACCAATCGCGCAGTTTTCTAATATCTTGTTCTTGAGCCAGATTACTCAGGCCGATCGCTTCGCCGACGGTCGTACGCAGAATCGTCAAATTTCCTATGTGGGGAAAGGAGAATACCAGTTTTCGGAAAAGACCTCCTTGGCGATCGGTTTGGGGTGGGGTTCGTTCGAAAGCGACTCTTTCTCTCTTTCCGACGTTGACACCACGTTCGCATCCTTGACCGCCTATTGGGCCTTCACTCCATTGTTGAGGGTCGGACCTTCGGTCCGATACGCCAAGACCGATTCAACCAACCTTGGAGTCACAGAGTCGACCTCATTTGTTTTGGATATGAGCTATGATGCCACCGGTCTTTTAGACTTGTCGGCATTTGCTGGATTCGAATCAGTAGACTTCTCAGGCATTGGAGGAGGGGAGTCGGGTCCGGCATTTGGGATTGCCGCTGATTACCAGGCTCCAAACCGGCCTTGGTCGTTGCAGGCTGAACTGACCTATCAATCCGTTCAGCAAATCAACAGTCCCACTGACCGTGGGGGTGGGAACGGAGAGGCGCGCGTCGGCGCGAGTGTTTCTGCGAACTACGATCTCTCCGAATACACCAAGCTTAAGCTCTTGGCGCGTTACGGGACCTTTCCTTCGCCTGACTCGGTGGGTCTTCTTATCAATGACTTCGATGTCACTTTGGGGTTGAGCCATAACTTTGGCTCTTGGATTCTCAGTGGGGGCGTTTCCTATGGTTTGGCCTCCTACGAGTCCGTGGGTCCCACCTCGACCACTCGGGAAGACTTAACGACCGGCAGTTTATTCTTGAAGCATAGAACGACCGCCATTAGTGACCAACTCATCTGGGACAATTCGGTTCGACTTTCGACTTCTGCGGGAGATCGGGATTGGAACCGTGTTCAGCTAACTTCCGGTCTAAGTATCGATTTTTAGTCAGATTCAACAACAACAACAACAACATGCACAATCTCACCTTGCGGGTCCTGGCGACCCTCTGTCTCCTGCTGTCTTTGATTCAGTGGGGGCAGGCAGCTGATGTCTATCTTCTAAAGGGAAATGATAAGATTCGGCTGAATGTGTTCGGCGAGCCGGATATGAGTCGTGAGGTTCAGCTTACTGTGACCGGAGAGGCTTCTTTACCTCTGATCGGTTCAGTCAAGTTGGGTGGGTTGAGCCTTTTGGATGCAGAGGCGAAGATTACTGAACTCTACAAAGGCGATTATCTCATTTCCCCTCAGGTTAGTGTTAATTTGATGAATGCTGCTGATGAACAGGTAATGGTCATGGGCGCGGTTCTTAAGCCTGGACCGGTCACAATTCCGGCCAACACTTCTCTTGATTTGGTGAGCGCTATTAATACGGTGGGAGGATTGGCTCCCCACGCGTATCCCGAGCGTATCGAGGTGGTGAGCGGTGACAAATCGCAGTTCTATGATTTTGAGAAAGTCACTCTTGCTGGCACAAATCCGGTCGTTCTTAAGCACGGTGATATTGTGAACGTTGCTACCAATCCTTATGTGAATAAGCATGTCACTATCCTCGGCGAGGTAGAAATGGCAGGTCAGCTGATCTTTCCGCGCACTGGAGAACTCGATATTGAAACAGCTATTGGAATGGCCAAGGGTTTGACCGAGGAGGCCGATCCTGAACGAATCACCCTTAAGCGAGCTGGGAAGATCTATTCGGGCGCTCTGAGTACCCAGGCACGGGCCAAGGTCATGCCTGGAGATATCATCACCGTCCCCAAGAGTCGCTTCGTCGACAAATACATCACGATGTTGGGCGAAGTGGCAAAGCCCGGGCAAGTGGAATTCCCGATTGATGGAAGGCTTGATTTGTTGACCGCGGTTTCTCTTGCGGGTGGCTTCGACCGTCTTGCCAACAAGAAGAAAGTCACCGTATCGCGGCAGACTGCTGGAGGGACCCAGGTCGTCGAATTCGATGTTACGGATATGGAAGAGGGTAAGATTAAACTGCACTACCTCATGCCGGGAGACTCAGTGAATGTGCCGGTTCGTCGTTTCTAATCTCGATGGGACCGCTTCCGCCCTCTTTTCTCACTTCAATTTTTAGATTATGCCAGTAGCTAAAGCCAAAAAGGCTCCGACTCCTCCGCGTTCCGATGACTTTTCGCAAGAAATGATGGAGTCTGGTGAGGGGATTCTCAATCTCAAGGACCTCGTCACCCGCATTCTCGCTCGTTGGCCTTGGATTATCCTCTGCCTACTTTTAGGTGTTTCCACTGCCTTTTTTATCATCTGGCGTTCCGCTCCCGAGTTTAAGTCTACGACCACCATTTTGGTTCGCGACAGCAGCGTGGATGCTTTTGGGAAAAATGATGCTGGGGATTTTGATGTTAAAAATGAAGAGGCCCTCGAAACCATTCGTTCAGGCCTCACCACCTTGGAAATGTGCGAGGCGATCGCGAATGAGCCCCACATCCGCAAGCTTTCCCACCTCATTCCTCTCGGACCCAAGCCGCTTCCTTTTATGGGTGATCCGGACCGTGGCAAGATTAAGTCCAAGGTCCCTCCTGCAGCCGAGTTGGCCCAGATGATTCAGGATTGGGTCTCTGTTGAGGTGCGGCGCAATACGCGCTTGATCGATATTTCGGTTGTTCACGAGGACCCGCTCGTTGCCCGTGAACTGGCCAACGAGTTCGTCGCGCAGTACGACAAACAGCGAATTGAGAAGAAGGCCAGTGTGAGCCAGGAGAATCTTCAGTATCTCATCGGCGAAACCAAGCGGGTGAAGACCGACCTTCAGGAGGCTCAAAATGTTTCCGCCAGTTATTCCTCGCCCCTTGAACTTGAAAAGGCGCTCACGGTATCGGAAGCCAACGCCAAGTCACTTTCTCTCCGCTATGGTCCCCTGCATCCCACGATGCGGGAAGCCAATGATCAGTTGGAGAGTGCCCGCGAACAACTTCGGATGAGCCTGCTGCGGGCGATGGATAATCCTGTCGATGCCGAATACTGGGCTTCCTATCGGAAAGAAGAAGGAGACTTGGAGACGGTGGAGTCCCTCAACCGAATTCGGGATCTCTTCATCGCGCGCCACACCGTGCTAGAGAGCGAAATCGAAAGTCAAAACCTTCTCTACTCGACCATTCTCGCGCAGATGGAAACGCTCGAACTCGGCCCTGATGGCAGTTCGTCCGAGGTGTCCCGTCAGTCTGCCGCTCGCGAGGGCGAACAAATCGCTCCTCGCAAATCCCTCATTCTTGCCGGTGGGGTCATGGGTGGTTTCGCCATCGGCCTCGGTCTCGCCTTCTTGCTTCAGCTCGTCGATAGCAAGTATCATAGCCCGGGCGATCTGGAATCCCAATTTGACTACCCGGTGCTCGCTGCCATTACCGATATCCCTGAGCTGTCGAAAGCAACTCAATCGGTTTCAACTGAGAAGAGCAAGCGGCGCAGCAAGGAGGGAGCCAGTGGGCAGCCGTCGGCTGGCTTGCTCTTCGCCAACGACGCCATCAAGTCCAACTATCTCGAAATGTTTCGGGTTTTGCGCACTTCCGTTGCTCTCTTGGGACCAGCGCATGAACGCAAGGTGACGATGGTAACTTCCGCTACTCCCGGGGAAGGGAAAACCTTTGTGGCTTCGAATTTGGCCTCTGCATTCGCGCAGCAAGGACAGAAGACTCTCCTCATCGACTTCGATTTGCGTAAGCCCTCGGTGCACAAGCTCTTCGGGCATACACGGGATCAGCAGGCTGGATTGGTAGAGCTCCTGGTGGCCAAGGCTCAGCTGGGCGACATTTTTCAAAGTTGTGGGTCGGTTCAGAACCTCACTCTGGCCCTTTCGGGAAGTCCTGCACCCAATCCCGGGGAGCTTCTAGAATCCACTCGCATCAAGGCGCTCTTTGATGAGTTGCGGAAACACTTCGAACAGATTGTGGTGGATACCGCTCCGATTCTCCCTGTTCCCGATTCGCGCTTGATTGCTCCTCTCGTTGACAATTTGCTCCTCGTCGTGCGGGCCGAGCAGACCACTCGGGGGATGGTGAGTAGTGTGCTCTCTGTTCTCGAAAATGCAGACGCAGGACCGGAGGGAATTGTGCTTAATGGCTACAACGAGCGCAAAGCTTTCGGAGGGAAATATTCTTACGGTTATGACCAATATGGGTACGGATCTAGCTACGGCGACGTCTACGGGGATGGCTCATCCTCCAAGACTCCCAAGTAGGTGACAGTGATGTCACTGTCTGCTCCGAAAAACTTTCATTTTGTTCTCGCTCCTATCGGTTCTATCAGCTTACTTCCCGCCCAACGAGATATCAGTTGCTTGCGCGATTAGATATTCTTGAAATCTATCTTAACGGCTTTCCCCGTCACCCCCGAATTGATTGTCCTCGGGTCGTTAACCTTGTGGCAGCGCTTGGCGTCTGTCCTCAGCTTTCTCGCATGAGAACGCAGTTAACATCTTCTTTTTCTGAATGGGGTTCTTGCGTCTAGCGAGTGACCAATGGCGGACGCTTAACTAGATGTTTGCTTCGAAGTTACTATCTGTAATTCTTGTGAATCCGACTCAGTCAAAACGATAAGATGTTTCGGGGTTCGCAAACCTTCGAGGAAGAAATACTTAATCAAAAATTCTTAAAAATGAAAAAAGCACTTATCAGTGGAATTACCGGACAAGACGGGTCTTATCTCGCGGAGCAACTTCTGGAAAAAGGTTATGAGGTGCACGGCATGATTCGCCGGGCCTCTTCCTTCAATACTTCTCGTATCGATCACCTTCATGACGATCCCAATGTAGGCGGGCAGTCCCTCTTTCTTCACTACAGCGACCTGACCGATTCATCGAATTTGAATCGTCTCTTGGAAAAGATTGAGCCTGACGAGATCTACAACTTGGGTGCCCAGAGCCACGTGCAGGTTTCTTTTGAAGTGCCCGAATACACTGTCGATGTCGATGGGGTGGGGACTCTTCGTTTCTTGGATGCCATCAAGGAAGCCGGTTTGAAAGACAAGACCCGCTTCTACCAGGCCTCCACCTCAGAGCTCTACGGTAAGGTGCAGGAAATCCCTCAAACGGAAACGACTCCCTTTTATCCTCGCTCTCCCTACGCCGTCGCCAAGCAATATGCTTACTGGATGGTGGTGAACTACCGCGAGTCCTATGACCTGCACGCTTCCAATGGAATCCTCTTCAATCACGAGTCTCCCCGTCGCGGCGGCACCTTCGTGACCCGCAAGATCACCCAGGCGGTCGCCCGCATCAAGTTGGGCCTGCAGGAGAAACTCACCATGGGCAACATCGATGCCAAGCGGGATTGGGGCTATGCACCGGAATACACCGAAGGCATGTGGCGCATCCTCCAGCAGGATGAGCCCGACGATTATGTCCTTGCCACCAACCGGACCACCACCGTGCGTGACTTCATCACCATGTCCTTCAAAAACATCGGAGTGGAGATTGCCTATCAGGGGGAAGGGGTCAACGAGACAGCCATCGACACCGCTACTGGCAAAGTAGTCATGGAAATCAACCCTCGCTACTTCCGTCCTGCTGAGGTGGAACTCCTTATTGGCGACCCGGCCAAGGCCAAGGAGAAGCTCGGTTGGGAACCCACCACCCACGTCGAGGAACTCTGCCGCATCATGGTCGAAGCCGACCTCGCCGAAATTAGCAAAGGAATCGTTGGAAGTGCTTGAGACAGGGGACAGGGGACAGGTTTCAGGTCGACTCGTTTTGGAGTTGGCAGGGTTTGGGGGAGTGGATTCAGTTGGGAATGGCTGGATTTGAAGAGTTGGATGTTTGGAAGAGGTCGGTTGAATTGAGTGCTGAGGTCTACCGGAGTCTCGCAAATTGTCGGGACTTTGGTTTTAAGGACCAAATCACTCGCTCGGGTCTCTCCATTCCTTCCAATATCGCTGAGGGGTATGAACGACAAACGATTCCCGACCGAATCAAATTCCTCGACTACGCCCGAGGCTCCTCCGGCGAATTCCGCACCCAAGCGTTAGTCGGCGTCAAAGCCGGACTCTTGCCTGCGGAACTTGCCGACTCCTGGATAAACGAAAGCAAACAACTCTCCGCCATGATCCAAGGCCTCATCCGTTCACTCAGAAGCCGCTAAGAACTGCCACCTGCCACCTGCCACCTGCCACCTGCCACCTGCCACCTAAAATCCTTCCCACCTAAAACCCTTCCCACCTCCACCCAATGTCTGACTCCAGCAACCTCACTCCAGCAACCTCCCAAAAATACTACGTCGCCGGCCATCGCGGCATGATCGGTTCCGCTCTCGTCCGTGCCCTCGAAGCGAAAGGCTGCACGAACATCGTGAAACGCACTTCTGCCGAGCTCGACCTGCGAGACCAGGCCGCGACCCATGCTTTCCTCGCGGAGGAAAAGCCGGACGTGGTCATCATCGCAGCCGCTAAAGTAGGCGGGATTCATGCCAACAACACCTATCCGGCCGAGTTCATTCACGAAAACCTCCTGATTCAGGATAATCTCATTCACGGCAGCTACCAGGCTGGGGTGGAGCGCCTGGTCTTTCTCGGTTCCTCCTGCATCTATCCCAAGCTCGCCGAACAGCCTATGCGAGAGGATGCTCTCCTCACTGGCCCGCTTGAGCCCACCAACGAGGCCTACGCCATCGCTAAGATTGCGGGCCTCAAGACCTGTGAATATTACCGCAAACAATACGGCGTCACCTATCACTCGGTGATGCCCACCAACCTTTACGGACCGGGCGATAACTATCATCCCGAGAATTCTCACGTTCTTCCCGCTCTCATTCGACGCTTTCACGAGGCCAAGGAACAAAACCTCACCGAGGTCGTGATGTGGGGGACCGGTTCTCCGCTCCGTGAGTTTCTTCATGCCGATGACTGCGCGGCCGGGATTCTCCATCTCCTCGAACTCGAAGAGCCGCCTGACCTCGTCAACTTGGGGAGCGGAGTCGAAATCACCATCAAAGACCTCGCTCATCTCATTGCCAAAATCGTGGGCTTTGAAGGCGAAATCACCCATGACCTCAGAAAGCCGGATGGAACTCCACGCAAACTGATGGATTCCAGCCTTATTCGTTCTCTCGGCTGGAGCGAAATTCATAGCCTCGAGTCCGGAATACAGCATGCCTATGACTGCTTTCTTCGCGATGGCCTCGTCGAACGCTAAAGGGAGCGCGAGTTTTAACCCGCCCCACCAAACTCGTCTCACTCCCTAGGCCTAAAACCACACCTTCTTCGCGATGAAAATTAAAACTATCTGCTGTCTCGGCGCCGGCTATGTCGGCGGTCCCACCATGGCCATGATTGCCGCCAAATGTCCGAAAATCCAAGTGACCGTCTGTGACTTCATTCAAGCGCGCATTGACGCTTGGAATTCAGACACTCTTCCGGTCTACGAACCTGGCTTGAAGGAAGTCGTCGAATCTGCGCGTGGAGAAAACCTTCATTTCACCACCAAAATCAAACCGGCCATCGCAGCCGCGGACCTCATCTTCGTTTGTGTCGGGACCCCGACCAAATCTTACGGGATTGGGGCCGGCCGGGCGGCTGATTTGCGCTACATCGAATCCGCAGCCCGTCTCATTGCGGAGGTCTCGGACTCGGACAAAATCATTGTCGAAAAGTCCACCATCCCGGTAAAGACCGCTTCGGCCATTCAGACTATTCTGAGCGCGAACAATACTTCTGAAGCCACCTTCCAAGTTCTCTCCAACCCCGAATTCCTTGCCGAAGGCACCGCTGTCTCCGATATGGAAAATCCGGACCGGATTCTCATCGGGGGCGAACAAACTCCGGAGGGGCAGGCCGCACTGGAATCCTTGGTCGAGGTCTACGCCAATTGGGTCCCGCGCGATCGCATCATCACTACCAACCTTTGGTCCTCGGAGCTCTCCAAGCTCGTGGCTAACGCCTTCTTGGCGCAGCGAATCTCTTCCATCAATTCCATTTCAGCCCTTTGCGAGGCCACTGGAGCCGATGTCGATGAGGTCTCACGCGCCATTGGATATGATTCCCGCATTGGACCGAAGTTTCTCAAAGCCTCGGTGGGCTTCGGCGGCTCTTGCTTTCAGAAAGATATCCTGAACCTCGTCTATCTCTGCGAATCCTTTGGCCTACCTGAAGCGGCTGACTATTGGCGTTCAGTGGTCACCATGAACGACTGGCAGAAGTCTCGGTTCGTCGAGAAAATCGTACGTACCCTCTTCAATACCGTCTCTGGCAAGCGCATTGCCATCTTGGGCTTTGCCTTCAAGAAGGACACCAACGACACCCGCGAATCAGCTGCCATTAATGTCTGCCGCGACCTCATCGCCGAGAACGCGCAGGTAATCATCTATGATCCGCGGGTGCCGCTTGAAACCATCCATCGCGACCTCCTTGAGGTCGGTGTTTCCCAAAACGCCATCAACCAGAACGTGAAAGTGGTGGCTGACCCTTATCAAGCGGCGGCGGGCGCGCATGCGCTTGCGACTCTCACGGAGTGGGATGAATTTCGCGAACTCGACCTCCCTCGCGTATATGATCTAATGTTGAAACCGGCCTTTTTTTTCGATGGTCGAGCGATCCTTCCCCTCGAAGCCCTCAAGAAACAAGGGTTCGAAGCCTTCGCCATTGGAAAAGGACGGTAAGAGGGGGGAAATCAGTATGTTTATTAATTCTTCAAAGGCAATGTTCCATTAATAAATGTGCCTAGAGCTTAGTCTCTACAAGAGAGCCTCAAGAAAACCCTAGAAAGTATTCCCCAATCAACAATCTTAGGGCTTGATGGCTTTCGTGGCTTGGCTCCAAGTGGGAAACGCAACTGTAGGCCTTGATAAAAACTCTGGTTAAATCGCCAAACCCGACCAGCAATGTTTCAATTCAAGCACTTAACCCGTCAAGACCGATACACGATTGAAGTCATGCTGCTCAAGCTGAAGTCGCTTGCACTCTAGGGTTTAGTAATTCTGCGACCATTCATGGAATGCATTATGATGGCATGTCGCACTCTTCATTTTGCAACAGGCGCCCTCAGCGCAACACCTGCTCCGTTCGTCAACCCTCGCCAAAATACAAATCTCCAACTCTCTGTAAGCTTGATGTAAAGAATCTCAACAAGCATTGGAGTCCTGGAGAATTCGACGGTTTCTAGCTAAAACCCACGAGCTTTAACTATACACTTCAATATCTTCCAAATCAACGAAACTTGTCTAAGTTCACAATTCGAAAACTTCCGTGGTCTAAAGCATCTTCCAATCAAGATGAAAAACGCTCTATTACGCCACCCCAGACGATATCTTCTTCAAGCAAGCCAACGTTAACTTTCCACGTTGAATTCGCCAACTGGATAAAGATGTTCTAACCTCGTCATGTCTCTAGAAAGCCAAACAAGAAAATAAGACTAACGGAAAAATGCGGGAAAAACTAAAAAAAATATTTATTTTAATATGTAAACGACACATTTATTCGGTGGTGAATCGTGTTCCGGGTCCGATAATGTCTTTTATTGTTCGGATTTCATATGGTAATCCGTGGAGTGAGTATCCGCCAATAGCGGATAAGATTCTATTTATACACATACCTAAAAATGCTGGAAGTTCCGTCACAAAATCAATTTATGGAAAACATCAAAACCATAGACCTCTATTCATGTTTGAAGCATGGGATAAGAAGAAATTACAAAATACAAAAGTTATCGCAATCTACCGTGATCCTTACGAAAGATTCTGTTCGACAGTTCGACATTTCATCTACTCTGAGAGAGCAAGTGTTACAGACCTCGAAATGGGTAAGATAATTGAAGAACAATTTATAGATATAAATTGTTTTGTAGAGTCATTTGTCAACAGTAAAGACACGAGAAACCAATTCGTCGCGCACCCCTTATTCCTACCTCAAAAAATCTGGGTAAGTTCACTAGGTGGAACGAAAATAGACGTAGCACTATTTTCAATCGATGAGCTAGACAAGCTTGAACAAATCCTGAATCTTGAGTCAGATTCAGGAATTCAAGATCGAAGGATTAAGAAAACGAATGTTACATTGAATGGCGATGAGAGATGGGATCGTGCTCTGCTCACTAAACGATCTGAGAGCCTAATAAAAAAGTATTATTCTCAGGATTTTAAAATGATTGAAGAAATAAATGCTGAAGGAAATTAGAGGGAAGATTCGCTCTACTACTCTTCAGCGAGTAGGTAAGACTTTCCTGGCCGTTTTAACTGGTAGAGCGCTAATAGCGGTTCGACAAATTGCAGTTGTTCCGATTTTTCTCAGTGCATGGGGTGTCGATTATTATGGGCATTGGCTCATACTTACGGCGATACCGTCTTTTCTCTCGATTTCCAATTTGGGGTTAGGGACTTCGGCGTCTAACGCGATTGCATTGAGTGGGAGTGTAAATGCAAACTCTAATGACAATGGTAGACTCCTATCTTCTTGTTGGATTTACACATCAATAGTTGCTACGCTAGTAGTAACCGCAATTATATTAATTGGGGATCAATTTAATTCGAAGGGGCAGATTGAGCACCCAGAATACTTGCTTTCACTACTAATAACTGCCCAGTTTATCAAGATGCTTGTCCAGCCGCTACAAGGTTGGTGGGTTGCACAAGGGCGCCCATCTAAATCAATTAATCTGATAAACACTCTTATATTCGGGGAGTTATTGCTTAGCTGCTGTATTCCCTTGGTTGGAGGACACGGGTTTGATCTAGCACTATTTTTGTTACTATGGACGCTCATTTGGTTTGTCTGGGTCATCGTGGCTACCAAGATGAAAGGGTGTAAAATTATTCTTACGTCCCGCCCACGGTCGCGAACTATCAAATCACTAGGCGTGATTGGAGCTGGCCATCAATTGGGACCATTGTGGCAAGCAATATATTTTCAGGGAACAATTATAGTAGCTGGATCGTTGTTTGGAGCAACCGGTGCCGCAATCTGGGGCTCGGTTAGAGTTTTAGCGAGATTCGGAAATCAGTTGGTAGAAGTGATATCTCAAACCATTCGGCCTGAATTTCAGCGAAATTATTCCAAAGGTTCCTTGTATAAAAATAAGGCTCTTTATATAAGAGGAACATGGGCATCTTTGGCTGTTTCAATGGTATTTGGTGTCTTCCTTATAACTTTTGGACCAAGGATTTTTAATGTTTGGACGATGGGTAAATTTGATGTGTCCATAACAATGTGGATTCTTCTAGCGTCGTCGCTTTTATTTTATGCTCGCTGGTGGATTGCTGCGGAATATCTACGTTCCTTGAATAGACCTTGGGGGTTGAATCTAATTGCTATTCTTGTATCTGTATTGGCTATTCTCGTTGCTTACTTTTGCAATCATCTTAATCTGGGGATTTACTCTCTTGCATACTCTTTTTTGTTCTTCGATGTTAGTATGTCAATGTTAGTCCCCAAATTAGCGAGTGAAAAAATGTGTGCAGGAAAATAAAATGAGAAAGTATTTAGTATCTCACCCAACTGGTAATCAAAATGTAAGGGGAGTCTTAGCTGGTTTGCACGACAGTGAGGCGTTGTTAGAGTTCCACACAGGTTTTGCCTGGTTCAATGATAGGAATAGTACGAATCTAAGCCGAAGATTGCTCTCGGTACTAGCTCCTCGAACTTACGAGAATTCGTATAAGGAGCTAACGAAGATATATCCCAAAGTAGAGGCAATACGGGTTCTCAAGCAAAAAATTGGGGGCTATATTGGCAGCATTCAGTATGGTTCTGTTGAGGATTCGTATGATTATATCGACAAGAAAGTCGCCAAAAGATTGTTGAAATGTGGTCCCGAAATCACGGACGTGTTTTTGTCTCCAAACGGAGGTAGTGTCTTAGAGACGATGAAAGCAGCTAAGAAAAGAGGTAAGAGAGTAACGTATGAGTTAGTGTTAGGATACTGGAGAGAAGCTGAGCAAGTGCTTGGTAACCTTGCTCTTGAATATCCCGAATGGGCTCCTACTATCCCAATGGTGTCAACTAGTGAATCTGGTAAAAGAAGGCTAGATGAAGAACTATCTCTTGCGGATAGAGTGATCGTGGCAAGTGAATATACTTTAAAAACGTTGAATAGTTTCCCGGGTTCTATAAAAGAATTAAAGATGATTCCTTATGGATATCCTGAAGTAAGAAAAGACAATGTCAAGATTTCAACCGGCAATGCAAAGCAGTTAAACGTACTTTATACTGGGGCTCTTTCGCAAAGGAAAGGAATTAAAGAGGTTTTTGAATGCGCGACTCGACTAAGTGACAAAATTAACTTGACTGTGATTGGTGCAAAGATTGGTAATAATAGTAGAGTACTTGACCAACACCTAAAGAATGTGCATTGGCACCCGTCTTTACCCCATTCCGAAGTGCTAGAAGAAATGAGAAAGGCTGACATTCTTTTGTTTCCTTCCCACTTTGAGGGCTTCGGATTAGTTATAACCGAAGCAATGTCAACAGGAACACCCGTTATTACGACGAAAAGAACCGCTGGCGCGTCAATAATTCGGGATGGAATTGATGGTTGGATAACCGAACCGGGTGACGTTGGCCATATGGTGGACATACTAGAGGATTTACTCGGAAATCCAAAGAAACTTGCGAGGGTGAGCTCGGCGGCTCTATTAGCTGCCGAGGGAAGGCCGTGGAGTCAGTATGGCTCTGAAATCGCAAAATACTTACTTGAGTAATTAAAGGTCTCTTGGAACTAAGCGCGATTTGATATTTTATGGCAAATGGTCAAAATAGAGCAATAAGCTTACTCGAGGTGTCATTCTTACTGGCTTTGGTTGTCTATCCATATGGCGGATTTTTTGCGCATCTAGGGCTTATCGATATAGGTAGAAAGTGGCTTGATGTAGGTTTATTGTTTCTGTCATTTTTAGGCTTTATCGGTGTTCTCGTGCAAAGAAAAAATGTATTTCTCTCCAAGCGGAAAATAATAGCTATATCATGTATTATTGTTCCTGTCGTAGTCTCTGTCGTTCTTTCTCTAATCCGAGGGTTACGTTTTTACGATCCTAGTGCTTTTTTTACAGATATAAAAATTTTTGCGTTGGCTATTTCATTCTTTATTGTCGTGCTAAGCGGTGCGCATATCCGAAAAAATGTCTTAATAGTCTCTTCGTTGCTCCTCGCTCTTCTTGTGTATGTTTCATTTGGATACGATGTGGTAGTTAGTGGGGAAGGGAAACCATTCGTAAGTGGTGAACCGAATTATGATGCAATACTGTTGACCCTTTGTCTTTTTTTGTTTGATGCTTCAACTCAAGGTCGTAATTGTAAAAATTCTCATCAGATCGTCAAGATTGTTCTTTTGGTTGCAATTGTGCTAACATTTTCAAGAACATCTCTGCTGTTAATTTCTTTTGGTTTGGGTCTAAAAATCTTTTCACAAAAAATAAGGGTAGTCAGTATGATTACGATTCTTGTTTTGGCCGTCGTTGTGGCAGGCGGTATTTACTTTTCCTTTGTTGGGCGGGGGTTGGCATTCGATCTAAATTCACTTGATCGGGCCCAAATGTTCATTATGTATGGTGAGATAGTTAAAGATTATCCTGTAGAAGGATTGTTTGGTTTCGGAGTGTCATCATCAGTAGACGCTAGTCTTGTGCCTAAACTTGAGTATTTGTGGGAAAAGCAGATGGTAGAGATGTCTGTAGACGGTGTTTCTGCTTTTATGTTTCATGGATTTTGGTTGCGGTGGGCCTTCTGTTTCGGCATGTTGTCAGTGCTGTTGTTTTGGTTGGTGCTTGTAGTTGTTTTCGTCAAAGGTTCAACTTATAAGAGGTCGGTTGTATTTGGGTTCTGGATGTCGTCGTTTTTTATGGGTAGTCTTTATCTCAGTGCAGTTTCGTGGCCGTTTCTATATTTCTTATTTAAGGAGGAGGAGAAATGGTGAAATATTTATTTGAAAATATATGAGGGTTTTAAGATTAATTACTACGGTCGACCCCGGAGCCGGGGGGCCTGCACAAGGCCTGCAAGGATTATTGCCAGCATTGGACTCTATGGATATACAAAATGAGGTTGTTTGTTTAGACCTCCCAAGCGCAGATTTCTTGCAGACGCGATGTTTCGACGTTACAGCGCTTGGCCCTGCTCGATCAAAATGGGCTTTTTCTAGCCATTTGGTGCCTTGGCTTCTTAAGAACCTCTCTAGATTTGATTGTGTTATTCTTCACGGACTCTGGCAATTTCCAGGTTTTGCTCTTCGAAAAGCTATTAACCAATTGAAAAAAAAAGGCGAGCGTGTGCCCCCATATTTTGTTTATCCACACGGAATGCTGGACCCATGGTTTCAAGAAGATTCTTCGCGTAAGCTGAAGGCTTTACGAAATGTATTTTTTTGGAAGTTTTTTGATAGGAGTGTAGTTAATGAATCTTCTGGCATTCTCTATACTTGTCAGGAAGAGATGGTTTTAGCTCGGCAAACTTTTCCGGATTATGACCCCATTGGGGAGTATAATATTGGCTATGGAATTCCGAAGCCACCTGTTCGAACTTCAAAAATGAAGCAGGCATTTGGAGCTAGTTGCAAGACCCTCGATCCAGACAAGCCATTTCTACTTTTTCTAAGTAGAATCCATCCCAAGAAAGGCGTTGATGTATTATTGAGATCATATCATAAGATGGTATTAGAAAATTTTGACGTGCCAGATTTGGTTGTCGCAGGGCCTTTAGGGTGCCGTTATTCATCTGAAATGAAAATTTTGGCTGGTGAATGTACTGACTCTAGTGGTGTAAGTTTGCTTGACTCGAAGGTTCACTTCTGCGGGATGTTGCAAGGGGATTCCAAATGGGGCGCATTCTATTGTGCTCGTGCGTTTGTATTACCTAGTCACCAGGAGAATTTCGGAATTGCGGTTGTTGAAGCTCTAGCCTGCGGTAAAAGTGTTTTAATTACAGACAAGGTCAATATTTGGAGAGAAATTAAAGAAAGTGAGGCTGGGGTTGTAGTCTCTGATACAGAGGAGGGTGTTGTGGAAGGTTTGCGTGAGATACTCAAATGGGATTCTTTTTCTGAGAAAAAATCAATAGACTGTTACTGTCTAAACTTTTCAGTAGATGGAGCAGCAAAGAATCTTGAGAATTTGATTCGGGAATATGAAAAATGATACGGTAAATAAAGATACATTCACGGGGCCTTCTTTTTCGTTTGAAAACCGTTTGTTGAGATTTCTTTGGATTTTAACTTGGAATTCTCTTGGTGGATGGACGCCGATTCCGTTTTTTGCTTGGCGATCATTTTTACTGAAAAGGTTTGGGGCGCAGATTGGCAAGGGCGTCCATGTATACCCAAAGGTTAAGGTCTGGGCCCCATGGAATATTGCACTCGGAGATGAGGTCGGAGTGGGGAATGGAGCAATCTTGTATTCTCAAGACAGGATCGAGATTGGAAATAGGGCTGTAATTTCTCAAGGCGCTCATCTCTGTACAGGAACCCATGACTATGATAAGCAAGGATTTCCGCTCGTTACTAAGCCTATTGTGATTGGTTCCAATGTATGGGTGGCAGCTGAAGCTTTCGTCCACCCTGGAGTTAAGATTGGGGATGGTTCTGTAGTCGGTGCCCGTTCAGTTGTGACAAAAGATCTACCCGCTTGGATGGTTTGTAGTGGATTTCCAGCGAAACCGCTTAAAATGCGAAAAAATAACAACAATATATGATATCGGTTTTAGTTCTTACAAAAAACGAAGAGCGAGATCTACCAGGATGTTTAGAATCTGTTGCCTGGTGTGATGATGTTCACGTTTTCGACTCGCTCAGCGATGATGAGACTGTGAATATCGCTGAAAAGTTCGGAGCGAAGGTGACTAGGCGAAAATTTACTAACTGGTCGGCGCATCAAAATTGGGGCCTGGCGCATATTTCTTTTAAGCATTCTTGGGTTCTTTATATTGACGCGGACGAACGGGTCTCGGATAAACTACGAGAGGCTGCTTTGAAAGTGGCGCAGGTTGATGCGCCTGAAAGTGCCTTTCGGCTTCGTCGTCGGGACTTCTTTGGAGATGGAACATGGCTCAAGCATGCGCAAATTTCGCCATATTTCCTGCGACTCTTTCGGCCCGAAAAGATGAAGTATGAGCGCCTTGTGAATCCAGTCTCAATCGTCGACGGTCCCATTGGCGAGGTGGAGGGATTTCTGGACCATTATCCCTTCAGTAAGGGGATTTCTTTTTGGTTACAGCGGCATATCAAATATTCCGATCTCGAGGCAAAGACGATTCTGGAGAATCGTAAAAAGGGTGGAAAGTTTTCACTGGCAAAGGCTTTTACGGCTTCGGATTTTACTGAAAAGCGGTTTCACCAGAAGGAGTTCTTTTACCGGTTGCCTGGGCGGCCTTTTATAAAATTTTTCTACATGTTCGCCTTACGTAGAGCATTTCTAGATGGGCGAGCAGGAGTGACTTATTCCGTTCTGCAGTCAATCTATGAATACTTCATAGTCCTGCGAGAGCGAGAGTTGACGCGGGCTGCCGAAACGGATTCAAAGTGAGACACTTTGTTCGATTTAATGGATGAGAGTTTCGCTTTGCCTCAAAGCAATGAAATTGCGGTTCATCATAGTCTCTCTATGGGTGGGGCTTTGTGTTCCTCTGATTGGGTTTTTGCTTTTGCGATCGAGTCCTCGGGCGCAAGGCATCGTAATTTTTCCTTCTGAAATAGCCGCTTGGCTCGATAGTCATTGGGATCTACGAACGTGTGTCATGGCGTTGGGGGTCTCTCTGGTTCCGGCTTTTCTCTTCGTACGAGACTCTCTCCTACGCCGATTGATTCTCGCTGCGCTTTTGCTTTGCTTGTTGCTGGGGGAGTTGGTGCAGATCTGGCTCCCTCTTCGAACCTTCTCTTGGATAGATATCGGGTTTTCAGTTTTAGGGGTGGCGGTTGCGGAGTTACTGGCGGTTTTAATGAAGGGGGCAGGAAGAGCGTGGCAGGGAGAAGGATTTAGGTTGCAGGAGTCGGGCGGCAGGAATCAGGAATCAGGAAATCCGAGTGCGGGCTTTTCTCCTCAGCAGTTAGCGCAGACCGAAGAAAAATTGACTCCCGACGCCTGTCCGCTGACTCCTTCCTCACAATCACATTCTACACACATGAAAGTCTTAATCTATGGATTGAACTATGCTCCGGAGTTGACAGGGATTGGGCGCTACACGGGCGAGATGGGGCCTTGGCTCCAGAAGAGTGGGGTCGACGTAAGGGTGGTAACGACGCCTCCTTATTACCCTCATTGGAAGATAGCGGATGGTTATCGCAAGTTTTGGTTTCAGAAAGAAGTTGTTGAGGGGGTTCCGGTCTGGCGTTGCCCTTTTTACGTTCCCGCGAAGCCTACGACCATGAAGCGGTTGGTTCACTTGGGAAGTTTTGCTGTAACCGGGTTCCTAGGCCTCTGGCGGCATTTGCTCTGGCGACCGGATTGGGTCTTCATGGTGGAGCCGGCGAGTATGACCGTTCCGGGTGGGTTGATTTTTGCCAAAGTGGCAGGTGCGAAGTCATGGTTGCATGTCCAGGACTTTGAGATGGAGGCGATGTTGGGCTTATCCAAGGAGTTGGACAGCAAGACACAAGACAACAAGACCCAAGACACAAGAGGGGTAGCTGAGAAGGAAGTTGTTGCTGGCGGTGGTTCGCTGGATTCAAGGAGCGCGGACTTGAGTCCGCCCCAGAGCAAAGGGGAGTTAGTCGATTCGGTGGGGCGGACTGAAGTCCGCGCTTCAGGGGAAGGGGCTGTGGAGCGAGCTGCCTCCTCCGCTGAAGCCTCGAAGCCCGCAAGAGCTCGCAGACCGTTGGGGTTGCAATTGGCGGCGGGATTGGAGGCTTGGTTGAAGCGGCGCTTTGACCGGACTTCGTCCATTTCGCGGGTGATGATGGGGAAGCTGGCGGAGCGAGGGATTCCTGAGGAGAAGATTTCTTTTTTCCCGAATTGGGTTGATATCGATTTCATGTCTCCGGGGGAGCCCAAGCGAAACTTCCGGGAAGAGTGGGGCATCGGGAAGGGTGAGTGTTTCGTGCTCTATTCTGGTAACATGGGCCGCAAGCAGGGCTTGGAAATGGTGCTCGAGGTGGCAGAGAGGCTTGAGAAAGAAGAGCGAGTTGCCTCCTCTGCTGAAGCTTCGAAACACGGGGGGGCTCATGGTCCGCTCTTTCGGTTCGTGATTGTAGGGGAGGGAGCGGCCAAGGAGGAGTTGATGGCGGAGGCGGAAAAGCGGGGGCTGAAGAATATTCAGTTCCATCCTTTGCAGCCCTACGAGGATCTTCCTGATTTGCTACGTTCTGCTGATGCGCACCTGGTGGTTCAGAAGAAGGGGGCGGCTGATGCGGTCTTGCCCTCGAAATTGACTTCCATCCTGTCGGTGGGAGGCAATGCCATCATAACCGCGGAGAAGGACACTGAGTTGGGGCGACTGGATGAGAAGTTTCCCGGGATGGTTACTCTGATTGAGCCCGAAGATGCCGGAATCCTGACGGACTGTCTCAAAAAGAAGGGAGCCTACTATCGGGAAACGGTCCTGAACGAGCAAGCCCGGGATTATGCGGAGCGATTCCTGGAGCGGGATGCGGTCCTGGGCCAGGTTCGACTCGAAATGTTGGAGGGATTGGGGAAGAGCGAATCGCTGGTTCCTGCCTCATAGTAAGCGCAACTTCATGCAACTTTCTCGGAGGGCGATTTAAAACTTTTCGGCAACTCGCGAAGAAAATTTTTCATTTAGGTTTTCGCATGAATTCTATTTCTCGTTTTCTATGGGTTTCCCCCACTGAAACTACTCAAAGTCGATTTTTGAATCTTTCTGTAAGATTTGTATTCTGCTCTGTTTCAATAGTTTATGGGTTGGTTTTGAATCGTGGGAATAATCTATCAAAAAAACTACAAGGGAGGTCTTGACTTGGCTCACCACTTGCTTAAAGAACCTGCGCGCTCGCATCGCATTATGAAAACAACAACACTTATTCAACTGACTCTCATCGCCGCGGCTATCGCACAGCCGCTTCACGCTGAGTCCAAATCATCATCCCTTCTGGTGGGTAAAACCTTGCGGGTTGCCAGTCAGGCTGGGAAGCAACCCGAAGCCAAGGCCGGTAATACCAAGGGACCTCTGGTTACTCCAGCGGAACCCTTTGGCGAGACTGCAACCACCGAAGAGTTGATTCAAAAGGCTATGGAATCTGAGCAGGCCACAACGGTCTACGTGCAGCAAGTGAGCAATGCTCTGGATACCTTGGCGTCAGGTGGCACCGTGAGCTTGGATGCATTCCGCACCAACTTCCGGGATGCGCTCAATGCCTTCTTCGGTCTCTAATTTGCCATTCCACTTTCAATAGTCTGTCTACGACAGGCTTCTTGGATTGGTAGTCTATCCAATCTCAATTCTTACAGTTTCCAGCAAAGGGTCGTTGTGGCCCTTTGCTGGGAGCTTGTCCAATCTTGCGGCTATCGTTCTGCCCCCAGGTAGTCGCAGTTCAACATAGAATCAACGTTATGGTTTCCAATCGCGAATCCAATCTCTATCAAGCGCACATCATCGGGCAGGCAATCATCATTGTTGCGCTGTATCTTCTAGTCTTGGCTCTGGTTCTGGGCGTGGCCTATGAGCAGAACATTCCGACTTCCTCCTATCTGAAGTATCTGGGGGTCATCTTTGGAGCATTCCTTTTTGAAGCGGTTGGGCGGCCGGGGCATCTCCGCTTTGCGATGAGTCAATCGCGCCGAGTGGCTTGGCGGGTCACCGTTCGACAGGCTTCGGTGATGTCGATCGCGCTCCTTGTCTTTCTGGTCTTTTCCCGGGATGTCAGGATTTCGAGAGGTTTTCTCGCAATCTATACCATCACCGCATTGGTGGCGGTGTTTCTCACCAATCGTTTCGTCTTCCGAAAGATGATCGACTACCTGACCAAGCGGTCGGCTTCCTGGTCATTGCGAACGGTTGTCCTGGGGCCTGAAGAATGGAGCGAGTCCGTTATCGCCAAGATGACCCGTTCCAATTGTGCCTTCTCGGTCGATAATGTGATTCATATTGGTCGTTACGCCACGGTAGAAGAGATTCGGGAAAAATTGGATGGGCTTCCCATCGATCTCCTGGTGGCTTCGGCCTACCATCTCCGTCCGGAAGTGAGTGCCTATCTTATTTCGCGAGGAGAGCGTCGCGGCTATCGCACTTGGTTACCGCTTGAATTGTCCCGCTGCAAAGATCGAAAATTTGTGGTGGAGAGGGTGGGAGACATTCAGATGCTGACTCCTCCACCGACTCCGTTGGAGAACACTTTCAATGTCTTTGCGAAGTCGATTTTCGATAAGACCGTTGCTCTCTTCGTGGTGCTCTTTGTTTTGCCTCCCATGATTGTGTTCGTTTGGGTCTTGCAAAGAATCTATTCGCCTGGACCTCTTTTCTTTGTGCAGGAGAGAGTGGGCGCCTATAACCAAACATTTAAGATTTTCAAGTTTAGGTCCATGAAGGTCTTGAATGATGACGAGGCCCGTCAAGCGACCTCTGATGATGACCGTTTCTATCCCGGAGCCAGTCTACTCCGTAAGACGAGTATTGATGAGTTCCCCCAGTTTCTAAATGTTTTGATGGGGCAGATGAGTGTGGTGGGACCACGTCCCCACATGCTGAAACATGAAGACGACTTTCAGGAGCATTTCGAGCGATATGGTGTTCGCCGCAGTGTGAAGCCCGGGGTGACGGGGCTGGCCCAGGTGAAGGGATTTCGGGGGGAAATCAACGATTCCAAGGATATTCGCAACCGGGCTCGGCATGATATTCTGTACATCCAGAGTTGGAGTTTCTTTTTAGATATTCGAATTATTTTGGGCACTCTGCTTTCAGTGGTGAAGCCTCACTCAACAGCTTATTAGAAGATGTCCAGGCTGAGTTTGAATGACTTGTGAAACAATTGATTCAAGTGGAAAAGGTTAACCGAGTTTTCACTTTCATTATGAACATTCTCTAACTTAGGATGACCGCGCCAGAGAGATTCTGTTTTGGGATGAAACCTGCTTGCGGTTTAATAGTGGTGAAAATTTCTGCGCTTAAAATAATCTAACAACAACAATCCGATGAAATTCAATAATATACATAAAGTGCGTTCTCTCAGTATGCGCACTTCTCTGTTCCTGGCCGTCTGTTCGGTGGCAGGAACCAACATGGGTGAAGGAGCCCTTGTATCAGTGGGAGGGGATTCGCTCACCAGTTCGACAACGGTTGCGAATAGTGTCACCTTCGACCTCGATGGTGATACCAATAACGACCTACTTCTCGCATTTTTCGGTCAAGGTAATTTGATTGGTCGAGGGTTGGGAACGGCATCCTTTGCGGGAGCCCTTGACGCGGGGAACTTCATTGTGACCGCCTATGATGCTTCCTCTGGATTTACCATTGGACCAGCTACGACCTTTGGTGGCAATGACTCCGGGACTCCGTCTTTTGGTGATTTTGCAACGGAGTCGTCTCCGCTTGGAGAATGGGCAGGTGGTGAAGATGCCTACTTTGGATTCGTTTTCCAGATTGCCGGTGAGGATCACTACGGCTACGGACGTTTGGCCTACAACCCGACTGAAACGCCCGACACCAGCTCGTTAAACGTCAGTGAATTGGTTTATGAAAGCACTCCCGGGACTGCTGTGACCGTTGTCCCCGAACCGTCCGCGGTGCTCTTGGGTGGGCTTGGTTTTTTTGGGATGCTTTTGCGTCGCAAGCGCTAAGTTTCACGAGATAGTTATCAGTAGGGGAAGAGGGTTCTTTCTCCTTTGATCACTCATCAGGACTCTTTTTTGCCGAGTTCAAATTGTTCAGTCCGTGAATGACAAAGTTTTGCCTGAGGCAAAGCTTTTCATTCACGGATTTTTTCTAGGCGTTGGGGAAGTTAAGGGAGATGTGTGGCTTGGAGTGACGAATGAAGTCACTCAAAGGGGTGAGGAGAAAGAGGGGAGGGAGAGGTCGTTTCGGGTTTCAAAGGCGCCCGCTCTGTTTGTGGAGGAAACTGCTCGGAGAGGCAGATTGTCTTGTCGCCCGAAGGCGTGTTTTTCAGTGGGTTCGTGTCAGTTGCTTTATTGATTTTAATAGATGTATAGGAAAAGAAATCAGGTTTGTTTGGGGTTGTTTGCGTTCGCCCTTGCTTGGGCGGTGTTCATGTTTGGCTCGGTAACGGGAGGGCCTCGTGTTATTGCCGGCATCTTGGCGGGTATGACCGGTTTGGTTACACTCTGTCTTCTCGAGAAAGAGCGGAAGATGCCTCCAGTTCCGATCATTTTGTGGGTCTGCATCTTCGTTCTCGTGGTTTTCGGGTGGTATATGACCATCAACGCACGGGCGGATCACTCGATGGCCCTTTGGATTTTTGTTCCGGTGGAAGGACGGCCTTTGAATTTCGATTGGGCCCCGGGAAGTGTGGCTCTTTCGAGTAGTCTTCGGGTCGTAGTTGAAGTCACACTGATCATGATAGCGTTGGTGGCGGCGGTGAGAACGGCCGAGTCCGGTGCCTGGCGGGCGGTATTGAAAACGATCGCAATCCTTGGGGCTCTGGTTGCGCTTACCGGTTTTCTTCACAAGGCTCTGGGTGCCCGTACGGTTTGGTGGATCGATGATGAACTTTCGCGAGCGGGATTCTTTTTCGCTCCCTTTGTCTATCACGCCAATGCGGGTGCTTTCCTCAATCTTTGTCTGCCGATTGCAATCGCGTTGAGTCTTTCGGAAGGGGATTCCAAGAAGGGGCGTTCCTGGGCGATGGTTTGGATGCTGATTTCTGTTCTGCTGATCGCGGCAGTCTTTGCTACTGCCTCGAAAGGGGCGATGGCGATTCTCGTGGTGCTGCTTCCCTTTATCTTCGTATTGAACTTCAAACGCATGGCGGTGGTGGTGGGAGGCTTCTTCTTGGATCGGCGCCGCAGGGTCGAGAGAATGGCATTCGTGGTGATCCTCTGGATGACGGGGATCGTCTTCGTTGCGCTTGGGATCGAATCATCACTTGACCGCCTGGATGAGTTCATGAGTCGCTTTGATGACGACCAACGGGAATCTCTCAACGGCCGAGTCCCGATGATGCAATTGATGTTGCGGATGATTCGGCCGGACGAGGGGAGCTGGCATGGATTTGGGCCGGGCTCTTTTCCTCATTTGGTTCCTTATTTCACGGCGACTCAGGAAACTGGCGAGAAAGCAGTTTTGTCCGGACGCTGGTTGCACGGACACAGCGATCCTTTGCAGACCATTGTGGAGTGGGGCTACCTCGGAGCAGCAGCTTGGTTTCTGATTGGAGTGGGAGCAGTCTTCTGTGCGATCTATCTGCTCAAGGGGTCAAAGGTGAGTCGGCAAGACCTGCCTCTCGTGCGCGGGATGATTGTGGCTCTCGTGATGGTCGGCTTGCATTCCTGCGTGGACTTCCCGCTCTCGCTGCTTTCCATCCAGCTGGTTGCCTTGCTGATGTGCGGAATCTGCTGGGGTTTGTTTGGGGTTTACCGTCGGGAGAGGAAGAAGGAGAAGGCTCTTGCGGGTGAGTGAGGGCCGGGGTTGTTTGGGTGGTGAGCGGAACGTTTTTAGGGGAGGCTTTTTGGGAAGGGTGATTGGGCTTTTTGACGCAGAGGCTCGGAGACGCGGAAGGAGCGCGGAGCCTTTTTTGGACCAGGATGGATGGGATGGATGGGATGGATGGGATTTCTTTTGAGACTGAAGGGATTGTTATTGCTTCAGTTGAGAGAGTAGGCAGTTCAGGCAACTGAATCCTATTTATCCTATCCATCTTGGTCCTCTCTTCAGAGACCGGGGCTCCCTGACGGGGGCCTTTTTTATTTGGTGAGATGGTAGCGGTCGAAGATCTCGAACCAGGCTTCGATGAACTGTTCTTTCGAAAAGGATTCCATGCTGCCGCGGGCTTCGGAGCGGAGTCGCTCCACGAGGCCGGGGTTGTTGCCGATCTCGTAGAGGAGTTTGGAGAGGTGTTCGGTATTGAGCGGGTCGAAGGTGAACCCGTTGACGTAATTCTCGACCAGCTCATGGGCGCCGGCGCGGTTCGAGACGAGGACGGCTGAGCCTCCGGCAAGGGCCTCGTTGATGATGAGCCCCCATTGGTCATCAGTGCTGGCCAGGATGAGGGATTCCGAGAGGCGGGCGGCGCGGGGAATTTGCTGATAGGGCAGCCAGTCGATGAGGGTGATGCGGGACCCCAAGTTGAGTTCCGCGATGCGAGCTTCCACCTGTTCGCGGAGAGGACCTCTCCCGGCGATGATGAGCTTGGGAAAATTTTCGCTCCGGGATTGGGCCATCTGATAGGCTTCGATGACGCGGGGAATGTTCTTTTTGGCGATGAAGCGGGAGGGGAGAAAGAAGTAGCGTTCGCCCTCCTGCAGCTGAAAAGTCTCTCGGATTTCTGCATCGAATGACGAATCGTCGCCAGACTTGGCGAGTGCTTCATTGTCCAACACATTCCAGCCCTTGATGAGGGCTGGTTTTTTTTTGCCCGCGAGGAAGCGGGTGTAGTCGACGCACTCCTGGCCAGAACACATGAAGAAGTGATAGATCCGCACCGTAATGGCCTTCAGGGTCTCCATGGAAAAGGTCTTGGAGTAAGACTCGGCGTCGTTGAAGCGCGAGTCGTGCATGACCCCGGTCTTGAAAAAAAGCAGCCTGCCCAACAGGCCGATGACGAGGCAAGAGGGGCGATCGTATCCTCCGACGAAGGCGATTCGTGGTCGATTGGAAAGGACGTTGCAGAAGGTTTTCCACGCGGTCTTGAAGCCCAAAGCGGTGAAGTATGGACGGAACCCGAGTCCGTGAAACCTGTCCATGAGGATGGTCACCGGGACGCCCCCGTATTCCGCGTTCAGGTCACCGGCTTCCCAATTGTAGTTCGAGTCTGTGTTTGCGGAGAGCAGGACCCGCATGCGGATCCGATCGCTCAGGCCACGCTTCTCGATCTCCTCCTGCAGGGACTTCACGCGGAAAGCGAGATAGGGGGTGTGCCCGTCGAAGCTGATGAGGACGTTGGGTTTCATGGGGGTGGTTTTCTTGGTCGCAGAGTCTCGGAGACGCAAAGGGTCACAGAGAAATCCTGTTGGAAAGATTGAATTGGAATCCCTTTCTTTCCCCCGCGACTCTGTGTCTCTGCGTCAAAAAATGGGGGCGAGCGCTTAACCGATGCAGGCTTGGTAGATTTCGCCGAGAATGCCGTCGATGTCGTATTCGTATTGCCAGTCGGGGTAGTGGTTTTGGAATTTGCGGACGTCGGAGATATACCAAATGTGGTCGCCGATGCGGTTGTCTTCCAGATAGCTGAATTCCAGCTTGTTGCCGGAGAGTTCCTCGCCCTTGCGGATGGCTTCCATCATAGAGCAGTTGGAGTGACGCGAGCCGCCAATGTTGTAGACCTCACCGCTGCGGGGTGCGCGGTAGAAGTGCATGAAGGCGTTGACGAGATCGTGGGAGTGAATGTTGTCGCGCACTTGCTTCCCCTTGTAGCCAAAGATGCGGTAGGGGCGCTTGGTGACGATGCACTTCATGAGGTAGGCGAGGAAGCCGTGGAGTTCGGCGCCGGCATGGGCGGGACCCGTTAGGCAGCCACCGCGGAAGACAGCGGTCTTCATGCCGAAGTATTTGCCATACTCCTGCACCATGACGTCCGCAGCCACCTTGCTGGCGCCGAAGACGGAGTGCTTGCACATGTCGATGGACATGTTTTCGTCGATTCCGATGTTGTAAGCGTGGGAGGGATCGATTTCCCAACGGAGTTCCTGCTCGATGAGGGGGAGCTCGTTGGGGCGGTCGCCGTAGACCTTGTTGGTGGAAGTGAAAATGAAGACCGCCTCGGGAGCATGCAGGCGGGTGGCCTCTAACATGTGCAGCGTTCCGGTGGCATTGACCCCGAAATCGGTGAGAGGCTCCTTGGCCGCCCAGTCGTGGGAAGGTTGCGCGGCGGTGTGAACGATGAGGTCGATGTCGCTGCCGTATTTCTCAAAAATAGCGGCCACGTCGTCGAAGTTGCGGATGTCGACGGCCTCGTGAACAAAGTTCTGCGAGAGGTCCTGTAGCTCGGAAGTGGTGCCCGCGGTCGAGGCCTCATCTCCGAAGAAGTAGGCTCGCATGTTGTTGTCGATGCCGACCACGCGGTGACCGTTTTGGAGAAGAGTTTTCACGGTCTCGGAGCCAATCAGGCCACTGGAGCCGGTTACAATCGCAGTTTTCATATAAGGGGTGAACGGGGGGACATTTTCCCGGCCTTCAAGTTTTCTTGAAAGTGAACTCCGGTTGAATGCACGGATTTTTATAATACTTCTGTCATGTAATGGCGAGGCTCATTTCGCAAAAAATTCGAGTTCGGCTTCGCAAGAAGAATGAAAGCAGACTTTGCGAGGAAGAACGGTGGGGAAGTGTCGGGTGGCCGCCTGAAAGATATCGAATCTTTGTTGCGGAGCGACCAGACACTGCTTCAGGGGCTCTCGGGGGTGGGAAAAAATCGCGCAAGGTAGAGACCGCGAAAGAATTCGTAAGCAATTGTTTTGTGACTAGAACGACACTGAATTTTTCGTCACGAGAAACCGGTTCGTTTGACGATTTTGCCGCTCTATGAGTCGCGGCGATGCACAACACACATCGATCTTCGTGGGAGAGCGCTACTCTTTCCCTTCTTCTCGGCTCGACTTCGCTTTGTGCGATTGAGTTCGGGAACATCGAGATCACACAACTTAATAGTAGCAATAGTGGTTTGGACGCTGCGGAGCCTGCGGTTTCGGTTCAGATCCTGCCGGGGTCCACAACGGGTTTCACCATTCGGGGAGCGAATCGGGGGGACACCGATATGGGATTTGGAGAGGGAGCGAACGACATCGAGCGCGGTCTTCTTCTTCCAACTGTGAGCGAGAATGCCCGTAACAACTTTGCAGGGGGCGATTCGGTCAACGGATGGAACTATGCCAATACCAGCGTGGCCTTGGGTGGGAGTGGCTACTTCGTGCCGACCCACAACATGGGTGGGAGCGCCCAGAGTTCCGGGGGGCGCAGCGAGTACAACATCAACTACGGGTTTGGATACTTTCCTTACGTGGATTTCCTGGGTGCACATGGAAACCAGACCTCCAATGGAGGGGCTCTTTCGGAGGTTCGCGGTTCGGCCGGAATCACTTTGGGAAACCAGCTGATCGACAATGGCAACGGAGTCTTCGGCGTTGATTTGTCGGGACTGACAACTTTCGGTCTCAACGGAGTAGCGGCCACTCCCGACAATGGGGTCTTGCTGACTGTCCATGGAAAGAATGAAGGGAACTTCACCATGGGGCAGGACAACGAGGACGGAACGTTCACCGTCTCGATTATGGACAACGGAACTTACGGGGGAGATGTCCGCTATGAGCAAGACACGCTTGGCTTTGTCTACATTCCCACTAATGCTGCAGGTCGTGACCTCATTACTGCGGTTGGCCGGGTTCAAGGCGATGGCACGGCCGAGGTCTCGGGGGGAAACTTCACTGTCACCCCACGACGGAGCATTTCCAGCTTGGGCAGTGTGTTGGCCAGTGGGTCATTCGAAGCCGAGTTGACCGACGTGGAAGCCAACTTTGCGGGGCTGATTAGTGATTTCTCCGCAGATACCTACCTTTTGGAAATTCTCTCCGGTCCTGACGCGGGATCCTATCTGGAGGTGACAGCATCGCCAACCGGCACCACCCTTACGGTTAATGGGACCCTCACCGCGGCGGAAGCCGACTACCCGGTTGATTATCGTCTGGGAGTGGCAGGGCATGAGTATCTGCTGGAAATTCCTGGAAAGAGTCCGGCCAACGGAACACTCTTGGTCACCCCAGAGGGAGGTGTCGCGGAAGTTACCGAAACAGAAATCACGACGGGCACTCTGGAGGCCGGATTGGTTGATGACGAGGCCACTTTCCAGACCTCTCTGGGACTCCAGGGAATTGCCGATGGGGAGTTCTTCTTGGAGATCACCAATGGCCCTGACGCCAATGGAGTTTTTGAGGTCACCGACTTGATCTCCGATACCGAAATCGAAATTTCCGGGACTTTGCAAGCCATCGAGGGCGACTATCCGCTTTCCTATCGAATCTTCAGCAAAGTCAAGCCGGACAATACCGACAACTTTGTCTCCTACGAGTGGGATGCCACTGCGGGAGCAGAGGGTGGTTGGGTGATCCAAAGCCGCGACGTTCCCCGGGGTTTCATTACCGAGAAGGGAGCGACTGCGGATGAGGATCTTTTCAGCTTCGTCTTCCTGACTTCGGAGCCCGACAACGGGCAGCCTAGCATCACCTTGGACAGTGCTCTCGATGGAGCGCAGATTGTGGTGGGTTCGACCCAGACCATTTCCGCGACTGCCGTCGATGAAGCACCCGGTTCGATTGCGGGAGTAGAGTTCTTCATCAATGGGGTTTCTCAAGGGGTTGATACAACCGCTCCCTATGAAGTGACCAACGCTGGACCTTTCAACTCTCTTGAAAGCGTCTTGGTCGAAGCGGTCGCGACGGATAATGAAGGAGCCCGCACGGCCGCCGAGTCGGTCACCTTCTCGGTGGTTCCTCCTACCGGAAGCGGAGGTCTCTACTTCAACGGAGTCGACCAGTATGTGACTTTTGGAGATGAGCCCTCCTTCAAGCTGTCGACCTTCACCCTGGAGACTTGGTTCAAGCCTGAGGGTGATTTCGGTATCGCAACCAGCACAGGAAGCGGTGGCGTAAGCGGCTTTCCTTTGGTCACCAAAGGGCGTGGCGAAGATGACCAGTCGAATGTCGATGCGAACTACTTCCTCGGAATTCAAGCGAGCGACGGAGTTTTGGTAGCCGACTTTGAAGACCTGATCTTGGGCACCAACTCTCCTGTTGTGGGACAGACTCCTGTGGAAGCCGGGGTTTGGCAGCATGCCGCAGTGACCTTTGATGGAACCACTTGGAACCTCTATTTGAATGGCAATCTGGAGGCAACCAAAGACGCGGAAGGATTGACTCCGCGAGCGGACAGCATTCAGCATGCTGCGCTTGCCACCGCGATGAATTCAGAAGGAGAACCTGCCGGGTTCTTCCAAGGATACATGGACGAGTCTCGTATTTGGGACCGGGCCTTGAGCCAGTCCGAAATCCGCGAGAAGTGCAACTTCGAGGTTCCGATGGAAGCCGGTTTGGTTGGACGCTTCGCGATGACGGAGGGCTCGGGAGTTTCTCTCAGCTCCACTGCCTCGGGTGTTGTTACTGGAAGTCTAGTAGGTTCACCCAGCTGGGTCGACGGTGCTCTTTTCAGCAACAACGTGAAACCAAATGTCATCATCACCCAGCCGGGACAAGGCGATCTTGTTAACCTTGGTGAGACGGTCGAAATCGTGGCGGTCGCAGATGACCCCGATGGCAGCATTACTCAAGTGGAGTTCTTTGATAACGGAGTCTCTCTCGCGGTGGATGCGGTTGCTCCGTATGAATTGAGCTATGTCGGAACCGAGTCGGGTTCCCACTTGATCAAGGTAGTGGCCACTGACAACGGGGGACAGTCTTCCTACTATAATGTGGGGGTGCAGGTGATTCTCCCCGCGCCCAATCTCTCGGGATACACGGTGGGAATTTACGATGGGGGGAGTAAGGACCTCGATACACCGGACTACACTCCGGCCGGCAATGATTCCTTCACGTGGGTCGCCGAGAGCAGCACCAGTTCTCCGGCCTTTGGAAACGGAGGGGGAAATCGGGGAGACTTGAGTCCCAACATTGAGGGCGCTTCCATTGCCTACACTTCGGGACTGATTCTCGGCACGAATCACCCGACGCTGGACAACCTGGCCTCGCTCGACAACACCATCGCGCCAGAGCGCAATGGCAGCGGCAACTACTACGTCAGTGTCGTCGATAGCGAAGGACCGGGCGCCGATGAGCCAACGACCGCAGAGGAGTCCGGACGACTCTCGGTGGGATACTTTCCCTGGGCCGATGGCTGGGTTGGTGCGAATGTGAATGCGGATGGATCTATTCGTCACAGTAGCTTCAATTTTCCTGAGGGAACGGCGGTGGCGATCACCAAGCCGGAAGAAACCGATGGAATCTATGAGATCACTGGGTTGCCCACCGCGGGGAACATGATCGCCATCACTGGCAGCAACGGAAGTGACAATATCACCAGCGTTGCGAAAGTGGGGGAAAAGTGGGTCGTAAACTCACGGGACAACAATAGTGACCGGGAGGACGAAGAGTTCGCCTTTCTCTATGTCCCTTACAACACCCGTCAGGTGATGAGTGGTTTGGTTGACAACGACGGCAATCTGGAGCCGCTCAACCGGGAGCTTGAGCTTCTTGGCGCGAGCGTGAACCTCGGGGCACAAGGTTACGAAATCACAATCGGAGATGGTAGTGTGATCAACCCATCCAACTCCGTTCTGTTTGTAACCGCTGACTATGAGAATGGTGCTGGAGGAGACAATGTCTATAGTTACTTCTCCAATGGAAATGCCTTCGTGGTGTTCTCGCACGATGCTCCCTTCTTCACGAGCCAGTTTCAAAAAGGCGGTTTCCGCTTCCTTGTGATGCCCCTTGACCCAGTTGAGTTGACTGGAGATGAGGTTGTGGTGGTAGCGACTGATCCGACCAGCACCGAGGGTGGTGACAGTGCGACCCTCACCTTCACTCGGTTCGGTGATGCCAGTCAGTCGCTTACGATTCCGATTGGCGTTTCCGGAAGTGCAACAGCTGGTTCCGACTACGCGGCCTTGCCGGGCACAGTGACCTTCGAAGCTGGGAGCTCGACAGCTCTCCTGGAGGTGTCTGCGCTGGAAGACGGTCGTTTGGAGCTACCGGAAACGGTGACGGTCACTCTGCAAGGAGGAGCAGGATACGACTTGGGCGCCTATGTCTCCGCGACGGTGACGCTGGTGAATGTGAATCCCACCGTGGCAACAACTACGGTGAGCTTCCAAGAGGGAGTTGACGGTTACACTGGCCAGTTTGGCAAGCGAGTCGGCGGGAATGGAATCAATGAACTGGGGTCAAGCGTACAGGCATACTATTTGGACGGTCTGTCTGGAGATGACAGCTTTGACATCAATGGCATTGTTCGTTTCGACAACATTTTTGGAACCGGGCCCGGGCAGATTCCGCCAGGGGCCGGGATTCAAGATGCCCAATTGATCATCACGACTTCTACCGCTGGCGATGCTCAATCACCCGGACCGTATATCGTTGACCAGCTCGTGAAGCCGGTCACCGAGGAGACCACTTATGCCGACCTGCAGTTTGGAGAAGTTGGCGATGGATTCGAAGGGGTGCGTGGATCCGGAACCGGATTCCCCGTGGCAGGATTTGGTTCCATTGCCAATGGGGAGGTCGTTCAGGCCAACGTGACCCAGCTGGTGCAGAACTGGTCGAACGGAGCAGTGGACCTCAGTCGCGGATATGCGAATGAAGGCTTTTCCATCTATACCGGAGGAACGGCAAATGGCTGGTCCTACAACACGGTGGGGAATGATAATCCTCTGCTGCGTCCCAAGCTCCAAGTGACGTATACGACGGATACAACCTTGAAGGACTACTTCTTCTTCGCGGATCAGAATTCCATCATCAACAATTCGCAAGGCAATAATAACACGAGTTCGGCGGCGTTGGATGGTTCGACCATCTTGAGCCAGTATATGGATCTCAATAATGCGAACTCAGGCACGACCGAGGCCCTCCTCCGGTTCCCGGTGAGCTTCGGTGACCCCTCCGACTTGAATAGTATTCCAGATGGAGAAACGGTGATCAAAGCCGAGCTTCTGATGACCACGAACGGTCCCACCTTGACCGGAACATCCCATTCACAAGGCCGCGGTCCCTACGCGATTCACCAGATGCTGGTGGACTGGGATGTGACCACGACCTTCGGTCTCACTGGTCCCGTGGTGAATTCGGAAATTGGTGAGGCGGTGACCCGGCTCAGGGGAATGGGGCAACTCTCCACCACCTATGGGGATATTACTCCGGTTGTTCAGAATTGGCGGGCAGGAGCTCCGAACTACGGAGTGAACCTAAAACCCGAGGACGATGACGGATGGCAGCCTTTCTGGATGGGAGCGATTAATGAACCCGGCTATCAGGACGCCGCTCCGATTCTTCGGGTGACGACTGCGATTCTGGAGGCCACGCCTTTCGATGACTACATGGCAGCCAATGGAGCCGCAGGAGCGAACTTCCTGGATGATCGCGATAAAGACGGAATCGTTGGTCTGCTGGAGTATGCATTGGGCTTGGACCCGACTGCCTTTGATGTCCTTCCCGGCCTGGTGGCCGATGGAAGTGACTTCAAGCTGAGCTTCGCCAAAGGAGCGGCAGCGGCGGCTGACTCCCGATTGAGCTACGTGATTGAGACCAGTCCGGACCTTGAGAACTGGACGCCAGTTGTTGCTGAGGTGGATAGTTCAACCGAGATCATGGCGATGATCCCTGGACCGAATCTTCCCTCACAGGGTTTTCTCTTCGCTCGGATTCAAGTTGATTACAACTAGACCGGAATAAACTTTCCAGGCAATCCAACAAAGCGGCGTGTCCTTCGGGGTGCGCCGCTTTTTCGTTGTTGCTCTGACGGTAGGGCGGTTTTGATCAAACAGCCGCGGATTTGGGGGAATCCTGAGAGGGCGTCTGGAAAGTGCCAAGCGAGCGTTCTTGATATCAGCTCGCTGAAGTGCTGGTGGAGTGGACGTCTCGTTCACTTGTTGTTCGGTTGAATGGGTGGACGAGAAGGCCTTCCGTTGGACCGCGAGTGCCCTCACTCGCCCCACCGAATCGTCCCGCCCAGGCGTTGAGATGTCGTTGAACAAGTCGGGCGACGTTCACCGGTAGGGCGGTTTCGGCGAAACAGCCGCGAATGTTCGGGGAAGGTCCCCAGGCTCTCGCCCTTCGTCCGCGAGGGAACCTCTCGAACAAGCCAGAACTCTCGCGGTCCTTTTATCAAAAGGACCCTACCGGGGGGAGTCGAGAGTGCGGTGTGGGGGTTTGGGTTATTTGGTGGGGGGCACTCTTTGATTCGGGGTGGCTGGGAGGTTGAGCAAGCAAGCTTTGCTCTTCCCGGGGAGTTCCGAGAACGAAGACATCCACCCTAGAGCGGCAGCAAGCGGCACGCACTCCAGAAGGCCTTCCGTTGGACCGCGAGTGCCCTCACTCGCCCCACCGAATCGTCCCGCCCAGGCGTTGAGATGTCGTTGAACAAGTCGGGCGACGTTCACCGGTAGGGCGGTTTCGGCGAAACAGCCGCGAATGTTCGGGGAAGGTCCCCAAGCTCTCGCCCCTCGTCCGCGAGGGAACCTTTCGAACAAGCCAGAGCTCTCGCGGTCCTTTTATCAAAAGGACCCTACCAGGGTGGGTCGAGAGTGCGGGGTGGGAGTTTGGGTTGTTTGTTGAGGTGCACTCTTTGATTCGGGGTGGCTGGGAGGTTGAGCAAGCAAGCTTTGCTCTTCCCGTGGGGGATAAAGAACGAAGACATTCACCTCAGAGCGGCAGCAAGCGGCACGCACTCCAGAAGGTCTTCCGTTGGACCGCGAGTGCCCTCACTCGCCCCACCGAATCGTCCCGCCCAGGCGTTGAGATGTCGTTGAGCAAATCGGGCGACGTCCGCCGGTAGGGCTGTTTCGCCGAAACAGCCGCGAATGTTATGGGAGGGTCGTCGGGCTCTCGCCCTTCGTCCGCGAGAGAGCCGTTCGAATAAGCTAGAACTCTCGCGGTCCTTTTATCAAAAGGAACCTACCGGGGTGGGTCGAGAGTGCGGGGTGGGAGTTTGGGTTGTTTGGTGGGGGGCATTCTTTGATTCGGGGTGGCTGGGAGGTTGAGCAAGCAAGCTTTGCTCTTCCCGTGGGGGATAAAGAACGAAGACATCCACCTCAGAGCGGCAGCAAGCGGCACGCACTCCAGAAGGCCTTCCGTTGGACCGCGAGTGCCCTCACTCGCCCCACCGAATCGTACCGTCCAAGCGTTGAGATGTCGTTGAGCAAATCGGGTGACGTCCACCGGTAGGGCGGTTTCGCCGAAACAGCCGCGAGTGTTCTGGGAGCAATGTCGCTTCGTTAGTCTGTCGTTCTAGACTTCTTCTTTTGAGAGCCAGCGGAAGCTTTGGATTTCGAAGCGGCGGCCGAAGTCCGGGGCGCCTTTGATGACTTGAGGATTCAAGCCAGAGTCATCGGGGTTCACTGGGGCAGGAGTTCGGGCCACCACTGCTTCGCACCATGCGGTGGAGGCAACTTTGCCATCTTTACCCCGCGATTCGCCGTAGCCTCGGATGATAAAACTGTCCGAGCGGACGAAGAAGTTGTGACCGAGGGACTGGAGAAGATCGGCTTGAGTGAGGAATCCCAAAGCGCCCCAAGCGGTGGTGGCGGGCTTGTAGGTTTGTTCGATTCGGGTGGGCTCCTCAATGTTGTCGCTGTGATTGAAGGAAGGGAGGGAACGACCATTGTCGAGTGGGAACGAAAGTTCGAATTCCTCGTTGATCCCCGCGCGGTCGATGGCGGCTTGCAGGCAACCCTTGAGACCTTCCTCGCCGATGGTGAGCTTTCGGTTCACAAAGTCGGACATGGAGAGAAACGGTCCCCGGGTTTTCACCTCGCGGACAATCTCAGTCGCGAGGCGCTTGACTTCATCGCGGTCTAGAACGCGGGTTCCGGCCCAGGCTTCGCTCGCTTCAGCGGAACGACCATCGTATTCGCCGAGAGGCGCATCGAGGATACGTGGGAACGCGACTTTCTGTCCTCCGTATTGAGTATTAATAGTGGAAAGCAAGACCGCTTCCCACGCGGTTTCGCTGGTGGAGTTGACATTGAATCCTCCGTCGCTGGTCAAGACCGAGGCGGCGCGGTGGAAGTCGAGGATGTCGCGCTCGGGGCGGGCGGCTTGTTGGTCGAATACTCGCAGGCGACCGTTGGGAAGAGGGTTGGCGACGCTGTCGCTCATGAAGGCGTTCTTTTCTCTCCGGCTGCCGGTCGAGAGGAAGTACCGGTCCCAGAGGCTGTGATTCAGCTCGAAGCTAAGATCGAACTGGACGGTATTGTCTTCCACATTTTCCTCAAGCAATCCGCGGGCGTGGTGAGCCCAGTTCTCTTGATTGGAGACTCCTCCCCCGTTGCTGTTCGAGCGGCCATCGTTGGACCATCCGATGGAATCCTTGTTCCATCCGCCCTGCCGTGAATTCAGTGAGCTGTCACGGCGGGGCTCGGTGCGGTCCAGGGGCATTCTCGGATCGGCCAGAGAATTTCCGAAGGCAAAAGTGGGATGCCAGGTGAACTCTGAGAACTTCACATGCTGGAAGGCTCCCAAGGACTGGATGCCGGTCTCGCTGCGCGGAACATCGAAGAGAACCCGGCGGGGAGTGGAGACTACCGGGGGGTTAAAGGGGTCGCCCACGTTCTTGCCGCTGCGTTGGCTCGGGCTCATTCCCTCCCAACTGACGTCTCCGTCGAAGAGGTCGCGCGTGTAGCCGCTGAAGTAATGGGGAGCCACGTCGCTCACGTTCTCGAATGGTGAGCGGAAGGAGTAGGACGAGCGAACATTCCAGTTGCCGATTAAGGAGGATTCCAAATGTGGGGTGCCTGCGAGGCTGCCTCCGCCATTGCGATTGGAAGGGTGCTCGTTGAACCAACGGAGCCGGAAGCCATCGCGTGTCCGCCGGTCGGGGACCTCGCCAATCGCGCCTGTTCCAGAGGAGTTGGGGACGGGGACGGGGAAGCTTTCGCTCCAGACAACGGGGAGCTCGTCCTCATCGCCGTACTGGTAGGCGCAGGAGACAAACTGACCGTGAGGAAGGGAGGAGAAGCTGTCCAAGGTGATGTTGCTGCCGGAGCTGCCGTTGAGGGGCTTCCAATACATATAGTAGTCATCGGCCTGGGTGTATCCTGCGGCCTGCACATCGCCCAGGGGCTGGGGTTCGAAATACTCACGCCACTCGCTTGGTTCCGCGACAACATGGTTGTCATAGAAGACGCCTTGAGGCTCGGGGAAGACCGGAGATTCTACCTCGAAGAGAGGGTCGCCATCGCTGCGTTCATCCAGGAAAAAGGAGCGGGTGGGACTGGGGGGCAGGTTGGGGGAGAGGAGATTGCGGTCAAAGAAGGTCTCGCTGTATTGCGTGTTTCCCCGGGGGGCAAAGACGACGGTCTCGCCGGGCTCAATGGTTACTCCTTCCAAGCGGAAATAGAGGCTGCCTCGGCGATAGCGCTGCATGCTGCCGTTCTGGTTCTTCAAGTTGCCCCAGCTCATGGTGTAGCGGGTGTGGGAGATTTCAATCTGTTTGGGGGGGCCGAAGCGTTGGGGGATCAGAATAGTAGCGGCAGGGGTGAAAGAGACTTCCACTTTTTTACCTCCATTGACTTGCAGGGCGATCATGGAGGGCGGGACCTCGAGATCGAAGTTGTAGGGGTTCCAGAGGGCGACGCGGGGATAGAGGTGCAGTCGCAGCCCCCATTCCCGGGGGCTGGGGAGTCCGGTTTCGTAGGAGCTGATGTTGTAGTAGGTCGAGCCTTCCACCAGGACTGGAGAGAAGTCGCTCCGGCTCTTTTGAAAGTACTTGGCTGGTAGTCTGTTCTGTCCGCCATAGGTGCGGATGTCAGGTTCGGCCGGACGGGTTTCGGGGCCTTGGGCCGCTACGCTGATGTTCCCCAAGCGGTGGTCGCTGGAGCGGTTGGCCCAGTTTCTCAGCAGGGCAAAGGTGGGGGACACCTGTTCGAGTCGATCGGCTTCCTCTCCATCGGGCAAGAGTCGGGCTTCTTCACCATTGCGTGGGCCAATCAAATTATCGCTATCGCTGACGCCCAACTGGGCCAGGCCCTCGCTTTCGTCATCGCCGGAAATCACGCCGCTGCCGAGTAAATAGGCGGTGAGGTCCTTCATCAGACCTCCCTCGCGTGCATTCGCAAAGACGGATTGAGATCTTGTGGTGAAGTCATGGAAGTAGTGCCCGATATCTTCCGTGTCTTTATTCTGGGAGATCTCCAGTTGCTTGTTCGAGAGCAGGCGGGAGCGGGTTTGGTTACCGATGTCTTCGGCATCTTTCATGGCTGCCAAAGAGGCGTCTTGCGCGAGCTGCACCCGACGCAATTGTTGAACGCTTCCTGCAAGTCCTTCGAATGAGTCGGGTGTGGCGATGTTCGCCTTCGTATTGAGGTCTCCCACCCACCAGGCGTAAGCGCCAGAGGGTTTGGTTGACGAGGCTTCGTCGCCAGAAGTGTCGTTAGGGGATTGGTCGAGAATGGGATCGGTGATTTCGATGAGGGGGGCATGAACCAGAAGTTCCTCCGGAGCGTCTTCTCCCAGAGTGCCCGCGCCCACCAGCGTGGTCATCTCCATATCGGCCAAGTCGTCCTCTTCCGTCTTGTTGCCTGTGAGGATTTCCTGCCCACTGACCAGAATGGCGTAGGTATCATCTTCGGCGTCCCATTGGTTGGACACCCGGAGGTCGCGGAGCCCCCCGTCTTCTTGCGCTCTTTGAATGAAGGGAGTTCCGTCGTCTTGTTGAGTCTTCCAAACACGCACCCACTGGGGATTGCGAACGCCATCAATTTTAACGGTCTCGGGATTGTTATCCAGAAGGCTGGAAGGGGCGGACACCCTTTGGTCAGGGCCGAGAGTTTTTTGAAGCTGCCCTAGAGCCATCATCAGCGCCAGGCGAGCATTGGCCCGGGCTTCGAACTGCGCGTTTGATTGAGCGGTGCTTCGGACTTCGGTAAGGCTGAGGCTCAAAACGCCAAGGGACAAAAGGCTGAGAAGAACGAGCATTGTCACGGTGACAACCATGGCAAAGCCGCGCTCTTTTGGCTCTTTCCGGAGGGGATTGTGTATCTTGACAGGCAGTTTCATTTCGGGCGGAACGTCCGGTCAGTTGGTGTTATAAACCAGCTTTCGCTGGTGACGGAAATGTCAGGAAAGAAGGCAATAAAAAGTCCGGGAGCCGCAGGCTACCGGACTGAGTTGTCCGCCCGTTGACTGGGGCGGTGGGATGAGGAGGGGCCTACTTGGCGACTTTGCTCTCCAGGCTACTGCGGAGCTGGCCGGGAAAGTCCGTGGTGATTGATTGAGAGCCCATATCCATCAGCTCGCGGGCCTTGTCTGCCTCGTTGATGGTCCAGCTGTGGTATTCAAAGTCAGCAGCTTTCACTCCCTCAACGAAGTTTGCATCCAGAGCGGGATGGGTGTTCGTCGAGACTCCGTCGGCCCCGGTATCTTTCAGCTTCTCGATCACTTCTTGCAAGGAAGGGGAAAGGCGTGGCACACGACGGTTGAAAGAGATCAAGAGCATGGTGCGGGACTCTGGTTCGGCAGTCTTCCATTGTCTCACGAAGTCTTCGTTGAAGGAAATGACGACGAGTTGTTCGGGGGAGAGCTCGGAGGCTGCCAGAGTCTTGGCCAAGGTCGGGACGATTTCGGGCCCGCACTTGACTTCCAAATAGAGCTTCTTGCCCTCGGGAATGGTGGCGATTACTTCTTCCAGGCTGGGGATGCGTGTTCCCGCAAACTTTGGCGATTTCCACGAGCCAACATCCAGCTTGCGAAGCTCTTCAAAAGTAGAGTCGGCGACCATCAGCTTGGTTCCGGCGACCTTGGTGGTGTCGTAGTCATGGATGCAGGCGATGCGATTGTCTTTCGTGAGGTGAAAGTCTCCTTCAATCGCGTCCGCACCCTGTTCCCAGGCTTGTTCAAAGGCCGGAAGGGTGTTTTCGGGGGCATCACCGGAAGCCCCGCGATGGGCGACGATGAAGAGACTGATGGCGAGTTCGATGGCGGTATTCATATTCTCGAATTGAAGTGAAAGGTTGTTTTCTATTGTTGCTCGCGTGCTTGCTGGCGAGGGCTTCCGTGGAGGATGGCGTGAACTCCGTTGTGGGACTGGTCGTAAGTTTGCGAGCCAAAGAGAACGTCCATGTTGAGGAGGAGTGAGGTTTCGTCATCGCTCGTGAGCGTTGATTCAACTTCCACTTGTTCGCTCTGATAGCGAGCGACTTTGGACAGGCGCACGGTGTCGATGAGACCATTGAAGTGTGAACTCGCTCCACCATTGCCAGTGACGTCCGCCCCGATGAGGAGGGGGAGGTCGTTGGTTTTTCTCTTACCGGACCGCTTGTTGGTATCCACCAGCACTCCGTCGACATAGAGCCGAAGTTCTTTGCCATCATAGACCCCGGCCATGTGATGCCATTGGTTGGTTTTCAGCATGGGTTGAGGTGAGCTGACGGAGGCATAGCTTCCGCCCAAGTGGACTGAGAAATGTGGCCGTCCGTCGTTGACGAAAAGGCCATACTCCGAGCCTTGAGTTTTGGTGGCGAGGCCGACGCGGGAACCGAATGAGCGGGCCTTGAACCAAGCTTCCAGAGTGAAGGCTTCGTCCAACGGAATCTTGGCGGAAGGCACTTCGATGTATTGATCCGAGCCATTGAAATCGAGAGCGAAGCTCCCTTTGCTCGGAGGAGGAGTCGCGAAGGTGTAAGGGAGGGGGATTTCGCGAACAGGGAGGGGATAGCGCGAAGACTCGGTGAGATACTCGGTTTGGAGAGTCAGGATGGGAGAGGCAAAGGCTTCATCGAGGGCTCCTTCCAAACGGGTGACCTGAAAGTCGGCGCTGACTTTTTCTCCCGCTCTCGCCGTGATATGGAGGTGGTCGGGGGTGAAGCTCCAGCGACTGTCACGGCAGCTGGGTAGTAGGGTGAGCTCGAGGTCGCGGTCCACCGGGTTGGTCATGGAAACCGTGATTTTTTGGTCGAGAGAGTTGTTCTCCTTCAGGGTCAGAGCGGGCTCGATGGCGACCGAAGCGCCGGAGACAGCTTGCAATTTCTCCAAGAGCTCGGGGGTGATGTCACGGACATCAAGCGCCTCCCCAACGGGATAGGCCGTGATGGCAACCTGGTTTTCCCGAACTGTGACCACGTGGTAGTGGTGGAGATATCCGGCACTCGGGAAGGCTCCCGGCTGGTGACCACCTGTGGTGGCCAAGGTGATGTAGTCGATGCCGTCCTTGGGATCCGAGCGCATGTAGTGCACGTGACCAGCAAAGACTGCCGAAACATTTCCGGCCTTAACCAGTTCATCATGAACCTTTTTCCAGTCATCGCCATAATTGTTGCCGATCCAGCGGGGGTGGTGGAGGAAGAGGAACACGTGCTCGGAGTCCTTGGCTTTACCGAGAACATCTTTAAGCCATTCGAATTGTTCGGGAGACATCTTTTGGGACTTCGGCTTGTGGAAGTTGCGTTCGTCGTTTTCGGGATTCGCTTCGTCGGAATAAAGGACGATGAAGAAGCAGTCCTTGTGTTCGAAGGCATACCAGAGAGGTCCGAAGTGAGTTTCGTAGGCGGGCTCATGCTCCCCGGTGGGACGGTTGTCGCCACGCCAGTAGATGTCGTGGTTGCCGGCAACAGGGAACCAAGGGCAGAGCAGATTGTTCATGATGCCTTTGTATTCCTTCATCTGGGGCATCCACTTTTCACTCGTATTGTAGCCCTGAATCAGATCACCGACGGTCATCACGAGGTCTGGCTCCAAGAGGTTCACGTCGCGCACGGCGTCGGCCAGGATGTTGACGCCGGAGTCCGGTCCCCCGGTGCGGTCGCCAAAGACGGCGAAGGTAAACATTGGCTCTTCATTGGTGAGCTCCAATGGTGCTCCCTCCCGATTGGTAAAGAAGCGGTCCTCCATGGCGGGGACGCGTTCGTGCCGGGAATTGTGAGTGTGGGTGTGGCGGTCGTGAGTGAGGTTCTCCAGTTCCTTCTCTTGGGAAAAAAGGGAGAGAGGGGCGAGGACTGGTAGTAGCAGATATCCCAGCCGGATAGCTTTGATTCGTTTCATCTCGATTAAATGGGCAGGCCGACAGGTTTCGCACCAGTGTTGGAAAGTGACAACTTTGAAGCAATTGCGCCGAAAGAATTGCCCCTTCCAAATGTTTCGAAAATGACACCTCAGAGTTCTGTTTTATTGTTTGGCGAGTGCTCATGGGAACGTCCGTGAAAGCTCTTCTCGCCCTCGCCTCCCTTTTTCTAACAGTATTGCCGCTTGCTGCTCAGGAATCACAACCTGTCCGTAGCATTCGCGTCTTGTGTCTCGGAGATCCGCCGCCCTTTGTACAAGAAGTGAGAAACGGAATCCGCTACGAAGTCGACCCACCCAAGGGCTCGGTCCCGCCGCCGCGAGTGAACATTCGCGGCATTCAGGTGGAGAGCGGTCAGCCCAGTCTCTCACTGCGGTTGCGCCTCGCAAGCAAGCGTCACACCTATGTGGCGGGGGAAGAGGCGGTTTTGATTCTTGAAAATCCTGATGGTTCGGAGTGGCTGCGCGCACCACTGCCGCAGTTTCAAAAGAGCATGCTTGTGCTCTGGAGGGATAAGTCCGGGACATGGGAAGAGCCCCGGCATCTCTTTGTCTCCGACGAAGTTCCTTCCGGTTCGGTTCGGGTGCACAACTTCTCAGGTAGCATGAAGGGCATCGTATTTGGTGCACAGAAACTGAAAGTCGCTCCGGGGAAGGCGACCAAGTTGCAGTTTCCAGATGGAGCCTCCCGGGCGGACTTTGCTCTTCTCTATCAGCAGGCCGATCAGAGCTTGCGCCCCTTTCACACCACTTCCTTGATGGCCGACGACAGCCTCGAACAGCAGTTCTTTATCTACGCTGCAGATGTGAAAGACAGTCGAATGCCCTTCAAGGTAGTGACTCTGACAGAGCCCAAGGTCGTGCGTAGCGAGAGCTAGTGGCTCCTTACATAACCCGCTGGATGGTCCAGATTAGACCGGTCAGAGCGATGGCGATTGAGGCACTGATTCTGAGCCATTGATAGGGCTTGCGGTCTTGCCACCAGTAAGTCAGTCCCAGCGCTGTTAGAAGTATCGCGACTTGAGCGACCTCGACTCCGAGATTGAAGCCGAGGATGGGAACAATGAGCGCCGAGCGGTCAACAGGGAGCTCGCTCATCACCGAGCCGAAGCCCATTCCGTGAAGGAGACCCAGTGCGAAGATGAGACCGAGCCGCCAGGGTTTCAGCTCTTTGATAAAAAGGTTTTCGATGGCCACGTAGGCGATGCTGAGAGCGATGAGGGGCTCGATGATACGCGGATTGACCGGTATGATCTGGGCGACGGTGAGACCCAGCGTGATGGTGTGGGCGAGGGTGAAAACGAGGCTTTGGGTCAGGAGGGGCTTGAGCTTGGGAGTGAGGAGGAAGATGCCGAGGATGAAGAGAATGTGGTCCAAGCCCATGGGCACCACGTGCTCGATACCGAGCTTGAGCCAAGCAAAGAACGACGGTTGATGGGTGGCTGATACTGGCGCGGCTTGGCTGGCGCCATCAATGGCGGCTAGCGAATAGGTCTCGTGTTGGGAAACCGTCACGAGGTCGAGGGCGCGCCCATTGGAAACGGTTTGGAGGGCGAGCGAGGGGCCTTCTTCTCTCTCGTTCCAAAAAAGTTCCAAGTGGCCGTTGCGGTCTTCATAATCCCAGCGCACATCCCAGACCATGCGCTGAAAGGTGTCGGGGCGTTGCTCGAAGTATTGCCCCCAGTCGGTTCCCCATTTTGCGAAGCTGATGGTGTGTTCGAGGGGCTCGCCATCGAGGTGGAACTTTAGAATTTCGCTGAGGTAAAGTTGGCCCTCGATCTTGATGCGTTCCTTTTCGCTGTCGGGGAGGTTGGCAAACCATTCGCCAGTAGGCCGGGTCTCGTCTTCGGTGGAGCGGAGTTCGGGCAGGGCGTAGCCGGCGTCCATTTCGAGCCGGGCGGCGAAGTGATCGTTCTCTAACAGCAACCTCATGAAGTGCTGTTCGACTTCATGGGCAAAAGAGAAAGAAGAGGTAGCGAGGAGGGAAAGGGTGAGAAGGAGCCAGCGACGCATCGGGGGGAATTTGAGATTTGGCAGAACTTCTGCCAAGGGAATACGGTGCCCCAATTCGGCGGGTTTGCTACTTCTTCTGCGCGAACATCCATTCCCAGAACTGTGGATTGCGATAGGTCATAGTCCAGGAATCGTGGTCGGTGAGGAGGTGTTCGGTATAGTGCGCCTCAGGGGCCTTCACCTTTTGCAAGGCTTGATAGAGATGGCGCGAGAGAGCGACAGGCACCACGCTGTCATCCTCGCCATGGACAATGTGGATGGGGACATCTTGAAAGCGTTCCACGGTAGCGGCTTCGCCTCCACCGCAAATCGGAAGCGCGGCAGCCCAGGTGTCGGGCGACTTGGCGAGGAGAGCGAAGGTGCCGTATCCTCCCATGGAAAGACCGGTTAAGTAGATGCGCTTGGTATCGATCTGGTGCTCCTTGGCGGAGGCTTCGATGAGGGCAAGGAGGGCGTCGAGCATGGGCTGGCTCTCGTTGAAATTCAGTTCTTCCGGGGAGCGGTAGTTCTCGACCTGCGCCCACCAGATCCCACTGGGACATTGAGGAGCGAGGATGTGGCAGGGCTGGTCGGCTTTCTGACTCCATGCGAGGAGCTCTTGCATGCCGTGCTTCAGTTGAGCCTGGTTATCGGTGCCTCGTTCGCCCGCGCCATGCAGAAAGAGAACCAGGGGAAGCTTCTGATCGGCGGGACCTTGGCGAAGGGAGGCATAGGGCAAGGTGGTTTCCTCATGCTGAAAAGTCTGATGCTTCCACTCGGGGCTTTCAGCGAGCAGAGGCGTGAACGTCAGAAGAAGGACTAGGAAAAATTTCATTCACTTGAGAGAAGACGATTTTCCTTAAGAAATTCCAAGAAAGAATCTTTGTGAGCCGTTGGTGTTGGGAATGATCTCTTTGGCGCAAAGTCGTTTTCTCCTTCCGGTCGGGCTTCTTTTTTTAGCCGCAGGGTGGGTAGTGGGCGATTTTGTTCTGCCGGACAAAGGCGCGCGCGAAGCTGCCGTGGGGTCCTTGGCTGGGATGGAGCCATCCTTCCGGCGCTGCTTTCAAGCAGGAGAAGACTTTGAGCTCAAAAGGGAACCGGATCTTGGCGACTGGCTCTTCCATCACGAAGAGCCCGGTCAGACCGTGCGTGAGTATCTCGATTCCCAGCCCAATAAAGTGGGGGCGAATGGTCGGAGCAAGTTGCACATCCTTCCCTTGGGGGAATTTCCCAAAGAGACTTCGCCAGATCTACAGGAGTTGAAAAAGTATATGGAACTCTACTACGCCCCGATGGTGGTTGAGATCCTCCCGATTATTCCGGCCGAGGAAGTTCCAGCGGTGACGAGGGAGAACCTTTCCTCTGGAAAATTGCAGTGGAACTCCTCTCATCTGCTCGGGGCCTTGCGGGGACAGGTGCCGCGGGACTCTTATGGGTTGATCGCGGTGACGATGACGGATCTCTACCCGGAGGAGGGATGGAACTTTGTTTTCGGACAAGCCTCTTACAAAAACCGGGTCGGGATCTTCAGCTTCGCCCGATATCATCCTGCGTTCACGGGCGAGGAGGGGGAGGGCGATGCGGCGCGGCTGGTTCAGCAAAGGGCGAGCAAGGTGCTCACCCACGAGATGGGCCACATGTTCGGCATCAAGCATTGCATCTATTACCAGTGCAACATGAACGGGGTGAACTCCTTGCCCGAGTGCGATGCAACGCCTATGCACCTTTGCCCGGTATGCCTGCGCAAGCTCCAGCGTGCGGTGGGATTCGATCCGCTCTCGCGCTATCAGGAGTTGGAAAAGTTCTACCGCCAGCATCAGTTGCTCCCCGAGGCTGACTGGGTGAAGGGTCGTGTGGACTGGATTGCGCAATAGGGCTGTTAGAGACCCTTCGTCGGGGAAGCGACCGGTTGCGGGTTGCCTGAATCTCAGTTAGCCTTTCACCATGAGAATCATTCTTCTTCTGGTTACTGGTCTCGTTCTTCTAACAAGCTGCGGACTTTCCAAAAAGGACGAGGAGGAAAAAGCCAAGCCATCGCAAACGGTGGTCATCGGCGAGATCACCAGCGTTCATTCCGAGCAAGGCTTTGCCTTGTTCCGGCGCTATGGACCGGGAGATCTGGTGGAAGGGGGCTTGCTCAGTGCGCGCAGTCTCGATGGAAAGCGTGGTGTGAACCTGACTTTAAGTCCGGAAAAGTTAGGCCGATTCTACACCGTGGATTTCGATAAAGAGGCGGCTCCACCGCGGGTGGGGGACCTCGTGGTCCTTACCAAACTGCCCGATGACACAAAAAACAGCCCGATTTTGGAAAAAAGTTCGGATTCGGATGCTTCAACTTTTGAAAAAGTCACATCCTATTCAGAGCCGGAAAACCTTTAAAGTAGGGCATCTTGGAGGTGTCGATAATAGCGGTTCGTATTAATTTTTATAAAAATTTAAGAATTTACTTCACTTCTTTTGATTTTTCGGCCAAGTTCCTCCTACTCAGCTGCTGAGTAACCATGTTGTTCCAAAAACATAACCAGTCCAGTAATGAAAACCAGTACTACCAGCCGCAAAGGCGCGGTGCAGGCGGAAGCAGACCGCTTGGCCGATTTCGTGTTGTTCACGCAACGTTCATGTATCCTCAACCTGTCAAACGAGCTTAACCGCGGGCACATTTCGTTCCCTCAGTTCTTTCTTCTGACGTATCTGTCCAGTGAGGAATTCCTCACGATGTCCGATATCGCCAAGAAGATGGGCCACTCGACAGCTGCAGCGACCGGCCTCGTCGATCGTCTGGAGAAAATTGGCTACGTCGAGCGTGTGCATGCCGCAGAGGACCGTCGCAAGATCATGGTTCGAATCACCCAAAAGGGAATCGAACTCGTGGCTCACATGCGTAAGGAAATCGCAAACGACCTCGCTTCCATCATGGATGAAGCCGATGAGGACGAAGCGGAGACCATTGATTACGCACGTCGTGCGATGAACAAGTCTTAATGGCCTGTCCATCCAGCAAAAGGCTTGGCCCATTTGGACCTCTTGGCCCTTTGCTTCCTATTCCCCACTCAGTTTTGGAGACAATATGGTGGTCTAGGGAAAACGTTGTTTGATCAAACCCTAGTCCTAGCAAGTTCACCAAAGTTCCACTATGCTCTGCGTAGTGGAACTTTTTACGTACTTGGACCCGCTTCGGGAGGCAGGATTCGCGGTGGACTTCGTACCACGGGTCGAGGGAATCGTGGGAAGTTACGACAAGGAGGAGACTCTCCGCGAGCTGGAGCCGGTTCACAGGCAGGCGGTGGAGGGCCTGGGCTTTCAATGGTCCCAACTCTGGCGCGCGGAGCAGGTTCATGGGGCGGAGGTATTCTCAATCGCAACGGACGGGCCCGGGCGAGTGGTGCCAGCAGTCGATGGTTTGTTGACCAAGCGGGACGACGTTCTATTGGGAATCTATGTTGCCGATTGTGGTCTCATCTGGATCGCTGATCCGGTGACCCGGGCGATGGCCTTGCTGCACTCCGGTAGGAAAGGCACGGAAGGAGAGATTCTGACCCATGCGGTCGAGTCGCTGAAACGGGAGTATGGAAGTCGACCGGAGGATCTGATCGTGGTTCTGGGCCCTTGCATTCGTCCGCCGCACTACGAGGTCGATATCGCGACCCAGATTGCCCGGCAAGCGAGAGCGGCGGGCATCAAGAACTTCCATGACTGTGGGATCTGCACTGGTGCCAATGTCGCCGATTATTATAGTTATCGCCTCGAGAAAGGATGCACCGGCCGGATGCTGGGGTTGCTGGGGCAGGGGATTCCCGCCCCGAGAGGTGAATGAGGTGGTTGATTCCTATTGGTTATCAATCTGTTGGGTGGGCTTTGAGGTCTTGGTGAAAGGTGTCCGTGGACGACGCGGATGGGGTGGGGAATGCTTACGCAATTTCCATCGGCCGGAAGTGACTCTTCTCGCTTTGGAGGTGTCTATTGAGTGACTGTTGAATCAGCTCTTCATTTGATTTTTGGAATTTCTACATGAGATTGGAAAATGAAAGAACTGATTTCGGTTGTTTCAATTGAGGAGGTTTCGGCGAAGCGCGCTTTTTGTGTGTGAGCACGTCAGTCGAAGCCTCGACAACGTTTTCCCCTGACGGGGAGGCATCGAAAGAGAACAGAGGGCGGGCCTGGTGGTCCGCCCTCGACTTTTTTCCACTTTTTCCAAGAAAGCTATCGCGAGAAACGTTTCTCTGCTAACTTGACCTGAATGGGCCAGTCGAAACAGGAGATGACCGCGCTCGCACGAGATGAATTCGTAGCCGATGCTTTAGCCAAATATGAGGCCCCCCTCATTGGCTATGCGACTGGTATTGTCCGCGATCACGAGCGCGCCCGGGACGTGGTCCAGGACACCTTCATTCGACTTTACCAACAGGATATTGAAAAGGTCCGCAAGGGGCTGAAGACCTGGCTCTACACGGTTTGTCGCAATCGGGCACTGGACGTGCTTCGCAAGGAGAGCCGGGCGGTCGTTACTGAAGAAGCGGGCTTTGCCAAGTGGGAGGCCGATGGGCCCTCCCCGCGGGCGATGACGGATTTGGATGAGCGGCTCCAACAGGTCACCGAGTGTCTGGACAAGTTGTCAGACAACCAGCGGGAGGTGGTCCGACTCAAGTTTCAACAAGGCATGAGCTACAAGGAAATCAGCGCAATCACCGGGCTCACCTCGGGGAACGTGGGATTTCTCATCCATACCGGACTCAAGCGCATGCGCTCCCTTCTCCCTGACGATTTACTAGAAGACATTTAGTATGAAAGAACTGCAACCAGACGATCCTCGATACACGGCATACATTCTGGGCGAACTCCCGCCCAAGGAGGCCAAGATCATAGCCGAACGTGCGGAGTCAGATCCTGCAATCGCTTCTGAAATGGCAAAGACTCAAGCGCTTGGAAAGCTCCTGTGCGAAGCCTACGAGCGGGAAGGGCTTTCCCTTCATCCGGTTCAGCGAGCCGTCATCCGGCGAGTGGGTCAGAGTCAGGAGGCTATGGCGATGCGGTCGGCCCGGCGCCGGGTCGATTGGTATCGGGGCGCGGGAATTTCTCTCGCAGCTGCGGCCAGCATCACCATCGTGCTGTTCCTGTTGGCCAAGACCCCCGTTGATTCACCCCAGCAGGCGGCAGCCGAACCTGAAGAGCTACGCATGGACGTGGTGTTGAGCCCCGCTGCTTTGGCAAACTGGGGAGGGGAAGAGGACGCGGCCTCCGGAAGCATGGCCTCCGTTGCGAAGGTTGCGCGGGAGAACGAAGAACCGAAGGAAGCATCCTCCGAGAAAGCCGACGAATCCCGCCGGGAATTCGCCGAACGGATTCTCAGCGATCCAGAGCGGTTCTTTGTCTCGGCCGAGCGGACTGCCCGCAGCCAGATTCTTCCGACTCCGGACTCCTTTATCCCGCTGCAGGAAAATGAGTATCTTTCTACCAGCGATAGTCCCAGCACGACCGTTCCCGTGATGGCCGGTCGAACCAGCTTCGCTTGGGTTGAGCGCTTCCTGCGTGAGCGGGGCCAACTGCCCCCAAAGGACGCGGTCCGTTTGGAAGAACTGGTCAACTACCCCGACTATCAGGAAAGCGCCGGAGCCGAGGTTGGTGGTGTGGCACTGACCAGTGAGCTGGTGCCTTGTCCTTGGAATAGCGACTCACTTCTCCTGGGCTTGCTTTTGCAGCGACAGCCGGGGTCCGCCGAGCGCGAGAAGGTTTCCGTCAAACTGGAGATCGATGAGGAGAGAGTGGCCGAATACCGTCTCTTGGGTTTTGCCCAACCCGATGGAGAAGTCGTCGCAGGAGCCGATGCCTCCCATCCGCTGGCGGCAGGGAACTCGACCTACGTTTTTTATGAGATTCGCCCTGGCGATGTGCCCTTCGACGATGTGCCTCTGGGAAAAATCGCTTTGAAAGTCACTGATGGAGTGGGGTCGCCCGTCTACCGCAGCCTTGAGGTGCCTTCCATTCCCAATCGTTGGCTCGATAGCTCCAACTCTTTCCGCACCGCGGCGACCGTCGCGGCCTATGCGCTCGTGCTGCGGGATTCGCCTTTCAAGGGGAACTTGAGTTTGGCGTGGGTGGAGTCTTTGGCGCGTCAGACTTTGCTGGAGCATCCCAAGGCTAATTCCGCGACTCGCGAGGTGTTGGAACTGATCATTCAGACGCGCTCCTTGGCGGGCCTGGAACCCACCGCATAGACGTTTGAGCTAGAGAGCTTTCGCTTGGTCGGCCTCGGCTTTGGCAACCTTGCGGCACTGGGAAACCAGATGGTTGCAGGCTTCTTCGCAAAGAAGGGGGATTTGGCGGGCGGACTGATTTTCCTCTTTGCAAAGGGCGGGTGATTCTTTGAGGGGGACCTCTTCGTCGAGGTGCCAGAGAATCATCTTCGAACAGTTTTCGGGATGGCACTCTTTGGCAACGAGGGCTTGAGCCCCCTCGTCAGAGATAGTGTGCGCGAAGCGATACATGCCGGTCTGACGCTTGAGCTTGGGGCGCAGGTTCTGCACGTGGAGCCTGCCGTCCTCTCGCGCCAACCAGAGGCCCACCGCAGCTGGGTAAAAGAGGTCGAGGGCCTGCCGCAATTCCTCTTCATCAGCAAGGAGAAGAAGCCAGCCCCGCTTCAGATTCAAGGCTGCCTTGAGAAAGCGAAATTCCCCTTCATCATCCAGCTTGGCGATCTCGCGCGCAGCGAAGGGATCGCGGTGAACGGTGAGGGAATCGATCAAGTCCAAGTCCTGCTGGTGACAAAGGGCATATGGTGAACTCTGAGTGTCGGTTAGTATAGCGACTTGGCCAATCCGGTCGACTTTGGCTTGGACGGCTTGCGAGAGACGTTGCGAAATTTTCATAGGAAAGGAAGAAGTGGGAGCAGTGGAGGGGGGCTATAGGTGGTTTTCGCGGAAGGTATGCACTTGGTCGATGATGACTTCGCCCAAGGCGGGTTCGATGCCGATGGCGCTGGTGTAGTAGAGAGTTTTCCCGCGGATCTGATAGGGATTCTGGCGGAAAATATCTTTCTGCGAGGCGGGCAGGCCCTCGTCTTCTTCGAAGCCTAACAGCACGGGGATGTCCTGATAGGAGTGCAATCCGTCGGCGATGAAGAAGGGGACCACGACCGCATTGGGGGTCTCGCAGTGCTTGTCCCAGTCCTCGATGAACATCTCCTGTTCCATGAAGGTGGGGTGCACGGCGGCAAACTCGGGAAAGCGTTCGGCCAACAGCGCGGCCTGATCCTTGACCGCACGCGTGGTGTTGTCATTGAGAGCAGTGCCATGGCCAACCACGAAGAGAGTGGTGTCCTCGCGGCGGATATCGGGCGCTTCCTGCTCCACCCGACGGGAAAGAATAGTGGTCATGGTTGGATGAATCCCGACCGGCGGACAATAGTGGACGGTCTTGCCGTGGACGACGGTGGTGGGGCCATCGAGTTCTAGTTCGCGGGGAATGACCTCTTGGGTAAAGTAGCCTTCGGAGATGAAGTCGGGCACGACGTAAATTTCCTCCGCATCGATCATGTAGAAGGCCTCGCGCAAGGACGGTTCTTCTTTCCAGAAGGCGAGATGAACCTCGGCGAAGAGCCCTTTCTCGCGTACCGCGGCGGCGTGGTCGAAGTAAGGACCCGAGGAGTCCGGATTTTCCGTTGACCCATGGCCAACAATGAGAAGCGCAGTGTGAGAAAGATCGGTCATTTCGTGCTCGGAGAGAGTGCCACGACTTGGGCTTCTGTCCAGTGGCCAAATGAAAAGGCCTTCACTTCCGCGGGAGATTGCAGGTGAATAGAGCGAATGTGGCTCCACTGATCATCGCTCATGGCCGCGAGAGTTCTCTCTCGATTTTTCCCATAAGTTTTCCAAAGCCAACGGAGCAAAGACTCCTCCTTCCAGATGGCCAGCTGCGGCCAAAAGCGTTCAGTGTTGCATCCCCAGAGCAGTTCCCGCGTGCGCCAACGCTGCCACGAGCGCCGCAGCAGTCGCCGGCTGAGCAAGCCGAGCGGGAGGTCGAGCCAGATGAGGGTCTCGACCCGGGGCCAGATCAGTTCTTGCGAAAAGCTTGTGTAGTTCCCCGTCACCACCCAGCTGTCGCCCGCAGTGGCGGCGCGAATCTTTTCCCGAAATCGTTCGGGGTCGGATTGATGGAGACCGACCCAGTCTCTCTGCCAGTTCAAGGCGTCCAGATCGACATGAGGCAGGTTCAGGTCCTCTGCCAGCCGCGTTCCCAACGTGCTCTTGCCGGCATTGGTGCTACCGATAATGAGAACGCGTTGTCCCAACTGCGGTGGGGGAAGACTGTCTTTTTTCGCCGCGTCCATTGTTGATCCCATCAGAGCGTCTGTCCTCCTGCGATTGCAATCACCAATTGGAAATGGAACTGACGAATCACCGGGGAAGGACTAGAAGAGGTCCGTGAACCAAACACCACGACGAGTTTATCTGCCAAAGAACTGGGAACTTCCGGCCGCGATTCTCAATCGCCTGGGGCCCGAGCCCGGTCGACAGCGTCTTATGGATGAGGACGGGCATTTGCTGCTGATTCTGCACCAAGTTCCCCAGGCCTCGGATGACGAAGTCCGCACGGCGGCCCTCTTTTGGCGGCAGCCCGATGGCACTTGGAAGAGCACCCCGCAACCGGGTGGGCTCTCCGCGCTGGAGGAGCACTTGAAGGCTTATCGCGAAATGATTCACCATCTGGATGCTATGGTGGAAAAGGCAGCGAACCCCACCGATTACTTCGAGGTGATGCAGGAGGTGCAACCAGTGCTGCGCGCGACCCGTCACCAGTTGGAGGTGCTGCAAGCCGCGCGACAAGCGCGCAAGGATGAGTCCGCTCTCATCGGACTCCGCGATAGCGCCGCGGTGCTGGAGCGTGCGATTGACCTCGCGGCGGGCGATGCCAAGGCGGGGATGGATTTCTCGTTGGCCAAGAGCGCGCAGGAGCAGTCCCAGGCCGCGCACCGCAGCAATGTGGAGGCCCGCCGCCTGAACCGTCTCGTAGCCTTCTTCTTTCCCCTCGCCACCTTGGTCTCGTTCTTCTCGATGGAAAACACCGGGCAAGTCTTGGGCTCGCCGATGAGCTGGGGCGTGGTGGCTGCCGGAGTTCTCTTTGGCTGCTTTGTTCTCGTTGCGGTCACTCGCGGGAAAGGCTAAGAAGCAGGAGTGATGACATTTGGGATCTTTCAATTGGGCATTGTCCTTTGCACCGCGGAAGCGAAGGCCGGGGAATCGGGCGACGGCTATCAGCTCGTCTGGGCCGAAGAGTTCGACAAGGACGGCACGCCCGATGAAGAGGTCTGGTTTTTCGAAAAAGGATTCCAGCGCAATCACGAGCTGCAGTGGTATCAGAAGGAGAACGCGCGCTGTGCCGATGGCTTTCTCGTGATTGAGGGGAAGCGGGAGCGGGTGGCGAATCCTGATTATCGTCCGGATGCTCGTTCGTGGAAAGACAAGCGCGCCTTTGCCGAATACACCTCGGCTTCTTTGCTGTCGAAGAAGGACTACGCCTGGACCTACGGCCGCTTCGAGGTGCGCGCCAAGATTGTGGCGGAGAAAGGACTCTGGCCGGCCATCTGGACCACGGGCAACGGGCGTTGGCCCCATGCCGGGGAAATCGATATGATGGAGTACTACGATCACGGTCTGCTGGCCAACGTGGCGTGGGCGGGCCCCGGTGGACGCGACAAGTGGGACGCGAGCTTTATCAAGATGGAGGAAGTCGGTGATGAAAATTGGGATCAGGATTTTCACACTTGGGTGATGGAATGGACCCCGGAGAAGATCGTGCTCTCCGTCGATGGCCGGGTCTTGAACACCACTTTGCTTAAGGACACCATCAACGAGGATGGGGAAAAGAAGTCTCCCTTCCACGAGCCCCAGCGCCTTCGCCTGAACCTTGCGATTGGCGGCCAGAAGGGCGGCGATCCTTCCGACACCGAATTTCCGACCCAGTATTTGGTCGACTACGTGCGGGTCTACCAAAAGAAATGAGCGAGTGGGTCGCCCGCTCTTCTTTGAAATCTTCGCCGGAAATTTTCTGTTAGATTCAGCCTTCGGCAAGCGCCTCTTGAAGGTGCTGGTAGAAGCTTGAGGAAAAAGGGCTGTCGATTAGACCCGGCAGGAGGATGCTCCCTTGATGGAGAAGCCCGTGGCGAGTCCTCCGTTGCGCGGCGCCCGCCAACTTTTTTCTCGTGGTGGCATCGATGAGATCTCCGGGGACGGGATGGACAAAACAGGCCGGTCCTTCGCCTTCCTCTTTTTCTAACAATTGACTTCTCAGTCCACATGCAGTCAGCGCTCGCTGGGCCGCTTGATGAATCTGATAGTAGGAATCGGCGCGCTGGCCTTGGGCTAGCTTGTGGGATTTTGGGATCAGCAACGTGTAGGTCAGATCCTCGCGGTGGTCGACGATCCCGCCGCCGGTGGGACGCTTGACGAAGTGGAGGTCGGCGTTGGGAAAGTGCGCGATGGCGTCGGCTTCGCTTTGGAAGTAACCGTAGCTCGCCCAGTTGCCCGACCACTGGTAAAAGCGGAGAAGAGGCTCGTCGCCCAGAGTCTCTAACAGGTCCAGATCCCGTTGCATGTTGGTGGGGCCATCGGCGGGTGGATCTTGGATGAGTTGCATCAGAAAGAGACGGTGCTGTCGGTGTTTACTCTCCCTTGTGGGCTCCTGTCATTGCAAGAGTGGAATGGTGAAAGAGATTTTGGGGTTGGTCGTTCAACTGGGCCCGTTCGTGGTGGCTGCAGTCTGGCTCAAGTTGATGGGCCCGCTGCGTGCCAGAAAGGTCTTTCTGCTGCTGCTCGGTTTGGCCTTCGTGATCTCGGGAGGGGGCACCTATCTGGGCGCGCGGTATTTGGGGTTCTCGGGGCGGACTCGTTCGAGCAGCCTGTCGGCGGATGACTTTCTCGAGATTTCCCCCTGGATCGCGGTGACCGGGGTGGTCCTGATTGCGATCCAGGGTTTGCTTTGGCTGGGAGTCTTTCTCTTTCGGAAAAAGGAGTCCTGATTAAGCCAACTTCTCCTTGGCTGCTTGCACGAGCTCTTCCTTTTTGTCGCGTTGCGGAGCCGCGCCGCGAGCCATGTCGGGCTTGCCGCCGCCCTTGCCGCCCACGAGGGGAGCGAGGTCCTTGATGAGGTTGCCGGCCCCGAATCCAGCATCGTGACCATCTTTACCGCAAAGGGAACCGAGGTGGAGCTTGTTGCCATCATCGACGATGAGGAAGGCCGCGTGGGTGAAGTGCAGCTTCTTCAAGCCGTTCATCAATTCCTGAAGCAGGTTGGCAGGGCCTTCGACCGCATGAACGATGTTGCCGGAGAGTTGACCGTTCTCGGCGAGACCAGCCAGGAAGGCATCGGCTTCGCGAGCGGCGTTCGCAGTCTGGGCTTTCTTCAAAGACTTCTCCGCCTCGACTGCCGCTGCCTTGGTGGCCGCGAGGGTGTCGCGGAGGGAGGACAGGCTTTCCTCGGCGGGAGCTTTCACTTCGGCAATCGGATCTTGTTCGAGATTCTTGAGCGCCTCGTTGGCGGTGTTGAGTTTTTCCTGGGCCAGGGTGATTTCTTTTTTAAGTTCTTCGATTTGTTCGTCGAGATAGGCTTCCGCGGCTTTGCCAACGGCGGCCTCGATGCGCCGCACCCCGGAGGCGATGGCTTCCTCTTTCTTGATGATGAATTGCCCGAGCTCGCTGGTGTTGCGGGAGTGGGTGCCGCCGCAGAGTTCCATCGAGTATCCGTTGAGGGCCTGGGGCTCGCCTCCAATTTGAACCACGCGCACGAGCTCGCCGTATTTGTCACCGAAGAACTGCATGATGTCCTCGCGACCCTTGATGTCGGCGTGGGGGACTTCTTTCCAAGAGACGGGCTGGGCTTCGGCGATGGCGGCATTGACCTTTTCTTCGATGGCGGTGAGCTGATCGGGAGAAAGAGCTGCGGAGGTGAAGTCGAAACGGAGGCGGTCGGGGGTGACGAGTGAACCCTGCTGGGTGGCGTCGGGAGAGACCACTTCGTGCAGCGCCCAGTGCAAGAGGTGGGTCGCGGTGTGGTGGGCCTCGATGGGGCGACGACGCTCGGCAAAAACGCGCAAGGTCACCTTGTCCCCGACTTCGAGTTGGGCTTGCGGTGGCACCAGGTGGCCCCGCGCGCTTCCGATCTGCTGGGTGCCGCTGACGAGGTATTCCGCATCGCTGCCTTCGTGCAACATCTCGCCTTCGTCACCCTGCTGTCCACCCATCTCGGCAAAGAAGGGAGTCTGGTCGGTGATGACGAGGAGCTTGTCCTCGGTGGGATGGAGCTCGAGAATGGTGGCCTCGCATTCGTCGCTGTTGAAGCCAACGAAGTTGGTGACGGCTTCGGATTTGATGTCGAGGGCGGCGACGACGGTTGTCTGCTGATTCTCTTGGGAAAGCTTACGTGCTTTTTCGAAAAGAGCTTCGACCGCTTTTTCATCAAGAGTGAGTCCGCGCTCGCGGCAAAGCAGGGCGGTGAGATCGATGGGGAAGCCGAAGGTGTCTGAGAGCTTGAAGGCGTCCTCGGGTGGGAATGCTTTTTGGGTCGACGAGACGTCCACCCCACTGGCGACTTGTTCGAAAAGAGCAAGTCCGCGATCGAGAGTTTTGTTAAAGCTGTCTTCCTCGCGCTGAAGAGTTTCTTTGACGGTGGAAGTCTTCGCTTTCAACTCGGGAAAGACTCCACCGAGTTGTTCGCTGAGGGTGTCGACTAGATCTGCGAGGAAAGTCCTCTCGCCCGAGAAGCCGAGGTTGCGGCCATACTTCACCGCCCGGCGCAAGATGCGGCGCAGGACGTAGTTGCGGCCGTTATTGCCGGGGAGGATGCCGTCGGCGATGGAGAGGCTGAGGGTGCGGATGTGGTCGGCGATTACGCGGAAGGCGATGGCTTCTTCGAGCTGAGCTGAGGGAGTCGAAGATGGCTTGTTGGCGTCATCCTCCGTTGAGGCGCTGGGGTTCACAGGCGGGACGCCTGTGCTCCTTGAGTCGTTGGGGTAAATGTCGACATACTTCTTGCCGGAGAGTTCTTCCAACTTGCGGAAGAGAGGCTGGAAGGTGTCGGCGTTGTAGTTGGTCGGCTTTTGCGAAAAGTCGGTGAAGCCTTTGGTGTTTTGAATGATGGAGACCACGCGCTCGAAGCCCATGCCGGTATCGACGTGCTTGGCGGGGAGGTCGCGGAAGGTGCCGTCGGCTTCGGCATTGTATTGGATGAAAACGAGGTTCCAGATCTCGATGCAAAGGTCGCTGTCGGCATTGACGAGCTTGCCCTGGGTGTCGCCCTCGGGGGTCATGTCGACGTGGAGTTCGGAGCAGGGACCGCAGGGGCCGGTGTCGCCCATCATCCAGAAGTTGTCCTTCACGTTGCCATTGACGATGTGGATGGCGGGGTCGAGGCCTACCGACTCGAACTTGGCTTTCCAAAGGTCATAGGCCTCTTGGTCGAAGTGTGAGGGGTCGCCTTCGCTGGGCGAGTAGACGGTGGCGTAGAGACGTTTGGGAGGAAAGCCCCAGCGGTCGACGAGGAGTTCCCAGGCCCAGTTGATGGCTTCGGTCTTGAAGTAGTCGCCAAAGGACCAGTTGCCCAGCATCTCGAAGAGCGTGTGGTGATAGGTGTCGTAGCCGACATCCTCGAGGTCGTTGTGCTTGCCGCCGGCGCGAATGCACTTCTGGGTGTCTGCGGCGCGAGGAGGGGAGTAGGGCGCGGCCTGCTCACCGAGGAAGTAGGGCACGAACTGGTTCATGCCCGCATTGGTGAACAGCAATCCGGGGGACTGGGGCAGGAGGGAAGCGGAAGGCACGATGGTGTGCTGCTTCTCCTGAAAGAAATCGAGGAAGGACTGTCGGATCTCGGCGCTCGTCATGTTGCAAGCGTTTTGAACATGAACAGACGAGAGGGAAAATGAAAAAGAAGAGGGAAAACGAAAAAGCGGCACCGGTGGGGGCCGGGTGCCGCTTTTTCTATTTTTGGGGGAAGTGGGGACTTGGGGGAGTCCCCACCTTTGGGGGGAATGAACACCCATTCGGGTGAAACCAGAGGGGGGCCGGTGGGGAGGGAAAAAATTAGTTGCCTGTGACTACGCGTCCGGCAGCGGAAGCGTCTTCTTTGATGGCGCCGCCAACTTTTTTGGTCGTGTCAACGGTGCCTTCCGCGACGGAACCAACGGCACTACCAGTTGCTTTGACAGCTCCACCAGCGGCATCGCCAACTGAACGTGCAGTGTTGCAAGAGGCGAGTGCGAATCCAATAACCGCGAGGGAAGAGATAGTAATGAGTTTCATAAGTTATAATTGTTCCATCAACGTTTCATTGCTGACGACCCTTAAGACAGCCCACTCCCCCCAATGGTCACTAATAATCCTGAAAAAGTTTCCTAATTCTGGATGAGATCGGTTTAACTTGTTGGTTTTAAATGTGTTTTATCTGTTTTCAGGAAAATCTAACAAATGAAAATTCGTCCCTGCCTACGCCTCAGGTGACGGTTTCCCGGCAGGTTGATGGCGGGAGGGCCTTGGGATGCAATGAGAGTTCTCGCTTCCTTCAAGAGGCGATTGGATATCTCCTGAACTTCGTTTTTTCGTAAGTATTCCTTTAGGCAAGCGAGTTGGAGCCCGGGTGACAACTCGCGAAGTTTTGGAAGGAAAAGGCGACCCTGGGGATCGAGGAGATCGAGTGTTTGAAGCAATTGGTCCAAGATGTGGTCTTTCTCGTCACTGGACCCCGCCGCGCGAATCAGAGGGGGGATGATGTCCCGTCCCATGACCTCCGTCAGCAGGGGCATGACCTCATTGCGAAAGCGGTTGCGGGTGTGGGCGGGATCCTGATTGGAGGAGTCTTCCCGGAATTCAATTTTTCGATTCTCGAGATAGGAATCGATGTCCTTTCGCCGCGCTTGCAGGAGGGGGCGAAGGATTCGGAGCTGTTCTGGTCCAACCGCGAGGGTGGTTTCCGGTTTCATTCCGCGTGGACCAGAAGAACCGCGCAGGAGGTTGAAGAGGATGGTTTCCGCTTGATCCTCGGCATGGTGGGCCAGCAGGACTGATGAAGTTCCGGTCTCGGCGGCGACCTCGGCAAAGAGTTGGTGACGGGCGTTGCGCGCTGCGGTCTCAATGGAAAGGCCGTTTGCTGCGGCGAGTTCGCCGACGGGGAGACGGGAATGGGTGAGGGGGAGCTCCAACTGGCGGGCGAGATCCTTCACAAAGAGTTCGTCAGCATCGGCATCGGCTCCGCGCAGTTGGTGGTTGAGATGGACGAGATGGAGATTGCGAAAATGATTTTCCAGCAAAAGGTGCAAAAGACATACCGAATCCCGCCCGCCCGAGAGGCCCAGGAGGTAAGTGGTGTCAGGGGAGATTAGGGTGAGGTCGAGCACTGGGGGGATAGAAGCAAATACGGAAGTCCCGAGGCCAGACTCAAATTTCAGCGTGACTTGCGGGGGCGGGCTGCTGTCTAATGAATTGTTATGAGTATAATTGCGTGGACGGTGATGGGCCTGTTGGCTGGTTGGTTGGGTAAGGTAATCATGCCAGGCAAAGACCCCGGCGGTCTCTTGGTGCAGCTCGCGCTCGGAGTTGGGGGAGCCTTTTTGGGAGGCTTCCTCTGGACCGCAATTACAGGAGGCAAGATGACCACACGAGGATTTCTACCCGGATTGGGCGATGTGCTGATCGCGACGGTGGGAGCGGTGATCATTCTCGCAATCTATCGCTTTGTGAAAAGCAAGAGAGGCGATTCTTCAAAGAAGGACTAAGCTACAGATTCACCGCGAATCGTAGGAAACCGGTTTCGAGAGTGGGGAATGAGATGGCAATGGAGCCGCTGGTTCCCCTCGAGATCGGATTGTTGCCGGGGAGGTAGCTGGAATTGAGAGGAGTGAAGTCGGTTTCCAGATCCGGCGAGTAGAGCACTTGGATTGGAAAGCCCAGCCCACTGGCGGGCGCTGTCAGGAGGGCGCTGGGTCCGCCACTGTGATCGAAGGTGATAGGCAGGCTGGTGGAGCTTCCCGGGAGGCCAAGGGCAAAAAGAACGGCGTAGGGGAATCCCGCTTCGTTCTTTTCCTGCCCGGTAGTGAGATCCAATCCGTTGTCTAGAGCCCATTGACCGAAGGCGGTGGGAATGGAAAAGGTGGTGCTGGCACTGAGAGCGCCGGTCTCGAGGTAGCGCTGTTTGAACTGCTGGTTTGAAGGCAATCCAGCGGCTTGAATCTGGGCGTCGGGCGCTTGAGTGGGCACTTGGATGATGGAAAAAAGGGAGGCTGAAAAGTCCTTGGTGAACAGGTTGGATCCTGTCTGGGTGCTGCCCACGGATGAAGCACCCGTGCCGGTGGGAAAGAGGCTTTCTCCCGAGATGAGATCGGAGGAGCCGGTCGCAAAGTCTACCGTCTCGGTGACAGTGCCTTGGGTGTGGCCTTCCTTGCTATAGTTGGAGACCTCCAGAAGGCCCGAGGTCAGGGTTGTGAAGTGGACATCGCCATCCAGGATCCCGCCGCTGAGAACCTGCATTTCATTGCTGGATGCCGTGCGGACCAGACCTGCTGCCTGAAAAGTGATTTGGAAGGGCACGTTTCCGACCGAGGCTTCCAGCAGGGCTGCTGTCGGAGCGGTCGAGATGGCGCCTCCCGTGAAGCGGATGCCGTCAATGGAACCCGTGCTGTCATTGACCTCGGCGATGGCCAAGATGTTCCCCGAATAGGCGACTTCGGCGGTATGAATGTCTTGGAAGGAGGCCTCCTGATGGATTGCGGTCAATCCGGTCCCGACGCGATAGGTCAAATTAGCCTTGGAGTCGTTCTGAATAGTGAAGTCCAGCGGCACTTCGATGGCCCAGCAAGCGGGCGATAGGAGGGCGAAAACAAGAAGCTTCATAAGGGCGCTACCCTCCTACGATTCTTCGGGATTGGCGATTCTTATTCGACGGTGATCCGAATGAGCGGAGACTCGCCGGGAGTGGTCGCCAAGGGGGCATCTTCGTTGGGGACGGGAGGGAGTTCGTCCTGTGCCTGACCCTCGTTCCCAGCGTTCTCTTCGGGAGCTTCTTCCGGGGATGATTCTGTTTCAGTTCCTTCTGCTGCCTCCGCAGGCACGTCGGGTAGGGACTCCGGGATGAGTTCGTCTTCGCCCTCGCGGTTGGCATTCCAGTCGGTGGCAATGACTTTCAGGATTTCGAGACGGGCAGGTTTTTTATTTTCGAGGTCTTCCTTTTCGATGCGCTTGACCTGTAAGACAGCGCGAATGGCTGGCTTGCCCTTGTGTTTCAGCTCGGTTTGTTCCAGCGCTGTGGTGAGGGTTTTGAATTCCTCGGAATCTCTGCGAACTACGGCAAAGGCCACAACCTCCTCGGTGAAGTTATGCAAACGGAAGCCTTGGAAGTTCCCCAGGTCGTTCTGGTCCATCCCTTTTCCGCTTTGCATCCAGGAGCGAATGGAGCCTTCGTCCACCTCGCCGCTGTCGAGAATCAAGGTGCCCTGTGCAAGGGCGAGAAGGGTGAGATCCTCACATTCCGCATAGCTCTTCCAGTCGACTTGAAAAGGGCCTTCCCCGACTTTGATCAAAGGAAGCAGGCGCTCCTTGCGACCATAGTCCTGAATCAGCAAGTCGACCTCGACGCGGTCGCCCTCCATAATCCGTCCTTGGAAGAGGCGTTCGATGGTGGGCGCGGTGAGCGGTTCCCAGAAATCGGACAAGAGGTCGGAATCCACTGGACGGACGAAAGCCTGGACTTCAGTGACCGTCTTCGATTTGAGAAACTTTTCCGCCACTTCCTTGGCCTCTTCGATGCGGGGATCGTCTTCGGGGAGCGGGATGCCGTAGGCGGGCAGCTCCAACAAGGGAGGAGCAGGTTCGGGCTTCGAGTTGGAAGTGAAGGTGTCGGTGAAGAAGAACAGATAGCCGATTAAAGCGGCCCCAAGAACACAGACGGTGACAAGGGCGGGCAAGAGCCGTGAGTCCCCGGGTTCGGTGAGAAGTCCGGGTTGGGCCGGGTCGAACGAATTCTGTTCTCCTTTTTTAGCTGCAGCGATTTGCTGGGAAAGGCTTTTGTCTTTTTCTTCTGGAGAGTTCTCGGAAGGGAGGGGATCGACCGGTTTGGGTGCTTCGGCGAAGGGAGAGACCGCAGCGTCGGTTTCCCCGGGCGAAGAGGCATCCAGACCTTGGGCAAATGGATCGTCGATATCGCAAGGCTCGTGAGAGTATTCCTTTGCGCCGAAAGGCTGAGGGGGAAGCTCTGTTGGAGGAGGCGTCTCGCTGGGAGAGTCCTCCGCGATGGAAAACGGTTCTTCCGGGGGGCCTTCGATGGTGAAGGGGGAGCCGTGAGCTGGAGCCTCAAAGGCGAAGTCAGGGTTCGACTCGAGAGCCGGTGCCGGAGCAGTATCGTCCTCGGACGGATTGTCTGCAGGGGTGGCGAAATCCTGCTCGGGCTCGAAGGCGGGAGGTTCAGGAAGAGGTCCTTCCAATAGTCCGGTGAGATCCGAACGCTCTTCGGCAGGAATGGAAGCCGCCGTGCCTGTCTCGCTATAATTCGGGGTGTAGCCCAAGTCGTCCAGGCTGAGCGGAATCAGCGGGATCTTGAGAGAGCTGAAGCGGGTGGTGTAGAAGCCGCCCTCCGGGACGTTGCTTTCCGAAGGATCAGGATAGGGGGTCGTGGCCGGGCGGCTCGGAGACGTCTCGGCGCTTGCGTCGCTCGTCGTGCCGGGGCTGGGCATCTCGGAGACCGGCAAGGTGCGTTCGAGAAGGATTTTCTGACCCTCGAGGATTTCCTGTTGAGTGTTCCGCAGCTCCTTTTGGCCTTCCTGAAGATCGTCTTGGCCCTTTTGCAGGTCGAAGACCGACTTCTGCAGATCGCGGATGGAGGCATAGACCGCCGCGGGAGTCATGGTTTCGCCTCGGCCGGCCACTGTTTCCGAAGTGCGTTTGGTGGCGCTGCGTCGGGTATTGATGCTGGTGGATTCCTCTCCCTGATCCTTGCGGGGGGGGAGAGGCGTCTTGCGCGCGACGGGGCCGGTTTTCTTCACCGAGACCGCCACGCCTGGCATTTCGGGAGAGCGTTTGACCCAAGTCCCACAGTTCCGACACTCAGCAATCTCAGAAGGATCGTGAGTCCGAAAGGCGACGATTCGCCCACAGTCGGCACAGCTCGCGTTGGTCATAAGGGGGAGTTAAAGATGCATTAAGCCTTAAAATCGAGAGAACCGACAAGCCTCAATAGGTTCATAAAATTGTGGCGCATACTTTGTAAAAGGCTGACTTTTGCGGCTTCTGGGCTTGTGTTCAGCGGTTGCGACTTTAGATCCTCTTTCATGTCTCAAACGCACCCTTTTCTCGCGGACGACTTTCAGATTCGTTGGTCCTCCTTGACTCCAGAGCACGTCGCGCCCGATGTCACTCTTGCCATCTCTCAAGCCCAAGCTGCCCTCGATGCCATCAAGGCAGTTCCGGAGGCTGAAGTCAGCTACGACAACACTTTCGGCGTATTGGAGCAGGGCACGGAAGCTTTGGAGCGGGCTTGGGGACGCTTGAATCATCTGGACTCGGTGTCTAACAACGAAGCCCAGCGGGCGGCCCTCAATAAGCTTCTTCCCGCGGTCTCCACCTTCTACTCTTCCATTTCGCTGGATGGTGATTTGTGGAAAAAATTGAAGGCTTACGCAGAGTCTGCAGACGTAAAAAATCTTTCTCCGGTCCATCAGCGCTTTGTCGAGGAAACGTGTCATGATTTTGTCTCTTCCGGAGCTGATCTGCCCGAAGAGGGGAAAAAGCGGATGGCTGAGGTCTCCTCTGAACTCGCTTTGCTGACTCAGAAGTTCTCTGAGAACGTGTTGGATTCCACCAATGCCTTCGAGCTCTACATCACTGACGAAAGCCGTCTCTCGGGTCTGCCCGAAAGCGCTCAATCGGCAGCGGCGGAAGATGCGGCAGCCAAGGGGCACGAGGGTGAGTGGCGTTTCACTCTGCAGATGCCTTCCTTGATGCCCGTATTGCAACATGCTGATGACGATGAGCTGCGGCGTCAGGTTTGGTCCGCTTCGTCCAAAGTGGCATCCGAAGGCGAGCGGGATAATACGGAGCTCATCTGGCAGATCATCAAGTTGCGCCAGGAGAAAGCGGCTCTGTTAGGTTTTGCCAATTTCGCGGATCTGACCCTCCAGCGCCGGATGGCCAAGGATGGCGCTACGGCGTTGGGCTTCGTTGAAGACTTGCATGATCGAATTGAAGAGGCCTTTTCGAAAGAGACTGCCGAGCTGGAAGCTTATAAGGCCGAGAAGACCGGTGAACCCGCTGGAGCGATGCAGCCCTGGGAGGTTTCCTACTGGGCCGAGAAGCAGCGCCAGGAGCGCTACGACTTCGACGACGAAGTTCTTCGGCCCTATTTCTCGGTCAAGAACGTGATGGATGGCATGTTCGCCATCTCATCCAAGATCTTCGGAATCGAGATCCTCGAGAAAGAAGCGGCCTACTATGAATCTAGTAGCGAGGTGAGCGGGGATGCTGCCGAGGTTTGGCATCCCGAGTGTAAGTTCTACGAGATCTACGATGCGGGTAACAAGGAGCACCTGGGGTCCTTCTACGCGGATTGGCACCCACGCGAAAGCAAGCGGGGAGGAGCATGGATGAACTGTCTGGAAGCGGGACTCCCCCCAATGGACGGGCAGTCCCGCCAGCCGCACCTTGGGCTCATCATCGGCAATATGACCAAGCCGGTGGGAGACAAGCCGGCACTGCTCACTCATCGCGAGGTGGAAACGATTTTCCATGAGTTTGGTCACCTGCTGCACCAACTGCTTTCCGACGTTCCTGTGAAATCCCTTTCTGGAACCAACGTGCCTTGGGACTTTGTGGAGCTGCCCTCTCAGATTATGGAGAACTTCTGTTGGGACCGGGAGTCGCTCGACCTCTTTGCCCGTCACTACGAAACCAATGAGGTGATCCCGGAAGAACTCTTCAAGAAGCTGCTCGCCGCGCGCAACTACATGTCGGCAACCACTTGCATGCGTCAGCTTGCTTTCGGAAAGCTCGACCTGGAATTGCACGTCAATACTCCCCAATATCTCGGACGGGATCTCGATGAGGTGGACCGCGAGATTCTGGATGGTTATCGCGCGGAGCTCGCGACCCCAACTCCAAGCCGGGCGCGTAGCTTCAACCATTTGTTCTCCTCTCCGACTGGATACGCGGCAGGATATTATTCCTACAAGTGGGCTGAGGTTTTGGATGCCGATGCCTTCACCCGCTTCCAGAAAGAGGGCGTAATGAACGAGTCCACAGGCCGCGCCTTCCGCGATTCTGTCTTGTCGAGGGGCAACTCCCGTCCCGTTGATGAATCCTTCCGTGAGTTCATGGGGCGCGACCCCGACCTGACGGCCTTGATGGTGCGTAGCGGTCTGGCTTGAGCCGGGAACTCGCCCGGTTTTTAGAAAATCGTAAAACCTCGCCGCCGGGAATCGCCCGCGCGGTCGGGGTTTTTTCTTTGGTTTCTTGCGATTTGTTAGTCCGGCTTAAGGCTTTTGTCTAACCGGCGGCAGCCATCATCTGATTGGCGTTACTTTCCTCGATGCTGGCTACCAGATAGTCGATGAAGCGTTGGGCGTAGGGGTGGGACTGATTGGTGTCGAGGTAACTGACGACCGAGGTTTTTGGCAGCTCCGGGAACTCATCTTTCAGGATGGGCATGTCCTCTTGCACCGCAGAAAGCGGGAGGATGCTGATGCCAAGTCCCGCGCGAATCGCTGATTGGATGGCTTGAACAGAGTTGGCTTCGATAGAGACTTTCCAAGGTGTTTCGGCTTTGGCCAAGGCATCAAAAGCCAGTTGCCGATAGACGCAAGGCGCGGGCAAAACGGCCAGCTCGCGCAAGCTGTTGGTTTTTCCTTTTGGGGTTGGAGGGCCCGTCCAGACCAGAGGTTCTTCCCAGAGGACGGTTCCATTGCCTCCTCCGGGTCCGGCAAAAACGACATCGAGGTCCCCCTCTCTCAAGGCCTTGAGCAAGGGCGCGCCCAAGCCGAGCATGAGACTGAGGTCGCAGTTGGGATGGGCGCGGCGAAATCGGGCCAGCAGGGTGTGAAGGTGCAGGGGGGCGAGGTAATCCGCAAATCCGACCCGGAGCAGGGTCGTCTCCTCGGGAGCGGTCACTGCGAGCATGGACTCGTCGGCCAGCTCGAGAATTCGGCGAGCGTAGCTGGCAAAGGTCTCGCCGGCGGGGGTGAGGGAAACGGAGCGACTGGTCCGCTCGAGAAGTCTCGCACCCAAGCGCTCTTCGAGCTTGGCAATTTGAAGACTTACCGCAGATTGGGTGCGGTGAACACGTCGGGCTGCCGCCGAGAAGCCTCCCTCGTCAATAACGGCTATCAGGGAGCGGAGGGCGAGTAGATCGGTCTCCAGTTTGAAATTTGAATCATTCGATTTGCTCATGGATTCGATTTAAATAAACAATTTTCCTAATTAATCACCGTTGACTAGGATTTCGAGCAGAAAGTTCGCAACGCACTCACAATCTATCACTCATCCCTATGAAAGCTATCGGTTATCAGAAGACTGGACCTATTGAGGCAGACAATTCGCTCTTCGAATTTGAGGCCGCTGAACCCGAGCTCAAAGACCATGATCTCTTGGTTGAGGTGCGGGGAATATCGGTCAATCCCGTCGATACCAAAATCAGAACTCTACGCCAACCGGAGGACGGCCCTGAGATTCTGGGCTGGGATGCGGCGGGGATTGTGCGTGCGGTGGGCAGTGCCGTGAGCCGGTTCCAAGTCGGGGACGAAGTCTTCTATGCAGGCGACGTCACGCGCGCCGGAACCAATGCGGAGTTCCATGCGGTGGATGAGCGCATCGTGGGACGGAAGCCCAAGTCGCTTGGGTTTGCGGAAGCGGCTGGCTTTCCGCTCACCTCAATCACAGCTTGGGAGTTGCTCTTCGAGTCGTTGGCGGTGGGAGAGGGGCAGGGTGCTGGACAGAGCCTGCTCGTCATTGGTGGCGCCGGGGGGGTGGGCTCGATGCTGATTCAACTCGCGAAGAAGCTCACCCAATTGAAAGTGATCGCTACCGCCTCGCGACCCGAGACTATCGCGTGGGTGAAAAAAATGGGCGCTGATGAGGTGATCAATCACCGTGAGTCTTTGGTTGAACAGATGAAAAAACTCGGTCTGCAACCCCGTTACGTCGCCTCTCTCACCGCAACGGAAGAGCATTTTCCCGCGATTGTGGAATTGATTCAGCCCCGGGGACGTCTGGCTTTGATTGACGACCCGAAAGGATTGGACGTGAATTCGATGAAACCCAAAGCCCTTTCTCTCAGCTGGGAATACATGTTCGCTCGTTCCATGTTCCAGATGGAGGATATTGAAAGTCAGCATCATCTCTTGAATCGTGTCTCGTCCATGGTCGATGCTGGAGAGCTGCTTTCCACCGTCACCAACAACTTGGGAACCTTGAGCGTGGAGCGGTTGAAAGAGGCCCATCTTCAGCAGGAAAGCGGGCGCGTGATCGGCAAAAACGTGCTCAACGGCTTTGGCGTGTGATGAAACGAAGTGACTCTATTTGACTCCTAGCTCTCTAAACTATTTCTATAAGAATGAAAAAATACCTAATCCAGCCTGGTGCTGACTCACTTCGCCTCAGCGAAGGATCTTCGCAAGGTCTGCGGGCCAGTGAGGTCAGGGTCCGGATCAAAGCGGCGTCCCTCAATTATCGCGATATCTTGAATCGCAAGTATTCCACCGAAGAGATCGTGCCCTTTTCCGATGGAGCAGGGGAGGTGATTGAGGTTGGCCGGAACGTGACTCACCTGGCAGTTGGGGATCGTGTTCTGGGCCTTTTCTTTCCCTCTTGGATGGCTGGAGAAATTGATAGGGAAATCCAGAACAATGCCCGGGGCGGCGGCGATGTGGATGGAATGCTGGCGGAAGAGGTTGTGGGTATTGAAACCAGCTTTGTGCGCATCCCCGAGCACTTGAGTTATGAGGAGGCGTCCACTTTACCTTGCGCGGGATTGACGGCCTGGCACGCGCTCTTCGAGCATGCCCAGCCTGCAGAGGAGGGGCAGACAATTTTGATTCAGGGAACCGGCGGGGTGTCCATTTTCGCCCTCCAGTTGGCGGTTGCCCATGGTATCAAGACCATCGTGACCTCCAGTTCGGATGAGAAATTGGAGCGGGTGCGGGAGATGGGGGCAACCCATACGATCAACTATCGCACCACCCCGAATTGGGAGGAAGAAGTCTTTGTTTTGACCAATCGGAAGGGCGTGGACCTGGTAATTGAGGTTGGGGGGGCGGGCACCTTGGAGAAATCCATGAAGGCGGTGAAATTCAATGGAGTGATCAGCTTGATCGGTGTTCTTTCCGGATTGAAGGGGACTGTGAATCCCTTCATGATTGTGGGTAAAAGCCTTCGGGTGTTTGGAATCTATGTAGGCAGTCGAGCGATGCAGCAGAACTTCCACCGCGCCCTCAAGAAGTATCAGATTCATCCCATTGTCGACCGCGTCTTCGAGTTCGAGGAGGCCAACGATTCCTACGAGTATCAGCAGTCAGGCCAGCACTTCGGCAACGTCGTGGTGAAGGTGGAGTGATTGTCTGTTAGAGTGGGGTGACGAGAAACTTCCGAATCGCAATCGGGCCGTGGTCTCCTTGTACCATTACAGGCCCGGAGGCTTTCTCATCATTGAATTTGGCCGAGCGAGTGGGGCCTGAGGCCTCTTGATTTTCGTGAACCAGTTGGCCGTTGACGAAGACTTTCTCGAAGAGAGCGTTTTGGGTTTTAGCTCCGTCCTCGTTGAAGCGAGGGGCACGGAAGGTGATGTCCAAGGTCTGCCACTGTCCCGGAGCCTTTGAAGCATTGAGGCGGGGGGCTACGCCATCGAAGCCGGGCTTGTCTTTGCGCTCGGGATCCCAGCGTTGATAGAGCCCGCCCAGACCAGAGCTTGCGGGTTGCTTGGCTCCATAGCTGTCAAAGATTTGGATCTCGTAGCGCCCCATGAGGTAAATCCCGGAGTTGGAACCTTTGGGAATCAGAAATTCGAGTTGAACCCGAACATCCTGGAAATCATCTTTTGAGAGGAGATACGCCGTATTGTTCTTCTCCTTTCCATTGACTAGAATGGAGCCCTTGCCGTCGCCTGCGGGCTCGAAAGTGAGAGCCTGCCGACCGTCCACCGCATTCACCTTGCTCGTGTAGACCCAACCGCGAATCGAGTTCTCTTGAAAGGCCGCAAAGTTTCCAGCTGCGAGCAGATCAGTGGACTCACTTTCCGCCTGGCACAGATTCGAACCGAAGGAGAGAATTGTGAGGGAAAGGAGAGTGGTTTTGCGAACGTTCCGGAGCATGGGAAATAGAACGAGTGTTTTGCTGGTGAGTTTTCATATGTATTTTGCCTGAGGATGATTGTGACGGTTGGAGTGATGGGATGGTATGGCTCGAGCTCCGCGTCCCCATTCTTTTCTCTTTGATTGCAGCTGGAATCGCGCGAAGGTGTTTGGGTAAAAATGAAGAAATCGATTTTCACCCTTTGCCCGTTTCTAGCCATTATCATGGGCTCGTCGCTATTTGCCTCCGAGAGCACGGTTCCGATTCCGGTTTTTGATCTGACTGGAGTGATTACGGAAAGTGGCGCGGTCGATGCGGGTCTTCTCAACTTCGACCCGAACCCCCGCCGACCGGTGACCCACTTCGATGTGGTAACTTCTTTGCAAGAAGCTGCCGGGGCAGAGGAGATTCCCGCCATCGTGGTCGAAGTGGACCAGGCGGGCTTGAGCATTGACCAGTTGCAAGAGATCAAGCGGGGGATGGATAGCGTTCGGGCCGCGGGTAAAGAGGTCTGGCTTTACTCCGATGGTCTCAACTTTAAGACCGCACTGTTAGGTTCTGCTGCCAGCAATTTTGTTCTGAATCCCGAGGGCGATGTCTCGATGAGTGGTCTTCACTCGGAGAGTCTCTACTTCAAAGGGCTGTTAGATAAGGTTGGAGTGGTGGTTGATGTGGTCCACATCGGCGACTTCAAGTCAGCGGGTGAGAACTTCTATCGCACCGCTCCCTCAGCTGCGGCGGAAAAGCAGAGCGCTCTCTTGTTAGACTCGCTTTATACTACCGTAGTGACTGAGATCGCAAAGGGACGCGGGGTTACGCGGGACTCGGTTTATGATTTCATTGATCGAGGAGTTGTTACTGCCCGGGATGCCAAGAAATTGGGTTTGGTCGATCGCTTGCAAACCCGGACCGACCTTGTGGAAGAGCTCCAGGCAAAGTTCGGCGAGGAAGCGGCCTTCGACCGGGAGTATGTCCGCAAGGGGGTGAAGGAGCCGGAGATTGACGGCTTCCTTGATGTGATGAAGCTCATGTTCTCTTCAGGCAAAAGCAAGGCACCCAAGGAAGATTATGTGGGGGTGGTCGTTTTCGAAGGGGCGATTGATTTCAACTCCATCGTCCCGGCGCGCAATGAGGTCTTGCGTTTGATTGATGATGAGAAGTGCCAGGCTCTGGTTCTAAGGGTCAACTCTCCCGGTGGCTCAGCTTTGGCGTCTGAGATTCTTTGGGAGGCCTTGGATGAGTTTGCCCAAAGCGAACGGCCTTTCCTGGTTTCGATGGGTAATGTTGCGGCCAGCGGGGGCTACTATATTTCTAGTGGTTCCGATTTGATATTCGCCGAGCCGTCTACCATCACAGGGAGCATCGGGGTAGTGGGGATGAAGTTTGCAATGGGCGAAGTGATGGAGAAGCTGGGAATCTCCTCTCACGAGATGAAGCGGGGTGAGCATGCGGACCTCTACAACACCACCCGACCTTTTTCGAAGGTGGAACGACAAATGATCCGCCAGTCCATGCTGGGGGTTTACGGCACTTTCAAGAAGCGCATTGTCGATGGGCGTGGCGAGCGCATTGTGGGTGACCTGGAGTCGCTCGCCGGCGGTCGGGTCTATTCAGGAGCCGACGCCTTGCGCATTGGTTTGGTCGACGAGCTGGGAGGCCTCACTGATGCCATTGCGAAGGCCGCCGAGATGGCCGAGATGGAGGACCCTCGGGCCATCATGTTTCCGGAGCCCAAGAGTGCTTTCGACTCCTTGTTCGGATCTGGTGATGAGGGCTTGGGCAACGACCATTTCATCACTCTGGAGGCAGGAGTGGAACCTGGAGGAGCGGTTGCCAGCTGGCTGCAGAAAGAAGGCTTGTTGAGTCTTCTTCCGGCAGACAAGCGGGACCAGGTGCAAGCTCACCTCAATCAGTTGAAGTCTCTGCAAACAGACCGGATTCAGCTCATTGCTCCTCCGCTGCCAAAGTTCTAACGATGGCGGGGAAGCCTTTTGAAAATCAAGAAAGCCTCGGGCGGCCGATGGTCGGGAACTGCACCTCGGCGGACTGAGGAGCTGTCAGTCCGCCTCTTTCGGTGTGAGAACAGTTTGCAGAGAAACCTAGATGCCCAACTCATGGCAGAGCTGTTCAAAGGCTTTGCCATACTCGACATAGGAGTTGTAGCACTGGTCCCAGTCCGGCTCGGCGCCATCGACAGCGTGGAAGACGGTGGCCACGTGGGGCTCGATGGCTAGTCCGCCATCATATCCGGAGTTTTTCAACTCGGTGAGGATTTCGCGCACCTTGGCCTGCCCTTCGCCCGGGAGGGTGTATTCGGTGGGCTCGGTTTCGCCGGCGGGCGGGTTGGTGCAGTCTTTGATGTGAACATGGATGATGTGTTCGCGGACGGCGTGATAGAACTCGAGCGGGTCTTGCCAAGGGAAGCCGCCATCGGCCTGTGGCTTGGAGCGATCCATTTGAAAGACGGGGTTCGCGGTGTCGAAGATGAGCTTGAGGCCCGGAACTTCTTCGACCAGTCGGAGAGTGTGCTGGGGGGAGAAGCCTCCCCAGTTCATGCAGTTCTCGTGTGCGGCAGTTAGACCTGCGTCGGCGAAGCGGGTGACAATTTCGCGCAAGCGGCGGAAGCGTTCTTCTTCGTGTTGATCGCTGCCCCAAGGCTCTTGGGCGTAGGACATGATGCGAATGATATCGGTGCCCAGGCGCTTCATCCGGGGGATGGCACGGTCGATCTCGGCGAGAGTGAGGTCGAAGTCAGTGGTGATCGCTTTGCCCCAGTTTCCAATCAGGGAGCCAAACTCCGGGATGGTGATTCCGGCGTCATCGAGTTGGTCCGCGACGGTATTGAATTCGTCTTCGGGGAGTTCGTGGATATTGCTCCCATTGACGCCACGGGCGGAGATGCGGGTCCAGCCAATCTCTTTGGTGGCTTTGATTTGGGTGGCAAGGTCGCGGGCGGCTTCGTCGGCAAATCCGGTGAAATACATGGCCGACTTTTGGCAGATTGCGGGGGTGGGGAAAACAAAAAAGCGGCCTTCCTTTTGCAAGGAAGACCGCCCCACGATGGCTGTTGAGAGCAATCAGTCGATGCGGACGACGCGATAGAACATCTTTTTCTCCAACTCGTCGCAAGGAACCGAGCAGTTCACGACGCCGCCATTTCCGAGGAAGACTCCGTTGGCATAACCTCCGTCGGTGACGGTGCATTCCGTGGTGCTCCACTCGCCGAGCATGTCAGACGATTCTTCCACCCGATAGTAGCGGCCGGGTAGGGTCTGAATGTCCAGTTGGACGGTGGCGGAAGGCAGTGGAATGGTGTCGATTTTTTTCACCTTGGGCAAAGCCTTGGAGCGATCTCCGTCCAAGAGTTGAACGGGGAGATAGGCCAAGGGACGGTGAAGAACCTTCCCGATGACCTGCAACTCGGTCCACTGCGGGCTCTGATCGCCGTTGTCGCGGCGGGTGATCGGGACCACGACCTCTTGGGAGCTCTGAGGCGCAAGGACGGCTTCGAAACGTTCCTCGCCTACTGCCAGCATGCCGTTTTCGCTGAAGAATTGTAGGGAAACGGGAAGCTCGCTGTCGGTGGGGTTTTGCACTTTGAAAGTGAGCTCACGCTTTTCGCCAGGGGTCAGACCGATCGGTCCGTCGCCAGTGGGGTCGCTCAGCTTGACCACGGGTTCGTCGGGCGAAGGGAGGTAGATCACTGTAGAGCAGCAGACCACTGGGAGGCCCATGCCGGGATCGGCACAGAGCTCCAGATTGGCGCAGCTTCCCGGCTCCTGAAACTTGTCGCAGCGAACTACGATGGAAACCGTCATGCATCCGAATGCGGGGACGGGCCCGATGAATCCCGCCGCTGGGGAGAGATCCGAGGGGTCGAGCATGATGGGGCAGGATACCGTCGGAGTGCTGGTAAAGGACCAGCTGTAGGTCCGCGGGACAGCAGAGTTGTTGCAAACCGTGAAGTCGACGACTGCGGTGCCGGTCTCCGGACAGCAGGGGATGCGGCGAGCGAGTGCGCACGTATCGGGCTCCGGATCGGTGTGACCATCGCATGGAGGGAGGTCCAGGCAGATGTCGGTGAGCGCGCAGCAGTTTTCTTCCGTTCCGTCGTGCACCGCGAGGTTGAAGCACAAGGCTCCGGGCACGCCGTAATAGCAAATGCTGACGGTTCCCGTGGTCCCCGGCGCGATACTGGCGGGAGAGAGAACGATGGAGCTTTGGTCAAAGCCAGATGGTGGCAAGAAGGTGGCGCCTGAAAAGGTGAAGGGGGAACCCGAAAGATGGGTTTGATTCTGCACCGTGAAGGTCAGGGTATACTTGTTGAGCCCCGTGGCGGGGTCGGGTTCGCAGTCGATCCGCGTGTCGAGGATTTCCGCACAATCGCATGGAGGTAAATCCACGCAGACGGTCTCGAGGCAGCATTCGACGCCTGTTTCGTTGAGAAGTTTGACCTTGAAGTAGACCATTCCACCCATGGGGGAGGCCGGCAGGGTCACCGAAATGGGATAGGGTGTATTCGCGGGAAGCGGGGGAGAAAGGGTCACGATTCCAGCCGGGCCAGGTTGGACGGTGGAGGAGCCAGCGGGTAGGCTGCTGGTCGGGCAGGGTTTGAACTGGAGGTAGTTGACCGTGGTGGAGGTGAGGTTGTGGTCAATGATGAGGTCCACTGTGTAGGGGGAGCCGGCTTCTTCGGGACAATGGATTTCCCGCACTTCGATTTGAGCGCATGCTTCTTCCCTGAGAATTTCGATATCGCCACCCGAGCCTTTGCGGTCATCCATGGGCATATTGGCGAATCCCGCGATGTAGGGGACTTTCCATGAGTTGACGGCCATACCATTGACGGGCACATCGGAGAGACGAACCCCAAAGAGACCGTGGGGACCGTAATTGGCCACCATGTCGGCGGATGAGGTCCAGACGACTGCGTCTTGGGTTCCGCCTTCCATCCCCAGGGCAACGCCGCCATAGCCTTCGCCATCAGGATTGTTGCAGCCGGTGCGTTGGAAATGAGTAGGGGTCCAAGAGCCCGAAACAAGTTCGAGGAGATGGGTGCCGCTGGCGTGGTTGTAGGCACGGGTATCGGTGGCCATGGTGCGCACTCCGGCAACCATGGTTTGGCCGTCCAAGCTGAAGGTGAGGTCCACTACGGGGGAGGAAGCGGCCCAACCTGCCTGGCCGGGAACGTAGGCCACATGCACGTCGAGACTGGGGACGAAATTCCCCGAACCATCCAAGCCAACCTTGCGAATCTCGCTTGGATTGCCGGGGGAGCCGTCATGCCAGACAGAGTAGTAAACTTCCCCCTCGTGGTATTCCACTGCCCAAAGGCGATCATCCCGGCTTGGCATTCCGGGGTTCCCGGAATCAGGAGCCAGAGGGTCATGGGAGTTTAGGACTGTTCCGGTCATGCCCCCTGCAGCCACTCGATAGATTTTCCCATCTTCCAGAGAGGTGACGAAGAACTGGTTGTGATCCGCGTCAAAGGTGAGATTGCCCAGGCCAGGTCCCGAAACGAAGGTGGGGGTGGACAGAGTCATCGGCTGTTGATTGGGAATCACGCAGTAAACCGTCGGTAGGCCGGTAGTCTTATCGATGCGATAGACGGTGCCTGCGGCACTGAGACTGGCAGCGCCTCCCCCAATGTTGCCATAGCGGTGATGGAGGGGCTGGTAGGTTCCATAGAGGCCATGGGCGCCAGTATACATCTGTCCGTTGTCATCGATTGCGATGCCGAAGACGTTGCCGAGATCGCGCGCGTTCCAAGTCGGGTCGTGATAATCCGCGGCGTACCAAATCGGGGTTGTAACCGGAGTCGGGGGAAAGACGTTCTGGCAGGGACCGTAGTCCGAGGGTGAAGGGTTGCGGACGTCAAACAGTCCAAAGGTAAAGGCATTGCCGGCCGAGATCGGAGTGCCGGTGGGGTCTTGTGCGGGTGCGCCGCAGGTGACGGCCGCGATGCCCTTTTGCATCAGAACACCCGACCAGGGTGCCTGCGCAAACAGGGAGGTGGAGGCTGTGAGCCAGCCGACTAGGAGCGATGGTATCGTTTTCATAGGTCAACTAGCTCCAACCGCATTGGTTTTCAGCCATTTCCAAAACTGGGGAAAACTTTTTCCAAGCTCGGGCCGGGATGCTAGTCTGGGGCCCTGATGGCGAAGACGGTCTGGATAACGGGATGTTCACGCGGGCTGGGACGCGCGATGGTCGAGGGCTTTCAAGAGCGTGGATGGAAGGTGGCCGGTTGTGCCCGCAGCGTGGGGGAATGCGGCGAAGGTTATTTTCGCGAAGTGGATGTGCGGGACTCGCGGGCCGTGAGGGAGTTTTGTGAAGGGGCCCAAGAGAAATTGGGTGCACCAGATTTGTTGGTGAACAATGCGGCAACAATCAATCAGCCGGTGAGCTTGTGGAAGGTCGGGGAAGAGGACTTCGACAATGTGATCGACGTCAATATCAAGGGGGTGGCGAATGTGATTCGAGTGGTGGTGCCAATGATGATTGAGCGTGGAACGGGGGTGGTGGTGAATTTTTCCAGTGGTTGGGGGCGAAGTGTCTCCGCCGACGTCGCCCCCTATTGTGCCACCAAGTGGGCGATGGAAGGCCTCACCAAAGCCTTGGCCGAAGAGTTGCCGGAGGGGCTCGCGGCAGTGGCGCTCAACCCGGGGATCATCGACACCGAGATGCTCCGAAAGACTTGGGGAGAAGGCGCGGGCGGATTCCCGACAGCGAAAGAATGGGGCGCGCTTGCAGTGCCCTTCCTCGAAAGGCTTTCCCTCAAGGATAATGGCCAAAGTTTGACGGTGGCATGAACCTGGAGGAATTGACATATCACGGAGCCCATTTGACTGGTGGGGCGATGGGGCTCTATCGCGGATTTTCGCAGGGTGAACTCGGTGCGGCACTGGGTGGCCTGGTGCTGGGAGTTCTTGTCGGATGGACCCTGTGCTTTGTCCCGTTTTTTGCGGCGCGCGCTTTCGAGGAACGAGAGAGGGAAGGAGCGGCGAAGGGATTTTGGGGCTTGGGCCTACTCGCGCCAATTCTTGCACCCTCGGTCATGTTTTTTCTTGGGTAGAGAGAGAAAATTCCTTTCTGCAGTGCTAAATTCGGTTTTCTGTGACAGCTAAGTTGTAGGTATCGCTTCTTGCCGTGCGGCAAATCTGGGGCTGTAATTTTTCTTTGAAGCTAAATTTCAGCTCTTTTCTTGGCATTTATAAATAGGGGCTTGTCAAAAGGAGTCAGGGTGTGATTACATTGTAGTATGAAAGTTCGGCTGTCCGTTTGTGCGAATCGAAGTAATCTCGAGACTAGGGAGAAGAAAGGGTTCTCGTTGATTGTCACCATCACGATGATGATATTGCTCTCTTTGATCGCGGTGGGGATTCTAGGTCTGTCCAGCACGACTCTCCGTTCTGCCAATGTGGGACAAGATGAGCAAATCGCGCGGGCAAACGCTCGTCTGGCTCTGCAACTTGCGGTCGGACAACTGCAGAAATACGTTGGCGATGACCGCCGGGTTACGATGGCGGCTGATCAGCTGACCAACAGCCAGGACGGTGACCAAACTTCGGCAAAAGAGGGTTATCGTTATTGGACGGGAGTCTATGAGGCTTGGCCTGATGACGTCGAGGAACGCCCCAATCCTGATCATCTCGCGTGGTTGGTGACTTCTCTTGATGAGAAGAATTCGAGCGAAAACCTTCCGGTCAACGGGGCTTCTGGAAGTCGGACCGTCAAGCTGGTGAGTGAAGGGACTGTAGGCGACGATGAGACCGCTCACGTTGTCGCTCCTTTGTTGACGCTGGGGGAGAATGACGGAGGAATTGCCTGGTGGACAGGTGACCAAGGTCTCAAGGCCGCAGTAGCGCTTCCCGCGAGCGAGCCAGCCCAAGGTTTGGCTGAAGTCAGGCGGGAGCATCAATCCGCGTCGTCGCTGCCTCTTGAGTTTGTGAAGTTCGGCTCGGAGGAGCCATTCAGTGACTTCGATCCGGAGGATCCCAAGGTCGAAGCTCTCACCGACTGGGAACAGCTCGCCTTTTTCTCCAACTCGGACACTGCCCACGAAGGACTTTTCCACGATCTCACCGCACGATCGACCGGACTTCTCGTCAACGTTCGCGAAGGCGGTTTCCGCAAGGACCTTTCCATGGCATTGGAGACTGATGCGCGGAGGATGCCAACCGATGCTCTCTATTCAATCGGTCGGGAAGATGGGATTAATTTGGAAGAGTTGGGCACCTACTACAATCTTTACAAGGAGCTCAATCAGAATCGCGCTCGATACACGACTGGGGGAAGCATGCCTTCTTCCGCTCTGGCCCTCTCGATGGAGCGTAGTCCGGCCGCTTGCAAGAACGACGAGTTTCATCACTACAAGCAGCCGACCATCATTAGTTATCAGGCGGTCTTCTCGCTTGAGGCCAAGCGGGTGGTCGAAGGGCGCCGGGTCTTCAACCGTCTGCATCTCGTCATCGACCCAATCCTGACCTTTTGGAATCCTCATGACGTGCCGCTGATGGTTCCTAGTCGGGGCAATTATCTAACAGTTAAATACTTCGGATTGCCCTATGATCTCAACATAACGGCGGGGGGACGGCAGTATCGCTGTCCAATTATCGCCTCCTTGACATCTGGCGACTCCAATTATCTTTCCCTGACTGTAGGGATAGACGACCCCCTTGTTTTCAAGCCCGGAGAGGTCATCAAGTTCTCGCAGAGTGGCGACCGGAACGTGAAGCTCGAAGGTCTCGGCAGCAACAGGCATCGCTTGGCAGGCTTGGCTGGATTCAATTTCGGTGGTGGGGTCACTTTGCCCCTCAAGACCTCGACGGGAGCTTTCGTCGACGTGCCGGCTGATAGTTCGATTACCTACACCGCCCGTCCCAATAATTTGACCGCTGGGGCCAAGAACGGGGCCGGCAACGTGCTTGCTGGATACTCCTCACACTCTCGTCACTTTTCGATGACTCATCACTCGGTCTACGTCGGAGACGACCGGGGTTCCAATAGCTTGGGAATAGGGGGCATCTTCATCGACTACGACTTTGGGAACAAGCGTCTGCAGCGTCGCGAGGTGCGGGACACCGGCACTCCTGGAACCAAACCCGCTCGCGAGCGACTTTATGCCAACCGCTTTCCGGATGTGTTCGATACCTTGGAGGAGGAAGATACCCGCGTGCTTTCGACCTCCCAGCTGATGGTGGAGAAGGCTCCCATCATGATGTATTCCTATAATGCCAAAACGGAAAGCGCTGGCGATCGGGGAACCCGGAGCTTCCTGCGTTTCAATCCCAAGGCCCATCATGTGGACTTCTATGATCTGTCGGAAAAGGAGCGTGATATGCTCCCCTATGAAATCAAAGTTGAGGCCCTGAACAGCTGGGTCAACCGCAACTTGGAAACCAGCTCTAGCGGCAATGCTTACTTTGGCGGGGGATTCGATGCTTCCACCGGAACCAGCTTTGTCATCACACACTCCGTTCCCCGCGAACCGCTGGCATCGATTGCGGCCTTGCAGCACTCGACCGCCAATGGATTTCTGCATCAGAAACCGGTGTATGGGTATGCCACCCTCAACGCTCGTGAGCCTTTGGCGCCGCAGATCAGCCATGCGATTGGGAACTCCTATGCACCTTCGGTGCTGAGTGAGGGTGAAACCTCGACTACGACCTCTGGCGGGCGAGCCCTTGCCGACCACTCCTACTTGGCCAACGAGGCACTCTGGGATGACTGGTTCTTCTCCACCATCGCGCCTGAAGTCGAGAGCACTTTCTCCGAGCGGCGGGCGCAACGGCAGGTCGCTGAGGAGCTCTTCAATGGCGAGGGCGAGTTGCTCAATCCACGCTATCAGGCCAATCTGGGCGAATTGGAGCCGCAGGAGGTGCTGGCGAGCCTCTTTAGTGGAAACACTCCGACTGGCGACGCTTCCGAGTTGGTTGCCGCGTTCCTGAAAGTCGAGGGACTTTTCAACGTCAATTCGACTTCCGTTACCGCATGGCAGACCCTCCTCTCCGCCCTCAACGAAAAGCGCCTGGCGACTCTTGATGAACTCGGGTCGGTTAGCGAGACCCAGTCTTCCGACGGCGTTCCGGTCGTGGGTCTATTCGTTCCGTCTGATCAGGTTGCGGAAGGGGAAGGCCAGGAATCATTGACCGATCCGGCCCAGTGGACAGGGCGCCGGGCCTTGACCGAAGGGCAGATTGAAGTGCTGGCAGAGGCAATCGTGCGGGAAGTTCGCAAGCGGGGACCATTCTTGTCCCTGGCTGACTTTGTCAATCGACGCCCCAATGGCGGGGAAGATCTAGCGCGGGCAGGAACCATTCAGGCTGCCATTGATTCTGACGAGGTCGGGCTCAATGCAGCCTTCGAGGGGGCGGGTCGTTCGGTCGATACCTCGGTGGCTTCCCGCTTTGCCTTTCCGGAAGCCGAAGAAGGAGCGATTTCCGCAGGTATCCCCGGAGTCATCAAGCAGGCGGATGTTTTGACCCCTATCGCTCCGCTGCTCTCGGTTCGTTCCGATACCTTCATCATCCGAGCTTATGGCGAGTCCCGTGGGCCAAATGGTAAGGTGCGCGCGCGGGCCTGGTGTGAAGCCCAGGTTCAGCGGGAAGCCGACTACCTGAGTGACGAAGATGATCGCGAGATTCGTCCGGACCAATTGACCAATCCCCTCAACAAAGAGTTCGGCCGCCGCTTCCGGATTGGTTCTTTCCGCTGGCTGTCTCCCTCAGAAGTTTAGTAGGCTCCGTTACTATGCGCACATTCATCCTATTCATTCTATTCGGTTGCACCTTCCTTTCTGCTCAAGAGAAGGCGCGGGGACTTCAAGTTCGGTTCGTTGCCCAGCACCTCCCCAAGGGGCTGCCGGAAGTCGTAGCCGCTTCGGAAGAGGAAACCTCCGAGGCCTTCAAGATTCCCAAGAACAATCTGTCCGAGCGATTCAAGGTCCCAGCCCGAGAGTTTGTCTTGCAAACTGCCAGTCCGGTGAAGCCTCTTTCGAAGGTGACTCTTCCGGAATCTGGCACAGACTTTATTGTCCTGCTGGTGCCAGGTGAGGATACCGTTTTTCGCGCTATCGTCCTGAATAGTAAGAACACCGCTTTTCGTCCGGGGAACTTCTATCTGCTCAATACCTCCAAAGAAACCATCGTCGGAAAGATCGGAACAACCCAGTGTATGCTAAAGCCGGGAGAAGGAGAAGTGGTGCGCCCTGCGGGAGCGCGGGATGAGCGCTTCTATGATGTTCTTCTGGGAATTCGTGATGGGGAAAACAGCGCCCGGCCTATCAGCTCGTCTCGTTGGCCTCTCTCGAAGAGAACACGGACCTACGTCTTTTTCTTCAATGATGTCTCCGGAAAGAGCGTTGATTTCCGCGCCGTGGACGAGTTTGTCCCAGAAGAGCAGTAGTGGTGACAACACCCCTTGGCTATTCTGACTTGTTGCGGGAAAGGTGACTGACGCCTGCGCCCACGGCCTTGCCCGTGACTTCTACAGCCGCTCCGGCAGCGCTCCCGGCGACCTTGATTGGGGTTGTGACGAGCGCGCAGGAATTGATTGTTAGAATGGAGGCGAAGGGGAGAAGATTTTTCATGGGGGACAAGACTCTATCAAGAAGGAGTTCGGATCACAAGGTGAGGCTGTCCGTTACCAGAGCTGGGAGGGGAGTTCCACCACGCGATTGTTGAGCGGGGTGAAGAGTCGATCCTTTTCATGTTGATAGCGATAGAATTGGCCGCCGGTGAAGCTGCCGAAGGCGGGCAGGACGAGTTGATTGGCGCGGAGCCAGAAGACTGGGGTGCGGAATCCCGTTCCGGTTCCGTCTTTGATTTTAACCGCAGGGTGAAGGTGGCCGCCTAGGTGGAAACCAGAGGTATTGTCCAGTTCCTCATCGGGATTGTGCAGAATGTGAAACCCGTCGACTGTGAGTTCGTTGAGCAGGGGCCAATTTTTTCCCAGGGGATTTTTCCCGCATTTGGCATCGTGATTCCCTTCTACTAGACTGATAGTAGTTTCGCTTTTTTCCAGCCAGGGAAGAAGTAGGTCGAGCACTTCGGCAGTGCACCCTACCCGCGCATGGAGCAGGTCGCCGGCGATGACCAGTTGGGAGACCGAGTGCTCACGAAGAAGGAGATCGATCCGGGCAAGGTCGGCCGCAGTGTCACCCTCGGGCACGGGGAGTCCGCGGGCGCGAAAGGCTGCTGACTTTCCAAAATGAGTGTCGGCTAGAACGAGGGTGCGGGACTTGGTCAGAAGGACTGACATGTCTGGGAGGAGTTCAATGGAGCCCGGGGGGAGATCGAGTGTCACGGAGAGAGTTTGGAGGTGATTTGGTGGAGATCCAATTTTTTCCGAATTGAGGAAAGGAGAGAGCAAGTCGAAAGGGTTTTGCTGCCGCATCGAATTTGTTACTGTTGCGGGAGTGACTTTGGAGGAAATAGGATGGAGCGACTTTTTCGAGGAGCAGTTTGCACCGTATCGGAAGAAAGGCTGGGTGCCTGCCCGCCTGGTCGAGGAGACGAAAATCAACTTTCGCGCCTGGTTGGAAGGAGGCGAGGAGCTGGAGGTCGTGACGGGGGGGAAGGTTTGGCACGAGGCGGCCTGTGACGCGGATTTGCCCGCAGTGGGTGATTGGGTGGCGGTGGAGGTGCAGGGTGAGGACGACGAGCACATCATTCGGGCGCGTTTGAAGCGACGGACAACCTTTTCCCGAAAGATGCCTGGTAATTCTTCAGAAGAACAAGTCATTGCAGCCAATGTCGATGTGGTGGTCGTGGTCACCGACGCGGTCGCGGATTTCAACATTCGGCGCTTGGAGCGCTATCTGACCTTGATCGGGAAGAGTGGAGCCCGGGGAGTATTGCTGGTGAATAAGGCGGATCTGGTCAGCAAAGAGGAGATGGCGGCTTTGGTCGCGGAGGTCAACGCGCTCGATCCCAAGGCTGAGGTGCGGGGAGCCAGCGCGATGGAGGGAACGGGGCTGGAGGTGCTCAAGGATTACCTCGCGGAGGGACTGACGATGGCGCTGGTCGGTTCCAGCGGAGTGGGGAAATCGACTTTGGTCAACCAGCTCCTGGAGCGCGATGACTTGCTGACCGGGGAGGTCAATGAGGTGACAGGCAAAGGCCGGCATACCACCAGTTGGCGGGAGCTGGTTCTCTTACCCGAGGGAGGGATGCTGATCGACAACCCGGGGATTCGCGAGGTGCAGATGTGGACGGATGAAGCCACCTTGCGGGAGAGCTTTGCTGACATTGAAGACCTGACCCTGGAGTGTCGCTTCTCCGACTGTCGTCACGAAAAGGATGCGGGGTGCGCCATTGTTGCGGCAGTTGAAAGCGGAGAGCTGGATCCGGCGCGCTATGAGAGCTTTCTCAATCTCGAAATCGAAATCGCGGAATTGCGGCGACGCCAAAAGAAGCGTCAAATGGCCACTGAACGCTGGGCAAAGCGTGATCGTAAGATCAAGGCCCGCAACTGGGAGGACCGGGTCGAGCTTGATAAGGAAGAACGCGGAGATTGGTAGAGGGCCGTGGTTTCGCCCTTCGCCGGAGCTCGTTAGAATCGAATTTCAGCAGGCCAGACCGCTTGGAAGCGGCAGGCCCGCGGAGAAAGTCTTACCCACTATGGGACGATGAAGTATTTGCCACGCTTCACATCTGGCAGCCCCGTGGAGGGATTGACGTATTGTTTTCCGGTAGCGGGATCGATGGGGATGGTCGAGGGATCGCAGAGCTTGTCGCCCTTCTTGGCTCCCGTGGTATCGAGCACATTGAAGGGAGGATAAGGTGAGATGACGGTGTTGGCCTTCACCCCCGGCATTGCGAGCGGGTATTCACCGGCACTCGTCCGGGAAGGACTGGTAGTGCTGGGAGTTGGCGTCGTGGTAGGTGCAGGTGGCTGGTAGCTGGGCCGCTGTGCCGGAGGGGTGTAAGAATTGTTATTGTAGCCCTGACTCGCGCGACGTTGTTGCTCTTCGCGGTAGGCGGAAACTCCCGCACCCGCTGCCGCTCCGAGGGCGGCGCCAGTAACGACATCTCCTCCGTCATCGCCCGCAATCGCGCCTAAACCCGCGCCACCCAAGGCGCCAATCGCTGCCCCCTGTTGCTGGTATGGAGTGCAGGAAACCATCGAAAAGAGAAGAAGGCTTCCCATCGAGAGGGAAAGGGTAGGAAAGAGATTCGGAATTTTCATATCTGCGGTGTTTTGACGACGCTTAATGCTAGATTATTCGCATAAAAACGAGTCGACGCAAGCGCGAGATCTCAACTCGATACAAATTAGGAGGCAGTCGACAGGGATGATTTCTGGCCAGTCTTTTTGGCATCCTTGTCTCCTTCCACTTTGAGTGGCTTTTGTTCGGGTTTTGCGGCCTTGGCCTTCGGCGGCGCTTCGCCAGACAGGTGTTGTTCACCAATCAGACCGGTGGCCAAGCAAAGGAGATTGTAGTTGTGGTGAATGACTGCCGGGAAGGTTACCCGACCGGGCTCGGCGACATTTTCACGCAGAAGTTTGGAGGAAAGGTCCGCCAGCAAATCGGTGCCGACCTTTGCCACTTGCTGCACGCCCATAACCTCGGTTCCTGCGTCGGCCCCGAGCCGAATGGCGTCCGAGGTGATCTTTTGCCCTTGAAAAGCCATGGACGATTGCGCCGAGACGATGTTGCCCTTGCTGTCCAAGGTGACCTGCAAGGAAGCGTGGTCATCGGAGGCAAAGAGACCGCGCAGGTGGTCGATACGCATGGAGATGAAGAGCCCTCCGTCCAACATGGGGGTCACTTCCGGCTTCCAGCTGCGGTACTTGGAGCCCGAGCGCTCGTAGTCGGCTGCCCGGTTTCCTTTGGCCTCCCAGCCGCCAAGCTGTTCGCCAAGGCGATCCAAATTGAGGATGGGTCCCGCCCAAGCCGAGCTGAGCGAAACGAGAAGGGTGAGTAGAAAAGTGATCGTTTTCATTTGAGAGAGGGGGTCCGTCTTGCCGAACTGCTTACCACAGACGCGCGCGGATGCGAATTTGTTCACAGGGATCTGAAAAGAAAACGAAGGAAATGCTGTTTTTCATTCATAAAAAGCGCTCGCGACTGTGGGGGCTGGGTTTCAGACTATCACCTGAATCAATGTCGGGATTGGGAACTTCGATTATTCGGTTGGCTGAGGGTGTGCTACTTTTTCATCGTGAATGAAACTTGCTTCCTGTCCCTGAAGAGTGGCCGCCGGCTTTGCTATGGCGACTATGGAGATCCAGAAGGTCGGCCTCTGATGTATTTCCACGGTTGGCCTTCGTCGCGCTTGCAGGGATTCCAGCTGCACGCTCTTTGTTTGGAAAAAGGAGTCCGGCTCATCGCCCCCGACCGACCCGGCGTGGGTCAATCGGATCTGCAACCCGGGCGCACTCTGGTCGACTGGCCGCCGGTGGTGGAGGAGTTGGCGGACCATCTCGGTTGGGACCAGTTTCCCGTCATGGGGGTCTCGGGCGGCGGGCCCTATGCGGTGGCAATGGCTGCGGCTTTGCCGGAAAGGGTGACCCAGGGCGCGGTGGTTTGTGGGGCGCCTCCGCTGGCCCAATTTCCCAATCGCTCGGAGATGATGTGGCCCTATCGCGCGCTTCTGCGCATTCGTCCCCACGCTCCCTTTTTGATTCCGGGTATACTCAAGATGTCGAATTGGATTTCGCAATATCGACCTGACGAACCGCCCATGTCGTGGGTGATGAAGTGGACCGCGGATGCCGATCGCGAGGCGCTCAATGGCAATGATAACTTCGAAAGCGTGACCCGCAGCTTTCGCGAAGGCATCGCGCCGGGCACTGCGGGCGTGCAGATCGATGGCGATGTTTACACGTCGGATTGGGGAATCGATTTTTCCAAAATCACCGTCCCCATCGAGTTCTGGCACGGGGAAGAAGATAAGAATATTCCCTTCTCCATGGTGAAAGAATACGCCTCCTGGATCCCGAATGCCACCACCCGCTTCTTTCCCGGCGAAGGGCACTATTCCATCATCATGCGGGCCCCGAGTGGCGTGTTGGAAAGTCTTTATCCCCAAACGAAAAACGCTAGCGAATCCGTGGCACCGTGATGGGGTATTGAATGGATTCGCCAGGCGATGCTCAAGAGCAGGCTATTCCACGCGATAGAATTGAACGGGATCGTCGGTGAATCCATCGACATGGATATAGGGATACGGGGTGCCGTCACCCAATACGGTATCGAGCAAAGTCCAGTTGATGAGGTTCGGCGAGCGGTAGATTCGATAGGTGCCGAAGGGATCGGTATCGAAGCTGAAGTGTACGTTCCCCGTTTGCGGATCGATTGTGAGGTCGCTGGGAAGCGGGGAGGGGAATACCGGGGCCAGCGAGGCAATGATGGTGCCGCCGGTCTGACCAGCGGTGAAGGCGTTGGCGATTTCGTCATCTGTGAGAGCCCGGGTGAAGACCGCCAGGTCATCGATCTGGCCATTGAACTCCCGCCCTCCGCAGCAGTTGTCGTCCCCGATGAGGAATCCAAGGGTCGGCTGGGTGAAATCGGTTCGCGCCGAGGTGGTGGTGCCGACCAGGTTGCCATTGAGATATGCTTTGCCCGTAGTGGAGGAGCCCGTGCTGCTCCAAGTCTGGGCTACGTGATACCAGCCTCCCGTGGCTTCGATGGGATCGGTGTTCGGAGTATCCACCCCGAGACTGGTCCCGGCACTATTGGCGTAGCGAACATCGGCGTGCGAGTTCTCAATGTTGATGCCCCAGTTGCCCGGGTTGTCGCGACCGACAAAGATGCCCTTGAAGCCGCCATCGGTGTCGGGATTGACCCAGAGACTGATGGTGAACTCGGTGGCGCTGGAGGGGATGGCACTGCCGGCCACCAGCGAGGAGGACCCGTCGAGGTCGAGGCTGCTGGAGCCAATCATCTGGCCCGTGGTGGTCCAGCCGATTGTTCCTTGATTTTGCTCGCCATCCGCAGCGCTGCCGGCCGAGCCGAAGTTCTTGGCGGTGGTGCCGGTGGCCTCGTCGAAGGGATAGTAGGCTACGAGGTTTGGGATACTCGGCTTGCTCGCCGGGTCGAGGGGGCTGACGCGATAGGCCAGTTCGGTGGCGTCGCTAAAGCCGTCGGAGTCCGAGTCGGCGAGGGTGGGATCAGTGAGGTAGAAGAGGACTTCATCGGCATCGCTCAAGGTATCTCCATCGGTGTCGGGATTGTTGGGATCGGTTCCCGCATTGTGCTCCTCGAGGTCGGTGAGCAGATCGTCGTCGGCGTCTTCACTTGGCAAGCCGGAGGTGGTGGTGATATCGCCAAAGTGCTGGAGCTCCCAGAGGTCGAGCAAATCGTCATCGTCGACGTCGCCGACCCGGATGATGACGATGCGAGTGATGTTGGATGAGAATCCCAGGTTCTCGATATCGACATTCAGCTCCCCGTCTTCCACGCGGACGTTGTTGATGGTGTAGTTGGTAAAGGTGGCGGGCGTGTGATTGCCAGTTGTGAGAGAGGGGGCGCTTTCAGCAGTGAGACGGATGGAGTTGCTGTTCTCGGTGGCGTCTCCAATGGTGAAAAGGAGGTTATAGATTCCGCGCGCCAGTTTATGATGAAAAGTACCCGGCGAGCGCATGCGAATGTGATCGCGGTTCATCTCATTGACTCCCGAGATGTTTCCCCGATCGCGGGATTCCACTGGGTTGGGCCCCGCGCTGGTAAAACCGAAATCTCCCGACGAGACATCAGAGATACGTTCGTAGGGGTCGGCGCTATTGGTGAAGAGGGGGGAGTCGAAGGTTCCGATATCGTAGAAATACTTGGTCCGGCTGAGGTCGACGGTGGCGGGGGGAATGTTGGAGACATAGACCGCGCCCCAGTCAGTGCGGCCGGTGGTGTCGCAGACGGTGTAGTGAAAGAAGTCGTTGCCACTGAAGTTGGCGGGAGGCGTGTAGGTGATCTCGTTGCGCCCGCCGGGCCCGGTTCCTGCCGACAAGCTGATCGAGGCCCCCTTCTGGCTAACGGTATCGAGGAGCCGGACATCGAGGATGTCGTTGTTCCCGTCGTAGTCGTTGGCCACGACGTCGATGTTGATGGGGCTTCCGGAGGCCGTTGCTTCATCGCGGTGGCCAAAGGGAGGAATGGGCCCGGGGTTGGTGACGAGAGTGCCGTGGTTCCGTTTGCCCTGGCGCACGTTGTAGACTTGATTCGCTTCACCGGTTGATAGGCGGCCGATGTTGTGGTCGCCGCCGCCGTGCATCACACAGACGAAGACGTCGCTGCCGCCCGCGGAATTGGAGCCGCTATTGCTGCGGGGCTTGGATTCGTAGTAGGTGCCTTTGTTCGAATCATAGTGCCCGAGGCTCCAGGAATGTCCGAATTCGTGGGCCAAGGTGCCGTCCGCCCAGCTGGTTGCCCCATTGCCGCCGCAGGTCGCGTAACGACTGCTCGTGCCCACGCTGTTGACGTAGGCGAGTCCGGAGGGATTTGAGCGAACGTGATAGACCGCCAGATCGTGGGTGCTTCCGACTTCGGCCGCGTTGCTGTTCCAGTAGTTTCGGAAGGCGCTCAAGCTGCTGCTGGCATTGGCGGCTCCCCCGGTGGCGGTGACGGAGTCGCGCAAGGGGTCGGTCGCGGCGTCGGTGCGAATCATGACGGTGCCGAGGCGGTGCTTGATGCCTGCGCTGCGCAAATAGCGGGCGTCCAAATTGCCGATGACGGATTGGGCGGAGGCTTGCGCGGTGGCGAGATTGCTATTGTAGGTGTCGGACAGGAACGCCCTCGACCCGATTTCGACCCCGATCTCGTATTCGTAAATTTCCATCACGCGGGAGGGCGGGAGGGTGGCGGTCGAGGAGGGGAGAGCGGAGCTCCCGAGGGACATCACGAACACGGAGTTCATGATGGGGCCGAGGGACTGCGCTTCTTCCGGACCATCCTGCACTGGCGAGCTTCCGGTGGTGGAAAGAGTGGCCGCCTGGGGCGCGCTGGCGGTGCGGTCGCTGCCGGATTCCAGTTGAATAGAGTGAAGCGAGCGAGCGGGTGCATTTTCGACCGGCTTCACCGTGATTGGCTCTTCGCTAGGGCGAATGATGTTCGCGATGAGCCCCTCTTCAAAGAGAACCGCGTTGACCGCAAAGTCGGAATGCTCGGCCACGGTGCCGAGATAGGAGCGCTCCGGGCCGGGGTCGATTTCGGTGATTTGTCCGCCTGCGCCAGCGATCAGGAATCGCGTGTTTTCGCCAAAGATCTCATTCTTTTCCAGACGCAGGGTCAGCATCTCGCCTTCGAAGGGAACCTGCAGAGTAAAGGATTCGGGCAGTCCGTCGGGGAGAGCCAGGAGATGCTCCTCAGCCGCGGGGGCGTGGTTGGTGACGCTTTTTGCCGCAGAAGGGTGGAAGCAGCAGTCGCAACCCTCGGAGATTTGAGGCTGGGAGGGCTCCGCATAGAGGCAGCTGATCGTAAGAGCTGCGCTGGCAGCCCGGGCTATGTTCGTGTTCATGCTTGGAATAAAGACGGATGCCAGCGTGCTGGAATCCGAGGTTTGGCCAGAACATTGCCCGATGGGTTTTTTGGGCACAGAAGGCAGGGAGCAAGGACGAACGACTGCCGACTGTTGTTCGAACGGATGCTCCGAACTTCTGATTGTAAGGCGCTAGGAGATAACGACCGGTGGAGGAGTCCCTTGCCCAACAAATCTGCTTTGAATGGGAAGAATCTCGTTTTGCCAGCAGCCTGCAGCGCTCGCCATGAACCAAAAAAAGAGCAGGCGACGGGCGTCACCTGCTCTTTTGAAGAGGGAAAAAAGGTTTCCGGCCTAGCCTTTGCCAGGCATCACCTGGGCTTCGAGCTGAGCGTCGATGACCTCGGCGCGCAGGTTGGTGCCGCGCTTCTTCGACCACCAGGCGACCACTGGGGCAGCTACGAAGATGGAGGAGTAAGTTCCGACAATCACCCCAATCATCATCGCCAGGGCGAAGTCGCGCATTGCGGAGCCACCGAAGATGAAGAGGACCAAGACCGCCACGAAGGTCGTTGCGGAAGTGAGGATGGTCCGGGAGAGTGTGGCGTTGATGGCCTCGTTCATGATGACCGAGATGTCGCCGCTCCGCAGTTGGAGTTGCTCCCGAATCCGGTCGAACACCACGATGGTATCGTTGATGGAGTAACCGGCGATGGTCAGAATGGCACCGACGTGAATGAGCGAGAACTCTCGACCCAGTAGCATCAGGATGCCCACGCAGATGATGACGTCGTGCGCTAGGGCCACAAAGGCACCGAGGGCGAAGGAGAACTCGAATCGCAAGGTGATGTAAATCAGGATGCCGACCAAGCCGATGCCGAGGGCGATGAGGGAGTTCTTCAGGAAGTCTGCCCCCAAGGAAGAGGAGACGTTCTCGGTGGAATACTCAATCTCGGCGAGCTGGGGGAAAGTCTCCCGCAACTGGGCCACGACTGCAGGGACATCCTTCTCGGAGGAACGAACGGCCAGCGAGAAGCCGGAAGCGGATTTTTCCTCTTGCACCTGGGGAATCTTGTCGAGCGTGAGCTTCTCCACCGAAGCTTGCACCTCGGGAACCGGAATCTCCTTGTCGCCCAATTCGAAGCGGGTCAGGGCGCCACCGAGGAAGTCGATACCAAGTGCGTTCTCGCGCTTGATGCCTCCCATGACGAGGGAAAGGATGATGAGGCCGCCGGAGATGAAGAAGGCGATTTTCCCTTTCGAAAGGAAATCGATGGTGCGGTCGGGAACGAGATTGAGGAAGCTAAGCTTCTTCACCGCGCCGGCATCTTGGAACCACCAGAAGAGAACCCGGGTCACCAAGAGAGCGGCGAACATGGAAGCCAGAATACCTATGGTCAAAGTAATGGCGAAACCCTTGACCGTGCCGGAGGCGCGCCAGAAGAGAATGAGCGCGGTAATCAGGGTGGTGATGTTGGCGTCGAAAATCGCGGAAAAGGCCTTTTCGTAAGCAGACTTAATCGCTCCGCTCACCGACTTGCCAGCGGCCAGCTCCTCGCGGAGGCGCTCGAAGATCAGCACGTTGGCATCAACCGCAACCCCGATGGTCAGAATGATACCAGCGATACCAGGCAGGGTGAAGGTGAAGCCGAACATGGCCATCGCTCCGAAGAGAATCGCGATGTTCACCACCAGTCCGAGCAGCGCGACGATACCAGCGAAGCGGTAGTAGATGGTCACGAAAACCAATGTGAGCAGGAGACCGGCGATTCCGGCGTAGATTCCTTGCTTGATGGTTGCGGCTCCAAGACGGGCGGAGACCTGACGCTGTTCCTCAATCATGAGGGGGTTTTCGAGCGGGTTCATCAACTGCTGCGAGAGGCGCTCGACCTCGGCGGTTCCGCCAGAAATGCCCGTGATGATGAATTGTGCTCCGAGGTTTTTGCTTTGGAAGCCCGGGGCACTGAGGACCTTACCGTCGAGGACGTGGGCCATGCGGTCGCGTCCGGGAACGATGTTGGCGGTGTATTTGCGCATCGCTTCGCCACCTGATTTGGTCAGAACGATGTTCATGACCCCGGGGCGGGAGAAGTCAGGGAAAGCAGACTTAATCTGGGAGCCTTTGACCTCCACGCGGCGCTTGACGAGAATGGGGCTGGTGACGGGAGTGGTCGCTGGCTTGCCAGCTTTGTTGAGAACCGGATTGCCTTCATCATCAAGGATGGGTTCAGTGACCGGCTTGCCGTCTTCGTCACGAACTGGCTCTTGGAGAAGCTCGTAACCGGGAGGGCGGGTGGCTGCACCGGATTCGACTTGGAATGCCAAGGTCGCGTTGTCGGGGTGAACCGCGCGGAAATTCAGCACGGCCTGCTTTTGAAGAATTTCAGCGATTTCCTTGGCCTCTTCTTCCGTGGTGCCGGGCATCTCGATCGTGATGCGGTCGTCGCCTTGGGCCTGAATGGTCATGTCCTTGACGCCATCGGGGTCGAGGCGCTTGGAGATGACCTGAATCGCGGTTTGCTGGTCTTGGGGAGTGACTTGGACGGGTTGTCCGGTCTGCTCGTCCTTCTTGGGGTCAACCCGGACGGTGAAGGCGGAGCCGCCCTTCAGGTCGATACCGGACTTGAGGCCCTCGGTCTTCATTGCGAGGCCGCACAAACCGACCAGAACGATCGTCACCAACGTGCCGATTTTCTTTTTGTTTCTGTCCTTTTCAGCCGCAAAGTAGGCAAAAAGGAGGCCTAGAATCAGGAGGCCGACGAAGAAGATAATGTAGGGGTTCATGGAGTGTTGCTAATGAAAATTGGATGGAGGACGGGCGGGGAAGACTACTTCTTGTCCGTCTTGGTGTCTTTCGACGAAGCGGCTTTTTCCGACTTCAGCTTAATCACCGAGGCGACTGAAGGCTTGTCGAAGGTCAGGAAGACATTGTCGCCGCCTGCTTTGAGAGTGACGGTCTTCTCGGAAATCTGGTGGACGGTGCCGTGCATGCCACCGGTGGTGATCACCTTGTCGCCCTTTTCCAAAGAGTCGATGCGCGCTTGCAGTTCCTTGCGGGCCTTTTGCTGGGGGCGGATGAGGAGGAGGTAGAACATCGCCACCATCAGAATGATGGGGACAAATTGACCGGCGAGAGGGTTGCCGCCGCCGCCTTGAGCGAGGAGGAACAGAGAGTCGAGAGTGGAAGTCATTTTGCTTTTGCTTGGTAGCGAGCGGTGAAGTCCTCGCGGAAGGCAGTGTATTCGCCTGCCGCAATGGCCTTTCGCGCGTCGCGAGTCAGGCGAAGGTAGAAATCAAGATTGTGGAACGAAAGCAATCTTAAAGCGAGGATTTCGCCTGCTTTAAAGAGGTGTCGCAGGTAGGCGCGCGAGAATCCGGCGAGGTGAGGATGGCAATCCGGAGTCAGCGGACGGGGGTCGTCGGCGTATTTCAGGTTCTTGATATGGATCGGTCCATCGGCGGTGAAGGCCAGCCCGTGACGTGCCGATCGGGTGGGGTGAACGCAGTCGAACATGTCGACCCCACGAGCGATCATCTCGAGGATTTGCGTCGGGGTGCCCAGGCCCATGGCATAGCGGGGCTTTTCTTTGGGTAGAAAGGGTTCGGCGTTGTCGATGGCGGCGAACATCTCCTTTTCGGGCTCCCCGACGGAGACTCCGCCAATCGCGTAGCCGTCAAAGTCGAGGTCCACGAGATCTTTCGCGGAGCGTTCGCGCAGGTCCGGGTAGCAGGACCCCTGCACGATGCCAAAGTGTTGCTGGGGGCCCGTGGATGCACGGTTCTCCTCCACCCATTGCTTGCAGCGGGCGGCCCAGCGGCTGGTCAGGGCGGTGGACTCTTCCGCATAAACCCGCTCGCAGGGATAAGGCGGGCATTCGTCGAAGAGCATGGCGATGTCCGAGCCGAGGATGGATTGGATCTCCATCGAGGTCTCGGGCGTCAATTCCAGCTTCGAGCCATCGAGATGGGATTGGAAAGTTACTCCTTTTTCCGAAATCTTGCGCAGCTTGGCCAAAGACCAGACCTGAAAACCGCCCGAATCGGTCAAAAGCGCGTTCGGCCAATCCGCAAAGCCGTGGAGACCGCCCATCTTCTTGATGATATCAGTGCCCGGGCGCAGCCACAGGTGATAGGTGTTGCCGAGGATGATCTTCGCGCCCAGCTCGTCCTTCAGCTCGCGGGGATGGAGAGTCTTGACCGAGCCCTGGGTGCCCACGGGCATGAAGACGGGGGTCTCGATCTCGGTGTGGGCCGTGGTCAGGGTTCCTGCCCGGGCTTTGGAATCAGGGTCGGTGGCGTCGAGGCGAAACATAAAAGAGCGCGCAGAGTCGGTTGGAGTGGGGGCGCTGTCCAGAGGGAATCAGACCAAGAGGCGGAAAAGCTGCGCGCGGTTTGATCTGGAGTCGCTAGGTTGAGGGGCTCGTTTGCTCTCAGGTCTCTTTGAAAAGAGTGGGGCCAAGCTTAATCCGCTCGCAAATCATGGGGGACGCTTTTGACAGGGGATTCGAGGAATTTGTGTAAAGAGTTCCAAGAGTTTTCTACTCAACTGCTTATGTTTGGCGAACTTGCGAAGCGATAGTTTTTCGTTAAGAAAACTAAAGTTCTTTCTCAGTCATCTTGGCGTCTTTCTCTTTTGCTTGCCCCTGCGCCATCTAGGATCCTCCGTCATCATGAAGAAGGTGTTTCTACTACTTGCGGGCGCCAATCTCGCCTTCGGTCAATCAACGGTATTGACCTGTTTCGATGATGGGCACGAGCAACCCATGATTGGGATCGTGCCTGTTGAGGACTATCAGAAAGCAACTGCCGAGATCGACAAGCTTCGCGTCGAACTGGATGAGGCGTTGCGCGGCAAGGCTGCTGCCCGTTTGGAGAATGCAAACGCCAAAGGAGCGGGGAAGACGGTACAAGAGCTGCGCAATCAGCTCAAGACCGCCCATCAGGAGATGGCCAAAACTTTGCAAAAGGAACGGGGCTCTTTCGCTGAGCGCGAGAAGGCCATGGTTGCCAAAGTGAACCAGATGGAGAAAGAGCGCGCCAAATCGACACAGGAATTTCAAAAGCGGCTCGCCGTTCTGCAAGCCGACTTCGGCAAGCGACAAGGCGAATGGGAGCGCAAGCTGATGGTCGCCGAAGAGGCACGCGACGCCGCCATCCGCAAGCTGGAAGAGTCCGAACTGATTCGGGTGCGCGACAACGAGGCTTGGCAGAAGTCCGTGAAAGCCTGGCAAAAGGAAACTGAAAATGCGGTGCGCTCTGCCCAAATGAAGGAGGCGCAGGATGCTGTCGCCAATACCGCCCGCCTGGCTGCGGAATGGGAGGAAGAGCGCACGCGATTGCAGGGTGAGATTCGGGACGTCGAGCAGGCGGTCGCGACCCAGACCGCTGCGTGGGAAGAATCTGTCGCCGCATGGCAAAGCAAAACTGAGAAAGCCGTCCGTGCCGCTCAAATCAAGGAAGCGCAAGCCGCAGTGGCCAACACTGCCCGCCTCGCCAAGTCCTGGCAGAGCGAGCGTGACGAATTGGAAGCGCAAGTCGCCGAGATGAGCAAGAAGCTGGCTGAATTGGAAGGCGAGCTTGGGGTGAAAGGCTTTGAAAGCAAGCAAACCGAAGTTCTCCGTCTCGGCTTGACTCAAAAGACCAAGGCGCTGGAGGAGCTCGGTAGCGATGCCGCTCGTCTGGCCATGGAGTGGCGGAAGGAGCGCGAGGATTCCCGTCGTGAGCTCGATGCCATGCGTGATCTCTATCAATCGACAAACAAGGATGTGAAAACCCGGGACCAGCGGGTCCGCCAATTGGAATCCCGCTTGTCGGAGAAGAATCAGGTCCTGAACGCACTGGCTACCGAAGCTGAAAGTCTTTCCAAGAGTTGGCAAAACCAGCGGGGAGGATTGCAGAAAAAGATTAAGGGGCTCGAGAAGAAGCTCGCGGATTGTCAGAAGCAACTGGAGAAATCGGTGGGCAAGGACAAGAAGGAAGACGAGCGCCTGGCCGAACAGTTGAAATTGGCCAAAGGGCTCCAGGATAAGCTTGGGCTCGCCAAGAAGCGCGAGGACGAGTTGAAAACTGGCTTGGGCAAACTCAAGAGTGAGTTCGCCAACCTCAAGAAAGAGGTGGGGACTTACCAAAGTCAAAAAGAGCAGGATGCCAAGGCGTTGGCGGCTCTGAAAGAAGAGCTCAAGCAATCCAAGGAACAGCACGCCGCCGCTCAACAGGAATTGGCCGAAACGAGCAAGAATCTAGTGGCGGCACGCAAGGAGTCTGAAGGCTTGAAGAACAAAGCGTCCGAGTTGGAAGGGCTGTTATTGCAAGCCCGTAAGGATTTGGAAGTGGCCCGCAAGGCTGCGGCCGAGAATCAGAAAGCACAGGCCAGAGCCGCCGAGAAGGAGTTGCAGGTGAAGAACCTGGAGCAGCAACTGGGAAGACTGGCTGTTGCGCAGCAAGAGCTGGAGGGCACTTTGATTGCGACTTTGGGCGATTTTGAAAAGCTGCAGAAGTCCTACCTCGAGCTGAAGGCGAAGTCTGCCGATGGCGGCGAGGAAGCTCAGAAGGCGATGGTGGCCCGTGATGCCGCTGAAGCTGAATTGGAAGTTCTGCAGAAAAAACTCCAGGCAGAAGAAGCCAAGTTGGAGCAAGCGCGAAAACGGGTGCAGCAGGTCGAGAAAGAACGACAAGCCGCAGAAGCGAAAGCCAAGGCTGATGCCGAAGCCGGAAAGGCGGCTTTGGGAAAGTCTGAGGCCGAGTTGCAGAACGCCCGCCGCGAGCTGGGCAAGCTGCAACTCGGGCAAGAAATGCTCGTTAAGGAAGCGGAAGCTCTGCGCGAGCGCTTCATCGAAATTCAGCCAGTCCGCTATCAGCTGGCCTCCGCCAATGTGGTGGCCCAGCAGCAGCGGGTGCTTTCCGAGGCCCGACAAGTGCTCGAAGTTTATCCCGATGCCAAATTTTCAATCAAGGGGCATACCTGCAACTTGGGAAGCAAGGAGGGGAACATGAAGTTGAGCGAGGACCGCGCACTCGGGCTGCGGGACTTTTTGGTTGAGAATGGAATCGAGGAAGAGCGCTTCACTCTTGTGCTCGGCTGCGGCGACTCGGAGCCCCAGGCGAGCAACGATACCGACGAGGGACGTCAGCAGAATCGCAGGGTCGAGATTAAGGTTCTGAAGTAGAGAGCCCTGTCTGCCGTTGATTGAAAGTCTACCGAGTTTGATCTCGGCAAAGGTCTTATCCTCCTCTCAACTCCGGCTGTGATTTGGTGTCTTCATGGAGCGGTTGGTTTGGCGAGCGACTGGGAGCCGTTTTCTGCCGCGCTAGCTGCGGAGGGTGAGTTTTGTCGCGCGGTTGAGCTCTGGCGGTTTCTGGAGTGCGAAGGGATTGGGCTTTCCGATTGGGCCGCAGCCTTCAATGCGGAAGTCCGGGCTGCGGGAGCGGAAAAGAATATTCTGATTGGTTATTCCATGGGCGGGCGTCTCGCGCTTCATGCCCTGCTGGATGACCCTGAGCTCTGGGACAGGGCGGTCATCGTGTCTGCTCATCCAGGTCTAACAGAACAGGAGGAACGTTTCCGCCGGATGGTAAACGATGCCGAATGGGCCGCGCTTGCCCTGACCGGTGACTGGGGCCAATTCCTGAAAAAGTGGGACGAGCAAAGCGTCCTGAGTTCGGCCTTCCAGCGGCCGGAGCCCGACCCCCGGGAAAGACTGGTCAATCGCCGGAGGGCCATCGCGCGCTCCTTTATGGAATGGTCGTTGGGCAAGCAGGACAATCTGTTGGAAGTGATGCCCCGAATGACTTGTCCCGTTCTCTGGCTGACAGGCTCGAGCGATGAAAAGTTCACTTCCCTGGCGCAAGAGGCCGTGGAGAAACTTTCCAATGCGACGCACAAAACTTTCGACTGCGGTCATCGCTTGCCTTGGGAAAAGCCCGAAGACTTTCTATTGGCGGTGAAGGAGTTCCGCGATTCCTGACTCGCTTCCGAAGGAGTCCCAGGGTTTCGCGCAAAGGGTCTTAACCTATTCTTTACATTGTTAGAAATTATTCTCTAAGACTTGGCGTCCTCGTGTCGTTATAGTTACTTGAATCTCGATTCTAATGTTTTGTTAGTTTCCTTCAAAAAATTGAACCTCAGTCTTTTAGGGTTGTTTTCCGGTCTTGTTTTTGCTTGATTGCCTGTTCGATTTTCGAGGATGTCATAGGATGAAGACCTTGCTAAAAAGTGGCAGGTCTCGTATTCCCTCGAAAGGCGAATTGATATCAAATGAATGCCAATCAAGCTCGTAACGAATACAAGTTTTTACTGCGTTCAGGAATTATGGAGTCCTTTTGCCAAGAATTGGCGGAGCATTTGCCGAGTGATCAAGGCGCGGAGAACGGTTACCAGATTGAATCGGAATATTTCGATGATGAGCGCCGGTCCAAATATTGGGAAAAGAAGCTTGGAGCTCCCAGCCGCCGTCGAGTCCGCACCCGGGTCTATGGGGATGAAAGTGGCGAGCGACAGCCGACGGTTTTTATCGAAGTGAAGCACAAGGTGGATGGCGACTCGGTGAAGAGGAGGGTGCTTTTGGATCAAGATGAATTGGGAGAGATCGTCGAACGCCAGTTGCCTGTCCGTGAGGGGGCAGCGGACCAGAAGGTGTTGAACGAGATCCAGAATCTCATCGCCGAGCCGAGCTGCCGCCCTGTCGTGCGGATTCGCTATCATCGCTATGCCTTTGATGAAGGTCCGGAGAGTCTGTTTCGGGTGACCTTGGACCGGGACCTGACCTGTCGATATCCCACGCCTGATGGCTACGGCGAACCCGTCCAGCTCTTGGAACCCAATCAGGGGATTCTGGAAGTGAAGTCCATCGGCCCGGTTCCCTATTGGTTCCGTCTCTTGATTGCCAAGTATCACCTCATCCCACAGAGCTTCAGTAAATTTATGATCGCCTTGGATCATAAATATGAAAAATCCACTTTAGTAGTTTCCTAAAAGTATATGTTTAAAAATGTTGTTAGTAACTCGCCCGTTCCCGATGAACCAGATGCTCTCATTGAGCATTTGGGTGACTTGGTAACGATTTCGATTCCTGATGCGGGCGAGGTCGTTCTTGCCATGCTGTTGAGCCTGGCTCTCAACCTTTTCATCGCTCTGGTCTATCGTCTTACTTACCGGGGTTCACGGTATTCGCAGGATTTTGTCCAGACTCTGATAATGATCGGAATGGTCACCACCATCCTCATCATGGTGGTCAGCGGGAATGGAGCTGTGGCGTTTGGCATGTTTGCAGCCTTTTCGGTGATTCGCTTTCGCCGCAACCTGGGGCAGTCGCGGGATCTTGGTTTTGTTTTCTTCGCGATGGCAATTGGGATGGTGGTGGGAGCTCGCTTTTATGCCATGGCGGTCATCATCACTGTGATTGTCAATCTGGCGATCTACCTTCTCACCCGTTTCGATGCCTTCGCTCCCCGCAAGGCGTCCCACCTGATCAATATACGTGTTTCGGCGGACGTGAATTTTGAAGACTCATTCAAAGAAATCTTCGAGCGCTTCGCGGAGAAGAGCGACCTTCTTCGCGTTTCATCAGTGCAGGCGGGGATGATGACCGAGCTGCGCTATGGGGTGCAGACCAAGGCCGATGCCAATATGAGCGAGTTCCTGGAGAGCCTGCAGCAGGCCTGTGGCAATAATCGGGTGGTGATCGTGCCGACTGGAAGGGAGTTCGACGCGTGATGGCCCGTTCCTCGTTCTTAGCCTATCTGTCGGCAGCCACTCTCACTGTGGCGGGAGAGCTGGAATTCGCGGAATCTCTTTCATCAGAGCCTCAATCCCAAGGAAATTTCTGGGCCGATCTTGCGGAGGGGCAGCTCTATAAGAATAAGGACAATCCGTGGATCAGTTCGGTGAAGGTCGAAGGTCGGGCTCACTATCAGGCAGCGTGGGTGGACGGTAACGATACGGACGGAAACGGTTTCAGTGGGGACTTTGAGGAGTTCCGCCGTTTCAGAGTGGGGACCGAGATTGATTTTCTAACAGCCTTTGAGGTGAGTGTGGGGGTGAATCTGGTGGACGACGAGCGCTACGAAGACGGGGATCTGAGTATGGGGGTGGAGGACTATGCGAACGCCTATCTTCGCCTCTCGGTCGACAAGTTGTTCGATTTACTTTTTCTCGATGAACTCGAATTCACTTACGGGCGTCAAAAGGTGCGGGTGGGTTATGAGGCGCATCGCTCTTCCAACGAACTCATCACGGTCGAGCGCTCGGCTCTTTCCAATCGAATCCGGGGTGAGGGCTCCCGTCGCACGGGCTTCCTGCTCGGCGCGGAGAAAGATGACTTTACCTTGAACCTCGGAGTATTCAGCCACGACCGAAGTGACTTTGTCGGGAGCTGGAATCACGGGCACTTTTACTACGGCAGTCTGCAATGGGACCTCAGCAAGCAGTGGACGCTGCTGATTGATGGTATCATCAATGAGGGGCAGGGACCGGATGAAGCATTGGGCTACGACTGGGTGACCTCTCTGAGTGTGCTTTATGAGAAAAAGCGTTTCGGCATGTCCTTCAACCTGGCAATGGGAGACAATGGTGATGCTCGGAACCAGGTCTTTGACGAGGACAGACAAGGGGCCTTCTATGGCGCGGTTTTTACTCCTTGGTGTTGGATTTTGGAGGACCGTCTCCAATTGGTTGGCCAGGCCCAGTACCAAATCTCTGATGAGAGCGAGGGGATTCGTTTGGCTGACCGCTATCTGATTCCCTTCCACGATGCGGGAACTGCCGAGGTGAACAATGGGCGCGGTGATGAGCATTTCTCTGCCTACCTCGGCTTGAATTTCCATCCCTGGAAGGGAGAAAGCCGAGTGATGGTCGGAGTGCAATATGATGATTTGCAAACGCCCGATGGGAACTTGGATGCCATTACTACCTTCTTGGCATTTCGAACCAGTTTCTAACAGAGGCACTCTCTTTCACCAAAATTGGGGAGGGAAACGAGGTTGGGCGCTTTGGGGCGGTTCGTCCAACAATCTCCTGACTCGAGGAATTCGTGTTCTAACATTGTCGGCATTTTGTTGTCAGTGACAATATTTGTGTTATTGTTGCGGTGATGAAAAAGAAAACAGCTGAGAAGAAGTCCCCAATGGGCAAGAAATGTGCGACACGCAAGATGGCTTTCAAGGTTGCACGAGAGTCAAAGGGGGTGGTGAGAAAACGTCTGGCAAAGGTGAAGGAAGACGATCCCTCACTTCCTCTCCCCAAGTTCGTGGAGCGGGTGAACGAGATCGCGGAGCGTTATCTCGCGCCTGGTCCGCCTCGGGATGCGCGCGTGACCTCGGAATTCAGTGAACGCACGGTGCGCCACTATCAAGCAAAGGAAATCATCGATCCGCCGGAGAAGGAGGGCAAGGAAGCGCGCTACCGCTACCGCCATATTCTCCAAGCGGTTCTTACCCGCGTGATGTTGGCGGATGGCTTTCGGGTTCCATTGATTCGCGAGATGCTCGCGGGGAAAACCGATGCGGAATATGAAGAATTCCTTGAGATGGGCCCCTTTGCGGCCAAGAAGATGGCCAGCGAACAGGCAGGCGGTTGCGGGCCAGGTGAGCTCAGTAGCACATGGGTCCGATTGATGGTCGCGCCGGGAATCGAGATCCATGTCGAGCGCGGAGTGAGACCTCCCGGCACGCCGGAAGAAGCTATGGAGCTACAGGAGAAGCTCTCGCTTGCCCTTCGAGGTGAGTTTCAACGAAGGAGAGCAAGAAGAAGACGTCACTCCGTGGAGGAGTAGGGCTTAGTAGCCCGCGACCTTGTCGACTACATTCAGCAGGGGCTCACCAGCAGCGAAACGCCGAAGGTTTTCCACCGTGAGAGCCGAGCGACGCTCGTTGGTGACCTCCGACTGGCCCGCGATGTGCGGTGTGATGATCACGTTGGTTTCTTTCCAGAGAGGATGCCCCTTGGTGAGTGGCTCCGGATCGGTGACATCGAGACAGGCACCCGCAAGCTTGCCCGATTTTAGCGCTTCCAACATCGCGTTGGTGTTGACGATTTTACCACGGGCAATATTGATCAGGTAGGTGCCATCCTTCATCGCGGCAAAGGCTTCGCTGTTCAGCAGGTTCTCGGTCTCGGGTGTGAGCGGAACGGCCAAGGCGACGACGTCAGCTTGCGGAAGCATGGCGAGGAGGTCTTTGGGTTTTCCGACTTGTTTGATGTAGTCGGGGGAGGGGGAGTCACTGCGACGGGTCCCAATCACACGCATACCGAAGCCGTTGGCACGTTGGGCGATCTCGGAACCAATCCCGCCCAAGCCGACGACGAGCATGGTTTTGCCTTCGAGGGCGATGGACTTGTTCGGTGTCTGTCCGCGTCGCCATTGCTCCTCTTCTTGCCTGGCAGTGTAGTGCTTGATGTTGCGGGTCAGGGAAAGCAGCATCGCCATCGCGTGGTCGGCGATCGCGGGCCCATGGACGCCGCGAAAGTTAGAGAGCACGATGTCGTCATTTTTCATCAGTGGCTCGATGGACAGATAGCGATCCACTCCCGCGCTTTGCACCTGCACCCAACGGAGATTGGTGGCTTTTGTGAGAAATTCGGGATTGGCGAAGCGGGCATCCACTCCGTGTGCTTCTTCGGCACGGGCAAGAGCCTCCTCTTTACCAAGGCCTGAGACGATGCGCAGATTCGGGGCAACCTTGGCCAACACCTCTTTCTCCTCTTCGGATAGTGAACCGGCGAAGTAGGTTAGCTCTTTCTTGGGCGAGGTTTGCTCAATCGCAACTTGCGCATTGCGAAGGGAGCCAAGCTCTTCAGCAAGAGCCTGGTCCGTAGCGGGTTGTGCGGGATCCGCGATGGAGAGAGACAGAGGCCCCGCGAAGGCGAGGGAGAAGATGGCGAGCTGGCGCAGATTGGCTTTCATGACTTCACGAGTTAACCCAGCAATACGCCCGGTCGCAAAGCTTCTTTCCTCCTATGAAAGGATTAGGATCTACAGGGTAGAGGGGCTCTTTAAAGGAGCCGTTGGTCATTCTTCCTCGTCGTCGGAGTCCTCACCGGAGTCTTCGGTCTCGTTTGTTAGATCAGCGGTCTGATCTCCCTCATCGTACTCCTCTGGTTCATCGGCTGTTTCGGGAGGGGCTTCCTGACTTTCCTCTTCGTGAGTAGTGGCCTCTTCTGCGGGAGCTTCTTCACCGCTATCGTCGGTTGCGGTCTTGCCTTCCTCCGCTGCAGATTCTTCCGAGGGGTGGTTCTCGGCATACTTTTCAGGATCTAACAACTGTTGGACCTCCTCCTGAATGCTCTCCACGTCAGCGAGCGCGATTTGAGGATCTTTGACGATGAAAACGTCTCCGCTCTTGCGATGCTCGTAGATGCGGAGCAGGCCGGTGGGAAGCTGTTGCGTGTCGGTCTCGCGGATGATTTTTTTCCGCTCCAGCATTGCGGCCAAAATGAAGCGCGCATTTTCGGTGTGCTCTTCGTCGTCCTCTACCAGCTTCGCAAAAAGAGATTCGGGATCGTGTGGCGTGACCTGGGCTTTTTCCTCCTGCACTGGTGGTTTGTAGTGCGAGCGCCAGAACGAGAAGGGCTCGGTCTCTTCATCGCGCGCTTCCCAGGCTTCCATCGAGTAGTCGAGACGCAGATAGCCGGATGCCTCCGGATCGGGAAAGATCGCTGCGATAAACGGCTGGTCTTCCACGAAGGCTTCGCCAGTTACGTGGCAGCAATGGGAGCGGGACTTGATGGAGTATTTTTCGACCATGGGTAAGGGCTGGGAGTGTGCTTCCGATACGAAACGCATCAATTCAAGAATTTTTCGAGATGCGTCAGCTCCCGAAGCACTTGCGAATCGTCTGGAAGATGGGGCGGCCTTTCAATCGCCGTTGAATGAGGGCAAGGGCAACCAGGAGAAAGATGCCATTGGTAGCCCAAGCGGCGGGAATCGCCGGAATTCGTCCCGAGTCCCCGAATGCGAGAAAGACCTCCGCGCAAAAGAGCATCAGCCCGGACAAGATGACCGCGACTGCCACCGTGCCTCCCCGGCCCCGGCGCGCAAAGCTAATCCCCAGGGGGGCCGCCAAGAGCACCGTGACCAAACACAGCCAAGGCTGGGCCCAGCGATAGTGATACTGGCTCTCGAAGGATCTTGAGAGAAAAGTATTCCGATCGGGGTTGTTCCTCAACCAGTCCTGAATCCCCGGAATCCCCAGATAGCGGGCATCGAGGCCTTCTTGAATCAGCTGCGATGGAGTTTCCGGCCAGTCGGATAGAATCAGTGGCTCGGGGAGATTTTTCTCATAATCAGCAGTGGGCTCACTCTGCACCAGGAGCCGGGTCGGTTTGGAGAAAATCCAGTCTCCGGTCTCACGATCCCAGGTCACTTGCGGGGATTTCAGTCGGCTCTTCAGTGAACCGTCCGGGTTGCGGGTGCTGATTTGCACATCCACCAGCGGGCTATTGCCACTCAGATCATAGGGAAAGCCGCCGATGAACCAGAGCCGTCTATCGACCGGATTGTGGTGCATGACGTTGGAGGCCTGTTCCGTCTCGCCTTTGCTGGCAGACTTCAGGAGCGCCTCCCGATAGCCCCGGGCCCAGGGCGCAATGTGGAAGTTGAGAAAGAAGGAAGTCAGCGAAAGCAAAATGCCCAACACCACGAGAGGCCGAAGCAGGCGGAAGATTCCCCGCCCCGTTTGGGTAAAGGCAATGATCTCCCGCGAAGCCGAGAGCTGCCCCAGCGAATAGAGCAGCCCCAGCAAAATCGTAAACGGCAGCAGGAGGACCACTGTTTGCGAAAGAAGAACCGCATAGTAGGTGGGCAGGAATTTCTTGGGATTGGCCGCCTTGGTCAGATCCGACATCGAGTCCTGAAAGTCCATCAGAACGAACAACAGCAGGAAGCCAAAGGTGGTGATGAGAAAGGCGATCAGCGTCTTTCGAAAGAGATACCGGTCCAGAATGGAGGCAAAGGAATACCAAAGCGCCCCCAGCGCCGGCACGAGACAGAGGGCCACCACTGCCCACGGTCGCAGGCCATGCAACTCGGCATCCGCATTGGGGAAGCCGATGAGGTAATTGCGCACCGACTCCTCTTCGAAAGGAGCGAGAAAAAATCCCGCCGCCAGTCCAAGAACCAGAAGGATAATAAAAGAAAGAAAACGCACGTGAGTCCTCTGGAAGTTGAAAGGAGAACTTTGCGAAAGGGAAGAGCAGAAAAGTTCAAATTGAGCCCCGGCCTCATTCCTTAGACTGCTTTCGCCAGGTTCTTTTGTCTGTCAGGCCTTCAAAGATAGGCCAACTCGTGGGATGAAATACCCCAAAGTCGCTTTTCTCCCTTCGGCCGGGCAAAGGTCTCTCAGGATTGAAATCACTGTTCTGGTGAGTTTGACGATTGACTGCGCCGCGAAAGTTGGGATGGATTGAATTGAAAAAATCCAAGTTGAGTTATGAAAGTTAGTTTGATGGGAGTGGCTGGGCTGAGCGCTTTGCTTGTGACGGCATGTGGCACGAATTCTTCGGGCGAAGGGAGAAAGCCGGATTCGCCAGTTCCTGAAAAACCCAGTCCATTGCTCAAGCTCTTGGATGAGGTGGGCGAAGAGCATGAAGCGCGTCGCTTGGAATCTACTCAAGAAGAAAGCCAGAAACGAGACTTGTCGGGTTTTGACATCTTGGATGTCGAATTGTCGGAGAGCATGAGAGACGATCCTCAAGCCCGAGTTCACGAATTGGGCCAGCATTTGCTGATCGATTGAAGATTTTGATTTCAGCCCGGGAGAAAAGGCGATTCCAATCCCAAACCTGATTCATTTTCCACCTACTAGACTGTTTTTCCGCTGAGATTGCCGAAATCACGGAGAGGATATTTATCAAGAACAAGTCGCGCCGAAGGAGCTGGTCGAGATCAGTGACTGAGAAGCAACGCCGTTTTTGGAAAATTGCATCCCGTCCTCACTCTTAATTGGAACTCTGTTCCCTGGATTTCAAATACTCTCCCAAATTGATTTCGGTAAGGTCATGTGGAAAACGGTCTAAGCCAATGTCCCCTCCGTCACCCCCAGTTTGGAAAGCACCGGCAAGGTTTCGAGCAGTTGTGTGGAGGATTGCTCGCCGCGCAGGAAGCGCTGGTATTCATCGATGAGGTCGCGGGAGGCGACCTCGTCCTGGTCCAGCAACTCAATGCGGTAGAACTGCAAGCCGGTCCTCCGCAGGCGATGGAAGTAGCTGGCCCCAGTCTGCGCGCGGCCATTGAAGAGCGTGTTGCGGCAGCCGACGTCGGCGGTGAGGCGGTGCAGTTGGCCCACGCGATCGCGCAAGTGGACAGTGTGCTTTTCACACGGGCGGCCGCAGTCTTTGTAGGTGGTCCCGCTGCTCATGAAGGTGCAGAAGACGCAATGCTCCATGTGAAAGAGAGGCATGTGCTGATGCAGGGTGAGCTCCATCCATTCGGGCGGAGTTTTTTCCAAGAGGTCGAGAACTTGGCCGATGTTGAGGTCGTAGGAGATAGTCAGGCGATCAAGCTTGCCCGCTTCTTTTAAGGTCTGGGCCGAGATGGGATTGGCGACATTGAGCGAGAAGTCGCCAATGCGCTCGAAGGAGCTGTCGCGGTAGTAGTCCAAAGCCGCGAGGTTGCGAATGAGCACCCCGTCGGGATTCATGCCCGCGATGTGTTTCAAATAGCCGACTTCGCCCGACTTAATGATGCGCGGGGTGGCGAGAATGATCTTGGAGGCCGAGTCCTTTGCCAAATCAACCGCGTCGCGATAACGGCGGGGATCTTCGAAGTCACAGTAAATCGTTTCGATTTTGCACGAAAGAGCGGCTCGAAGCTGGTCCATGGTGCGACAAAGAATAGTCAGTTGCGGAGTGACCCGTTCTTCCGCGGTCTCAGTGACCTGCGGCAAAAAGTCAGCAAAGGTGCGTGTGGTGACCGGGCTGGTCGCCTCGGCCGAATCGCTGAGGCTGGCGGCCTCCAGTTTCTCCACAAGATCACGACGCACTTGATTGAGCTGCGAGAGCGGAAGGTGGCAGTCGCCAACCAGCTGATTGTCCACCGCACCCAGCTCGAACGGGGTGTTGCCCAGTCGGCCCAATTTGGCGACAAGGGTTTCAGTGCTCAGCGGCTTGTTCTCCGATTTTTCCAAAGCGGTTTCGGTCTGAGCCGAGACCGTGAGGGAGCCAAGCGTGCCGATCACCGAGAGAGGTTGCCCGACCTCGCCCGTGACGGTGAGATTCAGCGCGGTCTTCTTTTCCACCAGCTTCGCCTTTTGCCAGAACTTGCGCAAATCCCGCTCCAGTGCAGGGTCGGCGGTTTTGTAGAGCGTGATGCCGGGGCGGATGCGGTCCCAGTTGATGCTGCTCATCTCGCGATGGAAAATGATGCGGTCCTTTTCGATTTTCCAAATGCTGGCACCTTGCTCCAGGTCACGGTTCTCGCCCGCATCAAAGACGATGCCATCTCCAGCTTTAAGTGCAGGGACTTGTTCGTCCGGAGGCGTGTCCAAGCGAATCCAACCATTCTGAGCCTCGGTAACCGTGCCGAGCAGGGGACCACGCTTTTTGCCAAAGCGGCCATGGGTGAGATAGGGGTGATTGGTGCCACCCAGCCAGCCGTTGGTTAGGCCACGCGAGAAAGTCATCTCCAGTGCATAGCGATCTTCGAGCGTCACCGGCTCGCGCGTGGGCAGGCCCATCGCTTCGTTGAGGGCCTTGCGATAGACGCGCGTGACGGCAGTGACGTATTCGGGGGACTTGAGACGACCCTCGATCTTGAAGGACTTGACCCCGGCTTTCACGAGGTCAGGAACGAGGTCCACCGCGGCGAGGTCCTGTGGCGAGAGCAGGTAGCGGTGCTCGCCCATCTCCTTCACCTCGCCATCGACAATCAGCTCGTAGGGCATGCGGCAGGCCTGCGCGCATTCGCCGCGATTGGCCGAGCGCTGGCCGAGGGACTCGGAGGTCAGGCATTGCCCGGAATAGGCAACACACAGCGCTCCATGGACAAAGACCTCCAGGGGCGTGTGCTCGCTTTTCTCGAACTTCTCAATTTCCTTCACCGAGAGCTCACGCGCTAGCACCGCGCGCTTGAGCGGCAAAATGCTTTCCACCAGTTTGAGTCCCTCCGGGGAAGTGATGGTCATTTGGGTGGAGGCATGAATCTCGACATCGGGGGCCAGCTCGACCGCCATCTTCGCCAAGCCCATGTCTTGGATGATGAAGGCGTCCACCCCGCACTTCTGCGCCAGTCGCAGTTGGTCCGCCGCAGCCTCCAGCTCGCTGGTGAAGATAAGGGTGTTCATCGTCAGAAACCCCTTCACCCCATGCTTGTGCAAGAACGCCATCAACTCGGGGAGATCGTCTTGCGTGAAGTTGTCGGCACGCAAGCGGGCATTGAAAGCGGGCAGGCCGAAGTAAATGGCATCAGCCCCCGCAGCGATAGCCGCGCGGGCGCAGTCCCAATTGCCGGCAGGGGAGAGAAGTTCGGGTGTGAGGTCGGGTTGCAAAGCTGGCTCACCATAATATGAGGGCGGCCCGATATCCAACGACCATCTTCAAGAACTCCTCTTGGAGGATTCTTAGACAGAATGCACAGAATTGACCAAATCCACTGACTGAACGGGAAAACGCGTTGCCGCTCAGGGCGAAAAGGAACCAATTCACCAGAAGACTCCGAAAATCCACCTAATATCATCAGTCCCAAACCCCTATCTCACCAGTTCCGTCGGTTCCGTCAGCCCCACCGGGGCCAAAGAGCAAAGCCCAGGGCATCGCCCTGGGTCCCCAGACCGAAAAGAAAATGAAGCAAGCCTGTGACAAGTTCGTTTCAACGCCATCCCGCAGCGTCCCAGCAAACGGTCCTCCCCGCAAAATAGAACGACGAGAAGGCACTATTGACAGGCCTATCCCACACAACCGAATGGGCAAAGGACCTCCCCGGTCCCATCATCAACCGAGCAACCTCGTCAGCCCCACCGGGGCGAAAGAGAAAAGCCCAGGGCATCGCCCTGGGTCCCCAGACCGAAAAGAAAATGAAGCAAGCCGGTGACGAGTTCGTTTCAACGCCATCCCGCAGCGTCCCATTAAACGGATCTCCCGATCTTGCCGAACCGTAGGAATACTCTCATTGCGCAAACTCATTTGCTAAAAGGTCAGCGGAGTCTCGCAGAGAGATAAGGCGGATCCGAGCGACATCGCCTTGACTCGAGTCCAGCCTACTCGGCACAGAAGACCGATCAAAACAGAGAAAATTAAACCAAAACGCATCAAAATTACCGGCCAGATCGGACTAACGGGATTAGACAGATTCTGCCTAATCCCATTCGCACGTATTCTGCCGAATTGACAATATCCGCTATTCTGTCTAATTGACGTTCGACTAAAAATGGAGTGGACCAAAGAAAATGCGAGCAGTGAAATTCGCGATTTGATTGCTTCGGCACAGGAAGTCGCGGCACGGGGTAAAGCGTCGCCCAACTTTACGCGGTGGATAATGAGATGCGCGACGCTCTTTGAGGAGGTGTTTGGCCCAGCATCACGATTGACGCTGGCTTTCCTTTCAGTTCGTTTCACGGGCTCTGGGAACTTTTTCATGTCTGGGTGGGATTTAAACGAGCAGATGGCAAATCGTGAACATCAGGGTTTTATAGACGGGCTTAACCATGGAGTTGGTGTGTTGCAAGCTGGTCTCGATGAGTTAGAGCGGAAGTCTTTTTCCGAGATTTATCAATCAAAGGACACGGGAAAGGAATCAAGCCAACTAATCAAGATTATCGGTTTGGCTGAACGGAAGCTGCGGAAGGTAGTTCGTGCGGTGCCAACTAAAGAGCGTGAAGTCCAAGATGCCTTCGAGAGCCTTCTTGTTGGGGCTGAGATTCAATACACTAGAGAGGGACCCCATATCGAGTATTCGTCGAAGAACTATATCCCCGACTTTAGTTTTGACAGAATTGATTTGGCTTTGGAAATCAAACTTTGTGTTCGTCCTGGTCGTGAGAAGGAGATGATTGCAGAAATCAATGACGACATAATGGCCTATAAAACCAAGTTTGGGAACCTAGGGTTTGTAATCTACGATGTCGGACTGATAAGGGACACAGACAAATTTGCTGACCAATTTTCAAGAGATGATATTTTCATAGCGGTCATCAAGCACTAGCTAATGTCGAACAAGGCGCAGCACCACAAATCCGACCGCGCTGGCGAGTCGGAGATTGACTAAAGGAGGGGGCGTGATAGAAGTAGTGAAAGCTCGCTGAGTCGGTCAGATTGGGTGTGCTGGAACGTTCGATCTAGAAAATGGCTGCAAGAAAGCGTTACCTCTCTGATCACTTCGGCCCAATTGCGGAGGACGATGTCTGTGCGCTTGAGTCCGCTATTGGTGCATCACTCCCTGGATCCTATCGGAGTTTTCTTCTCAAGGAGAACGGCGGTCATGCACGGCTCAGGACTGAGGATTTCGCGTCTCTCTTATTCTTCGGTATTTACGACGGTCCCAACGACCTAAAGACGCACTGGGGCGAATCCCGTGATCGATACAAGAAGTCGATTTTACCGATTGGCCAGGATCTCAACGAAGATCACATCCTTCTCGACCTGAAGAGTGGCAGGCTTCATATCGAAGGACAGGTTCACGACTTCGAGATTTACCTGACGACCCAATTGGTTCAGATCGAGCAGACTGATTCCATAGAGGAGCTCATTTCTGATTCTCGGTTGGATCGCATCAGCGAACTGTTGGATAGCGGAGAGCTGGATCTCAACGAGGAGGCAAGGTTTGGATATACGCTTATTCAGTATGCAACTTTCTGTGGGCTTCACGATGTTGTTGAGTTTTTCGCTGATCGAGGCGCAAGTCCGTCTAGCTGCCTTTACATCATGTTGGACACGGGATTTTGCTCACTCCACACCATCAAATGTCTTCTCAGGAACGGGGCTGATCCTCATGAGAAGGGCAAGGAAGGTAAGACCGTCTTTGATCTGGATTCGCCGTGGATCGAAGATGTAATCGAACAATACGCAGCACTCAAATCTGACCCGCGCGATAGTTGACTCGTAGCGACGTCTCTTCGGTGTGGGAATTTGGTCGTGTGGATGGGTTTTGGTTTGTCAGGTCAGATTGTGTGTGCTAGACGTTCGCTTGGAATCGTATTATCTGGACGATTTCTTCTGCTTTGACAAGGCAGTGGAACGCTGGTTTTTTCGAGGTGAACTCCAAGTAGGCTCCTCG
>NZ_BMXI01000015.1 GCF_014651675.1 Roseibacillus persicicus
AGATGTCTTCTTTTTCGTTTCATTGGTCTGATTTCGGGGTCATTTGCCCCTTCAGACCAGCTCAACTTTTCAACAAGCTCCTGGCTCCGTTTCCCGGGACCACTTCAGTTGGCGTCGTGGGTGTTGCCGTTGAGCTGGTCGTTGGCGTTTAAGCTCTGGGACTGGTTGAGGAGGAGGGTTCGTAGGAGAATGTTGGAGCTCGTTCGGCTAAGGCGATTTCCGTCTTTGTCGGAGGCATAGCCCGGGCAGGAGGAGAAAGCGGGGAGGAAGGTTTGCAGGGCAAAGAGCAGGAGGGGGAAAAGAGCCAGTGCTCGGGAGGTCCTTCGGTTCACGGGCAGATTTTGACGAAACGGACTGGCTTGGGCAAGTGACCAGCGGGTCTGTATCAAGGCACTCTATCGGAAGATGTTCAGGCGCTGAAAGTTGCTTTTTGAGGCAGGCGCGGTGTTGGGAGCGGGTAACGTGAATTTTCAGATTCTCGCGGTTCGTTGGGGGGGAATGTGGAGGAGAGTAGAGGTGTTCGTTGAAAGAACGGTGTGGCGAGGGCCTTAGGATAGAAGCAAGAATCGAAAGGGGGAGACCGGCATTTGAAATGCTGGCTGATTTCGTTCGACTCCATCGCGCCATTCTGAAATTCAAATGAATCCAAAATTTTATCTCCTCGCTCTACTTTGTTTAACTCCGCTGGTGGGATTGTCTGGGGCGGAAAAGCCGAACCTCATTTTCCTTTTTGCCGATGATCAGAGCACGGACTCGATGGGGTGTTACGGGAATCCCGATGTCCAGACGCCTCATTTGGATCAGCTTTCTGCGGATGGGGTTACCTTTGATCGTCACTACAATACCACGTCCATTTGCATGGCATCGCGGGCTTCGGTGATGACGGGGATGTATGAGTATAAGACCGGTTGCAACTTTAGTCATGGTGACCTGGTGGCGAGCATCTGGAGAAAGTCATATCCCGTGCTGTTGCTGGAGGCTGGTTATACTACCGCCTTCGCGGGCAAGTTCGGCTTCGAATTGATGGAGGGACCCAAAGGGAAAAAGCTTCCTCTCCCCGAAAAGGACTTTGACCGTTGGGGGGGGAGTCCGGGTCAGTCGTCCTACGCGACAAAGGAGAACAAGTCGATGGTAGGCTATGCCGCCGAGTATCCTCACTCGACTCTTTCCTATGGAGCATTTGGCCGGGATTTTGTGAAGGGCTCTGCAAAGTCGGAGAAGCCTTTTTGTCTGTCGATCAGCTTCAAGGCTCCCCACAAGCCAGCAACTCCGGATCCGAAATTCGATGAGGTTTACAAGGGAAAGGCTTTTCGAAAGCCGGAAAACTATGGTCGCGAACACGGCGAGCATTTTTCCAAGCAGAGCAAGCAGGGTCGGCAGTATTCGCGCTTTCACGAGTGGAATTACTCGGACAAGTTCGATGAGGTGATGGCGACTTATCACCAACAGATCTACGCCATTGACGTGGCGGTGGGGATGATTCGGGAGGCTTTGGTTGAAAGTGGCGAGGCGGACAATACGGTGATCATCTACTCGTCTGACAACGGCTTTTTCTGTGGGGCCCATGGCTACGGTTCGAAGGTGCTTCCTTATGAGGAGTCCGCTCGGGTTCCGCTGATCATCTTCGATCCTCGTCACCCCAATTCAGGGAAAAAGTTGCGCTCAGGAGCTGTGACCGGAGGAATTGATTTCGCCCCCACGATGCTGAAGCTCGCCGGAGTGACGGTTCCCGAAAATATGGATGGAGTGGATTTGATGAAACTCTATCAGGAGCCCGAAGCTGCGGTGCGGGACTCGCTGTTGCTGATTAACGTGTGGGGCAATCTGCCGACGCAATCACTGGCGGTGGTGACGGATGAGTTGAAGTATATTTACTGGGGATACGCTGCCGGTGACTTCGAAGTGACTGAAGAGCTCTTCGACTTGAATAAGGATCCTTTGGAGCTGAAGAACGAAGCCGAGAACCCCGAATACCGGGAAGCCCTGGAGGCAATGAGAACTGCCTACGACCAGCATCTGCAGGATTGGAAAATGGAAGCGGTGGCTTACAACAATTATCAGATCTATGGCACTCTCTTTGACCGGAAAGTGAGCTGGCCGGAGAAAGCGGCTCTTTTGGGGCAACCGAGAAGGAAGAAATAGAGCGTTTCTTTATTTTTCAATATTTGCCAAGCCATCTCCTTCTAGGTGATGGCGAAGTTGGCAGGCGCGGGGTTGCTGAGGTTCGTTTCGACAACTGGGAAGGTGGTTGGGTCCTTTCTTTTCTGACAACCGGTGAGGGCTCGATTTTTGGGCTCCGGTGAAGAGTGCTGTCGTAGGAGGGCGTGGGGGTGGATGTTCAGACATAGGCTCGGAAATGAGCTTGTGCCGGCTTTTCAAAATCCACCACTTCATGCTCCAGATGCACTTCGAAGTAGCGAATCCCTTGCAGATTCAATCCTTGGCCAAGATAGGCGGAGGGGGGCTGACGCTTTTAGAATGCAATCTGAGTTGGACTTGTTAGGAAGCTTTGTTGTCCAAGCTGAAAGAACATTGGACGAACCTTCGAATATCGAATCGGCAACAGTTCTTCTCCGGTTGTCGACCGGCCGAAATTCTATGAAAATTCCTAGCGCATTCTATCTGCCCCTCATCCTTCTTCCTTCTCTGGAGGCCAAGCCCAAGGTAGTCAATTCTCCTGATGAGCGGATTCAACTTCAGGCTCACGCCGAGAACAATGGGCTGTTCTATTCGGTCACTTTCAATGGCCAGCCCATCATCGGAAAGTCCCGCTTGGGTGTGGAGTTGAATCAGGATGTATTCGCCGGTGGTGTCACCGTGACCCAGAGCGCGACCCGTTCTTTCGATGAAACTTGGAAGCCGGTTTGGGGGCAGGCGAGCGAGTATCGGAATCACTTCAATGAGCTTACTTTGGATTTGCAGGAGGTGGCTGAGAGCAAGAGGACGATGCAAGTGGTATTGAGGGCTTTTGATGATGGGGTGGCTCTGCGATACGTCTATCCCGAGCAAGAGGGGCTGCCGCATGCGAACCTTAAGAAGGAGCTAACAGAGGTTTCGGTGATTTCGCAGAATCCCGTCGCGTGGTATGCCAAATCGTCCACGGGATTGTTTAGTAATGTTCCCTTTGCGAAATTAGGTAAAAGCTGCCGCACCCCGTTCACCGCCCAATTGGCTGAAGATTGTTTCATCTCCTTGCATGAAGCCGGGGTGGTCAATTCTTCGGATGCGAATTTGATTCCGGAGAAAGATAGACGGACATTGCGTTATTCTTCGGTTTGCAATCAGGGTGCGGGGAGCGTCAGTCCCTGGAGGACGATCCAGATTGCTTCTACTCCGGGGAAGCTGATTGAGTCTTCGCTGATTCTCAATCTAAACGAGCCCAACAGGGTTGCAAAGAGTGATTGGGTCAAACCGGGCGTCAGTCTCTGGGATTGGCGGAATCATGGAGGAAAGGCGGATGACGGGTTCGAATACGGGATTAATACCGAAAGTTATCTTCGCTACATCGACTTTGCTCACGAGCAGGGCCTGGCGTATGTCTTGATCGACGCCGATTGGTATGGGCCGGAGAGGGACGACAAATCGGACCCCACGACTTATGAGCATGAAGTCGCTATCCCCAGAATTACCAGCTACGCGAAGGAGAAAGGGGTGGGGATTTGGGTCTATGTGAACGACAAGGGTCTGAAGCTCTACGACATCGACCGAACCTTCGCCCAATTTCAGAAATGGGGAATCGTGGGAATCAAACACGGCTTCCTGGGGGCAGGAAATCAGACCAAGAATGCCTTCAGCGTCGAGGTCCTCAAAAAGTGCGCGGAATACGAGATTATGTATAACCTGCATGAGCCAAACAAGCCCACAGGTCTCAATCGAACCTATCCCCACTACATGTCACGGGAGTATGTGAATAGCATGCTGGACGCTGCCAACCGCCCTCCGGCGACTCCCAGTGAACTTTGCGTCTTTCCGGTTGTTCATAATTTGGCTGGTCCCGTTGACCGCAGCTGTGGCCTCTTCGATATGGACCAGTCGATAGGTCGGGCCAAGGTACACAAGCAGATCCCGAGCACCGTGGTTTCGCAGGTTGCGCAATGTCTGGTCTTTCCCAGTGGGATCCTGACTTTGCCAGATATGCCGGACGCCTATCGTCGTAAGCTGGACCTCTTCGGGTTCATCAAGAGCTTACCCATGACCTACGATGAGACTCGGGTCTTGGAGATGGAGATAGGAAAGAAGATCACGATGGCCCGGCGATCTGGTGACACTTGGTTCGTGGCGGCTCTCGTAGATGAGAAGGGAAGACAACTGGAACTTGATTTCGATTTCCTAGAAGCGGGGGTGAAGTATGAGGTGCAGATTTTCGAGGACACTGCGGAGAGTCATTACCAGTTCCCGGGAGGGTGGAATCAAAAGGATGCCGCCAAGAAGAAGATTCCTTTCAAGCCGGTGGAGACCAAACGGGAGCTCTATCAGGTGCGTAGTAAGGCAGCAAGAAAGGGCGACAAATATACGGCCCGATTGGCTCCGGGAGGAGGGCACTGCCTGATTCTAAAGCCAGTCGCCTCAGACTAATTCCAAATTCAATGATGAACATGAAGAAGCTCTTCACCTTTGGCCTTTTGGCCGCATTCAGTTTTGCTCAAGCCGAAGAAAGGCCGAACATTGTGGTCTTTCTAGGGGATGATATGGGCTGGGGTGACTCCGGGACCTATGGGAACGATCTGATTCAAACCCCCAATATGGATAAGCTGGCTTCGCAGGGGGTGAAGCTGATGCAGTGCTACTCGGCATGCGGAGTGTGCTCTCCCTCGCGCTCGGCGATTCTAACCGGTCGAACTCCTTATCGGAATGGAGTGTGGCGACACCTTTCAGGGAATGGGCCAGCACACCTGCGGGAAGAGGAGATCACCTATCCTGAACTTTTAAAGGAAGCCGGTTACGCGACCTGCCACGTGGGGAAGTGGCATTTGCTTTCGAAGCAGCAGTTTGGCTCAGAGGATTTTCCTCATCCCGATGCGCATGGATTCGAACACTGGATGGCGACTCACAACAATGCCGCTCCCAGCCACAAGAATCCGAACAACTTCGTTCTGAACGGGGAGCCTCTCGGCGAGACTGAGGGATACTCCGCGCAGTTGGTGGCCGCGGAAGCCGGACGCTGGCTGAAGGAGATTCGCGACAAGGACAAGCCATTCGTAATGTCGGTCTGGCTTCACGAGCCCCACTCGCCGATCGCAACCGATACCCGCTTTCAAAAGCTCTACGAAGGGCATGAGAATGCCAAATACATGGGGAACATCACGCAATTGGACCATGCTCTCGGGATGGTTATGGATGCCTTGGATGAGGAAGGGGTGGCTGATGAGACCTTCTTTTACTTTTCTTCCGACAACGGGCCGGTGCCGAGTTATGGGGGGAGTTCGGGTGGTCTCCGCGGCAACAAGCGGAGCGACTATGAGGGGGGAGTTCGGGTGCCGGGAATCGTGCGTTGGCCGGGTAGAGTCAAGGCCGGCACAACCAGCGAGGTGCCTGTGATTGGGACGGATGTTTTCACCACCGTTCTCGAACTAGCCGGGGTGCCATTGCCTTCGGATCGGACTATTGATGGTGCCAACATGATGCCCGCTTTGGTAGGGAAGCCGGTCGAGCGGAAGGTCCCGCTTTTTTGGCGGACTCACGTCTCGGGACCCAAGGAGCGGGTGGCTATGCGGATTGGGGATTGGAAGATTGTGGGGGATGAGACTCTCACTCACTTTCAGCTCTACAATATTCCGGGCGATGGGCGGGAGAAGAATGATTTGGCTGAAGAGATGCCGGAGAAAACAGCGGAGATGAAGAAGGAACTCATCGCCCTCTGGAATCAAATCAAGGCTGATGGCCCCAACGAATGGTGGGAAAGCGAGCGCCAGAAGCCAAAGGGCAATGGTCAGTTGAGCTATTGAGAAAAAGCCAGTTGCCGGCGCTAACCTTTTAAAATACCGAGCTCTATAAAGCGTTCCGCTTTGGCTCGAAGACTGAATGATGATGAAATTCTGGAGAAAAATGATTCCTTCGTTGGCCTTTGCCGCCGGAGCCTTTGCCGCTGACCCACAGCCCAATTTTGTGGTCATTTATACGGATGACCAAGGTTATGCAGACCTAAGCTGCTTTGGTGGGAAGCATGTCGAAACGCCTCGAATCGATGAGATGGCCCGCGAGGGAGCCCGGTTGACGAGCTTTTACATGGGGGCACCGCTCTGCACACCTTCTCGGGCAGCGCTCATGACCGGCTGTTATCCGAAACGTATTGATATGGCCTATGGCGATGACTTCTCGGTGTTATTGGCTGCTGATCGAAAGGGGCTTCATCCCGATGAGATCACTATGGCTGAGATGTTGAAAGAGGCCGGATATACCACGGGAATGTTTGGGAAGTGGCACCTGGGAGATCAGCCGGACTTTTTGCCGACCCGACAAGGGTTTGATGAGTTTTTCGGGTTGCCGTATAGCCACGACATTCATCCTTCCCATCCCAGGCAGAATCATTTCCAGTTCCCGCCGCTTCCGCTTCTGGAGGGCGAACAGGTTGTTGAAGTGGGGCCTGATCCCGACACTCTGACGAAGCGGTTAACCGAGCGGGCCGTGGATTTTATTGGCAAGCACAAGGACGAGCCTTTCTTTCTGTATATTCCGCATCCTATTCCCCATGCGCCGCTGGCAGTCTCGGAAGAGTTTTTGAAAATGGCGCCGGAGGCCGTGCGGGAGCAGATGGCGCAAGAAGGGCCGGACATCGACTATGGGTTGAGGCGCAAGCTATTCTCCCTAGCTATCAGTGAGATTGATTGGTCGGTGGGGCAAGTTCTCGACGCGCTCAAAGAGAATGGCCTGGATGAAAAGACCGTCGTGATTTTTTCTTCCGACAATGGACCTGCAGCGGGCAAGGCGCATCCCCTCAGTGGAAGAAAAGGGAGCACCTTGGAGGGGGGAAGTCGCGTGCCGACGGTCATCCGGTGGCCGGGGAAGATCCCAAGTGGGCAATCCATAGATGAGATTTTGACTGCTATGGATTTGTTCCCAACGTTTGCCGGACTTGCGGGAGCGAAGATTCCCACGGACCGCGTGATCGACGGAAAGGATGTTTGGCCCGTTCTCATTGGACAGGCGGAAAGCCCTCATGAGGCATTCTTCTATTATCGGGACAACGATTTGAAGGCTGTTCGGGTCGGGGAATGGAAATATCACTTGGGCTTGCCCCAGAAGCAGGGTTCGAAAGCAACGCCTGTATCCGCGCTCTACAATCTGGCGCAGGATGTCGGGGAGAAAGAGAATGTCATTGCCGACCATCCGGAATTAGTCGCCGGGATGAAGGCGAGGGCCGAGAAGTTCGAACGAGAGTTGATTGAGAATAGCCGCCCTGCCGCCTTTGTGGAAGCACCCCGCGCCCTGGAGCTCAAATCCGAATGAAAACAGGGAGGAGAGCGCGGCCTTGACCTGGATTGTATTCAGAGGCTGAGGTTTCTGCGCCTGCTTTGTGCAAATCTTCATGAATCAGTTTATCCGAATCTCAGTCATCGCCTGCCTCCTCTTTTCTCAGGTCAGCGCGAAGTTGCCCAACGTCATCTTCATCTTGATGGACGACATGGGATACCGTGACGTCAGTTGTTATGAGGCCACGGCTGTGGACACTCCGCATATCGATCGGATGGCTGACGAAGGGTTGAGGTTCACTGATTTTCATACCGCTGCTTCAATTTGCTCACCATCGCGGGCGGCTTTTCTCACCGGCGCCTACCCGCAACGTTGTGGTCTCTATATGGGGATCAGTCCGAGACGCGAAGCTCATTGGTTTCTCGGCCTCGATCCGGGGGAGATCACTCTAGCCGAGCAATTCAAGAAAAGAGGCTACACTACCGCGATGGTGGGAAAGTGGCACCTTGGAATGCAGGAGCCCTTTCTCTATCACCACCAAGGCTTCGACCACTACTATGGAGCACCCGAGAATATGGGTCACAGCGCATTGTTTCGCGATGGGCGGGAGGTTGTCTACGAGAAGGCTCCGCTGGGGAAGCTAACGAGCCTTTATACTCAAAGATTGGTAAAGTATATTGAGGACTTCAAAGACGAGCCATTCTTTATCTACTATGCGCACAATTATCCCCATACTCCTTACCAGGCGGGAGAGGCGTTTCGCGGAACTTCCCGAGGTGGAGTGCGTGGCGATGTGATTCAGGAGTTGGACTGGAGCATTGGAGAGGTGTTGAAGGCATTGGAAGAGCAAAAGATCTTGGAAAATACGATGGTCATTTTCACTTCCGACAATGGACCGATTTCCAACCAATTCGCCCTCCCGTATAGCGGAACCAAATATGTTTCCCTGGAAGGCGGACATCGGGTGCCATTCATCATCTACTGGAAGGGGAATATTCAACGGCCTGCTGTTCTGGATGTCCCGGCCAACGCGATGGATCTCTTTCCGACTCTGAGTGAAATTATCGGTGTCCCTCTTCCGGAAGACCGCACCTATGATGGAGTGAGCTTGACCCCTTTGTTTCGAGGAGAGAACCTTGTCAGAAACCGGACAGATCCGTTTTACTACTACAATTGCGAAAATCTACAGGCGGTCCGGGTTGGGAATTGGAAACTTCATTTGCCACGCACCGAGAGGCAGATTCCCTTTTGGGCCGCTCGAAGACAGAAGCCGTTGGCTGCTCCGAGACTTTTCAACCTGGCTGATGATTGGGCGGAAAGGATCGATGTGGCCGCCGAGCATCCAGAGCGAGTGGCCGAGATTATGCAGCTGGCGGAAGCAACGAGGCTTGAGCTTGGGGAGTTCGGTCAACGAGGGCGCGAACAGCGTCCCACAGGAACACTTTTCCCTGAGGTTCCAATCCTTTCGAATCAACCCCAGGATTGGGACCCACTCTCCGATGAAGAAAAGGGAAGAGGGAAGACCCTTTTTCAGCCGCCACAATAGACGACGGCCCAAAGGTTTCGCCTCCGTCGAGTTTGGATTCTGCGGTAAAAATTGGCTCTAGAATTGCAGTTCTCCTGTCGGCATGAAGTATCGAACACGAAGACCTGCAGCTTGGATGCAACCATTCAGGCGCTCCGATTAGTCACGACTGCTTTTACTCCGATATTGCTGTGGGGTGGAGCCGAATTGTTTGCGAAAGCAGCTGGCAAAGTATTGGCTGGAGTTGAAGCCGCAGGTGAAGGCGATGTCGGTGATGCTGAGCTCCAGGTGGGCGAGAAGGAGGTCGCGCGCATGGTTCAGGCGAATGCGACCCAACTGTTCGGCGGGGGTGGCGTTGAAGATGCGGCGGCAGGCGGAGGTGAGGTAGCTTTTCCCAACCCGACAGGCGTGGGCCATTTTTTCGACGTTCCAAGGTTCCGCGGACTTGTCGATGCTCATCTCCAGGCCATGGAAGAACTGGCGGATGGTTTGGTCGAATCCCTGGGGGTCTTGTTGCCCGTCCTCCACTCCTTCCGCTAGTCTCGCGGCGACTGTTAGAAGGGTGGTGTTGACGATGTTGGCGAGGACGGCGTGCACGAGGGGGTCGTCGGCGCTCAGCTTTTCGCAACTCTGCTGCAGGGCCTTCTTGAGTTCATTGTCTTTGTCCGCCAGATAGCAGCACTGGTTCTTGCGGAAGATGCGCAGGAGTTCCCGACGCGAGCGTTGGTCGGGGCAGATCCAGTCGGGGAATTGCCAACCCGCCCGTTCGTGGGAGTCTTCCACATCGAGGATCATCCAGAAGAGCTTGCAGGGGCGGATGCAGGGGTCCCCGAGTTGGTGTCTCTGCCAAGGGCGGGTGATGGTGATGTCTCCGGCTTGCAGCGTCCATTTGTTGTTGTCGGTGGCAAAGCTTGTCTCGCCGCTGAGCACGCAACAGATCTCGATGCCCTCGTTGCGATGCATGGGGAGCCCCCAGGTCTGGGGACCGACGGCATCCCAGTAGCCGATGGTGCGGAGACCCGGGAGGATGCCCGGAAGAAACTTGGTCCCGGGATACTGTCCCCGGCTGTGGGCGACCAAGGTGACCTCGCCGAGTTCAACCGCGCTGGATAGTGGGGCACAGTTGTCTGGTTGCTTGCTGGGGGAGTCCATGGGTGATGTATAAAATACTGCACGGAGGAATTCGAACGTCAAGCGGGCGGGAATCTGATGTCATCGCTGCCATGATTCAGATTGGATGTTTCGCCCTCGTAAACCCGTTTTGCACGCTCGAGTCCCAGTTCCAAGCCATTCGTGAGATGGGGTTTGATTTTGCGGACCTGACCGACAGCCACGACGGCGCTCTCCTCGGCAATGAATTCGGGTTCACTGCTGCGGCGAGCTTGGATGGTCATCCCTCGCGAGTGAGAGAGATGGCAGTAAAGCATGAGCTGTCCCTCACTGCGGTGTGTGCGCATGCCAACTTGTTAGATCCAACCGCTCCGGATGTCTTTGGCACTGCCCAGATCATCAAGGCCATCCGTTTGGCGCGAGACCTGGGCGTCAAACAAGTGATCACCACCGAGGGGGATCCGAAGACCGCGTTTGGGGAAAAGCTCACCTATGAAGAGCGCATCTTTTCTATTGTGGAAAAGCTCTATTGGCCAGTCCAATGGGCGGAGGAACTCGGTATTCAGCTTCTCATCGAGCCCCATGGCATCGTGACCGATAGCGTTGCGGCGACCGCTGAACTGCTCGAGCGGCTGGGGCATCCTGAGACTGTTGGGCTGAATCTGGATACCGGCAACCTTTGGCTGGGTGGCGGAGATAACTTTGAGTACATCGAGAAGTTCGGCCCGCGCATCAAGCATGTGCATTGGAAGGACCTCGGCGCGGCTTGGGAGGAAAAGCGGGGCAAGCAATTTGGCTGCGGGATGGGTGATATCGCTCTCGGTGATGGCGTCATTGGGCTGCCTGAGATTGCAGCCGAGCTGAAAAGGATTGGCTTCGATGGCCCGACTACCTTGGAGGTCTTTGGCGAAGCGAACTTGCTTCCATCCGCAGAGCGCTTGCGCGAATGGTTTGCGTAGAGATATGGTGGCTTCTTTCCAACCGTTCTCGCAGTTGACTTTCTCCAACATTCACTGGTTCGGGACACTGGGATGAGCGGACCTTGCATGATGAAATTTTTAAGTTCAAAGCTCTTCGGCGCGACCTGCACTCTTCTCTTTCTAACAGAGGGGAGTCAATCCGTTGAATTGTCGTGGGAGCGAGAGTCCGATTTCGTCGCCTTGCGGGCTGATGGCGAGACCGTGTGGAAGCACGTTCACCGGTCATCGGAGGGGAAACCCTATTTCCACCCGCTAGCCACGATTCAGGGAAGTGTGCTGACCGACCTCCGGCCCGAGGATCATCCTTGGCACCGTGCCTTGTGGTTTTCGTGGAAGTTCATCAATGGGGTGAACTATTGGGAGGAAGATCGGAAGACGGGGGAGTCGGCGGGAAAAACGGAGATTCGTTCGGTCGAGGTGCGGACGGGTGCGGACTTTTCGGCGGATATCTCGATGACGATTGGCTATCATGAAGATGGCCAACCGGATGTCCTGACGGAAACCCGTGTGCTGACGATTTCGCCTCCCGACAAGGCTGGGAGCTACACCATCGATTGGCATTCCCAGTTCACCGCCCAGCGCGATCTTGTGCTGGATCGAACTCCGATTCCCAGCGAGCCCGAAGGCAAGAGTTTCGGCGGATATGCCGGGCTTTCGTTTCGTTCTTCGAGCGCGCGGAGCGAGACTTGGTCCTTCTTGAACAATGAGGGAAGGCAGGATGGCCTTCATGGCCGGGAATCCAGTTGGGTAGCTTTCTCCGGTCCAACCGAAAAGGGAGAGGAGGCTGTCGTCAGTATTCTGAATTCGCCCCTCAATGACAATCAGTCTATGGTCAAATACTACGTGGCCACCCGGATGAGCTATTTGAGTCCTGCCGTGTTGTTCGATGGACCTCGAAGTATTCAGAGCGGGGAGACATTTGCGCTGAGATATCGGATTCGGGTCGATTCGCAGTCTCCTGGCACGGAGAGGTTGAAGGCCCGCAATGACTCTTACCGAGATACTATTGAACTCGTTGCGCAAGGGGAGGCCCTTAGTCACCGTTTCGGGTGCTTGGAATGCCACTCGGTGGACAAGGCGGGGGAAGCCGGAAAGATTGGCCCCGGCTGGTATGGTTTGATTGGGCAGAAGGGGAAAGAAAGAGAAGTTCAGGCCAATACCGGAGACGGAGGGCCTGCCACTCGCCGGCGGGTCGCGATTGACGAGCAATACATCAAGGCCGCGATTCTGGATCCGCTCCAGCACCTCGTTTTGCAAGAGTCGGGCGAAATGAAGGGGCAACCCTTTCCTGCCATTATGCCGCCCTATCCTCACCTGGAGGGGCAGTCCATCGATGCCATTATTGCCTATTTGAAAACCCTGAACGACCTTCCAGAGCGAGGACCTACTCAAATCTACGCACCTAAAGAGAAATCGAAAGAGGGTGGGGAGCCTTCACACGTTGTCGAGGTGTTCGATAGCCCGAGGATTCAGCGGGTTGCGCTCGAGGGGCTCTCCACCCGTTCCATTTCGGTGGGTTTGCCTGGTGGGAAAAATTATGTTTTCGACCCCGCTACTTTTTCGGTTTCCCGAGTGTGGTTTGGTGGGTTCATTGACAACGGCTACGAGAGGCATGCTCGCGGGAATGGGTTCAACAAGATCTTGGGGGAGGCCATCAATACTGAAGGAGGGCTCCTTCCGCTCAGCTCGTTGGGGCCGGTCGATTTGCACTACAAGGACTACCCGAATTCCAACGAGTTTCGGAAAGAGGCTTTCAAAAAGGAAATGGCGGAAGAGAAGCCATATCCCAAGAGAGGCCTGGAGGGCGCGCCGCGCTTTGGTGGTTACCAAGTTTTGCCAAAGAAAGAGCCGACGTTCTTTTTCGAGATCGATGGGGTTCGCTATCGGCAATCGCTCGCTTTCCCGAGTGCCAACATCATTCGCTATCACTTCGAGACCGAGGGCGCGACGGGGCCGGTTCGTTTTCAAGTGGATGAAACCGCCTTGCGGGCGGTCGAGTTCAGCGCTGGCGAGCTGGCAGAGGGAGTGTTGTCCATTCCCGCAAGCGAAGCCCAATCATTCACTCTTACCTTCGAGCTCCAAACCTCATGAAGCCTCTCATTTTTCTCCTATTCGCTAATTCACTCGTGGCTGAAACCCAGCCGTATCGCGCCAAGCTGATTCCGGCGGGATACTCCGTGGAGACCATCGTCACTCCAGTTGATGCCACGGGGACTCCTCTGCAATTCGGCGTGGGTGGCCTCGGCTTTACTGAGGCAGGGGACGCCTTTGTCGCTTCGCGCACGGAAGGGGTTTGGAAGTATAGCAAAGGGAGTTGGAGCCGCTTTTCCGACCATCTCCATGACCCCCAAGGGCTGCATGTCGTGGATGAAAATACCGTCATCATCGCCCAGAAGCCGGAGCTGACGCGTGTTCAGGACACCGATGGCGATGGCTTGGCTGACCTCTATCAAACCATCTGCGACGACTGGCGCTACGGCGGGAATTACTGCGAGTATGTTCATGGCCCGGTTGTGGATTCGCGGGGAAACTTCTACCTCAATCTCAACCTAAGCGCGGGGTCCGCGGACATGATGTTTTTGGGAAAGGGGAAGTATATGGGGAGCTCGGGTGGTTACGATGGCTGGCACTGCAAGGTCACGCCGGAGGGCGACTTGATTCCCGTGGCTTCGGGACTTCGCTCACCAGCCGGGCTCGGAATCAACTCCGAGACAGATGAGGTCTTCTATACCGAGAATCAGGGCAGCTGGGTCCCGACTTCCTTTCTCGCTCAGGTGAAGGAAGGCGCATTCTATGGGTATCCTTCTTCGCTGATTGATGACCCGAAGTTCAGGGGGAAGCCTGAGAAGATCGTCTTTGAAGAATTCTCAAAGCTGCGGGAAATGCCTGCCGTGTACTTTCCTCATGGTGAGCTAGCCAACTCGCCGGGAGACCCGGTCTTTGACCTCACCGAGGGTCACTTTGGTCCCTTTGCTGGGCAACTTTTTGTGGGCTGCCAAACGCGGTCTAACATCATGCGGGTCAGTCTGGAAAAGGTGAAGGGCGAGTATCAAGGTTCGGTCTTCAACTTCATCGACCACCTTCAGTCTGGCTGTCTTCGCTTGAACTTCGATCCGCAGGGGAGGCTCTGGGTCGGGCAGACTGGGCGCGGGTGGGGTTCTGTTGGTGGAAAGACCTTTGGCTTGCAGCGAATTTCTTGGGATGGCAAGACGACCCCGTTCGAGATGAAGGCTATCACGCTCAATCCCGACGGCTTCAGGGTCAGCTTCACGAAGCCTTGTTCGCGCGACGGGGTGTCGGTCAAGAGTTTCGCGGTGAGCTCTTGGCGCTATCACTATCATTCCGAATATGGTTCGCCCAAAGTGGATACCCAAAGCCACGAGGTCGAGAGCGTGACGCTTGCTGAGGATGGCCTCTCGCTCGACTTCAAAACCAAGCTGATTCCCGGAAGAGTCTACAAGGTCACTCTAACAGGGGTTGCGGCTCAAAGCGGAGAATCCATGTCGACAGACACGGGTTACTACACTTTGAACAACTTGGTGGACTGAGGCGGGGAATTCTACTTCTTCATATGCGGCCATCGACTTGGGTGCGGGTCGACCGAACGCTTTCATTTTTCGCCAAAAACGGACTCTAGAATTGCCGGGTTCCTGCTAAGGTCAGGCATCGAACACGAAATCCAGAACCTCGGATTTGCTCATTCGAAAGGACGGGGCACTCCTATTGATGTGGTCTCCGACCATTTGAAATGGCTGAAGGAGGGCGACTGCGAACGGGCCCGGCAGGTGAAAATCGAAGCGCTGCGAGGCTTGGCGGTACGGGAATACAATGCCCCCAATCGCAACTACTACCTCAGCTACGCCAACGAACTGGAGTCCGGCAAGCTGAGCGAGGTCTGGTTCTAGACCCCAAGTTGTTCAATCTTGATCAAGGCGAAAACAGGTGGAGGCTTTCGCTGGAGAAGGATAGATTTTGCGATGTGCGTTGAAGCTGTTAGGGCTGAGACGCACCCATATGTGATGACTATCAATGGGATTGGACAAGGGGGGAAGGCTTCGGGCGCTTTGTTGAAATCGGGTTTGAACTTGAAGCCTGGGGGCAGCCAGCTTCGGTTGAGGCGGCACCTGTTGGGAGGGTTCTTGCGTAGCCTGTTGGTCGGAGCAGTGATTTCCTCAAGCTTGAGCGGCGCGGAAGTGGAGCTGATTCGCCGCGATGAACCCTCGACCCGCATGCCGAGGGTCTTTCGGGAGGTCTTGCCTGGATTCCCACGCTCGATTGTTGGGAAGTTGGATGAGAAATTGTGGGTCGCCTATGATTTGAGCAGCGGTCGACTGAGCCACATCTGGACCCCGCGGGGCGATGGCGCTGCGATTTTGATTCAAGGGATCTCATCTGATGGCACGCACGGACTAAAGGGGCAATTGAATGGTATCTATCCGACTCCGCTCGGTCGCCCCTTGTTCGAACTGGATCCCGAGAGCGATCCGGTTTGGCTGCAGGTCAACGGAGAATTGGCGGAGGTGGAGCTCCATGAGTCGCGATGGGATGATCAATCCTGGGTCTTGACCTGGCGCTATCGAAGGAAAGATGGAAGCTTCGGTTACTATAATGAAGCGGTCGGCTATGATGTGAAGGGCGACGCACTGGTGAGGACCTTTTCTTTGCCGGTGGATAATCAGGATGAATTGTCGCCCTTCGAAAAAGAGGTGCGGGAAGAAGGACTGGAACTAACCGAGGTCGAGGAGTCGTATCCCATCTTTCGCTCCACAGGGTGGAACTTTGACCGGGGTCAGCCAGCGCCTGTGCGCGAGAAGGAGAGGGGGGGCTTCAATGAGCCTCTGCGCAGCCTCCATCCCGGATTCGAAAGTTTGGACCTCACCGAGTTGTTTGGTGAGCATGTCGTGCGGGTCGGCGGGATGGACTTTCTTCCCAACGGGGACCTGCTGGTCGCCGCTTGGGAGCCACGTGGCGGAGTCTACCGAGTGCGAAACCCTGATGCGGATGACCTTTCGAAGATGGAGGTCTCGGTCTTTGCCGAGGGGCTTCATGGTCCTTTGGGTCTGCTGGTTCATGACGGAAGGGTGCTGGTTGCTGAGAAACATCAACTTACCGAGCTCATTGATGAAGATGGCGACGGACGTGCCGAAACTCATCGCAATCTCTGTAGCAACTGGGGAGTGGGAATGAACTTTCACCAGTTTACCTTTGGCCCGCTTTATGATGACGGAAAGTTTCTTGTTGCTCTGTCGGTGAACGTCCTGGCGGGAGGGGCCACGGGGTCGGATATCGAGAAGGATCGTGGATGCCTGATTGCGATTGATGAAGAGAGTCACGACTATGAAGTGATTGCGGCCGGATTGCGGACTCCGAACGGAATCGGCCACGGGCCCGGCGGCAGCCTCCTCGTGATGGATAATCAAGGGGATTACAAGCCGGCGAACCCAATCCTTTGGATCAAGAAAGGAGGATTTTACCATCACCTCTATGAACCGCGGCACCCCTTCTCCGAGAGAGAGCCGACTTGGCCTGCGGTGTGGCTTCCGCAGGGTGTCTTTGGCAACTCGATTAGTGAGCCTCTGTTGGTGAAGGGCGGGCCCTTCAAGGATCAGATCATCTTTGGCGATGTCTACTATGGTGGCCTGAAGCGTGCCTTCTTCGAGGAGATTGGCGGACGACTGCAAGGAGGAGCAGTGCGATACACCGGAGGCATCCGGGGGGGGAGCAATCGGATTCGGCGTGCACCCAACGGTGACCTGTTCATCGGCGTGGTGGGATCGGGTGGTAACTGGGGGCGCTACGCGAAGGACGGGCTCCAACGCTTGCGTCCGGTGGAGAACGAGACTTTTGAAATTCTGAAAGCTGAGCTGAAGTCCAACGGCATTGTGATTCATTTCACGGAGCCGTTGAGAGAAGGTTTGGGCTGGAGTCCGGGGGACTATCTGGGGCAGTCCTATTGGTTCAAGCCGACCAGTCAATATGGAGGCAGCCCACAGGATGCGAAGCCCCTCGTGCCTCTCTCCGCCTCAGTCTCCAGTGACCGACGGAGCGTCTTTCTCGAATTAAACGACATCGCGCCCCTGAGACATTATGAGATTAGTTTGCCACAGGGCTTCATCTCCGAACTCGGGCATGAGTTGTGGGCGGGGGACCTCCACTACACGGTGGTCAATCCAGCCTCGGAAAAGGGTGAGGTGTTGCCTGCCCCCGATGAGGTCGAATCCATGCGGACTCCGGGTCTACAGGCTAGCCATCCCATGCATACGGTGTATCAGTCGCTTTGCATGGGGTGCCACAGTTTGGATGGAACTTCGGTTGCGGGGCCTTCCTTCAAGGGGCTAGCCAGTCGCAAGCGGGTGGTGATGCGGGATGGCAAGGAGGTCGAGGTGGAGACTGATCTCGACTACGTGCTGCGTTCCATCCGTGAGCCGCAGGCAGATATCGTGAAGGGCTTCATGCCCACCATGCCTGAACTAGCGCCGGTGATCGGGGAGGAGAAGGTGGAGGAACTGGCACGCTATATTCTGGGGCTCGACACTCAAACCGCACACTAAAAAGGATCACTATGAAAACACTCGTTTGCCTGCTATCGACTTGTTTGTTGGTTGGGTTGCTGCCCGCCGGGGAGCTGCCGGCGCTCATTCCGAGTCCCAAGAAGCTGGAGCTGATGGAAGGGGAAGTCGTGCTTAATCGCTCGAGTCGAATCCTTTATTCGCAAGAAAATGCAAAAGTGGTTGCCGAGGTGTTGGCGGAGGACTTCGAGCGCCTATTTGACTATTCGTTGGAGGCCCGGCTTCTCGGGTCGGCTCGGGCAAGAGAGGGGGACATCGTGCTGCAATTGTCGAGTGAGCCCAAATTTGCAGCCGAAGAGTATCAACTGCATGCAAAGACAGGAGTGACGGTCTCTTCGTCGGATTTGGCGGGACTCTATGCGGGTACCGCAACTCTGCTTCAGACCTTTCAGAAAGAGGGAGACAAGGTGGCGATGTCCGCGTTGAAGATTCGAGATCAGCCCTCCCGCGCGTTTCGCGGACATATGTTCGACATGAAGAACCAGTGGCACTCCATCGCGGACTGCAAGCAGTTTGTCGACATGTGCCGCTTCTATAAAATCAATTTTTTGAGTCTTCATGCCGGTGAAGACCAATGGGTTGGGGCGGTGAGCACCCAGTTGAGCCGGCTTTCGCCCGAAGAGCGAGTGAAGCATCGACTCTATTCCAAAGAGGAGATGGACGAACTGATCTCTTATGCGAGCCGGAGGGGAGTTTACCTCTTTCCACACAATGAATGCACACCGGGCTTTCAGCACATGAAGAACGCGATAGCCAAGGACTACGTGCCAGGCGATCGTTATGCGGGCTTTCCTGATGAATTGGACGGCAAGGGAGCATATACGACCTTTTCCGGGAAAGCGGAGAAGCGTTGGCTGGAGTTGATCGAGATCGCAATCGGCAAGGCCATTGACCAGTTTGCCGCAGGGTATCCGGATGGGATCTTGCCTTACTTCCACGTCGGGCCCGTTTTGGGCGAAGGCGGGATGGCCCCGAGTTTGGCAGTGCAGATTTTGGACATCATTCAGCGCAAGAGCCCCGGGACCAAAATGATGTTCTGGAATGGGGTGAATGCCAAGGAGCCCCATCTCTATCCCCGGCGGAAGGATTGCGTGATCGCCTACTACGACGACGAGTTCGGAGCTAGTGACATGGAGAGCTATCTCCGGGAGGGGTGGCCCCTCGTCAATGCCGCTTGGAGCCCGCTGTATGTCGTGGGTAGTCGCTTGGCGCGTCCGGTGGAACGAATCTATCAGGACTGGAATCTGGGGCGACAAGGCTCCGATGGGATTCCGGGTGGCTATGGAGCGGTGCGATGGGAAAAAGTGTCGGAGCCGGAGTTGGAAAAGGGGATTCTAGGAGGGATGTTGTGCACCTGGGAGACGCCGCAGAAGGTTCACTTGGAACGTGTGCGCATCAGGGTTCCGGTGATGAACGAGCGGATCTGGAATCATGGACCATGGCCGGATCCGGAGAGTGATTTTCCAAATTTTGAAAGGAGATTGCAGAAAAAAAACGTGCAGCTTTCGCGCTATCTTCAGCAGGGGGGAGAGGTGCCGGCGGCCCCGATTCATGTCGCAGCCTCGGAGGGGACTGCGAAGGGCAAGGTTCGCTTGGAATGGCGAAGCGGTGGAGGGCACGCGCCCTTGGGCTATCGTGTGTTCCGCGGTCGAAGCGATGACCCCCACGAGGCCCGCCAAGTTGGCGCCGACTTGGCGGTGACGGTGGAAAGCTTTGAGGACACTTCGGTGGCACTGAATTCGGATTACAACTACTGGGTGGTCGCATTCAATGAGGCGGGAGTTTCGGAAGCCAGCGAACGGGTGCGGGGGGCCGCCGGAACGGGAATTGCCAATCTGATGAGTTACGAGCCCTTTGAATATTCAGAGTTGGAGGGTCTCTTTGCGAAAGGAGCGGGAGAGGGGTGGCCGGGTCCTTGGGAGAAGCCTAATGAACCGGGGGTGGTGACTTTCGAGCAAGAAGGGTTGGAGTATCCAGGTTTAGAGACAGCGGGTGGTTCGCTTCGCTTCCGTCCTAAGGAAGAGAAGAAGGGAGTTCATCTGAAGCGCTCGTTGAAGGGGCAGGTGGGACTGGATGATGCCACGATGTGGATGAGTTACTTGGTCAAGCCCAACAAGCTGGCGGTGGGGGACTTCTTCGTCGTGCCGGGAGAGATCGCGGGTGCAATTGGCAAGGTCTGGGGAGAGCAGTTCTCCATCTACATGGACAAGTCCGCAGTGAGAATGAAGGAGGGGGAGACCTATCTGGTGGTTGCAAAGTTTGAGTTTGGGCAAGGAGACAAGGTGACCTTGTGGGTGAACCCTTCCCTCGATAAGGAGCCTGGCGAAGAAGGGGCCGCTCTGCAAACGATGGCCGAGATTGGGAACGAGAATTTTGTGCAAGTGCAGAATCAAGGTTATGGCCTGGGGGACTACCAATTCGACGAACTGCGGATTGGGACCTCATGGCGAAGAGTGGGTGGTTGGGGCAGTCGGAGCGACAAGCAGGCCCCAGCCCCCAATCCCATGACTTGGATTGGTCCACCCAGCCTTATGGAGGACGGATCGGTCTTCATGATGAGCGTCACCGCTGAGGATGAGAGCGGGGTGGAGTATTATTTCGAGTGTGTGAAAGGGGGCGGCCCTGACAGTGGTTGGCAGGAGAGTTCGAGCTATTCCCTGAAGAGTCTTCCAACAGGGACCTATTCCTACCGGGTGAAATCCCGGGATATGTCTGCTGGAGACAACGAGACGGATTGGTCTTTCGCTGGTGAAGTCGTGGTTCCATAGGGTGCGCCTTAGGCCGGGCAACGGGGAGTTGTACTTTTGTTGAACACCGGCAAGATCAGCTCTTTCCCCTTGAGAAAGAGAGAATAAGGCAACAAATCTGCTACTGCCAATGGGGGAGCATCGTTCGGATGAGCCCGCGAATAAATACACGAGACTAATAAGATGAAGTTCGATAAATTAACACGAGGAGTTATTGGCTCCAGCGCCTTGTTTTTGGCGGTTTCCAGCAATGCTGCAGTGGTGGCTTTTGTTGATTTGCAGCAGACCGAAGCAGGAGACCTCTTGGCTGCGCAAGCTGGGGCTGACGTTCACTTGGCAACTAATGCTGGTGATGCCTTCTACGCTTTCACTTCCGGGGGCTTGGATTTCAATGTTTCTGCTGGTGGAGGTGGAATCATTGTTGGGCGAGGAGCCAACAATGGACGGACCAACACGTTGCCCTCCCTGAGTCAGCCCGACCTCTACGCCGACATGTGGGTTGGTCGCAACGGGAATGGGACGGTTATCCTCAGCATCGTTGGATTTTTGGCGGGAGATGAAGTCTCGATTACCCTCGGACACAACGAATCCCATATTCCTAATGCTGGCTTCGACCAAGGGCAGACCATTGCCGCCAGTTTGACCAGCGGAGGGACTTTGCTTGGACCCGTGACGGTTGGTGATGTCACCAACATCAATGGGACCGCCACAGCTGCGGACTCTGACTTGACTCCTTCTGTCATCAGTTTCACTTCCGATGGGACGACGGCGGAAATTCTTTTGACTGCCAACGGTTCGACTTTCGTTCCAATGAACGGTTTCACTGTAGACGTGATTCCCGAGCCTTCCTCGTTGGCTCTACTCGCTCTTGGCAGCATCGGTTTCCTTCGGCGTCGACGGTAGTTTGCTCGTTCTTCAGAATGCTTTGTTCGAGGCCAGCCCGTAGAGGCTGGCCTTCATTTTTTACTGCCGCTCCAATTGGTGAAAAGTGGGCAGAAATTCCGATTTGCATAGGAAGAAGTCCATTCGTTGGACAACTTCGTTTTTGATGTCTTCGGCGATATTATACTCTAGTGTTTTTGAGGTCCGAAGAGAGCCGATCAATATCTATGAAGTTACAGTTCAGTCCCCTTACCGTGTTTGCCTTGGCGAGCAGTTTGTTCACTAGTGCTCGCTCGGAATTGGTGGCAGCCTACGACTTCGAAGGAGGCTCCTTGTCGGATATCTCTGGAAACGGCAGGTTGGCCTCTGTGGTTGGCGGGATCATGGCGGGACCGGAGAGCGAGCCTGAAAGAGGGGCGGTCTTTAATCTAACAGGAGGCTCGGGATCAGAAAGTAACCCGGGAACTTACCTTGAGCTTCCAGTGGCTGGGACGCAGACGGGTTCCTGGTCATTGGCGATGTGGATTCGGGATGGAGAGGCCAAGAACAGCTACCTTTTCGACAATCGCGACGTGGTTGGTGGTGGAGGGGGCGCTGCCAGACTGATCTTTTCCACCGAGCACAATGCGCCTTCGGGAGGAATTGGTCTTTTCAACGGATCTTGGGCCGGAGCGAGTACCCCGATTCGTGATGGCGAGTGGCATCACGTGGTTTGGGCGTATGAAGGTGAAGGGCAGGTTTTGACTTTGTTTACCGATGGGGTGGGGGTCGCCGGTTCCTATGCGGCGGCTGATCTCTTGACGTCGTCCGTGCGACTGGGGAATCGCTCCGGGGATGGCGCTCCCGGGGTCCAGAATGGTCGCTTGGTTGACGATGTGTATCTCTATAATCATGCGCTCTCGGAGACTGAGGTGAGCGCGCTCATTGCCGCGACGGGGCCTAGCCCCGAAGTGGAGCAACCATTTCAGATCACCACTATCCTCGCTGATCCGGAAACTGGAACGGTCGACCTCACGTGGAACTCGCGAAACCTCGGTTCGGAATTTGATGTTTTGGCAACGGGCGATCTTGAGCAAGAGATCGGTCAATGGGAGGTTGAGGCGGAGCTCATTTCCAATGCCGGAGACACCACCAGTACTCAACTGACCGGAGTGACAGAGGAAAAGCGGTTCTTTGTGGTGAGGGAGACTCCCCCTCCGACCTCGGACGGCACGGCCCTGATTCCTTTCCCGTCTTCTCTTGAGGTGTCTGACGAAGAGCCATTCCGATTTTCCTCTTCTTCACGCATTCTCTTTGAGACTCGAACGGCGCCCCGGTCGATGGAGACCACTCTGGCGCCGTTGGCTGAAGTCTTGGCAGGAGAGTTTGAAATTCTAACAGGAGACTTGCCGGACGTGATTGAGCTGGGTGCGGCAGGGACCGTGCAGGCTAGTGATATCGTTCTTCGCTTTGATGCTCTCGCGAATCCTTTTCCAGTCAGCGAAGCGGAAGAGGTGCAAAGCTACACCTTAGCTTCTGGTGCCAATGGGGTAGAGGTGAGGGCCAGCTACTATAAAGGAGTGGCCTACGGGACAGCCACGCTTTTGCAATCTCTCGGCGAGGATGAGGACGGCTTTTATGTTCGGGCGATGGCGGTCGAGGATGAGGCGGATGCCGGCTATCGCGCAATTATGTTGGATGTCGCGCGTCAAGTGCACTCGATTGAGGTGATCAAAGATGTCGTCCGCGTGGCCCGGCTTTTCAAGATTCGCTACATTCAGCTCCACCTCACTGACGACCAGAATTTCACCTTTCCGTTTCCAGCCGTCACGGACGGTCTAACAGGAAACTTTACCTATACCAAAGAGCAATTGGATGATCTGGTTGCCTATGCGGATGCGAGAGGGGTGACCCTGATTCCGGAGATGGATTTGCCCGGTCATTCTTCCAAGCTGAAGCAGTCAGGCTATCTCAATCCGAGCAGCAGTGATGGTGATGTCGCGGCTCCGGCGAATTTCTCGAAAATTCAAGCCATCATGGACGAGATGTTAGATGTGTTTGCGAGCTCACCCTACTTCCACATAGGAGGAGATGAGTCGGCGGCGGGGAGTGCGCTTGAACCCTTTCTGGCGGCGATGAACGAGCATTTGCGTGATGACCCTCCGGGAGGAAAGCGGCGCATGTTGGTGTGGGAAGGCTTTGGGGGAGCTCCGGTAGATGAGCTGCCGGCCACTGGGGACGACCGCATCATCGTGATGTCGTGGGAGTCGAGCTATAACGCCCCTTGGAATCTTTTGGAGGCAGGATACGAGATTATCAACGCGTCGTGGAAGCCGATGTATGTGGTGGGAGGCGGAACTCTTTTCCATCCGGGATCGACTGGCGGCAAAAAGTTTTTCTCTGAGGACATCCATCGTTGGAACAAGGATATCTTCATGCACTGGGAGCCAGGTCGCCCGGTCTTCGAGGACCTGGGACCGCAGGATGCCGACCGCACGGATCATGAGTGGGATTCCACGGTCTTGGGGCGTGAAGATCAGATTCTGGGAGGGCAGTTGCTCTTCTGGGAGCAGGAGGAAAAATCGGTCGTCAATCAGTTGCTACCGAGAATTTCCGCGACCGCAGAGCGACTTTGGAACCCCACGCTGGATGACGACTTTGCGACTCTGAGTGCGCGGACCGAGAGCGTGATGGTGCGCTTGTTGCCCATCATTCAACCAGTGGAGATCCTGCCTGCCGAACCAGCGGACTCCTACCCCATCACGGATATCTATCAGCCATACGAAGGCTCCCAGGTGCAGGTCACCCTTCGGAATCGGACGCGGATTCCGGGCACGATTCGGTATGAGATTGGTAGCTTCTCGAACAATCTAACAGGACCCTACTTTCCCGCGCCAAGTGCGCCGGGGACTGGGAGCACTGCTTACTCGGGACCGTTCCAGCGGGGTGGTGGCTTCTCTGTAAGAGCGCGATTGTTCCGTCAGGACGATGGTTCGCTTGTGGGTGGTGATAGCTTCACCTTCTTCAACAATTGGCCGAACCGCGTGAAGGTCACCGACTATGATATCGGCGAGCTGGGTGGTAGTCAGGTTCCTGATATGACCTCGTTCTCAGTCGATGATGTGCTGAGAGAGTATGAGCTACCTATGCTGCGGGGAGCCTTCCGCAATGTGGAATTGGTGGGCCAGCTCCAGGAGACCATGCTCACTCCTCCGGGCTCGGGTGATTATGTTCTCTCCGCCAAAACCCAGAGTGGACATGCGAGTGTTTACCTGGACCTCAATCGCAATGGAATCTGGGAGGCCAATGAGAAGCTGATTAGCGATACCCCCAATTCTGAGGTGGAGCAGACCGCTTCAGCCGTCACCTTGGAAGCGGGAACCAGTTATCCCCTGAGGGTGGATCACAAAACAGGAATTCCGCGGCCGGTGCTGGTGGTCTACCTCAATGGTCCAGGCACGGGAGGGCGGGTTGAGATCAGTCCCTATCTATCACTTCCGAACTAGTCGATGGGTGTAAAAGGGGAGCGGGATGGGCCCTCTCCCCACCGAATCAGCAAAGAGAAACCGAATCAGAATCTGAAAAATATTATGTCTAATCTTTCGATGGAACAATGGGGCGAGCCAATTGGGCCTGAAGTGATGGTTCACTCGACATCCCAACAAGCAGTTGAGCAACTAGCGGGGGAGATTGCGGCGGGAATCCGGAAGCGGACCCGGCAAGGGGGACGCTATGTCTTGGGCTTGGCTACGGGGTCGACTCCTATCCCGCTTTATGAGGAGTTGGTTCGACTCCATCGGGAAGAAGGTTTGAGCTTCGAAAAAGTCACCACCTTCAATTTGGATGAGTATTACGGCCTCTCTCCCGAGAGCGAGCAGAGCTATCACCATTTCATGCAGAAGCACCTCTTTTCGAAAGTCGATATCGCTCCCGAGCGCATCCATATTCCAGACGGAATGGTTCCGCGAAATGAGGTGGAGCGCTATTGTGCCGAATACGAGGAGGCCATTACGCAGGCTGGGGGAATCGATCTACAGATTCTGGGAATCGGGCGAACGGGCCATATCGGTTTCAACGAGCCGCCTTCCGACGACTCGACCCGAACTCGCCTGGTAACTTTGGATCCTGTGACCAGGCAAGATGCGGCCAGTGACTTTGGGGGGCTTGACTTTGTTCCCAAGGAAGCAATCACGATGGGGATCGCCACCATTCTGGAGGCCCGGACGGCGGTTCTGCTGGCTTGGGGGGAACGGAAGCAGGAAATTGTGAGCCGCTCCTTGGCAAGTAGTCCCAGTAGCTCCATTCCGGCGAGTTTTCTCAATCTACACCAAGATGCGGCCTATCTGCTTGATGAGGCTGCCGCTCCTGAATTCCAACCAGCTTGACGATGAACACTCTTTCCCAATTGCACTTTCGCTTGCGACATCAGCCGGAACTGGACGCTGACTTTCAGCCCGCCTCGCTATGGACTCAGGCCTACTATGACCTTGCTTCGGAACTCGGGGAGCGTCCGGTGGAGATCTGCCTCTTGCGCCCCGATGGCACCGGGAGCGTCCATCGGGATGTTTTGCTTCCGGCGGTGGAGGAATATGCGGAATGGAACCGTTTGCATCTGGAGAGAACAATCAAGTTCCTGCTGTGGAGCCGCGGGGGAAGCCGGATCTATCTGATCGGGGCCTCCGAGTTGATTCCGTTTCTGAGCCAGGCCTATTCTCCTAGTGGTGAACGAGCTTTCGACTATCAATTCGTCGATCGTCTCTTCGGCGACGGTCTGACTATTCAAGAGGGGTATATCGAACCAGTCGGTGGACCCAAAGGTGAGGATTCAAGCGATGATTCCAAGCTGAAGGGATGTCGCATCGGGTTCGACCTGGGAGGATCCGACCGGAAGTGTGCGGCGGTGATCGACGGGGAGGTTGTTTACTCCGAGGAAGTCCCTTGGGACCCTTATTTCGAAGCTGATCCGAGCTATCACTACGAAGGAATCATGGACAGCCTGAAGCTTGCTGCCGTTCATTTGCCGAGGGTCGATGCCATTGGTGGATCCGCCGCAGGGGTCTATGTCGACAACCGGGTGAAGGTCGCTTCACTTTTCCGGGGAGTTCCTGCGCCTGTCTTCGAGAGGCGGGTTGAGAACATGTTTTTGGAGATAGCTCGTGAGTGGGGAGATGTTCCTTTTCGGGTGGTGAATGATGGAGATGTTTCCGCGATGGCGGGAGCGATGTCGTTGGGAGACGGAGGCGTTCTTGGCCTCGCGATGGGAACTAGCACGGCAGTGGGTTACGTGGATCTGGACCGACGCATCAACGGCTGGTTGTCCGAACTTGCATTTGTCCCCATCGACTATTCTCCTGACGCTCCTGCGGACGAGTGGTCGGGGGACCAGGGCTGCGCGGTGCAGTACCTGAGCCAGCAAGGGGTCTCTCGCTTGATACCCAAGTCCCGTCTGAAAATTGATCCGGTGATGGGCAAACCCGAGCAGTTGGTCGAGGTGCAAAACGCGATGAAGGCTGGAGATGAGCGGGCGGCTCGAATCTATCGCACCCTCGGCTCCTACCTCGGGTATGCGATTCCACAGTTCGCCCGCTTCTACGAGATGAGACATTTGCAATTGCTTGGAAGGGTCTTGAGCGGAGAGGGAGGCTGCCTGTTGATGGAGCAGGCCCAAAAAGTTTTGCGAGATGAGTTTCCTGACCTCGCAGAGAAAGTCATATTGAGCACCCCCGACGAGAAGACCAAGCGCCACGGACAAGCAATCGCGGCCGCGAGCTTGCCGGAGATTCGATGAACGTCAATTCCATGCGGGGATGAGTGCTCCTCCATCTCGCATGCTCCTTCAAGACTCGGGAGATGGTTGTCCCGAGAGAGAACCTTTCAATCTTAAGCCACTTTATTCATGAACTTACAAACTATCGACTGGGTCATCATCGCGGTCTTCTTCGTCATTGTCATCGGCATTGGCTATGTTGCTTCGCGGACGGCGGGAAAGAGCACGCAGGAATTTTTTCTAGGGGGACGTCACATGCCGTGGTGGCTGTTAGGGATCTCGATGGTGGCCTGCACCTTCTCGGCAGACACCCCCAACCTGGTCACCGGGATGGTGAGGGAAAATGGAGTGGCAAAGAACTGGGCCTGGTGGGCCTTCCTGATTACCGGAATGGTCACCGTCTTCATCTATGCCAAGTTGTGGCGACGGTCCGAGGTGATGACTGACCTGGAGTATTATGAGCTCCGTTATCACGGGAAGGCTGCGGCCTTTCTTCGCGGCTTCCGTTCGCTGTTCCTTGGCCTGTTTTTCAACCTGCTCATCATGGCCACCGTCACCTTGGCCATCATCAAATATGGTCAGATTCTCTTCGGTATTGAGGCGTGGCAATGCGTCGTCTTCGGCTCCATCGGAGTAGTGATTTATGCGACTTTGGGAGGCTTGAAGGGCGTGATTTGGGCTGACTTCTTTCAGTATTCCATCGCTATGTTTGGAGCGATCTACGCGGCATATATTTCGATTCAGCAACCGGAGGTGCAAGCCATTGGCGGCTTGAGCGGACTGGTGGGTGCGGAATCTCCTATCGCCAGCAAGTTGGCGATTTTGCCCGACCCGGGTGATCTCTCCCTTCTGGTCTCCATGCTGATCATCCCTGTAGCGGTGCAGTGGTGGGCGGTGTGGTATCCCGGTGCCGAGCCCGGGGGCGGGGGATACATCGCGCAGCGTATGCTTTCGGCTAAAGACGAAAAGAATGCCATTGGGGCCACTCTCTTGTTTAACTTCATGCACTATGCCATTCGTCCTTGGCCATGGATTATTGTGGCTTTGGCTTCTCTGATTGTCTTCCCGGAATTGGATGATATCCGGCAGGCCTTTCCCGGGATTGACGAGGAATACCTCGCCCACGACGTGGCTTATCCCGCGATGATTTCCAAGTTAGGACCCGGGGTGCTGGGCATCGTGATTGCCTCGATCATTGCTGCCTACATGTCGACGATTGGCACCCACCTGAACTGGGGGTCATCTTACCTGGTCAACGATTTCTACAGCCGCTTTGTGAAAAAGGATGCGAGTCAGAAGCACCTTGTCGCGGTCGGTCGGGTTTCCACCGTGGTCCTGATGGTGGGAGCCGGTTTCTTCGCACTACAGCTCAAGAGCGCCACGCAAGCCTTTGACCTGCTGCTGCTTTCCGGGGCGGGAACAGGTTCGATCTATCTCTTGCGCTGGTTCTGGTGGCGGGTCAATGCCATCACCGAAATTGTTGCCATGATCAGCGCGATCGTCGTGGGCATCGTTCTCGTCTTTGTCGTGGACCCGGCGTCCTTGGCCTTGAGTCTGGGAGGGACGCCCGATGCGCCAACCCTGTCGCTCGACGGAAATACCGTGCGATTGCTGCTGGCGGTGCTGATCAATACCGTGGTGTGGGTGACTACAACCTTTCTCACCAAGCCTGAACCGCAGGAGACCCTCTTTTCCTTCTATCGAAAAACACGTCCGGGAGGTCCGGGGTGGGCCAAACTTCGCCAGCTAGCGGAGGGTGAAGGGGTGGATATCGAGGGAGAAAGCAAAGGCCAACGCTGGGAGTTGCCGTATGAAATCGCCTGCGTATTCATCGGCACCATTATGGTCTACGCCTGCCTCTTCAGTATCGGCAACTTCGTCTACGGGAACCTCCTCACCGGCGTGGCGCTCGGCTTGCTGGCGGTAGGCTCCTGCTACGGTCTCTTCCGGGTCTTTGCCAAAAGTCGCTCGCTGTAGTTTTTATCTCTTACCTTCTAAAAATTCCTTTTTTCTAAATGAACCAACCGTTATTCAAATATCGATTATTCGCTCTTCTCTGTGTCTTTATGTCCGCTGGCCTGTTCGTCAGGGCGGCTGAGGAGGATGCTCCCACTATCGCGCCGGCCACTGAGTTGTTCTCAAGAGTGTTGCCCGCTGAACGGGTGGACGAATTTGTTCTCGAGCTGATTCCGAGTCCGGATGGAAAGGACGTTTACGAGGTCGAATCACAAGACGGCAAGCTGGTAGTGCGGGGGAATACCGGGGTGGCCATTGCTTCCGGGCTGAACTGGTATCTCAAGGAGAAATGCAACAGCCAGGTCTCGATGAATCACAATCAGATCAGTCTGCCTAACCCCTTGCCGCTGGTTGAGAATAAGGTGCGGGTCGAGACCCCCTTCGAATATCGCTACCTCTTCAACTACTGCACTTATGGCTATTCCATGCCTTGGTGGGACTGGGAGAAGTGGGAAGAGATGATCGACTACATGGCCTTCATGGGCGTGAACATGCCCTTGGCTATGATTGGGCAAGAAGCGGTGTGGCAAGAGGTCTATCGCGAGTTGGGAATGACCGACGAGCAGTTGGACAAGTTCTTTGTCGGTCCAGCTCATCTGCCTTGGGGCTGGATGGGGAATATCGATGGCTTGGGTGGTCCTCTGCCGCAGGATTGGATCAGCCAGCGGGCGGAGTTGCAGAAGAAGATTCTCGCCCGGATGCGTTCTTTGGGGATGAAGCCCGTGCTGCAAGCGTTCACTGGTCATGTTCCGGTCGAGCTCAAGGAGATTTACCCCGAGGCTGAGATTACCCAGATTCACGATTGGGCGGGGATTCCTGGAACAATGTTTCTCAGTCCGACCGACCCGCTTTTCACGCGGATTGGCACGCTCTTTATTGAAAAGCAGACCGAGATGTTTGGCACCGACCATCTCTATGATGCCGACTGTTTCATCGAGGTCGATCCTCCTTCCAAGGACCCCGCTTACCTCTCGGAAGTGAGCAAGACTGTCTACGATTCTATGGTGGCCGCTGACCCTGAAGCGATTTGGGTTCTGCAGGGTTGGTTCTTCTTTTTCCGGAGTGAGTTTTGGCAGCCTGAGCAAGGGCGTGCCTTCGTCGGGGGAGTTCCCAAGGACAAAATCATCGTGCTCGATCTCTATGGGGAAAAGAACACCACTTGGGATAAGACGGAGTCATTCTTCGGCCAGCCATGGATCTGGAATGTGATCTGCAATCAGGATCAGAAGGTGAACATGTCGGGTCATCTCGCCAAGATGCAGACCAACTTCCAGACGGCCTATCAGTCGGAGATTGAAAAGAATCTTCGTGGGGTTGGGACGATTCCCGAAGGAGTCGGCTACAATCCCATCGTGCAGGACTTCATCTACGAACTGGCTTGGAACCAGTCCGAGAAGGACTTGGAGAAGTGGGTGAGCGACTATGGAAAGCGGCGCTATGGCACCGAGGACGAGCGGGCAGGGGAGACTTGGCAACGCTTGCTGAGCTCGGTCTATGGCAGGACCCGCACCGATTGGGGCCCGCTGATCACCACGCCGACGCTTCAGATTTTCGGGAAGCCCAAAGAGGATATCCGGCATGTTCGCAAGAATGTGAGAATCACCGAGGAGAATCCATTCGGGCAGGATTATGACGTCTACGAGTTGTATGAGGCGTCCCAGATTTTACTCTCGATGGCGGACGACCTGCAGGAAGTGGAGACCTATCGTTTCGACCTGACGAACGTTCATCGCGAACTCATCTACGGGTTGTCCTATCTGGTCATCGATGACCTCACCCAGGCCTATCTCTCGGGGGAACCAGCAAGATTGAAAGCGGCAGGCGACCAGCTGTTAGGTCTTCTCGATGACCTGGAAGCAGTCACGGGATCGCATGAGATGTTTCTTTTGGGCAAGTGGTTGGAGGACGCACAGTCCTGGGCCACTACGGAGGAAGAAAAGGCCTACTACAACTGGAATGCGCGCACCATTGTCTCAATCTGGCAGCCTTGGAAGAATGGTGGCTTGCGTGACTATGCGAGCAAGCAGTGGAACGGGATGTTCTCGGGGTATTACAAGCCACGTTGGGAGCTCTTGATTCAAATGCTGGAGAAAAACTTGGAAGAGGGCACCGACTTTGATGCCGGAGCTTTCAATCAGGCCGTGCGTGAGGTCGACTTTGCCTGGACCCATGCGCAGGACGAGTATCCGTCCAAGCCGACAACCGACCCCGTGGAGGAGGCTCGGCGGATCCAGAAAAAGTATCAGAAGTATTTCCTCAAGAAATAGAGGTTAGGATTCTGGAAGTTCCTCTTTCTCGGATAACTCTTCCATGTGGAATTGAGCCTTCCTCACTCCGCAGTCCGGGCAGCGCCAGTCGTCGGGGATATCCTCCCAAGCGGTGCCTGGTGCGATTCCTTCCTCTGGAAGCCCTTTTGATTCGTAATAAACAAAGCCGCAAACCCGGCATTGCCAACGTCTTCCGGAAGGCGCTTCGGCTTGCGCTTGTTCTGCCAGACGTTGTTCCGCTTGGTCGTGAATTTGTTTCAGTCGTGAGGATTGAGGCTCGTTCTCTTGATCCGGAGAGGGAAGCTCGGGGATGAACCGATAGTCGGGGTCGCGTCTGCGCCGATATTGGATGTAGGCGATCTCGATCCAAGCCTCCACCAGACCGCGGGGGCAGTGGGGGAGCTCGTGTTTGATCGCTCGATGAAGGCGGTGCAACCGGTAGCAGGGGACCGCGGCATACATGTGGTGCTCGATGTGCCAGTTCATATGCCAATAGAGAAAGCGCGTAACTGGATTGAGGTAGATTGTGCGGCAATTGAGGCGAAAGTCGTCGATGTTCTCGGTGAGACCGGCGTGCTGTGTGAAGTTGCAAAGGTAGAACAGCCATGCCCCGTAAGCTCCTGTGAAGGTGGTGAGAACTGGAATGATCCACAAGCCGCTGGCGATGGAAGCAACGAGGATGATGAGATGGAGGAGCAGAGCCATACGGGACCAGTTCACGACTTTCCGTTTGCGGTCCTCCGGTTTGTTCGGAACGATGACGGTCTCCCAGGGACCTCGGAAGATTCCGCAGCTGTGGCGGAAGAGAATCACGAAGTCGTGGTAGCAATGAACGTTGAGTAAGGCTGAGGTCAGGTATTTGGCTTTGGAGTGATAGACGGGTAAGGTGACCTCCAAATCATCCGGTGGATGGAGGGTGAATTTGTGGTGTTCGGCATGGCTGAACCAGAACATGTGAGGGTTCACCAGACCGATAAAGCCGAAGAGATTCGCAAAGAAGTCATTCAGCCAAGGCGTTCGAAAGACTGTACCGTGGACGAGCTCGTGAACCGCATTGATACAGAATGAGGTGACCGTGCCGTGGGCAAAGAGCGCGATGGCGAACAGCCACCAGTCCTTCTGAAGCCAAAAGTAGAAGCTGGTGATTCCAGTTAGTAAGAGGACCAGGAGGAAGCCCCCGGTCTGTAGTGCTCCCAAGAGATTGCTTCGCTCGTTCAGGCTGGCGAGCGTCTCGGGTGCGAGCGCGCTTCGTCGCCAGTTGATTTTGATATTCGGTTTGTCCAATTCCATTTCGGTTTTCTTGGTTCGTTGTCCCCTGGCCTTTGGTCGAGTAGGCCATGGGAGGGAAGAGCTTAGCTCGCTAACTCCGGATGAGTCGTTCGAATAGCCTTCAGATAGAAAAGTGAACGCCTGCGGGAAAGGTCTCCAAGTCGCCTTTTCCTGCTGGAATAGAATCAAGAGAGTCTTAGCATCAAGGCGAGAAGACCGTGATGAAATCCAGCGAACAAGTCGACGTCACCAATACGCCAGAGCGTCGGATTCTGGATTTGAGCCAGATTGGGATGCAGAGCGCTCTTTCGCTCGGGAGGTTTCACTACACTCGGGTGGCTCCGGGAATCAGGAAGCAGTGTCACGCCAACTGGTTGGTGCTGCAGTATGCGTTGCGGGGGAGTCACTCATATTACGTCGATGGCAAGAGTCTTGAGATTCGTGGCGGGCAGGGTCTCCGCATTCTCCCTGGTGAAGAGTATTCTTCTCGGTTTCAGAAGGAACAGAGAGGGGACCTCGTTTGGTTGATTCTCCAGGTGAACCCTCTTCCAGTTGGTGCTGATTTGGGGATGACTGAGACGGGGGTGAAAGACGTTTTTGCACGCCTTCTTGATGGAGAACTGCCTGCTGAATTCCTTTTTGGCGAAGATTTGAAAGCGTCCATCGAGGAAGTGTTCGGTGCTTGGGAGAGGAGAAGGGACCCGCTGATTCAGGAACTGATTCGGAACAGAATCGCTTCCGTCGTTCTCGCCTCCGCATTGTGTCTGGAAAATTTCGAAGCCGAAGAAATGGAGAGCCAGAACTCTGGACGAGTTGGGGAGGTGATGAGGTGGCTTGAGCAAAACATCGAGAAGGAGCTAACAGTGGAGGAGATGGCAAAGGTGGCCGGTCTGTCTGTTCCTCATTTTTTCCGTGAGTTCAAGCGTTTCACCGGGACCAGTCCCAATGACTTTCTTCTTCAGAAAAAGGTGGACCGGGCAGCGGTCCGGCTTGCGGAAAAACCACCTCCGACAGTGACCCAAATCGCGCACGAACTCGGCTTCTCCAGTTCGCAATATTTCTCAACCGTCTTTCGCCGCTATCGTGGAATGAGTCCGACTGAATGGAGAAGTGCCCGGTCACCTTCTTCTCCTAGCTGAGAGTTAGAAGGAGACCAGTGGCATCGTCGCTTGTTTTGATGCGGGGAGTGGTCGTGCAGTTTGGGTCCATTGACTCGAGATGGCGAACTTCTTCAAGAAGACGGGGAATGCCGTGAGTTCGAGCCCTATCAAAGAAGGAGTCGGGCTGGTATTTGTGGAAAAGGTCGCACAGCCGATAGAGTCCATCCGTGCAGAGGAGAATCTCGCAACCTTCTGGCTCGGGAATCGTGACCGAGACGAGTTGAGGCAGCCAATTCGTCGTTGGATCGGCGACCCAGAATCCTTTGGAGGAGTTGCGGTGACGCCTTTGTTGCAGCAAGGGCTCGCGCAGAGCCTCCAAATGAGTTTCTCGCGGAGCCTCCGGAGCTTGGTGCTGGAACTCGGAGAGAAGGGTGATTGTCTCAGCCTCGAATGCGGTGACTCGGTTGTCTCCGAAGAGTTGAACTGAGCCGTTGGGGGACTTTACCAGAATGGGACTGTCTCCGATGGAAGCAAGGTGGAGGCCATCCTCGGAATGGCAGATGATCGAAAAAGAGGCCGCTGGAAGGAGGTGGGGGGGAGTTCGGAGAAAATCCTCGATCTCGTTCTTCGCCCGAGAAATCGTCTCAGTAATCGCGATGCGGATCAGCTCATTGATATTGGGTTGGGTGATGGCGGCCTCTTTCAAAAAACGGTCAATGGTGCGGACGAACCACACCGCATCCGTGGGAGAGCTTGGGAAGAGCCGGCGGTCAGTGATTCCTGTCACTCCATCCATGATCCATGCGAAACGGCCTGAAACGCTGAACAGGTCTTCGTTGTGCTGGTTACCGGCAAGGGTGCCGCTGGAGAGAGCCTGGAACATAAGAAAGGGTTGCGAGCCATCCGTCTGGTGACGGATGGCTCATCCGATGGAAAAAGGGAACCTATTCGCCAAAGACCATCACCTCACAGAGTCGGGAGAAGCTGGGAAAGGTCAGATCCTGGCAGCCCTCGGTAGAGATGCGGATGTAGCGGGCGGTGACGTTGTCGCAGGGATGGGAGACCATGTTGCTTTCGCCCCGGCTTCCTTTTTCGGTCTCGCCGATGATTTTGTAGCTCTTGTTGTTTTTTGAATACTCGACCTTGTAGTGCTCCCAACTTTTCCCTACCGCAGCTTCGTAGACATCTACCTTGGTGAGGGTGCTCAACTTGCCTAGGTCAATTGTGATTTCGAGGGGCTCGGGCTTGGTGGGGAATCCGAGGAAGTGGTCGAAGCGTTCGGTGACCCCGTTGGTGAGACGTTGCGGCCCGTAGAAGGGTTGGCTTGCGCCTGCTGAGACAGTCACCGTTTTGCCGTGAGCAAGATTGCCGGGAGTGGGCTCGGCTTCACGGTCGGACCAGCCGCCAGTTGGTTCTCCAAGGGTGCGGGGACGCATCGTATCCAACAAGAGGCCAAGCTTCTGGTCCCGCTGCAGGAAGCTGTCGAAAGAGGTTTCGCCCCGGTCGTTCCAAGCACGCGCGGTTGCTGCGGTGAGCCTTTGCCGGCACAGGGGAATCACGTTTTCTTCGCGACCCTCCCACCAGGCGAGGCAGAAGCCTAACAGTTGGTCGCTCTTTTTAATTGTCACCGGGTTGCTGAAGGTGCCGATGGCGTGATTGACGTGCTTGAAGCGAGTGAAGTTGACTTCGTAACAGTCCTTGCTCGGCACGGCAGTGAACATGGTGCGAGGATAGTGGTCGACGACATAGAGAGGATCCCAAGTGGCGTTGATGACGCGGTAGCCTTCTTTGATCATCTGCGGAGCGGGCATCTCGATGCAGCGCCAGTTCATGTGGATGACCTCTTCATTGACCTTGTTCTTGCCTTTGCCCAAGCGAGGGCCTTCCCAGACGATGGTTTGACGACCGTTTTCCTTCAAAAACGCGTGCAGTCGGTTGACGAGATCGCGCTGCAGCTTTTCATCGACCCCGTAGGCCTCATCGCACCCAATGTGAATGAAAGGAGTCGCCTGGAAGACATCCATCATCTCTTTCAGAATAGTCGTGAGGCCCTCGTAGGCGGTATCCAGCGAGGCGAGGTCAGTTGGGGTCTTGCCAAAGACTTCGGGATACTTGCCCCGAAGAATTCCGGAGTGGCCCGGTGCTTCCAGCTCGGGAATGATGGTCACGCCCCGCGCCTGACTATAGGCTTCGATCTCATGCCAGTCGGCGAGCGTCCAGCCGGCATTCTTGCTCAGAAGTTCAGGGTAGGCTGTGGAGGGAAAGGAGAAGAGTTGGTCGTCGGTGAGGTGGAGATGGAGATACCGCGTCTTGGCCAGCCACATGCTGTCGATAATGCGCCGAAGGGTCTCGGGGGAGTGGGGATTGCGGCCCATGTCGACGAGAAATGCCCGGAAGTTGTAGTCAGGGCTATCTTTGATTGTGAGCTTGGGAACTTGCCAGGTGGAGTCCGGTGACTTCTCTAACAGCTGTAAAAAACTGACGCTGGCCCGGGCAATTCCGGTGGGGCTGCTGGCTGTTAATTTGATGTCCTGTCGGGTATCGATGAGATATTCCTCCTCATCCAGTTGGGCCGCTTGAACGAATTGAATGGACGAGCCATTCTCGCCCGTTCCCGGCGCAAAGGTCTCACCTGTGACCTTGGCGAGAGCCAGTTGCAAGGCTTCCGCCTGAGGGGCAAAGGCCTCCGGGTTGAGGATTGTAGTGGGGAGGGGGGTGGCTCCGCGCGAAGTCTTCATCTCGCGTGGAGTAGGCAGGACTTCGGGCGCTGCATGAGCTAGCGGAGGGGTGAAGAGCAGGGCGGTTAAAATCAGTTTCGGATAGAACTTCAGGTTCATAGAGTTGTTATTAAAGAGTTCGTTCAGAGTGAGCGCTTTCATTTCTGGAGGAGCCATTGCAGGGCGCATATCCAGAACTTCTCATACTCGCTCCAGTAGACAAAATTACATCCCCAATGCGGAGCGGGGTCAGAGGTGTAGGCCAGGACTCGTCCTTTTCCAAATTCTCCAACACAGATTGCAGGGTCGCCATCGGGCCATTGCAAGATAACGTCGCATCCCGCTCTCGGTTGGACAATATTGTATCCTAAAATGGGAGGGATTTTGGAGAAGTCCACTTGGGAAAAGATGTCATTGGGTAGAGCGGATTGTTCGAGGTGAAATCCTTCCGTCGATTCTCTAAGGTCCTCCACCGCAAGGCACTCGCAGGGAAGAATTTCCCGCAGGCGGGTTCTGCCCCAGCCTCCTTTGCCCATCTCGCCATTGAAGCTGAGCCAACCGCCCAGAAACATGAAGTGGGTTCCCGCATGGCAGGCCTCCACCGTGAGGCGAACTCGATCCGGAAAGGTGAGAGGCTCCTGTCCGAACTTGCTGCGGTCGAAAAATGAGGGGTCGAGTTGGAAGTTCTTAGCCTCCACATCAGAGAAAATAATGACGTCGTATTCAGCGAGAATTTTTTCCCACGCACCCGGCTTGTTGCGGTAGAAGTCCCAAGTGGGGATGCTATCGCATTGATGTTCGCCAGTGGATTCCAGCGCATTCTTGAGCCAGACTCCGTAGTTAAAGATTTCGGTTCCTTTCGCAGCGTAGTTAAAGGGGGTCTCGGCAAAGACTGGGCCAAGCATGACAGCCCAGTCGCCTACGTAATAGATTTTAGCCATGGTGATTTTGGTTGGAAGGTCCGTGAATTCCGACTCTTCGGCAGGGAGTGTGTCAGATGCTTTTCTTTCGTGCTGCGCTGATTGGTTGGTAAGATGTCGCAATTCTTGCCATAGTGGAATTCTGGTCCGAATTTCATGAAAGCCCCTTCCTCGCCAATGATGATTCCAATTGAAAGCATTCTGTTTGTGGATGAGATCGCAAGGGAGGAGCTTGGCCGCTTTCATTCCGCCAGCACGCCGCAGCATCTTCTTCATGTCACTTTGTCTGGCGAGGTGAGTCAGTTGGCAGGAGGGCAGGTCGAACGATTTCGGGAAGGAGATGTCACTTGGTATCATGAGGCGGAGCCGATTGAGGGCGAAATCCTGCGGGCTCCCTGGCGCTTCATTACGATTGGTTTCGTTGCACCCAGGCTGTCTCCACCTTCCTTGGACCGGCGTGTTCTCGCTGGCGGGGAAAGGGCTGTTTCACTCGCTTGCGAGCTCTTGGAAATTTGGCGGGACCCTGAGCGGGTTCCGATGGAAAGCTCGCTCCTGTGCACTGCCCGACTTGCCGAGCTACTGCTGGAGGTGACGTCGTTGGAGCGACTGCTGGTGCAGGAAGGCGATTTTCCTTTAGGCGGGGTTGCAAGATGGTGGCAGGTGGAGCGCGTGCTGCGGCAGCGTCTGGAGGCCCCGTTCAAATTGGAGGATATCGCAAATCTTGCCGGGCTCAGCCCTCGCACGGTGAATCGTGCCTGTCGGCAAGCGACCGGTTGTTCGCCAGTAAAGAGGCTGCGGATCTTGAGATTGAGTCACGCTCGAGGATTGCTGCAGCATACTGGGATCCCTGTGACAGAGATCGCATTTCGCATGGGTTACGCGCGAGTGCAGGAGTTTTCGCGCGACTTTAAAAAGCAGTATCAACAGAGTCCTACCGAGGCTCGCAGGGAAGCTCCAGATTATCAGCAGGTTTCCAAGCAGGGACCTCCTGCTTGAGACTGGCTGGGTTCGGAGTTGTTCTATCTTTGAACAACTGCAATCCGCTTGTTTGGACCGAGTTCTGGTTGCTTATTGGTCACTGCATTCTCCTGTTTGTCCAAAATGACTCTTTCGTCCCAGCTCGCTTCGGCTCTTTTCTATCTGGTTCTCACTTCGCTCGCATTTTCGGAAGTGAAGTTGGTTCCACTACCTCAAACGATCAAGGAGGGGCGGGGGCGCTTTGAGATCACGGATCAGACGCGAATCGTATTGGGAGACGAAAGTCTTCGGCCTCTGGGAGAGGTCTTGTCTCGAGACTTGATTCGCCTTGTGGGGGAAAATCCGATTGTGGCGACGGGTGAGCGGCGGGCGGGTGATATCGTGTTGACGATCGACCCTGGGTTGAAAGAGGAAGAATACCATCTCCGCATTCGCGAACAGGTTTTCATCACGGGAGGGAACCCAAGCAGTCTGTCCTATGGGGTGACCTCTGTTCTGCAACTGCTTGCCGCATCCGAAGGGGTTGCGAGTTTGCCCTTCCTTCAGATTGAGGACCATCCTGATGTTCCCTTTCGGGGAGTTCTTCTCGATTTGGCGCGCCAACAACACAATGTAGCCAATCTACGGCATGTGATTGAGCTCTGTCGCTTTTACAAGACTCGCTATCTCATCTTGCACTTTGGCGATGATTCAGCGTGGACTTTTCCTTCGGAAGCCTTTCCTACTTTGGGAGGTGCGGGACACAACCAGTCCTACAAAGGACCTGCCATCAAGCCCTTCACCAAGACTGAGATTGAAGAGCTGGTTCGCTTTGCAGATGCGCGTGGGGTGACCCTAGTGCCCGCCATCGACGTGCCCGGGCATTCCTCAGCCATGCGCCGAGCTGCAAAGAACGAGTTCGACCCCGCGGGAATCGGAGTTGTCAATGTGGCGACCCAGTCAGTCTATGATAATCTGGAAAAGCTGTTTGCCGAAGCGGCCGCTCTCTTTCCGTCCTCTCCCTATCTTCACTTTGGAACCGATGAGGTGGGATTGGGCAAACTCTTCGAGGTCTATCAGGATGACCCGTGGGTGAAGGAGCGGAAACTTAAAGATGCGGGAGAGTTGTTTACCGCCTTTCAAGAGGAGATGGTTCTGATGATAGAGCGTCTCGGAAAAACTCCCTTGGCCTGGGAGGGGCATCGTCCGAGAAAGGCGACTCCGATTCTGAAGAGGATGATTTGGATGAACTGGGCCTTTGGTTCGTATCCCGCCCAGGACATGCTCGATGACGGGTATCAGGTGATCAATGCCAGCTTCGCGCCGACCTACGTAATGGAGGCCGGGGTGGATGCCACGACGAAAGATGTCTACGAGTGGGACCTCGGAAAGTTCGCCAACTACCCCAAGCTTCCGCGCTTCATGAAGGAAGTGAACTATCGCGAGATTCGGCCCAAGCAAGATGGCCTCATTGGAGGCTGCATGTGCGCTTGGGAGAATCCGGGATGGTGGCAGTTCCATGGTTTGCGATACAAGCTGGCCGCCTTTTCCGAGCGGACCTGGAATGCCTATCGCTCGGTTCCAGCGGCGGACCATTGGGCGGCACGGCAGAAGGTCAATCCCTTGTTGGACCTCATCATTCCAGACCTGAAAGAGGAGACTCCCGAGTGGGATTACGGCTCGAAGGATTCTGTGCTGGAAGTCTATGAAGGGTTTGCTGACCCGGACTTGAGCTGGGAAAGCGGAGTGGGTTTCAAGCGTGGAACCAAGTGGGAATTCTTCCAAGGAGAAGGGAAGTCGAAGCACCTAAAAAGGGGGCTGAGCTATATTGACAAAAACGGGAAGCAGTTGGCTACCAGCCAGGGGGCGCTTGAGCTGTCCTGCAAGGAGGGTTCCGCGTTGTTTGGGCGTGCACTGGATAATCCGAAGCTTGGTGGTGGAGGGGCGGACTTTTGGGTCAGCTTTCTCATTTCGCGAGAAGGGAAGAATGGTGGGGCTGGCTATTGGCGCATGAATCGTGCGGGCGTCGATGGCAGCTTCGGGTATGAGCGCTCTACCGTGCTGCGGCATATTCGAGCCAGTGGCTTCATCGACCAAGCGAAGAAGTCGGGGGAGGAGACCTTGGTTGTTATCAATCTGCGACCCGACTATGTCTCGCGCGTCTGGCTCGATCCCGACCTCACCAATCCCGGGGCGCCCCGCTTGCTTGGAATGCGCACCAATGCGGGCTCCATGGAGGACCTGATGTTCTTCATCGATAGTGCGGGTGGGAATCGTTATCGTTTTGACGAGTTCCGGGTGGGCAATAGTTTTCAAGCGGTCACTCCCGTTGTGGGGCGCGACCCAGAACCCGAGCAGCCGCAGCAGAATGAGAATCTTCTGAAGCCGGTGGACGGCTTTACCTATAGTCCATTCTATCCTGAGCAGTGGAAAGAAAAGGGGTTGCCCACTGGGATGACGGTCTGGAAGGGCCAGAAAATTGCCTTTCTAACAATGGATGATAATCACGATCCCGAGGTGATCTCCCGTCTGGTGGACAAGCTCGACAAGGGGTGGGGAATCTATCAGGACTTGATTGGGCGGGAGCCTCGGGGCTTTAAGAACTACGAGGGCCTACCCACCATCGCCGCCATTCCCGAAGGAATGAGCTGTGGGGCGGGCTGTGGATTTGTGGGGGCTTCCGGCATTGAGCTTTGTCTCTTCTACATGCGAGATTACGAGCAATTGAAAGAGAATCCCGATTCATGCCCACACTATATTTTCTATGAGATGGGGCGCAACTTCTACGTGTTTGGGGAAAAGTTTACCTACTTCGCGACCGGGTTCGCGGTCTTCATGCGATACGTCTGCATGGATGGGACCGAGAGTGAGGATCTCGGTCTTTCCGAAAGGGAAGAGATTGAAGCCTTGGAGGTGAACCTGGGGAAAAAGAGCAATCCCATGACCTTCTTGGAAATGTTCACGAGTGTCGGTGATCAAATCCGAAGGGAGAAGGCGAGTGAGGCCGGAATTTCCTCCAGCCAGAATACCAACCATGCTTCGGTGATGCTCTATCTGCGCAAGAACTACGGTGGAGATGAATGGGTGCGTAAGTTCTATCACACTTTGCCAAGCGCGGATGAGTTCCCGGTCAATACCGAGAATGCTCCCTATCGTCAGTCCCTGAACTGGTTGGTGTGTGCATCCATTGCGGCCGGCGAAAATTTGGCCCCCGTGTTCATGGAGCGATATAAGCTGCCTCTGACTCCAAAAGACCAGGAGACCCTTTCCAAGGTCGATTGGACTCGCAAAGGACTGACGATTTCTTCCGTAGTGAAAAAGTTGTCTGACGAAGAGCCGAGCGCCTCATCGGTCAATTCGTAGGTGCATTCGAGCCTGACCCCTTTCCTCCTCAAAAAAATTTCAATATGCTAGACCCAAAAACTGTTTTGCCCCTGTTAGTCTCACTCTTCTCATCGGCTTCGTTCGGTTTCTCCGCCGAGGTGCCCGAAGAAGAGCCAGTGCCAGCCCCAGAAAAGCCCGCGAAATGCTGGGAGATTTCCGGACCAAATGAGATTCGTCTGCTTTGGAAGGAAGAAGGGGTCTTGCCTTATGAGGACAATATTGAAATGTCCGGAAAGCGGGTCTCGGGCATCATTTCCTATTCCATCGATGAGGAGGGCAAGGTCTCCATTGAACGCGAGATCTTCTTTCCCCAGTTGCATGAATTCAAGAGCGACGAGGACAGCTGGTTCCACGATTATCGAGCCTACTTGCAGGATACCTATGGGGATGAGCTGTTGCCCAAGTTGTATGTCGATGAGGTTGAGTTCGTGCCCGGGGCCTTGGAGGATGTCGTGATTAATGGGGTGCTCAATATTCATCACGCTCCGTCAAAGTCCGGTTTGCAGCTTTCGCGGGCTTTCTTTCCTTCCATGGATGAAAGACGGTTTGTTGAACAATGGACGCTCCGGAATACCACGGAGGAAACGGTGAAGATCCAATCCGGAAATTCGGCCCTGCGTCTGGAAGATTTCGGAGCGAGAGGGAAGTTCAGCCGTTTGGTCACGAGCAATGTGCCCGAGACCCTCAGTTTGGAGGCAGGCGAGTCGACGGTCTTTTCATTCGATATCTCGGCTCGGATGGAGGGAGAGGAGTGGCCCGCGTCCAGTTCGAAAGATGAGCTGGGAAAGCGGAAAAAGTTTTTGGGTCAAATGTCTGGTTCGTTGCAGCTGGAGACTCCGGACCCGGTCCTGAACACCTTGTTCGAGTTTTCAAAGATTCGAGCCTCGGAGAGCATCTTCGAATCTGATTTGGGCTTGATTCATTCTCCAGGTGGAGGGCGCTACTATGTCGGGATTTGGGCCAATGATCAGGCGGAGTATATCAATCCGTTCTTCGCCTATTTGGGCTACGATGTCGGGAACAAGTCCGCGATGAATTGCTTCCGCGCCTTCGCGAAGGAGATGAATCCGGAATACGAGCCGCTGCGCTATTCCTTCGAGATCGAAGGCCTGGTGAAACCCTTTCCGAAGGACCGGGGAGATGCGGCCATGATCGCCTATGGAGCGGCTCATTATGCTCTTGCTTTGGGTGACAAAGAGATAGCTCAAGAGCTTTGGCCTTTGATCGACTGGTGTCTGGAGTATTGCCACCGGATGCTGACTGAGGAGGGAGTGGTTGCTTCCGAGTCGGATGAGATGGAAGGACGGATTGAAACTGGAACGGCCAATTTGTCGACTTCTTCTCTTTATTACGGCGCGTTGGAGCATGCCGCCGATCTATCCAAAGAGCTGGGACACGACCCAGCGGAGGCAGACCTTTTTCAACAGAGGATGAAGAAGTTGTCCGCCGCAATTGAAAGTTACTTCGGCGCGGAAGTCGAAGGGCTGAATACATACAAATACTACAAGGAGCATCGCTATTTACGGCACTGGATCTGTCTGCCGCTGGTTGTGGGGCTGCACGATCGGAAGGAGGATACCATCAAGGGATTGTTCGAAGGCCTGTGGAGCGACAACGGAGTCCATGTGGAAAAGAATAGCGCCAACGAGAAAGTTACCCGGATTTTCTGGGACCGTGGAACGCTGTATGCCTTGCGGGGAACCCTTGCCGCAGGAGCGACCGAGCAGTCTCTCGAAAAGCTTTCCCAATTCTCTAACAAACGACTGTTGGGCGATCGGGTGCCGTATGTGGTGGAGGCTTATCCGGAGGGGGACATGGCCCATTTGTCTGCCGAGAGCGCTCTCTACTGCCGGGTCTATATCGAGGGCCTGTTCGGACTTCAGCCAACTGGGCTCAGAAGCTTCGCGGTCACTCCCCGGTTGCCTGAGGGCTGGAATTCCATGAGCTTGAAGGGAATCCAGGCCTTCGGTGAGGATTTTGATCTGGTCGTGTCCCGAAAGGGGGATGGAACGCTGAACGTGACGGTGGGCAAGGGGGACAAAGTCTTACAATCCGTTCAGCTTGAGGAGGGTGGAACCGGGGATTTCTCTTTCTAGGCGAAAGGGCCTCTGGACCCCGGCTTGTGGTGCTGGTAGCAAGCCGGGGTCTTTATTTCGGGACTCAAGCGCCGCCTGTGCCGGAGTCCATTAGCATGCCAAGAACTGGAATAGCCGGTAGTTGTGCAAATGTTGGACAACTTTCGAATGAGGCTCTAACAGCCTGATCCGGTGGGTTTTGGCCTGTCTTCTGCTGAATTGGTAACAGTCGTTCGAGCGATTTTTTCAGGGCTTTTTCCGGTCCCGATTTGATTGCGCTCGAGTGGTGTTGGCTGAGTGAGCTGGATTATGAAGATTGAAGTAAATGTTAGACTTTCTGAGACAGGTGATGGTGGAGGACGGAGGTTTCGCGACTCTTGTTCGGAGAGGAGGGTTTCCTGAAAATGTCGCGAAGATGTATGTAAATCAATGTAATTTTTCTGAGGCGATTGAGATGAATGTTCGTTCAGGCAGGTGGGGGTTGTTTTTTGAGAGGAATGGGGGAGCTGTTTGTTATGTTAGACGGTTGGTTTTGAGTGGGTTTGGAAATGTCCATTTCGTGGACAACTAGGAATCGGTTTGACCGTGGACGGCTTTAGGTTTGGCATGAGAACGTCTCGAAAGAGTGAATTTACTCGTGATGAAATACCGCGATTCGGTTGATGGTTGAAGTGCGGTTCGAGATTGAAAAGGTAAGCGTAAAACGGTTCTAAAAGTGAACGGTTAGAGAAGGTTTTATAGGGTTAAAGAATTAGTAGTAAGTATAGAAAAGACTAAGGTATTATGAAAAAAACACAGAGAACACTAATGGCGGCCGCAGCCGTCGTAACGTTCGCGCCTGGCTTCAGCCAAGGTGGAATTCTCTTTCGAGAGGAATTTGATAGCTACGTTCAGGGCTCAATCGATGGTCAGTTGGGGATGGGGCTTGGAACGACCGGAGCCTGGGAGGTGACTGGTAATGGAGGAACCTTCACAGTAGGGCCAGGTCTCTCTGGACAAGAGGGCTTGGTCATATCCAGCAATGTGAGTAGCAACGCGTATGTGGCGCACACTGTTCCCGGGTGGGGAACTGGTCAGCTCTGGTTCAGCTACCTTTACAACGAGGCAACTTATGGAGGGCACTTCTACGTGTCGGGGGGCGAGAACTATGCCGGTGCTTTCGGCCATCCTTGGACAACAACGTGGGGAATCAACAATGAAGGCGAAGGAGTGGGCTATGCCCCGAAGCAGACCTATCGGGTGGTGGCTCTGCTCGATTGGGATGCGGGCACGACCACGATGTGGGTTGATCCTGACCCGTCAACCGCTCCGGTAACGGACCCTGCTGACGCATCCTTCGATGCGGTTGCTCATAAGGAGGAGGCTCAATCGACAACGGGTCGACTTCGGATCGCATCACGGTGCAGTGGTGTGATTGACGACATTATCATCGGAACAGAATACGCCGATGTCGCATTGGCCGTGCCAGAAGTTCTGCCGGTAGCTCCGTTCGCAGTTTATCCAACTGAAGGAGAGATTGGCATTCTGTTGGATGAAACTTTGATTTGGACTTTTAATGGGGCAACGACCTTTGATGTTTTTCTTTGGAAAGATGGCGAATCCGTGCCGGAGTCCCCCAACTTTACGACTGGTCTAGCAAGCTACTCATTCAGCGATTTGGAGCCCAGAACTCTGTATAATTGGCGGATTGACTCGACAAACGAACAGGGAACCACGACTGGGTCAGTCTTTACCTTTGTGACAGGCGATGGGGTCAGCGCAATTCTTCCTCCTACGGGGGCGAGCAATGTTCCTTCCGACCTCGCCCTGAGCTGGACCTCCAGTGGAGCTGTGAGTTACGACGTTTATCTCTGGGAAGAGGGGGAAGAAAAGCCCGCCACACCCACTGCCACCGTTATGGAGGAAAGTTATCCCCTTGAGAGCTTGGAGCCTTCGACCAACTACGTTTGGGAAGTTGTTTCCAACTATTCTTCGGGTTCTCCGACGACGAGTGTGCAATTCACTTTCACCTCGGACTCGGGAGTTCCGGGCGAGCTGCTCTTACACGAGGAGTTCGAAGACTACGCTCCAGGCGACCTAATCGGCCAATTTGCCTCGGGCGTGGGTCTGGATCCTTCTCAAGTTTGGGCCTATCAGGCAGTCGAGGGAACCTTCGTAGTTGGAGAAGGTCTCTCAGGTAATCAGGGAGTCATTGTCACTGGGTACGACGCAGACAACACTGATTCGGTAGATGCCAAGGTTGGTCATACTGTCGAAGGTTGGGGAACAGGGGTGTTCTATATGAGCTATCTCTACAACCAGATTTCCGCCCGTGGCCATGCCTACCTTTCTGGAGGCGGAAGTTTCAACGGGGCTTTCGGTCACGGATGGCAGTCTTTCTTCGCGATTGACAACGTGACGAATCCAGGAAATGTCCCGTACGCAGCAGAGCAGACTTTTCGCCTGGTCGCCAAGATTGATTTCGATGCTGGAACTACCACGATGTGGGTTGATCCCGAGTATGAGTTCGATGATCCGGCTGCATTCAAGACTGATGCACAGTTAGCTAATCCTATACTCATCATTCGTTCCGCTGGAACCGACTTTATCGTCGATGATGTTCGAATTGGAACCAACTTTGCTTCCGTTATCGCCGAGCTTGATACTTCGGTCGGACCTGATCTTTCCATGGTTCGCAATGACGGCAATTTGGAGTTCACTTGGACGAGTGAAGATGGGATGATCTATGACTTGGTGAGTTCAAGCGACCTCACTACCGCGCCCTCGACTTGGCCTGTCTACGAGGACAACAGCGAGATTCCCGCCGATGGAGATGGATTCAACGAGCTTGTCATCCCGCTTCCTTCCGACGCAGAAATGTTCTTTGCGGTGAAGGCTTACATGCCTCCTCCGACCGCCTTGTTCTCGAGTGATTTCGAGAGCGACAATGGTGGCTTGGTCGCAGTCGACTACAGCGGAGGTTCCGGGACTGGTTGGGCTTGGGGAGGGCCTGATTCGAACAACGGATACGGGAGTGTTGTGGATTCCGGAAACGATGGTTCAAGCAACGTCTGGGCTTTGAATTTGGGAACGTTCTCCGGGGCAGGCGATCGTGGTTTCTATAATACCGATACTGATGCCGGCTTGCAGATCGCAGTTGATTTGACGGGGGTTGCGGAGGCGACGCTCAGTTTCTCACAAGCTTTGGATTTGGACGGTAGCGACACGGTTGCCATCAACTTCCTGGATGTGAATGATTCGAACAACGTTGTAGCCAGCATTCCGATTACTGATCCAGACCCCAATGCTTCCCCTTGGGAACCTAGGATGGTTGCTGTGCCGAGCGAGACCCTTGGGAAAAATATCCTGATTGAATGGCGGGTGATTTCTGGAGGCCTCTCCTCGGAGTTCATTGGTCTGTATCTGGACGACATCAGCGTCACAACTCCCTGAGTCTTTCGCGAGTGAGCGTTAAAAGTTTCCGTTAAAAGGCACATCCCAAAACCCGATTTCCTCCTGTGTGAGGAAATCGGGTTTTTTGTCTTCCGGGGCGTGTCGAAATTGCGTGAGGGCGTCGATATTCGGAATCGAGTGGTGGTGGGCAAGCTGTTTATCGAATGAAAATTTATGCATTTGTCAGCAAGTTGTTCAGCTATTGAACAACCGGTAATGAGGGGTCGGGAGTTGAATGTGGCCTAATCCTTGCTTGATTATTCTTGATATCGAAATGAGAACTTATCGCGGAAATAATACTGTTTTGAGGGAGGGTTCTTCTGGGTCAAGATCTGTCACAAGAAGAAGGCTCAGAGGCTCTTCAGTCAGCGCCAAAGTCGAGGCGAATGGCTTCAGTTTGATAGCGGTAGTGCTCATGATGGTGCTGCTGTCTCTCATCGCTACCGGCTTGCTTTCCTTGTCGGCCTTGACCTTGCGAAGTGTGTCGCAAACTGAAAAGAGTTCAGTGGCTCGGGCCAATGCTCTTTTGGCGATGAATATAGCGATCGGTGAGCTGCAGCGAGCAGTTGGTCCCGATCAAGCTGTTACTGCGATGTCGGATATCGAAGGGGAGGATACCGTGAAGCGGAATCTCGTCGGGGTATGGGAGTCCTGGGATTACAATCCCGAGTCAGCCCCCGATTATGAGCAGGCGAAAACAGAGAAGTTCCGCCGTTGGTTGGTGTCGTCCGCTGATGAGGAGGAGGTCGAGGACCGTTCCTATGTATCCAGCCCATGGGAAACGAATTCAGTCGAATTGGTAGGTGAGGGAGCATTGGGCGCCGGGATATCTGAGTCCGATAAAGCTTATGCGGAGCGGGTTACTGTTAGAAATGCGGAGGGAGAAAGTGCAGTGGGCGCCTATGCCTGGCACGTGGCTGATGAGTCCGTGAAGGCAAAGATCAACCAATACCGGGATCCCCGTCAGAATGACCTCTACGAGAAGAGGGCCTTGTTGGGTGGACATCGTCCAATTGCGTCGGTGGCAGTGGGTGCCGATGGCACAACGGCCGACTTTCTCCCCGTGGATTTCGAGCAGGCCGATTATGATGAGGCGCAGCTGGTCTCCGGTAAACTGGTGGACATCAATCAGTATGACCTTCTTGGGGGAAGCTCTTCTCTCAAGCCTTTTCGCAATCATTTGACCCCTTATTCGAAGGGAGTTCTTGCTGATGTCCGGTTGGGTGGTTTGAAAAAGGACCTCTCCAGTCTGTTTGAAATGGATGGAGGATTTCCTGCCGAGCTGGGTGGTCAGAATGGCCGCTTGTATGAGTCGACCCACGGAATCACCGGGCCTTCCGACCCGTATTGGAGCGCTCTCGCAGGCTACCACAACATCTACCAGAAATTGGAGAACGAGGACGGGAGTCCCACCTTGCCTGTTGAAGTTGAGCAAAGCGTGGCTATCAACAATTTGAGTCCTCGCAAGGAGTTCTCCCCGGTTCCGGTTCTCACCAAGATCGAGATGCTCTATTCATTTGTGAATCGGGACTCGCACTGGTGGGGACCTTATATGGGTCATTTGGTGTATACTCCATTGGTTACATTGCATAATCCCTACAACATGAGTATATCTTTCGACCGCATGAAGGTTGCGATCGGAAAGGTTCCGTTCGGGGTTCGGCTGAATGTGAATCGTAGGTCGCAGAGCCTGAAGCTGGTTCCGCTCAATGATATGTTTGTTCATTCGGAACCTCGCGAGAAAGAAGGTAAGTTCCTTCTCGATATTGCCAAATGGCCGAGTCCTTTTTCTTCCCAACCCCGGGGGTCAATTGTTCTGAAGCCTGGTCAAAGCTTGATCTGCGGGCCTTACCTCGACCCGAATTCGATCTTGGCCGAACAAATTGGGGACAGTAACCCGGGCGTGACCCAATTCACGAACTGGGGAAACCAGTTGGTGGACAAGGAGATGAAGGCCCGCCCCGGATTCTATGGTCGCTGTGTGGGATTCGACTTGGACTGGATCACGCCAACTCATGCGCCCTACGATACCAGTCCGACGATGCAGCAAGATGGGCAAGGGGTGTGCCTACTCAAGGATACCGATATGATGAGCATCGACTTCGGTTTCGTTGACCAAGCCTCAAATCCCACGGGGCAGTTCAAGGTGGAGGCCGAAGTCTATTCTAACGGAAATTGGGTTTCTTATGGAGGACTGGATTTTCGCTTCAATGATGAAGAAGAGTTGCAGGATATGATTGGGAAGAAGTCCTATCGCTATCCGGCCTCTGGATCCTTCTCGGTGATGGAAGCCTATGTTCCCAACAGCGAGCCAATTAAAGATCATGCCCGCGCCAAGACCTTTGCGGTTTTCTCCGCCTATGCCAGAACGACAAACGGGGGAGTCTACGAGACCGGCAGCCGTGACCAGTTGAATGGAGCGCTCAATTCCCTGAAAGATGGCCGACTGGCAGGGAAGCCGTTCCTGCACCACAACCCCGCCACGCCAGTCGTCAGTATCGACCTTGCCACCCGCAAGCCCGGTGGGCTTTCCCACGAGATGAACTTGCAGGAATTTGCTTCGAATGGAGATGCAGAGGACTACCTGACTTCCGACGCGGAGTCCCGGACGCCGATCATTCACGGGAACTCTTCCTTCACAGGAATCAAGAACGGAACTCTCTTTGAGCTCCCTTCCGGGCCGATGTTGGCGATTTCCGATTTCCGCCGATCAAACGCCCTTTCCTCGTCCTACCTGCCGAGCTTCGTGCAGCCGGTCGCGAACTCTGGGGTTTCTCCTTTGATGGATACTGATCGAGTGGTGCAGAGCAATACGGAGATTTCCTCCGCTGCCTTGTTAGATCATTCGGTGTTGGCCAATCATGCCCTCTACGACAGCTTCTATTTCTCCTCTGTGGCAGCCAGAGGGGCGCGGAGCGCTGATGATATTTGGACCTCGTTTTTAGCAGGGGATGAGAAGTTGCCCTCCCAGTCCTTCGAGCCCTATCTGCCCGGCGGAATGTCACGTGATGAGGCGGAAGAAGAGTTCCAGAAGCAGTCCTCGCAGGCTTATGAGTTTCTGGCCGAGTATCAAATGACGGGAGCACCGTTCAATGTGAATTCAACCAGCGTTGAAGCTTGGAAAGCGGTTTTATCCTCTTTGTCGGGAAGCGAGATTGTGACGCTGTGGGGGAAAGATGGTTCGTTGGAAGAAGAGCTGGCCGTCAATGCTCCCATCCTACCCATGACCTTGCCGAACGGCTCGCGGGTCGGCACTCCGACGGAATTCTCCAAAGTAGATGATGAGAAAACGAATGAATGGAATGGTTATCGGGAATTGAACGAAAACGAAATCGAGAGCCTGGCGAAGGAGATTGTAGAAGAGGTTCGTTTGCGTGGTCCTTTCCTCTCCATGTCGGAGTTTGTGAATCGTCGAGTGGGGGGCAATTCCGAGTTGTCGCGGGCAGGAGCACTGCACGCTGCCATCGAGCGGTCGCAGATTAACGAGGCTCTCTTCGCTGACCAGATTCCCATCGAGTTGAAGGATGTCTCCGACCCCGCGACCTATCCCTACGCTACCCCTGAAGTGGTGGTGGGCAATCCGGCCGAGGGAGCGCCCTCTTGGATCACGCAGGGCGATATCATGAAGTTGTTAGAGCCCGGCGCGACGGTGCGGTCCGATACCTTTGTGATTCGGACCTTGGGGGAGGCCTGGGATCAGAGCGGCCGGGTGGTCGCGCGAGCTTATGCGGAGGCGGTTGTCCAGCGCTTCCCCGACTATGTCGACTCCAGTGTCCGTCCTTCCGAAGAACTGGACACCACCACCCCGGCAGGCGATGTTAACAGCCGCTTTGGAAGACGGATCAAGATGGTCTCCTTCCGGTGGTTGAAGGCGAGCGAAGTTTAATTTTGATAAATATGAGTCTATTGAAAAAAAGGGGGAGCGGTTTGGCGTGGTTATTGATTCTGGTTGGTGCTCTGCAGTTGCAGGCCGAGACGCGGAGTTTGGAAATTCAATCCATTGTCCACGACCCCTTGCGGAGAGCGGCCGAACTCTATGTGACGAATGACAAGAGCAAAGTCGTTCCACTCGCGTTGCGTCCCCGGGAGCTTTCTGCCGCGCAGAAAGTGCAGATTGTCGACGGTTTCTTGCGCCTCTATACCACAGAGCACGTTGATCCAGAGGCGCCCACTGCCAACTTGGGGGCCGCGGTTCGGGTAGCCGATTCGATCGAGAGGGCACTGGTTGTCTTTTTCCCTGCGGAAGAAGAGGGCAAATTCAAGGGCCTGGTCATCGACGACTCGCCGGGTGAGTTTGCCTATGGTGAGTCCCGCTTTGTCAACGCCACTGCTGCTGAGATAGGAGTAATGATTGGCGAACACAAGCTGGCAGCGAAGCCCGGGCAGGTGAAGGCCATTCCGGCAGTTCGGCAGCTCGACGATTTCAACATGGCTCAAACAGACTTTCACTTTCGGCTCAAGAGCGATGATGCTTGGAATGTTTTTTCCCAGCGACGCCTCAAGTTTGTGGAAAGCCAGCGCCGGATATTTGTAGCTTCGGTGAGCAAAAGAGCTTCGGCTCCGGCTATTTCGACCATTGTCGATATGAAGCCAGTTGTGATTCCAAAGAAATAGGCCAAGACAGATTGTGTGCGATTGGTCGTTCTCGACAGGGGCTCAGGGAGAAGGAACAGAGATTAAAGGGCCCTCGGGATTTTTTTGGTTAAAAATTGTCTTTTTCTGCAGTAATGACTGATGGAGTGACATAATCGTCACCAGGGGGGCCTGCGGCCTCGAAGACGTCTTGAACCCAATTCCATGTCCCAGTCTGAATCTCCCAATCGTCCTGTTAGAGCAAATCTAGTCGATCAAGTCGTCGGGTGTTTGAGGGAAAGGCTAGAGGACGGAACTTGGACCGACTTCCTGCCTTCGGAGGGGGAGATCTGCAAGGACTTGGGCGTGTCGCGAGGAACCTTGAGGCGGGCACTTGGGACCTTGTTTGATGAGGGGCTCTTGATCCAAGGAGGGCGTGGCGCCCGGCATGAAGTGTCCAAGGAGGTCGTTCCCGCACAGCCTGCACCAAGTTCCAGTCGCAAGGCGTCCCAGTTGGTTCGCATTCTGAGTTCTCATCCCCGCTTTATCTTGGGAGGGCAGACGCAGGTGATTCTACAGGTGGTGAGTGAGGCCTTGGGCCGAGCGGGCTATCATCTCGAGTTCGACTACCATCCCGGCCTCTGGAGTTTGCGACGTCCGGCGACTACCTTGTCCAAGATCACCGATTGCCCCAATACCGCTGCCTGGTTGCTCTATCGACCGACCCAACAGATTCAGGAATGGTTCTCGAAGTCCGATATTCCTGCCGTGGCCATTGGAGATGTCTTTCCCGGGGTGGTTCTCTCTCACGCCGGATTCGATTTGCCGGCGGCTTGTCGCCACGCGGTGGGGCTCCTGGCGTCGCGGGGAAGGCGTAGCTTGGCTTTTCTAACAGTAACCAACTCGACCGCGGGGGACTTGGCTTGCGTGGCTGCTTTCAAGGAGGCCTGCGCGCAACTGGGTCTGGAGGCCAACTGTCTGGAGTATGACGACACCTTGGACGGCTTGTGCCATACCTTGGATTCCTTGTTGGCAAAGACGCCCCGGCCCGATGGCTATCTGGCTGCCTTCGCCAATCACGTTCCCGCTACCATTGGCCACTTGAATCGGCGGGGGTGCAGGGTGCCCGAGGATGCGGCCGTAATTTCGCGCCTGGACGCCCGCTTGTTGGCGGAGAGCATTCCCAGCATCGCTCGATACGAGGCTGATGAAGAACGGTTGGGGCGTTGTCTGGCCCGTCTTCTTCTCCAGGAGATTGAAAATGAGAAAAAGGGGGTCCCTCGTTCGCATTGGATTCTCCCTGAGTTTGTGGATGGCGATAGCGCCAAGAGCTCTAGCTCTTAGTGAAGCGAGAGCGGGCGAGGCGGGCGGTTTGGAGCCGAAATTGTGCTGCTCTTTTCGGGTGGATGTTCTCTTTTCTCTGGTTTTGCGTTGAAGTGACCGGGTGAATGTTTGTAGGAGATTCATGTATTCGAAAGATGGGTTTTCGATATGAATTGCATAGTTTCTGAGGCGCTTTCTGGTTGCGAACCGATTTTGCTCGTCCTGGTGAAAGAAGAAGGACGGAGTTCCTTGGATGAGGAGGTTGGGGTGAGGTTTCAACCTGTTCAATATCTGCACAACTTCCTTTCTATTTGACTTCTGTGACGGCTGTCGTTTGGTGGAGTTTGCTCGGTCTCCGCACTCTATTAAGAGTCGGAGAGGCTTGGTTTCTTCGCCCCGATTATGAAAAATATTCTAACTTTGCTCGCTGTTTTTTTGTGTTGTCTGGTGAACCCGGTGGTCGCGTTTTCGCCTCATCCTCAGTCCATTATCGCTGGTGAAGGCAGATTTGGTTATTCGACCGAGACTCGGATCTTCTACGAGACAAGAGTCTCTCCTCGTGCAATCGAAAGCACGCTGCGACCTCTCGCTGAGGTCTTTGCCGGGGAGCTAGAGATCCTCACCGGGATCAAGCCCCTGCTCGTTGAGAAGAGTGGGAACGTGGAACCTGCAAGTGGCGATATCTCTTTGGAGTTTTCAGCAGTTCCCGGTGACTTGGTATTGAGCGAAGAGGACGAGGATCAATCCTATGTGCTCGAGGTGGGTGAGTCGGTCAAGATAGAGGGGGCGTATTACAAAGGGATATCTTACGGAACGGTCACCTTCTTACAGGCACTGGAGGAATCGGAGGGCTCGTATTCGGTTCCGCAGATGACGATCTCGGACTCTCCTGCTGCGGAATACCGCACGGTGATGATTGATGTCGCCCGCCAACCCTCTGGGCTCGGGATGTTGAAGGAGGTTGTTCGCCTGGCTCGTCAGTTCAAGCTTCGCTACGTTCAGCTTCACCTCACAGACGACCAGCACTTCACCTTTCCCTTCAGTCCCGTTACCGATAATCTCAGCAACAATTTCACCTATAGCCGGGCCGAGTTGTTAGACCTTGTTGAATACGCGGATGCGAGGGGAGTGACCCTGATACCCGAGTTGGATCTTCCGGGCCATTCTTCGAGATTGCGTGAGTCCGGTTATCTCAATCCATCAGCGAATGATGCGGATGTGGCGGCGCCAGCCAATTATTCAAAAATAGAGGCAATCATTGATGATATGTTGAGCGTATTCGTGAACTCACCCTACTTTCATATCGGAGGGGATGAGTCTCAGGCTGGCTCCGCACTGGAGCCGTTCTTGGCAAATATCAATGAGCACCTTCGCGGAACTCCCGTGGGCGGAAAACGGAGGATGTTAGTCTGGGAGGGCTTTCATGGCGCACCTGTCAATTCTCTCCCCGCGACTGGCGATGATCGAGTGATCGTGCTTTCTTGGGAATCTTCCTATAACGCGCCATGGGACCTCCTCAACGCCGGCTATACCGTGGTCAACGCCTCGTGGAAGCCGCTCTATGTGGTGGGCAATCGCTCTGGCGTTCGTTACGCGCACTCCCTCCAGCGGATGTGGTCGCCGGAGGTGATTCACACTTGGAACAAGGATACCTTCATGCATTGGGAGCCCGGCCGTCCGGTGTTCGAAGACGCGGGACCCAACGACCCGGATGACGATGACGGGGTCTGGGACGCCAATTGGATTGAGCGTCAAGATCAAGTCATTGGAGGGCAAATGCTCAGCTGGGAACAGAATGAAAAGAGCATCGTCGGAGACCTCCTGCCCCGCTTGCCGGTGATGGCGGATCGCTTGTGGAATCCAGTGGATAGCGAGGATTATGCTGGCTTCGAGGTTCGCTTGGCGGGGGTGAGAGAAAAGGCTTTGGCCATTGTGCATCCCGTGGAAATTCTGCCCCTCAGCGAGGACCCCGAGGCCTTTCTATCCAACCCGGATTATCGCAACTACACCGGCGACAGTGTTTCGATTGAGCTACGCAACCGCACCAAGATACCCGGCACGATTCGTTATGAAGTGGGGGGCTCTAACAACTCTCTCAGTGCTTTGAATTTTGACGAAATTCCCGAGACCACGCCGACGAGCACGGCCTACTCGGGTGAATTCAATCGCACCGGTGGCTTCGGGATTCGCGCGGCATTGTATCGCCAGGATACTGGCGAGCTAGTGGATGGACACGATTATCAGTTTTTCAGCAATCTGGAGAATCGGGTGCGAGTGACGTCCTATCACGTTCCCCGTCGTCCGCTTGGGCAGGTGCCGGATTTGGCGAGTTATGAGCAGACGGAGATCAAGGCGGTTTACGAACTTCCGATTCTCCATGGCCCCTATATTCACACCGAGAGTATCGGTCAAAAGCACGATGCGATTCTCACCGTGCCGGGAACTGGAGAGTATGAGTTTGAGCTCCGGACCAACCAGGGACGCGGGAGCTTCTATCTTGATCTCAACAAGAATGGTCTTTGGGATGCCGATGAGTTGCTCATCGCGGATACGACTCCGGATGAAGCGGCCAAGGACGCTCGCGTCGTGCTCAATGCCGGCGAATATCGTTTCCGCTTGGACCACGTGACGAATCCTATTGGTGCCACGATTCTTTTGGGTATGGAAGGCCCGGGAACGGGCGGGAGAAAGGACATTCAGGAATATCTGAGCCTCCCGAATGAACCAGTTGGTCCTCCCATTGAACCACAGCCGCTGAATCCTGCAGACGAGGCCGTCGGTATTACGCCTGACGCGCCTTTCCTTTGGACCGCGAATGGTGCGACCAGCTACGAGGTCTATCTTTGGCGGACCAGCCAACCAGAACCCACCATGCCTACCGCGACGGTTTTTGGCAGTTTCTACGAGCACGACGGGCTGGATGAGCTCACAGCCTATTCTTGGAAAATCGTCTCACACAACGAATTGGGTTCAACGACTAGTTCGATCTGGAACTTTACGACCGGAGCTCGGCCTGAGATTGGAGCTCTTTTGCTGCATGAGGAGTTTGATGGCTATTCGCCCGGTTCGATCATCGGGCAAGCCGCCCAAGGGTATGGGTTGACAGGGAACTGGGAATTCGGCGGGAGCGAAGGCTCTTTTGAGCTGGGACCTGGCCTTTCGGGAGAAAATGGCTTGCTGGTGACCGCCACCGGTGCGGGTGATCTGGATGGTAAAATTGCGCATACCGTCGAGGAGTGGGGCAGCGGGGTTCTCTACCTCAGCTATCTTTGGTATGAGACGTCGTTCTGGGGTCATGTCTACGTTTCCGGTGGGGGCAGTTGGGAGGGGGCGTTCGGACATGCTTGGACGAGAGCCTGGGGAATCAATAACGCGAGCGAAGGAGTTGCCTATGATTTGAACCGCACCTACCGGCTGGTGGCTAGGATAGACTTCGACGAGGGGAGCACTACGATGTGGGCCGACCCACTTGCTGAGTCTGACCTCCCGGTCGCGTTCAAGAATGAAGCGCAGGCGGCCCTCCCTCGTAGCTTAATCCTACGATTCTATGGAACCGATGGAACTATTGATGACCTCCGGGTTGGAACCAGTTTCGAGGGAGTGATTGCTGATTTAAGCAATCGCGAACTTGAGCTACTCAGCTTCACTTTGCAGGGGACGCAAGGAACATTGAGCTTTCGTGGAAGCGTGGGGGTGAGTTCCTGGCGAGTGATGGCTTCGACGGATTTGGTAGCCTTCGATATTGATGAGACCTCCAACGCGGTGATTACGGAAGACAGCCCCGGAATCTACACTGCGGAGCTCGACCTAACTGGTTTTCCCGACCGATATTTTCTGCGGGTGGAGGGGTAGGATGCTTGAGCTCTGTCTTTCAGTTGACCTCCGTCGTTATTCTTTCGGGGAGGCCTTTGGCTCCTACTGGCACCCACTGGCGACAAGCTACGAGAGGATGTCGAGCAGCTCGCCGATGGAGTGCTTGCTTTCCAAAGAGTGCTTCAGACGCTTCTTTCGATTGATGGTGTAAATGTTACGCCGGCCGTCTTTCTTGATTTTGATGACCCCGTCCTCGGTCAATTCAGAGAGGATGCGTTGCACTGCTCTTTGGGTGATTCCGACTTGAGTTGCCATGTCGGAGATGCGCAGGGTGGGTTCACGCGAGAGAACAACCAAGATATGGAAATGGTTGGTCAAGAAGGTCCATTGGGTCTTTTTCGCTGGTTCGCCGTTAGTTGCCATAAAGGGTGAAGTTGAATTCTTGAATGAAAAAGCATGATTCAAGAGTCAGGGGAACTCAAGTCCTAAGGTGAATGCTGACTAGCTGCTTTTTGATTGAGAGGGTTGAGCGAACTTGCCTCCACGTAACACCGCCACATCGCTCAGCCAAGCGATAACGGCGTAGTTGTCGAAGAACTGGGCCGAGATTCGTTCCAGGATTTGCTCAGCCCCTTGGGGGGAGATGATGGCCTCGATTTTCAGGTTGGGACCTTCCCAGTCGCTGGCCCGCACTCCGCGGGAGCCTTCGCCTTCCACCCGGCTGATGGTGAATCCGGTGATGTGATGCTCTTTCAGCAGCGTGATGATCTGTTCCTTCAGGAGGTTCTCCGTCACGATGGTGAGGAGCTTCATGGTGGTGGTTTGGGACATAACTAGGAGAAGTGTTGCGCGATTTTCAGGAAAAGGGGAATCCCGATTGCGAGGTTGAAGGGAAAGGTGACTCCCAGGGATAGGGTGAGATAGATGCCGGGGCTGGCCTTCGGGAGGGCGATTCGAACTGCCGCGGGGGCCGCGATGTAGGAGGCACTACCCACCATGGCACCGAAGACGGCCGATCCTCCCGCGTTCATCCCGACCATGGTGGCTGCGATGGTGGCCACGCTGCCGTGGATGGTGGGGAGGAGGCAACCGGCGACAATCAGTCGCCAGCCGGCGGTCTTGAGGTCGCGAATCCGGCTGGCGGCAACCATTCCGAGTTCGAGAAGGAAGAGACAGAGCACTCCCTTGAACGGAGCGATGAAGAAGGGCGCCACGGTGGCGATTTTTTCTGCTCCACAGGCCCAACCGATGGCGAGACCGCCCATCATCAGGAAGATGCTCTTGCCCGTGATGACCTCATGGAGAGCGGTTTTAAGTCCACCCGGTTTGCTCTGACGGGCGAGCAATAGGCCAATGATGATACCGGGGATTTCCAGAATGGCGACGAGGGCGGGGAGGTAGCCACTGGCAGGCATGCCGGCGATTTTGACCGCTTCCAGGGCCGCGACAAAGGTGACCGCCGAGACGGACCCATAGTGCGCGGCACAAGCAGCGGCGTTGACCTGGTCCAGTCGGCCGAACTTATTCAGGAGGAGAAAGGCGGAGAGTGGAGTGATAACCCCGAGAGCAAGGGTGAGCGCGATGGGCCCAAGCAGCTCGCTGGGCGGGGTCTGGGACAGGGAGACCCCTCCCTTTAGCCCAATGGCAAAGAGAAGGTAGATGGAGAGGGCCTGATAGATGGCGCTGGGGATTTCCAGATCGCTCCGAACCGCTCGGGCGATGATCCCCAGGAGAAAGGCGAGCACGACGGGCGAGATGAGATTTTGAATAACGAGGTCCAAAGGAAGAGGGGTGTGTGGTTATCGAGAGAGAGAGAACAGGGGTGAAAAAAACGGGCTTTGTGAGGAAAGCCCGTTCTTGGTGTGAATCTGATTCGTGAGAATTTTGGGAGAAGCAGGAGGCTTTACTCCTGCAGGGTCACCGCGCCGGTGTGGAGAGAGTAGACCCCGCCCACGATTTTGATTTTTCCTTCCTTCTCCAGGTCGGCGAGGACTTTGCTGCGTTCGCGGATGTCATCGACGGTGAGAACCACGTTCTTCTCCACCACGTCCGCGACGAACTCCTCGTTCTTGGACGAGCGATCGTCTTCATGGCCTTCCACCTTGTCAATCGCGGGAGTAATCTGGTCTAAGAGGGTTGTTAGGTTGCCCATCTTGACGTGGTCGCAGGCTCCTTTGACCGCTCCGCAGGCCTCGTGTCCGAGGACCATGATGACCTTGACCCCGCCAACCACTGCTGCAAATTCCATCGAGCCGAGCTGTTCATCAGTCTCGATATTACCCGCCACCCGGCCGACGAAGAGGTCGCCAATGCCTTGGTTGAAGACCTGCTCCACAGGCACGCGGGAGTCGACGCAGGATAGGATATAGGCTTTTGGAAACTGACCCGCAGTGCCGGCTTCGCGGCGCACTTCGATATTCGGGTCGATGGATTTTCCGGCCACATAGTCTTTGTTTCCCGCCATCAGATCCGCCATTACCGATTCCGGAGTCAGGGACTTTTGAGTCTCGGCGGTTGGGGCGACTTTTGCCTCTTCGGCAAAGGCGATGCTGGAGGTCAAGAGGGCGGCGGCGATAGCTAGGTTGGAGTATTTCATTTTTCTTTCTTTCGTTGCGGGACCGAACGCGTTTCCGCTCCGGGCCCTTGAGTGCAGCTTCTGCCCGGTTGATTGGTGGGCGGTGCCTGCGCTCATAATGCTATAGTTGTCGCGTATTTAGAAACGTGCAAATAATTTCGTGTATTATTTTTCTCTTTTTTCCGGTGTGAACGGCATTCTGGTCTTTTCGGGAACGAGACGACGGGTGATGGCGTGACAGGCGAGGGGAGCGGTCAGAAAGACGAGGAAGACAATGGCAATGGCAACTCCCACACTGGTCGCGGTGCGAAACTCCAGCACCGCCGCAATGGCGCAGAGCGCAACCCCCAGGGAGGACGCTTTCGTTGCCGCGTGAATGCGGCAAAAGGAGTCGGGCATGCGGAAGAGGCCGAGCGAGGCGATGAAAAAGCAGAGGCTACCCAGGAGTAGAAAGAGTTCGGAAATCATGGCTTGATAAGACGGGACAGAATGAGGGTGGAGATGAAGCCGAGCAGTGCCAGCGTGAAGGCGTAGAGCAGCGAGAGTTCGCTTCGGTTGGTGATGGCCAGCAGGATGGTCAGCCCAAGAAGTTGGAAGGTCGCAATGTCGACGACGATAACGCGATCGGCATAGCTCCCGGCCTTGACCAGTCGGGCGAGACTGACCAGGAGGGAGAGGACGAGGAGAAGAGTGGCAGCAGTGAGCATGGAGATTTCTTTAAATAGGGAGCTTGGCCACGATGGACTCGTAGCGGGATTTGAGGTGGTCGATAACGGGCTGAGGATCGTTGGCTCCATAGAGTGAATGAACGATCATGGTGCGGCCGCCTTCTTCCTCGGCCACCGAGACGGTTCCGGGGGTCATGCTGATGAGGCAGGCCAAGAGAAGCCGCTGTCTGGGAGTGAGCGGTTGCAGGGGCACATTGAGCAGGACGGGGGCGATGCGCTGCCTCGGGAATAAGACATCACGCGCCACCAGGAGGGAACCTGTTAGAACTTCCTTGAGATAGAAGAGGGGAAAGATGAGGAGGGATTTCATTTGGACTGCTGAAGAACGGATTCGAGATAGGCGGAGGGATCGAGCAAGGAGCTGGCGGCCTGTTCCGCAAAGGCGAGGATGGGTCCGGTGCAGAGCCCGACCGCTATCGCGACGAGAGCCAGAACGCCCGAGGTCAGCGCGAGGATGAGGAGCGGGGCGGGCCGGGACTCATTGGATTCGCCCCAAAAGACAGCGCGCCAAATCTTGAGCATGGAAAAGACGGTGAGAAGACCCACTGCCACAATGGCCGCGGAGGCGACCCATTCTTGTCCAGCTAGTGAGGCTTGCAGGAGGGCGAATTTGGCAAAGAAGCCAGAAAGGGGAGGGAGGCCGGCCAGGGAAAGAGCGGGCACTGCAAAGAGGAGGGCGATGAGCGGAGAGCTCCGCGCGACCCCGCTGACTTTGCCGAGGTCGGAGGACCCGGCATGTTTTTCCACCAGGCTGGTGGCGAGAAAGAGGTTGGCTTTCACTATGATGTGATGGGCCAGATAGAAGATGCCAGCGGTCAGCGCGAGAGGGGTAAAGAGCGCGAGCGCGAGGGCCATGTAGCCCACCTGACTGATGATGTGAAAGGACAGGATGCGCCGCATATCTCCCTGGGCCACTGCTCCCAGAACCCCGCCCACCATGGTGAGGATGGCAACGACGAAGAGCAGGTTCTGATGAGGAAAGCTGGTCCCGTCGGAGAAGACCATCCCGAAGACCCGGTAAAAGGCATAGAGCCCAATCTTGGTCAGCAATCCTGCAAATAGAGCCGAGATGGCGGGCGGGAGTTGCGGGTAGGCCCGGGGCAGCCAGAAGGCCAAGGGGATGAGCGCGGCCTTGATGCCGAAGGCGCCGAAGAGCAAGGCGGCGGAGCTGTCGATGAGAAAGGATGATTCCTCTTCCCCAAAGCGCAGGCGCAATTCCGCGAAGTTCAAGGTTCCGGTTTTTCCATAAATGAGCCCCGCTGCGGTGAGAAAGAGCAGGGAGGATACGAGGTTGATCACGACATAGCGCCACGCGGCCGCGCGCCCGTCTTTGCCCCGAATCATCGCCATGATGGAGAAGGACGAGAGCAGGAGAACCTCGAACCAGACGTAGAGGTTGAAGAGGTCGCCTGTTAGCAAAGCTCCATTGGTTCCCAGGCTCAGTGTGAGAATCAGGGGATAGAGGTGCCGACGCTGATAGTAGCTCGAGAGAGTATGGGCACAGAAGATGAGGGAGGCCAGAATCACCAGCTGGCAGACCACCAGCATGATGGTGGCAAAGGCATCGGCCACCAGCACGATGCCGAAAGGCGCGGGCCAGTTTCCGGCATGGACGGCATGGACCGAGCCATCGGCAACGACGGGAACCAGCGCAATGCTGGCTGCGAGGGTTAGGGCGGTGGCAACGACCGCAGTCCAGGCCGCGGCCTTGGGTCGAGTGGGGAGGCAAAGGGCGACGAGAGCACCGATGAACGGCGTCAGGAGGGCAGCTAAGATGAGAAGTTGTGGGGTCATGAATCGGAGCTGCGAGTCAGAAGAGTGAGGATGAAAGCCAGGATGCCAAAGCCGATGACGATGGCGGTGAGAACAAGGGCTTGGGGGAGAGGGTCCGCCATGTCGCGCGATGATTTGGAGATGAGCGCGGGAGCGTTTTGCTTCAGCCCCCCGGAAGCGAGGATGATGAGGTTGGCTCCCTGACTGAGAAGAACCAGTCCGACCACAATGTCGATTTTCGATCCGCCCAAGAGACGGTAGATGCCGGAGGCGATGAGGAGGCCAATTGAGATGGCGATAAGTGTTTCCATTGATTTGTTAGCTGCGCGAGATGTGAAAGTGACGGAGGTAGTTCATGGTGAAACCAATCACGGTGAGAAAGACTCCCAGGTCGAACAATACGGGAGTCCCCAAATGAAAATCGCCCGAGTGAAACCAGAGTCCGGTGAAGAACGGGAGACCCTGCGAGAGAGGGAGAAGGGCCGAGAGGAGCGCAATCGCGAGACCTCCAATCAGGAGAGCGCGGGAAAGATTTCTCATGCGCCGGGGAGTGAGGGCGGGGCTATTGCCCAAGAGGCCGAGTCCAATCGAGGCGGCGACTAACAGGGCCGCGATGAAGCCTCCGCCCGGGGCATTGTGACCCCGCCAGAAGAACCAGAGGGCGGTCGGAACCAAAAGCGCGATGACCAGTGGTAAACCCGCGGACATCCAGGAACTGGCAGTAAGTCCCGGCAGTGGAGCCCGCGAGCGAGCGGCTCCCAGTGCCGCATTGGCACCAAGAGCCGCAATGGCCAGCACTACGATCTCGCCAAGGGTATCGAGAGCCCGGAAGTCAACGAGGATGACGTTGACGACATTGGCTCCAAAGGCAGAGGGCTTACTTTCCGCAAGATAGAAATCAGATACCGGGTGGTCCCACTCCAAGGCCATGGACTTGAGGATGAGGATGGTCACGAGAAGTCCCGCGGAGGCGGCGAAGGTCGCGCGCCAGATCTTTCCCGTTACCTTCCTGGCCTTGTGACGGGCCTTGAAAAGCACGCCGGCCATCAGGAAAAGAATGAGGGTCTCGGCCAGCAGCTGGGTCAGGGCCAGATCGGGCGCGCTGAACCAGAGATAGATGAAGGAGATGAGCAAACCCACAATCCCGAGCGACACCAGAATGGTGAGCGGAGTCTGGGCGCGCGCGGCAACGATGGTGGAGATGGCCAGCGCCGGGGCAAGGGCGAGGAAGATGTTGTATTGGTCGGAAAGGTTGGCGGTGAGATTGGGCCACTCGGTCACCCGCAGGGAGATGGCCGCCACGATTCCGATCGCCGCCAGCATGATGGCGAGGTGGGTATTGAGGGTGCCTTTTTCCAAGAGGCGCGAGACGCCTTTAGCGATGAGCAGGAGAGCGCGCACGAGGGTGTCGTAGACTTCTTCGAAGAATGATTTTTCCACCGTCTTGCTGCGTCTCCGCACGAGCAAGGCCGTGGCCGCAATGGAGAGTGCAAGGGCTCCCAAGCCCAAGCCGAGGGCAGGATTCCAACCGGCCCAGAAGTAGAAGCCGGAGACGGTTTTCCCGCTCAAAGAAGTCGCGGCCTCCGCCCAGAGGCTCTTGTTGACCCAAGGGTAGGCGATCAGACTCAGGACTACTGCAAGGGCGGGCAGGGTGGTCGCCAGAGAGAGCGCGGCAGGCACTTTTTTCAAAGGCGGGGCTTGCTCGGGACGCTTCAGTAGCAGGGGCAGCAGAAGGCGTAGGCCCACACACAGGGCACCAGCCGCAGCCAGCGCAGTGGCGACCGCGAGCCAAGGGGAAGACTCCCACGCGGCGGCGAGGAGATACTCTTTCCCTAGGAATCCGGGGAAGGGCGGCAGGCCTAACAGGGAGGCAAGAGACACGACGATGATTGCCCCCGTCCACGGCAGGTGGGCAATGGCTCCGCGCAGGTCGGGAAGCTGGCGGCTGCCAAAGGCTTTTTCCAGATTACCGGCAGAAAGAAAGAGGGGAGCCTTGTAGAGGGCGTGGGCTGTTAGAAAAATCACGAAGGCCTTCAAGGCGGCGGGAGTGCCGATTCCCGCCAGAAGGGTGAGAAAGCCCAAGGCCGCCAGCGTGGTGCAGGCGAGCAGACCCTTCATGTCCTGCTCACGGAGTCCCCGTATCACGGAGACCGCAACGGTGAGCAGACCGATGGTGGCAAGAGTCGGGGTCCAGACGGGATGCGCGCTCAGGACCGGAGCGAGGCTGGCCAGCAGAAAGACCCCAGCCTTGACCATGGTGGCGGAGTGGAGAAAGGCCGAGACCGGAGTGGGTCCCGCCATGGCATTGGGCAACCAGAAGTGGAAGGGGAACTGGGCAGACTTGGTGGCGGTCCCCAGAATGATGAGGACAACCGCCGCCGTGGCCAGAGGGCTGTTAGAGAGTTCGACCGCCTGCAATCCGGAAAGAGCAGTGGCTCCGGTTTCGAGGGTGAGGAGCACGAACCCTACTAACAAAGCCGCGCCACCGAAGAAGGTCACGAGCAAAGCCTGCGCGGCCTTGGCCCGGGTGTCCTCCTTTTCATGATGGAATCCGACCAGCAAAAAAGAGAGCAGCGAGGTCGCTTCCCAGAAGAGAAAGAGCAGGAGAAAGTTGTCCGACCAAATCACCCCCAGCATTGCGGAGGTGAAGAGCAGCAGGCAGGGGAGAATGGTCTTCAGGCGGGGATTCTGCGCAAAGTAGGTGGAGGCGTAGAGGATGATGCCACTGCCAATGGTGAAGATGAGAAAGCCAAACCACGCCGAGAAGGGAGTGATGCGCAGGGCGAAATCCATCCCCAACTGCGGGATCCAGGCAGTGTCAAAGAAGAGGTCTTCCCCCGCTGCCACGATGGGCAGCAGAAGTCCTCCTGCCGCTAACAGGGCAATGGCCGCAAAGGGACCGAAGGCCTTGCGGGGAAAGAATGGAACGAACAGGGCGAGGAGCGCTGGCAGGGCCAGCAAGAGAAATGGTGAGGGCATCGAGGGGGAAATCTATTTGGAAAGTCCAATGAGCTGGCGAAGGATTCCGAGGGTCTCGTTCTTCTTTTTGACGACCAGAACCGGGCGGTCGCAGTTGCGAATCACTTCAGCGGTCTGCCCGCCTAACAGCGTGACCGAGAGCGCTCCCCGACCATGGGAGCCGATGATGACGAGGTCGGCTTCGACCTTAGTTGCGGTTCTCACGATTTCCATGGAGGCCAGCGGATTTTCCGTGATGGTGAGTTTCCACGACTTGGCATTGTTCACCGTCTTTCTCACCAGCCGGGTGAGCTGGGACAGGGAGGACTGGTGAATTTCCCTTCGCAGGTGATCACGGGAGATGGCCATGGTGGCCCGCGAGTCCATGGGGAGCTTCATCACGTGGAGGGCTTCCAGTCTGGTCTCCTGCTGGGCCAGGCTGGAAAAAGCCTCCGCCCACTCGAGCGCGAGCTCGGAGAGGTCCGACAGGTCGATGGCGGTCAGGATGGAGGTGAAGGCGGGTGGGCAGTCAGCGGGCACGAGCAAAACGCCCACGGGACTTTTGCGCGCCAGACGCTCTGCAAAGAGACGGCTGTCGAGGTCGCAGACCGGCAGAATCACGAGGTCGTAGGTTCCAGCTGCGAGATGCGCGAGAACCAGCTTCAGCGGATTGCCGGTTTCGACAAAGACCTCGGTCTCAGTCGCTTCTTCAAACTCGGCAGCCCACTGGGAGAGCTTCTCGTGCTCGCCCTGCAAAAGGGAGTCTTGCCCTTCGAGGGGAGGGAAATCGGGGAGGTGATTTTCCGTGCAGGAGATGAGGTCCACCTTTCGCGCTCCGGCAGCCCGTGCGATCGTCTTGGCCCAAGCGATTGCGTTGGAACCATCGGTGTGAGAGGGGAGGAGGGTAAGGACGTGCTGGAATCTCTTCATGAAAATTGTTTCATGAACAACAAAGCACGAAAAATAATGCGTGCAACTAAAAGCGCATTTTTTCGTCTTTTAATTTTGGGGAAAGAGTTTTGCTGCTCACTCCGCGCCTTTGTGAGGTCGGCGTGCAGGTCACGACCTGAGCGTCTGATGCTCCTCGTTGGCAGCCCGGGCCTGTTACGCTCTAGGCCGCCTGATACTTCTTGAAGTTCTCCGCCTGCTCGAAGATTTCCTGATAGACCTCGTCGCGGTCCACCGGCGGATAGCCATTTTCAGCAAGGAGGATGATGAGGTCGACCTTCAGTTCCGCTTTGATGTCGGCCCTCTGACTCCAGTCGGTGTATTTCGCTTTGTCGTCCACGACCGTTTTTACCTTCTTGGCGAGGGTGATGAGTTTCTCTTCGGGATACTCGAAATCATACTTGTGGGCGAGAGTCTTGAGGATGTCGTAGAAGGACTTTTCTTCCAAATCGATTCCCATCTCACCGAAGGATTGTTTCTCCTTCTGGAGGGCGTGGATCAACTCGATCATTTCTTCAGGAATGGTGTCTAGAAAGCTACTGTCTAAAACGTCCTTCTCGTCTCGCTCGTTGTATTTGTTCACCAGCGCCTGGAACTGCTTGCTAAAGTCTACGCCCTTGACCTTGTTGACCTTTTTAAAGTCCTCGATAGCTTTCTTGAGCAATTGCTGGAGCAACTTAATCTTGGTGTTGGGCAGCTTAATTTTTTCGATTTTGGCCAGATAATCGTCGCCGAAAATATCAATCTCGGCGGCGCCATCTTCGCCCAATTTAAAGATTTCCTCGATGCCATCGCTCTGGAGCGCTTCGGAAATCATTTCACGCACCTTGGCATTCATCTGGGCACTGTCGGGGGCATCGCCTTTGGTCAGCTTGGCCACGATGGAGCGCACGGCGAGGTAGAAGTGGATCAGGTCGCGTTCCTCTTGCGTAAAGGCGTCGCTTCCGCAGCAGATGTCATAGGCGGCTTTCAGACGCTTGACCAAGGCCATGATCCGCTTCTCGATCTTGTCGGTCAGTTGGACGAACTCAGCAGCCCGGTTCAGGCAGTGCAGTTGTTCGGTCGGGGTGCCGGTGAAGTAGGGGGCGGTGTCGAATTGGTGGAAGACTCGTCCTAACAGGTCCAGGTGGTCGCGCACCACGATGAGGGAGGCCTCGATTTCTTCGATGTTGCTGCTGTCTGCCTTGGAGTAATGCGCCAGCGCGAGATTCATCTGCTTCTTGATGCCGATGTAGTCGACGACAAGGCCCTTTTTCTTGTTCGCAAACTTCCGGTTCACGCGAGAGATGGTCTGGATCAGGTTGTGGCGTTGGACCGGCTTGTCTATGTAGATGGTATCGAGGAAGGGCACGTCAAATCCCGTCAGCCACATGTCCACCACGATGGCGATTTTGAAATTGGATTCCGCTTTCTTGAACTGGGTATCGAACTTCTTGCGCTCGTCCTTGTTGCCGAGCAGATCGTAGAGCGCCTTCTCGTCGTCCTTGCCGCGCGTCATCACCATCTTGACGCGTTCCATCGGTAGGATTTCCTTTTTCTGTTGGTCGCTTAGTTCCACGCCCTCGGCAGCGACCCTTACCTCGCCCCACTCCGGGCGCAGGGCGATGACTTCTTGGTAAAAGGCATAGGCAATTTGGCGACTGCTACTCACAAAGATGGCCTTGCCTGCCACCGTCGAGCCTTCCTCAATTCGCTTCTCATAATGGGCCACAAAGTCCGCCGCCAGCGCTGCGATGCGTTTCGGGTCGCCGAGGATCGCGCCCATATTGGCCATTGTCTTCTTGCTGTCTTCGATGGCGTAGTCACTCGCTCCGGCTTCGGCGCATTGGTCGTAATACTTCTCGATCTCCTCCAGCTTGCTGTTGTCGAGGATCACCTTGGCGGCCCGGCCCTCGTAGACGATGGGCACCGTGATCTCGTCGGCCACCGATTCGGTCATGGTGTAGCTGTCCACCACCTCACCAAAGACATCCAGCGTGGCATCGATGGGCGTGCCGGTGAAACCCACGTAGGTCGCATTCGGGAGCGAGTCGTGCAGATACTTGGCAAAGCCAAAAGTCCGTTTCACTCCGTCTTCGGTGACCTTGATCTTCTGATCCAAGTTCACCTGACTGCGATGCGCTTCATCCGAGATGCAGATCACATTGGTGCGATCAGTTAGGAGCTCGGTGTCTTCGGTGAATTTGTGAATCGTGGTCAGAAAGACCCCGCCGCTATTTCGCCCCTTCAGGAGACTTCGCAAGTGTTCGCGACTCTCCACACTGACCACGGACGCATCGCCGAGGTAGCCCTTGCCACTGGTGAATAGCTCTGAGAGTTGCCCGTCCAGATCGGTGCGGTCGGTGATGAGGACGATGGTGGGGCTAGAGAGCGCCACGCTCTTCATCAGCAGCCGCGCCAGGAACAGCATGGTGTAGCTCTTCCCGCAACCGGTCGCTCCAAAGTAGGTGCCGCCCTTGCCATCGCCTTCCGGCTTCTGATGGGCGAGAATGTTTCGATACAGTTTGGTCGCAGCGTAGTATTGGGGATAGCGGCAAAGAATCTTCTCCTCCTTGCGCGAGGTGTCGGGCAGGTAGACGAAGTTGCGGATGACATCGATTAGGCGCAGGGGGTTGAAGAGCCCCTGCATCATTGTGTAGAGCGAATTGATACCGTCCTTCTCGACCAGTTCACTGCCATCTGTCTTGCGCCAAGCGTAGTAGAACTCGTAGGGGGCGAAGAAGGAGCCGACCCGATTGTTCGAGCCGTCGCTCATCACGCAAAAGGCATTATATTTGAAAAGCTCGGGGATGTCGCGCTGGTAGCGGGTGGTGAGCTGCACGTAGGCCTCGTGAAGCTTCACTTCCTCGCGAATCGCACTCTTGAACTCAAAGACCACCAGAGGCAGCCCGTTGACGTAAAGAATACCATCCGGGATGCGCTTCTCGGACCCAAGGATTTCCAGCTGAGTGACGAGCTTGAAAATGTTTCCGCTGCCTCCATAGACCACCTCATTTTCCGCCACGATGTTCGGCACCTCACCGGACTTCGGCTGGCGAAAGTCCACTAAGTCCGAGTAATCCATCAGTTGGATATAGAGGTCCTTCTGATTGCGGTCTTCGCGCTTCAACAAAAAGCCATCCGAGACCAGCTTCATGATGGCCTTGTTGCTCTCGTAGAGGTCGGCGGCGGAGTAGGCTTCCAGCAGCTTGATAACGGCCTTGATTTCCTGCGGCGTGATGTGGTCGGCCGCATACTGCCTGGCCAGAAAGGCTCGCAAGTCGGCCTTGATGAGCACCTCTTGCGGTTGGCGCTCAATCGCTTCGCCCAAGACATGCGGATAGCCCTCGACTCCGAGGAGTTCGATGATGGCGGTTTCGAGTTGGGCTTCGGTGAATTTCATGAGTCGATGACCTCCCAGTGGCCGCCTTTGTCTGCGCCGATGCGCTTCAACCGACCTTCGTTTTGTAACGCTTTGAGATTGCGTTCGATGCTTCGAGTCGTCACCCCCGATTTCTCCGACATTTCAGAGATAGTGATTCCCTTGTTCTCAGAAACTAGGCGTATGATTTTCTCCGACGTTTTCTCCGACGTTTTCTCCGACGTTTTCTCCGACGTTTTCTCCGACGTTTTCTCCGACGTTTTCTCCGACGTTTTCTCCGACGTTTTCTCCGACGTTTTCTCCGAACTTTTCTCCGAACTTTTCTCCGAACTTTTCTCCGAACTTTTCTCCGACGCCCGCAGCAGCTCCACCAAAACGCCGCCGGAGCGTTCTTGGAACACCGGTTCCGCGAGTCCTGCCGCCTTGCAAGCCTCGCTGATCTTTTCCACCCCGCGCCCCCAGGAGTCGATGTAGCCGGCTTTGTAGCAGACCTCGGCAATCAGGGGATTGCGTGGGATCGATTCATGGGGCTGGAAGAGTTGCTCGATGCTGAGTTCTTCGGGCAGGTTCCCGGCGTTCCATAGCGTAAGACGGTCGTCGTAGACCTTCATCTGGGTCATGCTGCCGAGGTAGTTGCGGTGGACGAGGGCGTTGAGCAGCATCTCACGCAGGGCTTCGACCGGGTATTCCAGTTCTTCGATGCGCTGGATGCCTTCAAAGCGCACCGGCTTGGTGAGGAACTTTCGCTCCAATTGTTCGACAATGTCGGGCAGCATGGCAAGGAGGTTGCCCTCGCTGACTTCCTGGAATCTGAGCTCGGTCTCGCTGGCACCAAAGCGGCCGATCTTGACAAAGAGGTTGGGGTAAAATTCTCCTGGGTCCTTGCCAAAAAGCACCAGTGCAGCCCGGGTGATCCCCTCGCGGGTCGTGAGGCGCAGCTTTTTCAGAATCTCCGTATCAGATAAATCGGACAAGTCCGGCAAGCGTCCGGCCTTGGCGGCGTCGCGCTTGAAGCGCTCAATCGCTGCGGGGTCGATGTCCTCCAGCGTCGCCTTGGGTTCGATGACCCGGTCCCAGGTGAGCCCCATTTTCTTGAGCAGAAAGTCATTGAGCGCGGCACCTTTGAGCTCCTGTTTGACGCTGCCGGAACGCCAGTAATACACTCCGCGCAGCGAGATCGGAACCGATGAGGGGGCCACCGTGATTTCAAGGTGGGCCTTGCCGTTCTCTTCATGCAGATCCACCTTCGGCATCAGGCCCAATTTGTCCCTGATTTTGTTTGGAAGGTCTTCCAGCAACTTCTCCGCCTTGGTCAAGCCGACCACCTGGCCCGAATCATCCATACCGACGAAAATCCGCCCCCCCTCGGCATTGGCAAAGCCACAAATCCACTTCAGGTAGTCGTCATGCCATGACTCCTTCCATTCGGTGTTTTGGGATTCTTTGCGGGATGGTTTCATTGGTTGGTGGTTTGTTGCTTAGGAGCTTAACATGGGGGCAAAAGTTTTGAAATCTGCGGAACTGGGTGCAAGGGGCGATTTTACCCGAAATCCCACTGCCAAAATGGCTTCCAGATTGTAGTACTGCACATCGTAGGATTTCCCGTCGGCGGCAGTTGTCCGGAAACTCCGGAAAACTGAATCGGCCTCCAACTCGCCTTCTTCGAACAGGTTTTTCAGGTGCTCGCTGATGGTCTTTTTCGAGCGTTCGTAAAGCTCGCCCATCAAGGCCTGTGAGAGCCAGATCGTTTCGTTTTCGAACCGGCACTCGACCCGCGATTTTCCTTCCTCGGTGGTGTAGAGGAGGAATTCGCCAGTCGGGGACATCTCTGGTTCTTCAGGCATAATCTGTTTTTTAGACGTTTACTTCGGCGGCGTATTGCTTGGCGAGGAAGGCGCGGAGATCGGCCTTGATAAGGACTTCCTGCGGCTGGCGCTCAGTCGCCTCGCCCAACACGTGCGGGTAGCCCTCGGCTTCGAGAAGCTCGATGATCGCTGATTCGAGTTGGGCTTTGGTGAATTTCATGTCGCAGCTTTCAGTGAAGACAGTGTGTCAATGAGGCAGGACGGGAGAAGTTCGAGATACTTGCTCGTCTGATAGTCGATACTTTTGCTTGCTCCCTTGGATACAACGTTGCTGGTGAATGCTCCCTTGAAGGGCGGAGTGTTGTTGAATACAGCCAAGATCAGCGTCTCAAGGTCGTGACCCCGCTTCTTGATCCACTCAGTCGAAATCTGGACACTCTTGTGTTGGTAGTAATCAACAGTTTCTACATTGCTTTGATCTATACCAAGACTGGTTTCCAAATTACTGATCAAGCCTGAGATTTCGGCAGCGGTCATTCCGAGGAGGCAAGTTGCATTGTCATCTGAGCCGGACCAACTTGGCAGTAATGCTGAACCACCATTGTCGATCATTAGGGCGAGAAGGGTTAAAGGGTCGTAGAGGTAGTTCTCCAATGCGCTGCGCTTGATCACCTTAACACAGTCAGTCTCAGTGTTACTGTTTCCTTCGGGATCCCAGTCTACTAGCCCTTTGAATTTTGACAGACCCAAGTCTGACAGCTTTTCGGCCCATTGGGTTGTTTGGTCACAGCCTCCACCGATGCCTGAGTCGCTCGTCGAGGATGCGGGGATGAACCTCAAGCTAGGTGTGGAATCGACAATTCCTTTTGAAACGAGGCGGTCGTGAATCTTCTGGTAGTAGTCAGCATCGTCGTTTGCCTCCGTGATTATGATTCGATCGTCAGGAAGAACCGCAAGGAATCCTGAGGTAAGGATAGATGACGCTTGGGATGTGGTGATCTTCTCCAGAGTTTTATCACTCCGTTTTAGTTCATAAACCTCTGCTCCATTAGCTTCTCCTAGAGCGACCGTGCTCGGGGAGTGTGTTGCAAGGATCACTGAGATGCCCTGATCAACGAAATACTTCTTGAGTGTTTGAAGAACAATGTCGGTGAATGAAGGGTGAAGGTGGGCGTCGATTTCGTCTAACAATAAAACCTCCGGTAGCGCTTTAATTCCATCGTGCGCCTGCGACTGATACCTGAGAGCGATCAGCGCTAAGAGGTTCTTTTCTCCTGAAGAGAGATCTCCAATGGTTACTGTCTCGCCATTTTGCTGGTCAATTAAACGCAATTGGTAAGCTCCTTGTAGGTCGTAAATCGTCCCCTCAGGCTTATTGAATCGATATGGAAGTTGGCCGATTTCAAGGATGTCATTTGCAGCTATCCACGGCTCTACCCCATAGATTTCGAAAAACTCTTCATCCTCTAGGTATTCGTAGTCTTTACCTTCATTTTTGGCATAGTAGCGATTAATCTTATTGTATTCGTAAGATCCGAGCCATGCGGAAAACTGCGAAGCGAGTTTAAGTTGAATAGCATTGTCGCTAACAATTCCTATGGGAACCTTTCTCAAATCCTCTTCAGCAAGACTGGCAATATGGCAGCCACTTTCTTTGGCTGCATGGTCTGCCAGGTAGATTGAGCCGCCCACAGAGGTGGTTAGCTGCTCGCTGATCTTTGAGAGTTGTCGCTTGATCGGTTCCTTGTAATTCAGAGCGGATTGAGAGTTGTCCGTCGAGAGTGGTGCGGCCTGTAAAGCTGCTTCCAACTCTTCGTCGGTTAGCGAGAAAAGCTCCATTGCATCGATTTCGGGCCCTATTCCCCAACCATCCAGCTGTCTTCGAAGACCCCGAAGAAGTTGGTCTCTTTGTGAGAGGAACTGATCTATTGCAGCCTTTCGATCATTGTAGGCCTGTGCAGGCGTAGACGACTCCTCGATCGAGGCCTGAAAGCTGGTCGAGTTGTAGTATTTTAGCTTCTGTCTTGCGATGCCGCTGATCGTCAGATTGCCTCCTGCCAGAGCCTCTAAAAGATGGGTTTTGCCGGATCCATTAACGCCTGTGATAATCGAAAAATCGCTTAGCTCTTGAGGGCTAAAAGCTTTGATTGATTTGTGGGGTGTCTTGAATCGGATTTCCATTTTGCTTCGTGATTAATTTCGCAGTCACCTTAACTCCTATTTGCATGCGCGGACAATTCGCCGGAGATGAGTTTCGGGAGGAGGGTGTCGCGGAGTTTTGTGAGCGTAGCGGATTGTTGCAGTCGGTGATATTGCGCCGTGTTCTGAGAGTCGACCACCGTAGAAAACGCCTCTTGAATCTTCAATGAAGGCACTAACATAATCATCTTCTTCAAATGGGTCGGGCCAAAATGGTTCAGAACACTTCCGGCTCCGACCATCAACACCTGATTCTGGAAATGGAACGATGTGAGGTAGTGGCGGATGTATCGTTGAGTTGTCTTCGTTAGGATCGGCCTAAAGCCAATGATGCCGGTGTAGGGGATTGTGCCTACAGCTTCATTATCCACTTCTGCGACTCTGCCTAACGATGCGCTCGAACTGAGCAAAATATCTCCTTTAGCGAGGCGGAACTGAGACCACTTAGAATCGACTTTGTCTGGATCCAAGTAGTTGCAGCCATCCAACAATGAGACGCCGCTTTTGAGTCCGGCTAGCCGAATGAGGGGAACCCCCTCTTCATGAAAGTCTCTTGCAAGAATACCTGGTCCTTCGCGAAACGTGCTGGCTTCGGGCATGGGCAGAACCTCCCAACCTTCTGGAATCCAGCCCAGTTCATCGTTGAATTCAAACGCGGTGGGGAAGAGGGATTTGGGAACAGAAAGGGTTGGGTGGTGAATTGAACCCTGTTGGGTGGTGCCGTTGGCGAGGGCTTGGCGGCGGACTTCGGCGCGGGGGGCGAGTTCGTCGGGGATAGGATTGCCGGCGGCGAGGGCATTGTCGATCACCGGGTCAAAGTCCACAAACCAGCTTTTGAAGAGCGCCTGCGCCATCCCTTCCAGCGTCGCATTCATCCGCCGATTCAACTCAATCTTGTCATCCAAGGTGCCCAAGATGTGAGCGATCGCTTTTTGCTCGGGGAGGGGTGGGATAGGGATCGGCAGAGTCCGAACGGTGGACATGTTCAGCCGCTCGGCGACTGTGCCATCACGAAACGCGAGTAGGTAGTTTTGGAGCGTGGCTGAGTTAATCCAAATACGTAGGAAGCTCGGGTTGATAACCTCGGATTTGGGCCTGATTAGAACCATTCGTTGACCGAGGCACACTTTGGTCCCCGGAGGGATTTCTGCCGCATCACCAAAGTAGGTGCCCTCACGACTAAACAAGATGTCTCCGGGTGACGGTTCGGCGCGCTTGATTCTCTCCTCGTAGGTTTCCTGTGAGACGAATACAGCATTTGAAGTATCAAAATACCCTTTCCGGATATCCTGAGTCCTAACCATGAAGATTCCCTCGTCGACGAGCTTGGGTGTGGAGTGCGGACAATCGAAAACTCCATCGCAAATCGATTCGAGCGAGTGAATCTTCCAAGAGCTATCGACACCGATTAGCGGCGGCCCAACATATTCTTGCTCAGCGACCATAATCCAAACCCTCCTTTCCGCCTATGGCTAGTGATGCATTTTGAAGCTCCTTCGCCAAGGCTTCGGCGCTCGAGATGATGAGAGGTGAGTTGATGCGTTTACTTTTCATCATCGAAGTCCTGTTGCAGTTCGGCTTCCCATTCTTCGATGGAAGGGAGGCTGGGCTTGAGATTGTCGGGGAGAGATTTGGTGAGTTGGTATTCGGAGACGCCGATGGGTTTGGAGATGTCGCTGAGGGCATAGTCGGCGATGAGTTTGTCTTTGGTTTTGCAGAGAAGGATGCCGATGGTGGGCTCGTCGCGCTCGCTGCGGAGGGTTTCGTCGACGGCTTTGAGGTAGAAGTTGAGCTTGCCCGCGAACTCTGGCTCGAAGTCGCCGGTCTTGAGCTCGATGACGACGTAGCAGTGGAGCCGGGTGTGGTAGAAGAGAAGGTCGAGGTAGAAGTCGCGCTCGCTGACTTGCAGGGGGACTTGGCGGCCGAGGTAGGCAAAGCCTGCCCCGAGCTCGATGAGGAACTTGGAGATGTGGTCGGTGAGCTGGTTCTCGAGGTCGCGCTCGTTGTGTGCCTGGGCGAGGGTGAGGAAGTCGAAGATGTAGGGGTCCTTCAAAACCTGTTGCGCGAGGTCTGATTGCACGGGCGGCAGGGTGGTGGCGAAGTTGGAAGTGGCGGAGCCTTCGCGGGAGAAGAGGTCGCTCTCGATCTGATGAACGAGGACGGCCCGGCTCCAGCCGTGGGTGAGGGTCTGGCGCACGTAGTGGAGGGCTTCCTCGATGGAGGAACACTTGGAGATGATCGCGATATTGTGGCCCCAAGGGATGGAGGTGATCGACTCGAGAATGGACTCAGGCAATTTGGCAACAGCTTGTTGCCCAAATTGGCCACAGGCTGTGGCCAATTCAGTGAGCGTCTCATTTTCAACAGGTTGTGAGTTTTCTTTAATTTGGCAACAGCTTGTTGCCAAATTGGGAGAGTGCTCGAGGTAAAAGTGACACCACTGCCGAACAAGACGAATATTTCGATAGGAAAAGCCTTTGAGGGAAGGAAAGGCGTTGCTCAAATCGATGCTCAGTTGCTTCAAAAATCCGCTCCCCCAAGTGGCCGACTTCTGCTTCTCGATAATCTCACACCCTAGCTCCCAATAGAAAGTGAGCAGCTCGCGGTTGACTGAGATGGCAGCTTTCGTCTGGACCTGCTGGACGCGGTCTTTGAGTTCACCCAGCCATTGGGCGTAGGAGGGAGAGGAGAGGTCGTTACTTTCTGCCATAACCAAGGGATTGAAGGTTTTCAGCGATGGTGGCGCCTGCGGCGAATGATGAATAATGAGTTATGAATGATGAATTATTCCTCATAGCCTAGTCCTTTCAGGTTTTGGCGGATGATTTCGTCCAGTTTCGCGGACTCCTTCATTTGGCTGAATAATGTTGCAGACAGCTCGGTCATCTTGGTCTCAAAGGGAATTCCATCATCCTCCAAGGCCGCCGCGCCGACATAACGACCGGGTGTGAGCACGTAGTCGTGCTTGCGGATGTCTTCGAGGGTGGCGGATTTGCAGTAACCAGCCACATCCTCATAGGATGTGGAGTTGGGAGTGGTGAGTGTGGAGTGGTGAGTTTTAGGATCGCTGCGCCATGTGTGATATGTGGATGCGATTTTGGCGATGTCGTCGACGCCAAATTCCTTTTGGGTGCGGCTGATCATGGAGCCGATCTTGCGGGCATCGATGAAGAGGGTCTCGCCTTTGCGATTGCGGTAGCCGCGTTCGCTGTCGGCTTTTTTGTTCTTGGTCAGGAACCAGAGGCAGACGGGGATCTGGGTGGTGTAGAAGAGTTGGCCGGGCAGGGCGATCATACAATCGACGAGGTCGTTCTCGACGAGCTTTTGGCGGATCTCGCCCTCGCCCTTGGTATTGGTGGACATGGAGCCGTTGGCAAGGACGAAGCCAGCGACGCCGTTTTCGGAGAGTTTGCTCACCATGTGGAGAATCCAGGCGTAGTTGGCATTGCCGGTGGGCGGTGTCTCGTAGCCGTTCCAACGTCCGTCATGGGTGAGTTCGTCCGGGCCGCGCCAGTCCTTCAGGTTGAAAGGGGGATTGGCCATGATGTAGTCGGCCTTGAGGTCGGGGTGTTGATCCTTGAAAAAGGTATCGGCAGGGACTTCGCCAAGGTTGGCGGAGAGTCCGCGCACGGCGAGGTTCATCTTGGCCAGCTTGTAGGTGGTGGCGGTGAACTCTTGCCCGTAGACGGAGATGTCTTTGGTGTTGCCGTGGTGGCTTTCGACGAACTTGAGCGACTGCACGAACATGCCGCCGGAGCCGCAGCAGGGGTCGTAGATTTTGCCTTTGTAGGGCTCAATCATTTCGGCGATGAGATTGACCACGCATTTTGGGGTGTAGAACTCGCCCCCCAGCTTGCCCTCGGAGGCGGCGAACTTGCCGAGGAAGTATTCATAGACCCGGCCGACGGTGTCTTCTTCTTTGTCACCGACAGTGTCGATGTTGTTGATGGCATCGATGAGGGCCGAGAGCTTGCTGCCATCCAGCCCGAGGCGGGAGAAGTAGTTGTCCGGCAAGGCACCCTTGAGCGAGGCATTGCTCTTTTCCACCGCGGTGAGGGCTGAGTCGATCTTGATCGAGATGTCGCCTTGCTTGGCATGCTGCTGGATGTAGGACCAGCGGGAGGTCTCCGGCAGGTAGAAAATGTTCTGCATGGTGTAGAACGCCACCTCGTCGAGGTATTTCTCCTTGCCCTCTGCGATGAGCTCGGCGCGCCGTTCCTCGAACTTATCAGAGACGAACTTGAGGAAGATCAGCGAGAGGACGACGTGCTTGTATTCCGAGGACTCGACGCTGCCGCGCAGCTTGGTCGCGGTTTCCCAGAGGGATTCCTCGAAGGACTTGGGAGGTTTGGAGGGGGGCTTTTTCCTGGCGGATTTCTGAGGAGGCACGGGGTAAGAATAGGGGACTTTCTAACAAATTGAATCTGAAAAGTCATGCATTCTGCCATCTTTGACAGAGGGTGAAGTTAGAGGTTGGATTGAGTCTTTTTTATCGATTCCCTCTGACTGTTTTGAGCGTTGGGTTGTTTTTGGCCGCAAAGAAGCGCGAAAAGTGCACAAAAATTCAGGAAGCCGAGAACTCTGATAGCTCTCTGTGATTCAATTGCTTTCTACTGTTCCGTCTTTGCGGTTTTTGAGCCTTTTTGCGGCTAGAAAGGAGGGTTAGAGGCGCACTGATTCTACGATCAGAATGAGGATGTTCTGTTCGCTGGAACGGCCTGCTCAGGAGGGGAGGCTAGCTGGTGCTTTTGGCGGGCTCGACCTCGGGGTCGGTGGCGTCGTGGGTTTTGCCGAGGATGATGCCGACGATTCCCCAGACGACGGCGACTCCGGCGCCGATGCAGTGGGTGGGGGTGACTCCGAGTTTGAGCCAGGCGTCGCCGAGGAGGGCGCGGGCTTTGGCTTGGAGCACGTTTCTTTTCCGAAGGCCTATCGCTGCAATCGAGGGTTTGGGCTGGAAGCGGGTGGCGAAAGCTGGGGGCAAGCTGTTAGTTTTTGCCCTTTTTCTTCAGAGGGGTGGGGATGGTTTTCTGGAGGGTGGCGGCCATCTCCTTCACAAGCTCGGGGTGAGTCAGGTAGAGGTTTTTGGTTTGGTTGACGTCGGCTTCGAGGTCGTAGAGCTGGGCCGGGGGCGCTCCGGGTTTGATTTTTCCGTTGGCGATATCGCTATTGGGGGTGTCCACCAGGGTGGTGACTGCGGGGCCGCCCCAAGCGTGCTGGTGGGGTTTCGAGCCCGTGAATCCGCCGTCGTTCCTGGCGGGGATGAACATCCATTTGCCCTTGCGGTAGGAGAGGTGGGATGGCTTGCGAGGGGTCATGAACATCTCGGTTCGCAAGGCGTCTGCAGGCTTTTCGAGGAGAGCGGGGAGCATGTTGATGCTGTCCTTCGCGTTGTCGAGCTGCTGGCCCGTGAGGGCGGCGGCGGTGGCGAGAAAGTCGATGCTGCAGAGCAATTGGTCGGAGCTGCTGCCGGCCTCGATCTTGCCCGGCCACCAGGCGATGAAGGGGACCCGGTGTCCGCCTTCCCATACTCCGAATTTGGAGCCTAGAAGTTCTCCGTTGATCTTGTGGCCCTTGGCTGCGGCGGCGCGGCCTCCGGCATTGAACATGCCCCCGTTGTCGCTGGTGAAAAGAACGAGGGTGTTGTCAGCCGCTCCGGAGGTTTCGAGGCTTTCCATCACTTCGCCCACAATCCAATCGAGTTCCTGGATGAAGTCGCCGTAAGGGCCGCATTCGCTTGTGCCCTGGAATCGTTTGGCGGGGGTGAAGGGGTGGTGGACATTGGTGGTGGAAAAGTAGACGAAGAAGGGCTTCTCCTTGCGCCCCTCGATCCACTCGGTGGCCTTTTCGGTCAACTTGGTGCCGACCTCGTAGTCGTTGAATAATTCGTGCGCCTTGAGAGCTCCCGAGAATTGATTGGCGCTCCGTTGCGCGGCCTCGGGAGGGATGGGCGTGATGGGGGTGGCTTTCACCTTGGAGCCTTTCTTGAGGTGAACCAAGGGGTCGGCCGGGTCACCGCCCACGATGCGGTCGTTCTCCACATAAACGTAGGGCGGAGCGCTGTTGACCACCGGCATCCCAAAGTAGTAGTCGAATCCGAGGTCCTGGGGGCCGGGGCGGAGGGGTTCCTGCCAATCATTGCTGCCGGTCTTGAAGCCCAGGTGCCACTTGCCGAATGCCGCCGTTTCGTAGCCGCTAGCCTTGAAGACGTCGGCCAAGGTCAGGGTGTCGGGGTCGATGAGGAGGGGCGAGGTGATGGGCGCGGGGCCCCAGATGCCCTCGCCATTGTTGGCCCGGAACGGGTATTCCCCGGTGAGGAGTCCGAAGCGCGAAGGGGTGCAAACCGCCGAGGCGGAATGCGCGTCGGTGAACTTTCTCCCCCCGGCCGCCAGTTTGTCTATGTTGGGGGTCTGAACCTTTGTGGCTCCGTAACAGCCGAGATCGCCATACCCGAGGTCATCGGCAAAGATGAGGACGACATTGGGAAGTGATTCTGCGGTGAGCGCGGAGTGGGAAAGAAAGAGGCTGGTGAGGAGAAAGGAAAGTTTCATCAGGATGAAAGTGGGGCGAAAAGAGTTAGACCTCGAAGTCAAAGACCAACACGCGCTTGAGGCGGGGGACGACGATCTCCTTCACTCGCTCGTGCTCCGGGTGGGGGAGGTAGAGGTCGCGGCTCTCGGGGGTGTCGAAGGTCATGATGAATCCGTGGGTGAATTCCTCGTTCAGGCCTTCGTCGCTCTCGTAGGGGCCGTGCTCCATTTCCAGAAGGCCGGGGATCGTTCCGATCATGGACTTCATTTCGCGAAAGCATTCTTCGATTTGCTCTTCAGTGACCTCTTCGTGGAACTGAAACATGCCGTAGTGTCTGACCATTTTGTTTAGGAGTTTTGGTTGTTACCGCTTTGTGCGGATTTGATGAGTTCGAGTAGTTTGTCCGCGCAGGCTTTGGCGAAGACCGCGCTATTGATTTCCTCTTTCAATTCGCAGACCTCCACCCTGGCGTGTTCGCGAATGGCCGAGAAGAGTGCTTCATCTGCGGCGGGGTCGTAGAAAGGCTGGCCCTCGGCGCTGATGATGCTGATGGCCTTTGTTGGAATGAGAATGGAGACCGGGGCTTCGTTCGCGTTCGACTTTTCAGCGATGATTTTTCCCAATTGGGCACACTCCTCCGCATTGGTGCGCATCAGGGTGACCTGGGGATTGTGAATGTAGAAGTTGCGACCTGCCAGCTCCTGCGGAACGGTCTCGCGCTCGCCGTAGTTGGCCATATCGAGACATCCCGGAGCGACCACGGTGGGGACCTTGGCTTTGGACATGGCGTCCATGCGGTCCGGACCGGCGGAGAGAGTTGCGCCAACAAGCTCGTCGGCCCACTCGGTCGTGGTGAGGTCCAGAATGCCGGTGACCATGCCGCTCTCGATCAGGCTCTCCATGGTCTTGCCGCCAGTGCCGGTGGCGTGAAAGACGAGGACCTCGTAGCCTTCTTCTTCCAAATGAGCCTTGGCCATGTTCACGAGGTCGGTGGTGTTTCCGAACATGCTCGCGACGATGAGAGGTTTGGTCTCGCTCAGGTCGAGCCGGGTTTCCACCATTCCGCAGATCGCGCCAGCCGCGCGGGCGAAGATCATGCGCGAAATGCGATTGAGTCCGGCGACGTCCACGATGCTGGGCATCATCACGATGTCCTTCGTTCCCACATAGTGGGCGGTGTTTCCGCTGGCGAGGGTCGAGACCATCACTTTGGGGAAGCCAATCGGAAGAGCCCGCATGCCGGCTGTGGCAATGGCGGTGCCGCCGCCACCTCCGAGCGAAATGACGCCGTCGATCTCACCCCGCTCGGCCAACTGTTGCAGGTAGACGGGGAGGGCCGCGGCCATCACTCCCACCCGCTGGCCCCGGTCCTCGGCCTCGGGAAATGCGAGTGAGGCTGCGGCAAGGACCTGGTCCCGGGTGCGATCGGGGTGAACCTGGGGGGTGCCCAAGGTGCCGGTGTCGATGAGAAGGGGCTGGTGTCCCAGGCGGCGAATCTCTTCAGCCACGAAGGCGTGCTCGTGCCCTTTGGAATCGAGGGTGCCAATGACTGCAATGGTTGCCATTTTCTTTTGTCGGTCTTTGGGTTGTTAGTTTCCGCTTCCTCCGGCGGAGACCGCAGAGCCCTTTCGCTCCAGGGGAATGGCTTTGAACTGTCGGGTCAAGTCGGTGAGGGATTCCTCGACGGCCATGCGCTCCAGGCTGGAAGCACCCACGAAGCCGACCGCGTCGGTCTTCTCATTGATGAAGGCGGCGTCAGCAGGGGTGGCAATGGGGCCTCCGTGAGAAAGGTAGATCACGTCTTTGCGAACGGACTTTCCGGCATCAATGATTTGCTGGGTGGCGATTGCGGCGTCTTCCAGGGACATGGCGGCATCGGTTACGCCGATGGAGCCACCAGTGGTGCAGCCCACGTGGGCGATGATGACATCCGCTCCGGCTTCGGCCATGGCCTTCGCTTCCTCCGGAGAGGCCACATAGACGATGGAAAAGAGGTCCATCTTGCGCGAGAGCGCGACCGTCTCGATCTCCTTGTAGGTTCCCATTCCGGTCTCCTCCAACTGCTTGCGGAAGTCGCCATCAATGATGGAGTGGGTGGGAAAGTTGTTCATTCCGGAAAAGCCCATGTCCTTCACCTGCTGGAGCCAGTGCCACATGCGACGGCGAGGGTCCGTGCAGTGAACGCCGCAGATGACGGGAATCTCCTGCACTACGGGAAGCACCTCGTACTCGCCGATCTCCATCGCGACGGCATTGGCATCCCCGTATCCCATGATGCCTGCAATCGAACCGTGACCCATCATGCGATAGCGACCTGAATTATAGATAATGATGAGGTCCGCGCCCCCTTTTTCGATGAACTTGGCGCTGATACCCGTTCCTGCCCCAGCGGCAATAATGGGTTCACCCTTCGCCAAGGTGTCTTGCAAGCGTGCGATAACTTCCTCTCTAGTGTAGGGATTTCCTACTCCGGTCCATGGATTTGGCATACCTTGATTTAAAGGGGTGGCAGACTCTGCTTCAACTTCAACTTTTGCATAAAGGCCACTAACTCCTATCGAAAATCCTCGTTCCCATCGTCTCGATCCACTTTCGGCTTTTTGAGAGTGGGGTGGCGGGAATGCCTCCTAATGAGAATGGTTATTGGTTTCGGTGTAGTTGTTAGGAATAAAAGCGATCTCGCTGAAAACCACCTGAGAAGCCCCCGTCTGTGGGAGGCTCAACGGAGCGTGAGTAAACAAGCCGATGGAGTTGAATTTCCGAGGTAACAGGGGGTGAGGCTGCGGCGGGCTCTACTCCAAAGTCTGGATGTAGTTGATCAAATCGATTACATTCTGCTCGGGGAGTGAATCGAGGAGCGAGGGCATGAAGGATTTGCCGGGCACGCTGCTCTCGGCTTGAACATCGTTGCGGGGGATAAAGGTTTGCACGTTGCCTTGGGTCGCGATGGTGACTCCGGTTGGGTTGCTGGAGTAGAGGTAGCCCTCCACCATGGTGCCATCCTTGCGGGTCACGCGGGTGAGTCCGTAGCCACCCTCCACCGCGACATCGGGACGAAGCAAAGCCGTCAGGAGGGCATGGGTCTCGCGACTGGCGGAACCATCGAGAGCGGGCGCGATGGAGTATCCCTGGTCGCCCACGGCGTGGCAGGCGAGGCACATCTGGAAGAGGGCCTGTCCTGTTTCAACATTTCCTTCGAGCTTCTTCGCGATTTCCGTCAGGTGATCGACCTTTTTGATTTGAAGGGTATCCTGTTGTTTCTTCTCCTTCGTCCAATGATTCATCAGCTCGCGCGCCACGGGGCTTTTCTTGGCGGTAGCAGAGAGGCGGGTGGCAGAAAGGTAGGTGAAGTCTTCCGCAGTGAGGACCTTGTCGGCCAGAAGCCTGAGGAGGGCGCGGGCTCCGTGGGTGGAGAGAGAAAGACGGTCGACCGCTGCCTGCTGCACATCTTTCTCGAGGCCCGGCAACCATGATGCCAGAATGGGAAAGCCCGCCTTGGGGTCGGCGCGCAGGAAGGCGGCGATGGTCTCCAGGCGAGTCGTGGTGGGCAGGGAGCCGTCTTTGGCAAGGGTCTCGAGAGCCTTCATGTTCTTTTTGGGATTGAGCATGAGAATCGGCAGGGCGGCGTTGATGGTAGCCGCATCTTTGTTCTTTGCGATTGAGTCGAGGGCATGGCTGGAGAGTTGCCCTGCCTTGAGAATGAGGCCGACCTGATAGAGTTTGTTAGAGTCCTCCCCGGGCTGGCCGGCAAGCGACGAGACGATGGGGGAGAAGAGCTTGCTCAGTTTGGAACTCTGGACCCTTCCCTGAGTGGCGAGGAGGAGATCGACGAGGTGATCGTGGTTCTTTTCATCCGCAAAGAGAGGCGCGACCAGCTTCTCGATCTTGGGGTTTTGCACTACGGTCGAAAGAGAAACGAACATTTCCTCATCCATCTTTTTGGCATCGTCGGTGGGCCAGAATTCAGGGAAGAGCTCGACGAATGAAGCCTCGTCCAGACTCTGAAGCGCCCAGATGATGTGGGTCTTGGGATGCTCTTTGGCTTGGGGCGATTTGAGGTAGGCCTTGAGCTCGTCCTGATAGTTTTCCATCGCCACTCGGGCGAGGTAGCGTTCGAATTGGCGTTCGTAGGTGCCACCCATGGCCATCTTGCCGGGCAGGGGGGGCTTGGAAGACTTGATGAGCAGGGCGATTGTGGACTGATTGGCTTTCCCGACCTCAGCCAGAGTGCGGAGTGCCTGCGAGCGAAGGGTGGCGCGGGGGCCTTCAAGCGATGGGGCGAGGAGTTGGGCCACCAGATCGGCGGAGAGGTCGAAGGAGGCGAGAGAGCGAATGACCTCGCGGCGGACATTGGGGTCTTCATCCTGTAGGAGAAATTCTGTGAACTCGCGGTCGAATTCGCCGAGGCTTTCATAGGACCAAATCGCGCTGACGCGGGAGCCGATGGAGAGTTCGGGATTGGCTGCGAGTTTCTTGATGTCAGGAAGGAGAGAGATGGCTTGGCGGTCTGCGATTTGATGCCAGGCGGCGCGCTTTTCCCAGCGGGTTGGTCCCGTCAGGTGTTTGAGAAGGTCGGCGTCGGCCGCTTGGAGAACGTTGGGAACCGGAACGGGTTTCTGGTTCACATGACGGATTCTCCAGATGCGGCCGTGGGTCTTGTCGCGGGAGGGATCGCTGCGGGGGACTTCGTTGTGGGAGACGATCTTGTTATACCAGTCGGCGATGTAGAGACAGCCATCGGGGCCGAACTCCATATTCACGGGGCGGAACCAGTCGTCATCGCATTTCAGGAGGTCCTCGAGATGTTCGGCATCGATCGCACCGTCGGCTTCGCGATTGATGCGAACGGTATTGATGGTGTTGGTGATGGGGTTGGCGAGGAGCGCCCGGTCTTTCCATTCTGCCGGAAAGCCGCCTTGGTCGTCCTCCACGAAGACCAAGCTGGAGAGACCGGTCCCGCCGAGGCGGAACTTGTGAAGTTGGGGCACCATGGGTTGATAGGGGCGGAGCTTGTCGTTGCCGATACCCAGATAGCCGGACATGGGCTCCAAGGGGACCACGGACATTCCCAGGTCGTTGGCCTCGGAGCCATACCATTGACCGTTGGCCCGGAGCTGATAGCCCCAGATATTGTTCAAGCCGCTGGTCACCAATTCAAGTCGCTTGCCGTCGAGCGAGAAGCGCGCGGTCTTGCAGTAGTTGATTTGTTCTTTGGCTCCGGAAGCCAGAGCGGTGACCTCTCCCAAGTTCATCGCGCCGTGGGAGAAGTTGATCCAACCTCCCGGCGCGCGGGTGAGGAGGTGGGACATGGTGTGGCAGTCGATGTAGCTAAATCCGGTCAGAACCGATTGCGACTTTTCAAAGATGCCATCGTTGTCCGCGTCCTCCATGAAGAGAATTTCCGAGCCATGGGCGACGTAGACCCCATTCTTGTAAGGGAGAATGCTCTGCGGCATGGTGAGGCCCTCGGCAACCCGGCGGACTGGACCCGTGACGGGCTTGGTCGGATCGTCGATGACCACGATGCGATCCGTGCCTTTGTCCTTGAGCTGATAAAGGCGCTTCAGCCGAACCATTTCGGGGTGGGAGTGGATGGGCGAGTTGGGGTCCTGGAGTTGCCCCCGGATGGACCGGTTGGGCTTGTCGCCCATGGGATCGAGGGGATACATCTCGGCGGTTTGGGTCCAGAGCCGTCCCGCATCGTCGAAGGTGAGGTCAATGGGGTTGATGATGCCATTTCTCTCCGAGGCCACGAGTTCAATCACAAAGCCCTCCGCGAGGGTGAATTGAGCCAGTTGTTCTTCGGGCGTGCGAGCCTCTGTGCGTTCAGATTTCGTAATCTTGATGATGTCCGAATTCCGCTTGTAGGCAGCAAAGGCAGGGGTGAGGCAAGAGAGCGCGAGAGCGGATAGGATGACTGATTTGAAGGACATAGGAAACTTGGGTTTTGAAGTGTCTTTGAGAAGAAAAGGGGAAGGGATGATTACCATGGGAGTTCAGTACCGTCGTAATACCAGAAGCGCCCGTTGTGTTGATGGGTCAGCTCCTCGATACGGGTTTTGACCATGGCCATGCTTTCGTCAGGGTCTAACAGATTGGGGCGGTTTCCACCCATATCGGTCTGATTGTGTCCGGGGGCAATGGAGACAAAGATGCATTTGGCGAGAGACTTGTCGCTGGCCATAATCTTCATGGCCCGGTTGATGGCGGTCTTGCTGATGCGATAGCCGTAGGCCCCGGATGCGCTGTCTTTGTTGATGATTCCAGATCGGCTGGAAATCATCACGACCTTGGGGTGTTCGGACTGGAGGAGGTTGGGAAGAAGTCCTTGGGTCACGAAGATGGGGCCGGCCGAATTGACCGCAAAGCAGTCGAGGACTTCTGCGCGGGTGAGGCTCTTGAGCTGTGCGCTCTTTTCCCTCCCGGGGCCAAGGCCTTTGGTGGGGCCAAAGTAGCCCGCGTTGTTGACCAGGATATCGACCGTCCTGCCCTTGAGAGCTTCGGCAAGTGCCTGAATGCTCTCGTCGGAGGTGACATCGAGGGGCAAGACTTCGTCGGCCATCTCCTTCAGTTCGGTAGCCTTTCCGGGGGAGCGGGCTGTGCCGATGACGTGGTAGTCGCCGGCTGCAAATTGCTTGCTGAGAGCGAGACCTAAACCGCGATTGGCTCCGGTGATGAGGACGGTGGTTTTGGCCTTTTCCGCCTCTTCACTTCCCAGGGCGAAGGAAGCAAGCGCGAGGAGAGAGAGCAAGACTCCGGCAAGAGGGGAAGATGGCGAACTTTTCATGATGGGTAGGAGAATAGGATGGGGTGGTGAAGGCTGGAGAATTGTATTGGATTATAAGGGGCTTCGAGTTGTTAGCCAACGAAAGGAGGCGGAGCGAGTGAGCAAAGTCATCGCGGTGTTCCTTGCTGCAATCCACCTGCTGGCCGATGGCGCGCGGTGGAAGTCCCGCGTGCTGTTGGCCGGAGGATTGCCCGCTTGAGGACCATTTACGTGCGACACGGTGGGGTTTTATCGCGTTGTCTGATAAACGTCTATTCTGGGTAGTGCACCACTTCCTATCGAAAATGCACAAAGACCCGGTCTAGGATCCACCTGATAGCCGCCGGTGTTTCGAGGGACGCCAACCGACCCATCGCTTGAAGGTGGTGGAGAAGGTGAAGGGATTTTGATAGCCGACCTCGCTGGCAATGCTTTCGATCTTCGCGTCGGTGGTCGAGAGAAGGTGGCACGCCTTCTGGATGCGCAGGAAGGTCACGTGTTGCATGGGGCTGCGGCCGAGTTCTTTCTTACACAGTCTGCGGAGATGTTCTTCGCTGACTGAGGCGAGGATGGCGAGTTCGGTCAGGGTCCAGGGTTTGCCCGGTTCCTGCTCAACCGCGTTCCAGACCCGGTAGAGGCGGCTGTCGCTTTGATAGGGTTGTGCGAAACGGGCCACGTAGGATTGCACGAGGTCAACCCAGAGCTGCATCGAAGCGGGGTTCCCGGTCGTGGAAGCTTCGGCTCGCAGGCCTTGAATGGCGCGCCGCATGGGGTCGGCGGGGAACTTGGCCGAGATGGGAGAATGCGCCGACACGATGGGGTTGACTTCGCGGGACTCGAGATAGCGGACCCAAGAGAAGTGCCAGGGAGTGCCCTCTTCGCAACGAAGGGAATTCATCACGAACGGGGGGAGGAGGCAGGCTTCTCCGGCTCGGATTCGATGCCAGGAACCGTCGACGAGCACGAGACCGGAGCCCTTGAAGCAGGCCAACATGAAAGTGCCTGATTGGTTGTAGCGGGTGACTTGGAAAGGGGCTTGAGCCCGCATCACGCCAAGATGTTCGAGGTCGTGTTGAGCGAGCAAAGGACAGAAGGGGTGATCGCGGAGCCACTCCCGCTCGTCGTCGCGACTCCCTCGAACCGCTTCGTAGTGCGTTCGCTCTCCAAGAATTTGTAAGTCTTTTGCTGAAGGGGCTCCCATCGGTAACCCCCAGTCTAGCCCACGACCTTTTGAAGAGAAGAAAAATCTACGAGCTCGGCGGGAGGATTGGGTGGATTATGAATAGGAGAGGGTCGGCCTGAGTTCGGGTGGTTTAGAGGTCTTGGGCGAATCAGGTGCGAACGCGGTATTTCGTGTTCTCCCCCGGGAGCCGCTACGACGGTTGCTTGCTTGGCCCTTCTTCAGCGTCGGCTGCGTCATGAGTCTTTCCAAGGAAAATGCCAACGATGCCCCAGAGGACAGCAACGGCAGCACCGATACAGAGGGTGGGGGTGACTCCGAGCTTGAGCCAGGCATCTCCGAGAAAAGCGAGGACCCAGATCCAGACCACGTCGCCGCCCCGGTAGACCATCACGTCGATGATGGGCTTGGTCTTGAAGCGGGCTTCGCGGTCGACAGCGGTGAAGAGGATTTCGCGGGCGGGGCGGGTGATGGCGTAGTTGCCGGCGCGACGCACGACCTGCAGCGCGAGCACGAAGACCACGGCGGGGTTGGCGCTGAGTAAAAGAAGAAGCAGGGCGACGAGGAAGGGGATGAGGGAGAGGGTGGTGGCCATCCCGAACCTGCGCGCGAGACGGTTGGTGGCGAAGATGCCGAGCAGGATGGTCAGGGTGTTGGTCGCGAGTTCGACCGAGCCGAGAAGCTCTTTGCGCTCTGCGCGCGAGTAGTCCCGGAGGAGGTCGGTCTGGGCAACATAGAGGAAGGCGCTGATGCCAGTGAAGAGGAAGATGAAGGCCGCGATGCCGAGGAGACGCCGGTGGGTGATGAACTCCATGAAGCCCGAGAAGGGGTTGGGGCTCAACTTGGGTGGGGTCTGCTTGTTCTGCTCCTTTCGATCAAAGATGCGATTGAGAAGGTGAATCAGCGGAAGGGTGAGCAGGAGAACGATGCCGGTGATGAGCAGGATGTTGGCGGCGTTGATGTGTTCCGCCAGCTGGAGAATGAGGAGAGGGCCGGCGATGGCTCCCGCACTGGCGCCGGTGTTAATGAAGCCGAAGACTCGCTTGCTCTCGCTCTTGTTGTAATGTTGCGAGATGAAGCTCCAGAAGACTGAGATCTGGAAGAGGTTGAAGACGCTGGTCCAGACGTAGAAGATTTTTCCTAACAGAGTCACTTCCACTTGGCCGGTCTTGTAGGCCAGATAGATGGCGATGAAGGAGGTGGCGAAAAAGGCGAAGACCCCGGGAACAAGGCGACGGAGCGAAACGAGGGAGGCGCAGAGGTTGTAGATGACCACCGCAATGGTCGAGAAGATGAAGGTGTAGGTCCACTGCATCGCCAGGCTGACGTCACCCCAATCACTGGGCAGGGCATCGCGCACGGGCTTCATGATGGTGTAAGAGGCCATCAGCATGAAGACGAAGACGAAGGAGATGAGTGCGCCCTTCGCTTCGGAAGGTTCCACTTGGGTGAGCCGGGTGAAGAGAGGCTTGTCGGTCATAGAGGTGTTCTGGGATGATGGTGAGGTGCGTCTGGGCTATGTTTTGAAGGGAAAGGCGAGCAAAGTCAGGACCTTAACGCTGTCAGCATAGGGAAGGAAAGGGGAGTTATCGTAGCTTGGCAGGGCGACCTTTCACTGGATCTCAGGAATGGTGGAGATCATGCGAGAGGCTGAGGTTTGGTTTTCGCGGAAAACGTGTCGAGCGAGGCTTCTTTGTGTCGAAATTGTTGCGTGCGGAGCGGCGAATTGGCTTCAATCGTCAGAAGATTTCCCCATCGAGTCTTCTTGTATAGGTCTTTGAGCAAAAAGCGTATAAAGAATCATGACCCTTCGAACGATACTTCTTTCCGCTCTGGTGGTGTTCTCGGTGCCGCACCTGACGGCCGAGGACCGTCTGCCAAACATCGTCGTGATTCTGGCGGATGACCTTGGTTACGGGGATTTGAGTTGTTACGGGGCTTCCCGGATCTCGACTCCCAATATCGACCTGCTGGCGAAAGAGGGGATGAAGATGAGCGATGCGCACTCGGCGGCGTCGTTGTGTTCGCCCTCGCGTTACGGGGTGTTGACGGGGAAGGCTCCCTGGCGCCTGCATAAGAAGGGGAATGGTTACCGGATCGCCTCGGGTCAGCCCACGATGGCATCTTTCTTGAAAGAGCATGGCTACGTCTCGGCCGCGATTGGGAAGTGGCACTTGGGCTACAGCAAGGATTGGAACCAGTTGCCGATTACCGGACCTTTGGAGGTCGGGTTCGACTATCACTTTGGCGTTCCTCAGAATCACAACGATTCCACCCGGGCCTTCATCGAGAATCACGACCTCGTGGGTCGCAAGCCGGGGGAGGAGTTCCGCATCGTGGAAGGGCAGGATTTTCCCGATGGATTGGCCGAGCCCCGCGTGGATGACCAAGTCGACACTACCCTGACGAACAAGGCGGTGGACTTTATCCGTAAAAATGCCGGGGGGCCGTTCTTTCTCTACTTCACCCCCTGCGCCCCGCACACCCACGTGACTCCTGCAGAGGACTTCCGGGGCACGAGTAAGGCCGGGCTCTACGGTGACCATATTCAAGAACTGGACGCGCATGTGGGGACCTTGCTGCGCACGCTGGAGGACTTGGAATTGACTGAGGAGACGATTGTCATTTTCACCAGCGACAATGGCTCCACGCCCAAGGACTTCAAGGGGACACATGGGGTGAATCTGAACCTCGCAAGCGAAGCCGGCGAGGTGCGTAAGAAGTTTCGCACCGCCAAGGAGGACGCCAAGAAGATGGGGCACGTCACCAATGGAATCTGGAAAGATGGCAAGGGTCATCCCTACGAGGGTGGTCACCGCGTGCCCTTCGTGGTGCGTTGGCCTGGAAAGATCGCGGCGGGGAGCGAGTCCGATGCGCTCTTGACCCTCACCGACTTGTTCGCCACTGCGGCGGATGTGATTGATGAGGAGCTGCCCGAGAACGGAGCCGAGGATTCCTTCTCGGTCCTGCCCGTCTTTTTGGGAGAAGGGCAGCCCGAGCGTTCCGCGATTTTCATCCAAGGCGATGGCAAGGATGAGGCGATCTCGGTCTGTGCTGGCCAGTGGAAGCTGATTGCGCGGGCGGAGGGCAGCGAGCTCTATGACCTGAGCCAAGACCCGGGCGAGTCGAACAACCTTTTGGAAGAAAAACCGGAAGTTGCTGCGCGTTTGCGGGCTGCTCTCAACGAGGCAGAGAGCAAGGGACGGACCCGGCCTTAGGTTGACTATCGTTTCTTGTCGCAGGTGAACGTGGATAAACGCAGTTTTTCCGAGACTTGGCTTGGAAAGTGGTGTGATTGGGTGCGGTTCGTTGGGATTCGCATATCTGGTAAAGAGTTTGAATTTCATGAACGCACCCACTCGTCTTTTTTCCCTGTTAGGCTTCGCACTCTTTTCAGGCTTCGGCATTTCGCAAGCGGCGGAGCGCCCGAATGTCCTCTTCATCGCAGTGGACGATTTGCGTCCGGCGATTGGCTGCTATGGCGATGCGATTGCGGTCACTCCAAACCTTGACCGGCTGGCAAAGAGGGGGGTGCAGTTCAACAACGCCTACTGCCAGGTCGCGGTGTGCAATCCTTCGCGGGCCAGTTTGATGACGGGCTTGCGTCCCGATAATCTAGGGGTCTGGACTTTGCCGGTGCACTTTCGCGAGGCCAAGCCTGACGCGGTCACCATCCCGCAGTGGTTTCGGAAGTTCGGCTACACCGCGGTGAGCCATGGCAAGATTTTCCACAATCCCACCCCCGACCCGCAGTCCTGGAGCGAGCCCATCCGCCCGCTGCCGTCTTTGCCCTTTCCCTATCCCAAAGGCACGCGCGAGCTCATCAAGGAAGCGGCGGCCAAGCTGCCGGCGCGGGATTGGCGCAAGAAGAGTCTCCGTCCGCCCAGCACTGGCGCGCCCGAGCTGCCGGATGACAAGCTGCTCGACGGAGCCCGCACCCTGATGGCGATTGATGACCTCCGGCGCTTGGGACAGGCACCCGAGCCCTTCTTTTTGGCGATGGGCTACATTCGCCCGCACCTGGCCTGGGTCGCGCCCAAGAAGTATTGGGACCTTTATGAGCCTGCCACTCTTCCGGTTCTAACAGACGAAACTATCACCCCCGATACGCCCGCCTACGCGCTGCACAACAATAGCGAGCTGACCCACTATGTGGACCTGATTGACTTGCCGCGTCCTTGGCAGGAGGAGACCGTCGCGGAGGACAAGGCGCGCCAACTGGCGCATGCCTATTACGCCTGTGTCAGCTATGTCGATGCCCAGATTGGGCTGCTGTTAGATGCGCTCGATGAGGAAGGGCTGGCTGACAACACCATCATCGTGCTGTGGAGTGACCACGGCTGGAAGCTGGGGGAATATCGTGGATGGGGGAAGATGACCAACTACGAGATCGATGCCCGCGTGCCCCTGTTCATCGCTGCTCCGGGCCTGCAGACCGCCGGGCAGCAGAGTGACCAGCTGGTGGAGCTGCTCGATCTTTATCCCACCCTTTGCGACTTGGCGGGAATCGACAAGCCGGACTTCGTGGATGGGCGCAGCTTGCTGCCGGTGCTGGAAAATGTGGAGCAGGCGGTTCGCGAGGGCGCGGTGAATCAATACTATCGGCGTTGGGAGGGGCGGGAATACATGGGCTATTCCATCCGCAGCCAAGAGTATCGCCTCGTCGAGTGGCGGGACTTTACCACGGGCGAAGTGACCGCCCGCGAGCTCTACGACCATCGCAGTGAGCATTCCGAGAAAGAGAATATCGCCGAATCCGCCGAGCCTCAGGTGGTGGAGGGGCTGACCGCCGAGTTGCTCAAGACCCATCCGCGGAAGGGGTTCAGCCTCGTGCCCACCGTTCATTCCAATCCCGCCCCCGGGCGACTGGAGGCCAAGTTGACGATTGCGAATCACAGCGAGAGCGAGCTTTTTATCTATCCCATTACGCCTCTCGGCTACCGATCCCGTCCTCAGACGAGAAAGCTCAAGCCTACTGAAACCCTCACCCTGGATTCCAGCATCGGCTCCGTCTACGTCATCGAGAGCGCCGATGGAAAAGTCCACCAAATCCACTCCCCGGCTTTTCCCGAAGCGGTGGTGGAGGTGAAGGGGCATTAGGGAAGAGACCGCGAAACTGGCAAAAATCGCGAAACCGGAACGGGATAAACAACTTCGCTCCTTTAGCCATTCTAGTGGACTCTAAATCACCACGGACCGGCCTCGTTCCGAGTGGAATTGTCAGAAGTCCCGAAGTTGCTGTTGCTCACAGTTGGAGATTTGGCCACTTATTGCTCTTCGTCCAGTTGACTCAGTTCTAGGAATTCGTGGAGCTTTGCTTGCAAGAGTTTTTTGTCGGGCAGTTTGGTTTCGTAGTGGGCAATGAGGGCCGGAGAAAGCGAGCGACTCAAGGCATACTCCACGACTTCGTCATCTTTGCTGGCGCAAAGGAGGAGACCGATGCTGGGGTTTTCGTGCTCTTTCCTGATGTCGCGGTCGAGCGCCTCCAGGTAGAAATTCAGCTTCCCCAGGTGCTCGGGTTCGAAACGTCCGACTTTGAGTTCGATGGCAACCAGACAGTTCAGCTCGCGGTGGAAGAAGAGAAGATCGAGGGCGAAGTCCTGATTGCCCACTTGGATGGGGTGCTCCGAACCGATGAAGCAAAAATCCCGCCCGAGTTCGGTTAGGAACTCGCGGATTTTTTGGATGAGTCCTTGGTGAAGATCGTTTTCGGAGTGGGCAGCGGGTAGATCGAGGAATTCTACGAGATAAGAGTCTTTGAAAATCGATTCCGCAGAGGGGTGCAACTGGTTCACCACTGGTGAGATATCTGGGGAGCTGAGAGCAACTCTCTCAAAAAGTGCGCCCTTGAGTTGTCGCTCCAGCTCGCGGCTGGACCACTCTTCCTTTTCTACCATGTTGAGGTAAAAGTTCCGTTCTTCCGGGCTTTTGCATTGGCTGATGATCAAAAGATGATGAGTCCAACTCAATTGTCTCGGCAGTGCTGAGACAATTTCCAGGTCCGGGTAAACCTCAAAGAATTGGCGCATTCGATAGAGATTTGGCCGAGTGAAACCTCTCAACCCTGGTTGGCTCACTTTCAGGTAGGCGGCCAATTGTTCGATCGTTTTCTTTCCCCATCCATTTGTTTCAATCTTCCTGCTTAAGATTCTGCCCACCTCCCAGTAAAGGGACACAAGCTCGTGGTTGACGGCTTGGAGGGCGCGCCTCCTGCGTTCACTCACCAAGGTCGCAATCTTTGAAAAATCGCTTTGTTCAGAAGGTGTCAGTTCGTGGCTCATCCTGATTTTGTTCTTTTGAACATTATTAGAGGATCAGCCAAAGAAGCAAGCATGTTTGTCGCGGTGGAACTCCGCCAGTGCGCTCGGCAGAGATGGGGTTGTCGAAGCCCGGCTCGGTCATCTCGTCGGCGGACTGAGAAACCGAGTCGAAGGCGAACCGGAGAGCAACGGAGATGGCCGCAGGCAAACAGGTAACCCGCAGGGTTGAGCGTCAGCCCAAGAATGCCCAATTGGAGCAGAGCCAGCCTCTTTGGCTAACTCCTCCCTGCGAGCACCCTTTCTCTTTTCCGCGATCTTTGCAGGCCCTAATTGAGATTGCGAAACCATCCCCTCCTTTCCCTCATCACTGGCCGTTTCAACCCCTTTACCAAATTGAAGCAAAAGCTCTTGGAGGATTTGAGCCACCGTCCGAGCCTGCTGCTGCAGATTCGGACCCTGCCCCTTCGACGCAATCTTCTTCAAGAAAAGCGGAATCGAATCCGGTTCCCGAGGAGAATTTCCTGACTTTAGGCAAAAATCGATAAAGAATCGGCACCATTTCAAAGGATAACCCACCTCTGATCGACTGAACTGACGGCGGGTCAACTCCTGTCTCAAAACAGCTTCAATCTAAAGTGGAATCGGTCGCATGGAATGATATCAAGGGGCTGAATATCATCCACTTGCAGAATGATATCCAGACAAGAAATAAAGAGAAACCTTGATTCCTGCCATGTTTCTCAACATTTTTCACAAAGATTTCTGGAGATATCTAGGGGTCTGGGTAATAAATTGTTCTGCTAAAATAACCCAACCAACTAAAAAATATGACATATACGAAATACATCGTTCTAGCAGCCTTATCGTTAGGCGCTGCATGCACATCTACTCCACAGTCTCAACCAGAAAGAGTCAATCTAATTGCAAACGTTTCGGAGTATGACCCCAAAAAAGACGTTAAAGATAAAGAATCTCCTATAAATACAAATGGTGAATTTTCGGACTTTGATGCTAAATACATAAAATCACAAGGTGTAGACGCCCTAATAGCTAGAGCAACTACTGTTTCTGGAGATAATTTATACAAGAACTATAAAGGCTTGAAAATTCTTGATAACGATAGACGTTTTTCTGATTTCATGAAAGCTGCTGATCAGGCTGGATTACGATTAGGAGCCTATCATCTTTTAAGACCAAATGAAGATCCAGTAAAGCAAGCTGATTACTATCTTGAAACAATCAAAGATTGCTATGAAAATAGAAAACTTAAAAACGCTAAGTTTTTAATGGTTCTTGATGCAGGATTCTCATCTGTGCCTGGTAAAGTCGCAAAAAGAGACGGTATAGATCCAAAAACTATTAGGCAACGTGTTACTGAGAAAGAGGTCATAACATTCATTAAACGTATTTATGAAAAAACGGGGAAATATCCATTCTATTATCCAGAAGGAGGAGCTTCTTATGGCGAGATCGCCAGTTGGTCTCAACCATCAAAAAAACTTCTACTGAAATGTCCATTATGGATTCCTAGATTTACAGAAATTGATCCGTTTAAAGGAAGAAGCGTAACGCCTTGGAAAAACTGGACGATGCATCAATATGCAAGTGCTCTTAGTAGAATGGACAATAAATACTATTATTACTATCATGATAGTCTAACAGTCATTAAAAGGAATAATAATATCATACCCCTGGAGCTTAGTCGATGGAATAAAAGCATCCCATCGGAGTTATGGGATGATCATTCTTACGATGCTTCAAAATAAAAACTAAACAAAAAGGCAGAACAAGGCGCTGCACCTAATCCCTGACCCGCCCCGATGTTACGTTTTATGACCATTCAACCATCAACCAAAAGTCTACGCTCGCCCTCTGGTCAGGGATAGGTGAGCTATGACGTTCTTGCGGATCGCGGCTACGATTCGGATATGTTGAGAAAGCAGGTTCTCGACGATGGAGGAGTTGCTCTTATCCCTCCAAAGAAGAATCGACGCAAACCGGTTCTCTACTTCCCTCACATTGGGAAGTAGAGGCATGTCGTTGAAAATTACTTCTGTCGTATCAAACGATACCGTCGAGTTCCTACGCGCTACGACCGTCTCAGCGAGACCTACATAGCGTTCGTATCTCTCGCGTCCTTAATGAATTGGCTCAAATAATCAATTTGTCCATCCGGCCTAAACAGTTCGAAAACGTCGAGACCCGAGACCAAGGGCTCCAAATGACACAAGAAAAATATGAGAAGGTTCGGGCACAGAAAAAGTCTGAATAATTGCGCTATCACCAGCCCATGTAACAAATACGGTTTCTTCTTCAACCATTCCTAGGCTCGACAGAGTAGCCCCATGAAAAACAGCAGTTTCATTAACGCTTCCTATTAAAGGAGCCGTATCGACCATTTGAAGATAATAAGTTCTTTGAAAATTAAAAGTTGAATAGAAAAAAAATGGGGAACTGGTTGAAACACTTGATGCTGAGAAGAGCGATCCGGTTCCAGTCAAACCTTTCGAGAATTCTACCCTAAATGAATTGGCTGCAGTAGTTGTCTCCCATCCAAAGACCCCCCCTAGTATACCCGGTGAAGCAGAAGCATTCGCCCCAAGCTGAATACTTGCAACTGAGGGGGTCAGGGCAGAAAAATCATAGGCTCCAATTGCTGTCATGGTCAAGTCCGTGCCATCGTCATAGATAGACATTGTGAAAGCGGCATCTAGATATCCTGCGAGGGAACCTAAAGTAATTAGAGAGAAATAATTTCGGCGCACTTAGCGAGTAGGTAATCTGTAAAATGACAGCAGTAAAGAATAAAATAACGAGAACAACGGCACAAAAAATGTCAGACGCTGTAACTATTAGTTCAGGTGATCTTAAAAAGTGACCACTGCTATTCTCGCAGGTGATTCGGTTTTTTTCCGTTGCTGGTATCTCTCCATCTCGATGGCGGCCTTCCGAAAGTGTCGCGAGAATATCTCTATCTTGCCGACGAATTACTAAAAGATGTTCAGATTAGGTATCACCTTCCAGCAAGCTCCTGGCTCCGTTTCCCGGGACCACTTCATTCTTCCGGGGTCTGGGCGATGTAGCGTCGCTTTCGCCCGGAACAATAGGGGTGTTGAGAGCAACGTTGCAGAAAAGAGGGGTCTGATTTGGAGAGTTCCGTGAGGGCCGTCACCATGGCTTCTTTCGCATTGGCGTAGGGGAAGGCTTTGCCCGAAATGATGAGATGCCCGTGACGATTGGAAGACGAGGAGGGCTTCGGTTCTGCCTGAGGGGTTTGAGGAGGCCGAACCGAGTTTGTCGGTTTGGTGGGAGGAGTTTGAGAAACCACTGGTCGCCTCAAATTTGTGAGGAAGTCGGTGACGTCATCATCATCGGGACGAAAACCTGCTTTTGATTCGACCGCGTCGGCTAGCAGCTCAACGAGCGTTTCATCTCCGTTTTCAATCAGTTCGTGCCAGGCCTCAGGAATGGCGGAGCGGGCGACGGAACGGCGATTCCGGCTGCGGTATTCTCTCCGGGCGTTTTCCAAGGCTTCGCCTGATTTCACGCGATCGTTTTCCAGGTATCTTGTGAGGACGGCAGCCCCTTGTTCTGCTTCTCGCTCAAAGAGATCCAGCTTGTAAACTCTCCGATCCTCGTAGGAACCCTGTTCAGCAGGAAGGTAGAAGGACCAGGTTTTTCCGTCGGTGAGCACGATGAAGGGGACGCCGGTGTGGAAGGCATACTCGAGAGCTTGCCTGACCCCGTTCTCAGCCTTGCCGGGCTGTTTGACCTCGATGAAAATTGAGGGTTTGGAGGGTGGGTAGCACAGGGCAAAGTCCGCGCGACCCTCGCCGGTCTGAAACTCGGGCCATACGACATTTGTATCGTAAACATCCCAGCCGAGTTCTTGCAGCAGCCTCAGCACAATGCCTTGCGAGATCGCTTGTTCGTTTGGGAAACGGCCTTGGCGCAGCTTTGAGGTGACATCGGAGAGGACTTCAATGAGTGACATTTCTGTTAGGCGATTCGGAGTTGGTTGAAATTTGAGGGCGTGGCTCGGTGCTTTCGGGGCAATTTGCCGGGCGGTGGATGCGGGGAGAGAAGTTTGATGTTTAGTAGTCTTCTAACAGATAATGAAAACTAAAAAAGAATTATGAATGTCCCGAGATAGGGACTCAATTGCGGGTTTCGGGAAAATGGGGGGCGGCGAATAGGGAATGCGCCTTGGATTCTTGCTTCTTTCGCCTCTTTTTAGCAGGGGAGCGACCCGCACGGGTTTTTGTCTCGTGACCGTGTATCCTTCCTCCACTTTCTTCGAAAGTGGTTGGGGAGGTAGAGCTGGATTCGGGGAGGGGCCGCGAAACGGGCGAAAGTTCCGGAACCGGGACGAAACTGATTCCGAGATTTTGGGGCTACCGGCCTGTTTTGTGAGACGCTTCTTGGCGCATTTTACTTTTCTGATGGGGCAGTGGGGCGGGCGGTCATTTCCCAGAGGACTCCGCGGGTCTGAGAGGGCTCGATGAAGGCTGCTTCACCGTTCTGCGGCGCAGGATGGGGTTCGTTGGGTTTGGGCGCGAGTTGATAGTCGGCTAGCTTGGCCATTGCGGCACGGGTGTCGTCGACGCCCCAGCAAAGGTGGTGGATGTGCTCTCCTTTTTCTGCCAACTGGCTTTGCAAAGGATGGTCTTCGCTGAGGGGCTGCACGAGTTGGAGTTTGACGTTTCCGGCATTGAGATGGGTCAGGCGGACTCCGACTTCAGGGAGCTCTTCACTGAGGAGCAGCTCTAGTTTGAGAGTGTCGCGGTAGAAGGTGAGGGCTTCCTCGGTGTCTTTGACGAGAATGGCGACATGATCGAGATGATTGAACATATCTCCAGCCTGCCCGAGCCAAATTTCGAAGCAATCTCTTTTGGCGCAAGATTCTCGCTAGGCGTGAGGCAAAAATTCTGAACATAATGATCCTTGTGAGTCAGCCGAACTATAACATAGCTGTTCTTCCCGGAGACGGGATTGGTCCCGAAGTGACGTCTGCTGCGGTGGCGGTCCTGGATGCCCTACAGGCCAGCGGACCGGGTTTTTCCTTGAGCTATAGCGAGCATTCCGTGGGGGCCGGGGAGTTTTTGAAGTCGGGAAATCCCTTGCCGGATGAGGCCTTCGAAGCCTGCCGGGCGTCGCATGCGGTTCTTTTGGGGGCCATGGGCTTGCCTGGAGTGCGTTGGCCGGACGGACGTGAGATGACGCCGCAGATTGATTTGCGCGAGCGTCTCGATCTGTATGCCGGCCCCCGTCCGATCTATCTGTATTCGGCGGATGATTCGCCATTGCGGGGCTATCAGCCCGGCGAAATCGATTTCGTCATTGTGCGGGAAAATACCGAAGGGCTCTTTTCGGCGAGAGGATCGGTTCAGCCCGAGGATCGCTTGTCGGCCAGTGATGTGCTGCATCTTACGCGGAAGGGCTGCGAGCGGATCTGCCGCTATGCCTTTGAAGAAGCGATGCGCAGGCGCAAGAAATGCAGTTTGGTGGATAAGGCGAATGTCTTGCCCACGATGGTGTTTTTCCGGGAGATTTTCGATGAGGTCGCGAAAGACTTTCCGGAAGTTGCTACGGAGCATATTTATGTCGATGCGGCGGCCTTGTTTCTCGTGCAGCGGCCGCAGAGTTTCGACGTGCTGGTGACCGAGAATATGTTCGGGGATATTCTGTCGGACCTCGCCGCCGGCTTGGTGGGGGGAATGGGGATGGCCCCATCGGGAGACATCGGCACGGATTGCGCGGTCTTTCAGCCATCCCATGGCACGGCGCCGGATATCGCCGGGCAAGGGAAGGCCAATCCGGTGGGGACGATTCTGTCGGCGGCGCTCATGTTGGATTGGCTGGGCGAAAAGGAGGCCGCGATTCGGATCCAGAAAGCGGTGAAGATGGCTTTGAGCAATCCCGCGCACCGCACCCCCGATATGGGAGGGAAGGAGTCGACTGGGTCTCTCACCGAAAAAATCATTGCGAACCTTTAATGGTCTAACAATCCGATGAACGAAAAAATTTTAATCAGTAGCAGGAAAGGAAAGTGTTGCTCTTTTGCGCATCACACTTGGCAAGCTTCTCTGATGCTTTGCGAAATTCAGTCCGGGAAGAACACGTAGTCATTCTTTATGCTGATTGATCTGACTGCCACTCTGACTCCCGAAACGCCCGGCGTTTCGTGGGAAAGTGCGAAGGATTTGGAGCGCGACGGGTGGAATGCGCGCCTTTTGCATCTCTATTCCCACAGTGGAACGCACATGGATGCACCACGTCACTTTGGATGCAGCCATGAGATTGGGACCACGATTGACGAGCTCCCACTTGAGACTTTTCTGGGACCAGCGAGGGTTATTCATTTGGATGTTAGCGCGGGGGAACTGCTGCAGCCCGTGCACTTGGGAGAGTTGGCTGCTGACTTTGTCCCGGGGCAAGCGTTGTTGCTCCATACCGGATGGGCGGCGCATCGGGGGAATCTCGAAGTGTTTCGCAACCAGCTGCCGAGAGTCTCGGTGGAATTGGCCAGGTGGTGTGTGGAAAAGAAGGTGCGGGTTCTCGGGGTGGAGCCTCCCTCGGTGGCCGATGTAAACGATCTCGCGGAGGTTACCAAAATCCACGAGATCCTTTTGTCGGGAGGGGTGACCATTGTGGAAGGTCTGATCAATCTGGACCAGCTACCCGGTGAGGTAGAATTCACCTTGGGTGCTTTTCCTCTGAAAATTGAAGGGGGAGATGGTTCTCCCTGCCGCGCATTCGCTCATCTGAATTCCTATTGATCATGACCTTGGCAGAACTCACCAAAGACTTGGCGGCTCCCTGGCCGGAGGAGCTTGGCGCCGCTAATCGGGAGAAGTTACTTGCTTCGGGAAAGACCCTGGTTGTCTTGGACGATGACCCGACCGGAACCCAGACGGTTTCGGACCTTCCTGTTCTAACAAGTTGGAGCGTGGAGGAGTTGCGGGAAGAGTTTACGCGGGGGACTCCGGTCTTTTACCTTCTGACCAATTCGCGCGCTTTGACGGAGGGACAAACGGAATCTTTGCATCGCGAAATTGGAGGAAATCTCTTGCGGGCAGGGCGGGAAGCCGGGCGCGAGTTTCTGGTGATCAGTCGGAGCGATTCTACTCTGCGGGGACACTATCCACTGGAGGTTGATACCTTGAGCGAGTCCTTGCAGTTGGAGAAACCGCTGGTGTTTTTTCTCCCTTTTTTCGAGGCGGGTGGGCGATTGACGCTCAACGGGACGCATTACGTGGTGGAAAAGGGGGAGGCGGTTCCCGCTCATGAAACTCCTTTTGCGCAAGACAATGCCTTCCCGTTTTCGTCCTCGTATTTGCCGGATTATCTCGTGGAAAAGTCCGGAGGAACAGTCGCCCTCGAGCAGGTGGTGCACCTTCCGCTCGCGTTGCTGCGGGAAGGCGGACCGGGAGAGGTCCAACGGGTGCTGGAGGCGGCTGATGCTGGGGCCGTTTGTATCGTGGATGCGCTCGAGTTGCGGGACTTGGAGGTTCTGGTGAGTGTTTTACCAGCGGTCGAGGCCGCACGCCCTGTTCTCTACCGATCGGCTGCTTCCTTTGTGCAAGCTCGCGCAGGGCTGGCGACCCGAGACCTGCTGGCACCCCTCGAATTGGCCGATCCCGAGGAGAACGATCATGGCGGACTGATTGTGGTGGGCTCGCATGTGCCCAAGACCACCGCTCAGCTGGAGTCCCTTTTGCAAGGGGCGGAGGTGGAAGCTTTGGAGCTATCGGTCCCGAAGTTGTTAGAGAATCCGGATGAAGTGCTCTTTCCGCTCTCGCAAGCGATGAACCAATCGATTCAGGCTGGCAAAACGGTCGTCCTATCGACCAGCCGCGAGCGTATCGATGCGGAGAGCGCGGAGAGAAACCTCTTTTTGTCGCAGACCATCTCACGCGCGTTGGTCTCTCTAGTGCAGTCCTTGGTGGTCCGCCCGCGTTTCCTGGTGGCCAAGGGGGGAATCACTTCATCGGACTTGGCGACTGATGCGATGGGGGTGAAACGGGCGCTCGTCTTGGGACAGATTTTACCCGGGGTTCCGGTTTGGCAGTTGGGCTCCGAGACTCGTTTTCCGGGGCTACCGTATATCATTTTTCCAGGCAACGTGGGGGGAGAGGACGCCCTCCTGAAGGCCTTTCAAAAGTTAGAACCTAAAAATCAATCATGAGTCGATCCCTCAAAGGCTGTATCGTGGGAGCGGGCTATTTTGCGCGCTTCCAATATCAATCCTGGCAGTCGATCCCCGAAGTGGAGATCGTGGCGAATTGCAATCGAACCCTGGAAAAAGCGGAGGCGATGGCGGCGGACTACGGGATCCCTAGTAGTTATGCCGGAGCCGATTTCGAAGAGATGTTAGTGAGGGAGAAACCGGACTTTGTGGATATCATCACTCCCCCGGAGACCCATCTCGAGTTCTGTCGAATCGCTTTCAAGCATGGGGTCCACATGATTTGTCAGAAGCCGTTGGCTCCGACTTGGGACGAGACCCTGGAGCTTCTGGAGTTGGTCAAAGCCCATCCTGAAGTGCGCTTCATGGTGCATGAGAATTGGCGTTGGCAGCCCTGGTATCGGGAGATCAAAGCGATTCTCGACTCGGGTGTTCTGGGGGATTTTCACCATCTCAATTTTCTCTGTCGTTTGGGGGATGGTTGGGGTGAGGATGCCTATCTCGCGCGACAGCCGTTCTTTCGCGACTACAAGCGACTCTTTATTTTCGAGACCGGGGTTCACTTTCTCGACACATTCCGATTTCTTTTCGGAGAAGTTTCTTCTCTCTATGCCTCGACCTCCCGCCGTAATCCCGTGATTGCGGGAGAGGATTCCGCGCTGATTGTTTGTCACTTTCGAGAAGGCGGTTCGGCGGTTCTTGATGCCAATCGCTATGGCGAACCGGATGCCTCGATCGAGAATCCCCGCTACACCTTCGGGCGGTTGCGTCTGGATTGTTCGAAAGGGAATCTCACCCTATCCGAGGAGGGAAGCATTCGGATCCAGTTGCTCGGGGAGGAGGCTACGGTGCATCCCTACAGTCCCTCACAAGAGGGCTTTGCCGGTAATTGCGTGCACGCGACCCAGCAGCACTTTGTGAAACAGTTTCTCGCCGAAGAGCCGTTCGAATCTGAAGCCCACGACTACCTGAAGTCGATTGAGCTGGTCGAACTGGCCTATCAATCAGCTGCCAACAATCAGGTTCAAAAACTGCCATCATGAAAACTCGTCACCTTCTCGTCTGCCTCACCTTTGTCCTCTCGCTTCTACTCTATATCGATCGGGCCTGCATTAGCGTGGCAAAGGACAATATTGTGGGAGAGTTCAACCTCTCCGATAAGCAATTCGGGTGGATTCTTTCAATTTTCACCTTGGGATACGCGTTGGCGCAGACGCCGTCGGGGGCGATGGCGGACAAGTATGGGCCTCGTCGGGTGTTGACGATCATCGTGGCACTTTGGTCTGCGCTCACTGCCATTACGGGAGCAGCTTTCAACTATGTTTTTCTACTCGTCACTCGTTTTGTTTTCGGCGCGGCGGAAGCGGGGGCCTTTCCTTCCTTCGCGCGCGCAACTTTCTCATGGTTTCCGGTGAAGGAGCGTGGGCTTGTGACCGGAATCAATTTCTCGGCATCCCGACTGGGAGCAGCCTTGGCTCTTCCACTGATGGTCGGATTGATCGAGGCGGCGGGATGGCGTGGCTCCTTCTATATTTTGGGTGCCATTGGAGTGGTGATTGCCGTGATTTGGTGGTTCTGGTTTCGCGATGAACCGGCGGATCACAAGTTGATGTCGGATCGCGAACGGGACTACATTCTGGAGAACCGGCAAAAGGTAGTCGCCAGCGCATCGGTTAAGCTGAAGGTGTCCGAGTTGCTTTCTTCCGGTCCTTTAAAGCTGGCAATGGTGCAGTATTTCTGCAGCAACTTCACGTTCTTCTTCTGCTTGGGGTGGCTTTTTCCTTACGTCAAAGAGACCTACAATCTGACTGCAGCCAATGCGGGTCTGGTTGCAGCCGTTCCCTTGCTGGGGGGAGCGGTTGGCAATTGTTTTTCAGGTTGGCTGGTGGACAGGATCTACAGTGGAAAGCGGCCGGAGCTTTCTCGCCGAGTTCCGGCGGTAGTTGGCTTTTTATTAGCTGCTTTGGGGTTGTTAGTGAGTGTTCACATGGAGACGGTGGGGCCAGCTATCTTCTTTTTGACCATTGCGGTGTTCGGGGCTGATATGACCTTGAGCCCCTCTTGGTCCTACTGCGTGGATATTGGGGGACGGCATGCGGGGGCCTATTCCGGCACAATGAATATGGCCGGGAATATCGGTAGCTTCGCGACGGCCTTGGCTTTTCCCTATCTCAAGGATGCCTTTGGAGTGGAGGCCTTTTTCTACGTCGCTGCAGTTCTCAATGTGGTGGCGATTGTCACTTGGACGCGGATGAAGTCTCCGCAATTGAAAGATGCAACCGCCTAGTTCGTTGCCGTAAGGGCTCTCGGCTTCTAGCGACGACGACGGAGTGTGGCAGCGGAAAAGAAGAGGAGCAGGGCGGCGGTTGAGGGTTCTGGCACGATCTGGGAGGCGGCGATGGAAAGAGTCGAGTTGAGGCTGGGAGTGTTCGCGAAAGTGACGACCGAGAGATTGCTCTCCGCGCTGTAGGCGCTGGCGTAGACCCATTCGTCCCCGCCGTTGTGGCCATCAGTCAAAGTGACCTGTAGAAAGATGTAGTCCGCGGAGCTTGCGCCAGACGGAAATACTGAAAAGGGAATCGAGAGAGCGACATCAGCGCCGTTGCCCAAGGGCTTGGCGGTTGGGGTGTAGCCTGCCGGGTTAGTTGCGTCGTTGATGTGGATCTGGTCTGCGCCATCCAGTGACCAGATGCCCAGACGCTGGGTTGCATCGTCGATGGCGTCCGCTTGCTGGTCTGCGGTGAGGTAGAACAGCGAGATTTGGGTAATTATATTTCGCTCCCGGTTGCTGTTTGCGCCGCTGCCGGAATTGTTGACCTCTTGCGCATCAAAGAAGAATTGAAACGATGCGTTTCCTCCAAATGCAGAAATCGGAACGGAGGAAAGGGCCTGCGCGGAACTCGTTGCTTGCTCATTGCCTTGATTGAGAAAGTTCGAGCTGAATGCACTCGGTCGGTTAGGATCGGACTCGGTGAATCCGGAGAAGAACGCCCCGTCGTTGACGGAAACGTAGGGAGTGCTGCCGTCAACATATACGACGGCTGCGCTGCCTGAAATCATGCTGCCGATGAGGCAGCCGCTTCCTAACAGGATCGTTAGTGTTTCTTGTGGATGTGGGTTGTTGTTCACGTTTGAAAGTTTATTATATTGAAAGGTTAAGTAAAACTAATACGGATTTAGCTGGCTTTTGCTTCAGGGTCTTTGTCTGGGCTTGAGCGCGGTTCGTGAAAATTTTGAGGTGCTTTGTGGACTGGGAGGCGAGAACAGCCCTCGTGGTATTCGCTTTCACGGCTTGGTTATTCTCCTTTTTCCAGAAGTCGCCCGCCGTTGTGTTGGTGGGAGAAGAGGGCGAAAGTTGAAAGGCGCCTTGTGATTGAGCCTTATTGGAGGGAAGCCGTGATTGGCGTCGAATGGAGATGAAGTTTCAAGAACAGGGTTGGTTGAGAATGGTGATAGCGAGCCTATTGGCTGCAGCTGTAGGCGCGGCGCAGGGGGAAGGATTCGTGGTTCGTGACGATAGTCCTTTTGCCGGGAAGGCGTATTTGCCCGAGTTCAGTTGGGAAGTGACGCCGCAGTATTTCATGTTCGGCGATGGGACCAAGGTGTTGGAGCCGGAGCAGGTCCAATCCATCGCGGAGCGAACGGATTTCATCTGTATCGAGAAGTCGCATGCTTACCGCGAATTGGGGGCGGCGGAGTTGGGAGCAAAGCATGAGGTCGCAGCCTTCAAGGCGATAAAGCCGGAAATGAAGGTGCTCTTCTATTTCAACGCGGCCTATGCTTGGCCCTTTACCTCATACAATCAGGGAATCACTCCGCAGAAAATTGACCAGCATCCCGAACTGAAAAAGTTTCTCATTGTGGATCCGAAGACCGGTGAGCTAGCCCACCGGAGAAATATCTACTGCTTCGATGTCTTAAACCCGGAATTCCGCGAGTGGTGGTCCGACACGGTGGCCCGCGGAGTCAGGGAGACGGGAGCGGACGGGGCTTTTATCGACCAGATGCACGGCTTTTCCTGGTTGCGAAAGGATAGAGCCCGGGAGGTGCAGCTGGCGATGGGTGAGATGATGGGGGCATTGAAGGAAAAGCTGGGACCCGAGAAGATTCTTTTGGCTAACAATGTAACGGACTCAAATGCGAAGCACGTCTATCCGGTGGTCGATGCGCACATGTTCGAGCACTACAACGCGAAGCTTTTGACGAAAGAAAAGTTGCTGCAGGATTGGGGGCAGATGGCTCGCTTGGCTAAAGACGGAAAGGTTTCCGTTTTTCGAATTGGGGTCGAGGCTGAGCATGAAACGACTGATGAGAATCTGGCAACGCGAGGGGAGACCATTCAGATGGAGGCGCTTGCGAGAGAGCGGCTGGAGTTCTACCAGGCCTGCTACTTGATTGGGGCTCAGCCTTATTCCTACTTTCAGTATGGCTGGGGGTGGAACTTGTCCTCGGGGTCTTTGGAGGTCTTTCCTGAGCTGCACAAACCCCTGGGGGCTCCGAAAGGCGACTTCAAGCGAACCGAACCCGCGGGTTGGGAGTTTACGCGGGAGTTCGAGCACGCGAGGGTGTGGGTGGATACCGAGGCGCGGGAGGGGCGGATTACTTGGCTGGATGAGAGCTGAGCGCGGCAGCGGCTAAAAGTTGCTCTGCAAGAATGAGGTCGCTGGGGAAGGTGACCTTGGGATTGGGGGAGGGATTGGACACCAGCTTGATGGCATGGCCGAGATGCTGGAGGGCCGAGACCTCGTCGGTAACGTGGAGACCGTCCTTGGCGACCTCCAGATAGGCCGCCTGAAGGAGTCGCACGCGAAAGCACTGGGGAGTCTCCATCGCCCAGAGATCCTCCCGGCTGACGGAGTCCTTGACGAAGTCGTCGCCATCGGCGCGCTTGAGGGTCTCGGTAATCGGGTGCGCCAGGGCTGACGAGCCGTGCACTGCGGCGGCATCGAGCGCGAGAAGGATAGACTCGGTGGAGATGAGGGGCCGGGCTCCGTCGTGGATGGCCACAATATCGCAATCGGGCGAAAGAGCGGCCAAACCGTTGGCGACCGAATCCTGCCGCTCCTTGCCTCCATCGACGTGCAGGACATGATTACGAAGTCCTGACAAGTCGAGGGAGTTAAAGCGAGCTTCGTCGGTGACGACGATGATTTGTCCCACTTCCTGACAACGATCGAAGGCGGCGAGGGAGTGGGCGAGAACGGGCTTTCCCGCCAAGGGAGCCATCAATTTGTCAAAGCCCATGCGTCGGGACGAGCCCGAGGCGACGATGATGGCAGTGGTCATGGCGGAAAGGAATTTGGCTATGCGAGCTTGTTCTGGACTGCTTGGGAAAGAGTCTTTCCGTCGGCTCGTCCTCCGGTTTTCTCTTGGAGCACTTTCATGACCTTGCCCATGTCAGCACGGGTAGTTGCTCCGGTCTCGGCGATGGATTCGGCAACGGCCTGGTCGATCTCGTCCTGAGTGAGGGCGGCGGGAAGATACTTTTCGAGGACTGCGATTTCGGATTTTTCTTTTTCCGAGAGCTCGGTGCGGCCGGCTTGCTCGAACTGGGCGATGGAATCCTGGCGTTGCTTGATCTGCTTCCGGATGACGGCGGTGGCCTCGGTGTCGTCCAGCTCGGCGTCGGCGCCTCCCTTTTCGATTGCGGAGTTCTTAATCGCGGACTTCAGGGCGCGAAGGGTGCCAAGGGCGACGGTGTCCTTGGCGCGCATTGCGTTCTTGATGTCTTCGGTGATTTGTTCGGTCAGTGTTGCCATGGGCGGGAGTGTGCAGGGATGGCGGGGGAGGAAAAGCCTTTTTGCAGGACAAAAAAAGAAGGGACGCGATGAGCGTCCCTTCGATGATTGAATCTGCTGTTAGAGAGGACCGTCCTGCTAGTGCTCGAGGGGGCTCTCTCCCGAGGCGGCACCGAGAGCCGCCATTTCAGCCGGAAGGAAACGCTTGAAGCGGGTTTTATCGATGGCCTTCATGTAGGCTTCTTCAGGGGCAATCATGCCGGCCTGGAGCTTTTGCCAAATGGCTTCATCCATAAACTGCATGCCCTCGGCCTTACCCTGGGTGATGACGTCGTAGAGCTTTTGGGTGGCACCTTCCCGAATAATGGCGGCGACCGCCGAGTTGGTGAACATGATTTCGTTCACGGCGGTTCGGCCGGGCTTGTCCACGCGTTTGCAGAGCAACTGGGCCACAATGCCCTTCAGGGAAGCGGCGAGCATGGTCCGGACTTGTGACTGCTGGTCGGCTGGGAAAACGTCAACCACCCGGTCAATGGTCTTTCGGGCGTTGTTGGTGTGCAGGGTTCCGAAGACGAGGAGACCGGTTTCCGCGGCGGTGAGGGCGAGGGAGATGGTCTCCAGGTCCCGCATCTCGCCCACCAGAACGATGTCCGCGTCCTGCCGCAGGGAGGCGCGGAGGCCGTCGGCGAAGGAGGGTGTCTGGATGGGCACCTCCCGCTGGGTGATGATGGACTTCTTGTTGCGGTGAACGAACTCGATGGGCTCTTCCACCGTGATGATGTGACGGCTGAAGTTGGTATTGATGTAGTCGAGGAGGGCCGCGAGGGTGGTGGACTTACCTGAACCCGTGGGACCGGTGACGAGCACGAGGCCGGAGCGCATGTGACCGAACTCCTTGATGACGGGTGGCAGGTTGAGGTCTTCCAGTGAGGCAATCTCGGTTGGAATCAGTCGAAAAACGGCGGCGAGACCGTGCTGCTGCTGGAGGTAGTTGCAGCGGAAACGGGAGACGTCGTCCATCTCGTATGCAAAGTCGAGGTCACCGTTTTCGAGGTAATCCGCGAAGGCATTGGGTTCGCAAATCTCGGCGAGCATCTTCTTGAAGCTTTCGCCCTCGAGAACGGGTTCGTCCGGGATAGCGGAGACTCCACCGTGGACGCGAACCTTGGGAGGTTGTCCTTGGGTGAGGTGCAGATCGGAGCCCTTGTTTTCGACAAGATATTTAAAAAGGCGGTCAATTTCGGCCATGGGAAAATCAGTTAGAGTGTGAGCAGATGGGAACTGGATTAGGATTGGAAGAAGGCGCGCATCTGCGGCTTGTCCTCACTGCGATAGAGGGTTTCTTCCTGAGTAATGAGCCCTTGCATGTAGAGATTGCGCAGGGACTCGTCCATTGTGATCATGCCGACGTTCTTACCGGTCTGCATGATGCCGGGCAGCATGAAGGTCTTACCATCGCGGATGGTCGCACCTACTGCGGCGGTATTGACGAGGAGCTCCAGAGCGAGCACACGTCCCTGACCGTCGGCCCTGGGGACGAGCTGCTGGGAGATGATGCCTCGGAGAGACTCGGAGACCATCACGCGGATTTGATCGCGCTGGTCGGTGGGGAAAACGTCGAGAACCCGGTCGAGGGTTCGGGGAGCGTTTCCAGTGTGGAGGGTGGCGAGAACCAAGTGACCGGTTTCCGCCGCGGTGAGTGCGAGCTGAATGGTCTCCAGGTTCCGCATTTCTCCCACCATGATGACGTCGGGGTCTTCCCGCAGGGCGCCACGGAGAGCGCGTCCGAAGGACTCGGTGTGGGAGTGGACCTCGCGCTGGTTGACGTGGCAACCGGCGGACTCGAAGACATACTCGATGGGGTCCTCCAGAGTGAGAATGTGGTCTTCGCGGTCCTGGTTGATGAAGTTTACCAGTGCCGCAAGAGAAGTGGACTTCCCTGAACCAACTGCTCCGGTCACGAGGATGAGACCGTTCTGGTAGCGGGTGAGAGGGATGAGGTCCTTCTCGGGAAGGCCGCACTCGGCAATGGTGCGGATGGTGGTGGAAATGAGACGGAAGACGAGCTCCAAGCCCAGGCGCTGCCTCACCACGGAGGCCCGGAATCGTCCGAAGTCGTTGGCGTAAGCAAAGTCGACGTCGCCGGTCTCCGCCAGACGCGCTTTTTCCTTCTCTCCAAGAAAGGACATGGCGAGTCGTTCCGTATCTTCCGCAGTGAGAGGAGGATGGTCATCCCAAATCGGCGAAAGGGTGCCAAAGCGGCGCCAAGTCGGAGGATAAGCGGTTGGAAGATGGACATCGGAGCAATCATACTCCATGCCGATTTTGAGGTATTCGTCTACGTGGGCCAGAACCTGGTGTTCGGACATAAGTTTTTTAATTAAGGGTTGGCGTGTGCTACTAACATTGGACAACGGCGGGGCTGGTCAGGGCAAGTATCTTTACCCTTTTTTTACATGTGATTACTTTCGCAACCACCGCCGTGCTTGTTCGGTTAACCAAACCCTCATGAGAGGTTGGGTTATGGAGAGGGTGAAGGCGAAAAGTTGGCCCGGTAAAGTGGATTGCTTTTCGATGACGGTCTTGTTTTTTTTACGCTTCCGCTTGGGTTTGAGCAGGAGCACCAGGAGGCAGGCGGCACCGGCGGTGATCATGACCGTGCGGGCGGGACGCGCGTTCATAGTAGCGGGCAATTTGCCTGCCACATTCAGCAAGTTCTTGGACTGGCTGAGGAGATGGCGGGTGTCGGGCACCTTCAGGGTGCTGCGGTAGCCAGCCAGCTGCCGGACTAATTCTTGCTTGTGGGATTGTGTTCTTGAATCCATTCGCGGTCGCGTTCGAGTTCGGCTCGGGTGTATTCGAAAAGTGGGGCCGGGGGCTTGCGGGTCAGAGCCTTCTTCATCGCGAATATAATTACGATGTGAAGACCTGCCAGGAGCAGGGCGGCGACTTCCCAACCGAGGAGAGGGTGATCTCCAAGGAGTCCCAGCAGTTTCCCGAGGAGGGAAACGAGGGCTGCGAGGACGAGAAAGTAGATGCTGATGGCGCTGATGCCGGCAACTAGGACGGGGCCGAGCTTGCCCTGTAGATGGGCAAGGGCTTCCTGGGTCTCGAGGGAGACCAGTTGCAGGCGTGTGCGGAGATAAGCCGCCAAGCCCTTGGGAAACGAGAGATCGGTCTCGTCACCGGATTCATTCATGCGCGGCGGAGGCTACTAGCGGCGAATGACGAGGCCCAGAAGCAGGCCGACGGCGGCGGCTGCGAGGACGGACTGGGTGGGGTGCTGGCGGATGAGGTCCTCGGAATCGGCGTGGAACTCGCGCAACTTCAGGCGGGTGTCCTGCCACTGCTCGCCGGCGGCGCTGCGAAGGTGCTGCACGTTTTCGCCCGCGTTCTCGCGAATCTGGACTGTTTTCTCAGCCGCGACCTCGCGTAGTTCCTTGGCTTTTTCTGCCGCGGACTCTTTGAGGAGGCGTGCTTTTTCTTCGGCGGTTTGGACGATGTCGTGGGTCTTCTCGCCAGCGGCAGCACGGAGCTCGTTGGCGGCCTTTTGATTGGCTGCGGTAGTGGGGGATTCGGCAAATGGTTCGCTCATGATTGATTCTAGTTTTCGCCGCAAAGGTGGCAGTGGGTTTGGGGCTGCGCAAGTCCAGAGTCGGGCTCAGGGGAAGGGGATTTTCGCGAGGGGGGAGTCCCAAGCGGGATCTGGCGGGAAAATAGTTTCTCAGCCTTTCGATTTTAGTTTTTCCTCTCCTAATGATGAAAGCAGTTAGAGAGATCGATTCGCTCAATAGTCTTCTCCGCCAGCGTGGTCAGTTGAGGGGGGCGGTGGTGCAGGGGCTGGACCTGTCGCAGGCTGGAGTTCCCTGGCATGAAGTCGACTGTGATGGGGCGGTCTTTCTCGGCTGTGATTTTCCCGAAGGGGTCGGGGTGGAGGAATTGGTTTTGAAAGGGGCGACGGTGTTTCCTCCCTTCCGCCATCTTCCCTATGACCCTTATCGACCACGGCTCTATACGCGTCAGGAATTGATGGAGGGCTGGTCCTTGGAGAATGACCGCAGTCTGGATTTGCGAATCTATGAGCACTTTGCGGCGCATGGTCGCAAGCATCCCCATGTGTTGGAGGCGCTTGCGATGCGATTGCATGATCATGCGGTGGACGATGCGCTGGCTGATCTCTTGGAGGGGCGGGTCGAGGGGGATGGGGTCAAACGCGTGGTGGGAATCATGGGCGGGCATTCCATGGGGCGTGATGAAGAGGACTTCAAGCGGGTGGCCAGGGTGGCGTGGCACTTGGCTCGCGAGGGCTACTTCGTAGCGACGGGCGGAGGTCCCGGGGTGATGGAGGCGGGGAACTTGGGGGCGTATTTTGCCGGAGAAGATGCGGAGGCGCTCGAATGGGCGCTCTCTCATATGGAGGCCGCGCCGGGTTATCAGCACGAGGATTACAGCCGCCTCGCCTTGGAAGTGATTGAGCGCTACCCGCATGGAACGTCCTCCCTTGCGGTGCCGACCTGGTTCTATGGGCACGAGCCGACCAATTGGTTTTCCCGCCATGTGGCCAAATATTTTTCCAATAGTTTGCGGGAAGACGGGTTGCTGGCGATTGCGACCCATGGGGTGATCTATGCGCGGGGGAGTGCGGGGACCACGCAGGAGGTCTTTATGGATGCGTGCCAGAATCACTATCGGACTTTTCAAGTCGTCAGTCCGATGGTCTTTCTCGGGCGGGACTGGTTCGGAGAGCGCACTGGAATCCATGAGGCCGTGGTCCGGCAAGCGGGAGAGCAGAAGTATGGGGAGTATATTGCTCTGGTGGATGGGGTGGAGGAGTGCGTGGATTTTGTCCGGAATCATCCGCCGGCGGTCGTGTAGGGCGGACGGGGAGGGGAAGGCTGGAGAATTTCGGTTTTGATTTCCGTCCTTTGAGAGGGCAAGCAAGAGGGCGTGATCGCATTTAAAGAATGGCAGGTGGTGTGCAAGGCGCTGGCGGAAGGGCGTCAGACCGTGATTTTGCGCAAAGGGGGGATCCATGAAGGGCGGGAGGGCTTTGCTTGGAAGCACGAGTCTTTCGCGCTCTTTCCCACCCGTTTCCACGCCCAGCGCGAAGGGGTGAAGCCTGAGGATTGGGCTGCTTTTGGAGAGGAGGAGCTGTCCGAGTGGCAGGAAGGGGAGGTGGTGCCTATCCAATGGGAGTGTGAGGTGGAGCGGGCGGTTACGCTCAGTACTAGGGAAGAGGTGGAGGCCTTGCGCGACCTGCATATCTGGACGGATGAGGTGATTCGGGAGCGGTTTGACTGGGAGATGAAGGGGATGAAAGGGCAAAGTCTCCATGCTGCCTTCGTGAAAGTGCGCGAAATCCACCCGACCTTAGATGTTGTCTATCAAAAAAGATGTCATGGCGGGTGCCGTAGCTGGTTGGAGCTGGAGAATTAGTGACTTTTTGGGGGTGTTTCACAGGGTGGAGTTCGTTGTAATCCCTGATTTGAGGGCGTTTTCAGGTGAATAGTAAACTTTCCTAAAAAATAATTGAACGTTTGAATTTTTCATGTCATAAAGGGCTCGTTGCTGGGATTGCTACTCCCGACGGCACCACTTGTTCCTTATGAAAATGACCCCTAAAAGACTGTTCGCCCCCCTCTTCTGTGCTCTCGGCTTGATGGCACAGGCGGCTGAAAATCCAGTTGGTGAGATTTCGGCAGACGCGGCTCTGGTTCGCGCCGGTGCCTATCCCAAGCTGGATTGGAATATTGTTTATCCAACTTCCGTTCTCGAGTGGATTTCGATCACTCCCGGTGGCGTCATTGTCCCCAAGTCCGACCTCACAATGCAGGTTCGCGTGCTCGCAGCCGACGTGCAGTCCCGCAAAGAGCGCTGGAATGGTTGGCGTTGGACTGTGACATATACTTATATCAGTGTGACTGGTTATGGGCGTATCAATAACAAAAGCTGGCGTCAGCTTTTCAACAATACACAGCCCTACGTGAATCCAAGCGCGATCGTTTGGCAGGATGAATTGGAGGAGGGTGATGAAGTGATCTTCGCCGCCAAGGCCAACTATGATGGTGGCAGCTGGTACTACAGTGGAGAAGGTAGTGACAACGTCATTGTTCTGAAGAAAGGTGACTATCCGCCTTCTTATGCGACTTGGGATACCCAGTCGACTTTGGGCACGCACATTGCGCCCTATCTGGATGAAAGCGGAGCCGTCGACATTGGTCCCCGTGATGTGATTGTGGCCTTCGAGCTGACTCACCAAATGAGGGCGAGCGGCAATTCCGAAGGAGATATGCAGGACATGATCGTGCTGCTGACGTTCCAGACCGAAGAAGGTTAGCTCGACCCCCAACTCGCTAACACATCGTTATGAACCAAATTCAGTTATTGCTGAAGGGGGGAGCCGCGTGCCTTATTCTGGCGAGCGCGGGAGTCTTGGAGGCGCAGCCAGGATCGCGCTTGTCGCGTGAGGAGTTGATTGCCAAGCGTGATAGCGCCAAGGAGCGTGCCACCACCAAACTGGCCCCCAAGGAAGAGGCCGAAGCAGCGAAGCACCCTTCGCAGTCCAGTATCCTCGACAGCTCGGTTTTGCTCTCCGACGGGCGCAACTGGACCTTTATTCCCAAAGGCGCTCTGCTCTACATCCCCGACCGTTTGAAGGACCGGGTGAATCTCACTGAAAGCAAGGGCAAGTATGTTCCCTTCGACCAGTTTGCGCAAAGGAACCGGGGGTGGTTGTCCACCCACAGTGTCACTCTGGAGCAGGCCCGGGGCAATGAGCCCATCAAGGACTCGGTCCGAAAGGTCTTGGTCAATAGCGGTCGGGTGATTGTGACCGTTTGCAAAGGGGGACCTATCACGACTCGTCCTCCCAAAGTGGCTGTTGCATCAGCCGGTGCCTAAGGTGCCTAAATCTCTACTTTTTTCCCTTATCTTTGAAATGAAGAATCAAACTTTCCTTTTGGCCTCACTCATCGCCTCTCAAGCGGCTTTCGCAGAGGATGGATATACGAATGTGATCCAAATGATCGAAATGGGCTCCGGCTCGGATGCTCCCTTGCTCTGGAATATGCCGGGCAATATCGGAGCTTCGGGTGACGATGTCCTCGTCGGTGAACCTGTGCCGGAGAACGGTGCCATTTTCATCCTCCGGACAGTGCAGAGTAGCCCCTTCCAGGACTGGTATTTGGACCAGGCTGCGGTTGGTGCCTACTTGCCGAGTGCGGAGATCGAGATCATTACCCACGATGACGAAGCCACCTTTCCCCGCACTCGAGCGGATCAGCCGTTTCAAGTGAACGTGAGTGTGGAGGGCTTGTATGACGGCGCGCTCGGTCTGCCGCTGGATGTGATCCAGAATGCGGCGACGGAAGTGCGTTTGCAGATGTTCGCGCAGGAGTATGCCGACGGGCAGAGCAGTTTGCCGGGCGGGGAAGTGACTGCTCCATCTCATGGAGAATTGGCCTTGGTTGGTAATGGTGACTTTCCCAAAAGTGCGGGTGATCTCACTTTCTACACGAGCTTGAATCCCAGTTCGCCTGATCGGGCGCAGGGCGAGGAGCACTTCGTAGTGCGTTCGCTGGATGATGGTGCCACGCAGGGAGGAACTCTCGCGCAGGAGCACGTGCAGGTTTGGCCCGTTTGGTCTGGTGAGATGAGCGGATTGAATAATCCGACCCTCCTTCCCTATAGTTATAGTGGGGAGATTCCCGACGTGATTGCGCTCTCTGATGGCGAGCTCGCTCCCGACCCGAACTTTAAAAAAGCGCAGGGTGAGATTGCTTACGAGGCTGAGCCGCCCGAGTTGACCTTCACTTGGCACGACCTCTATCCAACCTCGACGGTGGGGGTGATTGTCAATGACGCCTCCATTCCCTATCCTTGGGGTGGACGCTGGGTGGGAGGAACACAGCGCGTTTTCAACGAGGACGCTTCCGTCAATTGGCAGGATACGGTGGAAAGGTGGGATGGAATCTTTGGAGGAAAAGGTCGCTATGCGATCTGGATGGTGACCTTCACCCCCGGTATTGGCTGGGAGGTGGGAGGAAACTATGCTGCCGACGGTTCCTTTGTGCCCGGTGGTTGGATCGTTCCCATTCAGCGCGAGGGTATCAAGGTGCGCGGTTCCATCCACAGTTTGTCTGAGTAGACGGTTGTCGAACTCGGGTGAAAGCTTCATAAGCAAGGCGTGTTTCAGCGCCTTGCTTTTTCTGATCTAGCGACCATCCGACAGCCGCTCTCGTTGGCTCTCGGGGTTTTCGATGGCGTCCACCTGGGGCACCAGGCGGTGATGGCGCGAGCTGTCGAGCGGGCCCGGGAGGCGGGGGGCTTGGCGGGAGTTCTCACTTTCGAGCCTCACCCGATTCAGGTTCTAGCGCCTGAGCGTGCTCCCCGAAGGCTTCTCGCGAGCTTGGAGCACAAGGAGCGTCTCTTGGAGGATCTCGGATTGGATCTGCTGGTGGTGGTGGAGTTCACCCGTGAATTTGCATCGTGGAGTGCCGGGGATTTTCTTGCGGAATTGAGGCGGGCGGAACGGCTTCACTCACTGGCAATGGGTCGCGATTGGTGCTTTGGAAAAAATCGGGGCGGCAATGTTGAGTTGTTAGAGAAATTTGGCCAAGAGCACGGCGTGGCTATCGATGCGGTATCCGCGGTGATGGTCGCGGGAGAGCGGATCAGCAGCACGCGGATTCGTCAGGCTCTGCGCGACGGGAACCTCGCGGCGGCAGAAGAGATGTTGGGCCGGTTGTATTCCGTGATGGGAACGGTGAGTGAAGGGAAGAAGCTGGGGCGTGAATTGGGCTTTCCCACCGCGAACCTCGTGCCCCAATCCGAGCAGTTGCCTCCGGACGGGGTTTGGGCGGTGGAGGCGCGATGGGATGGGGCCTGGCATCCGGCGGTAGCCAATTTGGGACGTCGTCCGACCGTGGGAGGGGACGAGGACAGGATGCTCGAAGTTCACCTCCTGTCCTGGCAGGGAGATCTCTATGGAAAGGAGTTGGAGGTGAGGTTTCGTCAGTTCTTGCGGGGCGAGAAGAAGTTCGATGGCCTGGAGGCTCTGAAGGAACAAATCGGGAGGGACGTGGAGTCGGCGCGCAAGCTGTTAGTGGGATGAGGTGGTTGTGGAGGCAGTCCGGGCGTTGGGTCTTGATCAGTGCTCTCCTGCGGGAAAGGGCGGTCACTTGGATTCTGTTAGGATTTGCCTTCCTCTATCTTCTCTTCGCCTTTTTCAATATCCCCATCTGGCGCTGCGTGTGGCGAATGTTCACCGGATGGCGCTGCCCGGGATGCGGTCTCACGACCGGTTGCAAGGCCTTTCTCCGCGGTGATTTTGTCGAGGGATTGGCGTGGAACTGGCTCACCCCGTTTGTGCTAATCGCATTGATCCTTTTTCCGGTGGTGATGGCTATTCCCAAGCGGGTTCGGGAACCCTTTTTGGATCGGCTGGAGCGAGTGGAGCGAAAGTTTCGCCTCACCCTCGTCCTCTTGGTTCTGGTGGTCGTGCAGACCATCGCCCGACTGCAGGGATGGGCTTGAAGTCTCTCGGAGCTTGAAGAGTAGAACGCTTCTAACGCTCGGATTTCTGGCAGGAGTGGTTTAGAGAAATCCCATGGGTCCGTTTTTTGCCTTGGTAGTCATTGTTCTTTTGGCGCTGTTGGTGGTGCGAATCGGAGCCAATGCGCTCGTGCTTACGGGGATGTCGTTGCCGGTGTCGCGATTCCAAGCCGCTTCAGCTTTTTTCGGGGTCGGCTTTACTACCGAGGAGTCGGAGATGGTGGTGAACCATCCGGTGCGCCGGCGAATCATTCTGCACCTCATCGTGGCAGGGAATGTTGGCCTCACCTCGGCGGCGGCGACTCTGGTGCTCAGTTTCGTGCAGAACTCAGACGAAGGGGTGGGGCATGTCTTTGGGTGGATTCTCATTCTTTCCCTTGGGGTTGCTACGGTGGGTTGGGTTTTTCATCTGCCCATCATCAGTGAACACGTCGACCGCTTGATGAAGGCCTCATTGGAAAAGGCAGGGCTGAAGCGTGCAATCGACTTTGATGTCCTTCTCAAGCTAAGGGATGGCTATGCGGTCTATGACTTTGTTCTCGAGGAGGGTCATCCCTGGGCGAACAAGCGGCTGCACCAAAGTCGCCCTGCCGATAGTGGATTGGTGGTTCTCAATTTCATGAGAGGAGACAAAACCTTTGTGGGGGCTCCTGACAAAGATGCTCTTCTGCAGGCGGGCGATACCGTTACGGTCTATGGTGCCGAGTCGGCGGTGAAGTCGGTTTCGGAAGGCGCAAACCGGCTATGCTGACTTTGAGCTTTGCATTCAGGTGTATCCCGCTTGAGTGGGTGAATGAAAGGGAAAGAGCATTGGTTTATTCTCGGGGCCCTGTTGGCGGCGGTCCTCCTTGCGCTGATTTTGCGGGCGGTACCACCGGGTGCTTTCCCCGCCACTATCGTGGAGGGGTGCCGGTTCGTGGGGGATATTTTCAAGCTCGCTCTCAAGATGCTAATCGTGCCCCTCATCGTGACCTCGGTGATTGCTGGCATTGCTGGGCTTGGGGGGATGGAAGGCTTCGGGCGTTTGGGGGGAAAGACCATTGGGTTCTACGCGCTGTCGAGCTTGCTCGCCATTTTGGTGGGCTTGGTCCTGGTGAATCTGATTCGCCCTGGTTTAGAGGATGGGAAGCCGAGCAAGGTTCTGCAGACTGCCTTTCGGGAGACGCAGGAAACTGCAGGCGAAGCTGAAAAAAACAGGGTGAGCCAAGCGATGGGGAACTCGGACCGAAAGGCGAGTGATCTACGCGACCTCTTCAAGAAGATGTTTCCGGAGAACATCTTTGCGGCAGCGACTGACAACGGACAGTTGCTGGGGGTCATTACCTTCTCTCTCTTGTTCGGTATCGCGATCACCAAGCTACCTGGCGCGCAAAGCCAATCTCTCGTTGATTTCTTCCAAGCCTCCAATGAGGTAATGGTCATCATCACGCGATGGGTGATGGCGACTGCACCGGTGGGAATTTTTGCCCTCATTGTCCCGGTCATCTTCGATACCGGGTTGGAGCTCTTTGCGAAGATGGCGACCTACTTCATGACCGTCCTGGCATCGCTGGGCTTTCACTTTTTCATTACGCTTCCGGCCCTTCTTTTCGTTCTGGGGCGGGTCAATCCGTTCAAGCATTTCGGCGCGATGAAGACGGCGTTGCTAATGGCCTTTTCCACCTCCAGTTCCTCCGCCACCTTGCCGGTGACGCTGCGGAGTGTGCAGGATAATTCGGGGGTCTCCAAGCGCACTGCGAGCTTCACACTTCCGCTTGGGGCGACGGTCAATATGGATGGCACCGCGCTGTATGAGTGCGTGGCGGTCATCTTCGTGGCCCAGGTGATGGGGATCTCGCTGGGCTTTGGCGAGCAGTTCGTAGTGGTGGTCTCCGCTCTATTGACAAGTGTCGGCGTGGCTGGAATTCCATCCGCCAGTCTCGTCGCGATTCTCTTGATTCTGAAAAGCTCTAACATCCCGAATGCCGAGGCGGCGGCGTTCGCGATCCTGGCGGTCGATCGTCCGCTCGACATGTGCCGAACGGCGGTCAACGTTTTCGGTGACTCCTGTGCCGCAGTGGTGGTGGCGCGGTCGGAAGGGGAAGAATTGCCGCAGTTGGCGTTGAAAAAGAATGCGGCCTAGGCTCTAGAGCAGGCCGGTGGTTTCACCCCAGACCTTGGCCATCAGCATGTGGCCGGCCATTGAAGGGTGGACGCCATCGGCCGCCCAGTAGTCGGGCTTGGTTCCTTTTTCGACTTCGGCAGTGAAGGCTTCCTGGAAGGGAACCCAGGTGCAGCCAGTGGCTTCGGCGACGCGCTTGGCCGCCGCGATGCGTTCTGTCATTTCGGGAAACCAATTGTCCTTCACCGCTCCGCATTTCAGCACGAAGGGTTCACAAATCACGATGTGGGTCTCGGGCAAGGCCTTCCGGGTCCGTTCGATGAGCGCGGTGAAACCAGTTTCGTAAGTTTCCACCGTGCCATCGTATTGTCCATTGAGCTTGTGCCAGATGTCATTGACTCCCACGAGGATGCTGAGCACGTCGGGCTTGAGGTCGATACAGTCGGCCTGCCAGCGGGAGTCGAGGTGGGGAACGCGATTGCCGCTCACCCCGCGGTTGTAGAAGGTCAGGTCAAGGTCCGGATGGCGCATCAATAGATTTGAAGCGATGTGGAACGGGTAGCCGCGTCCAAAAGCCTTGGCGTCATTGGCCTTTTTGTTTTTGCGGTCGCGGTTGGCGTCGGTGATGGAGTCACCCTGAAAGACGATCACTGCGCCTTTTTTGAGGGAAAGGGGTTTGGGCGCCTTTGCGGCGGAAGCAGTGCCGGTCAATCCGGAGGCCAAGAGACCTGCTCCGGCGAGGCCGGTCTTGAGTGCGTTGCGGCGGTTGATTGCAGCGGGGTGGCTTGGTGAATTCATTGCGCGGACTTTCTTCGGGCGACAGGGAGATGGCGAGAGTGAAGTTTTTGATTTTTCATTCCGTCGAGTGGAAGGGGCTGCTCATTTTTCTCCGCTGGCGGTTGCGTAGGTTGGAAAAAGCCGCTAAGTCACGGCGGTGCGTTTGTTTGATTCCATGACCCGCGAAGTGCGGGAGTTGCGGCCGGTTGAGGGAGATACTTTTCGTTTCTATTGCTGTGGTCCCACCGTCTATGGGCCGGCTCACATTGGGAATTTCCGCACCTTTGTGATGAATGATGTCCTCCGGCGGGTGTTGGAGGTGGGGGGCACCAAGACCTACCACGTGCGAAACATCACTGATGTGGACGACAAGACCATTCGGGATTCCGAGGCGGCGGGGGAGACCCTGAAGGCTTTTACCGGTCGATGGTTGGCGCAGTTTCATGACGATTGTGAAAAGTTGAATTGTCTGCCGCCCCATCTGGAGCCCAGTGCGGTGGAACACATCCCCCAGCAGATCCAGATGATCGAAGAGCTGGTGGCAAAGGGGCATGCCTACGCGCCCGGCGATGGCTCGGTCTATTTCAAGATTTCTTCCTTTCCCGAGTATGGCAAGCTTTCGCGGCTCGATACCCGCGAGCTGGACCTTGGCAAAACCCAATCCGAGCGAGCGGGAGAGTTGGCGGACGAGTATGAGAAAGACAGCATCTCCGACTTCGTGTTGTGGAAGGGAAAGCGCGATGGCGATGGTGACAACTTTTGGGACAGTTCCTGGGGTCCCGGCCGGCCGGGGTGGCACCTGGAGTGTTCCGCGATGATTCGTGAATACCTGGGCGATACCTTTGATCTCCATAGTGGCGGGGAAGATCTCGCCTTTCCCCATCACGAGAATGAAATCGCGCAGAGTCAGTGCTGCTGTGGAGGGCAGTTTGCCCTTCATTGGTTCCATGGCGCCCACCTTCTGGTCAATGGTAAGAAAATGTCCAAGAGCGCCGGCACGGTCTTCACAATAGCGGATCTGGAGGCCAAAGGTTTCACTGCGGGAGAGGTTCGTTACGAGCTATTGAGCGCCTACTATCGCAAGCAGGCCAATTTCACCCTCGAGTCCCTCCACGCCAAGCGCGAGGCTCTCGGCAAGTTGGCGAAGGTGGAAGCCGAGCTGCGGGCGAAAGTGGGAGAGAGCGAAGTGCCTGCTTATCAAGATTTGCTGGGGCTTGCCTCTTTCGGGGTCTTCGCCGAGGCCTGGTCGAAGTTGGAGAACGATCTGAACACGGCCGCCGCTATTGGCGCGCTCTTTACGGGAATCAAAACGGCGGCCACCAAGGAGGATTGGTTGGGCTTGCATGGCATTCTTGCTGCTTTGGGCCTGGTGCTCCCGGTGCTCGAAGAAGATGGCGAACTCGATATTCCTGAAAACGTGCGTGCGCTGGCGGAAGCGCGTTGGGCAGCCCGATCCGCGAAGGATTGGGCGAAATCCGACGAGCTGCGCGACGCGCTCAAGGATTTGGGCTGGGTGGCCAAAGACGGGCGGGAAGGTTATGAGCTGGAGCGTCTCTAGTCCCGGGCTTGGACAGGTCTCTTTTAGTTCAAAACGAAAGTATTTTGACTCGTTCGCGTCAAAAACAGTAACTCTTTGACAGAAGGGCGTGATGGCTGCTTGATCCCTGAGCGCAGCCCGATAGATCAACAGCACCTCCATCATGAAAGATTACTTCATTCGCCGCTTACTCTTGGTCCCTGTGACCATGCTTGGAGTGACCTTTCTGGTCTTTCTCATTACTCGGGCTGCTCCTGGTGGTCCCTTGGAAAAGGCGATGATGGAAGCGCAGATGGCGTCTGATGGCGGCGGCAGCGGAGGCGGTCGCCAGCAAGCCGGGGGATTGGACGAGGAGACTATCGAGGCCAATGAGGAGGAGTTTGGTTACGACAAGCCGGTCGGCATCGCATACCTGCAATGGCTCGGTCTGTGGCAACGCGAGCGGGCGATCTCCAAGAGCGAATTCTATGAACGAGGCGAAGACAGTCTCGGCTCCGACCTGATCAAGGATCCTGAGAATGAGACCCTGGTTGTTCTCAAGGGAGGAGTGGGGAGGGAAGTCTTTGTTAGAAAAGACGGGAATACTGCGACCAAGGCCTTTTACGTTGATGCACCCAAGGAATCTCTCTCGGGAAACGGATGGAAGGTGCGCATCGAAAGTCCTCGCGATCGCAAGCTCCGCTGGGTTCGTCGGGAAGGAAAGAAGATTGATAAAGCGCCTGACTACAAGCCACGGGCAGTGATCTATCAGGCCAAGCTTTCGGGTGTTCTGCAAGGGGACTTTGGGCAGTCCAAGCAATTCGGAGATCCTGTTCTCAGTCTGATTGGCGACCGCATCCCGATCGCTCTTTATTTTGGAATTCTTACAACCATCATCACCTACTCGGTGTGCCTTCCGCTTGGAATTCTCAAGGCGATCAAGCACCGGACCTTTCTAGATAATGCGACTTCAATTCTCATTTTCGTCGGCTACTCCGTGCCGGGTTTTGCCTTGGGCGCACTTATGGTAGTCTACCTGGCTGCGCGGGCGGGATGGTTTCCGATGTTCGGTCTGGACTCGCCGGAGCTGGCTGACATGGACTGGTGGTCTTGGGAGCGGATTGTGGATCGCGCCCATCACACCGTGCTGCCCCTGATCTGCTATGTGGTTGGGAGCTTCGCTTTTTTAACCATGATGATGAAGAACAGTCTGATGGACAACCTGGCGTCCGACTATGTGCGGACCGCTGTGGCCAAGGGCGTCAATTACCGCCGGGCGGTCTTCAAGCACGCCTTCCGCAACTCGATCATTCCGGTGGCCTCAACCTTGGGCCAACTCATTACCGTCCTGGTGGGGGGCAGCATCCTGATTGAGAGCGTCTTCGATATTCAGGGCTTTGGCCTGTTGCAGTATCAGGCGCTGTTAGGTCGGGATACTCCGGTCATTATGGGCACCCTGACCATCGCGGCCTTTCTGCTGGTGGTCGGCAATATCTTATCGGACTTCATCGTGGCGATGATTGATCCCCGCGTGAAATTCAACTGAGGCAAAGACGATGGCAAAACTGATAGGTTGGATTTTAATGATAGGTGCGATCCTCGCTGGGATTGCCGACTGGAACCAGTTCCGGCTACCCGGGGTGGGGCTGGCCTTCGAGATGACTCGAGACATGGAGTTGTTCATGGACGCTCCTTGGTATTCCGGAGGGCAACTTCCCTGGTTGGGATGGGCGGTGAATATTCTGGTGTGGATCATTGGTGCTTGGCTGGTGGCCAGCTTTTCGGGGGTGACGAAGTTCCGTCCGCTCACTCTCCGACGGATGCAACGCTTTCGCGAAATCAAGCGTGGTTACTGGTCCTTGATCACCCTGCTGGTTTTGGGCTTCCTGGCGGCGCTGGACTTTATCGTGGTGGGCTCGGAAGCACTCGCTGTGCGGCATGAGGGGAAGTGGTCTTTTCCCGCCTTTTCATATGATATTGAAAAGGGTGAGTTCTATGGGATGGAAGGCGAAGGAGCGGCCGGACCGCCCGATTACCGTCAGTTGAGCAAGTCTTGGAAAGAAGCCGAGTTGGACTCGTTGGTGATCTTTCCGCTTTGGCGATACGCCCCAACCGGTGACGCTATTACCGCTCTGGCGACTCCTTTGAAGGTGGATGGAGATGTGCTCTATGAAGGACGCAAGCCCTTTAATGGCTATGCATCCAAGGTCTATGATTTGGAGCGCCCCGAGTTGCGCCACATCAGCTATCGCTTCCGCGACGGTCTGCGCGATGGCCGGGCGGAAGGATGGAATGAGGAGCAAGAACGCGTCTATGGCGCCACGTATCGCAAGGGCAAGCTGGTCATTGGCTCGGAAAGTTATTCTGGCAAAGGGTCGGTGGAAGAATTTTTGGGAAAGGACACCAGCGAGATTGTCCACGTTCACTTTCAACCCGCTCCTCCTTCGCGTGATCACTGGCTGGGAACTACCTCCCAAGGGTATGATGTGATCTCGTATCTCTATGGTGGCCTCCAGGCCAACTTCCAGGCCGCCTTGGTCTACATCCCTTTGGTGTATGGTATCGGAGTCACCATTGGCCTGTTGATGGGGTATTTCGGCGGAACCTTCGATTTGATCGTGCAGCGTTTCATCGAGATTCTGTCAAACGTTCCCAGCCTCTTCGTAATTATGATCGTGAGCCTCTCGGTGCCCGCGGCAGTGAAGGAGGACTATGGTCTGTGGATTATTGTGGGCATCTCGGTGGTCTTTGGATGGATGGGGATGACCTATCTGATGCGGACCTCGGCCTTGAAAGAGAAGTCACGGGACTACATCGCGGCAGCGCGGGTGATGGGGGCGACCACTCCGCGAATCCTGAGCAAGCATTTGTTACCAAACTCCGTGTCGATTGTGGTGACCTTGATTCCGTTCTCGATCTCCGGGTTGGTCATGTCGTTGGCCGCTCTCGATTACCTTGGTTTTGGTGTTCCGGTTCGTTATGCGACCTGGGGCAAGTTGCTTCGCGAAGGTCTTGAGAATCTGTCTTCTCCCTGGTTGGCAGCGACCGCCTTTTTTGCGCTCGTGAGCCTTCTCGTCCTGGTCACCTTTGTCGGAGAGGCTGTTCGGGAGGCCTTTGATCCGAAAAAATTCAGCTTCTACAAATGAGTCTTCTTCGCACCGTTTCATTTTCGTTTCTTGGCCTTGTCCTCTTGCTGCAACTTTGCGGCTGCAAGGACAATGATGAGGTGGGCAAGATGGGGCTCAATTCCGAGGCCTTCTATGCTCGATACAATCGCTACATCGCCGACTGGTTGGAAGGGGAGAAGCAGCGGGCCAGCGAGGAAATTGCCAAGATTGAGAAGTCGTTGGCGGAAGCTGCTGATGAGGAGGAACAGAAGCGCCTCCAGAGCTCCCTTGCTGAGTTTCAGCGGCAAGTGGACCGGGCAGAGTTCCGGCAAGGCCTGGGTGACTTTTTCGCCTTCAAAGACCCCGTCGAACTTCCTGAAAATCTCGTCTGGGAAGATGGAATGGACGCGCCGGATATCGGAGACCCAGCGGCCAAGAAGGGTGGTGTTTTCAACTACTTCTGGACGACTTTTCCTCCTACTGTTCGCCAAATTGGTTCCAATTCGAACAACGGGGCCAGAGGCGACTTGTATGATTTGATCGAGGTCTACCTCGTGCACTTTCATCCGGTGACGCAGCAGATCATTCCCGGGATAGCCAAGGAGTGGGCTCTCTCAGAGGATGGCCGCACGGTTTACTTCCGCCTTCATCCCGAGGCGAAATTTAATGACGGGCATCCTATCGAGGCGGAGGATTTTCTCACTTGGGCCCGACTCCGACTCGCCGATCAAGTGGATTCCATTTACTTCAAGCAGGCTATCCGCGAGCAATTCGCACAGTTCTCGGTCTATGGTCCGCATCTGCTGGGGATTACCTTACCAGAGGCCAAGTCCAAGGACTTCATGCCCTATGAGTGTGGCTCGATTGGGCCGGGCGCGACTCATTTTTTCAAAGACTTCGGCCCTGACTTTGAGGAGCGTTATCAGTGGGTGGTGCCGCCGACGTCCGCACCCTATCGCATGGACCCTGAGGATTTAGTGAAGGGTGAGTCCCTCACTCTCACCCGGGTGGATGACTGGTGGTTGCGCGATCGCAAGTTCTACCGCAACCGCTTCAATGCCGACAAGATTGTCTATCGGGTGATCAACAACCCGACCAAGGCTTGGGAACTTTTTCGCGCCGGGGAGTTGGATTATTTCGGCATCACCTTGCCCGAATACTATTATGACCGCTCGGAGATGCCTGCGGTCTTCGATGGGTATGTGGAGCGCTCGACTTGGTATAACCAATACCCGCGCTTGCCTTGGGGACTCTATTTCAACACGGCAGAACCCCCCTTGGACAACAAGATGATTCGGCGCGGGTTGGCCTACGCCACGAACTGGGACAAAGTCATTGATGTGGTCTTCCGGGGAGACTTTTCTCGCTTGGATGGCTTCACTTCCGGGTATGGAAAGATCACTAATCCCGACGTTAAGGCTCGGCCGTTTTCCATCAACAAGGCTCGCGAAGCCTTCGCTGCCGCCGGCTACACTCGAGAGGATAAGGATGGCATCCTGATGAATGAGCAGGGCAAGAGACTGGAGGTCTCCTTGACCTTCACCTCCAGTCCCGAACGGGCCAAGATCATGGTGGTGCTCAAAGAAGAGGCCCGCAAGGCTGGGGTGAATTACATCCTGGATGGTCTGGAGGCCACTTCAGCTTACAAGAAGGTGGTCTCAAAAGAGCACCAGGGTTACTTTTCCGCCTGGCAATTCACGCCGCCGGCACCGGCCTATTACGAGTATTTCCATTCGCGGAATGCTTATGATGAGAAGGGGAACCGGAAGGCACAAACCAACAACGTCTTCTCCTATGCCGACGACCGCATGGATGTCCTGACGGACAACTACCGCAATGCCCGCACAATGGAGGAGCTCATTGAGAATGCGCACGAGATTCAAGCCATCGTCGCAGAGGAGGATCTCTTCATCCCCGGATACACCAACGAGTTCTCTCGGGTTGCAACTTGGCGTTGGGTTCGATGGCCTGATACCGAGGAGACTCGTTTCGCACCGCCTCTATCCTATATTCCGATGGAAAGTTATGTCTATTGGATTGATGAGGACATCAAAGAGGAAACCTTGGAAGCCAAGCGGAAGGGAACGACGTTCCCTGAGGTAGAAAGAGTCGTGGAAGCTTATCGAACACAACCGAAACTCGAAGAACCCGCCCCGAGCGAGCCGAGACAGGAAATCAATTTGGAGGAGGGCATCGAGGAATGAGCAAAGGACTGTTAGAGATTCATGATTTGGTCACCAGTTTCAAGACCGACTCCGGTTGGGTCCGGGCGGTTGACAAGGTGAGCTTCAGCGTTGACGCGGGGAAGTCGGTTGGCCTGGTGGGCGAATCCGGATGCGGCAAGACGGTGACTGCAATGTCCATCGTTGACCTTTTACCCAAACCGTCCGGCCACGTTCTGGAAGGAGAGATTTTACTGAAAGGCGAGGACCTCCGCACGGTGTCGGACTCCCGATTGCGTAAGGTGCGGGGAGGGGAAGTCGGTGTGATCTTCCAAGAACCCATGACAGCTCTCAATCCGGTGCATCGCATTGGCAAGCAGCTGGTGGAGGTCATTCGTTTGCACAAGAGAATTGGTGCGCGCAAGGCCTTGCAGGTGGCAATTGAGTGGCTGGAAAAGGTTGGAATTCCTGACCCCGCCAGCCGGGTAATGGCCTATCCCCATCAGCTCTCGGGAGGGATGCGTCAACGGGTGATGATTGCGATGGCCTTGTGCTGTGAGCCTGAGCTGGTTATCGCCGATGAGCCCACGACTGCCTTGGACGTGACAGTTCAGGCCCAGATTTTGGAGCTCTTGGAGCAGATGCGGCGAGACCTCGGAATGTCGGTTTTGCTCATTACCCACGACTTGGGAGTCATCGCCGAGCAGTGCGAGGAAGTGGTGGTGATGTATGCCGGCCGGGTGGTGGAAAAAGGAGCCGTAGAGGATGTTTTCAAGAATCCGGCTCACGCCTACACCAAGGGCTTGTTGAACTCCATTCCGCGGCTGGAGAACGAGCGCAAGAGCGAGTTGAATACTATCCCGGGACAGGTCGCTTCGATTGCCGATTTTGTTTCGGGCTGCCGATTCTGCCAGCGTATGGGGCGCCGCAGTACGATGATTCACCGCCGCCCTCCTTATGTTGAAATCGCAGACGGTCATTGGGTGGAAGCCTGTAGAGAGTGCTACGAAGGATGAGTAACCAAATTTCGAAGAAGAACCGGCCTCTCCTCGAGGTTAACAACCTCAAGCAATACTTTCCGGTCAAAGGAGGAGTTTTTGGCCGCAAGGTCGGCGATGTGAAGGCTGTCGATGGCGTATCGCTCAAGATCGGAAAAGGGGAAACCCTGGGGCTCGTGGGAGAGAGTGGTTGTGGAAAGTCGACTCTGGGAAAATCGATCGTGCGATTGCTCAAACCCACCGCTGGCTCGATTCACTTTCAGGGAAATGACATCACGCACATGGCGCAGCCTGCGCTGAGGCCGTTGCGACAGGATTTTCAGATGGTTTTCCAAGATCCGGCCGAGTCGTTGGACTCGCGGATGAACGTGAATGAACTGGTTGCCGAACCTCTGATCATTCAGCACATGGGAAATGCGCGGCAGCGCAGGGAAAGAGTCGCGGAGTTGCTGGACAAGGTCGGCCTGCCCAAGTCGGCGGCGCAAAAGTTTCCGTTCGAGTTCAGCGGTGGTCAGCGTCAACGGATTGGTATTGCTCGTGCCCTCGCCGTGAATCCGGATCTTTTGATTCTGGATGAGCCAGTCAGTGCTCTTGATGTGAGTGTGCAAGCGCAAGTCATCAATCTGCTGTTAGAGCTGCAACGTGAGCTTGGACTGAGCTATCTCTTCATTGCCCATGATTTGGCAGTGGTGAAGCATGTGAGTGATCGGGTCGCGGTGATGTATCTGGGCAAACTGGTGGAAGAGGCGCCGGCGGATGAACTTTACGAGGATCCCAAACACGCCTACACCAAGGCACTTTTTACCGCGATTCCGGTTCCGGATCCCGGGAACCAGCGCAAGCGGACGATTCTGGAGGGTGAAGTTCCTTCGCCCATCAATCCTCCGGCCGGAAGTGCCTTCGGAAGTCGAATCAATCATCCTGATTATGAGAAAACCATTGGGGTGGACTTGACTCCGGTTGAGGTGTCGCCCGGCCATCTGGTGGCACCGGATGTCTGTTGTCTCGAGCCTGAAGTTTACGCCGGGCTGACCAAGGAGGAGCCTTCGGAGTAAGGGCTTCCGCAACTGAGGTCCGATAAACATCTCGAACGGGCTGTTCCTTTTTTGCAAGAAGAGGGGGCAGGAAGCTATTTCCGCAATAGCATGAAACTTCTGCCTCTTTTCTTGGCTTCTCTAACAGTCTCACTCCTAGCCGAACGCCCCAACATCGTATTCATCATGGCGGATGACGTGGGGCTGGGGGACCTCAGTTACCATGTTCGGGAGCAGCTGGGAAAAAAGCCGGTGGTCGAGACTCCCAATCTGGATGCGCTGGCGAAAGAAAGCTTATGGTTTACCGACGGACACTCTGCCACCTCGCTGTGCTCTCCGACTCGATATTGCGTGATGAGTGGCAACAACAATTATCGGTCCAACGCGCCCTGGGGAGTTTGGGGGACCTTTCGCGAGACGGCTTTTCGCGAGGGGGAAGCGACTCTGGGAACGGTCGTTCGTGATGCGGGGTATTCCACCGGCTTTGTTGGAAAGTGGCATCTGGGAAGCGATTTCCGCGACAAAAAGACAGGCAGAATCTATCGTGGAACTGATAACGGCGACCTCTCAGGCAAGGTAGACCTTACCAGAATGACTGGCAATGGCCCCCGCACCTGGGGCTTTGACTACGACTTCACATTGCCTTGTGGGGTGCAAGGACCCATTTATCTGGCCTATGAGAACCGGGAATGGTTTCCCCTCCAGAAGAATTCGGAGATCGTCTTTCTCGATAAGAACAATGCGAAGAATTCAAAAGACCTGAGCTCGAAGGGGCCCGGGATGGGGGACTCGCAGTGGGATGCGCGGGAAATTGCGGAACTGGTTTCTCGCAAGGCCGCCGACTTCATTGCCGCGCAGGAGAAAGACAAGCCCTTCTTTCTCTACTACTGCACCCCCTCGGTGCATCTCCCTCACTGTCCGCCCGAGCAATTCGAGGAGCGCGAAGTCAAAGGCACCACTCCTTCGGCTCATCTCGATATGGTGGTGGCGCTCGATCTGGAAATCAAACGCATCATTGAAGCCCTCAAGGGAAATGGATATTTTGAGAATACGCTGATTGTGTTCACTTCCGACAATGGCGGGCTTTTGTCTGATAAAAATACGATAAAGAGCGGGCACCGCTCGAGTGGAGGATGGGCCAAGGGTAAGAATGCGCCGGAAGAGGGAGGACACCGGGTTCCCTTTTTTGCTTTCTTGAAAGATAAGATTGAACCTGGTTTCTCCGCCGAGCCGGTAGTCAATCAGGATATGCTTGCTACCTGCGCGGCCTTGGTTGGGACGGGTTATCCGGATAACCAGGCGATGGACTCAAATAATTTGCTTCCACTACTAACTGGGGAGGGAGAGTATCAGCCGCGGGAGTTTCTCATGCAGCAGGCCGGGGCGCTCAAAGAGGTTCACTTTCGCAAAGGAGATTGGAAAATTATCATTCAGAGTGACAACCAGCTGAAGACTTTCGAGCCGATTGCATTGTACAATCTCAAAAATAATCCCAGCGAACTACCGGAGAAAAATCAGCTCGGAAATCCTGCTCACAAAGAGACCGCTTCCTCTTTGTTGGAGCAATATCTCACGACTCTTCGCTCTGGCGTTCGGACGGTTCCGTTGCCCTTAAAAGGAAGCTCCGATGGAAAAGTGGAACGCCCCTGAGGGATCGTCTGATGAAGGATTGAGGGCGTGGCCATACTCGAATCGGATGGGACCAATTGGCAGGTCAAGGCGAAGCCCTACCCCGGCAGCGAGCTTGGGATCGAACGATGGCCATGAAAGGGCCGACTCGTCCAATGAGCCCGCGTCAAAGAAAACGACCGCCTGAAGCGGACCAGCCAAGGTGCGAATGTACTCGGCATTCGCATACCAGAAGGCCTGCCCGCCCCGAGCACTGCCATCGACTTGGGGACCCAAGTCGCGTTCGGGGAAAGAACGCACGGAATCCGAACCTCCGAGGAAATAGCGGAGGTCGACGGGGAGTTCGTCACCGTCGGTTGGAGAGAGAATTCCGGTGCGCAAATTGAAGGCCAAACCGTTTTTGTCATCCAAGGGCAAGTGATAGGCCACCTGTCCATTGATGCGGAGAAACGCATTGGGAGTATCGGCGGTGACAGCTCCGAGTTCTGCTCTCACTTTGGCGAAAAGACCTTTGGTCGGAGATACCTTCGAGTTGCGACTGTCGTAGAGCCAGGTGGCACCAACGGTTGCGAGGAAATAATCGGTCTGGCCAAGGGCCTCGACCGGAAGGCCCTCGGGCTGCACGGTGGCGAAAGACAGTTGGGCACCAGCTTCCCAAGTTTGCCGAGGGGAGAGTTCCCCGGAAAACAGAATCCCTACCCCCAGTTCGAACTTGAAGTATTCATCGTAGGTGCGGGTGAGGGCAAAGGCACGAGGGGTGGCGCGGAGGTCATAGCCGAGCACGAAGGGGTCGGTAACTGATACTTCACCCAGGAAACCAATTGCGGAGTATTCCGCCGCAATATTGAGATTGTAGAGCTTCCGCATAAAGTTGCGGTCGTAGTAGGAAGCTCCAAGGATGTAGCCCTCCAAAGAACCTGCCCCCAGATAGTAGGAGATGCCTTTCGGTTTGCCTTCTTTCAGGTGAAGCGTGACGTCGATGGCCCGCGCTTCTGCGTCGACGACCCGGTCGCTTGAGATGGAATCAAACGCACCCGTAGAGAGGAGGTCATTGCGCAAATCGGTGATTTTGGTTTCATCATATGGTTCGCCAACCGAGCGATTGAATAGCTTTTGCACCCGGGTGATATCCATCTTGTCCGGACCGGTGATGAGTGCTCGGCGCAATTGATATTGCTGGCCAGGGTCCAAAGTAAGAGTAATGCGGGTGCTTCCGTTTTCGTGGGTCGCAACCAACTCTGCATCGGCGAACTGATAGCCTTTGTCTCGCATCTCCCCCGTGGCACCCCCTTTAATCTCGCGCAAGATTTCAGCGGTTGAAGTTTTGCCGACAAAGCGTTGCAGGCGGGTGGGAAGCTTGGGCAACTCGGGGGGGATTGTGCCTAGCAGTTCGAGTGAAACGATTTTGTGCAGCGGTCCCGGATCGGCATTGATGGTGAGGTTGACCTTGCGCGAAGTGGGGTTAATTTCGGGTGGCCCCAGTTTGCCTTCCGCTTCCCAATATCCCTGCGCCTTGAGATAAGTGATTGCGCTCTTCGCCGCAGTATCGACCTCGTCCGGAAGATAGGGGACATCCGTGTCTCCTCCCACCAGACTGGTTCCCGTGAAGTACTTTTTCATCGTGTCGGCGTCTTCGCCATCGACGCCAACCACTTCGACTTTCCCAATGGTCAGGCGAGGGCCGCTGGTGACAGTGAGTACGATGGACTTGCGGTCCGCAGGAATCCGCCACGAGATGGTGACGTCGGAGTACCCTTCCTTTTCAAGCAAACGACTGACAAGAAAGTCCGCGTCGTCGGCTCGGGAACGCGAGGGAGGGCGCGAGGTGATAAAGTCCAGCCTCCCTCCCAAGCGGGTTAGGACCTCCTCCTCCGAGAGTCCGGTCAGGCCAACGATCCGCACTTGGGTGACGGTATCGGACTGTAAAGCGAATGCCGAACAAGCCAGAAGGTTTAAAAAAAGCATGGTGAGCCAGCGAACCCACTTGAGACCGTTGAACCGTTGCGCTGGAAGAGAGAAAGTCATTTAGTCGAATCGCAGAATATACATTACGAGCCCTCTGGTATTGCTTTCAGAGTCCACTGCTGCCGTCACAAACCAGCGGTCACTTTCAGGGACGGGAATGGTTACCGAGTTGCGACGCTTGCCAGTGAAAGGGTCGGCTCCGGCCACTTGAATTTCGACATCCTTGAGAGGTTCCGCGAATTTAGCCAAGGGATGGAGGGGAGAGCCTGGTGGGGCTCGGCGGATCTGTTCGATCAACAGCTGGAAGGCTTTCCCCCTCGCGGCATCTGGATCTTCCAAGCCCGAAGTCGTCGTTCCGGTGGCCAGCAAGGTGATGACTTCGCTTTCGGGGAGTGGCGGGTTGGAGGAAAAGTTGATTGTGGGCTTGGTCGCCACCCCCGAAACGAATAGGTCGACATTATAAGGGGGTATCCGGGATTGGGCCCGAATATCGAGGGCGGGGATAAAGCCGTTTTTCGGCGAGAAGGTGGCACGGCCTCCCTTGATGGTGAGGGTAGAAAACGGAAGGGCCGCGCTGAGTTCTTCCACCACCAGTTCACCATTCAACTGCGGATTGGCCAACACGCCTGTGGCAGTGAGCTCACCGACCACCCGACCGTCCGTCAGGTTGCCCCGGACGAGGAAGGGGTCAATAGTCCGAGCCCGCAAGTCGATGGTCCAGCTGCCAAACGGATCCGGGATTGGAAGAGCATTCTTGTTGCCGGTAGCTTTGGGCTTCTTGGAAACGGATGGCAGTTTAGGAGCCTTGGGCATGGAGACGGGAACGTTGAGGGGGAGGAGCTCGATGTCTTTATAGAATAGGGACTCAACCACCCCGAGCTCGCCGCTGAGTCGGGCCTTGGACAAGGGGCCGCTTAGTTTTAGGGCGGCATCCAAGCGGGCGTTGATGTTGTCGTCCCGCCAAGCGAGAGCTTTGTCCGCAGAAAGTCTCAGATCGAAGATTGGGTCGCTGGTGTCCTTGAGGTCGACAGTGCCTGTTAGATCAAAGAGGCCGCCATCCACGGAGGTGCTGAATGGGTCGATCCGCACCACGTTTTCCGCGAAACGAAGCTTGAGTTTGGTTTGTCTCACCCGACGCAGCCGGTCGATGTCGAACCGGGCTTTTGGCAGGTCCAAGTCAAGGTTTCCGGTGATATTCGGAGTGCGGAACGTCCCGGCGGCATTGGCTTCGATAGCCAAGGTTCCTTCCAAGGAGGTGATAGCGGGTGAAAGGTCGGCGAAGGGAGCGAGCTGCACATTCGGGGCGCTTGCCCGGAAGTTGAAAGACTCATCGAGAAAAGCTTTTGGGTTTTCGGCCCATTTCTTGGGGTAGAAGCCCGTGCTGCCGTTTACTGCTATCGCATTGCGGCCTTCAGGTTCAATGGTGCCATCCAAGGTCAGGCTTTGACCGGCACTGGCCCAAGCGAGGCGAGCGTCGGTCGCAGGAAGCTGGGAGACTTTTTCCAAGGTGAAGCGTTCGAGCAGAATTTTGCCAGCCATTGAGGGCTGGGCTGGTGAGCCTGCCACGCTGACGTCCAGGGTCAGAATGCCCTGAAGACCATCTGGAATCGGGAGAGCCAGTAGCTCGCCGGTGGCAGGGATATTGAGTCGATCAGCATTGAGTTCGACCGACCATTTCTCTTCCAAGGTGAAGTAGTTTGCGAAATCAAGGTCGAGCGAGAAGGGAACGGAAACTTTTCCGGTGACCAGTTGTTGCTCACCCTTGATGACCGAGAGTTTAGGTATTTCGACTCGTTTGCCATCCCAGTGAGCTTCTGTAAAGAGCCGCTGGTCCTGCTGTTGGACCTCGAGTCGGGAGAGATGGACTGAGCTGATGCCTTCGTAGTTCGCATTGAGTCCGACCAGAATCGGAGTCTGTTGGTCGATGGCAATTCTGGTTTGCTCTAAGTTCAAGCGGCCCCGGTGACTTTCGATATCAGGTAAAGAGCCGTTGCCCTGCCAGTCGAGAGAGATGGTGCCTGCGAGGGGAAAGTCACCTACGGAAAGCCGGATGAAAGGTTGCAGGGTGTCGGCCTTGAAGTCCTTTGCGGTAAAAGTGGCCTCGTAGGACTGGCTCTTGGGATTGAAGCTGGCGCGTGAGGAGAGAATCGAGTCTTCGCTTTGCTCGATGAGCAGGTCGGCCTTGATGTCGGAATCGGCATCGATGTAGTTCACCACCAGCTCGCCCTTGCGAAACTGGGCCTCGGCCCAATCCAGACGATTGAATGAGAGGGAGAGCTTGGAGGCGGCGGGTTCGCCGTCTTTGAGGGAGACAGTACCTAACAGAAGCGCCTCGCCTTCGGGCCAACCGTCGGGTGGGGTGGGGAGATTGAGGGGCGGCGCGATTCCTTCCAGAAAGGAGGCCAGGGACGCGAGTTCGGTGGTGATGTCGGAGCTGGAGTTCTTCCAAGCTTCCGCGGGACTCTCGGCGGTTTCGGGTGCCAAGGTGGTGGTGACCTGGAGCAGTTGGGGTTGCTTGGGGAGTTCGAAACGGACGGCGGTATCGATGGTCAGTCCGGACTTTTCGATGGTCAGCTTCGTGGGGGGCACCGCGCGCTCCTGGTAGCGGTTGCCGTCCAAGGTCAGCGTCAGGTCCAGGGCCCATTGGTCGAAGGTTTGGTCAAGGGCCGAGGCGGTGACCTTGAGGTCTGTTAGTCTACCTTCGATGCCCTCGGCCGCAGGAGCCATCTCCAGGAAAGGGGCCAGGTCGAGAGCTTGGTCAGCCAAGGTGGCGGTCACTTGCGAGCGCAAATCGGTCTGGAGGTCGATGGCACTGTTGAAGGCTGCCAGCCGGCCATCGACGAAAAGGGGATCGACCTCGAGCACCAGGTTGGGCACCGCGACTTCGGCAGCAAGGGGAATGTCCGAGAGGGAAAAGTTGTCCTCGTTCCAGACGATTTCGGCTGTGCCCGGTTGGAAGGTTTTGTCCTCAAAGTCAGTCACGGTGCCGGGTTCCAGAACAAAGCGGGAGTCTCCTGACGCGTGGGCGAGACTGGCCTTCTCCAGACGATAGAAATTTTGCTCGGCCTTGTGCACATGGAGATTCAACTCGCCGATGCGAATCTCGGGGTGCGTGGCCGCGGGACGGTATTTGGCCAAGAGGTCGCCGAGACTGGAATTCGAGGGCTCCTTTTCCTTCTTGGGTTCGGAGGAGGACTGGCTGAGATCAAGGTCAATGGTGAGGCTGTCGGCGACGAGACTTTCGATTTTGAGGTCTTTGAGCTCGAGCGGATTGTAGCGAAGCTTGAGGTTGGTCGCAGAAAGCGTTTTGAGCGGAGAAGTTTCGCTGCTCAAGTTGATGGAGTCGATGTTAGGGCCTTTCCAGAGGCTGCCGGAGATCTCAAAGTCGCCTTCAAAGCCACTTTTCGCCAAAAGGTCAGGTCCGTATTTTTGCGCCAGCCAGCGAAAGCCGGGTCCGTTGAGCCAGACCAAGGTTCCCCCGAGAACGAGCAGACCAACCAAGCCGAGCACCCCAAGACGAGCCAGGCAGCCGGAGCAGCCCTTCTTCTTGTCCGGCGGACTTTCATTCTTTTCTAGTTCTTCCTCAGGCAACGCTTCAACTATCAGCTGAAATCACGCCAAGGCAAAGGGGGATGGCGGTCAGTGGGTCGAAAAAAATGCTGGCCCGAAAGAGGATGGACGCGAGGGGGCTCTTTGAACGAGGTTGGGGCATGGCCGCATACACCGCCGCATTTTCAGTGAGCACCACGGGCAAGGGAACCTACGAGATCACTCGTGAGGTGGAGAAGATCGTTGCAGAATCAGGGATCGCTAGCGGAACCGCGACTATCTTTGTCCGGCATACCAGCGCCAGTCTGGTGATTATGGAGAACGCGGACCCCTCGGCGCGGACGGACTTGGAGGCCTTTTTCGACCGATTGGTGCCTGAAGATAGTGACTACTTTATCCACACCTGCGAGGGGCCCGACGATATGCCCAGTCACATTCGGATGGCCCTGACCCGCACCAGCGAGGTGGTCCCAATCGTGCAAAAACGCATGGTCCTTGGCACTTGGCAAGGTCTCTTCCTCTTCGAGCATCGCCGCGCCCGCCATCATCGGCAGATTGTGGTGGCGGTCGTGGGCGAGTGACCTGCTGGTTGCTTTCCTCCTTTTCGAACCGAGCTAGAGTGCTCTCGTGGAAAGCGCCACCGGCATCATCATTCGCACCCGCAAGCTCACCGAGACGAGCTTGATTGTGTCCTGGTGCACGGAGGAATGGGGGGTGATGAAGACGGTGGCCAAAGGCGCGCGGGGCGCAAAAAGTGTCTACGCCGGCAAGCTGGACCTGTTCATCGAGGCCGAGTTTGGCTGGGTGCGCAGTCGCAGCAGCACGAGCGAATTGCACTCGCTGCGGGAGATGCGGGTCGTCGACCTCCGGCAGTCGCTGCGCGGGGACTACGGGCGCACGGTGTTGGGCGCCTACTTCGGTGAGTTGGTGGAGAGAGCGGTGGAGAGCGAGAGCGAGGTGCCCGAGATTTTCGATTTGCTGCGCCGGGGGCTCAATTTTCTCGCGGAGGGCGGGGAGTGTCGGCGGGCGATGCCTTTTTTCGAAAAGGAGATGGCGGGCTTTCTGGGGGTGGGGCGCGACAAGGGGTATTCCGCCCGCTTGCAGGAAGTTCTGTCCGGGGGCTTTCCCCGGAGTCGACGCGAGGCCATGCGTGTGGCAGGGTTGAGTGAAGGATGAAAACGAACACGCTTTTTCTTGGTCGCGAGATGGACTCGCCCGTAGGTAGCTTGACCCTCCTGGCGTCGCCGAATGGTCTCGCCGGGGTCTACTTCGAAGACCGGTATGAGGAAGAGTGGGTTGCGGGAGAAAGTACTTTTCTCGACCAAGCGGAGAAGGAATTAAGGGAGTATTTTGCAGGTCAGCGCGAGGTCTTCGAGGTCGCGCTCGACCCGGTCGGAACGGACTTTCAACGTGCGGTTTGGAAAGCGCTGGAAAACATTCCGTTCGGGGAAGTGGTGAGCTATTTGGCCATCGCCGAGGCCATCGGCAATCCCAAGGCCGTGCGTGCGGTGGGGCTGGCCAATGGAGCCAATCCCATCTCCATCATCGTGCCTTGCCACCGCGTCATCGGGGCCAATGGCAAGCTCACGGGATACGGCGGAGGACTGGACCGCAAGCGCCACCTCTTGGTGCACGAGAAAGCCGGAGTGCTTTGTTAGAGCCTGATTGAAGCGGACAACCGCCTACTCGATGATCACGGCCTCGATCCAGGAGGAGGTGGCAGGGGACCAGCCGGAGACCACTTTGGCTGTATCGATTCGTTCTTTTCCAAAAAGGGTTTCCAGCTCGGCGGTGTTGTCGTCGGCGAGGGGAATGTCTTTCTTTAGGGTCAACAAGGGGAGCCAGGATTCGTCGTCGATTCGCCAGCGGCGTTTGGTGGCAATGGAGAGGCCGTCTTGGTCCGGAGTGAGTTCATCCAGATTGCGGAAGCTCCAGATGCCGCGCTTTTCCTTGTCCTGAAAGTCATCGAAATACCACACCAAGGACGGCTCCTTGTAACCTGCTGCGGCCAGCGTGCCAGCAGGGTATCCGGCGGTTTCTTGCAAGCGCAGGGTGAGGTGGGATTTGCGAGCTACTGCGGTGGCGAGCAGGAAGAAAACGGTGAAGGAGGCAAAGGACGAAATGGTGGCGATTCGCGCCAATTTTTCCCGCCGCATCAGGGAAGCTCCGACAATAGCGAGCGACATCATGACCCCGCCGAGCAGGGTGACCAGCAGGGCCAGATCGAGAGCTTCGCGTCCGCGGGTGGCTTGGGAGAGTCCGATGATAATCAGCAGCAATCCGAGGATCGCCGGCAATGCCAAGGCGATGTTGCGCACGATGCGGCCGAACTTACCCAGCGCGATTCCCTCGCGATAAGTCAGCGCGAGAAGGAGGAAGAAGGCAGGGTAACCGGGGAGGACGTAATGGGGGAGTTGAGTCGCGTAAAAGGAGAACACGAGGAAGGGCGCGGCTAGCCAACTCAGCAAGAAGTGGGTGTCTAGCGAACCTGCCTTGAGCGACTTTTTCAAGGTGGCGGGCAACTGCGCAGTCCAAGGCAGGAGGAAAGGAATGATGATCAGGAAGTAGTAGAGCCCGGGGAGGAAGAAGCGCTTGTTCATCGCGCCCGTTCCCCGTTCCACCACATGCTTGCCAATCCCGATTCCAAAGTAGGCCCCCTCGGTATCGATGAGGGCGGGAATCCCCCAAATCGCCACCAGCGCGAGCGATGGCACTAGGGTGATGAGCACCGCCTTCTGCGCGCGCCAGACTTGGCTGCGTTGTTCTAACAGACCGCTCTTGGTCGCGTCGTCAGCTTTGCGCCCTTTCCACCAAAGAATGCCGAAAAAGACCAGCAGCGCGGTCTCGGGGATGGCGTAGGCGAGGGGGCCTTTGGCCAAAAATCCCAGCGCGAACCAGAGGGTGAGGAGCAGGTAATTGAGCCAAGCCTTGCCCACGCCATGCATCACCTTGTGCAAGGTCGACATGGCGAGGACGATGAACAGGATCAGCGGCATATCCGCGACCGCCAGCCGCGAGTGAATCAAGACCTGCAGCGCGGTCAGCCAGCCTGCTCCAGCGAGAAAGGCCATCTTTCGATCCAGACCCAAGCGCCTCGCAAAGAAAAAGAGCGCGATGGCCACCAACCAGGAGGAGAGCACCGAGTGCATGCGGGCCCCGAATTCGTTGATTCCAAAGGCCGCAAAGTTCGCGCGCATCCACCAGTAGGTCAGGGGCGGCTTGTCGAATCGATACTCGTCGTTGAAGTAAGGCACCGCCCATTCCCCCCGATCGATCATCTCCACGGTGGCGTGGGAAAAGCGGGGCTCGTCGCGATCGACCAGAGGAAGTTCCCAGATTCCAGGAATCAGAGCCAAAATCGCCAGCAAGGTCAGGCCGAGGGGTGAGAAGAGTTTGTTCAAGGTGAAAAGGGTAGGCGGTATTCTGAACAGAAGGGAGCAGAGATAGCAAAGATCGAAGTTGCCTGTTTACCGGCAAATCGTCGGCTCAATCGGTTCTCGGACGAATCATTTGTTTGGTCGAAAGGGGTGCCCAGCTGGCTCACGCACGAACTTTGCCCATTTAGAAGAAAAGTTCACCTTCCTGTCCTTTCGCCTTCATTTCGTTTGTCTTATTATCGAGACTGACCCTTGAACTCTATGAAAACAATAATCGAACCTTACCTGTTCTTCGACGGGTGCTGCGAAGAAGCCATCGAATTCTATGTTGCCAACCTTGGTGCCGAGGTGGAAATGATGATGCGCTTCAAGGATTGTCCTGACCCGCTACCGCCCGGCATGGACTCCGAGGAAAATGCTGACAAGGTGATGCACGCAACCCTCAAGATCGGTGAGAACAAGGTAATGGCTTCCGACAGCTGTTGCGGAGAGAGTGAGGAAAAGGTCCAATTTGCGGGATTTTCACTCTCCCTCGCCTTCGAGTCCGAAGCCGATGCGAGAGAGGCCTTCGCCAAACTGGCCGACGGCGGCGAAGTGGCCATGCCACTGGGCGAGACTTTTTGGTCACCCTGTTTCGGGATGGTCACGGATCGATTCGGCCTGCAATGGATGATCACTGTGCAGGAGGTTAAAGCCTAACAAGAGAGAAGTGCGAGTCGATGAGAAGGAGCTCCCAAGAAGGAGGTCGCGCACTCGCTGATTTTCAAGTGCTGCCGACTCCACGCCCGGCGGCCTACTCCTTGGGTGCCGGACCGGTCTTCAAATCCAAGATGAGATTATAAAGGCCGACGAAGGAGGGGAATAGATTGGCTAGCACGCCGACGGAATCGGTTTTTCCAAAAGTGAAGTAGGTGAGGAGCGAGATGGAGCCGAGGACGGACATGATCCAGAAGATGCGCGGCATCTTGACCTGCTTGGCTTTCTTGGAGGCGATGAGCTGCGGAAACCAACGGCCCGCAAACATGGTGACCCCGAAGTAGCCGATGATTTTCCAAGGGTAGAGCACGACCTCTTGTCCGAAAAGTGACCCTTTGAAAAAGGGACTATGCATCCAGCCGTCTCCATCGGGCAGGTCAGCAACTTCATGAGCGAGAATCAGTAGGTCGAACATGGGAGGATTGAACATCGATCACAGCCTCTTGAAAACCGCCGTTCCTGTCTGCGAAGGGGATTTGGGGAGACGAGGAGTTGGGCTAGGCGCCTTCTCAGTTTGCTTAATTACTAGCTGCAGGAGTCGGGATAGTCGTCCAGGCGGCGATTCGTTTGTTTTCCTGAACCGCAGGGTGCCTAGGACCGATTCCACTAGCATGGAGATCTTCGATTCGCTTCTCGGCCAAGTTTCGGACGGCTTCTTTTGCTTTGCTGTCGAGATTGAGGATAAGAATCTTCATTTCATCCAGATGGCTTCGTTTGACAGTCCGGTCTTGCCATCGTTTGAGCTGAAGCTGCAAAGTCGCCATTCTGGAGAGATGTGAGTAAGCTTGGATTGGTTTCTCACCCCATACTAGTTGATGAAGCTCCTCCTTCTTCTGTAGTAGTTCATCCTCAATTCGTTGATAGCTGGTGACTTCGAGAATCGTTTCGGCAGGAACTTGAGTGGAAAGCATAAGTTTCGCACCCTCGAGATCATTGACCGATGAGATGTTGCCGAGGGAGACGATTTCAATGTGATAGGGGAAAGGTGTCTTTTCGGACAAAAGCAGCCTTGGTTCGAATTCTGCCGCTTCGAGTGCGGCTCCGACCGTGTGATTGGTATCAGCAAGACTAACCGCTCCCGGCTTGGGAACATCGCCCAAAACCCAAAGCCGGTGTGGCTGGAGGTCGCCGAACAAAGGGCTGGTCGCTAAGATGGTTCCAGCAAAGAAGGCTTTGAGAGGGAGTAATCGTTTCATCGCGGATATCGGCCCGTTGGAAGGCCCACCCCATGAACGACACCCGTAGAGTCATTTGTTCGCGGAAAGGAGGGCTAGAATCGGAGCGGGGTCCGCTTGGGTCTCGAGCCAGTCCCGGAACGCGGTCGTCTTCTCGTAGGCTTCTTCTCCAATGCGTTGGCGGAGTAGTTGAGCCAATTTGTCCTCTTGCTCGGCACGGCGCACTTTGTTCTGCCACGGAAGGGTGAATACAAGGTGGAGTTCGTCGTGAAAGTTATGCGCTCACAGCGCTTCCCATTCGCCTCGATCCAGCCAGATTCCACCCGAAGGAGAACGGTCGATGGTGAAGGAAAAACCGTGGCCGACTTTGTAGCGCAGCATAGGCATCCCACTCTCGGGGCAAAGGCGGGTTGAGGCGGTCTCTTCCACTTCGGGAAGGTCGTCGCTTGAAACAGGGAGTTGAGGAAGGCGGCTGGGGTTCTTTCCCAACCAACGCCAGTAGGAGGCCGCAGGAATGTAGTGACCACCGGACTCAGGGCATTGGAACGCATCGAGGTTGGGTTCGAGTTCGGTTTTGGTGAGGGTGGTTTTCGGTGAAACGGGGCTTTTCATGGAAGGTTTGAGGAAAGTTTCTAAAGAAAGGCTATCGTGGGATGCCCCTTTGGGGCGTGGGGAGTTGCGGGGGGGGGGGAACGGAGTTGGGGAATTGCTGTTTGCGTAGCTCAGTCCTTGCCTGCTTCTTCAATCGCGAAGGGCACTTTGCGCTTAATCAGCCAGCTCACTCCGATCAAATCGTGAATCCCACGGAGCGCCCTGTCCCAGTTGGTGTATTTGGATTCGCCGGCGAGACGGTGGCGGTGGTTGACGGGAATCTCGGAAAAGTCGTGTTCGGCTTGGAGCAAGAGCGCCGGGATGTAGCGGTGCATGCCGTTGAAGGGGACCAGGGCGTCGATGCACTCGCGTTTCATCGCTTTCAGGGAGCAGCCGGTGTCGCGGACTCCGTCATGGAGAAAAGCGCGGCGGATGGAGTTGGCGAACTTGGAGGCGTAGCGACGCGAGGCGGTGTCCTGGCGATTGGCCCGATAGCCACAGACGAAGTCTTTGCCAGATTTTTCCAGCTCGGCGATCAGATTGGGGATTTCGGCCGGATCGTTTTGGCCATCGCCGTCCATCAGAGCCACCAATGGCTGGGTGGAATTGCGGAGGCCGGCATACATCGCGGCGGACTGCCCTTTGTTCACTGGCAGCTGCAGGGCGCGAATCTGGGGCACGAAGGTCTGCATGATTTCCCAAGTCTTGTCCGCAGAGCCGTCATTGATGGCGATGATTTCCGCCCCGGGATTGGTGGCGATGATTTCTTCGAGGACGTCTTTGGCAGTTTCTTCCTCGTTATAAAAAGGGACGATGATGGAGTAGGACAAGGCGATGGCGCAGGTTGGTTGGGGGCGAAAATAGGGCGCAAATGGCTCTGCGGCTAGGGTTTTCCCTGTCCTTGAGGCGCGATAAAATCAATTTGCACCTTTCGCAATGAGTGGCAGGTTGCCCCGATTATGAAATCTCCTCTCATCTCGCTGGTTTCTCTGGGCCTTTTGGTTGCAACAGGTTGTGCCGAACAAAAACCAGCGGCTGCGCCCGCAGAAGCCGCGGCCTATGTGGACGAGGCCAGTTTGCCCAAGGGGTGGCCGGTGCCGGGGCCCTACAATGAGGTGACGAAAAAGGAGTATCCCGCTTATCGCGCGGCTTTCACCGCCGGGGGAGGCCAGACGCGTTCCTTTTGAACCCTTTTCATGCACATCAAGAAGCAGGACATCCCCATGACCGCTCCAGTTGAGATGAAAATGGAGGAAGAAGATGGCGAGTTGGAGATGGCCACGATGGGCTTTCTCTATCAGGACACCACGGTGGGTGAGGTTGGGGCGGATGGAGAGAAGGTCGAGGTCACGGATGTGCCGGCGATGACCGTCTATTCCTATGCATGGATGGGGCCGAACAATTCCGAGAATGTCGCCGTCGCGAAAGAGGCTTTGACCCAAGAACTAGCGGCGCAAAAGGTGACCGCCGAGGGCTTCCGCTTGCTTGGCTACAATGGGCCCAGTGTTCCCAAGGCGAAAAGGACCCATGAGCTGCAGGCCATCCTAAAAAAATAGCGCCCGGGGAAGGGCGCTAGAGGTGAGAGAATTCTGAAGGGTTACTCGGCGGTGTCGGTTGTTTGGGACGCTGTCTCCTTGACCTCGATGACTTTGGTTTTTGCAAAGTCATCTCCGAGTCGTGAACCCTTGCTCGGGGTTTTCTCACGAGAGTTGAGGATGAACAACTCGACGATCGCGAGGATTGGAATCGCGACGAAGACGTTGCGAATGATGCCTTTGGTGATGTCCTTGGTGAGCGGAGTTCCGTCCTCGGCGACCGCTTGAATCTTGGTGACTTTTTTGCCGACGCTTTGGCCGTTGAGGAAGGGCATGCTGTCTTTAAAAAGAAGGTAGGCAATGAAAATACCGTAGGGGAAGCGATTGAGGAAGTCGGGGAGAACGAGTCCAAGGACCCAAACGAGGGCGAAGGCCACCGCGCCGTCAATCACGCCGGCCAGGAGACGCTGGGGAAGGAGAGTCTCGGTGTAATCGTAGGCTTGGCTCTCTTCAATTTCCTCTTCGGGAGTAGGCTTGACTGGCGCTTCCATCGCTCCCATTTCCACCATGGAGACAGGGGCGCTATCAGCGGTGCGGTTGACGTTCGGAGCCGGAATATTGGGTTTAGGAATATTGGGCTTCGGAATGCTCGGTTTTGGGATGTCGGGCGTCGGGGTTGTTTGACTCATCTGCGAGAGAGCATCGAAACAGAATCAATTCGTCGAGTCCTTTTCACCGAACAGAAAACTTTCTTCGATGGGATCCCTGCTATGTAAATGCATTGCATTCTCATTTCGGCGGGAGTTGTTAGAAAAGCCTAATTTTCGCCTAAGGTAGCCACTTTGTCTTCCGCGGGAGAGGCTTCTCGAAAGGGACAACCTGAGTCCGCGCCCAGTCGTCTCCCAAGCGGAGTCCACGGGTTGGTTCGTCCTCGCGAACATAAAGGATCGCAAACTCGATGGGTGCGATGAGGAAGGAAAGGTTGCGGCGGAGACTGCTTCGGTAGTCGCCAGTGAGGGGGCGGTGGTTGCGGGTTTCGGCCCGCAATTTCATGAACCTCTTGCCGATGCTGCGACCGTTCAAGATACCGAGTGAGTCCTTGGTGAGGAGGTAGCTGGCTCCTAGAAGGAAGGACAGGAGGTGTAAGCTGTTAGGAAGGAGGAGGTTGGCTAGAGCGCAGATAGAAATGGCGAACAGTAAATCGATCGTCGCAGCAATGGTGCGAGCGCGAAGCAAAGGACTGGTTGGAGACGGGGTGTTCTCTTCGCTAGGCGCTATTTCCCCGGCAACTTCCTTGGCTTCGTCACCTCTGTCCGAGGACAGCGCCCCGGGGGAAGAAACCTGGGAGGGGGGGTTGGTAGGGGGCGACGCAGGGGTTGGAGATTCGAGCGGGGATGGGCCTTCGCTCAGCGCTTCGATTTTGTCCGGAGCTTTTGCCTTTTTTGCTGAAAGGGAAGGATGCGGTGTGGGGGTCTCGACGCCAGCCTCTGCAGCCTCTGCGGTCTTTGCAGCCTGCACGTTCTGGTCCGTAGCCAGGGATTTGGGAGGCAAGGTTTCAGTGACGACCTTGCTGGGTTCCTGAGTGATAGTCTCAGGTTCAGGGGAAGGAATCTCTTTGCGCGGCTCCTCGGCTTTGGTTGGGGGGTGCGCGGGTCTTGTTGGGGAAAGGACGGAGATGGGTGGCGCTTTGGCGATGGCCTCTGCCGTCTTCGGAGCTTGCACTTTTTTCTCCAAAGGTTTGGCCTTGGCATCCAGTTCCTTGTCGGGAACTTGGCTGGACTCCGAAGGTCGTTCTGTCGAATCGCTGGCGGGGACTTTAACGCTTACTGTTTGGATTTCGTCGGCAGCTTGGTCTGCTGTCTCCGTGGCAACAGGGGCCGTGGGCAGAGTTTCCGCGAGAACCTCAATGGGGTCCTGGGCGGTGGGTGTCGACTCGGGGGCTGGAGCTTTTTCCCGTGGCTCTTCGGTCAGATCCGCAAATTGAATGGCTTTTTCGAAAGGGAGGATTGGGGCAGGCGGCGCTTTGGCGATGGCCTCTGCAATCTTCGGAGTTTGGACCTTCTTCTCCAAGGCCGGGGCCTCGGTTGGCGAAATCGTTTTGGTGACTTCGCTGGGCTTCGGAACTGGTGCTTCTGGTTGGCAAGGGTGATTCACCAACTTCGCCTCCAAAGCGCCATCAAGAGTGGCGACCATTCTATCCGTTGGAAGGGGGATAGAAGGCCGTTGATTCGCGGGGAACTCTTTGGGGTCTGTGGCTGGAGATTCGGGTGCCTGAGCGGGAGCTTCCTCTTTCGGCTCATCAGCTTTCGCGGGGCTTGGGAGCGCCTTTCTGCGGAGAAGCTCAGCAAAGGGACGGGGCTGGGAGACGGCCTCGGGCCGCTTGGCCAGTGGGGCCGCTGGCGAAAGAACCGGACTGTCATCTCCTTGCACGGTGGCTTCTTCGGGAGCGGGGAGGCCTCTGTCCATGAGGAGGAGAGGGGCGGTAGGGGGAGTCGCGGTGAGGTTCTCGCAGACCTTGAGGAATGGATTTGCAGATTGGGTTGTTGGAAAGAGCTTGGGCTGCTTCCGGGGCTCGGCTTGCGCCTCAGGACCCCGGTCCATCAACAGGGGAACTTGCGGCTGATAGCATTTCGCGACGAGGTCTTTGAGGAGGGAAATTTCGGCAGTGAGGATGGAAGACTCCTCGTTCTCTTCCTCGTCCAGAATGGCTTCGATGGCTTCTAACAGCGCGTCGATATCGGACAAGGTGTCGTCCTCTTCCTCTTGGGAAATCTCGTCTTCCTCCAGCACGCAGACCGTCCATTGGTCGGCGTAGGTGGAGACGATTTCTTCCGCTTTGGAAAGTGGTTCGCAGGAGTCTTGCGCGTCCCCGACTTCCTGCACTTCCACTGGGAACTGCTTCTGAATCCGGCCCGCCATCTCCGGGGTGATGGAGACCTCGATGGCGCCCATCGGTTCGCCCGCGGGGGAGCGTTCTGCAGCCTCGATGACGTGCTCGTATTTCTCGCCCTTTTGCAGAGTCTTGTCCTTGATACCAAGGGTCGGCACCGAGATGGTCGCCACCGCTGAAAAGCGGTTGCGATTCAAATTGGGACCTCCCTGCGCCAGACCTGACTCAGTGCTCGTTTGGAGCTTTGAATCCTTTCAGGCGTCGAGGCGTTCGGCGGCCTTCTGGGCTGCCGTTTTCGCCTCGGTCTTGTTCTCCTCGTTGGTGAGACGCATCCCGACAGGCTTGGAGACTCCGAACTCTTCCATCGTGACTCCATACATGATGTCGGCGCGCGCCATGGTGCGCTTGCTGTGGGTGACGATGATGAACTGGCTCTGGTCGATGAAGGCATCGAGAACCTTGAGGAAACGTCCGATGTTGGATTCATCCAAAGGCGCGTCGAGCTCGTCCAGAACACAGAACGGGCTGGGCTTCACCTTGTAGATGGAAAAGAGCAGGGCCACCGCAGTCATGGAGCGTTCGCCACCGGAGAGGAGGCTGATGCTCTGGAGCTTTTTGCCGGGAGGCTTGGCGATGACTTCGATGCCGGATTCCAAGGGGTCGTCTTCGTCTAACAGCACGAGGTCGGCCTTGCCTTGCTCGCCAAAGAGAAGCTTGAACATGTCGCGGAAGTTCTTGCGCACGGTGGCAAAGGTCTCCGCGAAACGCTTGGTGGTTTCGTCGTTGATTTTGGCAATGACTTCCAAGAGCTCGGTCTTGGAGTTCACGAGGTCCTGGTGCTGGCTGACCACGAAGTTGTGGCGCTCTTCCAGTTCCTCGAATTCTTCAATGGCATCCACGTTGACGGGTCCCATGGAGTCCACCTTGCGGCGCAGGTCGGTGACGAGAACCTCGACCAGTTTCCAGTCCGGTCCCGCAACCTTCAGCGCGGCGATTTCGTCGATCTCATCTTCCTCGCTTTCCGGGGGAGCGGCGGCAGGTGTTTCGTCCGGCAGGTCCAGGCCACGGGCCTTGTTCTTCTGCTCGTTGATGCAGGTCAAAAGGGCGTGGGCGTCGGGGCGGAAGTGCTCCAGCTCGAGCTGGTGACGCTCCATTACGGTCTCTTCCAGATTCTCCAACTTCAGTCGCACCTTGGTGTGGGCCACTTCCTCGCGACCGCGTTGGTCGGTGAGCTTGCGAATGTGTTCGCGGATTCGGTTGAGCTTTTCCTCCTCCACCTTGATGGACTCGCGCAGCTGCAGCCGGCGCTCGTCGAAGCTACCCAGGTCTTTCTCCAACTCGGCAGCGGCATCCTGGTTCTCGAGCATCTCCATCTCGAGCATGCTGTCGTCTTCCGCGTCGTTGCCGATGCGGTTTTGGAACTCCACGATTTCCGCCTCCCGCTTGACCATCAGATTGCTCAGCTCCTCGATGCGGCTTTGCATCGGGCGTTGCTGGTCCTGCTCGGATTGGTGGGCACGGCGTTCGACTGCGAGCTCGGTTTGGAGCTCATTGAGTCTTTCGCTTTGTTCGTTGAGGCGGTCCTCCAGGCCATCCGACTCGTTCTGCAAGTCGGCCAACTCGTTTTCCAAAGTTCCAACCTGGCTTTGGGCAGTGATCAGCTCTTCCTCGCGGCTGGCTTTGGAGTCATTGGCATTTTGAACCCGATTGCCGGTGTTCTCCCGCTCCATTTGCAAGCGCTCCAACTTGCCTTCCAAGTTCTTGATTTCGCGTTCGGCGAGGGAGGTCTGGCCCTGGGCCTTGGAGACCTCCACCTTAACCTCGCTCAAGCGGCTCTTGCATTGCTCGGCCTCTTCGCGGGCGGCGTAGGACTGTGCGTCGAGGTCCTCGACCTTCAGGCGCTGCTCCTCAACTTCTTGCTCCAACTGCTCGACCTCTTTGGCAAGAGCATCGACCTCGTTTTGGCGTTTCAGAACCGAGTCGCCGCTGCCTTGAGATTGGCCGCCCCGGAGAATTCCGTTGGGGTAAAATAGCTCGCCCGCACTGGTCACGAAGGTGAGGTCGCCAAAGGACTTCCGCAACTCGTTGGCCACCGCCCGGTCGGGGACGATGAGAGTTTTCTCCAAAAGGGTGGAGACCAGATCGCTGACCGACTCATCGGCTTTAGCTGCATCGGCTGCCCAGGCGAGGGCTCCCTTCGGAAGGGCCTCGGTCTGGTGCGCCCGGTCGAGACCCGCGAAGTCCTTGGGCAGGAGGGCCACTTGACCGAGCTTCTTGCTGATGAGGCGCTCGAGAATCTCTTCGGCAAATTCGCTGTCCCGCACCAACACCGCTTGCAGAGTGTCGCCGAGAACGGCTTCGATGGCGGGCGCGAACTCGTCGCTCACTTTCAGCCGGCTGGCCAAAACGCCATCCACGCCGGTGCGGAACAAGTCCGGATCATCGAGACCTTTCAGCACGGCCTTGGTCCCTTTCAGCAGTCCTTCGCCGCTTTCCAAAACTTGGGTCAGAACATCGAGGCGTGACTTCTTGCCGGTGAAATTGCGGTGCAGTTCGTCGGCGGCCTTCTTGGTGGCATCGAGGTCGCCCCGGGTGTGCTGGAAGGCCCGTTCCGCGGTCTCCAAGGATTCCGTGAGGTCGCTCTGGCGAGTCTGCAGCTCGGTGAGCGCTTGGGTGGCTTCGTCTTGTCTGGCTTTGGCCTGGGCGAGTTCTTGGGCCAAGCGCTGCTCCTCGTCTTCCAATTGGCGAGCCCGCTCGCGGCTGGCTTCCGCTTGGGCGAGATCGGATTCGATTTTGGCCTGAATCGTCGCGACCAGGGTGCGGGTCGTTTCGGCCCGGCGGCGCGTGTCACGCAGGCGGGCGTTCAGGCTGTCACGGGCGCTGCGGGCATTGAGGACAATCTCCTGTTGCTCGGCCACGGCCTCTTCGCCCTGACGGATGCGTTCCTGGCGCTCTTCGCTTTGGGTTTGGGATTCGGCAAAGTCATTTTCCTGCTGACTGAGGCGCTCTTTGGTCTCCTCAATCTCAGCGCGATGCTGCTCGATGCGCTTGTTCAGTTCGTTGCGGCGTTCCTCATTGAACCCCATGCGGGAGCGCGCGGAATCCGCTGCGGCTTTGTGGGAAGAGATTCGTTGGCGCAGATCGGAGAGCTCGCTTTCGAGTTCCTGGGAGGCGTCACGGGTTTCGGTGACAGCGGCCTCGTAGGCGGGGAGTTCCACCTCCAAGACGTCCACTTCGTTCTCGAGCGACTTCAGGTTGGTTTCCAGTTCGGACTCGTTGGCTTTGAATTCGGTCCAGTTTTTGTGGGAAAGGTGGGTGTCCAGAATGGTCACCGCGCTCGAGAGCTCCTTGTAGCGACGGGCCTTGGAGACCTGGCGCTTCAGCGAATTCATGCGGCGTTCCTGTTCGGCGATGACGTCGCCGGTACGGAGGAGGTTGGCTTCGGTATACTCCAATTTGCGAAGAGCCTCCTTCTTATCCTTCTTGAACTTGGTGATGCCCGCCGCTTCCTCGAAGACCGCGCGGCGCTCTTCCGGCTTGGAAGAAAGAATCTGGTCAATCTGGCCCTGCGCCATGATGGAGTAGGCCGAGCGACCGATACCGGTGTCCATGAAGAGCTCGTGGACATCCCGCAGGCGGCAGGCCTTGTCGTTGATGCGATACTCGGATTTGCCATCCCGAAAGACCCGGCGGGTGATGGCGACCTCGTTGAAATCGGTTTTCAGAGCGACTTCGCAATCCGCCATCGTCATAATGACCTCGGCCATGCTGTGGGCCTTGCGCTTGTCGGTTCCGTTGAAGATGACGTCAGCCATCTCGCCGCCGCGGAGAGCCTTGGCCGAGGTTTCGCCCAGCACCCAGCGGATGGCATCCACCACGTTGGATTTGCCGCAGCCATTGGGTCCAACGATGCCGGTCACGCCGGTATCGAATTCGAAATGGGTCTTATCCGCAAAGGACTTGAAGCCTTGGATATCGAGGGATTTGAGGTACATAGGGAGTTGCCGATCATTCTGGAAAGAATGACACCCCTGAGCAAGCTAACGGACCCTAACACCCACATTTAGTGGTGTTTTTTAAAATTTATACCAGATATTGATACGCGTATCTTAAGTAAGCGCCTGGCAATCTTCTCCGTCAGACTAATTTAAGATGGCGGACTTTCCTTGTCTCCAAAGAATTGTGACAGCCATGACACAACGACGGGTGACTTCGTCCCAAGCGGTAGTCGGTGGGAGGGTGGAATTTTTGGAGAACTCGGTTCCGATTGGCTCTCTGAGTCAGAATGGATTGAGGTTGAGAGGCTTTTGATTCGAGGGCCAGCATTTGGGCTGCACTGGCTTCCCCGATGGCGATTTGGGCCGAGGCCTCAAAGTGAAGTGCACCATTGGAATAGGTGCTGAGCCCGTCGGTGTTCACGAAAGCGGTCTGACGTCCGTTCGCGGCCACTGTTTCCTGAGCCTGGCGGACGATATAGGGGCCGGAGTCTACTGTGGTGATGTTGGTGTACTGGCTGTCAGAAAGCCCGCTGATGACGAAGGGGAGGGTGTAGCCACCGGGCACAATCCGTCGAAGACGTCTTGCCGGACCCGCTGAATCAGGTCTGTGAGGTTGGCTTCGTAGTTGGCGGCGTTGGCGGCTCCTGTATCGGATTCTCCCTGAATCCAGACCATCCCTCCTATTTCATAGGTGTGACCATCGGTTTCGAGCGCCGCGAGTCCAGCTTCCACCGTTGCTACGAAGGTCAGATACTGCGCACCGCTCGCGGACCATTGGGTATGAAGGTTTGTTCCTCCTTCGGTGTATTTGATGATGGCGACATTGACGTTAGGATCGTTGTCGGCCATCGCGCGGCCAAAAGAAAGTTCGGAACCAAACTCGAGCTCAAAGCTTGAGGGGTTGTTTACGCCATGCCCCGATCCTGGCTGAAGGTCGATCCAAGTGTCTTGGGTGAGGTTACCGTTGGGGGTGTTCTGGGTCTTGTGCCAGTAGAAGGAGACGTCCGTCTGAGGGGCGTCCAAGCCCAGAGAGTCGAGGGGAGCGACCGAGAGCTTCGCAGCATCACCCCGACCATTGCCATTGGATTGTCCACCCAACAGATAGACGCGGTAGTGCTTGGCGAATGCTGGTGAAAGTTGGCAGAGAAAAAAGACGCCTAGGAGAGCGGAAGGCTTGAAAGGTGATGAGGCGAAAAACATTAGTGGTGCGAGGCTAGGCCCTCTTGAACAATGGTTCAGCAGGGAACTTTACGCAGGGCTGGTGCACACAGTCTACCTTCGTGCTCCCGCTGTTTCTTGTGAGTTACTTTCCGGAATCCATAGTCACCTCAAGTCGAAGGAATTTTCGGATTCCGATGTCGGTTTGCACGGTGACCCATTCGAACTCTTCGTCGATGGGGATGGTGCTCGTTTCTAGAATGCCCTCGGTGGTCCACGAGTTCGGGTCGCTGAGTTCGGAGGTCCCTTTGACCAGATAGTTCAGGCCTCGTTCCGCAGCATCGAGTCGTCGGCGATAGCTGAATTCGAATTTGGACTCACTTTCTAACAATTCTTCTTTAAGGAAAAGGCTGCCATCTTGGGAGGTGAGCGCATTGCTTCCCAAGGCATACTCGAGGAGGTTGGGCCACTGATCTTCATCCGGATCGCCAGTCCGGGAAGTGTCCGAAGAGGAGAGTCCTTGCTGCTCCACCCAATCGAGATAGGCAAAGGTCGAACCCTGATAGAGGTCGTTGACTTGGGCGAGAGTGAGGGCTTCGTCGTAGAGCACGATGTTGTCGAGAGAACCTTCGAAAGCGACGGTTCCACCATCGCTACCGAGAAACACGGTGGAGATGGCGGAGAGGGACCGGGTTTTTCCCGAGCCAGAATGCCAGAGGTTGCCATTGAGGTAGATCTGCATCGAGCCTTGGGTAGCGTTTTTGGTGAAGACCCAGTGATTCCACGAACCCGAAAATTCGGCTGCAGCGGCTTGTTTGTTGATGCGGTCGTATCCGGAGCCATCGCCGGCATCCCAGTAGACCTGGCCATTGCCCCAAGGCAGGTGGATGTTGAGAATCCGGTTTCCGCTGGCATCGAGAGCGCGGATTACGCTGGAGTCACGAGGGAGGGAGGTGCCCCCGTAGGCCCAGAAGGATAGGGAAATCTCGTCGGAAAGATTGGTGAAGGCTGCCGCAGGGAGGGTCGCGCTTGACGCGGAGCCATCGAAGGAGAGGCCACCGTTCCCTTCCGCGCCGACTGACCAAGTGGGGTTGGAGATAGGGGCTGCGCCGCGGCTGCCTTGATAACCATTTCCCGACGAGTCAGCTAGCAGTGCTCCCTGGCTTTCATCAAGCAGCCAGCAGGCGAGGGGAGTGGGGGCGAGTTCGACTTCCACGAGGGTTTTCGTGTCGAGAAAAGCTTCCGTGATGTTGGTCCAATCATCGACCGAATTTCCTTCTCCGGTGATGCGAATGAAGCGAGCTTCTGCGGGAGTGATGGCATAGGATTCCAGGCTGTTGGTCGAACCACTGCTCGTTCCGGTGTAGATGCTGGTGAAAGGTCCCATGGGATGGTCGGAGACTCCAACCTCGAAGTCATAGCTGCGTGAAATTCCATTGTGCCAGGCGAGGGCCAAGCCGTTGATTTGCTTTCGCTCCAGCAAGTCGTATTGAATCCATTGGCCGACTCCTTCGGCCGACCAGCGGGTGCTCAGGTCACCATCAAGAGTGTTCTGAGAGATGAAGTTGGCGCCCGCTTCCGACTTCGCTTTGACCATCGCGAAGCGGTCCTTGAGGTCGAGGTCGAAGTCGACGATTTGAATCTTTTCATCCAGAGAGTTGCCTTGGCCAACGACTCGTAGGTAGCGCGCATTCTGGGTGGGAAAGTTGTATTCTTCGAACCCGGTGCTTCCCGTGCTGGTGCCGGAGTAAACGTTCGTCCAAGGGCCGGAAGAGCTACTGGAGACCTGAATCTCGAAGTCATATTGGAGGGTGTTTCCGTTGAGCCATTGGACGGAAGCTTGGTAAAGGTTGCGGCTCGTTCCCAAATCATACTGGATCCATTCTCCCAAGCCGTCCGCAGACCAGAAGGTGCTTCCATTGCCATCCAGGGTGGCGGCAGCCGAGCCGGAGGAAGTCACTGAGGCGCTGACGGTAGCGGGACTGACGGTGGAGACGGTATTACCGCTTCCCGCGTTGCTGACGGTCCCGAAGCTACTGATCGAATTATTGCTCGAGTTGCCCGGCAGAGCGACCGCCTGATCGGTCCAATTGGTTAGGCTGGTATTGCTCAGGGTGTAGGTGGTGGAGCCGTCGTAGTGGCGGAGTCCAGTTTTAAGTCCTCCCATTTGTATGGTCTGACTGTTAGGGGTGGGTTGCAGGGCGGAGTTCCAGAAGGTGATGTCGTGACCGCTGCCTGCAAAGTAGGCGATGAGGTCGTTGCCATAGGGTGCAGTCTCCTGCAAGAGAGTGACGGAATAGTCCTGATTGCTGTCGTTCTGGTAGGGAGTGTCGACCATTCCCTGGTAGGGGGCTTCGCCTTGGCAGTGTTCAACGGAGTCACCATTGCCCGGCCAAAAGGATCCTTCCACGCTGATGGTGGTGCAGCCGAAGATCTCATTGTCTCCATCGGAGAAGCCAATCACGACGCCGCTGCGCATGTTCTCGACAGTGCAATTGCGCACCGTGGTGTTGGCGGTATTGAGTCCGTTGGCTCCATTGTTGTAGCAGCGGATGCCATCTTCCTGCAAAGAGAAGGCATAGCCGGGCGGGACCTCCCAGCCCCAGACGGTCATGAAGTCCACGTGGTCGGCCTCGGAGCCGGTTCCTTCTTCGGCGAGCACGTTGTCGGTGGTGTTGAAGGTATCGCCCTTCACAAAGCAGCCTTCGACCAGCGTGCCGATTGCGCCCTGCATGAAGATTCCGTGTCCATAGCTGGCGAGCTCGAGGTAGCAGTTGAGCAAATGGCAGTTGGCTCCATTGACCAAGAGTGCCGCGTGTTTGTCGTGCCCAATGACTGCGCCTGACCCTTTGCCGAACAAGTCGCCGTATCCATAAGGCCGCGAGCCACGGGTGTAGAGACTGAACTCCTCCACTTTATTGGCATCACCGACTACCGCCATATTGAGGACACCCACCGAGTTGATGGCCTCGTTGCCGATGTCTTTTTGGGTCAGCCCATAGAAGTGGTTGTTGGAACCATTGAACTCGAAGACGCGGACCTCTTGTCCCGGCCACTCGTTGTAGAGATTGGTGTGAATCTGGAACTCGACTCCGGTGAAATCGTAGCTGGAGTTCGAGCCGCAGAAATCAAAGAGGATGGGCAGGGGGAGAAGGCCGGACTCTTGGTCAGTCTCGTCGATTTCGTAAACGCCGGGAGTCATCTTGACTTCGACATTGTCTTTCCCAATCTGGGCGAGAAGTTCGAGGACCGAGCTCACGACGATTTGCCCGTCACGAATCTCGACTTCGATTTGATCTTGGACGGCTCCATTTTGTCCGTTGTTGAAGGCCAGATCGTCGGCATCGAGCTGCAATTTGACTGAACTGTTAGAGGCGATAGTGATTCCGGTGTGGGTCAAGGTGCGGAAGTCGGTCCAACTGCCGGTGGGCGGGAAGTAGACGGTGTCGAGATCGACTCCGTTATGATAAAGGCTCAAGCGGGTGGTGGTGGCGCCGTTGGCGTAGGTAATTTGCAGGGTGTCGCCGGCGGGAAGGTTTGAGTATTCGACCGAGTCTCCCGCCGCGTCGAAGCCATCGAGGGCCTGACCTGCGAAGGCCGTGGGCGAGGTGATGGGATTGAGACCAGTGAAGACCGCGTTCTCGGCTTGGTGGGGGCTGGCGGGAGGAGAACCTGTGATGAGTTGAAAGCCATTGAGCTTGGCGCTGGAATCAATCGCGATGCGACCGGCGATGTCCGCAGTGGTGGTGAAGGTCTGGTAGTTAACGCCAAGGCTGAAGGAGCCCGGATTCCCAGAGTTGGAAGTGGTCTTCGTGACACCATTGACGGTGATGGCTGAGCCTTGCCCGGAGCGGTCACCCGCCGCGTAGACGTAGAGCGTGTATTGGGCACCAGGGGAGAGACCGCGGAGAAGAGAGATGGTGCTGTTGTAGAAGTAGTCGTTGAGCAGGTTGTTGCTTTTTCCAGAGTCGAAGAATCCGCTCCCTCCGGAAAGGTCGAGCCGGACGGGGGTCAGGGTGGTCCCATCGGAGGCGGTGAGCCCCTTCAACGATCGGCTGTCCGTACTGAAAGTATTGTTCCAGTAGTCGTTGCCGGGATCGGCAAAAGCCCCTTGTCCGCTGTAGGGAGTGGTGGTGGTCTCGTTTCCTCCGAGGTCGACGTTGACCACAAAGTCGAGCGGGGAAGTGTTCGCGGAGAGTTCAACAATCTGCAGTCCGTTGAGGACCGAATAGCTGCTGCCGTTACGGGCCACGGTTCCGGAGAGTTCGCCATTGCTATCCGCTGTTGCCGCCATGACCACGTAGTTGGCGTTTTCTGAGATGCTGCCATCGAGCAGGCCGCTGTTGGATTTGGTTTGTCCACCGAAGGTGATGGTTGAATTCTGGGAGAGATTGTCTCCCTGGGCATAGAGGTAGAGGAGATATTGCCCGTTTGGGGTCAGGCCTGTTATTCCAACGCTGGTGTCGGCATTTCGGGCGTAGGAGTAGTCGCCAACAAGGGAACTATGGGACTGCCCGGCGGGAACGTTGCCGCCCGTGGCATCATAGCGGCTCCCTGTCGAGATCGTGACGTCGATGGTGGTGAGTGTCAGGCCATCGGATGCCAGGAGGTCGGTCAGCGTGCTTGCGGAACTGTTCCAGAAATCGTGGCCGGGATCGGAGTGGGCTCCTTGGCCGGAAAAGGTGTTGTCCGCGCTGGGTTCCACATCCAGATTGACTACGAGCGCTTGCGTCCAAAATGTTGTTAGAAAGGAAAACAGAATGGCAAGCTGATGGAGTGTGAGGCGGAGAGGAGGGCGCATTTTGCAGGGGGATGGGTTTGAATAGATGTTACTTCGGCTCGAGTCGCTACGCTATCTCATTCCCTTCACGAATTTCGTCTCGGGGAAAGGGCCTTCGCGGCGTGGTTGCAAGTCGGTGAGAAAGACTTAGGTTTGGGGAATGAATTTGAGAAAGAGGCCGGAGGAGTACTTGGAGCGAGAAGACGGGAAAGTGGCGGCTGTGATTTTGCCTCTCGATGAAGAGCGTTCCAAGGTGCCGTTCGAGACCGCCACCTTTGGCTTGGGATGATTCTGGGGGCCGGATTCCGAGTTCGGAAGCCTTCCCGGAGTTTTGCGCACTCGCGTCGGTTATTGCGGCGGAACTGCAGAAAAGCCGACCTACCGTTCGATGGGCGACCACACTGAGGCGGTCTCAATCGACTATGATCCTACAGTGGTGAGCTATTCGGATTTGCTTGCGGAATTTTGGCTTGGCCATCGCTATGATTCCATCAACCGCAGCACGCAATATCGGAAGGCTGTGTTCTGCCGCGACGAGACTCAACGTCAGTTGGCGCTGGTTTCGCGTGAAGAACATTCGGAGCGCGAGGGCTTGAGCCTGGACCAGATTCGCACCGGAATTCTTCCGGTGAACCACTTCACCTACGCCGAAGCCTACCATCAGAAGTATTCTCTTTCGCGAGCGAGCGAGTCGCGGCTCTTTCTCGAAAGTGTCTATCCTACTGGTAAGGCCTTGGCGGACTCCACTGTAGCCACTCGGCTGAACGCCTATTTGGGGGCGGGTCTGCGGTTGGATTGGAAGGCTTTGCAGCGGGACCTCGGAGCCTATGGCTTGCCTGCCCATTTGGAAAAGCAGATCCGCCAGCTCATTGCTTCACGGTCGAGCCGCGAATGATCAGCTGACCTTGCAGGGTGACCCGTTGGATGGGCGTGTCGGGATACTTGATGCGGTGCATCATCAGCTCCGCAGCTACGCGACCGATGTCGCGGCAGGGTTGTTGATAGGTGGTGAGGGGGACGCTGAGCAGGGAGGCATGTTCGACATCGTCAAAACCTGAGACCTTGACCCGCCCGGGAATGTCCGCGCCCCGGTCGATGAGCCCGCGCAGAATGGGGCCAGCCGTGACGTCGTTGGCGCAGATGATGCCGTCGGCGCCGCTCTCGAAGAGCTCATTGGCAGCCTTTCCCGGGGAGGACTCGGGGTCGATGACGGTGAGCAAACTACTTGCTTGTAGACCGTGCTGGGTCAGGGCTTCGCGACATCCCATTCGGCGAAGCTGCACCGTGACGGCCGGGTTCTCGCGAGTGACAAAGACAAGTCGCTTGCATCCTTGCTCGAGCAAATGGCTGGCTACTGAATAGCCCGCCTCGATGTTGTCGATGCTCACCAGGTCATTACGGGTCTGGCGCGGCCAGCGGTAGATGTCGCGGTCGATGAGAACCACACGGATGCCTGCGTCAGTCAGCCTTTCAATCACCCCTGAGTTGAAGTCGGATGGGTTTTCCAAGTGTTCGGTGGGGGCGAAAAAGACGCCTCTCACGCGGGCTTCGATGAGCTGATCGGCCAGCGAGTTGGTGCGTTTTTTCAAGTCGTCGGCAAAGCTCAACTCCGATGGCAGGATGACCCGCATTCCACCCATGCCCGAGGTCTCTGCGATGGAGGCAGAGATGGGTTTGAAGATTTCGATTTCGTTGAGTTGGGGGATGAGGAGCCCCGCGAGCAGTGCCGATTTCCGCGGCGCGAGAACCTGGGTGCCAAAGCCGGCCTTGCGAACCACCAGCTTTTCATCACTCAGAAGCTTCAGCGCGCGGGCAATGGTGGGGCGGGAGGTTTGGTATTTTTTGCAAAGTTCGGCCTCGGTAGGGAGAAAGTCGCCGGGTGAAAAGGTCTGGTCATGAATCTGATGCAGGATTTCCTTATAGATTTGCAAATACCTTGGCTGGCTTTCGTTCACGGATGAAATGTAATAGAAATGAAAAGTTTTTTCAAGGTATTTGTGAGGTGAATATTTTACAAATGTAACCCCCGGAGCTATTTCTTCTGCCGTCGGAGGGACGCGGACTCCGAGGCTCGATGAGTCAAGGCCTGAAAGCTGGACCTGCGTCTGAATAAATCCATCAAATGAGTAAAAATCACAAAATTGCAGGAATCGGAGAAATTCTATGGGACATGTTTCCCGATGGAAGCCGCCTCGGAGGAGCTCCGGTCAACTTCGCTTCGCACTGTCATCAATTGGGATGCGAAGCCTATCCCGTGAGTGTGGTTGGCCGTGACCGGGTGGGTGTGAAAACCAGAGAGAGACTCGGACAGCTCAACATGAGCGACAAATACGTTTTCGACAGCATGGACCTGCCGACCGGGCGTGTGCTCGTGCTATTGGATTCCGAGGGAAAACCTTCCTATGAAATTCTGGAAGAGGTTGCTTGGGATGACTTGGTCTTCACTCCCGAGTTGTGTGAGTTGGCGACGAGTCTCGATGCGGCCTGTTTCGGTACTTTGGCCCAGCGTTCGCCGCGGACCAGAAGGGCTATCCATAAGTTTCTAGAGGTTATGCCGGCGCGCAGTCTTCGGATCTACGATGTGAATCTCAGGCAGCCCTTCTTCTCGAAGGAGCTTGTGGAAAACTCGCTGAAGGTGGCCAATGTTCTCAAGCTGAGCGATGAGGAGCTTCCGGTTCTGGCCGAGTATTTTCAGTTGGAGGGAGCGATTGTCGATCAACTCAAGGCTCTGCGAAGCCAGTTCGGATTGAGTCATGTGGCCTACACCCGTGGGGGTGATGGGAGCTTGATTGTCTCCGCCGGGCAAGTCGACGAATGCGCGGGAGTCCCTGTGACGCTGGTGGATACCGTCGGAGCGGGGGATTCCTTTACTGCAGCTTTGACCTTCGGACTGCTGAATCAGTGGCCGCTCGACGAAGTGAACCTCTATGCCAATCAGGTCGCCTCATTCGTTTGTTCTCAAAAAGGAGCAACTCCCCGAATTCCTTCGCGACTTGTTAGGGAAATGGTGCAACACTAGAGAGTTCTGAAAAGATAGAAAAATATCATCAATCAACAATACGACAAAACTATGAAAAAATACCTATACTCCATTCTGGCCGTGCTCGCTGCCGTCGCGATGACTGCCTGCAACCGAAATAAAGACGGCGAAGGCCAAATCAAGATCGGCATGACCGTGCAGGATCTCAGTAATCCGACTTGGTCCGGCTACTGTCAATCGATCAAGGAAAAGGCCGAAGCCAACGGCGCCAAGATGAACTATGTGGCCTGCGAGAGCAATGTCTCCAAGCAAATCATGCAGATCGAGAACTTCGTTTCCCGGGGCATGGACGTCATCATTGTTCATCCCGCCGACCCTGCCGGAATCGAGTCTGCCTGTCGCGAAGCGATGGCTGCTGGAGTGAAGGTCATCGCCTGGGACGACGATATCAAGAATGCCGATGTTCGCTGGCTCATTGATAACAAAGCGCTTGGTTATGAAGTGGGTAAACAAGCCTCCAAGTTCATCAACGAAAAGCATGGTGGCGAAGCTGAAGTGGCAATTCTCAACTACCCCCAGTTGCCTGTCCTCCTTGCTCGCGGCAACGGCATCCGGGAAGCCCTCACCGAGTTGGCTCCTAAAGCGAAAATCGTGGCCGAAACCAGCGCCATCAACCCCCAGGAAGGCATCAGCAAGATGGAGACCATCTTTCAATCCAACCCGAACGTGAAGGTTGTGACCTGCATCGGTGGGGGTGGTTCGGTAGGTGCCAACGAAGCGGCCAAGGCTGCTGGCAAGTTGGGCGACGACTTTGGAATCTTTGCAGTGGACGCTACCAAGCCTGAGCTGACCGCCATCAAGAACAACGAAGGGGTCCGGATGAGCGTGATTGTCACCGGAACTAACGAAGATGTGGCAAATGAAGTCTACGGCTTCGTTGAAAAGCTCGCGGCAGGGGAAGAATTGCCCGCTAAAATCTACCGCGAGGTCATCCCTGTGACCGCCGAGAACGTGGACAAATATAACGGCCAATAGAAATCGAAGCGATGTTCCTGCAACTAAAAAACATTACCAAGAGATATCCCGGAGTCGTGGCTCTGGACGATGTCAGTCTCGATATTATTGAAGGAGAAGTTCATGCCTTGGTCGGTGAAAACGGGGCAGGAAAGTCGACTCTCATCAAGACCTGCACCGGTGCGATTTCTCCCGACGAGGGAACCATCGTCATCCAGGGGCAAGAGTTCTCAGCCCTGACCCCCAAGCTCTCCGAGTCGGTGGGGGTGGGGGTCATCTATCAGGAATTCAATCTGGTGGACGAACTCTCGGTCGCGGAGAACATTTTCCTCGGTCGCGCTCCTCGCAAGGGGCTCGTCATTGACCGCAAGAAAATGGAGTCCGAAGCGGCCAAGATTTTTCAACAATTTGATATCAAGATCGACCCTGCCGAGTTGGTTGGCAACCTCACTGTTGGCTACCAGCAGTTGGTGGAAATCGCCAAAGCCATTTCGCAAAAGGCAAAGATGCTTATCATGGACGAGCCCTCGGCGCCGCTCACCCAGACGGAAGCGAAAGCTCTGCACTTGGTAGTGGAAAAGCTCCGGGATTCGGGCGTGACGATTGTCTACATCTCGCACCGCATGGACGAGATTTTCAAACTGTCGGACCGCATCACTGTTTTGCGGGATGGGCAAAAGGTCAAGACCATCAAGACCGCCGAAACCAATCTGGACGAGCTGGTCAAGCTGATGGTCGGGCGCGAACTGAAAGAGACTTATCCCCAACGAAATCATCAGGTTTCTGACGAAGTTCTTCTCACTGTCGAAAATGTTTCCGGCACTATCGTGGACGATGTCAGCTTGCAGATTAAGAAAGGTGAAGTCCTTGGTTTGGCCGGACTGATCGGGTCCGGACGCACTGAGTTGGCGGAAATCTTGTTCGGCTATAAACCCAAAACTTCAGGCCGGATCACCTTGGAAGGAAAAGAGATTGAATCGAAAACCCCCAAGCAAGCCATCGCGAAAGGAATCGCGCTGGTGCCGGAAGACCGCAAGAAACTGGGAGCGCTGTTAGAGTTCGATATCAAAGAGAACATCAGCGTCTCCGTCCTTGAGCGCATCTCGAAATTCTTCACCGTCAACCGGACGACCGAGGTCGATATCGCGGAGGGCTATCGCAAGGCCATTCGCATCAAGGCCCCGAATCTGGAAGAAAAAATCAAGAACCTGAGCGGCGGCAACCAGCAGAAAGTCATCATTGCCAAGTGGCTGGCGACGGAGCCCACCCTCGTCATCTTCGACGAACCCACCCGGGGAATCGACGTCGGTGCCAAGTCCGAAATCTACGAACTCGTCAACAGTCTCGTCGAGTCCGGTAAGTCCGTTCTGATGATTTCCTCCGAGATGGAAGAGGTCATGGGAATGTCCGACCGCATAGTCGTTCTCCATGAAGGACGGGTGACGGGCGAACTCGCCAGGAAGGACTTTTCTCAGGAAGCCATCATGGGCTTCGCCTCACACAACTAATTTCAACACAGCAACAAAAACTATGAACAAAATCACTACCTTCAAGGGGGCCGGTAACGGCTTCTCCGCTTTTGCCAAGCAGTTCGGAATCTATTTGGTTCTTCTTGCTCTTCTTATCTTCTTCTCGATTGCCTCCGAGAATTTTCTCAATAGCCACAACCTCCTCAACGTCGCTCGTCAAGTTTCCATGCTCGGAATCGTGGCTGTGGGGTTTGCCTTCGTCCTGTTGTTAGGCGGCATCGACCTCTCGGTCGGATCCGTGGTCACCTTGGTCAATATCGTTTGTGCCTGGCTGATGGTGAATGCCGGTTGGCATCCCGTTTTCGCAGTGGTTGTGGCCTTGGCTCTCTCTGCTGCCATTGGCTTTATGAACGGCTGGATCATCGCCAATATTCAGATGCCTCCCATCATCGTGACTCTGGCGATGCTCATCATCATTGAAGGGGTTGCTTACCTGATTTGTGATGGTCTTCCCATCTACGGATTCCCCGAGTCCTTCGCCGTCATTGGCCAAGGCTACGTCGGCCCCATCCCTATCCCTGTGATCATCATGGCCATCGTGATGGCGCTGGGTGGCTTCATCCTGAGCAAGACTTTCTTCGGACGTTACTTCTACGCCGTAGGGGGCAATGAGGAGGCGGCCAAGCTCTCCGGAATCGACGTCAACCGCGTCAAGTATCTGGTCTACACTTTGTCAGGGTTTTTCGCTGGAGTCGCTGGAATCGTTATCCTCTCGCGCACCAACTCGGGACAGGTTCTCTCTGGCAAAGGCTTCGAGTTCGACGTCCTCACTGCCTGCGTCCTGGGTGGCGTGAGCGTGAGTGGGGGATTTGGCAAGATTTCCAACGTGCTCGCCGGCGTTCTTATTCTGGGAGTGCTCAGCAATGGTCTCGTCCTGCTGGATGTCAGTCAGTTTGTGCAGATGGTGATTAAAGGCGTCGTCTTGTTAGTAGCCGTTGCTCTCGACAGTCTCCAGCACCGCAAAGCGTCCTAGTTCATGACCGTTTCTACAAATTCAACACCCACCGGATCAAAGATGAAGTCCCTCATTCCTATCACCCAAAGCACCCTCGGCGAACTGCCCGAAGAGATTGCCCGTCCCTCCTACGATCGGAGCAAGCTCACCGCCGGGATTATGCACATTGGGGTGGGGGGCTTTCATCGCTCCCATCAAGCCTACTATACCGACCAACTTCTCTCCGAGCCGGGCAACCGGGAGTGGGGGATTTGTGGAGTGGGCTTGCGCGATGCCGATCGCAAGATTGGCGACGTCCTCAAGCAGCAGAACTATCTCTACACCCTCATCGTCAAGCACCCCGATGGTCGGATTGAGAACCGAGTGATCGGCTCCCTCATCGACTTCATGTTGGCGAGCGATGACCCCGATGCGGTCATCGAACGGATGGCTAGCGAGGAGACCCGCATTGTTTCCCTGACCATCACCGAAGGGGGGTACCTCCTCAATCCGGCGGATGGGGAGTTTGACCTCGACCATCCGGACGTTCAACACGACTTGGAGAACCCGGACAAACCCCGCACCGTGTTCGGCCACCTCGCCGCAGCCTTGCAACAGCGCCGCGAGCTCGATATCCCTGCGTTCACTATCCAGTCTTGCGACAATATTCAGCACAATGGGGATGTGACCCGGAAGGTGCTGCTCGCTTTCGCCAAAGAACTGGATCCTGACCTTGCGGACTGGATTGAGTGGGAGGTTTCATTTCCCAATGCGATGGTAGACCGGATCACTCCCGTCACTACCCCTGAAGACATTGAATATTTGCAGAACGAGTTCGGCATCAAGGATGAGTGGCCAGTGACTTGCGAGCCCTTTTGCCAATGGGTGATCGAAGATGACTTCTCCAATGGTCGGCCTGTATGGGAATCGGTAGGTGCCCAGTTTGTTCCCGATGTCACACCCTATGAGAAGATGAAGATTCGTCTCCTCAACGCCGGGCACTCCGTGTTGGGAATTTTAGGTTCAATCGATGGACACACAACGATCGATGGTTGCATCGCGGACCCACTCTTTGCCACCTATTTACGGCGCTTTATGGATGTGGAAGCCACCCCGGTTCTCGACACCGTGGAGGGAATTGATTTGGAAGCTTACAAGGCCTCCCTGATCGAGCGCTTTGGAAATTCCAACATCAAGGACAATCTCGCGCGCATCTGCCTGGAGAGTTCATCCAAGCTCCCCAAATTTCTCATCCCCACTATCAATGAGAATTTAGCCAAAGGCGGAAGCACGGAATACGCCGCGCTGGTGATAGCCGCCTGGTGCTACTACTCGGACAAGCACACGAGTAAAGATGGAGTGAAGCTCGAGGTCGTCGACGAGATGAAGGATGAGCTTCACGCGGCAGCAGTCGCCACTCGCAAAGACAAGCTTTCTTTTCTGCGGGTGGAGGCTGTCTTCGGTGACCTATCGGAGAACCAAGTCTTTACCGATGATTACGTCCGAATGATCGACGCTCTTTATGAAAACCCCAACATAGCACGTCTGATGCAGGCCCTCCTCTTCGGGTGGGAATAAGGCCTTTCAAAAACCCAGAAAACCCAAACAAGCAAGCGCTGGTAGTCCCAAGCGTCCCCCCAAAAAAACGCGCCTGATGACAAGGGCTTGAACCCAAAAAACAAAGTAACACGATATGAAAAACGAACTATTCGTAACCGCTCTGGTCACCGCCGGAGCCCTTGCCAGTCAAGTGAGTGCCGATGATGGCTTTAACTCTGGCGATTATTTGACCCGTGACTGGGGCGATCTTCGTCCTCAGCTCATTGAGAGCGGAATTACTCCGTTTCTCTATTATGATTCAATCTCCAGCGCCAGCGTGAGCGGGGGATTGAGATCTGACCAAGATTATGTCGGCCAAGTGTATGCCGGGGTTGATCTGGACTTGGAAAAAATCTTTGGTTGGGACGGCACTACGATGAAAGTGTCCTACGTCAACCGTCACGGAAATAGTCTCAGTGACTCGGTTGGTGGCATCTACGACCCCATGACCATCTATGGCGGCCAGGTCAGCTATCTTTATCAACTTTATATCGAAAAGGAATTCGGCGATCAGTGGGCGATCAAGCTCGGTCGTCTCTCGGCTGACAACGACTTTGCGGATACCGGATTGTATCGTTACTCCCTCAGCACCTCGATCAACGGACCGATTCGGGCGACTTTGTTAGAAAATTCCATCACTTCGTTTCCCTACGCGGTCTGGGGGGGACGTATCAAGTATACGCCTACCGACGAGCACCAGTTCCAGCTCGGTGCCTACCAGACGGGGCCCGACCAGTGGGACTTCACCAACAACGGTTTGGATTTCAGCTTCGGTAGTGATGACGGCATTTCGGTGCTGGCGCAATACGACTGGACCCCCAACACCGGTCGCAATACCCGCGTCTTCGTGGGAGCGATCAACTCCTTCCGCGATTTCGACAATTTCTCCGGTGGCACGACCGATTACCTCTTCCGTGCTTACATCCACGGGGAGACCGAGATTGCTGATGGATTGACTGCCTTTGCGATGGCTAGCTACTCGCCTGACGATGATGTGGCCAAGACTCCGCTGCAGATCAGCGCTGGCTTGAACTATAAGGGGCTCTTTCCCGGACGGGAAGAGGACCGCACTGTCTTCTTCGCGACCTACGGCCAGTTGAGCGACGAATATGGCGATGCCATTGGAGAAGATGTCGACTACGAGATGGTCTTCGAGCTCGGCCACCGTTTCCAGCTCACACCCTCGGCCTACATTCAGCCGTCGGTGCAATACATTCAGAACCCCGGAGGCACCGGTGACATCGACGACGCCGTTGTGCTCGGAGCCTGGTTGGGTCTGAGATTCTAATTTCTTGGCAAAGAAGGTAAGCAACGCTCCCTGTCTGGTTGTTGGGCAGGGGGCGTTGTGACGTACTGGGATCTATGAATTCGATGCGGCGAAGGGAGAAAGAGCGCTCATCCCCGAATACATTGTGGTCTCATTCCACACTTGCCGCTTGCGGTTGTGGGCCTTATAGCGCGCGGGAAGCAAACACACGTTATGGCAGATAAAAAATCAGACATCGGATTGGTAGGCTTGGCAGTGATGGGGCAAAACCTTGCCCTCAACATTGCAGACCACGGGTTTCAAATCTCAGTTTACAACCGCACCGCATCGAAGACCGATGCCTTCGTCGCGGAAAACCTCAGCACTCCTGGCGGCTTGGTCGGCACCCAGACTTTGGAAGAATTTGTTGAGTCCTTGGAGCGTCCTCGCAAGGTCATCATCCTCGTTCAGGCCGGCCGCGCTACTGACGCCGTAATCGATGGCCTTACTGAGCTTCTCGAGCCCGACGACATCATCATCGATGGCGGCAACGCGCTCTGGACCGATACCATTCGTCGCGAGAAAGACCTCAACGCCAAAGGGTTCCGCTTCGTGGGCTCTGGTGTTTCCGGTGGAGAAGAAGGTGCCCGTTTCGGCCCGTCCCTCATGCCCGGCGGCAAGGAGTCCGCTTGGAACGAGCTTAAGCCCATCTGGGAAGCGATCGCGGCGAAGGTCGACGCGGACACCGGCAAACCCATCGATGGTGCCGAGCCCGGCAAGCCTGTCGAAGGCGGCGTGACTTGCACCACCTACATCGGCGAGAACGGAGCCGGTCACTACGTGAAGATGGTTCACAACGGCATCGAGTATGGCGACATGCAGATGATTTGTGAGGCCTATCAGCTCATGGGCAACCTGCTCGGCATGGAGCCTAAGGAAATGAGCGAAACCTTCGGCACTTGGAACGATGGCGTGCTCGACTCCTTCCTCATCGAGATCACCACCGACATTCTTCAGCAGACCGACCCCGAGACCGGCGCTCCCTTCGTCGACATCGTCCTCGACACCGCAGGTCAGAAGGGCACCGGCAAGTGGACCGCAGTGAACGCGCTCGATATGGGCATCTCTGCTCCTCTCATCGCCGAGGCTGTCTTTGCCCGCTGCATCTCTGCCGTGAAGGACGAGCGCGTAGCTGCTTCCGAGGTCCTCAAGGCCGATGTTCCTGGCTTCGATGGCGACAAGGAGGAGTTCACCCAAGCGATTCACGACGCTCTTTATTGCTCCAAGATTTGTTCTTACGCCCAGGGCTTCCAGCTCATGCGTGAGGCGCAGAACGAGTATAACTGGAACCTTAATTTCGGCGAGATTTCCATGATTTGGCGTGGCGGTTGCATCATCCGGGCAGCCTTCCTCCAGAAAATCTTCGAAGCCTATCAGCGTGACGAAAACCTCGCCAACCTCCTCCTTGACCCATTCTTCAAGAGCGAGATTGAGCGTTGCGAGGCCAACTGGCGCAAGGTGGTCGCGGCAGGTGCCATTCACGGCGTGCCGATTCCAGCCTTCTCTTCCGCCTTGGCCTACTACGACAGCTACCGCAGCGCGCGCCTCCCCGCGAACCTCCTGCAGGCTCAGCGCGACTACTTTGGTGCCCACACCTACGAGCGCACCGACAAGCCCCGCGGCGAGTTCTTCCACATCGACTGGCCCGAGGCAGACCGTCCTCAGCTGAAGATGTAATCGAACAGAACGACCCTATTTTTCAAAAAGCCGCGCCTCTTGAGGTGCGGCTTTTTTGTGCTCCGCATCGTGGACGGCGAAGAAGTGAAGTGGTCCCGGAAAACGGAGCCATGAGCTTGTAGAAAAGTTGAGCTGGTCTGAAGGGGCAAATGACCCCGAAATCAGACCAATGAAACGAAAAAGAAGACATCTCAGTGCGGAGTTCAAAGCCCGCGTCGCAAAAGAAGC
>NZ_BMXI01000016.1 GCF_014651675.1 Roseibacillus persicicus
CTCAATATGGATACGGGAACAGTGAAGAGTCTTCCAAAAAAACGTTTCCAAGCACTGATGAACCAAAGCTACCGTGAACGTATTCTTTCCCTAGCTTGATCGCCCTGTTTCAATGACAAGGTTGGAATATTCGGAACCTAATTGCCCTACGGCCTCGGCTAAAACATCACAGAGTTCGCTCGGGATCGAAAAGAAACCCATTTCCTCCTCGGACAGCTCTAACAAGTTAACGGCATCCAATTGAGATTTTCCGTTCAACCTTTGGCTCTTTGTAGGCAGACGGGATTCCTCCGCTGGGTCAAAAGGCCCTCCGCCATTCTTAGCGCCAGACTCGTTACTTCCCTTCTCCAATAGACGAGAACCAGATTGATTTTCATTCCAAAGCCAAAAGGCCGCCAGCATTAGAAAAATCGCGAGAAGAGAGAAGAGTATTCGCGACGATCTCATTGCATTCTAGAAGTGTATAGATGCCTTTTCGGCTATAGAGAGTCAATCGCCTCTACTTTTTGGGCTTCGCTTTCTTGGCCTCAGCTTTGGGAGCCTCCCACACGTGCGAGTCAGCCACGAGGGCGGTGTATTCCTTCTCGACCAAAGTCTTCAATTCCGCCAATTTCTCCGGCTTTTCGCCTGACAAGTCATTAGCCTCGTGCACGTCGGAGGTGAGGTTGAAGAGCTGGAAATCGGAAAGCGTCGCGCTCTTCACTTTCTCGGCAATCTTCTCGTTGACCGAGTTGTAGCGCGGCAGGTTCAGCTTGGCCATGAGCTTCCAATCGCCATGGCGCATCGCCACCCGGCGCTCGTTGAGGGCATTGTAGAAAACCCACAGCAGAGGCTTTTCCCGCTCTAAAGTTCCGCCGCCGAGATAGGGCAAGAGACTGGTGCCATCGAGGGCTCGGTTGCGGGGAACCTCGGCGCCGGCCAACTCCAAAAAGGTCGGGAAAAAGTCGAGACTGGAGAATGCTGCTTTTTCGGTCTGCTTGGGCGCAATCACTCCCGGCCAAGACATAATACCCGGCACGCGGAATCCAGCCTCGGTGGTCCAAAGCTTCATCCCCCGCAGCGGCGCGGCCGAACCAAAGGAATTCTTGGCCCGCTGGTAGCGAAGAAGAGTCTCGGGCCCGTTGTCCGAACTGAAAATCACGAGCGTATCATCGGTCAACCCCATCTCCGCCAGCCTCGCCTGCAGCCGTCCCACCGCCGCGTCCACATTGGCCACATTGGCAAAGTAGAGGGCCTCCTCTTCCTGACGAGCGTCCTCGCGGTAGTCCTTCACCAGACTCTCGGGCGAAGCGATGGGCTCGTGGGGTTCATGAAAGGCGAGATAGAGAAAGAAGGGCTGCTCGGCATCCGCCTTTTGCTGCTTCTCAATCCAGCCCAAGGCCTCGTCGGTCGCGATTTGGCAAGAATACCCTTCCAGGGCTCCTACTTCCTCGCCATTGCGCACGTAGTTTCTTGGGTTGGCATGTGAAGGACTGGCATTATTCTGAGTCGCGAACCAGTGGTCGAAACCGGCGGCATCGGGTTGGGGCTGGGCATCGTTGTTGAACTTGCCGTTGCAGTGCCACTTCCCTGAGAGACAAGTCGCGTAACCTGCCTTTTTCAGCAGTTGGGGAAAGGTCACCTCGGAGGCACGCAGATAGATGTCCTTGTTTCCAGGAATGAAATCGTAAACACCGGCACGGTTCGGATTACGCCCCGTCATCAGTCCCACCCGCGAAGGAGAACACACGGGCGCGGCAGAATAAAAGTCGGTGAAGCGAATCCCGCTCTCCGCCAGAGCATTGAGATGGGGAGTCTTGATATGAGGATGCCCGTAGCACTCCAGATCACCGTAACCCAAATCATCACAGAGAATCACCACGATGTTGGGGCGCTTGCCTTCCAGTGCCCCTCCCTCTTGGCCGTGGGCTAAAGTGGAAAGAAGGGCGAATAAGAAGAGAAATAGGCGGCTGCTCATAGGGAGGGTGTCGATTAGAAGACCTTTTCCAAACGAGACCGAGCAAAAACTCTTTCAGTTCTTGTCCCTGATTGGCGAACTCTTGTCTCTTTGAGCCAACCAGCAACCGGCGCCGAGAATTCTACAAAGCGACCACGCCGACCTTCAGCTTCTTGGCCAATTCCGCCGCTTCCTCCCAACCGAGAACGAGGGTCTTTTTCGCCTCAATGGCGATGGCACCCACCCCGGCCTCCGCACAATTGCGGATGGTATCGGGACCAATCACCGGCACATCGAAGCGCATGTCCTGATTGGGTTTGGAAACCTTGGCGAGGATCACCTTCTTGCCTTTTCCCAAAGCCCCACCACGGCGAACGCACTCATTGGTTCCCTCAAAGGCCTCCACCGCCAGCACCGTGCCCTCGCGAACCACCACGCTCTGCCCGATGTCGAGCCGGCTGGTTTCCTTGGCGATGCCGAAACCATAGCGCGCGGCTTCCAACTCCTCCTCGGACAAAGCGCGCCCCAAGACCGGGCCTTCGGGCGGAAGCAAGTGATCGAGAAAAGTCGTCGCAGGTAGCACGGTGATGCCGTCCTTGGCGAACTCGTCCGCCAAAGCGCCGAAGAGGGTCTCGGCGTTGCGCTGCTTCAGCTTGGCCATCGCCATCGTGATGCGGAGGTCGGGACGAAACTCGAAGAGGTTCTTGGGGGTGATCTGGCCGACCATCACGATCTCGCTGACCCCCTCCTTTTTGAAAAACTTGATGATCTTGCCCAGCTGACCCACGCGACACCAATCGAGGGTATCGACGGAATCAGCCAAGGCCGGATCCGTTTCTCCGGTGAAGGCCATGGTCACCAGCCGCATCGGTTCCTCCTGCCGCCTCGCCCCATCCACAAAGGCGGTCGGATAGAGTCCCTTCCCTGCCAGCATTCCAATCGTCCTCACGCCGCCCAGTGAACCCGACTTCGAGCCATGTCGCAAAACCAATTGCCCGAGTTGACGGATTTCGTTGCAAGCAGCCCGACAAGGGATAAGCTCTGCAATATGGAAATCATTTTCTTAGCAGTCGCTGGAGTAGTCGGTCTCGTCTTCCTCCTCTTGATGATTAACTTCTTCAATCTCTGGTTGCAGGCCCGGGTCTCGGGAGCTCCGGTCGGCTTCTTCAACCTCCTCTTCATGCGTTTACGAAAGGTGCCCCCCGCCCTGATCGTGAACAACCGTATTACCGCCTCGAAGGCCAACATCGAGATTTCCACCGATGACCTCGAGGCCCACTACCTGTCCGGTGGTGATGTCACCAACGTGGTGCTGGCTCTCGTCGCGGCAGACAAGGCGGGCATCCCTCTCCCGTTCAACCGCGCCTGCGCCATCGACCTCGCCACCAAGGACACCGGTAAGACCGTCTTGGAAGCGGTGCGCACCTCGATCAACCCGAAGGTGATCGAATGCCCGAATCCCAACACCGGAATTTCCAAGATCACCGCGGTGGCCAAAGATGGTATCGCGGTCAATGTCCGTGCCCGTGTCACCGTCCGCACCAACTTGGAGCGCTTCGTCGGTGGTGCGACTGAAGAGACCGTGATTGCCCGCGTCGGTGAAGGCATCGTGACCTCGGTAGGTTCGGCCAATTCCTACAAAGAGGTGCTCGAGAATCCCGATTCCATCTCCCGCCTCGTTTTGCAAAAAGGCGTCGACTCCGGAACTTCCTTCGAAATCCTTTCCATTGATGTCGCGGATGTTGATGTTGCCGACAACATCGGTGCCCGTCTCCAAGCCGAACAAGCCGAAGCAGACAAACAAGTCGCGCAGGCCAAGGCCGAGATGCGTCGCGCCGCGGCCGTCGCCAGCGAGCAGGAAATGTCCGCCCGCACCCAGGAGATGCGCGCCAAGGTTGTAGAGGCCGAAGCCGACATCCCCAAAGCCATTGCCGAGGCCTTCCGCAGCGGTAATCTGGGCATCATGGACTACGTGAAGTATCAGAATGTGAATGCGGATACCGACATGCGGAACTCCATCGCGGGCGAGCAGTCCTAAGCTCTAACAGCCCCCTTTCCCTCTTCCTTATGGACGACTTTCCCTTCCAGCTCGTTGTAGTCATCGTCTTCATCGTCATCGGTGTGATTCGATGGTTCCTCGAGAACGTGCTGGGGCGAAAGCCCAGCCAACAGCAGCCAGAGCATTGGGAGGAGTATAACTACGACGAGCGCGCGGACACCGTGCAGCCCCGCTCCAACAGCCTGGAAGACCTCTATGAAGAGGCTCGGCGGGAGATTCTGGATCGGCAAAACCGCAACAATCCTGAACCCGAGGTGGTTCAGGAAAAATTGAATCGCACCCCTCCCCCACTCCCACCGGTTCCCGGGAAGGCACGCATCAACCGCCCGGTTCCCGCGCAAACTTCGTCGCAAAAAGCGCAAAGTTCTTTTCAAGCGACCGCGCAGAAATCCCTCAAGCGAACCGTTCTCACCGACGCGCAGAAGAAAGCCGCCTCGGACTTTCAACAACTGGGCAAGAAAGCGAAGCGAGCCACTCGTCAGAAATCACGGGTGAAGGAAATCCTTTCCACTCCCTCCTCAGCAAGAGACGCCATCGTGCTGGCTGAAATCCTGGGCAAGCCAAAAGGACTGCGCTAGTGTCCTGCGCGCTAAGGTCGTTGCAGAAATCCGAAGGGGATTTTTTTTCAAGGGCAAGGCGTGAAGAAGGAGTGAATTGGAATTCATGACTGACGAACAACGCAGCCATTGGAAAAAAGACCCGAGATACCGCAAAATTTCGACACCGAAGGTACTGTCTCATTTAGGAATACGAAGATTGAGTTCTGTAACGAACTTAGCGTGCAGAACACGAGTGCACCGTTCCGGAAAAGGCCCCACGTTGGAGATGCGGGGCTTTTCTCATCATCTCAGGAAAGGGCGAAATCCCCTTACTCCCCATGCGGACAGCACGGGCACTAGAGCGAGGCCTCTCTCCGGAGAGAAACTGATAGCAACTGCCTTTCGTGACTAGGAGGAGCGGTGACAGGCCTCGTGATTTCGAACTCTCGATTCACAAGAAGCTCTTCACCCTCACTCGACTGCCACGACACGATAGAAACGCTTGGTCTCTTCATTCGCAGTGCTGTCGGTTGTGGTTGCACTCCCATCAACCAAAGTCATCACTTCCAAGTCGGTCCAGCCCTCATTCGTCAGGTCCGCAGACCACTGCAACTGCCAGCTCGAATCTCCCGCCCCGATCAACTGCAGCTCGGGAGCCCCATTTTCGTCGAATCCTGTTAGGGCTAGAGTCACAGTCTGGCTCCCAACGGTTGTAACGCCATCATAGGTAAAATCGCCATTACCCAGTCCAAACCCGGCGAGCGAATTCCCGGCCGCATCGAGAATGGAATCATCGTCAACGAGCCCGAAGCTTGTGGGCACCCCATTCACTTTGACTTTCCAACTATTGCCAATCCGCGTGGTGGACAGAATCTCGAGAACTCCAATCTCATCCACCGCCATGAAATCCTCGGCCCGAACGCCCGCAACCGCTTCGTCGAAGTTGACCACATAGGTCGTCACCACCCCATTGCTTTCCGACAGATCGAGCGCGATGCTCTGGACTTCAGCAGGATCCGTATCACCCACATACTCATAGACTGCGATGAAGCGCTTGTTCTGATTATTATCTACCAACAGAGTCCGGCTCGCCTCGTCCCCATTCGTCGAAGACCCCGCCAGATAGTCGCCGAGTGCATTGTTATAAATGGCATTCTGACCAAAAGCGTTGAGGTATGACTCCCCCTGTTGGCGAATACGGCCTCCGGTCTGCGAAATCCAGTGCGAGAACCGGAAACCATTGGGCTGGGCATCGCCCGCCGTGAGCACATCTCCATAAAACTCTTGGGGACGAATTTCAAAGGAACCCGGGGTGAAGGAACGGGTAATGGAACCAATTCCATCGCGACGGCCCCACTCTTCATTCGGCGCCTGGCCATTCGCGAGGTCGAAACGGAAGCGAGGCAAAATATCCAACGGATTGCCATCAGGATCTTGCACTCGAATCTCAGTCTCTTCGGTTCCAGTAGACTCATAGAAATCAATTCCAGCGCACAAGTTCAGACTTTCGATAACGACCCCGACATCGCCAACCGGTGCCCCGGACCATTCCGGCTCGGGGGTCAAGACCTTCACCACCAGATCGGCTGCAGCTCCCGGACGGGAAAACCTCTGAATACTCAAGTCGCCATCGTCTCCAAGAAAGGTAGTGAGAAGCGATTCACTGGCATAACTCAAATCAAAAGAAGACACATTAGCAACCGGCAGATTGTCCTCTGTCAGATCAACGGTGAACTTCCAGCGAATCGGATTTTCAGTCTCGCTCCCACTGGTGTAGTGATTGAAGAGATAGCGCTGACCTTCGCGGGTAATCACTGAACGACCGGAATGAACCACTTGAATCTCGACCTTCGAACCGGCAGTCAACCCAATCGCTGCCGCAGTGGTCGGTTGACCGTCCAGAGTCAGGGAAAAGCTCACGTTGTCTAACACCAAGCTGCGAATCCTTTGCATTTCTTTGCCAACATCCAGCTTGCCTGATTTCTCCAAATTGACTGTCACTTGGCCTAGGCTGCCATTGAGCATTTCCAATTCCCGCTCATCAAAAACAAGAGGATCACAATTCTGCTCAAATTCGCTCGTATCGTAATTGTCGACAATGCGAGTCGAAATCTTCGACAGCTCGTCTCTAAAAATACTAGCGAGGGCCCTGAATCCATCCGCATTGATAATATGGGGAGCTGCGGTAGCAGTGGGAACGACACTTTCCAAGTTTCCATTACTGTTAGTGAAGGTAACCAAGTCTTGGGGAGCCTGAATAATGGCCTCCACTTTCTCAAAAACATCCACGGCATCGAAGGCTGCGCCTGAGCCCTGTCGATAAGACTCCACTAGGCGATATTCGTATGCCTTGGCGAGGAGATAGAATTGCTTTCGCAAGCGGTCCTTCGCCCGCCGCTCCATCTCACGAACCACTGAGAGAGCTTGCGGGTCAAGCACGCCTTGGAAGTCCGTCGCGCTGCGATCCAATCTCTCGATCGCAATGGCATTCTTCATGACCAAAGCCGGAATTTCCCTCACTTGGTTCTGGGCCGAAAGCAATCGAGCGGCAAAGGCCTCCTTGCGCCTCATCAGTTCGCTGATCGAGTCCACCATCGAGACAAACTGAGGGTCCGTGGCCTTTACTTGTTCCAGCATTGCCGCAATTTCGTCTGCTGGAGCCTCATAAGTCCCCAAGAAAAGCTGGAGTTCCTTGACCCCCAAATAGTCATCCGAGGTTTCAGCATTTCCATCATCATAACCTTGGTCCAGATAGCCCAACTTTTGCTCAAGGTCGTTCGCCTGTGCATTGTAAGCCTCCTGCTTCGTCGTCGATTGCAGCGAAGGAGCCTCCACGGACTCTTCCAAGTCTTTGGCACTCTTTCTGAGGTCGGCCACTTGATAGCTTCCGACAATCGAGGCCCCGTCCAGAATAGTCTCCAGCGAATCCTGCTCATCGACGCGAGAGACCAGATCGAGCCCGCCCCCCGCAGCAGCCAAGGCCGGTTGCCCGACCGGCACAACTTGCATCACCGCACCCAATGTGCGCGCGGTCTTTTTCCAAGCCTCCTTGCGATCTTCCTCTTCTTGGAGATCTTCCGCCCGTTCCAAAAGCCTAGCCTCCAATTCCTGCAAGCGCTCGGTTTGCCTCTCAATCAGATCATTCAGCTCGCTCTCTTCCAACTGAAGCTCGTAGATTTCACCGCTAGTCTCGCCAGTGCGATTCTGTCCTAACAGGAAGTCCATCTGCGCATTCAAGAGCCCATTTTCCGCCGTCAGCTGAGCCTCAGCCTCGCTCAGAGCAGCGGTCTGCTCTTCGATGAAATCAGAACTCCGATTGATCCAGTAGCTTACATACAAAGCCTCGATCGCATTGTCGATGAAGGCGTCAGTGAGGAGAAAGTTGGTTTCCAGAGAGAGAAGAGGGACCCAGCCCGCGGGATTTCCATAATAGTCCAACTTGTCTGACAAACGGGCCAAGTGACGATCCACATCAGCCTCCAATTCTGCAAATTCCAGTCTCGCGTCCAAAGTATCTGGAAAGAAATCCAACGAAGGATCGACCGGACATCCCACTTCGTCCGGGTAGTTGGCGTCATCAGGCAGATGGGAAAAATCACCCAACTGGGAAAGATAGCGTTTGTAGGCAAGAAACTCGCTCTCCGCTTCGGTGAGAAAGCCTAAGAAATAGAGATCTTTGGCATAGGCCAGAGCAGAACGAACCGCGATCGGATGTAGCCATGAGTAACCCCGAAACTCCTCCGAAATCCGATCTTCGCATTCACTCAATACAACCGGCACCGTGGCTCCTTCGCTAGCGCCATTTCCTCCCAGAAGTTTCGCAAAGAGCGCCATCCCCTCGAATGGAGTTTTCAGCATGCCAGCCGCCCCACCGGAGCCGTTGGTTGAATCTCCACCATTGAGCACAAATCGAGGATGGTCCGAGGGAACTCCCTCAATCGCCAAAGCGTGAATGGTCACATCTCCCGCATCCAAACGGCTCCCTGGAGAATCCGCCAAAGGAGTGGTAATCAGTTGCCCCTGCTCGGTAGGAAAATTCACCGTTTTGGCATAAATTGTCACCTTCGTCCCAGGAACATGAAGCGCGGACTCGAAGGTCACCGTCTCAGCATAAATCCGCAACTCTTCAATGGCAGTTGGCCCCACCCAGGAGAGATTACCACTGCCGTCATCCTGTTGATAATAACCAACGGCCTCAAAGAACCGTCCCTCATCGAGACCATCCTCCGTCTGGCGAAACAGGATCTCCTTTCCCGACATCGTTACGATTCGGGTATTCGTTGATTCAGAATTCAGATTCATCAAAGCCTCCCCCTTGGCCTTGTGAATCTGATTGTAGTTGGCCCCAGCGGGATCAGGGAGGCTTTCTGGCTGCGGCTGCAGAGCAAGAATCTCCAGCTCATTCGACAAGTCTGGCTCAGGACTAATCATCACGACCTGACTTTCGCCGCCATAAGAAAAACGAACTTCAAACGGACTGCGATCTTCAATACTAGGCTCATAGTAAAACCAACCCGACCCGGTAATGAACAACGCCCCTTCCGGAGCACCAGAGACCAGTTCCAAACTCGTGCCCGGAGCGAAGGTCATTCCCAGCACCTGACTTTCTCCTACCGTCTGGGGAGGGATGGCTCCGATCGTCGCGCTTGCAGCTTCGTCGAAGGTCACCGTCACCGTAGTCGTGATTCCACCTGGCACGACATCGACCCGACTCCCGCGCGGTGGCAGCCATCCCGGCACGGTGGGAAAGGAAAGCTCATGAACGCCCAGAGGAACATTGGGGACAAGCTCTCCACTCTGGTAAACCCCTCCCTGCGAATCGACTTGCCAGCGAGCTCCCGCCGCGACCGCCTCAGCGGGCACGATATTGACCTCCAGCTCTCCAGTAGAAGTGAAGAGCAACCGGTCCCCGCTTTCCGGGTAACCGGGACTGATGAAGTCTTCCTCAACAGCATCCGGAATTACGGTCGCAACGGTGAAGCCGGGCGTCGTGAGATACTCCACCTCGAGAATCCCCAACTCCAAATCAGCACTCTCCTCGAGAAAAATCTGACCATTCTCAAAGCCCCAGGCGACAAAGCTCACTTCCGAAGGAATCAAGGTGGCATAGACCCCATGAGCTTCCAGATAGGGATGGATCGAAGAGCCCGCCCCTCCAAACGCCTCTTTAGTGGCCAATCCGCCATCAATCAAGCTTGAGAACCAGCCACTATCACCGGCCCCTAAGACCGGAGACTGCAGCTGATTGGCTGTGAGATTGATCAAGAAAATCCAATCATACCCCGGGTAGGACTCCCCCGCGAAAGTAGCAGATCGCATCACCGCGAGGACGGCATCCCCAGGGGCGCCGGAAACCACAGCCGAGAAATCCCCGGCGTTGAAGCCATTCAATAATCCACCCACTTCTGCCCCTCCCCGGAGGGAAGCCAAATACGGAGTCTCGGTCAAAACGTCCAAGTGAGGATTGGCCCCACTCAAACCTCCAAAGTCTTCAAACTTGCTCCCAAAATCGTAGCCAAAAAGCTCATTGGGACCGGACTCGGAAAAAATAATCCGACCTTCGGTATCTAAGCTGGTTCCCCCCGTCACAATCAGAACAGCCCCGTCGGTATCGATGCGATGGCCCTCGAACTTGAAGGTTCCTCCCGAGCCTCCTCCACCTTCGCCACCATTGCCACCATCACCTCCAGCGCCACCCCTTCCGCCATCTCCCCCATCTCCCCCGTCGCCACCTGCACCACGACTAGGATTGATACCGCCAATTCCATTCTCACCATCTACTCCCGACGCCCCCATGTGGATTGCTGTCGGTGCCTCTGAGGCGCCCCCTTCTCCCCCCGTTGCGACGAAGGTCCCCTTGGCCACCAGATAGCGATAAGCGGTCAAAGCGACTGCCCCTCCTCCGCCTCCACCTTGACCACCTGCAGTTCCAATCGCGCCCGCTCCGCCATCACCGCCTTTTCCGCCATCGCCGCCTGCTCCCCCTGATTCTCCATTTCCTGTATTCCGAAAGGCTTCTCCACCACCACCTCCTCCGCCGCCGCCAGCGCCGCCTGCTGCGCCACCTCCGCCACCAGCACCACCTCGCCCGCCCGAACCTCCGGCCCCGCCGGAAATCAAAAGTCCACTCCCAAGATTGCGACCGCCCCGGCCACGCCCCCCTCGCGGTCCATCCCCCCCTGCGGCTCCAACGCCGCCATCAAGGGTAGAGCCTCCGCCCCCATTGGAGCCATTGGCCCCAGCGGCGACAAAATTATAGTCCCCACCATTGCCACCATTGCCTCCGGGTCCGTGGGCGCTGCTGCTGAAAAGAGCCCTCTCGCCGCGCCCGTAAACGAGAGTATCAGAGCTCCCGCCACCACCCGAGGCCCCAAAGCCCGGCAGTCCTGCCCCTCCTTCACTACCCCACTCACCCCATCCTCCATTCTGTGCTCCTCCATTGCTGATAGCGAGCTTGCCATCGTTGCCATCGAAACCATCTTTCCCATCAGTGCTTCCCAGAATTCCACCATCACCACCATTCCGGCCATCTCCTCCTTCGGTGACCGAACCATCACCCCCAGCTCCGCCCATTCCACCAGCTCCCCCGCCACCACCAAGACCTCCCCCGGGTCCGGGCAGCACTCCATCAGCAGAGGCATCGATGACGGCTCCCTCAGGAATCACAAGGTCACGCGCCGCCACCAGGGAGATGGGATAATCACCTTTGCAAATCACCCTATCGTTGGGCTGAAGAATCAAATCCTGCCCGAAAATGAAGTGCATGATCCCTCCACGAAGCGCGACCTCATAGGGCATGTCATCACGGAAGACCCCTTCTTCATCGGTGAAAATGCCATCGCCATCTGCATCAACCGAAAAGGTTCTCGCAGTGGAATCGATCTCAATGGTGGGGCGCACTCCTTTGAAGAAAGCAAAACTGAAGACGTCTTCAAAGCCCGTCACGTCTTGCACGAAATTGCCGTTCACATCATAGGTGGTGATCAGCCAGCTCTCCGATGCTTGGTGCCATGCAGCGGAAACTTGATTATCAATATTATTAATGCCTCCCCCCTCATTACTCAATAGCAAGGTACCCGTCTCAAAGGTGTGCTTGATCGTCTTTGCGGCGTCTTGGTAAATCTCCAACTGCCAAACTGCGGAAGCCCCGGAACCAGACTTGCTCACCGTGTAGTGTCCGCCTTGGACCTCCGATGTCCCTCCGCCCTCTACCCGGCCCAATGCTTCCAGATTTCTAGTCCCTACTGCATTGATAGGGAGATAGACGAACGAGATCGGACGACGAGTATACACTCCCGCATTATCCCTGGGATCCATCACGAAAACATCGAATCCTCCATCCGACCGATCTTGGGAAAGCGCGAAGTCTCCGAGATTCGCGGCAGCGTTCACGAGCAATACTCCTTCCGAAGACGAAAAATCGCCCAAGCTCGTCAGGTCCACTCGACTCACTCCGCCCCCGAGATCTTGAAACTCTTGTCCGAGAAAAATCCCTCCCGCCGCAGACCGGATTTGCAGTGGTCCTTCGTCGGTTTCAGCAGAAGTCACCGCGCCCAACCAGTCGGAATATGGAAACCACCCAAAGGAAACATCGAGATTGGCTTCACCTCGCTCCACGTTGTGAGTAGCAATAAAGTAGCGATCCGGAAAAAGGTAAGAAGCCGTGCCAGCCTCCGAAACAGCCGTCTGACTTGTAATGCGAGAGCTGGAAGCCGCGACCGAACTCACTAAAACACCTTCCGCAACATCATCCTTGGAGGGAAAATTGAGAAAGTAATCAGCTCGTCCACTTTCACCATAACCAATCTGCACCCCCGCACTCGAAACCGAACTCAAGGAGAGAGAGATGGAAGAAGAGTGATTCGAACTCGCATCTAATTCCTCCACCAAAAGAGTCCCCACCGCAGGAGAAAGGGCCGGAGCCGAATTCTGCGAGGGTCCTTCCTGATACAAAGCCGCCAACTCGACCGCCGAAAGCGCCTCATCATAAATTCTCGCCTCTTCGATGAAGCCCTCAAAAAAGCGATTGCTCCCATCTGTATGCCTCTGTCCAAAGTGCGCGAAACTTGTTCCGCCAGCATAATCCTGCCGCGTGCCCTGCGTCGCACCACTGGTGCTATAAAGAGCCCCCTCGCGGTAGATTGTGATCTCATTTCCGGGACCGTAAACAATCGCCACCATCACCGTTTCCGGCGAAGTCACACTCTCAGCAGCACCCCCGTTGTTGGATACTGAACGCAGAAAACTATTACTGCCATTCATCCACTGAGAGGTCGCTCTTTCGCCAAAAACAATCCCATCGAAAGGGTCGGTCGCAGCCGTTCCTCCAACCACAGTTAGAACCCCGCCTCCTCCCTGCCCCAAGTCATCAACTCCTGCCCAAACAACCAAAGTGCGCTCAGACAAATCGCCGGAAAGCGGAGCTTTCGTGACCGCAAAATCGTCACTCCCATCCAGATAGAGCCGACCGTCATAAAGTGCTCCTCCCCCGTTGAATTCCAGATCGGCTCCTCCAACCGAATCCGTCCCGTCCTCAAAAGTCCAGCGGTGAACCTCGTCAGCGTGCGAAGAGTTGGAACAGAGTAAGACTAAAGCAAAGCTTCCGATCAGACCTACCTTTTGAAAATGGCGCGAGTACGTTGTCATGTGATGTTGAAGAGGGTTGTTATCTCTTCATTAGGTTCCTGAACGTAATCCTTACAAAAAATCGCCTCATGGCTCGATATTTTTTCCCAACACCAATTTGGGAGACCGTCAGAAGAAGCCAAGCGGGCGTTCTTGATATGAGTTTGCCGAGGGGTTGGTGGAGTGGACGTCTCGTCTACTCATCGGGTTTGACGGGTGGACGAGACGTCCACCCCACTCGCGCAAAGACTTCGCGAAAGCCATTCTCTTCTCTTCTTTTTCAGACGACCTCAAGAAGCGTCCTCCCAGACATCAGAAAGCCGAAGCCCTCACGGACTTCGGCTATTTAAAAGATGAAAAAAGAAGATTTCTCGAATCGAGATGGAAGCGAGTGAGGCCACTCGCAGTGAGGCGCTTCACTTCCCGCCACCCCAAGAATCACGAAGAGCCACCGTGCGATTGAAGACCAGCTTCTCACCCGCCACATACTCCTCGCTATCCGCAACGAAGTAACCCACGCGCTCGAACTGGCAGCGTTCTCCGGGCTCCATGTCCGCCAAAGCCGCTTCGACCTGCACGCCAGTCACGACCTCCAGCGAGTTCGGATTGAGCACACTCTTGAAGCCATCCTCAGCCGCATCAGGATTTTCTGCCGTGAACAAGCGGTCATAGAGGCGGACTTCCGCTTCCTGCGCATGCGCCGCGCTGACCCAGTGAATAGCCGCCTTGCAGACAACTCCCTCCGGAGCATTTTGCCCAATGGTGCCTTCGAGGTATTCGCAATGAACCTCGGTGACCTCCCCGGCCTCGTTCAACTCGTGGCCCACATGCTTGATGATGTAGCCGCCGCGCAGCCGGACCGCGCCGTCGGGCTTGAGACGGTGATACTTTTTGTGAGGCTCCAGTTCGAAGTCCGCGCGCTCGATCCAGAGCTCGCGCCCCAGGGCCACATCGCGCTCTCCCGCACTTTCATCCTCCGGATTGTTCGGCACCTTAACCGTCTCGCTCCGATCGGCATCGTAGTTCACGAGCACCACCTTCAAGGGATCCATCACCACCATGCGACGATTCACTTCCTTGTTCAAAATCTTGCGCGTCTCGAATTCCAACAACGCGATATCAGTGACTCCCACTTGTTTGGTGATGCCGGTGATCTCGCAGACTTCCCGAATCGCCTGCGCCGGAATCCCCCGACGGCGAGCGCCGCTGATGGTGGGCATGCGCGGATCGTCCCAACCGTCCACAATCCCCTCGTTCACCAACTCGATGAACTTGCGCTTGCTCATCACGGTGTAGGTAAAGTTGAGGCGCGAGAACTCGATCTGACGTGGCTGGGCAGGTACTGGGCAATTCTCCACCACCCAGTTGTAGAGCGGACGATGGTCTTCGAACTCCAGGGTGCAAAGCGAATGGGTGATGTGCTCCTTGGCATCCTCCAAGGGATGGGCGAAGTCATACATCGGATAGATCTTCCACTTGTCGCCCGTGTTGTGGTGCGGCGCGTTCATCACGCGATAAAGAACAGGGTCCCGCATATTCATGTTGGGCGCGGCCATATCGATTTTCGCTCGCAGAACCGCCGTCCCATCGGCGAACTTGCCCTCGCGCATATCGGCAAAGAGAGCGAGATTTTCCTCCACCGACCGCTCGCGAAAGGGAGAGGGCATGCCCGGCTCGGTCACCGAACCCCGATTGGTGCGCATTTGCTCGAGAGTCTGCTCATCGACATAAGCTTTCCCCTCTTTGATCAAGTGAACTGCGCAATCATAGAAGAACTCGAAGTAGTCGCTGGCAAAGTAAAGATGCTCGCCCCACTCAAAGCCCAGCCAAGCCACATCGCGCTTGATGCTTTCCACGTATTCACTCTCCTCTTTGGCCGGGTTGGTATCATCGAAACGGAGATGGCACCGCGCTCCACTCGCCGCATTCTCCTGCGCCAAGCCGAAGTTGAGACAGATCGCCCGGGCGTGTCCGAGGTGTAAGTAGCCATTCGGCTCCGGAGGAAAACGCGTGATGGTGGTCTCGTGCTTTCCCGAAGCCAAATCCTCCGCGATGATGTCTCTGATGAAATCCCGTTTCTTGCTCATTGAAATTGCGGCCCTGTCATCACCTCGACAGCCGAGTTCTGCAACCCCAGAGAGGACAATGGCGTTCTTTTTCGAAGTTGGGGGCGTTGGGAGCACAATTTTCAACCGCAGATTGACGCAGATGAACGCAGATTGGACGGATTGATTCAGGACCAGGATGGATAGGATAGATAGGATTCAAATTATGATTCTTTTCTTAAAAATGAGAGCAGCAGTCATAAAATCCAATCCATCCAATCTATCTTGGTCCAAAAAGAACCCAGATCACCTTTAACAGTATCACGTCAAATCTGCGTTCATCTGCGTCAATCTGCGGTTCCTCAAAGAAATCCCCCTTCCACCAAAGAGCCCCCCCCACCTCTCCCACCCCAATTAGAAACCAAAAAAATCCAATCCATCCTATCCATCCTGGTCCAAAAAAACTCCCCCTCCCAAAAATCACCCCAACAGCACATTCCACATTGAAAGCCCGTCCATCTTCTCCAGACTCCCGCCGCTGATGATTGCTCGACAGACTATTTTCGAAGGCCGGGTGCAGGGAGTGGGCTTTCGCTACACCTGCAAAGAATTGGCAAAAGGCTATGACCTCACCGGCAGCGTGGAAAACCTGCCCGAGGGCACGGTGAAGCTGGTTTTGCAGGGAGAAGAAGAGGAAATCGAAGAGTATCTTCAGGACCTCAGCGAAGAATCCGCCCTCTCCCACCACATCAAGGGCCAGATGACCACGCCCATCGAGGTCGACGACTCGCTGAAGGGCTTTGTGATTTCCAAGTAGCCCCTGCCCACCTTAAGGAGCAGTTTCCCAGTCGGAACCGACCCAAATCTTGCTGCCCAATCCCTTATCGCGCCCTCCTGAAACCGACTTTGTGAAAAATTTCACAAAGTCCGCTTGCCCCTGATTCGTTGGGTGCTCATAGTCCCGCCGTATTTCGATGAGCGATTCTGCCACGACCACCCCAACGCTGCCCAAGGACCTTGCTGCCGAAAAGGGCATGGTGAACGTCCAAATCGATGGGCACTGGATTCAAGTGCCCAAGGGAACCCGTATGATTGAAGCCTGTAAAATGGCGGAAAAGGAGGTTCCCCACTACTGCTATCACCCCAAACTTTCCTCCCCGGGCAATTGCCGCATGTGCTTGGTCCAGATGGGCATGCCACCGCGTCCAGCGCCTGGTGAAGAGCCCAAATTCGGCGAAGACGGCTATCAGGAAATCGGCTGGATGCCCCGCCCCGTGATCGCTTGCGCCAATACCGTAGGCGAGAACATGGGTATCCGCACCGGCGGAGATCTGGTCGAAAAGTGCCGCGAGGGCGTGATGGAGTTTCTCCTCATCAACCACCCGCTGGATTGTCCGATCTGCGACCAGGCGGGCGAATGTTCACTGCAAGAATTCTCTGTCGAACACGGCAAAGGCACCTCCCGTTTCCAAGAAAACAAGGTCAAGAAGCCGAAAAACGTCGATATCGGCCCCCGCATCCGCCTTGATGACGAGCGCTGCATCATGTGCTCGCGTTGCATCCGCTTCATGGACGAGGTCGCCGACGACCCCGTGCTCGGATTCACCGATCGCGGCACCCACACCACCCTTTCGGTCCACCCGGGACGCAAGCTGGACAACAATTACGGTCTCAACACGGTGGACATTTGTCCCGTGGGAGCCTTGACCAGCAACGACTTCCGTTTCCAAATGCGAGTCTGGTTCCTCAAGGAGACCCCGTCCATCGACGTGAACTGCGGCACTGGCTGCAACACCACGATTTGGACCCGTGGCAACGAGATTTTCCGGGTAACGCCCCGCGAGAACAACGAGGTCAACTCCGCCTGGATGCCCGACAGCCACCGTCTCGCTTTCCACGAAATCCACTCCGACCGCCGCCTCACCTCTCCCCTGACTCTCAGCGGAGGCCAACACGCTTCCACCACCATGGAACGCGCGGTGAAGGAAGCCGCTCTCGGCTTCGAAGGCCTTCCCGGCAACGAAGTCGCCATCATCGCCTCGGCCCGCGGCACCAACGAGGAACTGCTTCTCATCAAGAAGATCAAAGAAGCTCTCGGCACCGACAACCTCGTGCTCATCGGCCGCTTTGGCGAATCCGACGGCAAGCTGATCAGCGCCGACCGCAACCCCAATACCACGGGAGCGAAGATGGTGCTTGGGGACGACAATCCTTTCGAAAAATACGACCAGATCAAAGGCGACATCGCCTCCGGTCAAATCAAGGCCGCCCTCGTCATTGGCGAGGACCTTACCGAAAGCGGTTACAGCTCCGACGAGCTCTCGAAGCTTCAGCACCTGGTCGTGCTCAACATTCTTTCCAACGCGACCGCAGGAAAAGCCCACGTGGTTCTTCCCGGAGCCAGCTTTGCGGAGAAACGCGGCTCGATGGTCAACGTCACCGGCCGTCTCCAGAGACTCAATCGCGCCATTCTCCCTCCCGGCGAATCCGCACCCGATTGGGAAATCCTCTCGGCTCTCCTTGCCGAACTGAATCCCGAAGGGCCCAAGCCGCAAAAAATTCAGGACGTTTTCCAAATGCTCGCCGACGAAGTGGCCGAGTTCAAGGACCTGACGCTCCAGAAAATCGGCGACCTAGGAGTGCAGGTCAAGGACACCGGCGAAACGATCCCTCTCTTGGAGAAAGAAAGGAAGCGGATCGAGAACCGCGAAATTGTTGGCTAATTACTCAACCGCAGATTGACGCAGATGAACGCAGATTCCGAGTTATTGAGACAGACGATGAAAAGTCTTTTCCATTGCTCCCAATTCAGTCACAGCGCACCCAGCGTCATCCACTTTCCTTTTCCTTCACTGATTCAACAAATCACACCAAACCAAAATCTGCGCAAATCTGCGTTCATCTGCGGTTAAAAACTCTCTCCAATCATGGAACTCGACCTCGCTTTTCTCATCGCCACCGTCATCAAGATGGGGCTCTACTTCACGATCGTGCTGACCTTCGTGGCCTACGCCGTTTACGCTGAGCGCCGCTTTTCAGCCATCATTCAGGACCGGGTGGGACCGAACCGGACCATGATTCCGACTTCGATTCTGGGTTTCAAAAACGACATCAAGCTTCCCCTCGGCGGACTGACCCAGCCCATCGCGGACGGACTCAAGTTCATTCTGAAAGAGGACTTCACCCCCGCGCACGTCCGGAAGCACTTCTTCTGGTTGGCACCCTGCATGACGATGGTTCCGTCCCTCATCACCATCGCGGTCATCCCCTTTTCCAGCCCAATCGCAATCGAAGGACGCGACGTTCCTCTTTCCATGGCTATCGCCGACCTCAATGTCGGCCCCCTCTTCATCTTTGCCATCTCCTCTCTCGCCGTCTACGGTATCGCGATTGCGGGTTGGGCCTCCAACTCGAAGTTCCCCTTCCTCGGCGGCATTCGTGCTTCCGCCCAAATGATTTCCTACGAAATCGCCCTTGGTCTCTCCATCATCCCCGTTTTACTGGTCTTCGGCGAACTCAACTTGGGTCGCATTGTGCAGGAGCAATCAGTCAATGGCTGGCTGATTCTTCCCCTCTGGAACGAGGGCGGACACATCCTGAGCGGTGGTTTCTGGGATGCGGGTGGCTTGCAGCAGTGGATCCTCTGGCTCCCCATGATGCTGGCCTTCATCATCTTCACCATTTCCATCTTCGCGGAAACCAACCGCACTCCCTTCGACTTGGCCGAATGTGAAACCGAGCTCGTGGGTGGTTATCACACCGAATACTCTTCCATGAAGTTCGCCCTCTTCTTCCTGGGTGAATACGCCGCAATGGTCATCGGCTCCGCTCTCATCGTGACCATGTTCCTGGGTGGCTGGTCCTTGCCTTTCGGTTGGTCCAATGCCGAATGGTTGGCTTCCGGCGGCATCATTGCGACCTTCATCCACCTCGGCTGCTTCCTTACCAAGGTCATCGGCTTCATCCTCTTCTTCATCCTCGTGCGCTGGTCCATCCCGCGTTTCCGCTACGACCAGTTGATGAAGCTCGGTTGGGTCATCTTCTTCGAGCTCGCCCTCATCAACATCGTCCTCACCGCGCTCATCATCGCCAAACCTGCCCTCGATAAAGAAGGCCCTATCGCTTTCTGGGCCGCTCTCGCTGCTCTCGCCGCCTTCTCGGCCTTCGTCTTCTACCTCGCCAAAACGATCGACAACCAAGTCGGCCCCGGCAAGCGCGTCGCGCCCGTCAAAGCCAAGCCCGCCCCCGTCAACTAGGACCGTCCTTTCCAATTTCTAGCCCATTCCTTCCATGCCCGTCGTCAAACTCCAACGCCCCACCCTCACCACCAGCGAAAAGCTGACGTTGCCTTCGATCTTCAAAGGCTTCCTCGTCACTTTGGGACACGCTTTCAAATCTCTGGCCGGAAAATCCCGGGGCGCGGACTCGCTGAACGGTTCCGGGCTCGGGGTCACCATGCAGTATCCCGAGCAGAAGTGGGATGGCGAGCTCCCCGAATACTATCGCGGAGCCCCCGCCCTCGTCACCGACGAGCAGGACCGCGAACGTTGTGTCTCCTGCCAACTCTGCGAATTCATTTGCCCGCCCAAAGCGATCAAGATCGTTCCCGGCGAAATCCCCTCCGATGACGAGTGGGCCAAGGTCGAGAAACGACCCAAGGCCTTCGACATCGACATGATCCGCTGCATCTACTGCGGCATGTGCGAGGAAGTCTGCCCCGAGCAAGCCATCTACCTCCGCAAGGACTACGCCATCACCGGTCTCAGCCGGGCCGAAATGGTGCACGACAAGGAGAAACTCTACGAAATCGGCGGCAAGCGAGTCGGGCTGGTGAATAAGTGGAACGAATTGAAATAGTTGCGGAGCAGAGATTGGGACATTGAGAAAATTTGGATAATTGGGTTATGGCATTGGATACAAAAACATTCGAGGAGTTGGAGGCTTGGAAAGCAGGCCGCAAACTTCGTGTGTTTGTATTTCGCCAAGTAGTCCCCTCCCTAATCTCTCAGAAAGAGTTTAGTCTGGCCGACCAGATCAAGCGCGCCTCCCGCTCCGTCACTGCGAATATTGCGGAGGGACATGGACGCTACCATTACCGCGATAATTACAAATTTTGCTCCAACGCACGAGGTTCTCTCACCGAAACCCTTGACCACCTGATCGTTTGCGAAGACGACGAGCTCATTGCCCCATCAATCATCTCTGAAGCACGCACCCTTTTTGAAACCGCATTGAAAATTCTCAACGGATATATGTCTTGGCTGGAACGTAGCGCCAAGATTGCGAACGCAAAGCCCCGGCCCTAAATATCCCAATTTTCCAATCTCCCAATTTCTCATACCCACCATGCCTCAAGTTCTCTTCTACCTCTTCTCCGTCCTCGCGGTCTTGTCAGCGTGTCTGATGGTGATTGTGAAAAATCCCGTCTCAAGCGCCCTCTGGATGGTGGGTGCGTTCGTCGGAATGGCCGCCCTTTTTGTAGGACTCAATGCCTACTTCGTCGGGATCATCCAGATTCTGGTCTACGCCGGTGCCATCATGGTGCTCTTCGTGTTCATCATCATGCTCCTCGACCTCAAGGCCGAAGAAAAGCGGGTCTGGAAGCCAGCCAACATCGCGGCCGGCGCAGTGGTTCCGACCATTTTGCTCCTGCAAATTCTGGGAGTCCTGCTCAAGTCCGATTTTGAGCCTTTCCAAGAGCTCGACCTCAAAACCGCCGCCACCGCCCACCAACAAGCTTCCCTGGACCTCTATCAAGAGAAAGCCAAGAAAGCAGGCGAAGAATTCGACCCAGCCGATGTCCCGGTCGGAAAGATTCAGGCCAACCTCGAAGACAACCAGCTCCCTGATGTTCACTTGGTCGGTCGCACCGTTTTCGCCGGTCGTGCCGACAAGGCCGCGAGCCAATCCTTCGGTTTCGATGACACCAGCAACAACCTCCCTCTTCAAGTGATGGGCGTTCTGCTGGTAGTCGCCACCATTGGAGTGGTCGTTCTTTCCAAAAAAGGCAGCCCTGCCAAGAGCAACTGATATCCGGCAACCCGAAACCTCAACTCTTCTCACCCGATGAACCCCGTCTCACTTAGCGAATATCTCATGGTCAGTGGCATCCTCTTTGCCATCGGGCTGGCTGGCGTCATCGTGCGCCGCAACATCATTGTCATCTTCATGTGCCTGGAGATGATGCTCGCCGCCGCCAACCTGACCCTCGTCGCCTTTTCCCGTCACAATCTCAGCACCTTCGACGGACTTCCCGACTACAACGGCCAAGTGCTCGTCTTCTTCATCATCACCGTAGCCGCTGCCGAAGTAGCCGTCGGCCTCGCCATCATCGTCGCCCTCTATCGGGCCCGTCAGACGGTGAATGTGGATGATTTGACTTCGATGCGCGGGTGATTTTTTGGACAGAATTAACAGGATTTTACAGGATTAGCTTTGAATTTGAACCCGTCAGAAATGGAGCAGCTCACTGGTAAGGTGATTGGCTGTGCTATGGCTGTTCATCGCGAGCTTGGTCCGGGATTTCTTGAGTCCGTTTATCAGAAGGCTCTCTCCATCGAACTGAACCATCAGAGGGTCCCCCACGCGGTTGAAGCCCCACTCGCGGTGCATTATCGCTCCCAACTGGTGGGTGAGTTCAAAGCCGACATCCTCGTTCAAGAATGCCTCATCCTCGAACTTAAGGCCGTCACCAAACTTATCGATAAGCACGAAGTTCAGACCGTCAATTATCTCACCGCAACTGGGATCAATGTCGGCCTCCTCTTCAATTTCGGCTCTCAGCGCCTTGAATTTAAGAAAAAGTTCCGAATCTACCGGCCTACCAATTCCACCGAGTCCAATCCTGCTTAATCCTGTCAATCCTGTCCAAAAAATTTCCCAATGCACGCCTGGCTTCTCCTCCTCCTTCCGCTTCTCAGTGCGGCCGCGATTCATCTCGGTCTCAAAAAGAACGCCCACCTTTCCGCACTGATCTCCACGGGTTCAGCTCTGGCGACCTTGATTCTGACCATTCTCCTTCTGGGGAACGACATCAAGGAACCGCTTCAGTTTGCTTGGGCCAGTTTCGGAGGTGAACCTCTCATCAACATCGGTCTCGTGGTCGATAAAATGGCGATCAACATGATGCTGGTGGTCACCGGAGTGGGCACTCTGGTCCATGTATTCTCGCTGGCCTACATGGCAAGCGACGAGGCCAAAGCACGCTACTTCTGCGGGCTCTCGCTCTTCATGTTCTCCATGACCGGCATCGTCTTGGCGGACAACTTCCTGATGATGTTCATTTTCTGGGAGCTGGTGGGTCTGTCTTCCTACCTTCTGATTGGACACTGGTTCACCAAGGCATCGGCGGCCGATGCCGCGAAGAAAGCCTTTTGCGTCAATCGCATCGGTGACTGGGGCTTCATGGTCGGAATCCTTATGCTCTGGGCCATCACTGGCACGCTGACTTTCGGCGAGATGAACCTACCCGAAGGCCTCACCGCAGGCATCTTGGGAGCGACTTTGCTTTGCATCTTCTGTGGTGCGGTCGGCAAGTCCGCGCAAGCGCCCCTCCACGTCTGGTTGCCAGACGCGATGGAAGGCCCGACCCCCGTTTCCGCGCTCATCCACGCCGCCACCATGGTAGCGGCCGGGGTCTACATGATGGCCCGCGTGTTCGTCTCGGTCGGCTTCGAAGCCTTCCCCCAGTGGTCGACCGACACCATCGCCTGGGTTGGTGGCATCACTTCCCTGATGGCGGCCCTGATGGCCACTCAACAGAACGACATCAAAAAGATTCTCGCCTACTCCACCCTTTCGCAGCTCGGCTACATGGTTCTCATGCTGGGAGTAGCTCATGGGCACTCGACGGAAATCTCGATGTTCCACCTCTACACCCACGCATGGTTCAAGGCTCTCCTCTTCCTCGGATCCGGTGCCATCATCTATGCCTGCCACCACGAGCAGAATATTTGGAAAATGGGTGGTCTCTTCAAGAAGATGCCCATCACCGCCATCACCTTCGCGGTCGGCACCTTGGCTTTGGCAGGCTTTCCGATGACTTCGGGCTTCTTCTCCAAAGAGCAGATTCTTCACGAGACCCTCCACAGCAACATCTACCTCTTTGTGCTCGTCGCCGTGGTCGCCGCGATGACCACTTTCTACATGGGCCGCCTTTTCATCGTGGTCTTCCTTGGGGAAAACCGCTCCAAGCATTCCAAGGATGCTGCTGAGGTCAAACCCATCATGCTTCTGCCGCTGGTACTTCTCGCAGTGATGGCGGTCTTCTCCGGCTACAAGTTTGTCGCTGAACCTCTTGCTCCGCAGTTTCACCACGTTCCATTCGAAGCCAAAACGCCCTTCTTCACCTCTATCGGAGCCATTTTGCTCGGAGCTGCCGGAGCCTTCGTCTTTTACTTCAACAAGAAGAGCGACCCTCTGTCCAACAACCCCGTCTCCAAGGCTTTCGCCAATCGTCTCTATATCGACAAAGGCTACGACCAGTTGGTCAAATACGGCATCAATGTGAAAGCGGCCGTCATCGACTTCCTCGACGGATTCATCATCAACGGCCTCATCGTCGGCGGACTCGCCCGCTGTTCGGCGGCCTTGGGACAACTTTTCAACCGCGCACAATCGGGTTCCCTGCAGACCTACTCCCTGCTGATGGGGGTGGGAGTCCTTCTGGTCATCTACCTCACTGTCTTTGTCAAATAGACGAAACCCGTTTTCCCAACTTTCCCATTTCATCTGAACCGTCATGATTGACCAAACACTCATCCTTCTCCTCGCCATTCCACTGGTTGCCCTTGTGGCCATCATTGCTGGTGGGCCCGCTCGCAACATCGCCCTGATGGCGTCTGTCGGCAACTTTGGCATCGCCTTGGTCACCTCCATTGTCTGGACCCAAGTGGCGGCTCCGGAACAGTTGGGAGCCTTCGAACTGATCGTATTGGCCAAGCCCCAGATTACCCTCGCCCTCGGTCTCCCCGATGCCATGGCGGTTATCATGATGCTGCTGACCACTCTGGTGCCCATTGCCGCCGTTCTCGCGGGCAAATGCCCCGAAGGCCGCGAGCGCCTTTGGTTCTCGTCAGTCTTGCTCATCTCACTCGGCGCTCTGGGTGCCTTTCTCTCCACCGACCTCTTCTTCTTCTACGCTTTCCACGAGCTAGCGTTGATTCCGACCTTCCTGATGATCGGAATGTTGGGCAAAGGCGACCGCAAGGCTGCGGCTTGGAAAATCACGATCTACCTCGCCTTCGGTTCCATCGTGCTTCTCGCCGGTTTGCTCTGGCTGGTTGCGGCGACTGAATCCCCCTCCCTTCTCTTCAAGGATATCCTCGCCGGCCAGGTGGACAGCGGAGACCAAATCGGCATCGCAGCTCTCCTCCTCGTGGGCTTCGGCGTCTTGGTTTCGCTCTTTCCCTTTCACTCTTGGGCCGCTCCAGCCTACGCCTCGGCGCCCACTCCGGTTGCGATGCTGCATGCGGGGGTTTTGAAAAAGTTCGGCCTCTACGGACTGCTCCGTCTCTTTCCCCTTGTGCCGGAAGGTATGCAGCACTGGCTCGTCGCTCTCGTCGTGCTGCTGCTTGGTAATATTCTTTGGGTCGGCATGGTGACCATCAACCAGAAGCGCCTCGACAGCATGCTCGCCAACTCCTCGGTGATGCACATGGGCTACGTGTTCCTCGCCATCGCCGCGCTCATCGCAGCGGGCTCGACCGACGCCAACAACATCGCCCTGCCTGCGGCTGTGGTCCTGATGTTCGGTCACGGAGTGTCCATCGCCCTCCTTTTCGCCCTCTCCGATCGCATCGAAAGCAAAACCGGCAGCCTCCGCATGGAGGAGCTCGGTGGCTTGGCCAAGTCCGCACCCGGTCTAGCCTTCCTCTTCGGGCTCGCTGGAATGGCGTCCATCGGTCTCCCCGGCCTCGCCAACTTTGCCGGTGAAGCAGCGGTCTTCCTCTCCGGGTTTAAAAACTGGGATGCTGGTCAGCCACTTGGCGCCGTCCAGATTGCCACCATCATCGCCATCTTCGGGGTGGTCATCTCCGCCATCTACATGCTGCGTGCAGTGCGAAACATCTTCCACGCCGCCCCGGTCAAGCTCACCGAGTCCGCCGAGGACCTGAATATGAGCGAGAAGATTCCCGCCCTCATCCTCGCCGCCGCGCTGCTGGTGGTCGGGCTCTACCCCAACATCCTTTTCAACCTCTTCAACCCCACGGCTGAAGCTGTCGAGCCCGAAGTCTCCCTTGTCGAGGCCCCGTAACTCATCCGAACGATTCTCACATCCATGCATCTTCCTCTTCACTATCTCGAAGTCATCGTCGTCGCACTCGGGCTTATCGTCCTGCTGGCTGAGGCTTTCTTTCCTCGCGAAAAAAAGGCCATCCTCGGCTGGTTTGCCGTCGCCGGTCTCGTGGCGACTTTTGTTCTGCTCATCTTCGCCAATCGCGACATCTCAGGCCCCGAGCTCGACCGCTTCTACGCCACTGATGACCAGGCCATCTTCTTCAAGGGATTTGCCCTCATCATCACCGCCCTGATGCTTCTGATGGCGATTGATTATCGCAAGGTTCTCACCCGCTTCACCGAAGACCCCTCCTCCGAGGACGGCACTGGTGAGTTCTACGCCCTGCCCCTCTTTGCCTGCGCCGGCATGATGTGGATGGCTTCCGCCAAAGACCTCGTCATGGCCTTCGTCGCGCTCGAGCTGACCACCATCACGTTCTACGTTCTGGTTGCCTACATGCGCCGCAATGTCGGTTCACTGGAAGCGGGCGTGAAGTATCTCATTCTCGGTGCGCTTTCCACCGGATTCCTGGTCTACGGAATCGCTTGGATTTACGGCATCACTGGCACCATGAGCCTGGAGGCCATCAATCTGGTCCTCAGCCCCGAAGCCCTCTCGACTAACAATATCGCGCAGAACACCACCGCCCTGCTCTTCGGCATCGCCCTCATCGTGGTAGCCCTCGCCTTCAAGGTTGGCGCGGTTCCCATGCACCTGTGGATTCCCGACGTTTACCAAGGCGCTCCCACCCCCACCACCACCTTCCTTTCCGTCGGCTCCAAGGCCGCCGGTTTCATTGTCGCCATGCGCATTCTCGAGCCTTTCCTGACTCACGAAATCACCCGCGACAAGACCATCTTCATCCTCACCATCCTCGCCGCCGCAACCATTTTGGTCGGCAGCTTGGCCGCGATTGCACAGACCAACCTGAAGCGTCTCCTCGCTTACTCCTCGGTCGCCAATGCGGGCTTCATCCTTCTCGCGGTGGCCGCTTGGAAAGGCTCTAGCGAGACAGACCTCTCCTCCTTCCAGGTGGTTGGTTTCTACCTCGCCACCTACCTCATTATGACCGTTGCGGCCCTCTTCGCCCTGCAGTCCATCAGCCAAAGCACCGGTAGCGAAAGCATCGCTTCGCTCCGCGGCCTTGCCCAGACCCACCCTTCCCTCGCTTGGACCCTCACCATCATCTTCTCCGCATTGGCCGGCTTGCCACTGACAGTGGGATTCGTGGGTAAGTTCTTTGTCTTCCGCGCTGCCGTTTACTCCGACCTTTGGTTGGCTGTTGGATGCGGATTCGTGGGAGCCGCAGCAGGCTTCTACTTCTATTTCAAAGTGATTCGCGAGATGTTCTGGAGCCCCTCCGAGCACGGTCCGGAAATCTACCTTTCCAGCACCGCCAAAGCCGTCATCTACCCGGCCGCGATCCTCATCATCTTCCTCGGTCTCTACCCCCAGCCGATCTTGGCGCTGCTTGGGAAGTAGACCGTCCCAACCACTCGCGACGCTTCGCCCCCGTTGATGTGGGGGCGAGATCATGAGTGGACCTTCTATGGCCTTGTCAGAAATGACGAGATACAGAAGATGGGCCGATGATAGCGGCTCTTCGAACTCTGTTTTTTCTCGGGCTTGCCATTCCCGTTCTCTCTAAGCCCAATATCCTCCTCATCTCGATTGATGATCTGAACGATTGGGTTGGCTGCCTGCAGGGTCACCCACAGGCGCGAACTCCCAATATCGACCGATTGGCGAAAAGCGGAACCCTTTTTGCCAACGCCCATTGCCAGGCCCCCGTCTGCAATCCATCGCGAGCCAGCTTGATGACGGGACGGTATCCGCACTCTTCAGGGGTCTACTTCCTGGCTCCCGATCTCAAAAAAGCCCCCGCCCTCAGAGACCTCCCGACTCTTCCGGAAGTCTTTGCCAAAGAAGGCTATCGCACCCTCGCAGCGGGCAAACTCTTTCATGGCCATGACCAGCGCTACTTCCAAGAGTATGGAGGCAACATGGGCGGCTTCGGTCCTCGTCCGGCCAAGAAGCTGTCCCAACCCCACGGACACCCGCTTTGGGACTGGGGTGCCTTTCCGGAGAAAGACGAGGAAATGCCAGATGAAAAGGTCGCCGACTGGGCGATAGAGCAACTGGGAAAGGAGCATGAAACGCCGTTTCTGATGGGTGTCGGTTTTTGGCGCCCTCACGTTCCGATGTATGCACCGCAAAAATGGTTCGACCTTTTTCCCCGCGAACAAATCCAATTACCCAAAGTGAGGGAGAACGATCTGGCTGACATCTCTCCCTATGCCCGGGACCTGACGACGCTCAATCACGTCGCGCCCACCCACAGTTGGATGACCACAGCCGGTCAGTGGAAACACGCGGTGCAAGCCTATCTCGCCTCCATCGCCTTCGCGGATCATCAAGTTGGCCGGGTTCTCGACGCGCTGGAGGCCTCCCCCCACCGCGACAACACCATCGTCGTTCTGTTCTCCGATCACGGCTTCCATCTCGGAGAAAAAGAACGGTGGGCCAAACGCAGTCTTTGGGAAGATGGGACGCGGATTCCTCTCATCATCTCCGCACCCGGGTATCAGGGAGACAAAGTTTCCGCCCGACCTGCCGAGCTTCTCGACATCTTTCCCACCTTGCTCGAACTGGCCTCCCTCCCCGCGGATCCAAAGCAAGAGGGCCAGTCCCTGGTGCCCTTGCTCGAGGATCCCCAAGCGGCTTGGCAACATCCCGCGCTCACCTCCTTCGGGCCCGGGAACATCGCCATTCGCACCGAAAGAATGCGCTACATCCGATACGCGGATGGTTCCGAAGAACTCTACGACCATCGCACCGATCCCGACGAGCATTTCAACCTCCTTCATCAGTCTCCGGTTAGTCCCTCTGATAGGAAACTGGCCGATGAACTGGCATCCCACCTCCCTGAACGCGAAGCTCCTTTGCTCCCAGGAAAATCAACTGGTCACGAGGCCTTTCGAGCCGCGAATGATGCCCGAAAGCTGCCCACCGGGGACTGAGCGCGAAGCCGAGCAAAAATCTTCGCAAAATTGGGAAACTCGGCTACGATGATTTCGTAGTTAAAACGATGTTTGACCAAGCCAACCCCTATTCAGTGAGCGCTGCCCCCGTGGATCAGCGTGCCGAGTTTATTCGCAAGACCTACTTCCATGTTGCGGGCGCAATCGGAATGTTTGCGCTGCTGCTTTCCGGGCTATTGCAAATCCCGGCGGTGGTGAACCTCGCCTTCAAAATGACCGGAGGCATGAACTGGCTCATCGTGTTGGGCGCGTTCATGGGAGTCTCCTGGCTCGCCAACAAGTGGGCCCACTCCTCGACCTCGCTTTCGACGCAGTATCTCGGCCTCGGTCTCTATGTCATCGCGGAAGCCATCATCTTCCTGCCCATCATGGCGATGGCCACGCTGTATTCCTCCCCGGCGGTCATTCCCCAAGCGGCACTCGCCACCTTGGCCTTGTTTCTCGCCCTGACCTTTGTCGCCTTCACCACCAAGAAGGACTTTAGCTTTCTGGGAGGAATCCTGAAGGTCGGCTTCCTCATCGCCCTAGCCGTCATTGTGGCCGGTGTGATCTTCGGCTTCAACCTCGGCCTGGTTTTCTCGGCCGTGATGGTCGCGCTCGCGGCGGGTTCGATTCTCTACAACACCTCGAACATGATCCACCACTACCGCACCGACCAATACGTGGCGGCATCCTTGGGACTCTTCGCCAGCATTGCCCTCCTCTTCTGGTATATCCTGCGCATCTTCATGAGCCGGGACTAACCCCCAATGGGGCTCAATTAGCGAGAAAGCCTCTTCTTCTCTTTATCCTCACAAGCCTTTTGGTTTGTGAGGATTTTTTTGATCTCTCGAAAAGCGTTCCAAGGCGTATTTGCAACTTCCTGTCAAAAAATCACCTTTCCGGTTGTTTGGCCTTTCAGGTGCTTTACTCTTTTGGCTTGGTGGCTCTTCTTGGGAAAAGAGAAGATTCCTAGCTCGCGCCACCCCAATCTCCCGAAATGAAAGTCAGTATTTTCAATGATGTCATCGGCCCTGTCATGCGGGGTCCCTCCAGTTCGCACTGTGCTGCGGCCCTCCGCATCGGCCGTCTGGCTCGCGACTTGATGGAGGGCGAATTCACGGATGTTCTAATTGAATTCGACGTCCACGGCTCGCTTCCCAATACCCACGATTCACAAGGGTCGGACATGGGTCTATTCGGTGGCCTGATGGGTTGGGAAGCCGCAGACGAACTTCTCCCCGGCTCCATGCAAGCTTTCATCGATACCGGGGTGCGGGTCTCGATCGAGACTATCGACGTCCAAGACCCCCACCCCAATACCTATCGACTGACTCTGCATGGCAAAGGTGGCACCCATACCATGCGGGCTATCTCCACTGGCGGAGGCATGATGGAAGTCATCGACCTGGACGGCTTCCCAGTCTCTTTTTTCGGCGACTGTTGCGAGACCTTGCTATGGGTCGAAGGCTCGCCCGAAGCTGCCATCACTCTCCTTTCCAAGGAGATGAACGCCCACGATATCATTCTCCACCAACAGAACGGACACCACCTCATCGAGGTGAAAGCCGCTGACTTCGTGAGCCCGGAAATCGTGGCTCTCTTGCCCGAGGTCAAGACGGTGCGTCGACTCCATCCCGTGCTGCCAGTTCTTTCAGGCGACCAGGTTGAAGTCCCCTTTGGCAGCTGTGCCGAGATGCTCGAATTCGATGCGGAAAAAGGAACTCCCCTTTGGAAACTGGCCGCTCAATACGAAATGGCACGCGGAGGAATCACTGAAGATGAGGTTCTGGCTAAAATGGTCGAGATCATTCGAATCGTTCGCCGTTCCATCGCCGAGGGGATCGCCGGCACCGAATACGATGACCGCGTTTTGGGTCACCAGTCCGGACGTTTCAACGACTTGATGCAATCCGGAGGCCTACTGGAAGGCGGAGCGCTCAATCGCATCATTCTCTACGTCACCGCTCTGATGGAGGTGAAAAGTTCCATGGGCGTGATCATCGCCGCTCCAACCGCCGGGGCCTGCGCCGCCCTCCCGGGAGCCGTGGTCGCAATGGCTGAAGCGATGGAAAAGGACGAAACCGAAATGGCTAAAGCCCTCCTTGCGGCCGGCCTGATTGGTGTCTTCATCGCCACCCGCTGGACCTTTGCCGCCGAAGTCGGAGGGTGCCAGGCTGAAGGCGGTTCCGCTGCTTGCATGGCCGCGGCCGCTTTGGTGACTCTTGCCGACGGGCCACTCGACCAAGCCGTCGCAGCTTCTTCCATGGCCTTCCAAAGCATGATCGGCCTCATCTGCGATCCCGTGGCCAACCGGGTGGAAGTTCCTTGTCTCGGCAAGAACGTGATGGCCGCCAGCAATGCTCTCTCTTGTGCCAATATGGCCTTGGCCGGATACGACCCCGTCATCCCGCTCGATGAGGTCATCGAGACAGCCAAACAGGTCGCCACGCAAATGCCGCGCGAAGTGCGTTGCACCAATCTCGGTGGACTTTCCATTACTCCAACCGCCATTGCTCTCGAAGAAAAACTCGCCGCCCGCAAAGCCGCAGCTTGTGGAACAGGCTGCGGGTGCGGCTCATAACTTCCAATCGAACACCTTCTTGAAACCTTCTCTCTCCTACCGCTACCCGCTGCTCACCGCCGCTTGCCTGTCGCTCGGCTCCGCTGCCCTTGCGCAACCCATCATCGGTGGTCTCGATCGCGAGATGGACGCCATCCTTGCCGGGCGCGTGCTCCTCACCGAGCTCAACTGCGTCGCCTGCCATAACTCCAGCCTGCAAGCAAAGGGCGCTCCTGCACTCAGGGAAACCAGCACCCGAATCCAGCAGAGCTACTTGGAAGAATTTCTAACCGATCCTCATCAGGCCAAGCCCGGCACAACCATGCCCAACCTCTTGGGTTCGCTTGAAAAGGAGGAACAAGTCGAAGCAGCCAAATCTCTCAGCGACTATATTCTCAGTCTCCAGACGGAAGGAACGCCCACTCTCCCGGCTCCCAAGCCCAGTGCCGAGTCAACTGCCCGGGGGAAAGAGCTTTATCATCAGGTTGGCTGCGTTGCTTGCCACAATCCCGAAGGCAGTTCTCTCGAAAATTCCATTCCGCTCCATCGTCTCGGCGAGAAATTCATTCACTCGGCCTTGGTCGCTTTTCTTGAGAATCCACACAAAGCCCGCCCCAGCGCCCGAATGCCGGACTTCCAGCTGGAGCTTTCCGAGGCCACCGACTTGGCCAGCTACCTTCTCCGCGACGCGAAGGTTAGAGAATCGGTTCAAGCCGATCTCTCTCGCGTGGCCGCAGGAAAAGAGTGGTTTGAGAAGCTCCACTGCGCCCAGTGCCATGATCCCGAGCAAGCCCCTTTGCCATTGGCCAAAGCTCTTACCGAGCTCGACGGAAACAGGGACTGCTCGGCGACCGACTATCAGCTGACCGAAACCCAAACGTCTTGGATTCAAGCCGCCTTGCAGTCAATGGATGACGAATGGGACCCCCAACGGGAAATCGACTTCCAGATGACCCAGCTCAATTGCTATGCCTGTCACCAGCGCGATGGCAAAGGCGGCCCCGGAGATGGCCGGGACAGTTACTTCACAACCACCAATCTCAACCTCGGCGAACAAGCGCGTATTCCCCCTTCCCTCAGTCACATCGGAGCAAAGCTCATCCCCTATACCTTGAAGGAAACCTTGACTAATGGCAGCAAACAGCGCCCCTACATGAACACTCGGATGCCCGCTTATGGCTCCGCGCCAACCAAGGACTTGTTAGAACTGTTTCTCGCTCACGACAAACTCCCGGTGGCTGAGTTCACCCGCAATGAGGTCAACAAGGACGCCCGTCTGGCGGGACAAACTCTTGTCGGGGACCAGCACTTCTCCTGCGTGGCCTGCCACACCTTCAACGGGCACGCCATGACCACACTCAACGCCATCGACATGACCGTCATGGCAAACCGCTTGACCGAAAACTGGTTCCACCTCTTTTTGCGCAATCCACAGCAATTCCACGGCACCACCATCATGCCCAACTTCTGGCCTGACGGAAAGTCGATTCGCCCGGAGATGTTAGACGGTGACCGCGGAAAGCAAATCGACGCCATCTGGCAGTATCTCGAACCAGGCCAGCAAGCCCGCATGCCTTCCGGAGTGCGCCCCGAACCCATCTTCCTCGATGCCGATCAAGGAGAAGCCGTCATGCTGCGACGCCAATACACCGGCATCGGCAAGCGCGGAATCGGAGTCGGCTATCCCTCCGAACTCAACATCGCTTTCGACGCGGCGCAATGCCGTTTGGGTTCTCTTTGGCAGGGACCGTTCGGCGAGATGTCGGCAGTCTGGCGCGGCCAAGGCTCGGGCTTTGTGAAAGAGCGCAGCAAGACCGTCTACCGCTTCCCAGTCGGCCCTGCTCTTGCGCTGTTAGACGATATGGAAGCCGCTTGGCCCGTGGTGGAAGAAGCCGTCAAAGCCCCCGGATTCCAGTTCAAGGGCTACACACTGGACGCTGTCCAACGCCCGACCTTCCGCTACCTTTTTGACGGAATGGAGATCAAGGACTTCTTCGAAGACCAATCCGATGGTTCGACCTTCGTGCGTAGTCTGACCTTTGACAAAAAAGGCAGTGAAAAGCTCTTCTTCCGCGTTGCTGCCGGCGAGAAAGTGACTGCCGGAGCCGACGAAAAGACCTACCTGCTCGATGGCCAGCTCCAGATGAAACTCTCTCTTCCGGGCCAAATCCGAACCGTTGATTCACAACAAGAGCTCATCGTTCCTCTAGCTGGTGCCGAGTCCTTTACCATCACCTACGAATTCCTCACGAAATGAAAACCGTCTTCACCCTACTGACCCTGGCGACTGCATTGCCCGCCGCCGAACCCTTGGCCGACACCTGGGGCACAGCCGAGCGGGAGGAGAATTACTATCGCATCACCCGCATCACGGTGCCCGAGCCTCACTTCATCGAGCCCGGTTGCTTCGCCACAACGCCTGACGGCAAAATTGCAATCGGTTCCCGGCGGGGCGACATCTTTATCGTGGACGGCCTTTCCCTGCCCATCCCAGACCCTACCTTTCACAAATTCGCGGCTGGCTTCGACGAATTGTTAGGGTTGGATTGGAGGGACGGCTCTTTCTACGCCACCCACGCCGCGGAGCTCACTCGCGTCACCGATACCGATAATGACGGCCGGGCGGACCGCTACGACACCGTGTCCGACGTCTGGGGTTTCGCCAATTATCACGAGTATGCGCTGGGCTCGAAGTTCGATGACGAAGGCAACATCTGGGTCGCGCTTGGACTCTCGAAGTCCTACTACTCGGACGCGCTCTTCCGGGGCTGGGCCTTCAAGATTTCCGCGGACGGAGAAGCCACCCCGATCGCCAGCGGTCTGCGTAGTCCCCTCGGCGTAGGTGACAACGGACACGGCGTGATGATTTACACCGAAAGCCAAGGACCTTGGAACGGCTCATGTTCCCTCAAAGTTCTTAAGCCCAGCGGCTTCATGGGCCACCCCATCAGCTACAACTGGTATGAGTTCGCTCCCGAAATGGGCCCCGTGCCCGTGGAGCCCAATTCGCCCTCCCGCATGGAGATCGAACGTGAGCGCGTGAAGGAGCTGGTTCCCTACGCAGTGGTCTTCCCATTCATGCGCATGGGACGTTCCACTTCGGGCTTCGTGGTAGACGAAACGGACGGGAAATTCGGTCCCTTTGGCGGACAAATCTTCATCGGCGACCACACCATCAGCGTGGTGATGCGAGCGACGATGGAAGAAGTGAATGGCGTCTGGCAAGGGGCTTGCTACCCCTTCCGCGAAGGTCTTTCCACCGGCATCCTCAATAGTCACTTCACTCCCGCAGGGCAGCTTCTCACAGGAGGAACCACCCGCGGCTGGCCGGTGCGGGGCTCGCGCACCAACATCCTTGAACGCTTGGATTGGACGGGAATCACCCCCTTCGAAATCAAAGAGGTCACCATCGAACCCGATGGCTTCTTGCTGGAATTCACCAAGCCCGTCGATCCCGAGACTGCGAGTCAGTCCGAGAACTACACCATGGACACCTTCACCCACATCTATCAGTCCGGTTACGGCAGTCCCGAGGTGGACCAGACCGAACCCAAGGTCCTTTCCGCCAAGGTTTCCGATGATGGCCTCAATGTCCGCCTGAAGGTCGAAGGGGTTGTGCAAGGACATGTCCATCACATCAAGGTCACCGACGTGCTTTCGACCGAGAAGGACGAACTGCTCCACGTCGACGCCTACTACACGGTGAACGAAATTCCCGCGAAGTAATCCCGCCAAAAAAAAGCACCCTGATTTTGGGTGCTTTGATGTGTTCGCCATTGCGCAGACGAATGGCTAAGCTCACGGTCAGCCTACTTGATTGGACGATCGTCGGTGCGGAACTGGGCGGCGGGCAGACCTTCTTTATTCATCAGGTTGGGCTCATCCGCATTGCCCCAGGCGAAGCGCACGTCGGCAGGCCGGCTCACCTCATCGCTCCAAACCACCACGGTGTCGCCGTCGATCTCAGCCTGGGCTTCCACGAAGGGTCCGTTTCTTTTGGCAACCGTAAAGTGACTCAAGGGCTCACCATCACGGCTGACTAAACCACCTCCAATGCCTTTGAAGGATAGGCGAACTTTCTTTCCTTCCACTTTGAAGCTTTCATACATCGGGCCGGAATCCACCAAACCTTCTTTGCCATAGTCACGAGCGAGCGCCAATCGCGCGAGACGTTCCCCCACTGGCTTCTTGTCCTTGGGATGAATGTTGTCGACTTGACCCACATCCATTGTGACCACCATTCCGGTGTTCGGTTCAGCCAAAGCCATCGCTTGGGCCTCCCGAAGAAATGCAACCGGGATCGGCTCGGCCTTGTAGGCAAAGGGTGCGATCTGGACGAAGTAAAAAGGAAAGTCGCCCTGCTGCCAATCCGCGCGCCAGCTCTGAATCAATCGAGGAAAGAGAGTCTGATACTGCTCGGGAGCCTTCACGTTGGATTCCCCCTGATACCAAATCACCCCACGCATGGCGAAAGGCTGCAGCGGCTTGATCATGGAGTTGTAGAGCACCGCCGGAGTGCGTTGATTCAAGCCCTTCGGCACGTCCTTGCCACGAGGAAAAACCGAGCCCAAATCATCCACCAGCTTGGCGCTCTTTTTCAACGGCTCTTTGAATTCGGGAAAGTCTTTCTGCAAGACCTCTTCGCTCATCCAGGCCTCGGCACTGGAACCACCCCAGTTGGTCGAAACCAAACCGATGGGCACGTCCAGTTCCTCGTGCAACTGCGAGCCAAAGAAATACGCCACCGCGCTAAAGTTCAGCACCGTGTTCGGCGAGCAGACCGTCCAGCGGGTTTGGACGTCGTCCTGCTCCTCCAATCCCAACAACTGCGGAACATCACAAAAACGAATCTCCGGATGCTTGGCCTTCTTGACGTCGTCCTCGAAGTGGTCGACGCCGAAGCCGCGCATCTTCCACTGCATGTTAGACTGCCCCGAGCAGATCCAGACCTCGCCACTTAGAACGTCCTTGAGCTCCACTTTCTCGTCGCCACTTTCCACCTCGATGGTGAAGGGGCCGCCCGCTTTGGGAGTCTCGATTGTCGTCAGCCATTTCCCCTCTTTGTTGGCTTTCACCTTTTCTCCTCTCCGGCTCCAGGAGGGTGTCACGGTCACGGTTTCTCCAGCTTCTGCAAAGCCCCAAATCGAGGCGTCGGTCTGCTGTTGAAGCACCATGTGATCGGCAAAGACTCCCGCGAGCTTTAATCCGTTTTCTTTGCCCGACGCTGTAAAGACGGAACTGGCGGCGAGAGTGTATACGATTATTCCTTTAGTGTGGCACTTCATGATAATTTTTGAAACATTGTATCGAAACGAAGCTTACAGCAAGAAGTCAAATTCACCTTTTGAACCGACCTTGGCTTCGCGACTTGCTGCCCACTAACACCCCGCCACCTGCTGTCTATACGACTTTTTCCCTACTATTCCACATCCTGACTTCCCATATGAACCCTAAATTCGCCCTACCATCCCTCCTGCTTGCCACCTGCTTGTCACTTGGCAATCTCTCTGCTGCAGACGATCTCTCCGCTGCCAAAACAGCCCAAGCCGCGACTGACTCCCAATCTCGCGTCCGCACCAATTTCGACGACGGCTGGTTCTTTGCCAAAGAGGATGTCGAGGGCGCGCAGAAGGTCGACTTCGACCACTCCCAATGGCGCAAACTCGACTTGCCCCACGACTGGAGCGCGGAAGGTCCCTTCGACCAAAAAGCCCCTGCGGGAGCCCCCGGCGGCTTCCTCCCCTGCGGCATCGGTTGGTATCGCAAGACCTTCACCACTCCGACTTCCGGCGAGCTGCGCACTGCGATTGAGTTCGATGGCGTCTACAAGAACAGCGAAGTCTGGATTAATGGCCACTCCGTGGGCAAACGTCCCTTTGGTTACCTCGGCTTTCAATACGACCTCACCCCTCACCTCAAGTCCGAGGGAGAAAACGTGTTGGCAGTGCGCGTCGACAACTCCCTCCAACCCTCCTCGCGCTGGTATACGGGTTCGGGAATCTATCGCCACGTGCGGCTCACCCAGACCGACCGAATCCATGTCGCCCACTGGGGAACCGCGATCACCACTCCCGAGATTACAAAGGACGCCGCCACCGTCGCGGTCGAGACAACGGTTCGCAATGACTCCGACCGCGAAGAATCCATCACGGTAAAGATCTCTGCCGAGTCCCAGACCGTCTCGACCGAGGTCACCCTGGCTCCAAAATCAGAACAAACCGTTGCACAAAAACTAAAAGTCCCCCAGCCACGCCTTTGGTCCCCTGATTCACCCAACCTCTACTCTCTATCCACCGAACTTCTCGTCGGCGACAAACAAGCGGATGCACTCGAAACCACTTTCGGGATTCGCGAGTTTCGCTTCGACAAGGACAAAGGCTTTTTCCTGAACGGTGAGAGCCTGATTCTGAAAGGCATGTGCAACCACGACGACTTGGGACCTTTGGGCGTCGCCCTCTGGGATGACGCCTTGAAGCGCCGCCTCGTGATGCTCAAGGAAATGGGCTGCAACTCCATCCGCACCGCCCACAACCCCTCTTCTCCCGAGCTCATGGACCTCTGTGACGAGATGGGCTTCCTCGTCGTCAACGAGACCTTCGACAAGTGGCGTTATGGCTGGAAGTCCGAGAACGGCCAGCTGGTCGCGAACCGCGACCGTCCCGCCGTCCGCTACGGCTACCATCTCCACATCGACGAGTGGTGGGAGCGCGACCTCTCCGATCACATCAAGCGCGACTTCAATCACCCCTCCGTCATCATGTGGAGCATCGGCAACGAGGTCCCCGAGGCGCAGAAGTATGGCGAGACCGAGACTCTGATCCAGATGCGCGACCTCTGTCACAAGCTCGACCCTTCCCGCCCGGTCACTGCCGGTTGCAACTTCATCGCGGGGGCCAATGAAAGCGGCTTTGCGGAGCTCCTCGATATCGTGGGTTACAATGGCGGAGGCGGCTCCTGCTTCCAGTATGAGCAAGACAAACTGCAATTCCCCGAGCGGAAAATGTATGCCTCCGAGGTTCCCCACTCCCTGCAAACTCGCGGCGAATACCGCACCCTCTCCCGCTACCGCGAGCCCAAGCACCAACCCGCCGACCTCACTGCCGAAGAAGTGTTCCCCGAGACTCATAACAAATACGAGTCCTCCTACGACAACGCCGGCGTGCGCATCAGCTCACGCGACTCCTGGCGTCTCACCCGCGACTTCGAGTTCATGGCTGGCGAGTTCCGCTGGACAGGCTTTGACTACATCGGCGAGTCCGGAGGCTGGCCCCGCGTGCTCGGCAACTTCGGCATCATCGACCTCTGCAATTTCCCCAAGGACACCTACTACTTCTATCAAAGCCAATGGACCGAGGAGCCCATGGCCCACCTCCTCCCCCACTGGACCTGGACCGGCAAGGAAGGAACCGATATCCCCGTGCAGTGCTACACCAACTGCGACAGCGCGGAACTCTTCCTCAATGGCGAATCCCTCGGGGTCCAAACCTTCACCGAAGAGAACGACATGCACCTCCAGTGGATGGTTCCCTATCAAGCTGGAGAAATTCGTCTGGAGGCCAGCATCGATGGCGAAGTGGTTGTCACGACCGCTCACACCACCGCAGGCCCTCCCGCTGCGGTCAAACTAGCCAGCGACCGGGACGAGGTCTCCATCGCCGACCGCCAGCTCGCCTATGTGACCCTCACCGCCGAGGATGGCAACGAGACCATGTCACCCAAGGCTGCAGTTCCCATCCAACTCAGCATCGAGGGTCCCGGCCGCATCCTCGCGGTCTGCAATGGCGACCCCATGGACAGCGCCGGATTCCAGCGTGACAACATCACCACCTTCAACGGCCTCGCCAGCGTCATCATCGCCCCGACTGGCGAAGCTGGCAGCGTCACATTGACCACCCAACCCGAAGGACTTCCTGAGGAAAAGATAGTCATTGAGATGAAGTAATACTCACATCCCACACACCGCAAAGAACAGGAGCGAGAGGAGTCGCGGGCCATCAAAAGCCCCAGACTCCCTCTCGCTCCTTGTTTTTTGGGCGGAGGGAAAAACAGCTATCTCCACCGGAAACGGGCTTGATCCGCGATAGGCTTTTGCAGCCGAATCCAGATCGGCATGTGATCACTCACGTCATACTCGAACAAGGTATAATCAGGCTTGCCGTTGCTCTTGGTTGCTTCGGGAACGGCGTCCAGAAACAGCTGCTCAAAATCGAACATCCCGTAGTCGAAAAGATCCGGCCCCTCATTTCCTGCACTATCATTCTTATGAGGAGGGGGAAGTCGCTTGTCTCGCGCGATAAGGGCAATCTGGTCGTAGGTTTGGTCTCTACGTGCGTTCGTCCGAAAGACCTCACCGTCTTTGGATGGATGGGCATCCAGGAAGGGCATGTTGATTTTAGCCTTTCCTGTCCGGCCCTTTTCATTCACCGACTTGATGAACTGTTCGACCGCTCGTCGCCGGATATCCACCTTTTTAAAATCAAGATTAAGGTCTCCGAATAAGAAAATGTTCGGCTGAAAAACCCGGTCTAATTCCCGGGCTCTCATCAACAGCCAATCCAACAGTGCCTTGAACTCCATCCACCGCTCTTCACGCTGCTTCGATTGGTGACCGTATAGCAAATGAGCATTCACTGCCAAAAAGCGATAGGCGTCAGCATCACCCTCTCCTTCTGCCTCGAAAGAAGCCAAGTGCGGGGTCCTAATGAATTGAACGAACTTCGGAATCACGAAGGGAGGCTTACGTGGTTTCCTTTTCCGCGCCTCAACAGCAGCTGCGACCTTGCCTTCCCAAGCGAGTAGCTCCTGAACCCGAACCTCGAAGCTTTCCGCGAAGAGCTCACGGTCCTGAAAAAGTGTTTCCAGAATGACACTCCTTTCAAAACTAATGTCCGATGAAAGCTCGGTGTGCCGGATTCGGTCTTTCCGATAAAGAAAAGCCAGCCGTTCGCGGTTTCCTTGTCTGCCGGGAACACCTCCTGCAACGTCAGAAATGACAAGTCCGTATTGGTCGCCCAATTGCTCACGCAGATGAAAAAGGCTGGAGAGATCGTCCAACACCTCTTGAATGGCGACAAAATCGCAACGTTCACAGAAACGAACCAGAAGCTGCCAAGAACCTTGCGAACGCTTCGTTTTTCCCGCCCGCATAAGCGCTCCAAATTTGCGGATATTAAACGAGGATAGGACAAGGGAGCCATCTCGCCGCGAAGGAAGGCCATATTGAGCTTCCCGGTCGCCGAGCTGGTCAAAAACCTGCTCCCACTGTTGCCTCGTGAAGGAAGCCATGGCTATTAGGAAACAAATTCCGGCGCGGTATTCAAGCTCGCCGCAAAAGCGAAAGAAACAGAGCGAAGAAGAACTTCGCTAACGACTTGAAAAGTCACTCTAGAAAAAATGGTAGCACCGGGCAGATTTGAACTGCCGACCAAAGGCTTATGAGTCCTCTGCTCTACCACTGAGCTACGGTGCCGTTTTTCCGTGGGGGCAGGCGAAATACTTCATCCTGGCCCGTCTGTCTACGGAAAAAGCATCCTTTTCCAGTCAGGCGGAAATAACTCTGGCCAGTTTGCCCCTGAGTGTCCAAGGTCCGCTTTCGCGATGCGTAAAAAGGCTCTTTTGGCACTTGAAGACGGGCGGGTATTCCAAGGAACCGCTTTTGGACACGATGGTACAACCACCGGCGAGGTTTGTTTCAACACCTCAATGACTGGCTATCAGGAAATTTTGACCGATCCCTCCTACCGGGGACAGATCGTAACAATGACCTATCCCCAAATCGGAAACTACGGGATTACCGCCGAGGATTCCGAATCCGCCCAACCCCACGTGCGTGGTTTTGTGGTGGGCGAGCTTTGCGACGTGCCCTCCAGCTGGCGCTCGACCCAGAGCCTGAGCGACTACTTGGCGGAGCACAAAGTGCTCGGCATCGACGACATCGACACCCGCGCCCTCACCAAGCACCTCCGGTCCGCAGGGGCGATGCGCTCCTGTCTAACTACCGAGTTGTCGGAGGAGGAAGCGGTGAAAGCGGCCCAAGCCTCAGACTCCATGCTCGGAGCGGATTTCGTGAAGGAAGTCACCACCGACAAGACCTACCACTGGGATGGCGAGTCCCGTCCCTGGACCATTCCTTCCGTCTCGCAAAGCATCGAGGGCAACTACCTCCCTCTTTCCGAAGCCAAATACAAAATCGTGGCCTACGATTTCGGCATCAAGCGCAACATTCTCCGTCGCCTCCGTCAGGAAGGCTTCGACGTCACCGTGGTTCCCGCGACGACTTCGGCCTCGGACGTGCTGGCGATGAGCCCGGACGGTGTCTTTCTCTCCAACGGCCCCGGCGACCCGGCTTCCTTGGACTATGTTCACAAAGAAGTGCGCGAGCTCATTGGCCGCACTCCCCTCTTCGGCATTTGCCTCGGACACCAGCTCTTGACCCACGCCTGCGGCGGAAAGACCTACAAGCTGAAGTTCGGACACCGCGGGGGCAACCAGCCCGTGCAGGACCTCCGCACCGGCAAGGTCGAAATCACGGCGCAGAACCACGGCTTTGCCACTGACGGCGAGAACCTGCCCCCCGACACCGAGGTCACTCACATCAACCTGAATGACCAAACGGTGGAAGGCACTCGCTCGACGAAGGACCCAGTCTTCTCCGTCCAGCACCACCCGGAGGCAGCGCCCGGACCGAACGACTCCAAGGAATTCTTCGTCGACTTCGCGAAGATGATCGAGGGCAGTCGATAGGCTCGGCCTACTCACGCTCCGCATCCACCTCAGCGAGAAGATCGCGGGTGGCAATGAGCTCTTTGACTCCGTAGAGAGACAAAAAGGAGGTATTGGCTCCCCCAGAGACGATGCGCATGCGCACGGTTCCGACTGTGGGCTTGTTCTTTCGTTTGGAAGAAACGGCCTCGTAGTCCCCAATCTGGCGGAAGTGAATTTTGCGGTCACTTATCCCATCGATGATACGAAGGAAAGCGCCTTCGACATCGACGGAAAAGCCGGCCGCCCGCTTCGCCCCCATCCGTTTGCCGATGGTGCGGTAGATCAACTCACTCAAAAGCCATACGCCCGCCACCACGAGGACGGTGCTGAGGATGAAAAAACCAACCACCAGCACCTCATTGGGAACGACTGAGTTCGGATTGTAGGAGAGGAACTCAAGGGACTTGGTGAAGACTGCCAACCAGACCAGAAAGCCCACCGCACCCAACAGCATCAAGGATGAGACCCGATAAAGTTGCGCGAACTCACGGGCGACTTCATCGCGGTCCAGTTCGATAGCAAAGACTTCAGGGTAGTTTGTTTTCATAACGAGGGCAGCGTCTCATTCCCCTCACCGCCCCTCTACTGCAACCGAATCGACCGATTGTAATCGCCTCCAATTTTGCCCCACTCGTTCCACACAAAGAGTAGAAAGTTCGGAGGTTCCCCTGATTTTGCAGGCGGGTCCCGGGCGGGGTTCGTGTTAGTCTTCGCCCATGCCGCCAGGTTTTCCAGAGACGCGATGGACGCTGATTCAAAAAGTCAGGACTGAGGCGGATTCCACCGCGGCGCTTCAGGAGTGGTGCCAGAACTATTGGCAGCCAGTTTTTTCCTATATCTGCGCCCAAGGCTACGATCGCGAAACAGCCCGCGAGCTGGCCCAAACTTTTTTCGAAAAACTCATCTTCAAAGGACCTCAGAATGTCCTGCCCCAGGAACTCAAAGGAGCATTCCGGGCCTATCTCATGCGCTCGGTCAAAAACTTCCTCACCGACCAATGGCGCAGCCGTCAGTCGCAACGCAAGGGCGGCGGAACCCAAGCTGTGCCGGAGGACGAGCTGGCGCACGTAGGAGACGAGGCGCCCAATCCCGACCGCGCTTTCGACCAAAGCTGGGCCCTCACTATCCTCACCCTGGCCATGACCAAGCTGGAAAATGAAATGGCCTCCAAGGGTCGCAGTGACTTCTTCCACGTCGCCAAGACCCTGTTAGACGGACGCTCGGTGACCGATGAGAACAGGCAAGCCTTAGCCAGGTCGCTCGATATGCAGGACGGGGCCTTTCGGGTGGCCCTGCACCGCCTGCGGGGACGGTTTCGCCAGCTGATTGAGGATGAAGTGCGCGAGACAGTCTCCACCGAAGAAGAATTTCAGGAAGAACTTGGTTATCTCTTCCAAGTTTGGTCGTGAACCAAATTAAGGATGAAGAACTCTTGCAGCGAATGTGGCCAACAGATCCCGGACGAAAGTCCATTCGGGATCTGTCCGCAATGCTGCTTTGCGGCCCTTCCCAAGAATCAGGATTTGCTCATCGATGGCATCGAATTGGGCCAGAAGATTGGTGAAGGCACCTTTGGCGAAGTCTTTGAAGGCATCATTCTCGACAACACCCTCGCGGAAGTGGCGGTCAAGGTCTTGCGGGAATCCCATCTGGAGCGCGCACGATTTCTCAAGGAGCTCCAAATCGTCTCCCTCCTCTCGCATCCCAATATTGCCCAGCTCAAGACATCCGGCGAAACCCGGGACGGCCGCCCCTATTACGCCATGGAACTGGTCCATGGCGAAAGCATTGACCAAGCGGAGACATCTCCGCTGGCGGCCATGGTTCAGCTGACCCAGGCGGTCGCCCATGCGCACCAGAACGGAGTCATCCACCGTGACCTGAAGCCGTCCAACATCCTGGTGACGGGAGAGGGAGTGGTCAAAGTGATCGACTTTGGCATCGCGCGGGTGTTCTCCGGCCCGCTCACCATTGCCCACCAGCCGACGCAGAACATGCGCATGGGCACCCCGCTCTACATGAGCCCCGAGCAATTGGAGGGCAATCCGCGCATCGATACCCTCTCCGACGTCTACTCGTTGGGTCTCATTGCCTACGAGCTCTGCCTGGGCCGACCGGTTCTGCAGAACGTGGTATCCACCACCGACTCTTGGTCTGACAACGCCCGACGCTTGCAGGACTTCAACTTTCCTCGACTGGAATCCAAGGAGTGGAACTGGGTGGCGGCCAAGGCTTGTGCCTTTGACCGCAAAGATCGCTATCAAACCGCGGACGCCTTGCTGAAAGATCTCCTGGCTATCGAAAAGGGCACCATGGTGATGGCGGGCAAAACCGACCGACTCTACCGCGCGCAAAAATTCTGTCGCAAATACCGCACCGCCATCGCTGCGGTCGCCGTTGCGATGGTCTTTCTGGCCACCGTTGCAGGCATGAGCTTGCAGATGGCAGGCAAAGAGCGGCAGGCGGCGCAGGAAGTCCGGGAAGCAATGTTGGAACGAGAAAAGGCTCAGCTCGCGACCCGCATCGCGGCCTCGGACGCCCGCTTGCGTGAAGCCAATCTGGCCCTGAGCCGCGACAACGCGGGCGAGGCCCTGCGTATTATCGACCTCGCTCTCGAGCTACATCCCAACAACGAGCAAGCGCGCTACTTCCGAAACTTTCTTCTAGCAACCCGATCCTTTGCCCTCCCCGTCGCCCCGCCCCCAACCAAAGCCCCAGCCAAACAAATCGAAAAACATAAAAACGGGTTTCTCGTCAATGGCTCGGAAGTCATCGCGCTCCCTCCAAGAAAGATCGCCCATTCGCGGAACGACATTGCAGTGCACGATGACGGCCGTGGCCGGCTCACGTTTACGAGTAAAGAAACCGGAGAAAGCCTTCTTGATCCTCTCATCTACGGCTCAGGCTTTGAGCAGGCCGCCTTCTCCCCCGAGCACGCCGCCGTTTGTGCCACCACGGAAGAAGGCGCTTTGCAGCTCTGGGATGTCTCCGCGATGAGTCCACATGCCGAGTCCGCAACGGTTTCCACTCCCGTGACTTGGTTGAGTTTCGAGCGGGAAAAGGACACTCTCTGGCTGGTTGATCGCAATGCGAGACTGGGGCTGTGGGCCAAGAATCTAAAGCCCCTGCAATTGACAAAAATGAAGGGCTTCGAGCCCGAGTTCTTCGCCCGCTATGCCCAGCACAACCACCGCGACTACCTGTGGCAATTCTGGCAGGGTGGCAATCAACGCGGCCTGGCGGGAGGAAGAGCCCAGGCCTTTGCCGCCATGCTGGCCGTCGACAAGCATACGAAGAAAGCAGGCAGCTCCCTGATGATCTCGACTATGGCGCGGGACGAAGACGTGGTGGTCTTTGTCGACTCCTTGGGTTGGATCGGAATTCGGAACGACCGGGGCAGCTATGACTTCCTCCCCGGCCCACGCCGACCAGTCAGCCGCATCACTCTTTCGGCCAAGGGTGAGCGAGGCGCGGTCTTGCTCGAGAACGGCGAGCTAGCCACCTTCCTCCCCTTGGAAAGAGCTGTGCTTTGCCGCTGGGCACCCACCGAGTCCCTGCGCAGTCTGGCTTTCACCGACAGTGGCGACCTCCTCATTGCCGCCGGCCACGATGGCCGCATCCACTTCTACGACCCGTCCACCGGCAAGAAAAAATATCCCAGCATCGAGACCCCGGGAGAGGAAATTGAGCTCGCGGCAGTCCCCCATCGGGAGGAATTCCTCACCTGCTCCACTGGTAACCTGCACATCAAAAGAAGGGCAGCCCATGGAGGCAAACTCCTGCACTCCGGGATGAGGCATCGCGATGGAGTTCACTGGTTCTCTTGCTCTCTGGATGGACAGTTTCTCTTTTCCATCGACCAGACCGATATTGCATCCACCCGTGGGGCCTTGCGAATCTGGTCGCTGCGCAATGGCCAGGAAGTGGTGCCCGCATTGGAGCATGACTCCCCCATCAACTGCGCCACGATCTACAAAAACGGACAACGCTTGGCCACCGCCAGCGCCAACGGACAGGTGCGCCGCTGGTCGATTACCCAATGAGCCAGGGGCGAGGTCATTGACGGGAACCGGCCAACTCCCTAAGCTCGTGCCGGTGGAGGCACGTGAACAGGAGACTCAAGGCCAGACCTTTCCAGTGACTCGCTGGAGCCTTGTCGTCGCTGCGGGCGAGAGCGTGGAGAATGCCCTCGAGGAAATTTGCCTCCTTTACTGGAAACCCATCTACAGCTTTCTCCGCCGGTCCGGTCACTCTTCCTGCGATGCGGAGGACATTACTCAGACTTTTTTGACCGAACTCTTGCGGGACAATGCTCTGGAGCGAGCAAGTCGGGGAAAGGGCCGCCTGCGCTCCTTTCTACTGGGCTCGCTCAAGCGACACCTCACCGCGCGCCACCGATACGAGAATGCCGAAAAACGAGGCGGTGGAACAAAAGCCCTGGCCTTGGCGAACTCCGAACTGGACTTCAACGAAGCCGAGCACCAGTTCGCCAACATGCCCGCCAGCGGAGCTTCGCCGGACCAGCTCTTTGACCAGCGCTGGGTGCTCCAACTTCTGGCACGGGCGCATCGTCGGCTCAAGGCGGACTATCAGGCCGTGGGCAAGGGATTGGAGTATGAACTCCTCAAAAGCGCGGTGACAAACACCGAAGAAATGGACGCTCCACAGGTGGCGAAAAAACTGAAGGTCGCCCCCTCCACCGTTCGGGTTCTGGTTCATCGATTGCGCAAAAACTTTCGAGCGGCCTTCAGGGATGAGATCGCGGAAACGGTGTCCTGCCGCAGCGAAGTCGATGCCGAGTTCGAGGACTTGCTCAAAAGCTTTTCCAAATCCTGAGGAGAAAAATTCATTTCGTTTGAAACAATCGCGGACCGATTTCCAGAGAAAGGGAGATGAAGAACAACCAACATCGCAAAACCCGAATTGCTTCGAATCCTCTCAGCAACGTTCTGCTCTGCAGCATGGCCGGCCTCCTTCCGGTGGCAGCGGGGACCATTGTGGTCACGACCGCCGATGACCAACTGGACGCCCCGGGTTCGGGTGGTCTGATTTCTCTTCGCGAAGCCATCCGGGATGCTCCCGATGAAGCGACTACAATCGAATTCGATGAGTCCCTGAGCGGAGCCATCTTCGCGCTCGATCCCAGCTTGGGCAGCTTGATCGTAGCAGATCCCGACGCAGGAACGAGCCCGACCGACACAGGGCGACTGACCTTCGACGCCACCGGCCTCGCCAGCCCTCCGCGCATCTCTTCGCCCACTCTCAACGAAACCAGTGGCGCCGCCCTCGAGGTCACCGGTCGGAGCGTGCGGCTGCGCAACATGGTGATCGAGAATGCCAGCCATCAGGGAATCCGGGTCGATGCGCTGGTCGATCTCCAACTGGAGAACGTGGACATTCGCCACTGCGACCACGCGGCCATTTGGTTTCAGGGCTTTGGCCTTTACATGACGGAATGCGAGATCCACGGCAACATCATCCCCAGCTCAGGCCTCGATGAAGAGGTAGCGGCAGTCTGGTTCGACAACGGATTCACCCTGAGCATGAACGCCTGCTCCATCTATCAGAATGCGGGGCGCGGCATTCTCTGCGAGGCGTCCTCATCCTTTGGACGCTCGGCAGATCTCACGAATCTCACGATTGCAGAAAACAGTCCCAAGGATGCAGACACTCCCTACGGCGGCATTTCTATCAATGGTTCACTCGCGACCGAGATCCGGCACTGCACCATCGTGGACAATGCTGGTGGCGGACTGGGTAGCACGAGCTCCAACACCCGAGCCTTCTCTTCTATCATCGCACGCAATTACTCGCGAGAGACCGGCGGACTCCTCAACCTCTCCGACAACGTCACCTCCCGGGGATACAATCTATCCGATGATTCTCCCGCAGCCCTTGACCACCTCACGGACAAGACCAATCAGCTCCCGAGGCTCAGTCGCATTGGTTACTACGGCGGTCACGCTCCGACTTGTTATCCGCTGGTGGGGTCCCCTGCCCTCAGCGCTGCCAATGCGGAAGATACCGAGAGCATTGATGGACGGGGCTACCCTCGCGAAATCAGCACCTCCAACAACAGCTCCCGAAACCTTCCTGACATCGGAGCCGTGGAGGTCAACACCTCCACCTCCCGCAGCCTCAACGTGGTCTCCACAACCGCCAGCGTTGTCGGCTCGTTGCAGAATCGGCTCGACCAGAATACCGTCTACCATCATCGCCGAATCACCTTCGATGCCAGTATGAGCGGGCAGACTTTTCTCTTTGAGAATATTCAGAGTCTGGCGAACGATCAGCGCGTGGTGGTCGATGCTTCCGCCTTGGAAGAACCCATCATCCTTGAGACCGGCGGTCTTTATTCGGGAAAGGGTTCCAGCCTGAGCCTCATCAACGTGGTCCTTTCCGACTTCAATCTCACGGCCCAGTTCGATGGCTCCATCGGACTCAATTGCGCCGAGGTCACGGACACCTCCGTGAACCTGACCAGCTCGGGGAGAATGCTTCTCAACGAATGCGAAGTTCACGACACCACGACCTCGGGCACCTACTCGGTGGTGAGTTCTTTTGGGGCCGGCCACTTGCAAGTTTGGAACAGCACCTTTTCCAACAACGCTAAGACTGGCGAAGCCCACGGAGCGGCGATTCTAAGCACCTCCTCCAAGCCGAGCGAACTCTTCAACGTCACCTTCGACGGCAATCAAAGCAACAACGAGGGCGCGGCTATCTACCATGAGGGCGACCTGCTCGTCGCGCGCCATTGTAGCGTTCTGGACACGCAGAGTTCCTACGGGGCCTTTGCTTTCGGCCCCACTGCCAGCAGCCGAGTAACGGGTTGCCTCTTTGCGGGGAATCAAAACAGCAGCAACTCCAGCTTCGATGCCGACGTCCTCATCCCCTCGGGCAGTGAAGACAGGCATGACTTTTTCTGGAACTGGACCACCGCCATCAGCCCCCGTCCGGACGGATTCGAGGCCGGATCCCAGAATCAGATTGGAGCCGATGTTTCCCTCCGGGAACTGGGCGACTACGGCGGCAAAGTGCCCTCCCGCCCCCAGACAAGCGACAGCGGCCTACTTGGGATCTTCTCTGGAATTCCCGCCCGGGCACTCGACGCCATTGGACAAGTCCCGGAAGGGATTCGTCCGGTGCCCGGAGCCGTCACTGAGACACAAAATCAGGGCCAGCCTTTTGCCTCCATCGACTTGATATCGGTCTCGGGAAACACCGCCACTCTCACCATCAGTCGCACTCCTGGCAGTGCTTGGATTCTGTATACTGGCGAGGCTCCCAATAGCCTATCCGCCACCAGCTACGAAGTGCCTTCCGAAGCTGCGGTGCCAGTGACCTTAAACGTTCTTCTCCCGAGCCCTCATCCGGAACAATATTTCATGCAGTTGGAGGAAGACTAGCTTCCGCTTCCAGCCGAAAGACAATGCCAGCCCGTCCCGAAATATGCCCCCGATGCCAACAAGCCGTCCCACTCGAGGTGGAGGGACTCTGCCCCTGGTGCACCATGGCGGCACTGGCGGCTTTGAGGAAAAAAGAAGAGAGTCCCGGCCTCTCGGATTCCGCTCCTTCTATCGATGGGCTTACCGTCCACGAAGAGGTTGGCGAAGGAGGATTCGGCATTGTCTATCGGGCGACTCAAGTAGGGCTCGTGCAGCGAAAGGTCGCCCTCAAGGTGTTGAAACCAGGAGTCGATACCCGACAGGTCTTACGTCGCTTCGCAGCGGAGCAAAAAGCTCTCGCCCTGTTAGAGCATCCCTACATCGCCCGCATCTATCAGGCAGGGAGCACCAGTGACGGCTACCCCTACTTCACGATGGAGTTCATCGAAGGGCGCCCCATCACGGAAGCTCTCCACGGAGTGGACTGGCGGAAGATTTTGGAAGTATTCCTCAAGGTCTGCGACGCCATAGATTACGCGCACGGCCAGGGCCTCATTCATCGCGACCTGAAGCCGTCCAATCTCCTCGTCACAACCAGTGGTCAGCCCAAGGTCATCGACTTCGGGCTCGCCAAAGTCGTCGACCCCACCCGGGAGGTCGGGATGACGCTCTACACCTTGGCTGAGAAGTCACTGGGAACTCCCGGCTACATGGCACCGGAGCAAAAGGTGGAAGGCGGCCTCGTCGACGAGCGAAGTGACCTTTACTCCCTGGGAGCCATCCTCTTCGAGCTCCTAACGGGGACGACACTGCCCGAGAATCGAGTGCCCCCGCCCTCTACCCTCACCCTGCAACAATTCCCCCTAGCCTTTGACGAAGTGGTAGCCAAAGCAATCGCGCTCACTCCCGAACAGCGCTATCAAACCGTGGAGGAACTTGCCGCTGACCTGAAAAGGATCGAACTCGGGGAGCCACTCGGAATTCAATCGGCAAAGTCTCACAAGACAAAGAAAAGCGCCCTCGCGCTCGCCGCCATCCTCATTGCATTCACATGCTTGTTAGCTTTCTTTTGGCCGAGTGAGAGAGAACAACCTCGGGCAACTCCGCTCCCGACTCCTCTCACCGAGCCGAGCATCATCTTCGAAAACGTCACCAAAACCCCTCTCGAAATTCTAACAACCCCGGACGGACGATATGGCTTGGCGCTCTTTCGCAGCGGAGGACGGGCGGTCTTCTTTGATGCCCAGACCGGAGAGGAAACCGGAACGATTCTCCCACTTCCCTCGGCACCGTTCTCCGGTTCAATTGGCGTTGACGATCGTAGCTTTCTCGTCGGTCTCAATGACGGCACCTTTCGCAACTACGAGGCATCTAGTAGCAAACCACTCAGCTCGCCCTTCAATCTCACTCCCGGATACCCGGGCCGAGTCGATCGCATCAGTCAATACCGCAGCACTTCTGGCGAGGTTCACATCCTGAGCACCTCCGGCGACAAGCGGCTCCGAATCTGGAACTCTGGACTTCAGGAGGTTTCCAGTCTTCCGCTCATCGACTCGCCCTACGGTCTGGCGGTTCATCCAAAGGGCACCCAAGCTCTGGTCGGAAGCCTGGGCGGGCAGCTCAACTGGATTGATTTGGAAAAGCAGGAGGTCATTGGAGTTCTAAAGGGAATTTCCAGTCACCCGCTCAGCATTCAGTATTCTCCCGATGGCCGCCTCTTCGCAGTTTGTTCAGACCGGGGGCAGATTCGGGTTTGGACCGAGACGGGCGATGTTCATCAGGTCTTTCGGCTGCCCGAACGCATCGAAGGTTTCTCCTTTTCCCCCGATTCCCGTCTCCTCGCCGCCACGTGCCACGATGGCTGGGTCCGGCTGTGGAACCTCGGCTCCGGAGTTCTCCTTCACCGGTTTCCCCACGACCACGAGGTCCTCTGCGTGGCCTTTTCCCCCGACGGCAAGCTCCTTGCCAGCGGAGGACAGGATTTCATGGTGCGCTTGTGGGAGGTGGAAAGCGGAAGACCCGCGCGCGAGCCCTGGAGGGTCAACTCGGCGGTGTCCAAGATGCGATTCGTCGAGCGGTTGGACGAGGGCTGCAACCTCGCGGTCCTGACCTGGGAACGCGCGGTCAGACTCTACCCCGTGCGGCCCGAGGATCTCGATCCGCGGCCGGAATCGTAAAAAAGTGCCCCACAAGCGAACGAATCCGCTCCGCTGGCAGGAAAGAGAAAGATTTCACTCGAAATTTTGCCCTCTCCGGTTCATTGAACCCCTTCGCCGTACGGTCATATCCGGGCGGCTTTTGGACCATGAATACCGTAGTCGTAGGCCTCCAATGGGGTGATGAAGGAAAAGGGAAAGTCGTAGATCTGCTCACTGAAGATGCTGACTTGGTCGTGCGCGGCCAAGGGGGCGCGAACGCGGGTCACACCGTCATCGTTGAAGACAAAAAATACGTCCTCCACCTGTTCCCCTCCGGCATTCTCTGGCCCGGCAAGCAGAATATCATCAGCAACGGAGTGGTGCTGGACCCCATCAGCCTATGCGAGGAAATCACCACCCTGGAAGGCCAAGGCATCGTCATCAATCCTGAGAAGCTGCTCATCTCCGACCGTGCCCACCTGGTGCTTCCCCTCCACCGCGAGCTCGACGCCGCCCGCGAGGCCAAGCTCGGCGACAAAAAGATTGGCACCACCAAGCGCGGTATTGGCCCCGCCTACGCCGACAAGGCCAACCGCCAGGGCATCCGCCTCGCCGACGCCATTCGCCCCGAAAAGCTCCGCGAACTCTTGGAAATTCGCGTTCCGGAAGCCAACGCCACTCTCGAGCCCCTCGGACTGGAAACCTTCACCGTCGACGGCATCATCGATGCCATCACCCCAGCCCTCGAGCGCCTCCGCCCGCACATCGCGGACATCATCCCCGTCGTTCACAAGGCCTGGAAAGCCAAGGAGACCATCCTCTTTGAAGGAGCCCAAGGGACCTTCCTTGATATCGACTTTGGCACCTATCCTTTTGTCACCTCCTCGAACACCACTTCGGGCGGTTGCACCACCGGAACCGGACTGCCTCCCCTCGCCATCGAGGCGGTCGTGGGAGTCTGCAAAGCCTACACCACCCGCGTTGGCTCAGGGCCTTTCCCAACCGATAACGAGGACCTCGCCAACTACCTGCACGGCCTCGGCCGCGAGTTCGGCGCTACCACCGGCCGGGCCCGCTCTTGCGGTTGGCTCGATACCGTTCTTTTGCGCTACTCCTGCATGGTCAACGGAGTCACCGGCCTCGCCATCACCTGCCTCGACGGTCTGGACGAGCGCGATACGATACAAATCTGCACTCACTACGAAATCGACGGTGAGAAGCACGAATTCCCACCCGCCGACCGCGATGCCTGGGACCGCATCGTCCCCGTCTACGAAACTCTCCCCGGCTGGAAAGAGGACACCACTTCATGCAACACTTGGGGAGACCTTCCCGAGAATGCAAAAGCCTACCTCACCCGCCTGTCCGAACTCTCCGGAGCTCCCATCTCCCACGTCGGAATCGGCCCGGGCCGGGATCAGACGATCCTGGTTGAGCAATCGGCGGGCTAGGCCCTGCGAACGCGATATTTGGTTTTGGTCTTTGGTTGTTGGGATTCCTTTTAGGACGATGATTGGCTATCGGGACCTTCAGTTTTGGCAAGAGGCTCGAGAACGTTCGATTGAGATTGATCTCATATCTGTGTGTTGCTTACCCGATTTCGAAAAGCTCGAAGGAATTAGCCAAATGCGCGGCAGCTCGAAACGCTGCACGCAACTGGTTTCATGGCAGAGCTGAAAGCCTATCACTTCCTTTATCCCCGCCCCGACACCCTCGGCCGAAAGCTCAACAACTTCATCCAATCAGTAGAACGCACCCACCGCTCGAAACCGTCCCCCTAAAGTCCCAACATTCAAAAAACAACATCGCCACCGAGCTCATCTCACATGCCCACTTCACCAAACATTCCCGAGCACATCGCCATCATCATGGACGGCAACGGCCGTTGGGCGAAGGAGCGTGGTTTACCGCGGCGTGACGGCCATCGGGCGGGTGCCGAATCGGTGAGAGAGGCGGTGGAAACTTGCAAAGAGCTGGGTGTCAAATACCTCACCCTCTATGCTTTTTCTTCAGAAAACTGGAGTCGGCCCCAGAGCGAAATCGATGCCCTGATGCTGCTTCTGGATCGCTTTTTGGCGGAAAAGACCAAGGAACTGAACAAGCAAAAGGTGCGACTCCACACCATCGGCCAAATCGATCGTCTGCCGGAAAAAAACCAGCGTCGAATCGCGCGAGCCAAAGAGGAAACTGCGGAAAATACCGACCTCAACCTCATCCTCGCCCTCTCCTACGGCGGCCGGGAGGAAATCACGGGAGCGGTCAGAAAGATCGCGGAAGAAGTGCAGGCCGGAAAAGTGAAACCCGAGGACGTCACGAAAGACCTCGTGGCGCAAAACCTCGACACAGCCAACTTCCCCGACCCGGATCTGTTGGTGCGGACTTCGGGCGAGATGCGGCTCTCCAATTTTCTTCTGTGGCAGCTATCCTACGCCGAAATCGTGACCACCAAGAAATACTGGCCAGATTTCAAGCGTGCCGACTTGCAGGCTGCGGTCGAAGAATACACCCGCCGCCACCGGCGCTTCGGGGGACTTTAAGCCCGGACCGCGAGAGCCCTCACTCGCCCCGGTGGACTGATGCAATGAGACCTAAGCCCCGCTAGGACTCTTCTCTGCGGGCGAGAAGCCAGAGATAATCGGACAGCCGATTGAGAAAGAGTGTGATCTGGGGCAGAGGTCCCTCCTCGGCGAGCGCAAGCGCCTTGCGTTCAGCGCGGCGAGCTCCCGTTCGGGCCTGGTCGAGAAAGGCGGCTGCCAATGAGCCCGCAGCGCCCGGCCGAGCCCATCCGGCGAAACTCACCCCCGCCGCCTCGATGGCCTTGGCACGCTCTTCCACGGTAGCCACTTCCTCGGGCCCAATCTGGGGCATGGTATCACCAGCGTAGCGTTCCAGGTCCTCCGGCAACACCGCCAGCTCCCCCATCAGGCCCACCAACTTTTCCTGCAGCCAATCGACCTCCACGGCGAGACTCTCGCTCCCATGGCAGCGGACGACTCCCAAGGTGGTATTCAGCTCATCAATCGCCCCCAGCGTCGCCACCCGGAGGGACGTCTTTGCGATTCGCTTTCCATATAACAAATCCGTGTAACCTTCATCTCCCCGTCCCGTAATGATGCTCATCCCGCAAGCTGTAGCCCAGTTCCCCGCCCAAATCCACCCTCGACAACGCAGGCCTCAGTTGCCAATTTTTTCCCGCCTCATGAAACTACAATATTTTTCTCTCTTACCCCTTCTGGCCGCGACCTCTCTGGTGGCCCAGGAAGGAGCACCGGCCAAACCAACGGAAGCCCCGGCCCAGCCCGCGGCTGAGACCGATCCCGCCGTCATCAAGTCCAACTCATCCTATGGATTCGGCTACAACAATGGTAATGCCTTCAAGCAACAGATGAGCCGCTTCGGTCTGGGCGCCGACGACATCGACCGCGATCAATTCATCAAAGGCTTTATGGACGCCTTGGACGGGAACGATCCTGCCAATGGCCAGGACGCGCTTAACGCGGCCATGCTGGGACTGCGCAATCAGATCCAAGAACGAGAGAAAGCTCTCGGAGAGGAAAATCTCAAGGCTGCCGAGGACTTCCTCACCAAGAACAAGTCTCGCGAAGGAGTGGTCACCACCGACTCCGGCCTCCAATACGAGGTTCTCAAAGCTGGCGAAGGCCCCAAGCACGATGGCAGCGAAGGAGCCAAGTTTCTCGTCAACTACAAGGGAACTCTGATCGATGGCACCGAGTTCGATGCTTCTCCCGAAGGATCTCCCGTTCCCATGAACCTCAATGTGGTGCCCGGCTTCCGCGAGGCGCTCACCTCCATGAACGTCGGCTCCAAGTGGAAAATCTACCTCAAGCCCGACCTTGCGTATGGCGAAAATCGTCGCAACGAGCTCATCGGACCAAACTCCGCGCTGATCTTTGAAGTGGAATTGACCGAGATTCAGAAGGCGGCTCCACGCCCCAAGGCGGTCTCCCCGCCTATCCAGATTCCTCCCGCTCCCAAGAAGGCTGAGTAAAAGGACTCGGACCTCATTTTTCAAAGAAGGAAGGGCAGCGATGCTCTTCCTTTTTTTGTGTTCAAAGGAGAGCACCCGCCTGCTCTGCCAAGCGTTCCTTCTTCATAGAGAATACCCGTTACTGATTCCTAATTTCGTGCAGAACCTCACTGACTTTTGCTTCATCAGGACGATCCGGCAAAGTGGATTTGGCAAAGGCCTCCTCGACGCGTTGGACCTGTTCCTCCGCTCTGGCCACCAACTCCTCATAGCCAAATTCTCCCGCTCTCACCCTCATCAACCACTCTCGGTTCGGACGCCTCACTCGTAGCAATCCTTCCGTCGCAATTTCCTCGGCCATATCGAGGAGGCGCAGGGTGTGCATGAGATTCTTGGAGTCATAGCCCCGCCCGTGCTCCGTGTTGGTCTGATAGCGCTCCTCATTGCGCAGCTCCACCCATTGCCAATATTCGCGATGACTTTTGCAGTGGGCTTTGTAGGCATCGCTATTGCACGAGACCCAAGCGATGGGCCGGGCCTCGCGGGGAACCGAACTGCAGAGCAAAGCCGAGTCATCCTTCTTCGAAACAATACCCCGATACCCAAAACTACTAGATTCATCGTAGAAGAGAGCGTAGGTCCCCGGAGCATGCTCCACCCCGACCAAACCACAACGGGACTCCAGCAAGCCCCGTTCGTGCAACCAGTCCGTCAGAGCAACGCTGCCTTGCCCTTCTAAAACATAGCAAAAGTCCAAGAGACTCTTCCGCTTCTCCGGCTGGGGATTGACGATCTTTTTATTGAGTCCCCGCGCTTTTCGAATCTGCCCCATTGCATAATTGGCATAGGTCTGCCCACAGAGCTTGGAGAGAAATAGAGATGGCGTCAGGAGAGAGAACGCGGGAGCTTGGAACCGTATGCAATCCTCAGGCATCGCCAGCAACTCGAGGGCATTGGGATTATTCTTCAGCAGCAACTCGCCAAAGCGACGCAACTCGTAATAGACCTCATCACTTTTCTCGTCGCTAACCTGCGTGACAGGTTCGAAGCCAAGCATGATCTCGTTGGGCGCCACGAAAATGCCGCGCCGGTCCTCATCTGATCGCGCGTGGTTCGTCCCATAGGCCCGACTGCCCGCCACCGCATCGAAGAGAAGTCCCCGACTGGCTCGCACTCCCCCAATCGATCGGAAAGCCGCTGGACTCTCATTGGACAAAGCGAGCGTTTTTCGGAAAAGCCGTTCACAGACCTGAGAAAGCAAGGGGCGACGACCAACCGTTTCGAAAAGCGATTCCAGCTTCGCAAAAGTCGTTTCAATCACTTTATCGATAAGCGCGCTTCGGGGCATCAACTCACTTTCTCCGCTGCGTGATTTCCACTCGAGCAACTCTTCGAAAGCCTCTGCCATACGTTCACCGCGAAGGTCATTGAAGTTCACGGGAGCCGGGCTCTGATTTTCCAGCACCCACTCTGCGGAGAAGAGCGCGCGCAAAACATAGAGATAGTCTTTCGCCCGCAATTGATCGCCCTGGCACTTTCCTTTCCAAATCTGCACCGCCAAGCCACGATAATGAGACGCATTCGCGTGGGGAGAAAATGCGTCTCGCGCAGCCTTTTGCCAGAGTTCGAGAAAGCCCTTCTCGGCACGATAGACGATGGGTGAATGAAGCCACTCCACGAGCGCCCCGTTCGACTTGGCGAGCAGACCCGCGGCCTTCTTGATATCCCAGCCTCCGGGATCGAGGTCATCTTCAATCGCGACCTCAATCGTGTCGCCCCCCGGAAAAACACGGAGATACTCCGGCTCTCGGCGGGCATAGAGAAAGCGAATATCGTAGTCACTATCAGGCGAAGCAAAGCCCCAGGCCCGGCTCCCTGATTCGCAGGCATAAAGAATCGTGACCTGATGCTTGCGCTCCAAGCTCTCCAGAAGTTCATTGATATCACCCAACCTGTCCATACGAGGTCACAGTTGCGGCCTCAATCCAGGGGAGCAAGGATATTTCTGTAGCAGGCCCACGTCAAAGGCCGCCTTCGGCTTCGAAGCCGACTTGCTTGCCAGTGACGGGATGGGGAAATGCGATTTTCCACGAGCGTAACGCCAAGGGCTCGGCCCCCATTCCAGCAATTTCCGCTACCCCCAGCTTCCTGCCGGGGAGGTACAGTCGATCTCCAACAATCGGAAAACCCTCTTGCCAAAGGTGAACCCTTATCTGGTGGGTTCGCCCAGTCAGAGGGCGAGCCTCCACCAGCGCCGTTCCATCCGGACAGCGCTCCAGAAGCTTGACCTCGGTAGCCGCTTGCAACGGCTTTCCCCACACCCGTCCTTCGGCAGGAACATCATTTTCGATGAGAAGCTTTTCCCAGTCTGGCCAACCTTGAATTCGAGCCAGATAACTTTTAAAGACATCACCTTGTTCGAAGGAGAGCTGAACCGCACTTCGATAGTCCCTCCCCTTCACACAAACCAGGGCGCCACTGGTTTCCGCATCCAGGCGATGGGCATACCGCACATCGAGTTCGGGCCAAGCTTGGTTCATCAGCCACATCAGGGTGTTCTTGCAAAAGCGTCCCCCTTCATGCATCGGGATCGGAGCCGGCTTGTCGATGATGAGAAGAACCTCATCCTCGTGAATCACTTTCAAATCCGTCCCCACCTCCGGCTCGACCCAGTCGGGTAAAAGCCTCTCATACTGATGTCCGGTAGTAACCAGGAGATGGGGATCCGTGACCGGCTCCCCGGTCGCTTTCCGCACGATCAACTCGTCGCGGAACACCTGCAGCCACTCTTCTTCGCTGAGCTTACCCGGAAAGCGCTCGGCGAGAATCTCGATAAAACGTCGCCCTCCTTCCTTGGCCTTGATCCGGCAGGGGCGGCGATTGACATAAGGGATTCCCCCCGGAAGCGGGTCACAACAGGCTTTCCAGCGGGCCTCCAGTTCTTCCTTTCGCGCTCTCTCCACACCCGTCTTTGGAACAGATCGACAAGTTTTGCAGCACAAATCCGGCTCAAATAGTTAGTCACCTTTGACTACCAATCGCGGCCAATAGACCACCCATCCGAACCTTAAAAACCTTGCTCCCACCACCTCTAACTTTCAAAAACTGAGGGGTGTGGAGAGTTGTTCCCTCTCATGAACATACCCCTAAGATCCAACCCAAATTATGAAATCAACCCTCACCCTCCTGAGCCTGAGCCTCTCGCTTTCGAACTTTGCCGGGGCCCAGCTTTCCATTGAGCCCTCTTGGGGTTCGGAGTCCTTTGCCAGCGTGGCCGACCGCCGCTTCACCTCTACCTCAACCAATTTCAACTTTGCTCCCAGCGATGGCGGAGCAGGTTCACTCTCCAGCGCCACCTCCTTGACCGAGTCCCGCGGGTCCAGCTCCGGCTTCAGCGTCTTGGACGCCAGCAACGGCTTGTCTGTTCCTCTCATCCGGACCTACGCGAGCACAAACAGCGGCAACTGGGCGGCCTTCGGTTCCTCGGTCGCCATTGAGGGCTACACCTTCAATGGTTCAGCGCCCAAGACCTTCACTCTTGATGCTTCCCTCACCGGACTAGTCTCGAACATCGACAACGACTTCGCAGGGAACTTTGCCACCCTCAGCATCTGGTCCCCTTCCGGCGAATTCTTCCCTCCCATCGCGACAAGAACCGCCGGCCCGGATGACGGCTTCTTTTTCTCTTCTTCCGAAAGTTCCTATCTTGAATTCGGTTTCAACCAACTCGACACCTTGCGCTTGGAACAGAACGGACTGAACGACGACGACGTTCTCTCTGGTTCCTTGAGCTGGACCATGGAGCCCGGCGAGACCGTCTACCTCTGGGCCAGCGGACGCTCAGCAGTCTACGGACCTGACTCCATCGCTGATGCCCGCAATACCCTCACCGCATCTTTTCAAGATTCCACCGGACTGAGCTCACTCTCCGGCGGCGTCGTCCCTGAGCCCTCCACCAGCCTCTTGGGTCTGCTCTCACTCGCAGTGCTTTTTCGACGGAAACGCTAAAGACAGCTTCGCTCTCGTTTTGACCAAAGGCTGAATCGTTCTGATTCAGCCTTTTTTGCATGTCGCTACCAAACGTGCTTCAGCCTCGTCCCCTCCCCGGCCTACTTTTTCGCCACCCAACTTGCAAAATTGAGACACTGCAAAAGCTGTGTCACTTGGGTAAAGTTAACTTGTTCGAGTCTGGACTGATGATCGGCTGGAGTCTCAGGGATCAGGACTTTCTCCAAAGAGTCCCGCTTGCGGGCAATCTCAAGTTCGGAATAACCCTGCTGGCGTTTGAACTGCCAATGGATCTCGCGCAACCAGTCCTCGTCAGCTGGGTCAGGGCTGATGAATTTCTCAGAAAGAAAGAGCACCCCACCGGGAACGAGGGCGCGGTGGCAGCGCTCTAACAAAGCAAAGCGTTCCGCGAGAGGCACGAATTGAAGCGTGAAGTTGAGAATGATCAGCCCCGCATTCTCCATCGGCCAAGTCACCGCGTCACCTTCATGAAAAGACACTCCCGGGAGGTCGAGAAGCTCGCTCGCCCGCGCGACCATGGGCGCTGAATTGTCGATACCATGGATCTCCACATTCTTGTCCCTGGCCCCCTGCCAAGCAGCTTCCACCCCAGCCCCAAGAGACGAACCCAAATCGTAGATCCGTGTTCCCGCCGGAACATCGCGTCCCGCAACAGCCTCAATCGCGGTGAGCGTCAGACCGTATCCGGGCACTGAGCGGCGAATCATGTCCTCGAACACGCCCACCACTTTCTGGGAAAACTCAAAGGGCTTTCGCACGCCGTCTTCCACAAATATCTCGTCTCTACTCACGTCACCGAGAGTAGGAGAGGAGGCGTCCCCTGTCCCTCCAAAAGAAAAGCATATCTGCTCGAACTTCCCCTTCGCTTCATTCCCTTGGATGGCGAACCCGGATTTCTTCGCTTGGAAACGTTCCTCTCGGAGAAGTGATGAAGTCGCCAAGGATGCCCCTATGCGAGAATCTCCTTCACCACCCGTGCTGGATTAACCCCTGTGAGTTTCTGGTCGAGTCCAAGGAAGGGGAAGGTCAGCTTGTTGTGGTCGAGCCCCAGTTGATTGAGAATGGTGGCATTGAAGTCGCGCACGTGAACCCCATCCTTCACGACGTTGTAGCAATAGTCATCGGTCTCGCCATGGGTGATTCCGCCCTTCACCCCCGCGCCGGCCATCCAAGTGGAGAAACAACGGGGATGATGATCGCGCCCGTAGTCATCGTGGGTCAGGGTCCCTTGACAGTAGGTCGTGCGCCCGAATTCCCCTCCGAAAACAACGAGAGTATCTTCCAAAAGACCCCGCTGCTTCAAGTCCTTGAGAAGACCGGCACAGGCTTGGTCGACATCGTAGCACTGCCCCTCCAGCTGCTGCGGCAGCTTCACGTGATGATCCCATCCCCGGTGAAAGAGCTGGATGCAACGCACATCTCGCTCCGCCATTCGTCGCGCAAGGAGACAGTTGCGGGCGAAGGATCCGCTCTTGTGGACCTCAGGGCCATAGAGGTCGAGGACGCTTTGGGGTTCGTCTGATAGGTCAGTCAACTCCGGCACGGACATTTGCATGCGAAAGGCCATCTCCTGCTGAGCGATGGTCGTCTGGATCTCCGGATCCCCGATGGCGCCGAGGTGCTCTTGGTTCATCTCAGTAACGAAATCGAGCATCTGATGCCGGACCTTGCGGGTCACGCCATCCGGATTGGAAAGAAAGAGAACCGGGTCGCCCGCAGGTTGGAAGGCGACGCCCTGATGCTTGGAAGGCAAAAAGCCAGAGCCCCACAAACGACTGTAGAGAGCCTGCACGTTGGAGGTTCCTCCCGTCCAGAACGCCGAGTTCAACACGACAAAATCCGGGAGATTCTCATTCAAGCGCCCCAAGCCATAACTCAGCCAGGCCCCCATACTGGCTTTCCCAGGAATCTCGGTTCCAGTGCAAAACAGAGTCTTGCCCGGGTCGTGGTTGATAGCATCGGTATTGGTGGATTTGATCAAACAGATGTCGTCGATCACCGAGCCCGTATGCGGAAGAAGTTCACTGAGCCAGATGCCATTTTCGCCATGGCGACTGAACTTGTATTTGGAAGGAGCAACCAACTGCTCTTTGCCCTTGGTCATTGCCGTCACCCTCTGGCCCTGAGTCACGCTGGGAGGCAAAGGCTCCTTGAACCGCGCCGCGAGGTCAGGCTTGTAATCGAAGAGATCCAGCTGACTGGGAGCTCCCGCCATGAACAGGAAAATGACCCGCTTGGCCTTGGGCTCATTGTGCGGGCCAGCGATATGCTTCCCACCCGCAGCCTCCACTTGAGACAGCAAAGACCCGAGCGCAGCAGCTCCCAAACCCATCCCAGTAGTATTGAGAAATTGGCGGCGATTGAGATGGTCGTTGTGTTCTTGATAAGGATTCATGGCAGGTCTTATTCGCGGTTTTTGAAAGTATCGAGATTCATCAGGGAGTGAACCAACATCGTCCAGGCTGCGGACTCCCCCGCCGCAGGCGTATTGGGAAACATCGCTGCCGCAGAGCCCGGATCGTCTTGATAGAGTGCCCTGAATTTTGCCAAGGCAGACAGCAACCGCTCCTTCTCGGTATCACTCGGTGGACGGGAGGTCATGGTTTCGTAGAGCAAAGACACCTTTAAGTCCTCCGCCATGTTCTCTTTCTCCATCACTCCGCGAGCCAGATGCTTGGCTGCCGCAAAGTACTCGGTCTCATTCATCATCACGAGAGCCTGCAAGGGTGTATTGGTTCGCTCGCGTCGGGCAATGCAGGCATCCCGATTGGGAGCATCGAAAATCGTCATCTGCGGTGGTGGCAGTCCCCGCTTCCAGAAGGAGTAGACACTGCGACGGTAGACCTCATCTTCTTTGGCTGGCTCAAAATTGCGCGGAAAGGAGGAAGGCATCGTGACGATTTTCCAGAGTCCCTCGGGCTGGGGAAACTTGACACTGTGCCCATACATCGCGGGATTCAAGAGCCCGCTCACTGCGAGAACCTGGTCGCGAATCACCTCGGAATCGAGCCGGAAACGAGAACCCCTCGCCAGCATGCGGTTCTCCGGATCACTGACAAAAGCTTCTCGCGGAGCCTCGGACCTTTGCTGATAGGTCTCGCTCAAGACGATGCTTCGCACCAGAGATTTGATATCCCAGCCTGACTCGACAAACTCAAGAGCGAGGTGGTCCAGGAGTTCGGGATGACTCGGCCATTCCCCTTGCGCACCAAAGTCCTCGGAAGTCTTCACGATTCCAACGCCAAAGAACTGCTGCCAAAAGCGATTCACTGCCACCCGTGCAGAGAGAGGATTGACGGGATCGACCAACCACTCGGCGAGGTCCATGCGATCAACGTGGTCATCTTTTTTCAAAGGAGGAAGAAAGGACGGGGTATCGCGAGGTACGATTTCTCCAGGATTATCATAAGCTCCCCGAATCAGGACATGTGATGGCCGGGGGTCTTCCCGTTCTTTCATCACCATCGCCCCCCGCATGGAATTCTGCAGCGCCTGACGTTCGGCCTCCAACGAAGAACGAACTTCGCCACTGCTCGCGGAGATGCTCAATTCCAACTCCGCCAAACGCGCTTTCTGCTCGGGAGTGCCGACCAAGATATAGGGAGGTTGCAAACCTTTCTTAAAGTCCGGCGTGCCTCTTCTTCCTGTTTCGGGCTCACCGTCAAAGTTATTGAAGAAGGCATACATCGAGAAGAAATCCTTCTGCGAAATCGGATCATATTTGTGGTCGTGGCATACCGCGCACTGCAGCGTCAATCCCATGAAGGCGGTTCCCACCGCCGACACACGGTCGATGACGTTTTTAGTGAAGCTCTCCTCCGGAAGAGCGGTTCCGACATCGATGATGATGTGCAAGCGATTGAATCCCGAGGCGATCAGCTGATCGGTTGTCGGGTTCTCATACAGGTCACCGGCCACCTGATACTTCACAAACTCATCATAGCTCAGGTTCTCATTGAACGAACGTATGACCCAATCACGATAAGGAGTGAGATCGCGAAAGTGGTCGTGATGGGCTCCGTTGGTGTCGGCAAATCGAACCAAGTCCAACCAATACTTCGCCATGTGCTCTCCGTAGCTCGCTTGCCCCAACAATCGATCCACGAGCTTTTCGTAAGCATCCGCAGACTCATCGTGGAGGAAAGCGTCGACCTCATCCAGCGTGGGAGGAAGTCCGGTCAAATCCAAGCTTACCCGACGAATCAGGGAGCGGCGGTCGGCCCTTTCGCTGGGACTCAAGCCCTTTTCCTCCATTTTGGCCAAGGCGAAGCGGTCAATCGGATCCCCACTCCAATCCGAGAGGGAAACCTCGGGCAGCTCATGCTGGCGGGGTGGCACGAAAGCCCAAAAGTCCTCATACTCCGCCCCCTGCTCAATCCATCTTTTGAGAACATCCTTTTCCTCTGAAGTCAGAGGCTTGATGTGGGACTTCTTTTCCGGCGGCGGCATGATGTCGTCGGGGTCGTCGGCAATGATTCGCTGCCAAACCTCACTATTTGCCAAATCCCCCGGCTTAATTGCCTGCACCCCATCCAGCACACGGTAGGCCCCCTGATCTCCATCCGGAATATCGAGACGCAGGTCCCCTTTGCGTCCCTTGTCCGCGTCAGGCCCGTGACAGGCAATGCACTTTTTGGACAAAAGCGGGCGGACGTCCTCATTGAAACGGAGTTGGCCATCCGCAGCAACCGCCCTGCCTAAAGAAAGGCTGAGCAGTAGGATCAAGGGCAGGGAAAATGAATTCATCAGTCTGATGTCTCTTTACGGCCAAAATTGCCGAAATTTGCCAAATATCTGCTTATCGAAATGCAATTGACACTAGAGACAACATCCAGAGGGCTGAATGACTCGCGAACTCCTCATCTAGCACGCGAACGAACCGACTCGCGCGCCCTGCTCTTGCAATTCCGACTGCAACTCTCAAATTAGCGCAATGAAGACGGTTATCCTCCTTTCCGGTGGCATGGACTCCACAGTCGCCCTCTGGCATACCCTCGCGGAAGGCCATGAGGTGGTGGCCTGTTTGGGCGTTGATTATGCCTCCAAGCACAATGCCAAAGAATTGCCCATGGCTCGCTGGCAAGCAGAGAAAGCCGGAGTCCCCTTTCAAACCGCGAACCTCACATTCATGAACCAGCTGTTCCAAAGCGACCTCCTCCAATCTGGCGGCGAGATCCCAGAGGGCCATTACGAGGAAGAGAACATGAAAAGCACTGTGGTCCCCTTTCGCAACGGGATACTTCTCGCTGTCGCGGCCGGCTTTGCCGAAAGCGTGGAGGCAGAAGGCCTGGTCATTGCGGCCCACTCCGGCGACCACGCCATCTATCCCGATTGCCGGGAAGACTTTCTCGCGCCCATGGCTCAAGCCATCGCGGCAGGGACTTACGCCGACGTCTCGGTGCTGCGCCCTTTCGTTGCCTTGCGCAAGGAAGACATCGCCAGCCGCGGTGCGGAACTCGAGGTCGACTTCACCCACACCTGGTCCTGCTACAAGGGCGGAGATATCCATTGCGGCAAGTGCGGAACCTGCGTGGAGCGAAAAGAAGCGTTTGCCATCGCTCAATTGGAAGATCCGACCGTATATCTAGCGTAACACCCCCGCGATGCGTTTCCTCTTTCTCACCCTGCTCTCCCTCGTTGGCCTACAAGCCGAGCGCCCCAACATCGTTATCATGCTCAGCGACGATCTGGGCTACGGCGAGCACCAGCATCTCAACCCCGACCGTGGCAAGATCCCGACCCCACATCTGGATACCATCGCGGCCAGCGGAATGACCTTTACCGATGCCCACAGCGGCTCTTCGGTCTGCACGCCGACTCGCTACGGACTCCTCACAGGTCGCTACTCTTGGCGAACGACTCTGCAGAGAGGGGTCCTCACCGGCGGCAAGTCTCTCATCGCAGAGGATAGAGTGACCATCGGCCATTACCTCAAGAAGCAAGGCTACGACACGGCCATCATCGGCAAGTGGCACTTGGGAACCCTCTATGATGGCAAGCACAAGGACAAGCAAGTGCCAGTAGGCTCCAAGGTGAGCCAAGGCCCCATCGAGCGTGGTGGCTTCGACCTCTTTCGCGGCTTCCACCACGCGCGACAGATGGACATTTGGATCGAAGACCAGACCGTCACCGAACACCTCCCGCCCGTTGAAATGCTCCCTCGCCTCACCCAAGAAGCAGTCCACTATATTTCTAGTAGAAAGAAAGAGGATGCCCCTTTCTTTCTCTACCTGCCTTGGAATTCCCCTCACAGCCCCGTGGTACCCAGCCCCGAATGGCAGGGCAAAAGCGGCCTCAATCCCCATGCCGACTTCGTGATGCAGACCGACGACAGCCATGGCCAGGTGATGGAAGCCTTGCGCACAACAGGACTACTGGAGAATACACTCGTGATTGTCACCTCCGACAACGGCACTTCCGCGCCCACCTCCAAGCTACCTCAATTGCTGGAGAAGGGTCACCACCCCAGCGGTCCTTTCCGCGGTTCCAAGGCCGACATTTGGGACGGCGGCCATCGTGTGCCCTTCTTGGTCTCGTGGCCGGGCAGAGTTCCACAGAAGAGCCAGTGCCCGGACCTCATTTGCCTCACCGATTGCTTTGCGACCGTGGCCGATCTTTTGGAAAAACCCGTCGCGGAAAATGTCGCGGAAGACAGCTTCAGCTTCCTCCCCCAACTCATGGGCAAAGCGAGTGAAAATTCCCGCGAGGAGGTCGTTCATCATTCCGTGGAAGGGCATTTTTCGATTCGCGATGAACGCTGGAAGCTCATTCTCTGCCCGGGTTCGGGCGGCTGGAGCACCCCCAAGGTCAGGTCCGCGCTCAAGCAAGGTCTCCCCACCGAGCAACTTTACGACATGGCAAAGGACAAAGAGGAAACCACCAACCTCGCCAGCGAAAATCCCGAAATCGTGGCAGCCCTTCGCAAGGAGCTGGAGCGCCTGATCGCCCGGGGACGTTCCACCACCGGCCCCAAGCTCACCAACGATGCACCAATTGTCTTGGAAAAGTGGCGCAAGTAGGAGGGAAAAGTAATTCCCTGGCACCACTTCAGACGTTAGAACCAGCGCCATCAACGCGCGCGACCCCAAAGCTCTCCTCGCCTACCTCCGGGACTGCCTCGCGGAGGAACGATCCCGTTCGGGAATCCCTTCCATCTTCGCGAGCAAGATTCGCAAACGCGTGATCATCAAGGGCGAGGAAAAAGCGCTCTACAGCGAGTTTGGCTCCATTGACTTGCCTCCCACCGAACTGGAAGTGCTCGCCACCACGGCCAGCCTTTTGCAGCGCGACACCGACCTCTTCTACGTTTCCATGGTCGTCGCCTCGCGTGATTCCAACGGGAAGGCGCTGCATACCCCGGTTCTCCTCTATCCCGTGGAGGTGCGGGCCGAAGGCAAAGCTCCCGAGTTGAAGATCGACCATAGCCGGGTGGCACTCAACCCCGCCCTTCACCACCTGTTCGACCTCCCCGCAACCTTTGAGAATGAGCTTCTCGACTTGATTCCGACCGGCGAGCTCAACCTCGCCACCCCGGGGCTGATTGCCAAAGACCTTTCGACCCATCTGGAAGCACTCGACGTCTCTCTTTTCGAGCAATATCCAAACCTCCTCAAGTCCTCGGAGATTCAAAAACAGACCGGAAAGAAAAATCCTGTTTTGCTCCCAGCCTCCGCTCTCCTTCTCACCGAGAAGTCCAAAAATGTGGCTGGTCTTTTACATGAGCTGGACGAACTCCTTTCGTGCTCAGCCGACTCCTATCCCCCGGCCTTGGGCGCGCTATTGGGACGCTCTATTCCCGAAAAGATTGAGGCAAAGACTAGACCGGCCCACGACTTCGCCCCCGCCTTGCTGAGCCCAGCGCAAAGCCGACTTTTAAAATCAGCAGACACTCAACCTCTCACCGTCTGCCATGGTCCACCCGGGACTGGAAAATCATTCACGATTGCAGCCACCGCCATAGACCAAATCGCACGAGGCAATTCAGTCCTCATCGCCTGCCGTTCCGACGAAGCGGCAGCGGTCGTGGAGGAAAAAATCGCGGAGATGGTCACCGAAAGCCAACTGGTCATTCGCGCCGGTCGCAAAGGTCACCTCAAGAATCTCAAAAGCCTTCTGAAACAACTTCTGGGGACCAATCCAGTCAACGAAGCACCCTCCGGCCTGCCCCGAGTCAACCTCTCCAACACTGATCGCAGCCTTTCACTCCTCCGAAAAAACCTCGCCCGGAAGTTAAGCGCCGATCTGCGGACCTCTTCTCTATTCGCATCGGAGCCTCGTGGGCTATGGCGGAAACTGAATCACTGGAAGCACAGTCTTCGGGTAAAGAGAGCTCCCCTGCTCGCGGATCTCGTGGCTGAGATCACCAAGACCCATGCCGATCGACTGAGACTACTGGAGGCCTACAACGAGCAAACCCACCAGGAGCACCTGCACAAGCACCTGAAGAATCTGCACTCGCGAGACACCCTCAAACGCTACCGCGAAGCCCTGGGCAGACGGATTCCCGCCTCACAAGAGAAGGAACTCCTCGCCTTGGACCTCAAGGCCCTGGTTCGCTACCTCCCAATCTGGATCACAACCACGGACGACATCCATCGCGTCCTCCCGCTCAAGCCCGCAGTCTTTGACACCGTCATCATCGATGAAGCCACGCAATGCGACCTCGCCTCGACCCTTCCCATTCTCTACCGAGGAAGCCGCGCCTTCATTACCGGCGATCCCCAACAACTCCGCCATCTTTCTTTTCTTTCCAAAGACCGACTCGACAGTCTGGCGGCAAAACACCAGCTCTCTCCCGAGGAACGCGAACACTACGACTTCCGCAAGGTTTCTTTCCTCGATCGAGCGCTTGCCATCACCGCCGGCACCACGTCCCGCACTTTCTTGGATGAGCATTTTCGCTCTTTACCTCCATTGATTGCCTTTTCCAACGAACACTTCTATCACGGCAATCTCCATTGCATGAGAGAGGTTGAGACCTTGGGACAAGATGCTCCCCAGCCGGCCATCGTGACCCACCAGGTCTCGGGAAAGAGAGAGAAAGACGGAATCAACGAGCAGGAAATCTCGGCAGTCTTCCTGGAGTTGCGGAAGGTTCTGACAATGCCTGCCAGCACTCCATCTCTCGGATTCCTTTCCCCCTTCCGCGCTCAGGTCGACTCCTTCCAAGAGCGTTTGCAAAAGGAATTCACGCCCAGCGAGCAACAACGCCTCTTGCGCGATCACCAGCTGATTGCCGGAACCGCACACTCTTTCCAAGGAGCAGAAAGAGACACCATGCTCCTCTCAATGGCGATTGACCCGAGCAGTCCCGCAGCAGCCCGACGGTTTTTGGAACGTCCGGATGTCTTCAACGTCTCCATCACGCGGGCACGCCATGAGATTCAATTATTCACCTCGATCTCCCCCGGCGAACTTCCCCAGGACTCCCTCCTCGCAGCCTATCTTCTCCACGCTTCCGAGCCCAAGCGAACAATGCAGAGCATTCAAAGCGAGAAAATCGCTTTACCTGACGACCTCCTGCCGCAGCTCGCACAATTGGGATGGACGTTGATTGCGAGTGCAACCAAAGTCGCCGGCATGCCCACGGATCTGATCTTCAAACGAAAGGACGACCTCATCGCCATCGACCTGATCGGGACCGCAGGTAGCCGCGGGCAGGCAGTCTCAGTCGAAAAGACCCTGATGCTCAAGCGCGCGGGCCTGACCTTGATTCCTCTCTCCCTCGCGGAATGGGAAGTGCGCAAGGAGGACTTTTTGGCGATAACGGCCCAATGAGCCGACCTCACCTCGAAGTCTCCTAAGAGCAGAGAAACCTTCTCCTACCAGAGGGAAAAATACCGGGTTCACTGCCCACCCAGCAACTAGCTCTGCCAAACGAGGCGAACGCAGTCCAAACGGAGTCGCGAGTGCTGCAAGGCTTGCAGCACTTCGGACTTCACCTCCTGAAGCGCGGCAATCTCCTCGGGGGTAACCTGCGAATTCCGGGTTGCAAGGTCTTCGAGACGGGCCAGAGCATCATCAAATGACTGGTTCGCCCTTTCCAAGGCCTCCTCCTGTGGCTTCTTGCTTTTCGCTTCGGCGAGTTGATTCGCCTTCTTTAACAAGGCAGGAAAAATGTTTTTCCGAAAGCTCTCCTGACTAACAATGCGGTGCGGATCAGCCGGACGAAGAGGAATCTCTCGAAAGAGGTCTTCGCCACTTCGGTCCGCTTCCCGATGGTCAACGGTGATGGGGATGACGGTGGGCGCGAGGAATCGGTCGATGTGCAAGCGCTCCGGTGCCAGGCTTTCCAGGATGTATCCACATTGCAGGTAGATACCTTTTCCCTTTCCTGTCTTCCAATGCGCGAAGCTGGAGTTGCCGGTATCGTCAGCCAGAAACTGATCCAATGCGGTCCGGAAGGTCGGATGATCGGCCGTGAGGAAGGTCAGGTCTTCACGAAAGAGAGCTTCCGAACGCTCAAAAGTTACGGCCAAACCGTCTTCAGGCAAATCGGCAAAGGTTTCACTGAGGCGCTGACCGCGCTTGAGGTGATAGTTGCGCTCGGCGAGATCGTCGACATCGAGGCCCAATTGGTCAAAGAGTCTGAGCGAGAAACTCTCGAACTGCCGGTCCCCGTCGGCATCATCCACCGCCTCGAGCAAAGCTTCGGCCCTCTCGGTCGGAGGCGCGCCCAGAGCGAGCAAACGGTCGTGACCACTTGCGAGTTCGTCCGCGACCTCATCGCGACGGGCTTGGGTCTTTTTGAGAAATGCCTCGAACTCTTTCGGCCGGGGATCCTGCACGAATTCCATCAACTCGGGCAGAAGCTCGGCAGTCAACGTGGCCGAGCCTTTCAAAGGTTTTTCAAATGCAGCCAAACCCTCCGCCAACCAACGGGTCAACAGCTCATAGCTGGTGTCCTGGACATACGGCACATGAATCAAAATATCCTCGGTCTGGCCAATGCGGTCGAGTCGTCCAATCCGCTGCTCCAGCACTTCGGGATTCTGCGGGAGGTCAAAGAGAACCAGATGGTGCGCAAATTGGAAGTTGCGTCCCTCGCTCCCGATCTCGGAACAAATCAAAATGCGGGCCCCATCCGGATCGGCGAACCAAGCCGCGTTGCGATCGCGCTCCATGATGCTGAGCTCCTCGTGAAAGAGAGCGGTCTCGACATTGACGAGCTCCAACAGGTTTTCCTGAATCCGAATCGCGGCATCGGTGGTATGGGTGATGAGAAGAACCTTATCTTCCCCCAATTCCTTCAAAAGATTGGCCAGCCAGGCCGAAGCCTTCTCCCCTTCCCCCAAGGGATAGAGCTGCAACCGGCGGACCGGAAAACCAGTGAGGCGGTCCCTCGTGTTGCGGAACAGCACGCGGCCGGTGCCAAAGGAATCAACGAGCTCCGAGATCAGCGCCGCACGCGCATCTTCATCCCCTGCGGAAAGAGCGGCCAAGTGCTCGCTTGCGCGGGGCGAATCCTTCACGAAGGGAGCGAGCGCCTTCTTCGTCGGCATCTCTCCTTCATTCAAGGTCTCGACCACTTCGGCCAAGGGCTCATAGGACTTCGCCTCTTCGGCAAAGTCTTTCAGATTGGTATAGCGATCGGGATCGAGGAGACGAAGGCGAGCGAAGTGACCTTCCGGCCCCAACTGCTGGGGAGTCGCAGTGAGCAGGAGCAGGCTGGGCACCACCCCGGCAAGGGCTTCCACCATTTCGTAGGATGGGCTCGAGACCTCGGGACTCCATTCCAAGTGGTGGGCCTCGTCCACAATCAAGAGGTCGAAGCCGGCCTGACGCGCCTGCTCGGAACGCTTGTTAGATTCTGCTAGAAAATCCGTGGAGGCGAGAATGAGCTGACTATCAAGAAAAGGATTGGCCTCCGGATCACTGGCCTCGATGGACGCTGCCCGCCCTTCGTCGAAGAGAGCAAAGAGCAAATTGAAGCGCTTATACAACTCCACAAACCACTGGTGAACGAGCGCCTCGGGCACGAGAATCAGAATGCGATTGGCGCGACCTGTTAGATGCAGATGATGAAGAATCAAACAGGCTTCAATTGTCTTTCCCAAACCAACTTCATCAGCAAGCAGAAGGCGCGGATAGAGGCGCGAGGCCGCCTCCGCGACGATGGCGAACTGATGAGGAATGAGATCAATGCGAGCACCAGAAAATCCACGCGCAGGCGATTGACGCACCTTCGTGTTCCAGCGCAGAGCTCTTTGCCTGAAGTCAAAGATGCGGAAGTCGTCACAAATTCCCGCCAGAAGTCTGTCGTCGGGAGAAGAAAAGCTGAGGGTATCAAGGAGGTCCACTTCCTCGAGAATGGTCTCGTCAGTGCAGTGATACTTCACGATACCCGACTCCCCATGTTCGACTTTTGCCACGGTGAACTCACCCGCGAATTGGTCCTCCACGATATCTCCCTCCTTGAACAACACCCGCACCAAGGGAGCGGTCTGCAGCGCGTAGCGGCGGGTTTCTTCAGCAGCAGGAAAAAGGACGACCACTTGGGCCCCCTCTACTTCCACAATCACGCCCAGACCCAACTTGGGTTCCGAGCGACTCATCCAACGTTGTCCAGGTGCGGGGCGGGTCATCAGGCTTTCGGCTGAAGGGCATGAACCACTTGTGAAGAGATTGCAACCCTCGGACTGGAAACTTTGTGAATGGAGTTATCTCTGGCTGCTAGCAAGGTATCTCCCGATCCCGAAAGGCGCTCTTCCCCACGACTCAAACCAAGGGCCGAAGTCCCTTGGTAACGGAATGCGCGCGCAAGATAAACCACTAGAAAGAGAAGAACTCTCCAGCTCATTGCCTACAAAACTCTCCCCAAAAAACGCTCGACAGAAACCATTGATGTTTCACATTTCCCGCGCATGGCCAAACCTAAGCTCTTTTCACCCGGACCGATTGACGTTGCCCCTGAAACCTATGCTGCCATGTGCGGACCTACCATTGGTCATCGTGGCGCGGACTTTGAGGAGCTCTATGCCTCGGTCCAACCCGGTTTACAGGAAATCGCAGGAACTTCCCGCGGCGTCTTTCTCAACACTTCCTCAGCCTGGGGAATCATGGAAGGCTCCCTCCGCAACCTCACCCAGAAGAAGGTGCTGAACCTCTGTGGCGGAGCCTTCTCCGACAAGTGGTATGGAGTGGCCAAAAGCTGCGGCAAAGAGGCTGAAAAAATTCAGGTCGAGTGGGGTCAGCCCATCGACCCCGCGGACGTCCGCGCCAAGCTTTCCGAAGGAGGATTCGACACCGTGACCCTGGTGCACAACGAGACCTCCACCGGCTGCATGAACAATCTGGCGGAGATCGCCGCCGTGGTGCGCGAGTTCGATGACGTCTTGCTCATCACCGACACGGTCTCGTCCTTTTCGGCCGTGCCGACCCCGTTTGATGAATTGGGAATCGATGTCCTTCTCTGCGGAGTTCAAAAGGCACTCGCCCTCCCTCCCGGCCTCTCTCTTTTCGTAGCCAGCGAGCGCGCGCAAGCCCGGGCAGCCACCACTCCTGATCGCGGTTATTATTTCGACTTCGTGGAGTTCCAAACCAATCACGAAAAGAACAACACCCCATCGACCCCGGCCATTCCACACATCTATGGCTTGAAAGAGCGAGTCGATGTGATGCTGGCGGAAGGATTGGAAAACCGTTACGCGCGCCACGCCGCAACCAACCAGGCGCTTCTGGATTGGGCCGCTGGACATGGTTTCGAGAGTCTGGCGCCCGAGGGCTTCCGCTCGAAGAGTCTAGGCTGCTTCGTCACGCCAGACGACCTCGACCTCTCCGGTTGGATCAAGGCCGTGCGCAATAACCACGGATTCCTGATCAACGGAGGATACGGCAAGATCAAAGGCAAGACCTTCCGAATCTCCAACATGGGCAACGAGACCCTCGAGACCATGCAGGAACTCTTTGTCGCCCTGGATGAAGAGCTTCCGAAGTTCCGCAAATAAGGATGCGTCGAGAGGAGATCACCGCCCTGTTTGACCAACAAGCGCAGTCCTACGACCAACAGTGGGACCGCTTGTCGGCGCTCAACGGAGCCCTGCACCTCCTCACCAGCACCCTGCTCGCCCATCTTCCCGTGCAAGCCCGTATCCTCTGTGTGGGCGCGGGAACTGGCGCGGAGATTCTCCATCTGGCGAACACTTTTCCGGAGTGGGAATTCTGTGCGGTAGAGCCCTCGGGCGCCATGCTGAAGTCGTTCCGCGAGAAAGCCGCCGAGCATAATATCCTTTCACGCTGCCACCTCCACGAAGGCTACCTCGACACCCTCCCGCCCCGGGAAAAATTCGACGCCGCCACTTCCTTCCTCGTTTCCCAATTCATTCCGAATCGAGAGGAGCGAATTGCATTCTTCCACGCGATTGCAGAACACCTTCTCCCCGATGGGATTCTGGTCACTTCCGACTTGGCCGGGGATTTAGCCAGCCCCGAAGGGCAGAATCTAACAGAGCTTTGGTTCAAACTGATGAGCCAAGCCGAATTCTCCCAAGAAGGTCTCGATAGAATGCGTCAGACCTATCAGCGCGATGTCGCGGTTCTCCCGTCGGGCGAAGTTGAGCTCCTTTTAACCGAAGCAGGATTCCCGAAACCTGTGCGTTTTTTCCAGACCGGACTGATTCATGCCTGGTATTCCAGACGGCTTCTTCCTTGACGGACTAGCCTTCCTTCGGCGCGAAAGGGATGCTTGGTCTTTCGCAAGATTTGCGGAAGATCCGGCGTAATTTCCAACGTAATCTTTCAAGATGACTTCACGACTCGCCATCCTCTTCCTCACTCTCGCCATGCCCTTGCACGGGCAGGACTTCTACGAGGAATCGCCGGTGAAGTATTCCAAGACCGAGGCGGATACCGCCCTAACCCGAATCCAGAAGCGAATCGAATCCGGCGAGTCCCTTCTGAGGGGGGAAAGCGACCGCGAAATCCTGCAAGAAGTCCTCGATATTCTGGAGGTTCCCGTCGAGTCCCAGGTTCTCGTCTACTCCAAGACAAGCGCGCAGAACTCGCACATCTCCCCCTGGACCCCCCGAGCCATTTACTTCTCCGACAACGCTTATATTGGTTGGGTTCAGAATGGAAATATCGAGACGATCACCTTTGATAAAAAGCTGGGAGCCGTCTTCCACCTCATCGATCTCAATCGGCGCGAAAAAGGGAAGGCCCCCGAGTTCCGCCGCGAACGCGGTTGCCTGAGCTGCCACGCCAGCTCTGCCACCGACGGCGCGCCCGGCATCCTGGTGCGCTCGGTTTACCCTGATTCCGGCGGCCGGCCCTTATTCGACTGGGGGTCTTTCGACACCTCCCACCACAGCCCCGTCACCGAGCGGTGGGGCGGTTGGTATGTGACGGGTAAGGCTGGTCCTGCGGGGCATCTGGGCAACCAGACCTACACCCACGATGATGGGCGAAAGTCTCTTACTGGGGACGGACCGGTAGTCGACCTGTCGGAACACCTTAATACCAAACCCTATCTCGGGGGCGGCAGCAGCGATGTGGTGGCGCTCATGATTTTGGAACATCAGGTCACAGTCCACAACGCCATCCTGAGTGGCCATCTCGCGACCCAGCGATTCCTTTTCCAAAACGAAGCGATCCGCAAGGCCACCGGCGAACCGGCCGACACCCCCCTGAGCGAAACCTACCGCCACGCCTTGGAACATTATGGGGACAAGATTGTGCGCGCCCTGCTCTTCGAAGGAGAATTCGAATTCGTTGATGACGGAGCCGAGGGCTCGGAGGCTTTTCAGAAGGCCTTCGCTGCCGGTGCGACGACCAGCAAGGACGGGCGCTCCCTCCGGGACCTGCGACTCTACGAACGACTCTTCAAATATCGCTGCAGCTACATGATCTACAGTGACTCTTTCCGGGACTTGCAACCTTTGCTCAAAGAAGAGGTTCTGCGGAAGCTGCGCCAGATTTTAACCGAGCCGGAGGAACACCCTGATTTCGGATATCTCTCGAAATCAGAGAGAAAGCGGATTCTCAAGATTCTGGAGGAGACCTTGCCCGTTTGGAAAAAATTGCAGGAGTAGCTGCAGACCGAAGCGCAAAGCCACCTCGCAGGCGGGCTCATCAATTCAGGGCTCTTTTGCCAGAGTTTGCATCTCTGCGGTTTATCCCCGCCAAGATTTCCCCAAAACGCTGGCAATTTTCTGGAATTCCGCTGTTTTCAAAAATCGCCCGCCATGGCATCTCCTCCTTCACATGGCTCACACAATTGCAGTTCTACCCGGCGACGGCATCGGTCCCGAAGTGATGGATCAGGCTCTTCGCGTTCTGGATTCGGTTAAAGAAAAATTCTCACTCGAAGTCTCGGCTACGACTCATCTAGTAGGTGGCGCGGCCATTGATGATAGCGGCACTCCCCTCCCCGCCGACACCTTGGCGGCCTGCGAAGCCTCTGACGCAATTTTGTTCGGCTCGGTCGGTGGACCAAAATGGGAAAACCTTCCCCCTGACATCCAGCCCGAGCGCGGAGCTCTTCTGCCTTTGCGCAAGCATTTCGGTCTCTTCGCCAACCTCCGCCCCGGCGTTTGCCTGCCCCAGCTGATCGATGCTTCTCCGGTGAAAAACGAACTGATCAGCGAAGGCTTCAACGTCCTTTGTGTGCGTGAGCTGACCGGTGGAATCTACTTTGGAACTCCCAAAGGACGCGAAGAGCGCGAAGGCGAGGAAGCCGCCATCGACACCATGGTCTATCGCCGTTCCGAGATTGAGCGCATTGCGCACGTCGCCTTCAAGGCCGCGCAAGGTCGCGACAAACGCCTGACCTCCGTGGACAAGGCCAACGTGCTCGCGGTCTCCGTTCTTTGGCGCGAAGTCATCGAAGAAGTAGCGAAGCAGTACCCGGACGTCACCCTCGATCATCTCTATGTCGACAACGCCGCGATGCAGCTCATTCGCCGCGCCCCGGACTTCGACGTGATTGTGACCGGCAACTTGTTCGGTGATATTTTGTCCGACGAAATGGCAATGATTTCCGGCTCCCTCGGGATGCTCCCTTCCGCCTCTCTCGCCGAGATTGACGAGAAAGGACTCAGCTTCGGCATGTATGAGCCCTCCGGAGGTTCCGCCCCCGACATCGCTGGCCAAGGTATTGCCAACCCGGTTGCCCAGATTCTCTCTCTTTCCATGCTCCTTCGCTATTCCCTCGGCGCAGTGGAAGCAGCCGATGCCATCGACGCGGCTGTAGCCAAGACCATCGAAGACGGCTTCCGAACCGGCGACATCTACAGCAAGTCGGAAGGGGAAACTTTGGCAAACACCAAGGAGATCACCGACGCCATTCTGGAGCGCCTGTAAACACGGACTCTCCTTGAGAAACACGCCCCAGCCGTCTTCACTTTCTACGAAAATCGAAACGGTATGGACGTTTATCAAGCCCCAGCGCAAAGGAATGAGCCCGACCCCAACTCTCTGCGAGAGCTGGTCCATGGGTGGGAGCGCATGCGACTGCGCTTCAACCTCATTCTCTTGCCGCTAGGCCTGATTGACCTCCTGCTCTGGAGCTATCAGGATTGGACCCAACTCGTCTTTCTGCTCCCGGGAGCCTTGCTTTTCGGAATCGGGGCCAATTGCTGTTACTTCCTCGGACCTTTGGCAGAGCTGTACACTCGGGCCCTACTTCCCGAAGTCACTCCCCGCCAACTCTTCTACTGGGCGGGAGTGGTTTTCTCGCTCCTCATCATCCTCCTCTCGGGAGCCTTCGGCTTCGTATTCAACGAACTTGTTTTATAAAAGCCCATGGCGGCCTCTCCTCTCTACATCTGCGGACCCACCGCTTCGGGAAAAAGCAGTCTCGCCCTCAACTTGGCCGAGGCTCTCGATGGCGAGATCATCAATGCCGACGCCTACCAGCTCTATCAGGGGCTCGAAACCCTCGCCGCTTCGCCCACCCTGGAAGAGCAGGAAGCTGTCCCCCATCATCTCTACTCCGTCCTCGACTTGGCCGAGACTCTCGACGCCAATCGCTACCGGAAGATGGCGCTGCCGATCATCGAGGAGATTCAATCGCGGGGGAAAACGCCCATCATCGTAGGCGGCTCGGGCCTCTATCTCAAATTCCTGACCCATGGCCCCTCCCCGGTCCCCCCGGGCGACCCCACAATCCGGGCCGAACTAGACCTGCTTTCTCTCGAAGAATTACTCGCCCGTCTGGAAACCCTCGACCCTGCCGAAGCCGCGACCATCAACCGCCAGAACCGCCGCTACGTCACCCGCTCACTCGAGCTCTGCCTGCTGACGGGTCAGCCCGTCTCGGAGCTTCGCAAAGATTGGCAACAGCCCGACCCGCCCGACCTGCGGGGAGTCTACCTCGATTGGCCACGCGACGAGCTCGCCGACCGCATCGCCCAACGGACAGCAATTATGCTCGCGGGGGACGCCTTGGACGAGGTTGCCGCCCTTCCCCCCGACGCCACTACTGCGGCCAAAGCGATTGGGGTAGCGGAGATTCAGGCTCACTTGGCGGGAAAGAAAACCCTGGAAGAAACCAGCGAACGGATCACCATCGCCACCCGCCAATACGCCAAGCGACAGCGGACCTGGTTCCGCAAAGAAGCCTGGCTGACCCCCATCGAACGCAATGAGCTGCCAGAAGAGCTGCTTTTGGAGTTTGAAATTGGCGAAACAAAGTAGGAACGTCTTTCCCAGTGCGCATCTCCGACCGCTATCTCGGCCGCCAGGTCTTCAACGGAACCATCATGGCGGTGGTGCTGCTCTGTATCATCTTGATCATGGGGATTCTCTTCCAAGAGATTCGCGAACTGTTGGTCAAATATCAGGCTCCCCCGCTGTTGCTGCTCAAGTTTCTCCTCTACAGCTTGCCTTACCCCCTGATGTTTGCCCTTCCTCTGGGCTTTCTTGCCACCGTATTGCTGGTCATCGGGAGACTTTCCACCCAGAACGAACTGGTCGGCTTTCGCACCTCGGGGGCGAGCTTGATTCGACTCAGCGCTCCGATCTTTGCGCTGGGCCTCTTCTTCAGCATCGTCTGTTGGTTTCTCGCAGGTGTCTTTTCCCCCATGGCCAAGCTCAACTCGCGAAAGCTGATCGACGAAAGCCTGAAAAACGACCCGCTTTCTCTCTTGGCTACCCGATCGGAGACCAAGTTGCCGGGCTTCCAGGCCTTTGTGACCCAAAAGGACGGGAAGACCCTGCAAGGCTTTCACCTCTATCAACTTTCGGACGACAAACGGAACCCCAAGCCAGAAACCTACGTCTACGCCACCTCGGTTGACCTAGAACTCGACGATACCGACGGAGACGAGATCGACGACAATTTCATTCTCTCTTTCAAAGACGCCTTCATCGAGGAGATCAACCCGAAGGCCTCCAAGTCCGGGAGCAACTTCATCACCGCCTCAACAGCAAAGCCCTGGCCACTGGCCTTTCCCTCTCTCCGCATCCCTGACAAGCCGAGTTACCGGACAAATTTCAAGCTCTTCAGCCAGCTCAGGCAACCCCAGACCAAAGAGGAATTCAATAGCCTCTTTACCGAACTGCAAAAACGCCACGCACTCGCTTTGGCCTGCTTGTCCTTTGCCTTCATTGGAATTCCCCTCGGTATTTCGAGCCAACGGAGAGAAACGGTTTCCGGTCTGGTCACCGCGCTCATCGTGGCGCTGGTCTACTTTGTCCTTCTTTTGACCGCAGAGAACTTCGAGAACCAGCCCGCGATTTGCTCGCTAATGATGTGGCTGCCCAATCTGCTCTGTATCATCCTCGGCGTCTTTCTGCTTCGTCGCGCGAGCCGCCAGTAATCGGGAGGCCGTCCCGGGCACGAGATTTTAGTCCCGACGAATCCGGATGATCGTTTCTCCCGGCCGATACAGGTCGAGAAGATCGCGCCCGCGCAGCTCCTGAAACTCCAAGTCCTGCCGGAGAGCGCTCAGCTCGCGATTCTTTTGATCTTCCAGGGCCAGGGTATCTTGCTCCGCTGCCCGGGTCGCCTCCAGGTCAGCTTCCAAACGCTTCAATTCTTTCCACTGCGGAAAAACAGTCACCCCCACCGCGACACAAATGAGAATCATGAGGAGGGCAAAGGCTCCCCGATTGAGAATCGCAATGCTCTTGGTGCGAGCCTCCATCACCTGCCGGGTCGGCTTGCGACGACCGGACTTGTTTGCGGGCTTCCGCCGGGGAGTTGTTTTTCGCGCTGCCATGAGGCCCTCAGAATGCCCGAACTAGTTAATCTTTGCAAAATAAAAAGGCTCCCTCCGAGCACGGGTTCACGTCCGGCAAGCCTTCTTCGAAATCACGAATCATCCTTTTCTGCCAGAGCGCTGTGAACACCTTTCAAATCCTCGCGACGAAAGGCTTCGCGAGAGAGCAGACCAAGGGAAAGAGCGAGAAAAACACAATGAAAGGAAAAGCTCCCCAACAGGGCTCGCAACTGGGTGTCCACTCCGGTTTGAATCCTCTCTGCCCTCGCTTTCTGCTCCGCCAGCGTCCAATCCGGTTCGCTCCGCGCAATCAGAAGACCAAAACGAATCGCATAGCCACCAGTCACGGTCGGGGCAAAGAGTGAACTCACCACGAGAAACGCACTCACAAAAAGACAAGAGAATCCTCCCAGGAATCGAAACCGCGTCCCCTTCTCCCGAAAACCAAAAAACTGAACCATGAGACCCAGTGCCGCAGCCATCCCCGCAAACATCGAAGCCGAAAGGGAAAACCGGACCGCAGCCTCGAAGCGTTCCAGCGACACCTTTTGAAATTCTTCCCGCGCGGCGACCGACTCGAACTGATCCGGCTCCAAAACCGAGCGCAAAGCATTTTCCAGAGAACTCTCAATCGACACCTTGAGCATAGCGGGGCCGAACCAAGCGGCCAGCAGACTGAAGAATACTCCCACGGCACACAGAAAGCCCAAGACCCGCATCGTCTCGAAAGCTCAGGCTTTTTCCGCCCGATGGAAAGAGCAGAGTTGCAGCTCGTCCGCCGTCAGCATTCGCCACTCGCCGGGTTGCAGGGCTGGGTCCAAGCTCAAAGGTCCCATAGTCTCGCGATGGAGGGCGGTGACTTTCACGTCGAAGCGGGCAAACATCCTCTTCACCTGATGATGCTTTCCTTCATAGATGGTGAGGAGGCATTGCCGGCCGGACAAGAGTTCAACTTGGGCGGGCTGGGTGGCGACCTGTTCTTTCGCAAACCAAATGCCCTTTTCAAAGGCCACGACTATCTCAGGAGTCACGTCACCATCGCAAGTCACCCGATAGCGTTTACCCAGCTTACGTCCGGGTTCAGTGAGAGCCTCGGTCAAACTGCTGTCATTGGACAAAATCAACAGACCCGAGGTGAAACGGTCCAAGCGCCCTGCCAGATGCAGCTCAGTTGCCCAAGGTTCGCCAATCAGATCGACCACCGTCCGGTGCTCGAGATCAGAGGTCGCACTCACAACCCCCAACGGCTTGTGCAACATCAAAGAACGCGCCACCCGGGCCTGCAGAACCTCACTTCCACATTCAACGCGGTCGAAGGGACCCACCTGAAACGCGCCTTCGGGACAGACGACTCCATTGACTCGCACCATTCCTCTGGAAAGACGCTCCCGAACTTCGCGCCGCCCCCATTGGCCCCACTTTCCTACCATCCGATCCAAGCGCACCGCCGAATTGTCAGACAAGATCGCCGGAACAACCAGATTTAGTTATTTCCCCTCTCTTTTTCGCCGGAAAAAAAGCATTGCTAACCAGTGGGTTTGGCAAAAAACCAATCTCGCGCGCAAATTTCTTCAAAAAAGTTCAGACAAACCGGTTGCGGAGCGGCTTTTATCTCATAGATTACTGCTGAGCTCAGCTCGTTGAATCGACTACAACCAAATCAAAACTATGAAATCAATCCTGTCCACACTCCTCGCTTCCCTCTTCCTTGCAGGCTTCGCTCTCGCGGGCGACTGTGAAAAGTGCAAGAAGGGCGACAAGAAAGAAGAAGCTCTCATCGCTGGCGACTGCGAGAAGTGCAAGAAAGGCGACAAGAAGGAAGAAGCTTTGATCGCTGGTGACTGCAAGAAGTGCAAAAAAGGCGACAAGAAAGAAGAAGCTGCCCTTGCTCATTGCGGAAAGTGCAAGAAAGACGACAAGCACGAAGAAGAAGAGAAGGAAGAGGTTTTCGCAGCCTAAGCGAACCCTTACTTAATCAAGACTTTAAAGCTCGTCGCTCCGACGGGCTTTTTTTGTGCCTCAATATCTGGACTTTCCGAGGATTGGGCGCAACTTGCCAAATGGCTAAAATACTCCTCATCGGCGGAAATTCAGGTATCGGACTGGCGAGCGCGCGCAAGCTGAAGGCTGACGGGCACGAAGTCATTGCGGCCGCACGGGGAAAAGACCAATTGGAAAGCCTTGGAATCCCCTGCCAAGAATTCGATGCAACCGCAGTGAGCAAACTCACACTACCGGAACAACTCGATGGGCTCGCCTATTTTCCCGGCACGATCAACCTGAAACCGTTTGCGCGCCTCGACAAGGACGCCTTTCTCAACGACCTGCAAATCAACACTCTGGCAGCCGTCGAGGTGATTCAACAAGCCCTCCCTTCCCTCAAAAAGTCTTCGGCAGCCTCCGTCGTTCTTTTCTCGACCGTTGCGGTTCAACTCGGGATGCCGTTTCACTCCTCAATCGCAGTCTCCAAAGGCGCCATCGAGGGCCTCACCCGCGCCTTGGCCGCAGAACTGGCTCCAACGGTACGGGTCAACGCCATCGCTCCCTCCCTGACCGATACTCCCCTCGCCTCCAGCCTAATCTCGAGTGAAGACAAGCGAACCAATGCCGAGAACCGTCATCCCCTCAAACGACTGGCCAGCGCTGAAGAGTTGGCTAATTTGACCGCCTATCTCTTGGGCTCCGAATCCGCCCCCCTCACCGGCCAAATTCTTCATCCGGACAATGGTCTATCGTCCGTGAAACTCTTCTAGAAGGAGCGCAAATCCTCTCATTTGCCACGCGCAAAATACTGATTCATTGCCCTGCGACGCCCGCAGAGCCATGATGCGAGGGTATGCAAAAACACGATCTACTCCACGAGTTCCCCGAGCACCGCGAACGCATTCATGAACTGAAGATCAGCGACAACCACTTTCGTCGCCTTTTCGACAGCTACCACGAAGTGAACGACGAGGTTCACCGCATCGAAACGGGGGTCGAAAACACTGACGACCCGGTCCTCAATCAACTGCGCTTGGACCGGCTCAAGCTGAAGGACGAGCTCTACGCCATCATCGCGGCCTAGCAGCCCCTTCAACTGGCGCCACAGATCCTCTGGCCTGCGCTTCCCCAAAGGTTCACGGCAACCCCTCCTCGAGCTTTTTTCCGGAAACTCTCAGGAGCCCGTCGCCATCGCCGGAGGTCAGCGGCAATAATTCGACAATTACCCCTTGCCGACTCCTATAATTCGACTATTCTTGAAGTATCGAAACGACTGACGCCAGCCAAGCCTTTGCCGCCCTCGCCCATCCCGTGCGATTGGAAGTCTTTCGCACCTTGATCTGGAACTCACCAGAGGCAATCGCAGCGGGACAACTGGCGGAGAAGATGGAGATCCCAGCCAACACTTTGTCTTTCCACTTAAAGGAACTGACCAATGCCGGACTGGTATTCTCCCGTCGCGAAGGCCGCTCCATCCTCTACGCGGTTCAGCCAACAACCGTCCGCGAGCTGGTGACCTTTTTCGTCGGGCATTGCTGCCAGGGGCGCCCCGAGCTGTGCCAACCCGAATCTGACAACTGCTGTTAAATAAAAGTTATGATGACTATCGCCGAACTGAAATCCGCCCTCGCTCCTCACTCGGACAAGATCCTGCAAATCCAGCTTCCAGACCAATCGCTGGTGCCCGCGCACTTCCACATCACCGAGGTCGCCTTTCTCAAGAAGGACTTCATCGATTGTGGCGGCACGATTCGCCATGAAGGACGTTGCCAGCTGCAGGCCTGGGTCGCCGATGACTACGACCACCGGGTGCCTGTCTCCCGCTTTCTCAAAATCCTGGAACACGGAGCTCCCGTCCTTCCCACCGAAGCCCTTCCGGTGGAGGTGGAGTATGAGCACCCCGTCATTTCACAATTTCCTCTCGTCGAGGTGAAAGTGACAGACGAGACCGTGACCCTGGTGGTGGAAAATCGCCACACTGACTGCTTGGCGAAGGATGTCTGCGGACTCACTCCCGAGCCCTCGTGTGCCCCCGGCTCCGGCTGCTGCTAACCCGGGAGCCCGGCTCTGAGCCTGAGGTGGGCCAGGTTTTACACAATACACCCACTTCATGCTCACTCCCCCATTGCCAAAGCGCGCTGGCTCTTTCAAGCTGGCTCTCCAGCAATGTCTCCCATTCTCCTAATAGTCGATGACGAGAAACCCACCCGCGATGGACTGCGGATGGCGCTGGATGAGACCTTTGATGTCTATGTGGCGGCAGATCTGACCCAAGCTCGGGAAGTTCTGAAGAGCGAGAATGTGGACCTCCTCCTCACCGACCTGAGGCTGGGGGCCGAGTCCGGGATGGACCTCATCGAGGAAGCGCTCGCCCTCCCCAAGCCCCCGGTCGCGGTGATGATGACCGCCTACGGATCGGTCGACACGGCCGTAGAGGCTATGCGTCGCGGGGCCTTTCACTTCGTGACCAAGCCCCTCAATCTCGATGAGGTGGAGAACCTTTTGCAAAAGGCGGCCCGCACTCGCAAGCTGGAGAAGCAGAATATCGAGCTCAAAACAGAGAATGTCCGGCTGCGGAAAAAAAGCTCTCAGGCTCCTTCTGGCCTCGACCGTATTCTGGGCAAATCCGACGCCATTCGCCGCGTGACGGAAATGGTGGAGCAGGTCGCTGCGACCCGGGCCACCGTCCTCATCGAGGGCGAATCCGGAACGGGTAAGGAATTGGTGGCCCACGCCTTGCACGATCTCTCCGGGCGCCCGGCGGAAAAATTCGTCATCGTCAATTGCGCCGCCCTCTCTCCCCAGTTGCTGGAGTCGGAGCTCTTTGGTCATGAAAAAGGAGCCTTCACCGGTGCCAGCCAGCGCCGTATCGGACGCTTCGAGCAAGCACATGGAGGAACCTTGGTCTTGGATGAAATCGGCGAAATTGACCCCGCCACCCAAGTCAAACTACTCCGCGTCCTCTCCGAGCGCTCCGTCGAACGAGTCGGTTCGAACACCCCCATCGAAGTCGATGTCCGCCTCGTCGCCGCCACGAACAAATCCCTGCGCCAGTTGGTAGCTGACGGTGAGTTTCGCGAAGACCTCTTTTTCCGGCTCAATGTGCTGAAGATCGACATGCCGCCCCTCCGCTCGCGGCCGGAGGACATCGTGCTTCTGGCCAATGCCTTCCTGACAGAATTCGCCGAGGAAAACTCACGTCCCATCAAGCCCCTCGCTGATGACGCTCTCGCGGTGGTGCGGAATTATCCCTGGCCTGGCAACGTGCGCGAACTCCGAACCGCGATGGAACACGGAGTCATTCTTTCAAACACCGACCAAATCGAGGCCCGCCACCTGCCGGGGTTCGTCTTGGGACAAGAGAACGGCTTCCCCATTCCATCGGATGAACAGATTGGAGTCGAAAAGAATCTTGCGCCGCACGCTGAACTCAACTTGCATGCGCTCGAGAGTGACGCCATCCAGCGAGCGCTGAGACAAACTGACGGAAACAAAACAAAAGCAGCAAGCCTTCTCGGTATTAGCCGCAGAACCTTGCAACGAAAATTGAGCGAAAGCCCATCCCACGACTCTAAGACTCTCTAACTCCCCTTCTCACAACGACCTCAAAATGAACCAAAACGGCTCAGCTAATCTGGCAACCCTGACCCTCCGGGCAACTTTCTTCATCCTTCTCCTCGTCATGGCCGTCCTTCATGTCACGAGCCTTTTTCGAGGATTGGATTCGGCCCATGGCATGGAACAAGCCGCCATCGCTCGCGAAGTCGCCCGCGGCAACGGACTCGTCACCAAGGTTCTCCGCCCGGCTTCGATTCGCCAAAACCGAGAAGCGACCAACGAGACGGGCACACTGGCCGACGCCTGTAAGAACACCTACCACGCCCCCCTTCAACCCCTGCTCCTCGGAGCCGTCTTCCGCGCGCAGGGCGCACAGAACTTCGAGGCCTGGCGCCCTGGAAAGAACGAATATATCTATCAACTGGACCGCGTGGTCGCCGGGTTTTCCATCGTTTGCATGATGCTGGCGATTGGGGTGACCTATCTCTTGGTCTGCCGGATATTTGATGCCCGCATCGCCTCCACCACCGCTCTTCTCATGCTTTTCTGCGAGCTTTTCTGGAAAATGTCGATGAGCGGACTCCCCCAAATGCTCATGCTCTTGCTGTTCACTTGCGGGTGCTACTTCGCTTATCGCGCCATTGAGGCCAGTGAAGAAGGCGGACTTCCGATTCTGCACGCTCTCCTGGCTGCAGTCTTTTTCGCCCTCCTTTGCCTCACCCACTGGCTCGCGATCTGGATTGTGATCGGATATGCAGTGATGGCGGCTCTCTTCATCAAGCCCAGAGGGGTCGCGGGCATTATCGCTCTGGTGGCGGTTATTGCCGCAGTGATTGTTCCTGTGCTCCAAAACATCAAAGTCTCGGGGAACCCCGGCGGAACGGCAGTGCTCGTTCTTTTCGAAGGTCTGGCCGGTTCCGAGGAATATGCCATGCGTAGCCTCGAGACCATCCCGCTCAACCTCCGCCAGCTTGCGATCCACGTGCTGCGTCTTTCGGTCATGCAGACCAAAGATCTCTACGCCTACTTCGGAGCCATCATCGCCGCCCCGATTTTCTTCGTGGCCCTCTTTCACCCCTTCAAAAGAGCGTCCATCAGTCATTTCCGCTGGGTTCTCCTCGTGATGTGGATCTCAGCCACCCTGGGAATGGCCCTCTTTGGATTAAAAGGAGGAGAGAACTCGCCCAATCAGCTCCACCTCCTCTTCGCCCCCCTCATGGGAGCCTATGGACTGGCCATGCTGAGCGTTCTCTGGTCCCGCCTCGAATTCCCGAAAACCATTCCTCTGATGTCCCACGCCCACTTGGCCCTGGTGGTCGTCATCTCCGCGAGCCCCTTCATGCTGCGGATGCCGTTCGACGTCTTGAACTCACTCTCCAGTGGAGAAAATATCGCTCCGAACTATCCTCCCTACGCGCCGAGCATCCTCGATAGCAGCATCGTGGACTACGCGGACAAAAACGAAATCATCGCCTCGGACCAACCGTGGGCAGTGGCCTGGTATGCCGACCGGCGCTCACTCTGGCTCCCCATCAAGCTCTCTGAGCTTGAAACGATCGAGAATATTGCCGATGCGGAAGAGACCCCGATTGTGGGAGTCCTGACCACCCCAATCTCAAGCGGCACCCGTCCGCTGACCGAAACCGCAGGCTTCTACGGCGAGTATCTGAGCCTGATGCTCGATGGCTGGGCCGCTCTGGCCACCAGCACCTCACCCGAACGTCGGTTGGTCAGCAAGGAAGACCGTGAGCTCAAGGGCTTCTACTCCCGCTACCCCTTCCCCCGTGTGCTCTTCTTCCGTAGCTCCCCCATGGTTCTCTACACCTCCCGCAGCCCAGGCTCATAAATCATGGCAAAAAAAAATTCCAAGCTACCACCTTTTGAGGAAGCTCTCGAGAAGCTCGAAGGGATCGTCAATTTGATGGAAACCGAGAGCCTTCCGCTCGAAGCCCTTTTAAACAACTACGAAGACGGCCACGAGCTCATCGCTCATTGCCAAGGTCTCCTCCAAAATGCCCGCGAAAGAATCGATATCGTGCACATGAACGATGCGAATAACAAAGCGGTTACTGAAAACAAGCTCGCCAGCGAAAGCACTTCAAGCGACACTCTCCCTTCCGAAGCCGCGTCCGATGACACCCGACTCCTCTAACTCACCAGCCGAAACCGTTCCTCTTCCCAATCCCGCGATCTTGCCTACCATCAAGTCGCCTGCGGATGTTAAGAATTTACCCGAAGATCAATTGGAAGGCTTGGCAGCCGAGGTGCGAGACACCTTGATCAATTCGCTTTCCAATACTGGAGGTCATCTCGGCCCCAATCTTGGAGTTGTCGAGCTCTCCATCGCTCTCCACCGCGTTTTCAATACTCCGGACGACAAGTTCGTCTTCGATGTTGCCCACCAAGGCTACGTCCACAAGATGCTGACCGGTCGCGCGGACAAGATTGACACCATCCGCCAATACAAGGGCCTCAATGGCTTTCTGTTGCGCACGGAATCCGAGCATGACTGCTACGGTGCCGGCCATGCGGGCACCGCGCTCTCCGCAGCCCTCGGAATGGCCGCCGCCCGCGACCAGAAGAAGGAAGATACTCACGTCGTGGCAGTAGCGGGCGATGCCGCCTTCACTTGCGGACCTACTCTCGAAGCACTCAATAACATTGCGGAGACCACCAAGCGTTTCATCGTCGTGCTCAATGACAACGAGTGGTCCATCGATAAGAACGTGGGAGCGATTGCGAAGTACTTCAACGCTCTCCAAACCCACTCGGCCTACTCTGCCGTGCGCGACAAGGCCTCTGAATTTGTGCAAAAAGTCGGGGGAGAATCCGTCCGCAAGTTCGCCCACAAAATCGAACGCTCGGCCAAGAACCTTCTGTTTCCCAACGTTCTTTTCGAGAAATTCGGCCTCCGCTATTTCGGCCCAATCGACGGTCACAACCTTGAGCTCCTGGTGCAAACCTTCGAATACCTCAAGAAGCAGGACGAACCTGTCGTCCTCCATATTATCACCGAAAAAGGACGTGGCTATCAGCCTGCCTTGGAGAAACCGGGCAAATTCCACGGTCTGGGACCTTACAATGTGGAGGACGGTGCAACCGAACCCGGAGCTCCCACCTACTCGGAGATTTTTGGACGCAGTGTGACCGACTTTGCGAAAAAGGATGAGAAAATCCTCGCCGTAACCGCAGCGATGCCTGGCGGAACCAAGCTCGATATTTTCAAGAACGAGATTCCCGAACGATACTACGACGTCGGGATTGCCGAGGAACATGCGGCCCTCTTTGCCTCCGGTCTCGCGACTCAGGGAATGCGTCCGTTTCTAGCGATCTACTCGACTTTCATGCAACGCGCCTTCGACATGATCGTCCACGACATCGCCCTGCAGAACCTTCCCGTGCGTCTTTGCATGGACCGCGGTGGCCTTTCCGGCGATGACGGTCCGACTCACCACGGTCTCTTCGATATCGGCTATTTGCGGCACATCCCCGGCTTGATTCATATGCAGGCCAAGGACGAAGAAGAATTCGTCGACATGCTCTGGACGATGGCCAATTACGATGACGGCCCCACCGCAATCCGCTACCCCCGTGGAGCTGGCACCGGTGCCAAGCCCAAGGCCGAACCCCAGTTGCTGGAAATCGGAAAAGGAGAGCTGGTTCAAAGTGGTAGCGACGTTTGCCTCATCGGACTCGGTTCAATGTTCGAGATGGCCGAAGCCACCGCCGCCGAGCTGAAGAAAGACGGCTGGAGCGTGGGCCTCATCAATCCCCGCTTTATCAAACCTCTCGATGCGGAATTGATTCTCTCCGAAGCCCGGAAGGCTAAAGTCATCTGCACCTATGAGGACCACGTCCTCGCCAACGGCTTTGGCGCCAGCATCATCGAACTTCTCCACGAAAACGGAATCACGACCCCAGTCGAACGGATCGGCTGGCCCGACGAATTCGTGGAGCATGGCAAGCCAGATATCTTGCGCGCAAACCACGGTCTGACCGTGGAGAACGCTCTGGCCAAGATTCGAGCTGAGCTTCCTTCCGTTGCGGCCAGCGCGTAATTGCCAGAAAATCATGCCTCTGCGGCTCCTCTTCGTTTGCTCCATGAACCAATGGCGCAGTCCGACTGCAGAGGCCATTTATCGCAATCACACCGGCGTTGCGGTCCGTTCGGGCGGAACAAGTCCCAAGGCCCGCCGTCGGGTATCCGCTACTGATATACACTGGGCGGACCTCATCCTCGTGATGGAGGAGCAGCACCGGGAACGCTTGAAAAGGCAGTTTCCCGATGCATACCGCCAATGCCGGATTGAGGTCCTCGAAATCGAGGATCGGTATCGGGCAATGGACCCGAGACTCGTTACAGAGCTTCGCTCAGCCATCGATCCTTTGCTAGAAGACGAGCTGGCGTGAACCCGACGCACTACTCAATCTCAATCACCAACTGTGGCACAGGCTTTCCTGCAGCAGTTTCCGCTGGATACCAAGTGGCCTTAAAGCCTTCGTGAAGAGACTTTCTCTGGTCGAACAAGATCTTGCCGGTCTTTGCGACTTCCGAACTGAGGGAGATTGTCTTTTTGGCGAGATTTTTACTCTCTACCGAGAATTCAGCGGCACCCTTCGCCAGCACTTTCTCGTCTCCTAAATTGATCTCGTCATGGAGGTCGAATTTGAACTTTTTACCATCGATTCCCACAGCGCGAATCTCATCCCCCTTCAGCTTCTTCTTGAGCTCTCTCTCCTCGATTTCTTCTCTAATGCGATAAAGATCCGGAATCACAACTTCCACCCCGGCGCGAAGTGGATTCTTACTTTCCGTTTCCACAATCGAGGTCGAGATCTTGATCTCCTCTCCATCCAGTTCGTGCACGACCTTAATCTTGGTTCCCCCCTTGTGAGTGGCGAGCAATTCAAATTTTTCAGCATCAACACTGGCGGCCTGGGTGGTCTCGAATCCATCTTTTTCCACCGATCGTTTTTGCCATTTTCCACCGATCTCTTCTTCCAGCACAAAGTGCACATCCAAAGCCCGAAAAAGAGAGATTCGCTCCATTTCTCCTTTCGATTTGACCTTGAGGTAAATCTTGGCAGCTCCCTCTTTCCCCCCGATTGCGTAGTCAAACTCCCGCTCCTCATAACCAACCCAGACCCCCTCCCATGGCTTTTCAGTCAAGATTGGTAGTTCGTCGGCACCCAGAGTGCTTGCAGAAATCAGTACGGCTCCGATCAGATGGGGGAAGGAAGTGAATTTCATCGACTGAGAACTAGCAAAACGAGGGCTTTTCAACCAGCGATTTCCCTTCAAGAATAAGGTATGAATTCAACAGAATTGATTGACCGTCTCAACAATGCCCAAGGAGAAGCTCCCTCCGATCTTTCCGCCGAACTCAAGGTTCTTTGGCTCGCCAAGGCTGGGAATTGGCATGGAGCACACGATATCGCCCAAGACCTTCCCGACCCCAATGGAGCCTGGCTTCATGCCCACCTTCATCGCCAGGAAGGCGATTTGGGGAACGCCTCCTACTGGTATCATCGAGCCAACCAAGTCACCCCTTCATCTGACCTTTCTATCGAAGACGAATGGCGCAAACTTGTGTCGGCTTTCGCGAAATGAAACTAAAATCGGCTCTAAATTAACAATTCACGTCAACCATCTATCAATCCAACAAGCTTGCAATCTTCACACCTTGATGATAAATGCGGGCCATTAGTTAACTTTCATGAAATTATCCATCATCGGAACCGGCTACGTCGGTCTCACCACCGGAGCCTGCTTTGCTGAAGTCGGGCATGAAGTCACGTGCGTCGACAACAACGAAGAGAAAGTCAAAACCCTGCTCGAAGGAAAAATCCCGATTTTCGAGCCAGGCTTGGAAGATCTGGTGAAGCGCAACGTCGCGGCAGGTCGCCTGAAGTTTACAACCTCGACCGCAGACGGTGTCCGCGATGGAGATGTTGTTTTCATCGCGGTTCCCACCCCACCCCAGCCGGATGGCTCGGTCGACCTTTCCTTCATCGAAAAGGTCGCTCGTGAAATCGCCGAATCTCTCAAGCCCGAATACGGCTTCCGCGTCATTGTCGACAAGTCAACAGTCCCCGTCAAAACCGGCTCCAAGGTGGAAGAGACAGTCCGACGCTATGCGCCAGAAGGCGTTGAATTCTCAGTGGCATCCAACCCCGAGTTCCTGCGGGAAGGTTGCGCAGTCGATGACCTCCTCAACCCCGATCGCGTGGTCTTCGGCGTCAATAACGATGCCGCAGCAGACATGATGCGCCGCATCTATGATCCCTTCAACGCCCCCGTGCTGGTCACCGATATCGAGTCCGCAGAACTCATCAAGCATGCTGCCAACTCCTTCCTCGCGCTCAAAATCTCCTACATCAATGCTGTAGCCCGTGTTTGCGAAAAGTCCGGAGCGGACATTGAAAAAGTCGCGGAAGGAATCGGTATGGATGCCCGCATCGGCCGCCAGTTCCTCAATGCGGGATTGGGCTATGGAGGCTCTTGCTTCCCCAAAGATGTGAAAGCCTTTATCAACATTTCCGAGAGCCTCGGCTATCCCTTTGAGCTTCTCAAGCAGGTGGAGTCCATCAATGAGGATCAACGTAGTCTCTTCCTCTCCCGCATCCGGGAGAAATTGTGGGTCCTGCAGGAAAAGAAAATCGCTCTCTGGGGCCTTGCTTTCAAACAGAATACCGATGATGTCCGTGAGTCCGTTGCCATCAAGCTTGCCAACGACATGATGGCCGAAGGAGCTGACCTCACGGGTTGGGATCCCCAGGGTATGGAGACCGCCAAGCGATTTGGCAACCTCCACGAAAGCTTCACCTACGGTGAAGATATGTATGCTTGCCTCGATGGCGCTGAAGCACTCGTGATCGGAACCGAATGGCCCGAGTTTGCCAATGCCGATCTTGAGGAGATCAAAAAGCGGATGCGCACTCCCCTCATCTTCGATGGTCGCAATCTTTACGATCCCGAAGTCATGGCCGCACACGGGATCGAGTATCACTCCATCGGACGGGCTTCCGTCTAGCATAAGGCGCGAACTTTTATTCAAAAGAAAAAGCCCGGGGATTTCCCCGGGCTTTTTTGCTTAGAAAGTTTGCTAGGCGAAATGTTCGAGCTCGGATTGCCCGCAGCCTGAATCGCTCCCCCTCCTTAGGAAGCCGAAGTTTCCCCGACCACCACATTCACAATCTCTTCCACCGCGCTGCCCTCTCCCAAAATTCGAGTTTGGGTCACAAGGGCTTCCCGCTCTGGAGCACCGGGCAATAGCTGGCGCGCGAGAGCAGCCAGCTTTTCTCCATCAAGATCCTTTTCCTGAGCCATGAGAGCCGCTCCGGCATCGGCGAACACCTTCGCATTTGCGGTCTGGTGATCATCCGCTGCGTAGGGATACGGAATGAGAACAGAGGGCAGAGCCAAGTAGGCCAACTCGGTCATGCTGGAAGCTCCCGATCGACAGATCACCCCATCCGCTACAGCATAGGCCGAAGGCATATCGTCACAGAAGTCGAGCGTGTGATATCCCTCACGGCCCCCGACCAAACCCTTCACTCGTTCGAAATCCAATTGCCCTGCCACATGGAGTACTTGGCACTCCAGGGACTCGGCAGCCTCCACAACCAGGGTATTAAGACCACGCGCCCCCTGGCTACCGCCAAAGACCAACAAGGTGGGCTTCGCCGGGTCCAGCCCCCACTTGGCCGCAGCCTCTTCACGGGATGGCAGATTCTCGAGCTCCCCACGAACCGGAGTGCCCACGACTGCAGTATCCCGACCGGGAAAATACGAACTCGCAGCTTCCAAGCCCAACAACACCTTGGTGCAGTACTTGGCTATCATGATGTTCGTCTTGCCGGGAACAGCGTTGGAATCATGAACATAGGTCCGCAGTCCGAGCTTCTTTCCCGCATAAGCCGGCGCAAAGGAAGTGAAGCCCCCCATTCCAAGAACCACTTCCGCCTTTTCCGTTTTCAAGAGTTGCTTGCACTGCCCAATCGACTTCACCAACCCGAGAAGGAACGGGATCATCTTTGGAGACAGCGTGGAGGGCTTGGCCACTGCCGGCATCACTTCGAAGCGCAAGTTTTCATACTTGGCGGAAGCCTCGGCATCGACCTTCTTCTCGGAAATAATCAGCAGAGGCTCATGCCCTTGCTTCAGAAGTTCTTCCGCGACCGCGATTCCGGGAAAGAGGTGACCGCCTGTCCCTCCGCATGCAATGACGACTTTCATAATATTGGTGGAGCTGGAGATACGACAGCGACGCTCAAAGGACCACCCCCCTTTGCATCATACTCAGTCGTAGAGCTCAAAGCTTGAGCGCGAATTTACGCTCCTTGGTATGAGGCATGGCCGCGGAATCCACAAAGACCGCCCGGCGATGAATGCTCATCAAAAGTCCAATCGAGCACATGGTGAAGACCAAGCTGGATCCCCCGTAACTGAGGAAAGGAAGAGGCAAACCAGTCACGGGAAGCGAGCCCGTGACAACCCCCATATTCAGGATACCCGGCACCACCACAATCATCGTGATCCCGGCCGCCAAGACCTTTCCAAAAAACTCACGGGCGTAGAGAGAAACAGCCAGACCACCAATCGTGATGAGAACAAATGCAAAAACCGTAATAAGGGTGCAAACCAACCCGAGTTCTTCACCCAGGGCCGCGAAAATGAAATCAGTATGTGCGAATGGGAGAGCCCCATGCTTCTCGGCTCCATACCCCAGGCCCGTTCCAAAAATGCCACCATTGGAAAAAGCCTCGAGCGCGCGGAAGGTCTGCCACCCATCACCTAGACGAACTTCCTCGAGGTGCATATTCCGGAATGCAAGAATCCGGCGCAAACGGATCTCATCTTGGGAAACAAACCAACATAGAGACCAAATCGAAATCCCTGCAGTCGAGAGCAAAAGCAAAATACGGGTTCCTGCCACGAAGAGAATCGCCATCCCGACCACTCCAAGAACCATCGTTGTACCTAAATCTTTCTCAAACAGAATCAATACACACGGAATCCCCAGTAAGGCACAGGGAATCACATATCCTCGAATGAAAGTGCGAGCCTCAGCCTGATAGCGGGCAAACCAAGCCGCCAACGCAATCACTACAATGGGCTTGGCAAGCTCCGAAGGTTGTAGCACGGGCAGACCGGGAAACTTGACCCAGCGGGTTTCACCATGAACCTCAACATTGAGACCCGGAATGTAACAACAAGTCAGCAAGACACAGGCCCCACCCAACAAATAGGGCCATAGGTCTTGCAACTTGGAGTAGTCAAAAAGCGCTAGCGCCCAAGCCCCGAGAGAACCGAGACAGAGCCAGAGCAGCTGCTTCTTGACCAACGCATAAGGGTCGGCGGCACCACGCATCTCCTCTGACCAGACACTCGTGCTGGACAGCATCACCAACCCAAGAACAACCAGGGCGGCGACGGCAGAAAGAAGAATGATGGCGCTGTTTCGACCCATTGCGTTATTGAACTGGGATCTTCACGGTGATGCCGGGGCGCATCTTCTTGGGATCAACATTGCGGTTGGCAGCCAACAGCTTGTCGACAGAGATTCCATTGCGATTCGCGATGGCCCAGAGGGTATCGCCCTTGCGCACGGTATAGCTCTTTGTCGCAGGCTTCGGGGGTGCTTGCTGCACGACAACAGGCTCCGGTGCCGGGGCTGGCTGGGGAGCTGGCTGTGCTTGTGGAGTAACGTTGACAACAGGTTCAGTTCTGACGAACTCTTGGACCGGCACGGGCTGCGTAGTTGGGAACGGCTCGGGAGCATGGTCGACTGGCTGAGCAGTCCCTACGATCTCGTATTCCGCGGGCAAACCGTTTCTAACAGGCACCTCTACGATAGGAGGCAATGTCTCCTGGATGATTGGGTCGGGCGCGGTGACTTCAGCCATGGCAGGAGCGGACGGCAATTCCGGCGCGATAGGATCGGGCAAGATAAGTGCTACTCCCGCACTCAGTGGAGTGTTGCCATTGATGCGGCGAAGCTCTTGCACATCGACACTATGCTTACGAGCGATACGCTCGTAGGTGTCCCCTGCTCCAACCCATTCCCAACGATCTCCGGGGCCAATTTTGGGTTTGGCAGCTTGTTCGGGCCGGGAAGCGACTTGAGGTTTGCTGGCTGGGGTTGCCACAGGTGTATCCTTCACCGCCAGCTCACTATCATTCGTGCTACTGTGCACCACGATCGCGACGATGGCTGCAACATGCAGAATGAGAATAACAACGAGCGCCCGGGCGACGCCCAAGTTCGGTTCTTCAACAGAGAAATCTCCGCCCGCCGCAGCGGCTGAAACACGCTGCTTTCTCTTTCGAGTCTTGGCGTGCAGGAATCGAAAGCCCTTCTTTGGCTTTCTCTTGGTTTGGAATGCTTTGGTCTTCATATGTGGTCTCTTATTTCAGTTGGTTTACAATTTGGCGGAACGCCTCTCCTCTTTCGACGTAGCTTGAATACTGGTCGAATGAAGAAGTCCCGGGGGAAAAGAGAACAGTTGATCCCGCGGGGGCCAGCCCCTGCGCAATCTTCACTGCCTCTTCGAGAGTTTCTACGGTTTCGGTCTTGACGCTCTTCGAGAAGAGCTCGCCAAGTTTGGCTCCGATTTCGCCAAAAGTTACGGTAGCCAATGTTCGCTTTTGGAGGACTTCCAGAAGCGGGCTGTAGTCCAGCCCCTTCTCCTTGCCTCCAGAAATTAGAACAATAGGACGGGAGAGCGCGCGAAGCGCCGATTCAAGAGCATGTAAATTGGTTGCCTTGGAGTCATTCAAGTACTCGACCCCATCCAAGGTGCGAATCAACTCGCAACGATGAGGTGGCGGACAAAAGGTTTTGAGCGCCTTTTTAATATCATCGAAATTGACCCCCGCCGCACTGGCTGCGCCGGCTGCGGCCATAATATTCTCCGCATTATGGAGTCCGCGCAAGTTGGTATCCTCCAGACAAACGAAGGGTTCGTCCTGATGATAGATATGCCCGTTGCGCATGGTGAATTCACAACCATTCTCCTCGTCCCATTCGCTCATGAAGCGAACTACTCGCGCTTTGATCGAGTCGAGTTCCTCCCCCGACTTGGCGATGATGACATCGTCGCCAGTCATGTTCTCGAAGATGCGCTTTTTCGCCGCCCGATAGTCCTCGAGAGTGCGGTAGCGATCCATATGGTCCGGCGCAAAGTTCAGCCACACGGCGACTTCGGGATGAAAAGTATCAATCGTCTCCAGTTGGAAAGAACTCGCCTCCAAAGCAACCGCCGCAGGAGGGTTCTCATCCAAGACAACATCGGAAAGCGGACGACCATGATTGCCACAAGGAACACAGGAGACGCCCCCTTCATTGAGGAATGCTGAGATCAACTCCGTGGTAGTGGTCTTGCCATTGGTCCCGGTGATCGCCACCACCAGTCCCTCGTAGTTCTGGAAGCCCAACTCCATCTCACCGATGAAGCCATTGCTTTTCTTGGCAAAGGCTTGGGCAAATTCTCCTTCGGTCTCAATGCCAGGACTCAAGACAACCAGGTCGAATTTGTTTGAGTCAGCGGTGGAGGCCGTGGAGTCCCCTTCCAGACGAATCTCCGAAGGCCACTCTCCTTTGATCTCGTTCGTATCATAGACGGTCACTTTGGCCCCCAGTTTGAGACACAATTCCGCTGCAGCCCGACCACTCCGGCCGGCCCCTAATATGGCTACGTTCTGTCCTTCGAGTTTCATTAGAGAATTTTCAATGTGGCGAGTCCGATCATGGCGAAGAGAATGGAAAGGATCCAAAAGCGGACGATCACTTGGGTTTCCTTCCATCCACCCAACTCAAAGTGGTGATGGATGGGTGACATGCGAAAGATTCGTTTACCGGTGGACTTGAAGCTCGCGACCTGAAGCACGACCGACATGGCCTCCATCACAAAAACTCCACCGATAATCACCAAGAGAAGTTCCTGCCGGACGCAAATCGCAGTGGTGCCAATACACCCTCCAATCGCCAACGAACCCGTATCCCCCATGAATACTTTTGCAGGAAAACAGTTGAACCAAAGAAAACCAAAACCCGCTCCTACGAGGGCCATCATCACAACAACCAGCTCCCCCACCGCAGGGTTGAACGGCACGTTGAGATAGTCGTGGGCATTCTCATTGCCAGCCACATAGGCAAGAACCGCATACGCCAACGAAACGGTGATGGTGCAGCCAATGGCCAGACCATCCAATCCGTCTGTTAGGTTCACGGCGTTGGAAGCCCCCATGATAACCACGACAAAGAAAGGAATCGCGAAGAATCCCATCGCAATGATAGGAGATTTGGAGAGAGGGAACGAGAGGTCCGAAATGCGGCGTGAGCTTTCTTTCCACACTTCCTCGCTGTCGGCAAACAACCAGAGATTGGTCTCCGGCTTGGTAAAAACAAAAAGGGCCACCAATAACCCGATTACCAGCTGCCAGAAAAGCTTGGTCCTACCGCTGACGCCGTCGGAAGTCTTCTTCACGACCTTGGCGTAATCATCGACAAAACCTAGCAGACCCAATCCCAGCATCGCACACATCGTGACCGTCACGAAGGGGTTAAGCACCCGGCCGCAAATCAGAACTGCAACTAGAACTGAACCCAAAATCATCACTCCACCCATGGTAGGAGTGCCTGCTTTCTGGCCGTGCAGCTCCGCCAATTTGTGTACTTCATCCGCCGTCCGAATCGGTTGGCCGACCTTCAGCGAAATCAACTTACGGATGATACGGGGACCAAATGTGAGAGTGAGACCAAAGGTCATCAAGGCCGCAAGTCCTCCTCTAACAGAAAGATATTTAAACAAGCGCAAGAAGCTAAAGGTATCAGCCCAGCTCTCTCCGGCCTCATTGGCCTTCATCCAAAGTTCGTAAATCCAGTATAACATTAGTCTTGGGGGAAAATTTGTTTCATTACTTTCTCGATGGCGGCGGTGCGACTGCCTTTGAAGAGGACGACGTCGCCAGCTTGCAGCTCTTGGGTTAGCCACTGCGCGGCATCCTCGCGCGAATCAAAATGACGGTCACTTCCAGCGCCTTGGGAAATCCCCTTGGCCCCCGTTCCAACCGAAACAACCTGGACCTCCCGCTCTGCCGCGAACTCACCGAGCGAATGATGCGCCTGGGGAGCGGTTTCACCGATTTCGGCCATCATCCCGAGCACCGCAAAGTGTCGCCCACCCGGTCCCGCTTGTCTCTCGACAAGGGTCTCTAGACCTGCTCGCATCGATTCGGGGTTTGCATTGTAGGTATCGTCCAGAATCGTGATATCGCGCGACTTGAAGGAGCGCAATCGCCCGCTGGTCAACTCCGTCGCGACCAGCCCCTCGGCAATCTCGCCGAGAGTCAGTCCCAGGCAACGTCCTGCGGCAGCGGCTAACAAGGCGTTTGTCACCATATGACGACCAGCAACCGAAAGCTCTACGGGAATTCGTCCTTCGCCCTCTATCACGAGAGTAAACTTCATCCCCTCTCCGGAACCATCGATTTCTTCGGCTCTCACTTCGCCCCGACCGTTGCCAACAGCTACCACGGAGGCCTTCGTTCTGGCCTTGAAGTAGTTGAGATAGTCACAGGAAGCGGGGACCATTAGGGTTCCGATTTCTGGCAAAGCTCTTGCCAAGGCACCCTTCTCCTCCGCGATCGCGTCGCGTGTTCCCATGTATTCGATATGAGCACTTCCAATATTGGTGATGATGCCCAGATGCGGCAGCGCAATTTCGCAAAGAGGAGCAATCTCACCGGGATGGTTCATCCCCATCTCAAAGACTCCAACCTCATCATCTTCGGTGAGAGACAGCACACTGAGAGGCACACCGATATGATTGTTTAAGTTCCCTTGGGTCGCCCGCACCTGATACCGCTGACTCAGCACTGAACGGGTAAAGTCCTTGGTGGAAGTTTTGCCATTGGAACCAGTCAAGCCCACGACCGGAATCGCAAGTTCTACCCGCCACCAACGAGCCAAGCGTTGCAACCCGATCAAGGTATCAGGAACCACGATCAAGCCCTCACGATTGACTGCCGCTTCTTCACTATCGACCAAGGCTCCAACCGCACCCGCATCCAATGCGGAGCCGACGTAATCGTGTCCATCGAAGCGCTCTCCCCGCAGGGCGATATAGAGCTCGCCCCCTGCTAGCTGACGAGTATCGGTCGATACTCCATTGACCACAACGATATCTCCTCCCCCGTTGGGAAGTTCTCCACCGATGGCATCGGCAATCTCAGCTAGCGTAATATCCTTCATGCGCTTTCTTTTTGATTCAATCTTTCCACCACTTCGATGGCCTTTCGCACCTCAACGCGGTCGTCGAAGGTGGTCCTTTCGCCCCTGAAGATCTGATAGTCCTCATGTCCTTTCCCTGCGATGAGGATGATATCGGTAGGCTTGGCTGCTTCGATTGCAGTGCGGATAGCCTGCCGACGGTCGGGGACACTACGAAACGCAGTTCCGACGAAACCTTTCTCCACGTCCGCGATGATCGCAGCCGGGTCTTCATCGCGAGGATTGTCTGAAGTAACAATGCAGAAATCGCTATCCTTCTCCGCTGCCCGAGCCATCGGAGCTCGCTTCCCACGATCGCGGCTTCCTCCGCAGCCAAAAACCGTGATCAAGCGTGACGGATTGAGTTCCCGAAGAGTTCGACAAACATTCTGAATCGCGTCGGGCGTATGAGCGTAATCTACAAAAACCGCCGCCCCATTGATCATCCCGGCAAGTTCCAGTCGACCTGGAACCCCGGTAACATTCTTCAGAGCTGCAACGGCATCGCGCAAAGAGACCCCAATGGCATCGACCGCAGCCAAGGCAGCCAATGCATTTAAAACATTGAAGCGACCGATCATAGGTAGCCTTACCAGGAAGGACTTTCCTTTCGCTTCCATTTGAAACTCCATGCCTTTCGCGTTTTGCTTGATTCGGCCTGCTTGAAAGTCGCAATTACTACCAAAACCGTAGCTCACCAACTTGAGGCGACCTTCGAAGTCTTTCATGAGCTCTTCACCATAGCGATCGTCGCTATTAATCACCCCGACACCCTTGGGACTATGGGCAGCCATATCGCTAAAGAGAATCTTCTTGGCCGCGAAGTAGTTGTCCATCGTGCCGTGATAGTCCAAGTGATCTTGAGTCAGATTGGTAAAGACCCCTACCTGAAAGTTCAGTCCCCGCACCCGACCTTGCTCCAATCCGTGAGAAGACACTTCCATCGCAACTCCGTGACAGCCGTTATCACGCATACGGCCCAGAAGGTTTTGCAACTCGATCGCACCAGGAGTTGTGTGGGTCGAAGTTGTCACTTTAACCCCATCATCCACCTGAATCGTGCCAATCATTCCAGCCCGCTGCCGGACCTGCTTCAGAATACCGTGAACCAAAAAGGCAATCGTTGTCTTCCCGTTGGTTCCGGTTATACCGATCAGATTGAGATCAGCCGAAGGCGATCCTGCCTGAAGATCCGCGAGAATAGCCAAGGCGTCCCGGGAATTGGCAACTTGGATCCAAGTGCCGTCAAAGCCATCGATTGGTCCCTCCTCCGCTACAATAGCTGCTGCCCCCCCCGCAATCGCGGTGGGAATGTATTTATGCCCATCAAAGACCGTCCCCTTAACCGCAACAAAAATACTGCCAGTTTGAACAAAACGGGAGTCGTCAATTACTGTGCCCAACTCACCCTCGCGGGGGCCAGTAATGCGGGCCTTCGGGAGGCAGGGAATGATTTCGCTTAGGTTCATTGGCTGGCTAGCGGCGCTACGACCGCACGGGTAGGTTTTAGGTTCATGGCGGAGGCCAAGCGGCCCGCAACTTTCGAGAAGATGGGAGCGGCAATAGTGCCGCCTCCATGTGAGGCATTGGGAGTGCGCGGATCATCGATGACCACCACGCAAACAAACTCGGGATTATCAACTGGAAGCATTCCGGCAAAGGAGGCGACTTTGCGATTCTTATCGTATCCCCCATCGATCACCTTCCAGGCGGTGCCAGTCTTGCCCGCCACACCGAAGCCCGGAACCGCTCCCAGGGTCGCTGTCCCTCCAGGCTCAGTCACAGTGGCCAATGCGCGGCGCATCATCTTGGCGGTCTCTGGAGAGATCACCTGACGAATCACTTCTGGTTCATAGGTTTCAATCCGTTGCCCGTTGGGCATCATCACCGATTTCACAAGAAGTGGCTTCATCAACTTGCCACCGTTGGCGATTGCGCAATAGGCATTGGCAACCTGCAGCGGGGTGACGTTGACGGCATAGCCATAGCACTTGGAAGCAAACTCGCGATTATTGGTGCTCCGACTGGTTAGGCCAGCCTGCTCCCCACCAAGATCGATACCAGTTCTCTTTCCGAAACCATAGGCTTCCATGTAATCATAGAAGCGCTCACGTCCCACCATCTTCGCAAATTGATAGGTTCCGATGTTGCTCGATTTGGCCAAAACCTCTTCCAAGGTCAACCAACCGAAGGGGGCATAGTCTTTCACGGGTGGCTTCAACTCGTTGCAGACTCCATCGTGACAGAAGACGCGGGTCCAAGAGTTGGCCAATCCACACTCAATTGCGGCTGAGGTCGCAATGATCTTGAAAGTCGATCCGGGCTCATAAACGGCTTGAGTGGCATAGTTCACTCCCGCCACATCGACATTTTCACGCTTATTAAGATCATAAGTCGGCCGACTGGCCATGGCCAGAACCTCTCCGGTCTGTGGCTTCATCACCACGATCGCCCCCCTCACCGATTCGGCAAAGGCCAAACCCGCATCGAGTTCCTCTTCGACTATTGCCTGAAGCCCGAGATCCAGCGCCAACTGGACATCCCTCCCAGTGATGGGAGGCATGATCACGCCACTTGTTTTCCCCAAGGGAAGATTGCGGGCATCCCGCTTGGTGATCTCGTAACCATCCTTGCCATGAAGGTAGCGCGACATCGCTTTCTCGATTCCCGCAACGCCCTCACCCTTGTAATTTACGAGTCCCACTACATGGGCCGCGAGCTTGGGATTGGGATAAATTCGCCGATAGCTTTTTTCAAAACGAAGACATTGGATACGGTTCTCTTTAACCGAATCCTGAATCCGGTCGGCAATCTCCTCGGGAATCTCCTTCGCCAGAATCTGCTCTCCTCGAGCACCTCTCTTGACCGGACCAATCTTGGCCAAAAGATCATCGCGATGCTCATACTCGTCCAAGTGCGGGGTCAAGATATTGGCGAGAAAAGCAAGGTGCTGCTGCACGATCTCCTCATCACTTCGATTGGAAAGGATATCGTGACGGATCGAGCTGACAATGCGGTCTCTCCGTTGTTCACTGCCCGAAGCCCAGTCTTCATGAAGCACCGCGCGGGCATGAGCGACTCCGGCGGCAACCACGGAAGCGTCTGCTAGATTTTTCTTATCTACTATAATTGTAGTAACCGGATTATTTCGAGCAATCACCTCTTCATTACGATCGACGATGTATCCATTCTGAGCCAGCAACGGACGCTTGACGGTCCGGCCTGGATTAGAGCTCGAGAGATCGTCAGCAGACCCCCATTGCAAGTAAATGAGACGACCCGAAAGCGCGCTGAGCCCGGCCACCAGAGCCAGGCACACCATCAAAACACGCACTTGTAATCCTTTGGTCATCTACTCTGCACTAGCCATCTCAGGGACAGCCCCGATGGCGGAAATATCTTCAATCACTTCCAAGGGAATTCCCCGGAGGTTGGTCTTGGAAGCCACTAGGGTGTTGCGGAGATCCCAGCGGTTCTCCAATTGCCCGAGACGAATATCGAGATTCGTCACATCACGCTCATGCTCCTTGATGCGGCGCTCCACGCGCTCGATCTCGCGAACGACTTCCAGCTGGCGGTTCTTCATCACCGTATGAAAGACACCAGTTGTCCCCAACGATAGCGCCGTCAAAATCAAGAGGGCAAACATGGCGGGACTGAGATTGGCTTTCTTCTTTTTGTTTTTGCTCATCGTCTTTTTGCCAGGCGCAGCTTGGCACTGCGGGCGCGTGTGTTCTGGGCCAACTCCCCTTCGGTGGCCGCGATGGCCTTGCGCGAGACGAGGTCCCAGGCAAGGTCAGGATTGGGGCGAGGTTCCGGCCACTCGGGCCGGTCGAGAAACTTGACGCTTCTCTTTTTCAAAAATTGTTTCACCAAACGGTCTTCCAAACTGTGGAAAGTGATGACCGCGAGAACTCCGCCGGGCTTGATGACATCTTCCGCCGCCTCCAAACCGGCCGTCACCGAGTCTAACTCGGTATTGACCGCCATGCGAAGGGCTTGAAAAACCCGCGTGGCAGGATGCTTGCGACCACGGCCGCCCATCACCTTTTCCACACAACTCGCAAGTTGCAAAGTGGTGGTGAACTCTTCCTCTTCGCGAGCGCGCACGATGGCGGCGGCGATTCGGCGGGAGGCTTTTTCCTCCCCATACTGAAAGAAGATATTGGCGAGATCCTCCGCGGAACGCTGGTTCACCCAATCGGCCGCGGTCTCCCCCGCCGCCTGATCCATCCGCATATCGAGAGGGCCATCCTTTTGAAAAGAAAACCCGCGCCCGGCCTGATCCAGCTGCCAGGAGGACACCCCCAAGTCCAGCAGCACACCATCAACAGACCGCGCGGGCACTACCGAACGCATCTCCGAAAAATTTCCCTGCTCGGCGCGAAAGCGGTCACCAAAGACCTCCAGTCGTTTGCCCGCATAGGCCAAGGCATCGCCATCGCGATCCATTCCCACCACGTGAGCTCCAGCTTCTAACAGCCGCTCACTATGTCCCCCGCCACCGAGGGTGCCATCTAAAATCAATTTGTCCTCTTCGGGCTCCAGACCAGCCAAGACCTCGTCCATTAGAACGGGCTTGTGATAGAACTCCTGCTCATTACCTCCACCAGCTTGTTCGCCGCTGGAGGAATTATGGAAAACGTGACCCCGCCATCCCGGCACCACCGAGTCCACCATCCGTCCTAAAACGGCAAGGCAGTCGGTCGAGCCGGCGAGTGCCGGAATGAATGCGGGTGTCAGCATGTTTTCCAGTGTTCCAATCCTGTTTTTATCCAGTAAATCCGTAGTGTCGAAGGAGGCCCGAGGCCTGCCCTTCGCGCGTCACTTGGAAAGTTGCCACCCCGCGCCCACGATTGGACGACGCGAAAAATCCCTCACCAGCAAGGCAGAAGGTCTTCGCCATCCAGGTCCGCAAGCGGAGGGGTGACAACAGTGTTCCAGTGTTCCAGTTATCCAGTAAAGTCGTCAGGAAACTGTCACCACTCCGGGCCTCTCGAGGGCCCTCTCCCAGCAAAGCAATCTCTTTGGCAAGGCAGTTCTGCCGAGCAAGAGCTTTCGATTCGCGCCGGAGTGGCGACATTGTTCCAGTTATCCAGTTATCCAGTAAAATTGTCGGGAAACTGCCGCCACTCCGAGCCTCGCGAAGGCTCGTTCCGGGCAGAAAGCACCTTTCGGCAAGGCAGTCTTGCCGGGTCGGAGTTTTCGCTTGGTATCGGAGTGACAGCATTGTTCCAGTGTTCCAGTTATCCAGTAAATTCATCGTTCCACGCCTTAGCCAAAGTCGACTGAGTCGTAGAGGTCTTCCAAAATCTTCGCTTCCTTCTCGCGCAGCTCTTCCACATCTTTGGGGGCAACCAGGTCGAAGGCTGCCCCGCGCCCAAAAAGGTGGACTGACTCCCCCGCCTCCAGGCCGTGTGCTTGCGCGGTCTTCTTGGGCACCGCCAACTTGCCCTGGTCGTTCAAAGTCACCGATTCGCTCCCTGCGTACACCGCTTGCTTCTGCGCGTTGCGAACGCCCGGGGCCACCTCGGCATTGGAGGCAATCGACTCGATAACCGCTTCGAATGCTTCCTGAGTCATCGCCCGCAGGACGGGAACCTTGAGGTGCTTCCACTTCAAGAGACGCAGCTGAACGGTCTGGCCACTGGCAGGACGCCACGCAGAGGGCACGGAAACTCGATACTTGGTATCTAGTTTGTGTTCTACGACGCCTTCAAGGCTCTGACTCGGTACACCCACGCTTTGACTTGGTTCCTTTCGGTGCACAGTAGTACACAATAAGTCCCCTTTGGGTCAATATTTTAATACTGAGTACACTTTGGAAATCTTAATAACTATTGCGGTTGCAATGTTTTTAGAATTTTCATTTCGTGTCAGCGGATATTTAATAAAACTTTAATAAGTTACACAAAAGAGCTGGGAACGTCATATTTCCCCGTTCTTCGCGTTTCCTTTTTCTAAAATTGGAGCACCCTTCCCCGTGCGCGAAATCCTCACTGGGGCCGGCCCCTTCCGTCATGCGAACGTTCGTCTCTATGCCTTTTTCACGATTTTTTATAATGCGCGGGCCTACTACCCTATTTTCGCGATTCTCTTTCTCGATCTGGGACTGAGTCGGGAGCAGTTCCTCACCCTCAATGCCGTTTGGGCTGCCGCCATCTTCCTGTTGGAAGTCCCGTCTGGAGCGTTGGCTGACACCATTGGGCGCAAGAAACTCCTCGTCGCGGCTGGTGCGATGATGACCGTCGAGATGGCCCTCCTTCTCTTTGCGCCCCAGAACGGAGGCTGGGTTCTTCTACTCATGGTCTTTGCCAACCGTCTCCTCTCAGGGGCCTCGGAGGCTTCCGCCAGTGGTGCCGACCAAGCGCTCGCCTACGACACTTTGCAGGAGAAGGGTGAGGAGGATCAGTGGGACGGGGTGCTGGCCTCGGTCATGACCTTCCGCTCAGCGGCCTACTTCACAGCCATGATTCTGGGCTCACTCCTCTATGACCCCTCGGTCTTGGCGAAAGTCATTCCTGCTCTGGGCGATCTCGAGAAGTCCCTCACCCTCCGTCTGCCCATCGCGCTGGTATTCTTGCAGGGGATTGCCTGTTTCTTCTTTGCCCTCCGCATGCGCGACATCGAGACCGACGATGAAGAGCGCCCTTCTTTGAAAAAAGCCTTCCGCACGACCCTTTCCGCTGGCAGATGGGTCATCACCACCCCCCTCGCGCTCATGGTGGTATTGGGCGGTGTACTGGCGGACTCGTTTGCGCGCACCTTTGCGACCCTGACTTCAGACTATTTCCGCTTCATTCAGATCCCGGAATGGCTCTTTGGCTTTTTGGGAGCGACTTTTGCAATCACCGGCATCTTCATCCCAAAGATCGCCAAATCCCTTTCGCAGAGATTCACTCCCCGCGCTCACCTTCTTATTATCGTCTGCTGGTCCGCCGGAGCGCTCATACTTCTCGGACAAGCCTGGCCCTGGTGGGGCATCATCCCCGCGATTCTCACCATGGCGGTTCTGTCTTGGACCGACTTCCTCACTTCGCGCGAGCTCAACAAGATCGCAGCCTCCTCACAGCGCGCCACCATTTTGTCGGTCAAAGGACTGATCTTCAATCTCGGTTACGGCCTCGCCTCCCTCAGTTTCGCCGGAGCCGTGGCCGGCTTTCACCAAAATGGACAGTCCAAAGACGAAGCCTTTCACTCCACCCTACTCTGGCAACCGGCCTTGCTGGCAATCCTGATTGTGATCTTCGCGCTGTGGTCGAGACGGATTCCCCAGCCCACCCGCGAAACCTGAAAATCCATCGCGCGGGCGCGCTCACACAAATTCAATCTCACCCCATCGCAGCGGGAGATGCATATTGATGACTCCCTGCGGTGACCACACCCAGTTGTCTTCGGGATGGGTCATCTCGCCGGTTTCTTTGTCCGTAAGGTCGCTGCCGTGGGGTGGCACGCGAACATACTTTCCGTCTTTCACTGGATGCTTCCACTGCACGCGGGAAAAATTGATGCGCCAGATATCCCCGGGCTTGGGAGGGCAGGCTGCGTCCTTATGATACTTCTTCAGCTCCGCCCACGGGAAGGAAACATGGGCATCCCAGCCATCATCTTCGCTCCTCGGGTTGTTGAGAGTTCCGTGCACGATGACCTTCTTGCGGAGGCCTTCCATGTTGCAACCCCAGATTGGCTCCCCTCCCTGATTGTAGGGCTTGGGCAGAGAGAGCTCCCAGATCGTTCCAAGCGCGTTCATCTCGAACTCGTAATAGTTCAAGCCATCGCAATCGGGATCGATGAAGACCTCAAAGTCATTGTCGTGAAAGATGACCTCGTTCTGCTTCTTGATGGTGCCCCAGACATGGGGCTCTTCCATCTCCGCGCGGACATGGAGAAACTCCTCATCCCAAGCCATCTTGACCCGGGTGCGAAACCTCGGCTTCAGCTCCTCCTTGCCTGTGATGTCGACGAACTCGTCCGTCCAGTGGCAGACCTGCCAACTCGCCTCGCTACGGAGTCGGTGAACATGATACCTCTTCCGCATCTCGGGCTTCCAGTCGTCATCGGGCATGCCGGGACGCTACCTGAATCAGGGAAAAATGTCAGCGTGGAAGCATCTCCCCCTAGGAGCACTGCTGCCGCGCCGCTTGCAAAGTATTCTTCATCAGCATGGCGATGGTCATGGGACCCACTCCGCCGGGGACGGGAGTGATCGCTTCGGAGAGCTCCGCGACTTCGTCAAAGGCCACGTCACCTGTTAGACGATAACCGCGCTTCTTGCTTGCATCGTCCACGCGGTTGACTCCCACGTCGATGACGACTGCGCCGGGTTTGACAAACTCTTTGGTCACCATCTCCGGCCGGCCCACGGCGGCGATAATGATGTCGGCTCGGCGGCAAACCGCGGCGAGATCTTTGGTACGGGAGTGCGCGATGGTGACAGTGGCATCAGCACCTTTGGCCACCAAGAGCAGGGCCATAGGCTTGCCCACAATCATGCTACGGCCGACCACAACCACCTCTTTACCGGCGGTATCGATGTCGTATTCCGCGAGCAGCCTCATGCAACCGGCAGGAGTGCACGCGACGAAACCAGTAGGGTCTTCCAAGGTCAACTTGGCCACGTTTTCAGGGTGGAAACCATCGACATCTTTCGCCGGATCAATGGCGCGCACGATGGCGGCTTCGTCGATTTGACTGGGCAAAGGAGACTGCACGAGGATACCGTTAATGGTCGAATCGGCATTGAGCTCGCGCACCACTTCGAGAAGCTCGTCCTCCGTGGTGTCGACGGAGAGAACAATCTTGCGCGAGTAGATTCCCAGTTCTTCGCAAGTGCGAACCTTCGAACCCACATAAACCTGCGAGGCAGGGTCTTCCCCCACCAACACCACAGCCAAGCCGGGACTGATCCCCTGATCCTTCAGCGCCTGGACCTCGCCCCGGCACTCTTCCAAAACTTTTGCGGAAACCGCTTTTCCATCAATCAACTTCATCGGTCGCCGCGATTCAAGCTGTCCCGCATCACTTCCTCCACCTTTTTCCGCTCTAATTCGAATTCTTCCCGCCCGAGGTCCGCCGGAACATGAATTTCTTTGCCGAAAGTGATCTGCACTTTGCTGAAGGGCTTGGGAATTTGAAATTTGTCCCAAGAGTTCAGCTGCCAATAGCTCTCGTAGTTTACCAGAAATGGAATGATGGGAACTTGGGTGATGGAGGCCAATTTGACCAAACCGGGCTGGACCACATAGCGCGGTCCCCGGGGACCGTCGGGCGTGATCACAACATGGTGACCGGCTTCGAGTTCGCGGCGCAAAGCAACCAAAGCCGCAGCCCCTCGTCGCGAAGAGGAACCACGCACCGCCCCCAATCCGAAACACTCCATCGCCGCAGCCAGGGTTGCCCCATCCTTGCTCGCGCTGGTCAGAACCACCCCCGGTCGAAGAGACGACCAAGGTCCCGAGGCGGCAGCCGCACCAATCATGCGATTGTGATACAGGGCAAAGAGTCGGGGCGACGAGGTGGATGGGCCTTCGCACTGATACTCAACCGTCAAGCGAAGAGTGCGCGCCAGCGAGACCGCAAACCAACCGGCCGTGTTCCCAATGGCAATCGCCTTCCAACCGCCTCTCACCTCATTGCTCTTGCTCATCTTCTTTCTAACTCAAGGCCGAACCCCGCAGGCTCTCGCTCAAAAACTGACGACGGGACAGCACCTCGCGATAGCGTTCATGCTCTTCTAGATTTGGCTCGCAGCGACTCCCTTCGGCGGGTTCGGCGGCATAGGCCGCAATCTCCTGATAGGTGAGGTCTTCCCCGCTTTCTGCAAAGAAAGTGACTGCTGACTGCAACGCAGCTCCAAGGGCCGCGCCATCACCACCCTTCACCGCCGCAACAGGAAGCCCCAGCACATTGGCCACCAGTTGGCGCCACACCTGGCTGCGCGACCAGTCCCCCGCGACATGGACATGCTTGGGCTCGAAACCCAGCTCCGCGATGCGCTCCAGACTGTGCCCAAACTCCAGCGCCACTCCCTCGGCCGCCGACCGAGCTAGATTGGTCGCGGTGTAATTCTCGCGAGTGATCCCGTGAAGGAAACGGGTGGGAACGGTATAGTCTCCACTTTCCACCGGGGGCAAAAATACCAGACCTTCTGCGCCACAGGGTGCCGCACTGACGGCGGCTTCCAATTGCGCGGAAGTCCAGCCGAAGGTGCTACTGATCATCTCCAACGGATCGGTCGCAGCCATCGTTGCCACGGTGGGCATCCATTGGTCGGTCGAATCACAAAAACAATTCACCTCACCCCGGGGATCAATGATGGGCTCGGCACTCACGCCCGAGACCCGGCCTTCTTGACCCAGTCGCACCGTCACTCCGCCCGCCGACACATTGCCTGCTCCGATCGCCTCCATCATCGAGAGGCCTCCTCCCGCACTCACCAGAATCTCGCCAGTCAAGCCCCAGGAAGCAGCCAAGTCGTGACGTAGCGGACCTTGCGCTCCCCGCGAGGAACAAAGGGGAGGCATCCGCTCCAATAGCCGCGGGTCAATGAGATTGAAAAGCGGCTCGGACCAACTCCGACTGCGCACATCCATCAACCCACAGGCCGAAGCATCGCCAAACTCCATTCGCTTGCTACTAGTGAGCCAGTAATTCAGAAAATCGTGGGGCATCAATACTGTGGCGAGGCGCTGATAATGCTGGGGCTCGTTCTTTTTCAGCCAATGTAAAAAGGCCGGGGCACCATCGCTCGCAATCACGTTGCCGGTCAGCTCGATCATCCCGGGAGGCCCGCCAAAGGCCTGGCTGATTTCCTCGCTCTCCCGCCACATCGAGCTGTCCCCCGCCAACTTTGCAGGTCGGATAATGCGATTGTCACTATCCAAGGTCACAACTCCATGACTCTGCGCGCTAACACCGATTCCCGCCACTCGATCCCGTCCGGGTCCCAGACGGGAAAGACACTGCCGCACGGCTGAATCCAGAGCCGAGATCCAACTCGCCGGATCCTGCTCCCTGACTCCGGAGGGCGCACCTGCTAGGCACTGATGATCGGCGGAGCCCTCGGCGACCACGGCAGCAAGCTCCAGGTCCAACGCCACGACAACCGTGCGATGAACATTGGAGTCAATGCCGAGGAAAAACATATAGTGGAGAGTGAAAGTCGCTACAGCACATCTGACAATCGCGAAACCCGTTCTATCCTGCCCTCACGACAAATGCTCGATTCGGCGATAAGAGCTTTCTGCCCCACGCGTAATCGCTCTCATGAAGTCACTTTTAACAATAGCGTTTCTCTGTCCCCTCTTGGCCTCGGCCAAGCCCAATATACTCCTCATCCTTGCCGATGACATGGGCTACGGAGACGTGCAAGCGCTCAACCCCGACTCCAAGATTCCTACTCCGCATCTCGATTCCCTCGCGCGCGACGGCATGGTATTCAGCGATGCCCACACCCCCTCTTCAGTCTGCACTCCCACCCGCTACGCGCTACTCACTGGTCGCTATTGCTGGCGCTCTCCTTTAAAGAAAGGGGTTCTCGTTCCCCCGAAAGACAAGCCCCTCATCGAGAACGACCGCCCCACCCTCGCCTCTTTTTTGAAAAAGCAAGGCTACCGAACGAACATGGTCGGCAAGTGGCACCTCGGGATGGGATGGGCTCTGGACGAAAATGGCCAAGTCGACTTTCAAGGCAAAATCTCTGATACCCCGGTCGAGAAGGGCTTTGACCACTGGTTCGGAGTCGCAGCTTCCCTCGACATGGTGCCCTACACCATGATTCGCGACCACGAGGCGGTGTCTCAACTCACCGAGACCCAGCCGAACCAACCCTTCCCCCGATACACCCGCAAAGGTCCGAAAGGACCAGACTTCGATCCCGGCGATGTCCTGGACGATTTGGCCAAGGAGGCCGATCTGGTGATCGCGGACTCAGCCAAAAGCAAAGCCCCCTTCTTTCTCTACCTTCCCCTCACCGGCCCGCACAAACCGGTTTGGCCTCACGAGCGCTTCGTCGGCAGCACCGAGTTGGGGCCCTACGGAGACTTCGTGCACCAGGTAGACCACACTGTGGGCCTGGTGTTGGAGTCTTTGGAAAAGCACGGAGTCGCAGATGACACCCTGGTCATCTACACCTCGGACAATGGCTCCTTCATGTATCGTCGAAAGGACAGCCAACAACACCACCTCGCCAATCCCGGGGATCAGGGCTATCGACCTTCGGACCATCAAAGCAACTACCATTGGCGCGGAACGAAGGCGGACATCTACGAGGGCGGCCACCGGGTTCCCTTTTTGGTCCGTTGGCCCGAGAAGGCCAGGGCAGGATCGGTCTCGAAAAAGACCATCACGCTCACCGACATCTTCGCGACGGTGGCGGAAGTGACTGAAAGCCCGCTCCCAGAACAAGCGGAGGACTCCTATTCCTTCCTGAACTCTCTCCTGGGCAAAGAAAAGGCCAGTCGGCCACCGGTCATTCATCACTCGGCCAACGGAACCTTCGCCATTCGCGAGGGAGACTGGAAACTCATTCTTTCCAGTGGTTCAGGCGGCCGCCAACGCCCACTCGGCAAGCCCTTCGAACAAGGCTACCAACTCTACGATCTGCACGAGGATCCACAGGAGTCAAACAACCTCATCGAGGAGCGACCCGAGATTGCGAAACGACTCGAGAAGGCATTTGCGAAAATTGCCCGAGACCACAAAACCTCGCAATAGCGTCTCCGCTGAAATGGTTCGAGGGCAAACGAAAGCACCAGAGAACAACTCTCTGATGCTCAATTCGAACTCGATGACTACTTCTTCCGGCGACCGCCTTTAGAGGCCTTCTTAGCCGGCTTTTTGGATGAGCTCTTCTTGCTGCCGGAGGAAGACTTGCTCCCCCGTCCGCGGGATGAAGACTGTCCCCGTCCCCCGCTGCTTTTCTTCGCATTTCCAGTCCGTGGTTGAATGTCCTGCCCGGGGACGATCTCCGCTATCTCGAAGTCGACCCGCTGCTCGACAAAGTCCACTTTGGCAACCTTCAACGACACTTTCACTCCAGTTTGCAAGGTCTGGTCCTTCTGAACAAAAGACGGTCCCCCGCCATTGAAGCGCCAACCGCGCCCGGGAAGATCCTCGAACTTCACCAAGCCCTTTTGCATGATATCGGTTGCCTCAACGAACAACCCCATGGAGCGAACTTCGGTGACCACCCCTTCGAATGTGGGCGGGTCGTCGGATACCCGGGTCATTTCCAACCACTCGAGTAGCTTCAGGGTCTTTGTTTCCTGTTCCGCAAAACTTGAATTCCGCTCGGTCTCGGAGATATGAATAGCCGCCTCTTTGCAATCCTGCTGGCGCATGGTCCGGTCGGGTTTCTCCGGGCGGTTCTTGAGCAAATCCTGGAGTGCGCGATGCACAATCAAATCCGCATAACGTCGAATCGGGCTGGTAAAGTGAGCATAATCAGCCTTTGCCAAACCATAGTGACCAAGAGGCTCTTCGGAATACTCGGCTCGCTTCAGGCTGCGTAGCAGGCCCAGCTTGATGTTATGCTCCTCCGGGGTGCCCTTCGCCTGATCCAGCAAGGATTGCACGTGAGCCCGATTGGTCAGATCGCCGACCTGATAACCGTGAACTCGCGCCAGTTCGCCATACTCCATCAACTTTTCCGGATCCGGATCGTCGTGAATTCGATAGATGGCCGGCTTCTGGCGATCGCGCAGGGCCTTGGCCACTGACTCATTGGCTGCCAGCATACACTCTTCGATCAACTGGTGGCTCTCGCAGTGCTCCACCTTTTTAAATCCAGTGGCTGCCTTGGTTTCCTCATCAATGAGCACTTTGATCTCGTCCATCTCCATATCGAGTGCCCCTCGCTTGAAGCGGCGTTTGCGGAGAACCGTCGCCAATTTCCAAGCCTCGGGAATCATCGATTCCAGTTCCTTCTTGAGCTTGCCAGTGAAACGATCGGGGACGCTTCCCCCATCCAGGACCACTTGGGCATCTTCATAGGAAAGCTTGGCCTGACTATTAATGAAGGCGTCTACAAAAGTGCTCTTCGTCATCAAACCCTCGGCATTGAATTCCATAATCGCGCACTTCGTCAGGCGAACCTCATCTGGTCGCAACGAACAAATGCCATTACTTAAATTCTCCGGTAGCATGGGCAGAACCCGATCAACGAGATAAGTCGAGTTGCCCCGCTTGAGAGCCTCCTTGTCGAGGGGGGTGCCGGGCTTCACATAATGGGAAACATCCGCGATATGGACGGCAAGGGTCCATCCTCCGCCCTTTTTCCGCTGCACCCAAATGGCATCATCGTGATCCTTGGCATCGAAGGGGTCGATGGTAATCACCAGACGATCCGTCCAATCCTCGCGACGCGCCTTCTCGCTATCGGGAACTTCCACCGCCACACGCTCCGCTTCCCTGATCACATCGTCGGGAAAATGGGTCTGCAATCCATACTTATGAACCACGCTCATGATATCGACTCCGGGGCTATCAGGCCAACCGATGATCTCTTTGACCCGTCCGCGGGGATCCTGCCCTTTCTTCCACTCGATCAGCTCGACGGCAACCTTCTGGCCATCCTTGGCCTCGGAGCCAGGCTCGACTTCCAATGTCTGCGGTAGGGCTTCGGAATCCGGTTGGATGTATGCAAATCCCTTGCGACTAAAGTAGACGCCCACCACCAGACGGTCGGTGCGGTCCACGATGCGGGTGACCGTTCCGTGGGGATCGATTTCGCCCTCGCGGCCACGCTTCAGGACCACCTTGACCTCCACGGTATCACCATCCATCGCGGTGCCGGTTTTTCCTCCGGGGACGTAGATGCGCTTGATCGCGTTCAGGTCAAAGCCGCTCTGCTCGTTGGCCTCTTCATTGGAATCGGGGTAGACCGTTCCATGTCCTTTCGGAAAAATCCGGATGCGGCCAATCAGGAGACCCTTGCCTCCCTTTCCATCGCTCTTGGAGACTTCGATGCGGGCCTTCTTACCTGGACGCAGGCTGCCGTCCGCAACCATGGCTGCAAGCAGACGGCGGAATTCGGCGCGCTCCTTGGGTGCAAGCCCGAGCTCGCGTGCCATTTCACTTTTCGTTAATGGGCGTGCGCCCGGCTTGGCGAGCAACTCGAGGATGCCCTGTTTCATTTGTTCTTCGTTCACTAAAAAAATCTTTCTATTAGAGGTTTCCCTTCAGTCACAGGCAGGCAGCACGATACGAGGCTACCAGCGTGTCCCAAAGGGATGAGGGGGAATGACGAAATTTCCGAATTGAACGAGGAATCAGAGGAGCGGCATGGGGGTGGTCGCTCGCTCATGAGTCTTAATTCCCGGTGGGAAATTCGTCGGTGATGAGAGCGATAAAACGCTCTCCCGATGAGGTGAGAGTCGCAGTAGAACCTGTTCCTGTCAACCTCCCAATCGTATAGTGCTTATGATCAATGCGTGTCGAGCGCACATAGGTGACCGTTGGCTCACTCACTTCCCGATTGCTAGGCGCGATTCCCACAATGAAGCCAGAGCGGGTAAAGGCGATCTCCCAAGACTTGCTGGGTTTACTATGATTCCCAAAGCCCATCCAGCGATAGCGCTTCACGATTGGCAGCGGCCCGCTCCCTGTCCGTGGAACGGTGACGCGGTAGTGCTGGGGCAAAGCGTGAATGTGCTTGGCCAAATTGAAGTTGGGATCCTTCTGGAGCTTGAGATAGATCTCCGACAAGTCCAAGCCAGAGAGATTGAGCCCATTGCAATTGCCGTGAGGATTGGCAGAATTCAGAAAATGCCGCATCCAGTCGTCGAAGCGCTCGCTGAGCATGATATCGAGCTCCAAATGAACGTGTGCGCGGGCGTTGTTGAGGCCTGAACCGGTCGACCCCAGAATCCCCAGAACACTCCCCGGAGAAACCTGTTGTCCAATCTCAGCGGAAGTCGACGCCAAGTGCGCATACAGCGAGTAAAAAGGGCCGTAGCCCCAGTCATGCCTCACCACGACATATTTGCCATAGTTGGAGCGGGAAGCTGACGAATTGACATGAACAACTACACCACTCGCAATGGACTTCACCGGGTCAGTAGGAATCCCCCGCGCATCACGTGCGACCGGACGGATATCAAGCCCTTCATGAAAGCGGGTGTAAACTCGGCCTTCCGGAAACTCCCGCACATTTCTAACAAAGCCCCAGGAACCCGATTCCGGTGGCTTGCTGGCCAGATTGGTTGGCATATAGAAGGATGCCAAATCACCTCGAAGAAGCGCGTCGTTTGCGGTCGGGAACGCGAGGCTGAGCCGTTGCCCGCGGACTGAACTAACAGAGAGAATACATAGGAGAGCAAGGGAAAGAAGACTTCTCATTTTTTCTGCTTCTTCCATTCCTGAACAGACTGTCCAATACGAGGCATCATCTTGTCAGCCATTCCGATCTCGCGGGTCGTGAGGCCTTGCCAGATGACGATGTAGCCGTCGTTGACGGTGGAATCAATCTCCACCACATCGAGAGGACGCCCGTTGACGCGGGACATCAGAAGCTTTCCTTGGTTGGCATTGGTCAGGGCTGCAAGCCGCTGCGCTCCGGTGCGATTCAACTTGAATAGCACTCCGTAGGAATAGCCATCAGCAGCAGGAAATGGCCGAAAAGATTCGATATCTCTCGTTGAGATTTCAGGCGAAAGACGGAAGTAAACCCGCATCCCCAAGACCTCCTGGGGCACCGACATCTTGGGCCCATCAGTCTCCGCCCCCTGCAGATTGAACTGCACCACCATGGCTTCATCTTTCTTACTGCCAGCCATCAAACTGAGGCAGCAAAGGAGCCAAACGGCGAGGATGGAACGTTTCATACCCCTCTCGTATCGAAAAAACTGGCAGAGGTCAAAGTCCGAGCCTGTTCTTTTTCGACGCGAATTTCACTGCCGCATTTCGCTCGGTTCCTGCCTTGCCAGAGACGGGGGCTGTCGGTCAGGCTCAGCGCATGAGAGCACTCCTAACCACCTTCAGCTTACTGCCGTTTTTATTCCTACTGAGTTGCGCGGTGAGCGGAGGAGGATACAGCGGCGGCGGGACCCCCAATATGGGCGGCCCAACGGTCGAAGAACGGAAGGCCCAAATCGCCACCGAGCCGCGCGGGGACTTTTACTACGGTCGCCGCTATCATGTGCACAAGACCCGCTTCTGGGGCTTTTTGCGGAAGCCGGGCCAACCTTGGAGCTCGGCCAAGCTTGTGGTTTTCAACGAGAAGATGGGCAAGCAACCCGACCGCCTCTCCGAGATGGGCCCTCCCGATCAGCGATACGGCTTTGACAACAATTATGAGTATCGCATCAAAGGTTACTTCACCGGAGAGAAGGTCTACGAAATCAACTCCAACCAGTTTCTCCCCGAGTTCATGCTGACGGGCTACGAGCAACTGGACAAGGATCCGGGCTGGCTCTTCTCTCCCAGAGATCACTACGACCCGTCGCGCATCACTCTCACTCCACGCTCTTACTAGACTTCCAAGGCTATGACCCAGCTCACCGACCTCAACGTTGTTGCCAACAATCCCCTGCCCTCCCCGGCTTTCCTGCAATCCGAGATTGCCGCTACCGCCGAGCAGACCGAACTCATCGACCGCTCGCGCCGGGAAATTAGCGACATCCTTTTCCGCAAGGACGACCGCTTCCTCCTGGTGGTGGGTCCCTGCTCGATTCACGATCCCGAAGCTTGCGAGGAGTATGCGGAAAAGCTGGCCGCGCTTTCCCAAGAAGTCCGCGACAAGATCCTCATCGTCATGCGGGTCTATTTCGAAAAGCCCCGCACTACGGTCGGTTGGAAAGGTCTCATCATGGACCCGGATCTGGACGGTTCGGACGACATCATCAAGGGGCTCATGGAGGCCCGCAACTTCCTTCGCAAAGTTCTTTCTCTCGGACTACCGACTGCGACTGAATTGCTCGATCCCATTACCCCCCAGTTCATTGCGGACCTCATCAGCTGGTCTGCGATTGGCGCGCGGACCTCGGAATCGCAAACTCACCGGCAGATGGCCTCAGGGCTGTCCATGCCCTTGGGATTCAAGAACGCGACCTCCGGCTCGCTGAAAGCTGCCACCAACGCCATCAAGGCGGCATCACAGAGCCAAACCTTCCTCGGGGTCTCGGCCCAGGGAATCGCTTCTGCAGTGACAACCCGGGGCAATCCCCACTGCCACCTCATCCTGCGGGGTGGAGAAAATGGCCCCAATTACGACAAAGCCAGCATCTCTCGCTCGTGTGAAGTCCTGAAAGAATCCGGGCTCATCGAAACCGTCATGGTCGATGCTTCGCACGCAAACTGCGGCAAAAAACATGAGCAAATGCCGGCGGTCTTCGAGAACATCATCGCGCAGCGCGTCGCGGGCAACCAGGCCATCACCGGAGCCATGCTGGAATCCCATCTCGTGGCCGGCAACCAGCCCTTTCCCCAGCCGCTCGAACAGCTCAGCCGTGGTCAATCCATCACCGACGAGTGCATTGACTGGGCGACCACCGAACGCTTGGTCAGAGAGGCCGCTGCCGCGCTGTAGACCATGCAAACTCCCCCGCTGGAGTGTCTCTATGAGGACGAATGGATGATCGCGGTCAATAAGCCCGCCGGTCAACTCGTTCACCCCGCCGACCACCCGCAGCCGGATGACATTGTCACCATGAAGCTGGTGCGCGATTATCTGGGCACGCGCGTGTATGCCGCCCACCGTCTGGATCGACCGACTTGCGGGGTGCTGATTTTTGCCAAAGGAAAAACCGCCGCCCGAGCGCTGGGGCGTGCCTTCGACCGCAAACAGGTGAGCAAAATTTACCAAGCCATCGTGACGGGCCAACCAACGACCGAGACTTGGACTTGTCGCGAACCCCTGCGGAAGGACGAGAATGCCCCCGCCAAGGAGGCAATCACGGACTTTCGCCTGCTGAAATCCGTGGGGCTCGATCTGGCCCTTTTGGAAGCCCTTCCACGGACCGGGCGCTACCACCAGATCCGCAAGCATCTCCAAATTTGCGGCCACCCCATCGTGGGAGATTTTCGCTATGCGGGAAAAGAATTCTGCCACGCGCAGAGCGAAAAACTGGGCACGGAAACACGAATGCTGCTGCAATGCAAACAGATGGAACTTCCTCATCCTGTGGAAAATAGAGCTTTAACTATCAAAGCGCCGATCGATCCCTGCTTCGAAAAATTACTTAAGAGTCATAAATAGTCACTATTAATGACATCTTAAATATATATTGACTGCTGACTAATCCTGTCATAATTACTGTGCACGAAATTGAACACCGGTAAATTTTACTGGGTTTTCAATTTCAGCCCACAAGCCCCCACCTTCCAAAAAGCCCGCAAAGCATTGGATAAGAGCCCCTTGAGGGAACCCCAGATAAGACTGGCATGCCGAATGCCACTGAATAATGAGACCAAAAATCTCAGAATTCATCCCTTACCTACCCTGTATCCATGTTCACCCACATCCTTCAAAACAAATCAAAATCCAGCGCCACGGCCTATCTGGTCGCGCTCGGACTGAGCTGCACAGCGGCTCATGGCAGCGACTCCGACAATGACGGCATCCTCGATACCATTGAGAATCAGGACTCCCAAGTATCGGCCAATGACCTCGTCTTGAACAACCTCACCGACGCGCTGGTCACCGCCAACGGCGGCATCCTGAGCCCTATTCAGCAGCTTGGAGCCTCCAACAACATTCCGGCCCAGTCGTTCGAGGACGACACCGCTGGCTACGGCTATTTCCGCATTGCGAAATGGACTGGCGACCAATCGTCCAGCCTCAACCAGAAGCTTCACTACGGAATTCAGGTCCGGGATCTGGGGACTGAAATCGGTGCCTACTGGGCAACGACATCTACTGCCGACGTTCGCTTGGTCTCAAATACTGGCGAGCGCATTGAGGCCAACATCAAGCATGGAGCGATGGAGGTTCAGCCCCTCTCCACCCAATATGGCGAAATCTATCAATACAGCGTGCCTCTCACTGCTGAGACTTTCCAGACCAGCAACTCCCGCCTCACCGCAGTTCTCTCCGACCTCGCCTACATCGAGATTCGGGCGGAGTATTGGGGTTGGGCTCGCGGAGTAGAAAGCTTTCTCGTCCCCGCCGGACAATTCTGGAATGGAGCGCCCGACACCGATGGCGACGGAACGCTCGACTACCTCGACACGGATTCCGACAACGACGGCACCTCTGACCTTGTGGAAGGAACTGTCGACAGCGACGGAGACGGCTTGGCTGATTACCGCGACCGCGACTCGGACAACGACGGAATCCTGGATTCCATCGAGGGTTCCGCAGACTTGGATGGAGACGGCCTCCGTAACGCAATCGACCTCGACTCCGATGGCGACAACTTGGCCGACTCGCTGGAAGGCAATGTTGATACCGACGGCGACCTCACCGCCAACTTTCTCGATAGCGACTCCGACAACGACGGAGTATTGGACTCTGCTGAAGGAGCTCAGGACCTTGATGGTGACACTCTGGCCAACTACCTCGACACGGATGCCGACGATGATGGGATCCCTGATGGCAGCGACCCCGACGCCGACGGCGACGGCATCTCCAACTTCGAAGAAGCCTTTGCAGTTGGCAACTCGGTCAACCTGATTAGTAACGGCGATTTTGATGAGCTTGATGCCGATTTGGGTTCCCAGTATTCGCAGACTCTCGGTCTACTTGACGACGGGATAGCCCAACCCGAAGGCGCTTTTGATGTGGTTGAAAGCGCGAAGGATGCCACGGTGAATTTCCCCGACTTCGGTGATGCCAATGGCGGCGGCGACTACATGGTGGTTTGGACCGGCCCGACTTCCGGCGAGCTGGTTTGGAGCCAGGAAGTGGAAGTCACTCCCGGGACCGACTATGTGTTTTCCGCAGCAGTGGCCTCTACCTTGGCAGGCTTGGAACCCGCGCTCGACTTTCGCGTCGACGGATCTTCCCTCGGTGTTCCAATTGTTGGAGGCGATGTTGCCGAGTGGAATCGGACCTACGCAGGCTTCAATAGTGAAGAAGCCACGACTCTGACGCTCGCGATCTACAGCGTCAAAACAACCCTTCAACAGACCGGTTTCGGTCTCGATGCCATCGCACTTTCCCCCATCACCACGGATACCGACGGTGATGGAGCGGCCAACTACATGGATGCCGATTCCGACGGTGACACCCTCGCCGATTCCTACGAAGGCCAGAACGATCCCGACGGTGACGGCCTGCCCAACTTCTTGGACTTGGACTCCGACAACGACACCATCGGTGACGAAGAGGACGGCGACGCGGACCCTGACGGAGACGGCATCCCCGGATACGCGGATACGGATTCCGACAACGATCTCATCGAAGACTTCCGTGAAGGCTTTGGCGACTTCGACGAAGACGGAATCCCCGACCACCTCGACAACGATGCCGACAATGACGGCAACATCGATGCTCCGGGAGAAGACTCCGATAACGACGGAATCTGGAACGAGGAGGAAACTCTCTCCGCCGATACCGATGATGATGGCACTCCTGACTACCTGGACACCGACTCCGACAACGACGGACTTTCCGACGCTCTGGAGGGCCTCAATGATATCGATGCGGATGGCACTCCCGATTATCGTGACTATCAGCCGGCCTTCAGCCCAAGTGGCTACGCCTTCGAGTCCTACAATGCGGAGACCCAACTCGCCATCGTCGACGTCAATGCCGGAGTCTTCGTCGACCTGGGGAATACCGACCATGGCCTGAACTACAATGCCATCGCCTACCGCACGGCGGACAACTACATCTACGGACTGAATCGCAGCTCCAACGACCCCGAGCTCTTGCGCTTCGGCAGTGATGGCAGTGCGGCCGTAGTGGGCCTCATCTCCGGCCTCCCCCGCTCCTACGTGGCAGGCACTTTCGCCGATGACGGCTTATACTGGGTCTCCGGTGGTGGTCGACTCTACGGCATCGACGTCGACGCCCTCACGGTGGTCAAAGATGTCGCCCTTTCCCCCAACCCCAAAGGAACCGAGATCGATCTCGCGCACAACTTTGTGGATGGAAAGCTCTACGGTAGCACCGGCAGCGGCGTGTTCTTCCACGTGGACCGCGACACCGGCTCGACGACTGTTCTGAGCAATAACGGAAAGACCTTTGGCGCACTGATTTGTGACTTCAACGGCGCAGTCTACGGTTTCGATAACCGGGGAACTGGAGCCTTCCGCGTGAACTTGAGCAACGGCTCAGTCACCTGGGTAGCCAATGCACCTAAAACCAATATCAACGACGGAACCATCAACCCGACCCAGATTCTGGTAGTCGACACCGATGGTGACGGCATCAGCGACGAGTTCGATATCGACGATGACAACGACGGCGTCTTGGACCCGGATGAAGGAAGCGGCTACGACCCCAGCGGAGACGAAGACGGAGATGGTATCCGCAACTGGACGGACAATGTCGACAACGGCAACGACGGTGACGGCTCTCTCACTGACTATACCGACACCAATGGAGCCGGTATCCCCGATGTCTTTGATGTCGACCGGGATGGCACTCCGAACCACTTGGACGACGACGCCGATGGAGACGGACTCTCCGACACCACCGAAGCTGCGGGCGACGCCGATACCGATGGGCTCCCCAACTTCCTCGATAGCGACTCCGACAATGACGGAATCGAAGACGGAACCGACGGCCTGGGTGATACCGATGGTGACGGCATTCCCGACTATCTCGACAACTTCGATGACCGAGACCAGGACAACGATGGCATCCCCAACGGATTGGAAGGAACCGGCGACACCGATGGCGACGGTCTTCTGGACTACTTCGACACCGACTCCGATGACGACGGTTATTCCGACTCGGAAGAAGCCGGCGCCGACCCCACGAATCCACGCGATTCCGACGGAGATGGCATCCCCAACTTCCAGGACTTTGACGATGACAACGACGATGTTCCAACCGCCAACGATCCTTGCCCTCTTTGCAACCTCGCTGACAACTACATCGAGTTCGACATCCGCAACGTCGACATTCTCGCCGACTATGACGTCTACCCTGGCTACTACGACTACGCCCGCGACGTTTGGAACGAGGTGAAGTTTCTTCTCAACTGCAACACCGAGGGCATCCCCCTCGAGCAAGAGAAGCGTGGCTTCGACGAAGAAAGATTCTACTTGGCCGAGGATTGCGAAGTGTTTGTTACCGTGATTTTCGACGGTGCGGATTACCACAACAGCCTGGCCTTCTATGATGCGGAAGACCCTGCGGGAACTTGGACCGAGATTTGGAAAAACTTCGTTACCGGCCCCACCGCACCTCTCATCCCCGGCTCTTCCGTGAGCTTGGGTGTGATGCCTGCCGGAACCCAACTCCGCTTCGGCCTGGTGATGGATGGCGGCAATGGCGGGACCAGAAAGATCTATCAGGATTCTTTCCTCAATCCCGGTGGACAAGAGTTCTGTGCATCCAAGATTGAGCTCACCAGCATCGAGAGTGACCCCATCATCCTCGCCTTCGAAGATCAGCTCTTCGCCGGCCGTGACAACGACTTCAATGACGTTATCATCATGGTCGAGTGCATCCCCTCCGCGCTTGGAACCGCCCAGTTCGCTGGAGTTGTTTCCGAGAACGAAGACGCGGTCGCCTCCGCTGCTGTCACCAGCCTGTTGACTGCTGAAGGGATGAACGATGCAAGCTTCGAGTCGACGGCCGAGCTGCTCTACGTTCCCGAAGGACTGAACAGCCTGACCTTCGACCTTGTTGGAGACCAAAGCGATTTGGAAGGAAGCTTCGCGCTCTACGACTACGACAAGCTGTCCAGCGTGAGCCCGAATACCCTGAGCTATCGCGAGGTGGCGGCCGAGCTTGCCGAAGTCATCTTCGACGACCGTCAGGACGAGGTGGGAGCCTCCGTCACCATCAACCCGGTTGCCCTCGGACTGGATGGCAAGCACCTTGCGCTCGTCTACCTACCCGGCAACACCTTCGACAAGTTCAACAGCAATCCGCACCGTTACACCCCACGTGGTGAAGGCGACGACCTGAAACGCCAGCCACTCTTCAGCGTCATCAATGCCAACCCGGGCTCAGCAGACCAGTTCCTCTTCTTCACCAACGAGACTTCGACTCTGGTTTGTATCGAAGACTTGAGCCGTGCGGATGCGGAAGGTGAAGCCGGAGCGGCCAGTTCCAATAGCTTTGCCGGAGCCCAGATTCGCATCACTCCCGCACTGAGCTTGGTCAGTTTCCACTACGGTCAATATATGCACGGGACACCTGATGTCACTGCCGACTGGACTGGCACCGACGGATACTCTGACGAACAGAATGGAGACTATTAATCCCTCCTTCCCCTAGTTCAAAGTAAGACCTCAAATGATGAACCTCCCGCATTTTCTCGCGCGCAAGCAACCTCTCGCCCTTCTTTGTTTTCTGGTTACTGGAGAAGCGCCTGCCGAGCTGGTGAAGCTAACTGCGAGTAATGCGGGAGCGTTCGATCGTTTCGGACAATCCGTGGCAATGACCGAGGACTTCCTCATTGTCGGAGCCCATGAGGAAGACACTGGATTCAGCAAGGCGGGATCAGTCTACGTCTATGACCGCGACACCCACGCCTTTATCCGCAAGCTGAATGCCTCTGACGCTGGCTCCAACGACTTGTTCGGCTGGTCTCTGGCGGCGGAAGGCAATCAGGTTCTAGTGGGAGCTCCCGGCAATGATTCCGGCGCCTGCTACCTCTTTGACCTCAATACCGGAGCCGAGCTCAACAAGCTCACTCCCTCTGACGCCGCGAGCGGCGATCAATTTGGCCATTCCGTGGCCATGACCTCCACAACCATCCTTGTTGGTTCCTGGTTGATGGAAGACAGCGATATTAGCCCGTCGGAGGATTCCGGCGCGGCCTACCTCTTTCACCGCAGCAACGGACAAGAATTGCACCGTCTGCGTCCTGCCGACATCGCGGAAGCGGATCAGTTCGGCGGCAGCGTAGCCCTCACTGGCGACTATGCTTGTGTCGGCTCTCTCTTCGATGACCACAGTGGAGTCTCCGACGCCGGCTCCGTCTACCTGTTCGACCCGTCAACCGGTGCTGAACTGCGCAAGATTACGCGGGGAACACCTGCCGAAGGCGACACCTTCGGTTCGATGCTGGCAGCAAAAGGCGACCTCCTAGTCACGGGAATTCCGGAAGCGGGAGACTTTGGAGCCCGGGCCGGGGTCACTTCACTTTTTAGCCTGCCCAGTGGCGAACACTTGACTGACATCATGCCGCCCTCTCTTTCCGAGGGGGATCAATTCGGGCAATCGGTGGCGATTGACGACTTCATCGTTGTCGGTGCTTTCCGAACCGATTCAGGTTCGAAAAATGATGTTGGTTCAGCCTTTGTTTTCAGCACTACCGGCCACTACCGCAATACGCTGCACCCCAGCGACGGAGCAACTTCCGATTTTTTTGGTGGAGCAGTGGCCACTCAAGGCGACGAGTTTCTGATCGGCGCGACTCAGAACGATGATGACGGACCATCCTCAGGTTCAGCCTATCTCTTCGAGGACGAATTGGACCTCATTCTCAACGATCTCACAATTGCTCTCTCTGGCAACAACGTCACTCTCAATTGGACCGGAACAGCCGAAGGAGAATACCGGATTTTTGCAACCAGCGACTTGTCCAACTGGCCGACCACTCCCCTGCAAACCGTGGTCCCCACCTCATCCAGTGCGAACTTCATCCACACCAATGGAGCGGACGCGAGCAAGCTCTTCTACCGGATTGAAACCGGTAGTAACTAACCGTTTGAGGAGCGTTCGGTCACCAGACCTTTGTTGAACTCCAAGACTCGGTCGGCTTGCTCCATGGTGCTTGGCCGGTGAGTAATGAAAATCGTGGTGCGTCCTTTGGCAAGATGTGAGACCGCTTCCTGAACGCGGGCCTCGCTCTCGGCATCCAGAGCACTGGTAGCTTCATCCATAATCAAAATCGGAGCATCCTTTAGAAAAGCACGGGCAATGGCAATACGCTGGCGTTGACCACCGGAAAGCGAACCACCACGCTCCGAAACCATGGTCTGGTAGCCTTGTTCCTGCTTCTCGATAAATTCAGAGGCGAAGGCTTTGCGCGCGGCTTCGTGCACCTCCTCCTCGCTTGCATCCGGACGGCCCATGAGAATGTTTTCGTAAATCGTGCCCCGAAAGAGAACCGGCATTTGAGGCACCAGGGCAATCCGATTGCGCAGCTCCCGTTTGGAGTAATCACGCACATCCACTCCATCAATGATCACGCTCCCACTAGAAACCTCGTAGAAACGAGGAATCATATTGGCGAAAGTCGTTTTACCTCCACCGCTTTCCCCTACCAAGGCCACAGTCTGCCCGGACTCGATCCGTGCATTGACCCCTGTCAAGACCTCCTCGTCTCCATAAGAAAAGCGAACGTCACGAAACTCGACCTCCCCTTTCGCTGCTGGAGGAAGCTTTGGATTCTCGGGCTCGGGAAGGCTATCCTCCGCATCCAGAATCACCTTCACCCGCGCCATGGAAGCCTTGGCCTGCTCCAGAATTCCGTAGAGATTCCCCAACCTCTTCACCGGATCATAGGCGAGAAACAAGGCGGTAGCCACCAACATAAAATCCTCAAACGACATGTCCTTTTTGGCTCCCAAATAAAGCGAAAAGGCAAAGCCAATGGCAGCCACCACTTCCACTAACGGAGAGAGAAACTTGGTATAACGAACGAGCTTCAACTGAAAGCGCCGCCAATCTCGCGCGAGATTCCCGAAGATTCCCGAGAACCTCTCCTCTAGATTGTAAGCCCTCACCTCCAGAGGATTCTGAATCACCTCCGAAGCCATTCCGGTCATCTCCCCGACCTTCGCCTGAAGATCCGCCCCCCGTTTTTTGAGCTTTTTCCCCAGGGCCCGGATTGGAAACACCAGGATCGGAATCGTAATTCCACCCACAAGAGCAAAGAAGACACCTTCCTTCTGAATGGCCACCACCACCAGAGTCGCCAAGGTAGAAATCAGCACTATCGGCTGCTTGATGATATCCCCTCCGGTTTGGGTCACAGTGCTCTGCAAGGAACCTGTATCCGCGATCACTCGCGAGAGAATATCACCCGATGCCCGCTTCCCGAAAAAGCTCATGGGATGGGAGAGCAACCGATCAAAAATCTCTTTGCGGAAGCTCTCAATCGCACGCGTGCCAACTTCGGTCATCCAATAAGCACTCAAGTAGCCACCCACTCCGCGAAGCAGAAAGACGAAGGGAATGAATAGGCAACTCGCCAGCACCAGGCGCTGCTGATCGCCGCCAAAAAGCCACTCGATTACCGCTAGAAACAAGGGCGGCACTTCCTTGAGTCCTTGTTCATCCTGAAAGATGACGGGCAGTGCCGTTCTCGACAAAAGAGGAAGTCCGGCACCAGTCGCAATGCCAAATACCACCGCCGCAATCAGTCCCAGAACGAACTTTCCCACCAAGGGCCGAAGGTGAGGAAACAAGGGTTTGAAATCGTCGAACACGTCTGGGAAGACTCACCTTCCCACCCCCTTTCGACAATCCTCGTTTTTGTCTTCTCTCCCATCCAGGCAAAGGCCGCCGGATCTTGCCGGCCTTCGTTCTCTCTTCTGTCAATATCCCATAGCTGTGCTATAAACACCGCGCCTTGCATGAAATCGGTCGCCACCTTCAGCCTTTTATTGCTCTCCCTTCTCCCGACCGAGAAGGCGAAGGGCTTGGATATCATCTTTCGCTACGACCTCGACACCTCGGGATTCTTCGAGCAAGCGGGTGCCAAGGAGGCCCTGGAGGCAGCCGGCAGTTTTTATGAAAAGCTGATCGTGGATGAACTGGAAGCGATCGACCCGTTCAACTTCACCCCCGGCACGCAACGCAACTGGTATCCCCGATACCTTGAGCCCGGCGACACCAACCCCTATGGACGACGTATCGCCAGCGCCGAAAACCTTGTGGTGCCCGCCAACTCAATCGTGATCTTCGTTGGTGCACGAGCTCTGGACACCACCGCACAAGGTGGCCCCGGAGGAATGGAACCCCTCCAGCCCGGCTCCTACCCCTGGTTCAACCAACTTTTCAATCGCGGGGAAGAAGGCGCGGTCACCTACAGCGGGACATCTTATTCGCCCAACCCCACGGATTTTGCCCCTTGGGGCGGAACCGTTTTCTTCAATAAAGACCTCTCTTGGAATTTCTCCACCAACGATGCCACCCTGCCCGGAATCGACTTCATTCCCGTTGCACTTCACGAAATTGGCCACGTGCTGGGGATCGGTCACTTGGACCCCACCTTCTCCAGTTGGCAACCGCTGGTCTCGCAGAATAAATTCCAAGGTCCCTTGGCGAAGATGTCCAATGGCAATGTCGCCCCCTCCATTTCCAATGGCTATCATTGGTCCTCCAGCAACCCCGACAGCCCGACACTCCCGGTCTTCGGCCGCCAACATGGCGAAAGTCAGAACGCCTTGATGCAAGCCCTCGTCGGATCGACAAACGCGGATCACTTCACCGTGCCCACCGACTTGGAACTGGCCGCTCTCCGCGACATCGGGTGGGAGCTGACCCCGGCGCTCGATAATTTTTCGATTAACGTGAATTTCGACAGTTCCCAGCCTGCTGTCAAAATCCCCACCTCCACCGGGGTCACTTATCAAATTCTACGATCCGATTCTCCCGCCTCCTTGTCACCATCGGGACCAACTCTAACAGGTGACGGAACAGTGCAAACTTGGACCGATCCCAACGAGCCATCCGCCGCCGCCTTTTACCAAGTCGAAGTGGATTCCCCTCCCGCAGCAGCCAAGAGCCTGAGGGATAAGAAGGCGAAAAACCAGGCACCCACCGGGGTCTTGGAACCGACGAAATTGCCCTTGGTCGCTCCTTCGGTTTGCGAATGCCTTCTGCATAATCCGGAGCACTAATCCCAGCCGTTGCGGATAGACAGAAGCTACGGATTCCCCTGCCCCGTTAGCGGAGTCTCCTGCCGATCAAAGAGAAACACATTCTTTAAAAACTTAATCAAACTTAAGTATCATTTTTCAAAAAGAACGCACTTACCGCTTGGAGAAAGGGCAATCCTCTCATTTCTTTGTCAAAAGCTCTTTTCCTCCTCATGAGTCTCCGCCAACAACTTTCCGATAGTCTCCCCGAAATTCTCCCCGCCGATCCCGCCCAAGCCATCAAGGGCACGGAACTCATTCGTCTCGTTCGCATGCGTTTGGAAGGCGACTATTCGGACGCCTCTCTCCGCTACCATTTCTCCATCATGTCCTGCGACCCGGCTTCGCCGATCGCAAAGGTGGAGAAGGGACAAGGCTACTATCGCCGTGCCCCGGCGGTTCCCGACCTGGTCAAAGCTCGCGAAATGATGTCACAAGGCCAACTGGATGAGGTCGGAACCGACCCCCGCGCGCTCGACTATGCGGTTGCGCGAATCCAGAAGTTTCGCGCCATTGTGACCCGTTACTCGGAGACCAATAATCGCTTTCCCTATCAGTTCCGCAGCTCACTCGGCAAAGGCGCCCCCATTGGTAACCTTTGGAAAATTCCCGACATGGTCATTGTGGACTGGGAATCGGGGGAACCGGACGAAACGGGTTTCGATCTGGATCGCACCAATATCATGCTCCGTCGTTCAGTAGGCCTCGCGCCCTATCGACTCGATGCCGTATCGCTGAAGCTGGCGCCCAATTTGGAACTCTGTCGTGAGGACTTTTTCCAAGCCCTCGCGGTTTCCTCGTGGTGCAATGCGGGCGAGCTATACTACGCCAACCCAATTCCCGACGAAGCTCTCGCCGATGCCCTGCGACATCTCGCGGGCCGCTATGGGGTCGGAATTACAACCTTCGGCCTTTCGCTGCAAGCGCTCGACGAACTCCCCCCCGCCGAGCACATTCTCAATGCCCAGCCACGCGAGACCGAAGCCCTGATGGAGCGGCTCGATGTCCGCCGTGTCGCCCCATCACGACGTCGCGATCACTTGGATTGGTCCTCGTTGCAGAATCTTCGAATGGAAAACCCCGAGGTCCACAACCTCTTCGTCTGGGTTGCCAAATCGCTCGAGGCCAATCGCGTCGAGCCCCAATGCTACGAATAAGCGCCATGCATCGCCGCCAGTTTCTAACGGCAGGCACCCTCGCCTCCGCTTCCTTTGCCTTCGCTCGGAACACCAACGGGGGCTCGGCCAAGAAAGGCTGGGCCGGGGGTAATTCGAAGTATCGACAGCTTTTTAATACCCATTGGTATTACAACTGGTCTCCCAGCGGACCTCGTGGGGACGGGCAGTTCGTTCCGATGCTAAAGGGAACCCGGCAGATCAGAAACGGTGGTCTCAAAAAATTGCAGGCCTACCCCGAGCTTTCCCACCTCCTCGGCTACAACGAACCGGAGCGGACCAAACAAGGCAATCTGACGGTGGAAGCCGCACTGAAATTCTGGCCGAAATTGCAGGCGCTGGCCGAGACCAAAGGAGCTCGCCTGGGCTCCCCCGCTCCGTCCTCTGACAAAGATGGAATGGAATGGCTCGACGAATTCATGCAGCAGGCGAAGAGCCGCAAGCTGAAGGTCGATTTCGTCGCCCTGCACTACTACCGGTCGCGCAATCCCGATGATTTGGAAGACTTCATCAAAGAGGTGGCCAAAGAATACCGCCTCCCCATCTGGCTCACCGAGTTCAATGGCTGGAGTGGTCCGCGTGACGAGCACGAAGACTTTCTCAAAGAAGCCCTGCGTTTTCTCGAACGGGAGCGGAAGGTCGAGCGCTACGCCTACTTCAATCCCGGTCAGGGCAAGCCCCACTCCTTGCTCAATAAAGACGGCTCCCTCACCTCGCTGGGCGAACTTTATCGGGATGCGGGAAAGGACTAGGCCGCAAACGCTACAAGAATTTTTTCCATTTCAACTCCCCTCGGGACGTTACCTGAGACAAGGCAACTCTAAACCTATTTCTACCAACCCATGAGCTACACAATCGGAATTGACTACGGTTCAAATTCAGTCCGCGCCATCATCGTTCGCACCTCTGACGGAGCCGAAGTCGGCACCTCCATCTTCGACTATCCCAGCGGCCATCAGGGCATTCTGCTAGACCCCAACGATCACAATCTCGCTCGTCAACATCCCGGCGATTACCTTGCCGGGGTGGAAAGCACCGTCGCGGCAGCATTGGCTGAAGCCGAGAGCAACGATGCCGGTTTCTCTCGCGCGCAAGTTGTCGGAATGGGCGTGGACTCGACGGGTTCCAGCCCGATTCCGGTCGATGCCAACAACCACCCTCTCGCCTTGAAGGACGAGTTCAAGGGGAATCTGGCCGCCCAATGTTGGCTGTGGAAAGACCATACCTCCATTGAGGAAGCAGAGACCATCACCCGACTCGCTGGCGAACACCGCCCGCAGTATCTCGCCAAGATTGGCGGGATCTATTCTTCCGAATGGTTCTGGGCCAAGATTTGGAAGTGCTTGAAAGTTGATCCCACCGTCTTCGATGCCGCCCATAGCTGGGTCGAGCTTTGCGACTTCATCCCCGCGACCCTCGCAGGGGTCACCGACCCCGCCGCCGTGATTCGCGGAGTTTGTGCCGCCGGCCACAAGGCCCTGTATGCCGAGGATTGGGACGGACTACCGGATAAAGAGTTCCTTTCCCTGCTCGATCCCAAACTCGCCGACTTGCGGGACCGACTCTATGACGAGGCTCATGACGCCAGTGCTACCGCAGGCCACCTTTGTCCCGAATGGGCTTCGAAATGGAATCTTCCCGAAGGCATTCCCATTGCCGTCGGGGAATTTGACGTTCACTATGGCGCGATTGGGTGCGGAGTTGAACAAGGCACTTTAGTTAAAGTCATTGGCACATCGACCTGCGATTGCGGCGTGGTCTCTGCGGAAGAAGAAGTCGCGGACATCCCCGGCATCTGCGGGATTGTCAAAGGCGCCATCCTCCCGGGCTACTACGGCATCGAGGCCGGGCAATCGGCGGTTGGAGACATCTTCAAATGGTGGGTTGAGGGAGTTTGCAAGGGCTCCGACTCCTTGCACAAGGAACTCTCCGATGAAGCGGCCCAACTCACTCCCGGGCAGAGCGGATTGCTCGCCTTGGATTGGAACAACGGCAATCGAACAATCTTGGTCGACCAACGTCTAACAGGAGCCCTCCTCGGCCAGACTCTCTACACCACTCAGGCGGAGATCTACCGAGCGCTCATCGAGGCAACCGCCTTCGGAGCACGCGCGATCATTGAACGTCTCAAGGAATACAAGGTCCCGATTACCCGCATCGTCTGCTCCGGCGGGATCGCGGAAAAGAATGCGATGTTGATGCAGATTTACGCCGACGTCACAGGCTGCGAGATGCGGGTTTCGCGCTCCTCACAGAGCTGCGCTCTCGGCTCCGCTATTGCAGCCGCAGTCATTGCCGGAGCTCATCCGGACTTCGCCAGTGCCAAGGAGGCCATGACGGGATTGAAGGAAGTCACCTACACTCCGAATCCTGAAAACCAGAAAGTCTACGACCAACTCTATGCCCTCTACCGACAGTTGCACGACGCCTTCGGCGGCGTGAGCGACCAAGTCGACCTCGGCAATGTCATGAAAGATCTTTTGAACCTCAAGCACGCCTAACAACCCCTTTTACCCAATCTCACTATGAGCGACTTTCAAGCGATCAAAGAAGAATGCTGTGAGGCAAATATTCAGTTGCCCAAGACCGGTCTCGTGGACATCACCTTTGGCAATGTCAGTGTCTCCGACCCCGCGCGCCGGGTCTTCGCCATCAAGCCCAGCGGGGTTGACTATGATGACCTGACCCCAGACCACATGGTCGTGCTCGACTATGAGGGCAAGGTCTTGGAGGGCGACCTCCGCCCCTCCTCCGACACCCCAACCCACCGCTGTCTCTTTTTAAACTTTGAGGGCATCCGCTCGGTCGTCCACACCCATTCGCGGACGGCGGTTTCCTTTGCTCAAGCAGCACGCGACATCCCCTGCATGGGCACGACCCACGCGGACTATTTCTACGGCGACGTCCCCGCCAGCCGCGATATGACCGCCGAAGAAATTGCCGCTGGCTATGAATGGGAGACTGGTGAGGTCATCGTGAAAACCTTTGCCGAGCGCGGAATCAATCCCCTCGAGATTCCCGCCGTTCTCGTTCGCAACCACGGTCCCTTCGCCTGGGGACCCAGCGGAGCGAAGGCTGTGGAGACTGCCCTCGCCTTGGAGGTGGTTGCCGAAATGGCCCTTAAGGCATTGCAACTGAACCCCGAAGCGCCACTCATCGCGCAGCATCTTCTCGACAAACACTACCTGCGGAAGCACGGGGCGAACGCCTATTACGGTCAGAAGTAAGACCTCAGGCGGGGCACCCGCATTTCAAATTCTGTGCCAGGGACGATTTTGGCTCATGTAACTAAAAGTTGCAGTCGATCTCGTCCCTTTTCGTGCTTATTATCGTTGCTAGCAAGATGCCCGACGCTGAATTCAAAGACACCCTTCTCCTGGTTGATTCCGATATCGATTTTCTCGACTGGGCGACCAAACATTTGGAAGCACCCGACCTCCGGATTCTCCGCTGTGACAGTTCGGAGAAAGCGCTCAAGGTCATTGGTAGCACCACGGTCGACTTGGTCCTGGCGGACTTTCAAACTCAACCTTATGACGGACTGGAACTGCTGGCCAAGATCCGCGCCAAGAACGCCGCCATCGTCACAATCCTACTCGCGGGCTTTCCGACCACGACACAGATCATCGAAGCAACCCGCCTTGGGGCGCGCGATGTTCTACGTAAAGAGGCTCTGAACTTTGAGCTGCGACCCGTGGTCGAAAGCGCCTTTCAAATCATCGAAAGCCGTCGCTCGGCGGATCAGCCCGAGCAGGAATTGCCTGCTGCGGACGCCCGCATCAAGATGATCGGACAGTCCCGCATCATCCAAGAGACCTTCAAACTGGTAGGCCGGGTTGCGCCTTCAGACGCCCCCGTTCTAGTGAGTGGTGAGTCGGGAACGGGAAAAGAACTCATCGCGCAAGCAGTGCACGAGTATTCTCCCCGCCGGAAAAATGAGTTCATCGCCATCAACTGTGGCGCCATACCTGACAACCTTCTGGAATCCGAACTCTTCGGCCACGAGAAAGGTTCCTTTACCGGCGCGATGGCGCGCAGGGCCGGACGGTTCGAGCAATGCGATGGCGGGACTCTCTTTCTCGATGAGATTGGGGACATGCCCCAATCCGTCCAAGTCAAAATCCTACGCGTCTTGCAGGACGGAAGCTTTTCCCGAGTGGGCTCGAACGAAACTCTCAGCTCTGATGTCCGCATCGTTGCAGCAACTAACAAAGACCTCGCCTATGAAGTCGCTCGAGGTCGTTTTCGGGAGGATCTTTACTACCGCCTCAATGTGGTTGAAATCCATCTCCCTCCCCTTCGCGACAGACGGGAGGACATTCCCCTCCTCGCCGAGTTTTTCCTCCAACGCCTTGCCCGGAAATATGGCTTGGCCAAGATCAAACTTTCGGGTGAAGCCATCGATACTCTCCGCAACCACCGCTGGACGGGTAATGTTCGGGAATTGGAGAACACCATGGCGCGGGCCTGTGCTCTTGCTGAATCATCGCTCCTGTTAGCCGACGACATCCCCTTCGCCCGCTCGCCATGGTCGGAAGAAGGTCAAATCGCGAAGGCGCTCAACACCCTTATCGCTTTGCAGCCCGACAGCGAAAAAGACACTGCCGAGTGGATCTCCAAGCTTCTCGAAAAGCACAACGAATAAGCCAAGGACCGGGAACCTACAAATCCTGGTCGATGGCGTTGAGCTCGAGAAAGAGATTGTTCCACTTATCGAGTTGAGGCTTCAGCTTCATCTTCAAGTCCGCGACGTGTCGCCGGATGCCTTCGAACATGGTGGCGTATTCCACAAAGAATCCCCGCACCCCCTCCTGATAATCCGCAGCCAAGTGCTCGGCGAAGGGTCGCCGGCACGCCGAAGTCCGTTCCTCGAACCACGCGATTAGCTGACGCGAGCTCCGTCGCGCTCGCAAAAGCCCAACCGTCAAAACAACGAGGGCTGAAACTAACAACGCGACTGCCAACAAATTCGCTTGTAGTGAACCAAATAGTCCCGCGCCAATGACCAGTAGCAATGTGGCCGTTACGAACTTGCGCAGAGAACCCCGCCGCTCCTCCATCTCGCTGTCCAGCATCCCGCGGATCTTCTGAGCGACCACCGCCTTGCGAGCTGCTCCTCCAAGTCTCTTGGAGAACCGTTCCTTGGATCCGGCAAAGCCTTGGGACTCTTTTTCAAAGTCAGGAGGTGGCATTTCCAAGCGTTCCTCAACGCGCGGAATCACAGTCTGCCAGTGCCCGCGACACACATCCACCAGCTCTTCACTGTCGTCGGAGGCCAAGCCCTCGATTGCTTCCTGCACCGCTTCGATGAGCCCCTTCTCAATCTCAGCAGGAGTTCCATCCTTATGGAAAAGCGACCAGAGCGACCTCCACATGGTGGTGCGCTCTTCGAGTAGACGCGCGGCCTTTTCCGCCTGTTCTCCAAAGACCTCCCCAAGCCCTGAAAATTTCTCCGCCAGCCGTTGAGCTTGCAGCTCTCGCTCGCGATCAACCTCGGTCTCGATATCGCTCAAAAAGCCTTGGTCGGAGTCCAGCGTATTACGCCGAATCTCCATTCGGTCCTCGATTCCACGCAGGACCGCAGCCGTGCCATCGCGAATTCCGCGCAGCACCTCCCGCCTCTTCGGCGACCCCGACACCTTGCGCGAGACATATCGCTCCAAGGCCGGATAACCACTCTCCTGATAGAGTAAAGTCCGGACCGGATCCTGCTGCTTGGCTTCCAGTGCTTGCAAGCCGGACACAGGGAACACCTCGGGGGCCTCGCCGATTTTATGAACAGCCAATTCCGCAATGTGACCCATCATGACCTTCATATCATCGTCATTGCGCAGGTCCTTCTGCTGCAGGACGACAGCCATGCGGTCTTTCAGATCGGAGGCCACATCAGACACAAAGTTCCAAGTGGCAGCCCCCCACGGATTGGTCACGGGAAAGACGAAAAAGACGAGGTCGGCATCCGGCAGGAAAGTCTTGATGGCCTCAAGAGCCTCCGGACTGATTCCGTTGGTTCCCGGAGTATCGACCACCGAAAAATCGAGAAGGAACTCGTGGTCGCGAAAGGAATGAACCAGGCACTCGCTCTGCCGTTCATCAAACTCACGTCGCCCGTAGCGGATCCATTGGACCTCCTTGGTCGTCGGCAAGACATCGCTCGGGCAAAAGGGAGCTCCGAAGAGTCCGTTGATAAACGCAGACTTTCCCGCGTTGATCTCGCCACAAACCACGAATTGAAAAGGCTCTGACAGCCCTGCCAGAAAGGCATATTCATCAGCCAGCGGGCCGGTCTCGGTGCCCGTATCTTCGGCGAGTTCGCGAACGCCACGAACTACCGCCGAAAGCCGCTCCCGGGTCGCGAAATAACGTTCCCCGAACATCTTGGAGCATCAATTCTGAGACACTTCTTTCATCGCGAGAAGCTGGGACACCGTGACAAAACGGTAACCCTTCGCGAGAAGCGCGTCGAAGGTGCTGGGCATGGCGTCGACGGTGGTCGAGTGCAAATCGTGAGCCAGAACGATGGAACCCGAGCTCGTTCCACTCAGGATACGGGACTTCACAACAGCAGTGCCGGGACGCTTCCAGTCGAGAGGATCAACGTCCCAGAGAATCGTTGGATAGCCATACTCGCTGTGAATCATTTCCCGCTGATTGGTTCGCAACGCTCCGTAGGGAGGACGCATGGTGCGAGGCTTCACCCCTGCGGCGCTGATGATCGCGTCGCGAGTTGTGTCGAGCTCTTGCCGAACCTTCGCATTGCTCAGCTTGGTCAAGTTGGGGTGATTGTAGGTGTGATTGCCCAACTCGTGACCCTCAGCATGAATGCGACGAACAATCTCCGGATACTGGTTTACGCTCTTGCCGATCACATAGAAGGTCGCCTTGATGTTGCGCTGCCGAAGCATGTCGAGCAGACGGGGGGTGTTCTTCGGATGAGGACCATCGTCGAAGGTCATCGCGATGTAGTTGCCGCTATTCCTCACGCTGGAGAACGAAACTCCCACATCGGGCGAAAAATTGGAGGGAAGAGATACTGCAGGATTTTGCGCGGACGGCGAAGCATAGGCCGGAGTCCGATAAGCCGTGTTCGGCTTCATTGTGACCCGGGGTGGAGCGGTGACCGGGGTCGTCGCGCGCTCGGCTTGAATAGTCTTTTCAGCAGAGCATGCCGCCAAGGTCAGCACACCGCTAATGAGGAGGAAAAAGCGTTTCAAGATGATTGATGGTTTAGATTTACAAATGATTTTCACCTGCAGTTGTTTGTATCGGTTCGCCCTGACCTTGTCACGCGCCCATTTTGCCAACTGGCACTCCGCCAGCCCTTTGACTGGGGCGATACCTCTGGACCACTCCCCTGTCCGAATTCTCCAATCGCCCGCGGTGACCGCGAGCTCCGAACACAAAAAAACTGCCATCCAACGAAGAAAAACCTTCGCTCGATGGCAGTTTGATTATCAGAGTTTCTCGCTATGGAATCGTAATTGCAGCTTCTTTGCTGCCGGCGACAACGACGGCCTTGCGGACTTCTTTTCCATTATTGAAAAACGCGATTTCATAGGTTCCGGCGGGCAGTTCAAATGAGCTTTCGCCCGATAGTCCGGAGGCCACCAGTCGGGTGCCTTGATAGACGGAGAATGGAATCGCGGCCGCTTTGCGCAAGGCAACCGTCAGGCTTTCGGCCTCGGACGCTCGGAAGTAACGACCGTTTCCCAATGTGGCCCAGCTCTCGAAGTCAGCGCTGACCTCCTCATCGCCAATGTTGTATCCGACAATGTTGACCCGTGTGTTCGGGTAGCTGTCGACCAAAGAACGAATGGCGGCGGCAGGACTTCCGTCACACGTTTCTTCTCCATCTGTCAGGAGAACCACCACCCGTTCGCCTTCAGTTCCCTTCAGGTCGGAGGAAACCATTTCAATCGATTTCGCCAATGGAGTTTTCGCCAAGTTGATGGCTTCGATCTCCTTCACGATTGGTGCCATTCCAGCATAGTCAAACGGAGCTGAAGGGATGAGAAGCTCGCTTTCACAGCTACCTTCCTCGATATGGCCGAAGGCTCGGAGAGAAAAGGTCATCCCTTCCGGTACCGAGGTCTGCATGAATTTGAGCAAAGTGTCTTTGGCTATGTCGATGCGGTCCTCTCCCTCTTGATCTTGAAGCATGCTTCCGGAGGCATCCAGAATCACCTCCATCGCGGAGTCGTCCTTTAGCTGGTAGTTCTCGAGCGCAACTACCGAGAGAGTGCCAGTCTCGCGATCTGCAGCCAACACTTCGAAGGTGTCCGACGCCAGCACTTCGTTGCTGCGATTGCGATACTGAATCTCATAGAGACCCTGGGACGCTGGAGCGTTCAAAACCGCAGTGCCACGATAAGGGTTGAGATAGGCATAACCCATAATTTCGGAGTCCGCACTAGCTGGTGCCTTCACCACAACGATCCGATCGCGGTCATTGAACGGTCCTGAAAAGACAGCTTGGAACTTTGTATTCGCCATCACTTGAGGAGGCGCGAAGAGATTGGTTTCCTCGGCAGCCGTCACCTGAATCGCCCGAGTGGCCTTGATGTTATCACCGATGATGTAGCTCACCTCGTATGGGCCAGCTTCGATCGGGAGTTGGATTCGAACAGAACCGCTGGTCTGATTGGCAGGAAGGGCAGCACTATCGAGAACGCTCCCGTCAGTATTTCTCAAAGCAATCACGGCACCCCCTTGATTCACTCCGGACCAAAAAACCGGCAGGCTACCGGACGCGGTAGCCGAGTCGGCCACGCGGACTCCGAACTCGGGATTAGTCACTTGAATGTTTTCGGTTGTTAGGACACCAGCCTCACCGCGATAGATGATGGTGTAGAGACCGGGGAGACTCGGCATCAGAAGATTAACGCTGCCTTTTCCATCGGAGAGGTCAGCGGGATTGGTTCCTCTCAGCTCAATCCCCCGGGCATCCCCGATGGTCATCTCGTCTCCCTCATTTCCAGGCCCACTGTAGAGGACCTTGACTGTCTCGTCCACAATCCCCATCTCGGGGGCCTCCAAGCTTGCTTCCTGTGCAGACAAATGTCCGGCAAAGAGAAGAGCCACTGCTGTCGAAAACGTATTGATTACATTCATAGCGACAATCGCTATCGCAAGCGGTGTGCCCCACCTCCCGAACCTTTCCTTTTTCCTTTTCCCTAGGGGATTAATCGACTCTAACAGCATTCGACCCGCCAATAAAAAACCTGCGACAAAGCGCAGGTTGCATGAACTGAAATGGTCGGGCCTTGCCTAATGCACGACTGGTTCAATCTTCCTTCATCCCAATCGGGGGATTGCCACGCTGTCAGTCTTCCAGCGTCACGTCGCCAGGCTTCCAAGTTGGTTCAGGGAAAGACATTTTCAAGCCCTTGAGGGTATCGACCATGATGCGTGCGACACAGAGATTGCGGTACCACTTGCGGTCGGCGGGGATCACATACCACGGAGCAACGTCGGTCGACGTCTTCTCGATAACGTCCTCGTAGGTCTCCATAAAGTCATCCCAAAGCGCGCGGTCCTTGAGGTCATCGGGATTGAACTTCCAATATTTGTCAGGATTATCCAGCCGGGATTGCAAGCGCGCCTTTTGCTCGTCGCGTGAAATGTTCAGGAAGATCTTCACAATAGTCGTGCCCTCCTCCGCAAGCATGCGCTCAAAGTCCACCACGTGCTGATAGCGCCGCTTCCAGACCTTCTCCGGAAACAGATTCTTCACCCGCACCGCGATAATGTCTTCGTAGTGACTGCGATTGAAAACGGTGAGATGCCCGTTGCGAGGAACATGCTCGTGAACGCGCCACAGGAAATCGTGGGCAAGCTCGTCTTCGGTTGGCTTTTTAAAGGAAACCACATTGAGCCCCTGGGGATCGACCCGCGAGAAGACGTGCTTGATGCACCCGTCCTTCCCCCCGGTATCCATCGCTTGCATCACGACCAGCACCCGGTGCTTGTTCTGTGCGTAGAGCATCTTCTGGAGCTGCTGCAGCTCATCCCTCAGCTCGTCAAACGGCCCGAAGGACTCCTCTTTCCCTAGGTTCTCAGCGAGAGTTTTCTCGTTGGTGTCCAGGTCGGAAAGCTTCAATTTCCTTCCAGCTTTATGGCGATAACGGTCGAGTGCTCCTGATGCAGGCATGGGATTAGAGATTGCCTATCGATCCTGCTGAGGCAAGCTTTCCTTGTCCCAATCGGGCTCACTTGCCGTGATTCGTCAATTACCAGGCAGGGTGTCAGATTTGTTTGACGCTCCGCACGGGTAAGGGTCTTCTTGGGCATGGTAACGAGAAGACGGTTTTTGCAGCAGGCAGGGGTAGCATGTGCGGTGGGAGGCTTGGTCCAAGCTCAGGAATCCGAGTCCCCCGCTGAGGACTGGCCGATTGTGCTTTTCGAAAAGCCGGTCCAAGGGCTCAGCTACGAAGAGATTGCGGATGAAGTGGCCAGGATGGGCTTGCGCGGATTGGAAGCGACCATCCGCCCCACGGGACATATCCTCCCCGAAAACGCGGCGAAAGAACTCCCGGGCATGATGAAGACCTTGGAAGCGGCCGGCCTGGATACCGTCATCGCAGCCACCCGCGTCATCGAGCCCAACGAGAAGACCAGCGATTTCCTCAAGATTCTGCGCGACAACGGAATTACGAAGTATCGCACCGAATACTTTTATTACAGCAAGGACGGGGACCCCTTGACGGAAATGAAGAGCTTCCAGGAAAAGGCCAAAAAGCTCGCCGACCTGAACGAGGAGTTGGGTATGGAAGCGATCTATCAGCTGCACTCCGGCTGGAAGACGGCAGGCTCCCTTCTGTGGGATGCCGCGATGATTTTCAAAGACCTCGACCCCAAGCGCTTTGGTCTGGGATACGATCTCCGACACACCAAGACCGATGGTGGACTTTCTTGGTCCATTACCGAACGCCTTGCGCGCAAACACATCACCGCAATCTATGTGAAGGATGCCAAGTGGGGTGGAGAGCGGAGCGACAAGCTGGTGAACGCTGCCTTGGGAACAGGGTTCGTCACCAAAGAAATGTTCGACCAAGTGCGGAAGAACCAGTCTCCGATGCCCATCAGCTTGCACATGGAGTGGGGCAAACATCAGCTCTACCCTGCGGAAACCGCCCGCGAAGCCTGGCCCCTGATTCGCCAGGACGCGGAGGTCTTGAAGAAGTGGCGGGGCTAGAGTCGGGCCCGTTATAAAATCGGGCTATCTCTCCACTCGTTCTCCTCTTTCCCTTCGTCTCAAATAGAGATCGATGATTCTCTCTTTGTTTCACGATATCGCAAGACTGCTCTCCGGACGCCGCCTACGGGTCACTCCGATGGACTGCTCCGAGGAGCGGCTGCGGCTCATGCTTGTTCATGTCGAAAACGAACAAGCCAGAATCACCCAACTTCACGACAAGAAGCAGGACGAGGTCCGTCGCCTCTATCGTCTAACAGAACAGGTCGATCTGCAGTATCGACACGGGGAATATGCATTCACTCTGGACGATTGCGCGGACGACCTGGTGGGCCTGCGGGACAGGCTGGAGTCCTTGGAGGAGAAGCAACGCGCAATCTTCCATGCCCTGCAGGAAAAGGTTCTCCTCAACCGACAGGCGGCAAAGCTAGGTTCGCAAAAGAGGGTTCGCTTGAAGGACGGGATCATCCTCGCGCTCATTCTCGCCGTGCTTGGAATTCTATTCTACGAGTGGACCCACTTTCAGATCGACTTCGGCAACCTCGACCCCAATCACCCTCACCCGCCTCTTAGCTTCTGGATATTCGACACCATTTGCTGCGCGATTTTTCTCGCCAATTTTTTCTTCGAGCTGCGCATGGCCGAGTGCAAGCGCTGGTATTGGCGAACCCGATGGATCGATATCATCACCTCCCTCCCCTTGCCCCCGGCACAACTTCTTCTTCACTTCGGACTCGGAGGAACCGAGTTCATTCGAGCAGGCCGATTTGCGAGGTTAATCCGTGCCCTGCGAGTTCTCCGCGCGTTCCGGCTCTTCTTTTTCTTCTGGCGCGGGATGGACCACTTGGCGGAAATGCTGAACATTCGACTCATGAAGAAGTCCCTTCTCGCGGGCTTCGCCCTCATTCTCGTTGGCGCCCTTGCCATCACCTCAGCCGGAGAGCAGGGACCCGGCGCGGAGAACGTGCAGGGCTTTCTACCCAGTCTCTGGTGGTCATTCACCACTCTGGTGACCGGAGGATTTGGCGATCTCTATAACCCCCAGACTCCCTTCGGTAGAGTTCTAACAGTGCTCCTCATTTTAGCTGGAATGACCATCGTCGGGGTCTTCACCGCGACTTTAACCACTATTCTGGTTGGCCGGGAAGAACGGGCCCAGGAGTCTCGGCAGAACGAGCTGCTGGACCACATCAAGGACGACACCGACCGGACCGAATCCCTGCTGCGAGATCTCACTGAACAGCAAAAGGAGATGGCCAGACGAATCGAACTTTTGGAAAGCCGCTGGAACCGTTCCAAATAGGTATTACATATCGTGCAAGCTGTCAGGCTAACTCGACCTCGAAGAAGTCTTTCATCACTCTGCGATAGACCTCTCTCTTGAAGTCCGGCAACCATCTGAGCTTAAAGTCTTCGGGTTCTATCCATTTCACACTCCGGAACTCGCGGGGCTTGCGCTCAATATCAATCTTGGCTTTGGAATCGTGGAGATAGCAGCGGAAATAGGTCTGCTCCTGACCGTCGAACCACCCTTTCCGCCTCTTCTTTTTCTTAATGGCAGGAGGATAAACATAGCGATATCCGCCCTTCATCTCGATAATATCATAACTTGTGGGAAGGAGTCCGATTTCTTCTTCAACTTCCCGCTTCAGGGCCTCCTCCAAAGTCTCGCCCTCATCCACTCCGCCTTGCGGAAACTGCCAGGCTCCTTTCACTTTCAACCGTTCACAGATGAGCAAGCGCCCATCCTCTCGAACTAGCAAAATTGCAACATTGGGACGGTACTCCAGCACAGGCGACAGACTGGACTGACTTTCCTTTCGGCTCAATCCTCGTAACGAAGTTTTGACGTCATCCCAACCTAAGCCTACGCTTTCAATATGACTTTGTGGAAACTTCTCTTACTGTTTGGCTTTCTCGCTCTTCCCCTAAGTGCTCAAACCACTGAAGAGGGTGATGATGAAGTTCCGGAAGAAACTCAAAACGCCACCGACGAAGAAGATTTGAAGCGCTTTTGGCAACTCTCCCTGCCGGACGGACACTTCATGGTCGCCCTCGACCGAATCGCCTCTATCTCCCGTAGTTCCTATCTATTGGACGGCGGCCTGATTGTCACCGAGGTCACCATCGACACGGTTGGCAATTCCCTCTGCCGCATCTATCAGATCACTCCTGCGGCCGAGAGCAGCCAGGTCTCCTCCGCCCAGAGGCTCACCCAACGCGCCCGGGACCTCACCGGCCGGGCCAAGGAAGTGACCGGAGCCGATATTGAGACCATGGTGCAAAAAAATTACCCCACGACGACCCATGCCAAAACCGTCGAGTATCGGGTGAAGGAACGCGCCACTCTCGACGCGCTCTATGCCTCCCTCAACAAGGCTTGGCGTGACGGCAAGGGACGGCGCTTCGCCATAGCCAATTAGTTTCCGCGCGAATTCCTGAAATCCGGGCACGAAAAACGGTCGCTTTTCGACCCACTTCACGCTCAATTCATGCAGCTGTGAATCTACCAAACGCCATCACTGTCGCCCGCCTTGTTCTCGCTGCCGTCTTTGTCGGCGCAGCCTCCCTTGCAACACCCGCTGGCAACCTCGTCGCTCTTGTGACATTCGTCGTGGCGGCCTTCTCTGATTTCCTGGACGGCTATCTGGCCCGCAAACTCAATCTGGTTACTTCTCTCGGCAAATTGCTCGATCCTCTGGCGGACAAAATTCTAGTCTCAGCCGCCTTCATCCACCTGTCCGCAGCTGGCCTCTGCCCCGTCTGGGTCACCTCCCTCATCATTGCCAGAGAGTTTCTCGTCACCGGCCTCCGGCAGATTGCGGTGGAACAAGGCGAGGTCATTGCCGCCGATAATCTGGGCAAGTGGAAGACGACTTTCCAACTGACCTTCTGCATTGCCGCTCTCATCTGGCTCCTGGTGGAAAACAACCCGGAAAGCCCCCTTCACGGCCTGACAAAACCGAACGGATGGCTTCTTCTCGTCTCACTCTATGGAGCATTCGCACTCACAGCCTTGTCGGGTTTCAACTACACTTGGAAAGGACGACACCTCTTGAAGGGCTAGCTCGTTGACCACGAGCAAGAAGCGCCAGTCCTCCCTGCCGCACCCCTTGCGCCGCCCCGTCGGGTCTGGTCCCGACAATGCAATCCCTGACGGAATTCTTCGTGGATTCTCCGGCCTGATCGATTCAATACTGCGGGATAACCGACGCCCCAGATTCGCCCCTATTTTTTACACCATGAAGCTGCTCCCCCTCCTTTTTGTATCCTTCTCCTTGTTAGCCTCAGCAGCGGAAAAGCCGAACATCCTGTTTCTTCTCTCTGACGATCAGGCGTGGGGCGACTACAGCTTCATGGGACACCCCCACATTGAGACCCCGCACCTCGACAAGCTCGCCTCCCAAAGCCTCACTTTCAAACGCGGCTACACCCCGGTTCCCCTCTGTCGCCCGTCTTTGGCCAGTATTCTAACCGGCCTCCATCCCCACCAGCATCAGGTCACCGGCAACGACGTTGCTCTCCCCCAAGAGGCTGGCAACCCTCAGTTGGGGCGCAAGGATCCACGCTACGCGGAAAAGTTCACAGAAGTCACCGCCCAATGGCGTAAACATCCCAACTGGATTCGCTCGCTCAAAGAAAGCGGCTATCGCAGCCTGCAAACCGGCAAGTGGTGGGAAGGCCGCCCTGTCGAAGAAGGCGACTTCACCCAAGGAATGACCTTCGGCACCCCTGACAAAGGCGGGCGACACGGCGACGCGGGCCTCGACATCGGCCGCAAAGGCATCCAGCCCATCAAGGATTTCGTCCAAGCATCCGGCGACCAGCCCTGGTTCGTCTGGTATGGCGTCTTTCTCCCCCACACCCCTCACAATCCGCCACAAGAGCTTCTGAACAAGTATCTCAAGAAGACCGACAACCCGAACATCGCCGCCTATTGGGCCTGCTGCGAGTGGCTCGATCAGACCATCGGAGAGCTCATGTCTTTCCTCGAGGAAAGAGGGGAACTGGAAAACACCCTTATCATCTACACCTGTGACAATGGCTGGATCCAAGACCCCGAGCGTCTCAATCGCTTCAATCCCCGCTCCAAGCAAACCGTCTACGAAGGAGGAATTCGCACCCCTATTCTTTTCTCTTGGAAAGACCGGATCCAACCCCGCATTGATGACATCAACCTCGCCTCCAATCTCGATATCTGGCCAACCGCGGCTGCTCTCTGCAACACCCCTCTGCCCGAAGGGCTGACGGGAATCGACCTCACAAAATTCGCTGAAGTTGAGAACCGAACCACCATTTACGGAGCAGACTACAGTCACGATATGGTCGAGCTCGGCTCTCCCGAAAAGAGCCTGGAGTTCCGCTACATCATCGACGGCGACTGGAAGCTCATTCAGCCCCACGCCCCTCGCAGTCCCGAGGCACAGCCCGAACTCTACAATCTCAAGAACGACCCCCACGAGAAGGAAAACCTGGTGGCCCGCCAACCGGATCGAGCCAAGGCCCTCCTATCAAAGCTGAATGCCTGGTGGACTCCCAAGAAGTAGCTCCACACAAGCAGCGACTTCGCATGCTCCCACCGCATTGAAGCAAAAGACCTGCAAGCGCAACCGCAGGCTTGGGGACGACGAAATGGAGGCAAAAAAACGGAGAGCAAACCCTCGCGAGTTTTCCCCGTCCAAATCGCGCTCTGGCGTCCTTTTTGACCTAGTGTCTGAAGTGGCGATGTCCGGTGAAGACCATGGCCAAGCCCGCGGCATCGGCTGCGGCGATGACTTCTTCATCCCGAATCGATCCGCCGGGTTGGATACACGCCGTCGCGCCCGCCTCAATCGCGGCATCCAATCCATCCGCGAAGGGGAACATGGCGTCGGAGGCGATGATGCTGCCTTTCAGCGAAAGCCCAGCCTGCTCGGCCTTCCAACACGCAATGCGGGAGGAGTCCACGCGGCTCATCTGACCGGCTCCGATTCCAAGAGTGCGATCGGAACCTGAGAACACGATGGCGTTGGACTTCACGTGCTTCACCACGCGCCAACCGAAGCGCATCGCAATGAGTTCCTCCTGTGTGGGAGGACGCTTGCTGACCACTTTGCCTTCGAGGTTCTCGAGACCTTTGATTTCGAAGTCGCGGTCCATGATCATGAGACCTCCCGGACATGAGCGAATGACCTGCTCCTTTTTCTCCTCGCGATAAGCGTCCTCGTGCATGTGCATCAGGCGCAAATTCTTCTTTTTCTGCAAAATGGCGCGGGCCTCGGGGAGATAGTCCGGCGCGATGATGACGTCGGTGAAAATCTCCGAAATCACGCGAGCCAAGCCTTCGTCGATGGGCCGGTTGCAGACGATCACGCCGCCAAAGGGAGCCTGGCGATCGGTCTCGAAGGCTTTGCTCCAAGCTTCGCGCAAATCGTCGTCGTCCTGCCCCACCCCACAGGGATTGGTGTGCTTCAGGATTCCCACCGTCGGGCGCTTGAAATCAAGAATCAGGTCCGCGGCGGCCTCGATATCAAGGATGTTGGTGTAGCTCAGCTCTTTGCCTTGCAGCTGGGAGAAATAGTCGGAAAAATTACCGTAGAGACGAGCCGCCTGATGCGGGTTGTCCCCGTAACGAAGCTCGCGGTCCAAAGGAAGGCTCACCGAGAAGCTTCCTGCGGTTCCCTCGTCGGTCTGGCCCAAGTAGTTGGCAATGGCGCCATCATACTCGTTGGTGCGACGGAAAACCTTGAGCGCCAGCTCCTCGCGAAGACGCAGACTGGTCTCCCCTTTCTTGGTAGTCTCGCCCCCAAGCTCCTCGACCTCCGCCATTTCTTCCAAAACTCGGTCATAGTCGGTCGGGTCGGTCACCACCGTGACGGCGGCGTAGTTCTTGGCCGCGCTACGCAGCATGGAAGGGCCACCGATGTCGATTTTCTCAATGGCTTCCGCCAAAGTCACTCCCTCTTTGGCAACTGTTTCTTCAAAGGGGTAAAGATTGACCACGACCAAGTCGATGGGCGGAATCTTGTGCTTTTTGGCCTGGGCTTGGTGCTCGGTGGAATCGCGCCGCTGCAAGAGTCCCCCGTGAACCATGGGGTGCAGAGTCTTCAAGCGGCCCTCGAACAGCTCGGGCTCGCCTGTGTAGTCAGAGACATCAATGACTTCCAGACCCGCCTCGCGCAGAGCTGCGGCAGTGCCTCCGGTCGAAAGAAGTTCCACACCAAAGTCCTCGGCCAAACGGCGAGCAAAGACAACCAAGCCAGTTTTATCCGACACCGAAAGAAGAGCACGTTGTATAGGCATAATCAGGTCCCGCAAAATGGAATCGACGGGACCAACGGGTTAATGGCGGCTTGCCATTCAAACAAGCGAAATCCTCACTCCGGAGAGCGAGGCCTTGGACAGCGAATGTATTGCGGGGGAAAACGGAGACACTCGCTCCGGCCGTCACCGACTGAAAAGTCCTCCCTTACCCCAACCAGCGCTGCCCGAGGCCGCCATAAGTCTCGATACGCCTGTCGCGGAAGAACGGCCACCATCGGCGGTGGTCTTCGAGAGCTTTCAAATCACAGTCAAAAAGGACGTTCTCGGTCTCCCCCACGGAACCCTTCGCGACCACGCGCCCCATGAAGTCGCTGACGAAGCTTTGACCCCAGAACTCCGTGCCGTCCTCTTCCCCCACGCGATTGATGGCGGCGACGTAGCATCCGTTGGCCACCGCATGACCACACTGCACGGTCTGCCAGGCATGATGCTGCCCTTCCCCGAGCTCGGCCTTTTCCTCCGGCAACCAGCCAATGGCCGTAGGGTAAAAGAGAATTTCGGCTCCGGCCAGGGCCATGAGGCGCGCGCCCTCGGGATACCATTGATCCCAGCAAATCAGGACCCCGATGGTCCCGAACTTGGTCTTCCAGACGGGATACCCCTGGTCGCCGGGAGTGAAGTAGAATTTCTCCTCGAATCCCGGATCCTGCGGAATGTGATTCTTGCGATAGGTCCCCATCAACGAACCGTCGGCATCAATCACTACCGCAGTATTGTGATAAACCCCCGCCGCCCGCCGCTCGAACAGCGCCCCCACCACGACCACCCCACAAAGCGCGGCCACCTCCTGCAGCGCCTCGGTGGTCGGCCCCGGAATCGGTTCCGCCAAATCGAAAAGATCCGGGTCCTCCACCGTGCAGAAGTAACTCGTCGTGAACAACTCCTGCGTGCACACAATCTGGGCTCCCCCGGCAGCAGCTTCCCGAATCCGCGCAACAGTCCAAGCGACGTTCTCGGCAGCGGAACCGCAGTCCTTTCCCTGAATGAGTGCAATCTTTGGCATGGGCGCATTGGAAATGAATTCGGGGAAAAGAAAAATTCAAAATCAAAATTCGGCGCGAATTCGCTTTTCCGACTGTCCGCCTTTAGCCTTGATGGCAGCGCTTTCCGACCACACCTTGTCTTCGCACACATGGAACTTGATATCCTAGACGTCTCTTTCGACACCAAAGTGATTAAGCCCCGAGAAATCGAGGAGGCTTTGGAAGATCCCTTTGCCGTCCGGCTTTTGCCTGAAAATGACCGCGCGGATGGAGAGTCCCGCTTTTACGCCATCGGCAAATCCATTTCGAATCGTTACATCTTTCTCGCCTTCTCCACCGATGGCAAGAAAGTGCGCGTCGTCGCAGCCCGCGACGCTAGCCCAGACGAACAAACCTTTTACGAACGCAAGTTCGCCGAGTTCAAGTAATGAAGACCATCACCAGTTGGGACGAGATTCCAGATTTCGAGGAAGAAGAGGACGAAGCCAAGTTCTGGGCCACTCACGAGTTGGCTCCACGCTTGATGCAAGGCTCTCTCCACGCCCCTGATTCTCGCGAATCCACCACCATCACCCTGCGCTTCGACCCGCGCATGCTGTCACGCATCAAGCGCATCGCCCGTTCCCGCTTCCTGAACTACCAGTCCATGATCAAGCAATGGCTGGCCGAGCGTCTGGAAGACGAAATGCGCAAAATGGACTAGAACGGACGCGCAGTCCTTCCTGCCATGAAGCTCCCCTCCTTCTGTCAGCGCGCTTCTCTGTGGAGCGCGCTTTTTACGATCTGGTTTGTCACTCTTTGGCTGCTTTCCAGCCGCCCCGGTCCCGGCCCTCAGCTGGAGATGGTCATCCCCATCGATAAGGTGCTGCACTTCGGCTATTTCTTTGGTGGGGCAGGCTTGCTCTCGGCGGCCTTGTTTCTTCAGCGCAAAAAGGCCCTGCACTGGAGCACGATCCACCTGCTGGTCATCCTCGCCCTCTTCGCAGTGGGCTCCCTCGATGAGTGGCACCAGTCCTGGTATGTCTTTCGCTCGGGCAATGATGCCGGCGACCTGACTGCCGACATCATTGGCGCCCTTTGCGGAACGCTTCTCTTCCGAAAGCTGCAGCCGCGGGTTTTTCCTCAATAATCAATTGCCTCGAAGGCGCTTTTCCTTCAACCCGTCCCGCAAACACCGGAAGCGAAATGTCTGGATTCCAGACTCCAGATTCTAAACTCTCTCAAGAACATGATTTTCCTCACCACCGCCATCGACTACCCGAACGGCTCTCCCCATATTGGACATGCCTACGAAAAGGTCCTGACCGACGTTCTCGCCCGCTATCACCGGCTTTGTGGCGAAGAAGTCTACTTCCTGACTGGGGTCGATCAACACGGGCAGAAAATGGTGCAAACGGCTGAGAAAGAGGGAGTCAACGTCGCGACTCTTGCCAAGAAAAACACCAAGAAGTTCCTTAAGCTCCTTGATGCCCTCGATATCTCCAACGACGGCTGGGCCGAAACCACCGACGACCGCCACAAGGCCTGCGTGAGCCAAATCCTCACCGCCCTGCACGAGAAAGGTCAGCTCTACAAGAAGAGCTACTCCGGCTACTATTCCATCCGCCAGGAACAATTTCTCACCGACCAAGAGCGGGACGAGAACGGCAACTTCGGTCCCGAATGGGGCGAAGTGGAAGCTCGCGAGGAGGAAAACTGGTATTTCAAGCTCTCCGAGCACACCACTTGGCTGCGGGAAGCCGTTGAGTCGGACGCGCTGGGCATCGTCCCCGCCTTTCGCAAAAGCGAGGTCCTCAATGCCATCGGGAAAGCCGAGTCCACCGACCTCTGCATCTCGCGCCCCAAAGAGCGTCTCTCCTGGGGCATCCCCCTCCCCTTCGACCCTGACTTCGTGACCTACGTCTGGTTCGACGCCCTCATCAATTACATCTCCTTCGCCGGCTACCTGAAGGAAGAAGGCTCGGAACTGCCGGACTTCGACAAACTCTGGCCCGCCCACTTCCACATCATTGGCAAGGACATCATGGTCCCCGCCCACGCCATCTATTGGCCCTGTATGCTGCACGCGATGGGCTTCGAGAACGCGCAAATGCCCAATCTGCTCGTCCACGGATGGTGGAATGTGAAGAAAAAGGACTCCGCCACCGGCGAGGAAAGCTCGGAAAAAATGTCCAAGTCCCTCGGCAACATCGTCGACCCCATGGAACTGGTGGACACCGTCGGCACCGACGCGGTGCGCTACTATCTGGCCCGCGACATCGCGACCGGCAAGGACTCGGACTTCGACCCCGAGCGCCTCTTTGTGCTCTTCAATTCCGAGATGGCCAATGGCCTCGGCAACCTCCTCAATCGCTCCCTCAACATGACCAAGGCCTCGCTCGGAGCCGAACTGGTCGCCTACGAGCACGATGACGAGGAATGCCAGCTGGTGCGCAATTCCCACGCCTCCCTGCTAAAAACCTTCCCCGAGAAAATGGCCGAGATCGACTTGCGGGGAGCCTTGGAAGCCCTCGTCAGTTTCATCACCGACGTCAACACCTTCGCCGAGCGCACCAAGCCTTGGGAACTGAAGAAAGATGAAGCCAAGCGTGACCAACTGACCGCCGTTCTCCATCACATGTGCGAGGCCTGCGCACTGGCTTCAGTGCTCCTGCAACCATTCGTGCCTGCTGCGGCTGCCAAGATGCAGGGCCAACTCAACGCGCCCCATCTCGCCGACCTCAAGTTCGCCGACCTCAAGTGGGGCCTTTTGCCTGCTGGGCAGACCATCAACAAACCAAAACCAGTTTTCCCCCGTTTGCAAAAGAGTGACGAATAAGTCACTCGAAGAGGAATTGAATCAACAGTCTGTCAGACTAGTTATTTCAAACATAAAATCTCCTCTAACCAGGCAAGTATGCGGGCCGCCAAAGCAACCCGTTAAAGGCTCTATTACGCACTTGAATAAGCGCCCAATTCCAGAGCCAACAACCGAATCCCTCAACAAACTTAAAACCAGCTACTTACAGGAGTAATTTTAAATTATCTAAGATTCCCGTAACCCAACCGTATCTATCAGGGTACTGTTCAGTAGAAAACTTGGGTATTCACAAGCGAAAGCGCGGGAAAACACATATTTTCAGAAGGAAGAAATCCAAGATTAACTCATCTTTTTTACTTGGAAGTTTTCCCCGCTGGACCCAGAAACGCAAAAGTCTTCTATATGAAAAAACGTCTTTTCCCCATCCTTCTTCTTGTGGTGCTAGCTGGTGTTTTCGCTAATTTCCTCCTAACAAAGGAGAAAGAGAAAATCGAAACCACCCAACTCGAAAAGGATGCTGAGAAAAAGTCTGCGCCGGCAGCTTCAAAGTCCACTCCGAGTTCATCGCAAGAGCCCACGACGAAAAAGAAAGACGTTGTCGCTGCTGATGGCCCAACTTTTTCCACTCCCCACGGAGGCGAAAACCGGGAATTCGTAATTGCTCTGGACGAGGCCATGGAACGGCTTCCAAACGGAAAAGACCGCATCATCTCCATTTCCCCGCCCGCGACCGAGGACACTCTCGCCGCGCGCTTGGCTAATCTGGGAACCGACCACCCCGTCCTCCCCATCTGCTACCAGAAGGGAGAAGTTCGCTCTGACGCCTCTCGCCGAATCATCACCAACGACCTGACCGTCGAACTGGCGCAGGCAAAGGAAGTCCCCGCCCTGCCCGAAACGCTCACGCTGAAAGAACTTCCCCCATACGCGCCCAGTCACGCCGTCATCTCGGCTTCCGATCCCTTTGCCGCTCTAGCCTCCCTCAGTGAGCTTCGCGAAATGGCCGGCGTTGTCGAAGCCGAGGTTCAGCTGGCAGCCCAGCGCAGTAAAAAAGCTCTCCCCAATGATCGGCTGATCAACGACATGTGGCACATCAAGGGCTCCGGTCTGACCGAGGGTGCCGATGTCAACATCGAGGACGCTTGGAACTACGGAGGCACTGGTGGGGTCAAAGGCACCGGCGTTTACATCGGAATCGTCGACGATGGTCTGCAGACCGCTCACCCCGATTTGGCTGCCAACGTCAACACCGCCATCGACAAGGACTGGAACGGCGGAGACGCTAGCCCGGAGCCTGAATTCGGCGACGACCACGGCACCGCTTGTGCGGGAAATGCCGGCGCGGTTGGAAACAACAATCTCGGTGTCACGGGAACTGCCCCCGAATCCATTTTGGTTGGCATGAGGCTCATCGCGGGAGCGGTGACCGACGCGCAGGAAGCGGAAGCGATGTTCTATCGCCCCAATATCATCGAAATCAAATCCAACTCGTGGGGTCCATTTGACACCGGCGAAATTGATGGACCGGGCACCTTGACCCGCGCCGCTTTCGCCAATGCCGCAGCCACCGGACGCAACGGGTTGGGCAACATCATCGTCTGGGCTGGCGGCAATGGACTGGAGAGCTCGGACAACTCCAACTACGACGGCTATGCCAACGACATCCACACCATCTCGGTTGGTGCGACCAATAGCCGGGGCAGACAATCATATTTCTCCGAATCCGGAGCCAACCTCGTGGTAGTCGCCCCCTCTGGAGGCAGGTTCGCCCCCACCGGAATCACTACGACCGACCGAACCGGCGGCAATGGCTACGCCACCGGAGACTATACCAACGACTTCAGCGGCACCTCATCTTCGACCCCCACCGTGGCGGGAATCGTCGCCCTCATGCTGGACAAGAACCCCAGCCTCGGCTGGCGCGATGTGCAGGAGATCCTCATTGCTTCCGCTCAACAAAATGACTTTACCGACGCCGACTGGATCACCAATTCAGCGGGTTATCACTTCAACCATAAGTATGGCGCGGGACTGGTCGATGCGACCGAAGCCGTAAACTTGGCGGGCGAATGGACCAACCTCATGGAGGCCCAGACCGATTCAGTAACCGCCAACAGCATCAATCTCGCGATTCCCGACAACAACTCGAATGGTATCAATTACGACCTGACCCTGGATGGCAACAACTTGCGCTGCGAGCACGTGACCCTCTCCGTCACCATCACCCACAGCTACCGGGGTGACCTCGCTATCAAGCTCATCTCCCCCAGCGGCACCGTCAGTCAGCTGGCCGAAACCCGTGGCACCGATAGTGGTAACAACTACTCGAACTTCACCTTCTCCTCAGTGCGCCATTGGGGTGAAAAGTCCACTGGCGTCTGGACGGTGAATGTCAGCGATGGAAGCGGAACTGATATTGGCACCCTGCGGTCCCTGACCTTGACCGCATACGGCACTCCGCGCAACCCCGGCCCCGAGGTCGCCATCGCGACCCCTTCGGACAACGCGGCTTTCAGCCCGGGAGCAACGGTGGACGTGTCGGTCTCCGCCACTGACTTTACCCTCGACGGGTCCCCTGGTGAGGTCGCAAGCGTGGAATTGCTTGATGGAACGACTTCCTATGGAGTCCTCACTTCCCCCCCTTACAACTTCAGCTTCTCTCCCCCCAACGGAGTCTATCAGTTGACCGCATTGGCCACCGACACCGAAGGAGAGCCTTCCACCTCCTCGACTGTCACCATTGTCGTGGCTGACCAGATTCCGGTGGTCAATACCGCTAGCATCTCCCCGACAACCAGCTTGCTGGCGACCCAAGACATCACCATCGATGGAGTGACCGGCAGCGACCCCGAAGAGTCCCCCGTCACTTTCAGCTACCGCTGGCAAAATTCCACCGATTCCGTCAATTGGAACGACACCGCCTTTACCGGCGACACCCTCCCGGCCTCCCCATCCAATGCCGGTCTCTTGTGGAGGGCAGTAGTCACCGCCAACGATGGGGTGAGTGACAGTCTTCCTTTCTACACCGAGGCCACCAACTGCCTGACCCCTCCTCCCGGTTCAGCTTTGCTCGAAGAGGACTTTTCCTACAACGCCGGACTGATTTTGCGGGCCAGTGGCTCCACTCTCAGCCAAGACGCCATTATCAACGAGTTCAGCCAAGGCTCCAACGACGATCAGGAATGGATTGAGATCTTGACCCTTCGCGACACTTCACTCCGCAACTGGTATATCACCGACAGCAACTTTGCCACGAGGTTCACCTTTGCCAATGTGGAAGCTTGGGACGATGTGCGTGCCGGAACTCTCATCGTCATCTACAATGGCAATGCGAAAGACAACCTCTTGCCCGAGGACGACTACGACCACTCGGACTTTACTCTCGTGATTCCCAGCACGGATGGCGAACTCTTCGTCGGCAACCTGCCTTCCTTCGGAGACTTTGGGGACGCGGTTATTCTAAAAGATTCTTCCAACGCCATTTTGACCGCCTTCTCTTACGGAAGCCGGACCAGTCCTTCTCCCCATCTTGAGCACATCACCGCAGGCTCGTCGACCTACTACACCAGCGACAACGAGACCGATATCACCGATGGCAATTCTTGGAAAATCACCAGTTCAACCGTTGGACGTTCCGTCCGGGGAATCAAAATTCCCTCCGTTCTCCCCATCTACTATGGTGGCCCCTGGAGCGACTTGCCGACCGGATTCACCAGTGAAGGCTCCACCTTCGCGAACTCAAGTCTCGGTGGCGACACTGGTTTCGGCTCCGCCCGATTCGACGCGACCGACGAGCAATTGACGGTCGAGTTCGATGCCCCTGCTGGCAACGTGACCTACAATATTGAAGGAAACGGTGGCACCTCCCCCACCGTGGTCGGAAGCTTCGTGATCGAAGAGTCAGCCGATGGAATCGATTACAGCCCGCTCCGCACCTTGGATGATCAGGACGAAATTGATACCGCCTACTCCGATTCTCCCGCAGCCGATACCCGCTACATTCGCTTCCGCTTTGACAACCGCATTTCTGGAACGATTCTCCTCGATAAGCTGGAAATCACTTCTGGAGGACCAAATGGAAACCAGGAGCTCAGCCTCACCGTGACCCCGAATTCCATCCTCGAAAACTCGGGTGCAGCGGCCGCGACCGGAACAATCACAATTGAAGAGCCTAGCGAGACGGACCTGATTTTCAACCTTTCCAGCTCCCTCCCGAGCGCCGTCACCGTCCCTCCCAGCGTGACGATTCTCATGGGCGAAACGACCGCGACTTTCGAAGTCTCCGCGGTCGATAACGAGAGCTTCCAAGGAAACCTGAGCGTCCTTCTAACAGCGGCCGCCACAGGATACACCAATGGCTCTTTCAAGCTCACCGTCATCGACGATGAAGAGAATCTCGAAGGGGTAACCCCGGGAGAAGGCAACACCCTCGCCAACCAGGCCTTTGTCGAAGACCTCCGCGCGGGAGCCTATAATGGACCGGCTCTTTTCCGCATTGCGAGCGGCACCCTCCCCGAGGGACTCGTGCTTGACGAGTTCACTGGTATCATCTCGGGAGCCATCGCGGCAGGAGCGACTCTGGACAATTACCCCATCACCCTCGAGCGGTATAACGAGTATTTGGAGACCGTCTCCTTCAGCTTCGACCTCCTGATCGTCGCCGAAAGGTCCTACGCAAGCTGGATTGCGGGCCAAGGAGTGAGTGATGGCGGGGCCGAGTCCGATCCCGATGGAGACGGAGTCGTAAACTTGCTGGAATACTACCTCGGCGGCAACGCGAATCTGGCCGACGGGGAAGTCCTTCCGACCTTGGCTTTGGAACCTGGCACAAGCACTTTCTCGTTCTGGCACTTCAAAGAAGCCGCCGATGTCACAGGCATTGTCGAATGGTCGGACACTCTGGAAAGCAACAGCTGGTCCACCACAGGAGTGACGCAAGAGGTCACCATCGACGAACCGACCCGCGAGCTCATCGAAGCAACAGTGCCCGGTGAAGCGACCAAGCGCTTCGTCCGACTTCGCGTCGTTCAACCAGAATAGGCTCTCAAAACAATTCAACGTAAAAAAAGGGAGGTCGCACCAGTCTGCGCCTCCCTTTTTTATTGAAAGTCTTCTTCCATCGGCCTCTCTTCTGAGACCTCAATTCCCGTCCTCGGCCGCCGCCAATTCAACCGCCTTGGCAATCGCCTCCTTGCCCTCGGGTGCCACTACTTTGCCGGTCGCATCGATAAGCTGATACTCCGGAATGTAGTCACTATTGCTGAACTGCTCCGCCCCACTCGCCTCACGATTGGATCCTTGTATCGTCGGCCAGGTCATCCGCTCTTTCACAGCCCACTTCTCTCCCTCTGAATCTTTCCGATCATAGGACACGTGAATCAGTGCCACCTTCTTATTGCCCTTCAAGTGCTTGTCATAGGTTTCCACCAACTGTGGAACGCTCGCGCGACAAGGTCCTCACCAAGAGGCTGAGAAGTAGATCAGATAGTAGTCCGGCTTCCCTTCAAACTGCATCTCCTCGAACTTGCCATCAACGAGATGATGCGTCTTTGCCTTGGCAAAAAGCTCTGCCACATCGACCTCTTTGGAATCCTCGCCCTGCTTCTTCACGAATTCCTGATCCGCTTTCGAAAGCTTATCCAAGGCAAAGGTCACCGTCTTTCCATCGACCTCAATGGCGACTTCATTCTTCTCAGCGTCGAAGGACTGAAACTCCCCCTCCAACTGCTTCGAGTCATCCGCAGAAGTCCAGGTCCGGGCCGACAGCGAAACCGCCCCCGCCAACATCAACATCACTATTTTTTTCTTCATGGTCCTACAAACCAAACCTCGGATCCCAAAAAGGCTAGAAAAAACGACCATTCTTCACAGCATCTTTTGGAGTGCGGACGGACTCTTTCACAGTGAGCCACCATCTCTTTCAAAATCCACCACTTACACAAATCCAAGGCTAAACAGAGTTTTCGCGACCTTGGCGCCCTTCGTGGTTCATCGAGAATCCTTCCTCTCCCGTTCCAAAGAGAAGCTTGCGCCCTCTGGAATCCGAGTCCAACCTTTCCCCGGAGAGTCATGCGTGCCTGGTGGCCGCCGCGGTCTTCAAAACCGTTGAAGCTTCTAACGGGGCTTGGTGGGTTCGATTCCTTCCCTCTCCGCCAATCTGACCATTGAGTCGGTTGGATGAACTCTCAGATTCGGTTCCCTGAGAGCCACCGCGAAATGAGCGAAAGCCGCGAAATCAGGGTCTACACCAAAGTTTGGGGACGAGACGTTTTTTTGAGGTTTCAGGGGTTGTTTAACCGCACTGGGCGATGACTCGAAGTCGGTAATTGTTGAAGTTTTTGAAGC
>NZ_BMXI01000017.1 GCF_014651675.1 Roseibacillus persicicus
GCATCCTCGTGCTTGGCGGTGGCCTGGGCAATGAGGCGGTCGAAGCGGGCGATGCTGGCAGTGAGGGCTTGGAGTTGCTTGACGAAGGCGCGGATGAGTTCGGTGGCGACTTCGAGTTCAATCGGGTCGGTGCACAATGGGACGGAGCCAGCAATAAGGGTGAGCCTTTTCTCGATGACTTCCGGCCGCCGGCTACCATGGGTGTAGTAGAAGGTCTTGATGGTTGCGGGGCGGGCCTTGCGCAAGTCGGCGAGAGTGGGCCATTTGTTGAGAAAGGCACAGGCGAGCGGGCTGTAGAGGTAGCGACCTACCAGTTCAAGAGACTGGGGATAAGTGTCTTTGAGGGCTTGGGTGAGCTTGTTGGTGATGCTGGTGCGCAGGTCGACGAGCTGCCTGCGCTTCTCGGTCACGGCGCTGAGTGCGCGGGTTTGTTCGTCGGCTGGTTGCCAGGGTTGGAGCTCGCAGTGGCGCTCAAGAACGAAGCGGGCCAGGGCGTGGGCATCACGACGGTCGTCCTTGGCGCGGGAGGCAGAAAGGCTTTCGCGGTAGCGTTTGATGACCGCGGGATTGACCAGGTAGAGAGCGAGGAAGTCGAATTGCCGGAAGTAGTGGGTGAGGTTGATACAGGGTTGCTCAATGCAGGCCGCGATGGTGCCGGATCCAGATTCGAGGCGGGCTTTGAGGGAGAGGACCCAGGGTTGGAGGTCTTCGGGAGCGGAAGGGACCTTGCCTTGTTCGACGATGGTTCCGGTCTCATCGAGGAGACAGAAGTCGATGGAACTATCGGAGCGGTCGATGCCGAGATGGAAGCGATGGTTCATGATGATGGTTTGATAATTTTAGGAACACGCGGGCTTGCTCGGGCGACGTCTTTATAGGAATGTCATGGGAGACAACCACTGAGGAGTCGTTGTTGAGCAAACCACGCTCCCCCGGGTCGGACGCCTTGTTCTTATTCGTTGCAGCGAAAGACGCAGCAAAGTCCTGACCCGGGGAAGGCGTGGAGATTCATTTTCGAGGAGAAGAGCGGATAGAGAAAGGAAGGAAATGGAAATAAGTCGTTGGTCGCGCGACGGACTTGTTCACAATCGGAGGAGAGACGTGGAGGCTATCGTTCCGAGCCTCCTTCCTCCGCTTGATGAATAAGTCCGGATGTCCTATAAAGACGCAGAACCACAAATCCGACAGCGCTGTACGCTTGGAGATTGAGTGGAGGTGGGAGGGTGGTAGAACGATTGAAAGCTCGCTGACCGGATTGATTGGCGGGGCTGTGACGTTCGTTTGTTTGAAGAGTCTCTCGCTGCATACGAATTCCAATCCGGTGTCGGCGAAGATGTTCGGTAGGATATCCGAGTTGTTCCTGTGCCTGGCTTTTGTGGCATGCTGTCGGTTAGGCCATTTGGTTTCTTGCTTTGTCGATGGCGAAATGTTCGAAATTGAAGGTCGTCACTTGCCATGAGAAATCTAGTTTTCATCCTACTGCTTGCCACGTTTCGATTCCCGGTTCAGGCGGCAGAGGATGAGGAAAGGCGGCCCAACGTCATCGTTATCCTCACCGACGATCAGGGCTATGGGGACATGTCATGTCATGGCAATCCGTGGTTGAAGACACCAAATCTCGATCGAATGCGCGACGAGGGCACCCGGTTTGAGGATTATCACGTCGACCCTGTCTGCACACCGACGCGTGCCGCGCTGATGACCGGTCGCCACTCGCTTCGGGTAGGCGCATGGACCGTTACTGATGGACGACAACTTCTCAATCATGAGGAAGTCACCATGGCAAATGTCTTTCGCGAGTCAGGCTATCGGACTGGAATGTTCGGGAAATGGCACCTCGGTGACCCCTTTCCTTATGCGCCGCGCTTTCGCGGTTTCGATGAGGTGGTTTGCCACCGGGCTGGAGGGGTCGACGAGATTGGCAATCCGCTGGGAAACAACTACTTTGACGACACCTATTTTCGGAACGGTAAGCCGGAGAAATTTGAAGGGTATTGCACTGACGTTTTCTTTGAAGAAATGCTTTTCTTCATCAAGGCGAAAAAGGAGAAGCCGTTTTTCATCTACCTGCCACTCAACGCCATGCATGGTCCTTTCACGGTAGCGAATCGATATGCGGATCGATTTAGAGAGCTTGGCCTGCCGGAGAAGCGCTCTCTATTCTACGGGATGGTAGAAAATTTTGACGAAAATCTTGGACGGCTTTTCTCTGCTTTGAAAGAGGAGCAGCTGGACGAAGAGACCATAGTGGTCTTCATGGGAGACAATGGCTCTGCGGGTGGAGCTCGGGTCGACGAAGGCCATGTTGGCTTCAATGCCGGCATGCGCGGCTCAAAGGGCGATACGTATGAGGGTGGCCATCGCGTGGCATGTTTCATTCGCTGGCCGGGACAGGTGGAAGCCGGGCGGCAGATCGATGCGCTGACGACGCATCACGATTGGTTGCCCACTCTGATCGATATGTGCAATCTGGAACCACCCGAAGAACTCGAAGTCGATGGACGCAATCTCTATGCCTTGCTGAAAGGAGAGGAGGCCGAGTGGGCTGATCGAACGGTATTCGTCATTCGTCATAGTGGCGACCCAGTGCCGTGGAGCGCAGGGGAAAAGACGAAGCAGAGATTTCCCCGGCGCGCGATCCTGACCAAGCGGTGGCGAGTGGTTGACGGCGAACTTTACGATATTGAGCGAGACCCCGGCCAAACGAAAGACCTCGCAGCGAAGCACCCGGAAGTCATCGCCAAATTGGATCGCGCCTATCAGGAATGGTGGCGTGATGCGATGGCACATGAAGCGGCCTACACTCGTTTCTTCATCGGCGCTAAAGAGGAAAACCCGACCTCCTTCACGGTGCGTGACTGGCATCCGACACAGGGCCAAGTCATCTGGAAGAAAGAGCAATTGGCGGATGATCGGATTTTGATCAATGGCTTCTGGGAGTTGGATGTGCGCGAGCAGGGTCGCTATCGTTTCCGCCTCAGTCGTTATCCTGACGACGAGCTACAAGCCATGGGTGCGAGTCGGGCACACCTTCGCATCCGAGATATCGAGAAGGAGCTCTCACTGGAACCCGCAGACGAAACCGCTCATTTCGAGGTGAATCTCTCAGTCGGCCCGGTCCGGCTTCAGACTTGGCTGACCGACAGCCAATCCGGAGAACAGCGAGGTTCATATTATGTCACTGTAACTCGATGTAGTCAGTGAGGGCTAGACACATTTAATTGAGGCGGCGATTCAACTTGCGTCCGACTTACCGAGTAAGAATTCGCCGATTGACTTGGTTTTCCATTTGGCAACCCATAGGAGGTTCCGGTCGGAAAGATTTTTTGAACCACAATTCGGGCTGGTTGCTTTCCCGTGAGTTCTACCCAAACATTTTGCGGGTCGATGCAACGAACGACTTCCTGCAGGGCCTGAATGCTATCGTCGAACAAGTGGACCACCTCGACAATGGGGAAGCGGATTTTGCTGCCATCAAAAATTCTGAAGGAGCTGATTCTTCCCTGGTGATTGGGCTGGCGGCGCGCTTTTCTCTTGTCAAAGTAAACCAAAGAGGGGTGTTTTGCATTAGTAGGTATGCAGAGTGACGAAGAAGAAGAGCAGGAGTTTGTGGCGCTCTTGACGGCGCATCAGGGGCCGATTCTGGCTTATATTCGTTCACTGATGCCGGGGTTTTCGGGAGCGAGCGATATTTTGCAGCAGGTTAACATGGTGTTGTGGCGGAAGCGGGAGAGCTTCGAGCTGGGGACGAATTTCAAGGCCTGGTCCTTCACGGTGGCGCGGAATATGGTGTTCACCCAGCGTCGGAAGTTGAAGAAGGGGGCATGGTTAATTTTCGACGATGACTTGGCAGAGCGATTTGCGGAAGAGTTCGAGGAGGATGATGAGAGCTTGGATCGGGCGCACCGGGCTTTGGCGCAATGTGTGACCCAGTTGCGTCCTCACGACTTGGAGTTGGTGCGGAAGCGCTATGCCGAGGAGGTGGGGTTGGATGAGTATGCGCGTGATTTGAATCGCAGTCCCGGGACTCTGAAAGCGCGGCTTTTCAAGATTCGGGCGAATCTCCGTCGGTGCATTGAGCTGCAGCTGCAAACCTCTCCCCAATCATGAAAGCTGAATTGAAGAATGAGGCCCTGTTGCAGTCCCTGTTCGATGGTGATAGTTCGCCAGCGGAGGTGGAGGAGGCGAAAGAGTTGCTGCGTTCGGACCGAAAGTGGCGGAAGCTCTATCTTGACTATAGCCGACTGCATCACTCGCTCTGCGAAAAGTATGAAGGTGCGGAGGGCAAGGTGGTGCAGGCTGAGTTTTCGCAGCGACGGCGGTTTGGGGTCCGCGAACTGCTGGGGTTGGCTGCGGCGATCCTAGTGTTGGGGGTGTTGACTGCTTTGGCGCTTCGACCAGTCGGGGATCCTGCGACGTTGGTGCAATACGGGCCAGAGTCCCGAGGGGTGATTTCCCATGTGAATGGCTCGGGGAGCGAGGGCAAGTTGTTTCAGGGGTCGACCTTGAAGTTGGCGCGTGGGGCTGTTTCTCTGACCTTTCCGACAGGAGTGACGGCATTGGTCGAAGGGCCGGCCGAGCTGAGGGTGACGGGGGAGAACGCTTTGCATTTGGAAAAGGGGCGGGCATTTTTTCAGGTTCCGGAGGGAGCAGAGGGTTTCATCTGCACGACGGAATCGCTGCTGGTCGAGGATCTGGGAACCGAGTTTGGGGTCTTGGCTGGTCGGGAAGAGGAGGTCCATGTCATCAAAGGTTCGGTACGATTGAAGCCGATTGATGGAACGGGAGACTTTCAGGACTTGAGGGAGGGAGAGGGGCTTGCATGGCGGGATTCCGCGTTGGAGTTGTCGGTTCCGTCGCGCGATTTTGCCTCGGACTTCGCTGGCCGGGTCACGATCTTTGCCGACGATTTCGATGAGCCGGACGGGACTGATTTGCATGGCAAGCGGCCTGACATTGGGGACGGGCGCTGGGAGGTCACGCTGGGAGATGCGACAATCCGCGATAATATTTTGGATACATCGGGTGCCTTTCGTAAGGCTGCCTTTGTAGCGGTGCCGCCGATGTTGAATGAGCTGAGTCATGTCCTGCTTCTGACGATTGAGGCTGAAACCTCACAGGCCGCAATGCATACGCCCGGTTGGGCGGGGGTGAGTCTCTATACTGGCGAAGTGGAGCGAATCTTTGTGGGGGATCCCAATGGGCCGGGCATTAGCTGGGGATTGCATCCGGCCGGATGGCAGGCCCAGAATGCGTGTCCCCAGTTGGCGGGGGAGACGATTGTGACCTTACGCTATGACTATCGCACGGGTCTGACAGAACTCTTTGAAGGAGATACCACGACGGGGGAAGCTCTGGCATCGGAGTGGATTGCGCCGGGCCTGGTCTTTGACCGACTGCGGATTGCCAATGGGAGCCAGTTGGATGCGGCGATAGATGCGGGGCTGGGCAGTGGGGTGGTGGAATCCGTGCCAAAGGTCGACGTGCGGAGTGACATTGCGATTCGCAGTTTACGTCTGGACGTTTTGAACTCGGGAAATTGAGAAGAGATGAAGGTGTTCTTCCTCCTCGCCATTTGGGGGCAATTGTCGCTAGCTGAGGAGGTGACTCCGCCTCCTCCACCGGTAATGGTCCAGCTCTTTGACTGGACCTTTGCGGAGATCGGGCAAGCCCTTCCCGCGCTGCAAGAGCAGGGTTATAGCCACATCCACGTTTCGCCCGTGCAGAAGAGTGTGGAGAATGGGAAGTGGTGGGGGAAGTATCAGCCCTTGGATTATCGAGTCATCGAAGGGCCATTGGGGGCGCGGGAGGAGTTGGTTGAGCTCGCAAGAAAGGCGACCGATCGTGAACTGACGCTGGTGGTGGATGTGGTGCCCAATCACATGGCTGGCAGTCCGTATGTATCGGTGAGGCGGGGGCGGCTGCGGGAGGTTCGCTTCGCGGATTTTTCGGTTGAGGACTTTCATCCCTACGCTCCGATCCGGGACTGGAGCAACGTGCGGCAGGTGCGCAATCGGTGGCTGTTTGGTGCGTTGCCGGATCTGCGGACGGAGTCGGAAGGAGTTCGGGCCAAGTTGGTAGCTCATCTGAAGGACTTGCAGAGTTGCGGGGTTAGGGGCTTCCGGGTGGATTCGGCACGGCACATCCCACCGGCTGATTTGCGGGCGATTCTGGGTCAGTTGGAGGAGCCGGGGTTTGTGGTCGGGGAGATCGCGGACCATTCCTTGGAGACTTTCGAGCCTTATCTGGAAGGGCTGCCCGAGATGCGCTTTTTCGACTTTCCCCATCTCCTGCGTCTGGCGGAATGTTTAAGGGGGGAAAGGGCGATGAGCGATCTGATAGAGGGAAAAACGCTTTCGCTACAGTTGCCCCCGCGGGCGTCTGTGAGTTTGCTGCGCAACCATGATTTGGATCGGGGAGAAGCCAATCGGACCGAAGGAATTGATGACCCTCGATACCGTATACCTGACGGGGCTTGGCAGATTGGGTATGCTGCCTTGTTTGGAATGGGGGAAGGGGTGCCGTATGTTTTTGTCGATGATCCCAAGGTGCTCAAGCCGGTTGGACGAGAGCATGGTTATGACCGTCCCGGGCTCAAGGAAGGGATTTCGTTCTTCCGCGCGACCTATGGTTTGCAGACGAGAGTGCTTTCCGCGCAGAAGGACGCGTTGGCTTGGAGCTTGGGCGATTCCGCCTTTATGATTTTGCAGCGGGAGGCTGTGGCGGAAGGCAGTGTGATGCCGGTTGGTAGTCTAAGGACCGGCCGATATCGTGATGTCTACACTGGGGTAGAGATCACCGTCACCGAGAGCTGTGAAGTGATTCTGCCGGCCCTGGGTCAGCTCCAGGGCTACGGCTTCTTACTCCAAGAGAACGCTACGGATTGACGAGCTCGAACTGATAGGTTCCCGATTGGGCAATGATTTCATGTCGTCCCTGGGCGAAACGCATGAGTTGGCAGGCTACGGCCTTTTCGAGGGGGAGACCTCCTTCGGTGAGCTGCGCCTTTTCTTCGCCAGGGAGGGCGATGATACCAGTGGTGTTAGGCGGCACGGTGACGGTGGCGCTCAGGCCTTTCTCCGATGTTTTCCAGTGGATGGCGAGGCGTCCGTATGGGGTTTCGTGATGAGCTTTGACCTCGGTGACGGAACCGTCGGTAGGAATGAAGGGCGAGACGCGCAGGGATTTGAAGCCTGGACTCTGGTGAATAAAGCCAGCGAGGAAAGCGAACATCCACTCTTGGGTATTGGCAAGAGCAACGGCAGATGGCGCGGCGTCCTCCGCGCCGAAGCTCTTGGCCAGAGAGACCGCCTGTTCGTGATGGTCGGTCCAGCTTAGGACGGGGAGAACGGCGGCTGTTCCGAGGTTGCCGGCCTTGAGTCCCTCTTTTTCCAAGCGGGTCGCAAGAGCATCGGCGGTGGGTTGCTTGGCTTCGGGAGGAAGGAGGCTATAACGGAGAGCAAGAATTTGGGCAGTTTGGGACTTCTCAGTCAACTTGCCGTCGACAAAGTATTTTTTCTGAAATCCCTCGCGAACTTTGGAGAACCAAACCTGGTGCTGCATGATGTAGGGCAAATGCTCCATCGCTGTGGCCATCTCGCTGAGGATGCGGCAATCGAGCGAAAAGACACAGGCCGCGAGAAAGTCGGAGGAGGTGGGGTCGTCCTTGTGACCGTAGTCGCCTCGGTCGATACCAAAGGTCTTGCCGGAAAAGTCGGAGTCGATCTTCTGGATGGCGCCGACATGAGCGACGGCGGGGTCGAATGCGAGTTCGACGAGAGACTTGTCACCAGTGAGTTGCCAGAGAGCAAAGGGCACCACGAGTCCGGCATCGGAATACCCGGGAGCGGGTTTGCTGTTTTCTCCGGTACCAGCCAGAGAGGGAAGGAGTCCGCCTTCTTCCGCGCTTTCGACGAAGCCGTCTAGCCACGAGCGATAGTAGTCGTTCAGATCTGCCTGAAAGGCGTAACCTCGGGCAGTGAGCTGGAGGGGCGCGCCCCAGGGGAGGCCGTCTGGTTGGAAAGTGGGGGTGGGAGTGAGAGCTTTTTTGCGGGAATCAATCGCTGCTTTGAAAAGCTGGTTCAGGGTCTCGTCGGAGCAGGAGAAGTCTCCGGTGCTCTTGGCCTCCGTGCCTGAGATGGTTGCGGGCTCGCTCTTTTCGCTGGGAAGGGAGAAGGAGGCTGGAGCGCTCCAAGGGCCTTCTTCCTTTTGATTGTTCCAGAGTTGGACTGTCCAATAATAGGTCGTATCCGGCGTCAACGCAGGGCCTTCATAAGGCATGAAAATGGATTCAAAGCCTTCCACTTTTCCTGAATCCCAGATGAGCTCTCCGTCGGGTTTCAGCGTGTCCTTATCTTTACCAACAAGGATGCGGTAGGAGCTTTGCAGTTGTCCGCGTCCTTCCGCCTTGATTTTCCAAGAAAAACGAACGGAGGCCTCTTCCTTCTTGTAGTCGGGGGAAGTGGAGAGACTCGCCAAACTGATCTTGCCCAACTCCGGTTCTTTGGCAGATAAGGGGGCCGATAGAGCCAGCATCAGGGGGAGGATTTTCCAAGATTTCATGAGGATGGTTAATTTGCTTTTCCGAGAAGATTCGTCAAGAGGCGAGGATGATTTCCCGTTTCTTAGGCGATGGTATCCGCGCCGAAGTAGGGGCGGAGGGGTTCGGGGACGGTGATGGTGCCGTCGGGGTTCTGGTATTGCTCTAACAGGGCCACCATCAGGCGGGGCAGGGCGGTGCCGGAGCCGTTGAGGGTGTGGCAGAAGTTGTTTTTCCCGTCGGCGTCCTTGTAGCGCAGCTTCATGCGGCGGGCCTGGTAGTCGCCGAAATTCGAGCAGCTGGAGACTTCCAGATACTTGCCTTGGCCCGGGGCCCAGACCTCGATGTCGTAGGTCTTGCAGGCGCTGAAGCCGACGTCACCGGTGCAGAGCTCGATCACGCGGTAGTGCAGGCCGAGGGTCTGGAGAACGCTTTCGGCATGGCCGGTGAGCTCCTCGAGGACCTCCATCGACTTGTCAGGGTGGGCCAGTTGCACGAGCTCGATCTTGTCAAACTGGTGCATGCGGATGATGCCCTTGTTGTCGCGACCGGCGGATCCGGCTTCGCGTCGGAAGCAGGGGGTGTGGGCGGTCATCTTGATGGGGAGCTGGTCCTCGGCCAAGATGGTGTCGCGGTAAAGGTTGGTGACAGGGACCTCGGCGGTGGGGGCGAGGAACGTTTGCCCCTCGTTGAGACCGTACATGTCGTCCTCGAACTTCGGAAGCTGGCCGGTGCCGAACATGCACTCGCGGTTGATGAGGTGGGGGACGTTGACCTCCTCGTAGCCGTTGGTCTCGGTCTGGAGGTCTAACAAATACTGGATGAGGGCGCGCTGGAGCTTGGCGCCCTTGCCGCGATAGACCGCGAAGCCGCTGCCCGCGATGCGCACGGCGTCGTCGAAGGAAATGAGACCCAGACCTTCCGCGAGTTCGACGTGGTCCTTGGGATCGGTGACCTCGCGCTTGTCGCCCCATTCCCGGATGACGGGGTTGGCGTCCTCGTCCGCGCCAATGGGGCAGGCTTGGTGGGGGAGGTTGGGGATGGAGAGGAGGAGGGCCATCTGGTGCTCCTCGGCCTCATTGGATTGCTCGTCGAGAACCGCGATCTTGTCGCCGATGATGCGCACATCTTCCTTGATGGCCTCGGCTTCATCGGCCTTGCCCTGACCCATCAGGGCTCCGATTTGCTTGGAAAGAGTCTTGCGCTCGGATTGGAGAACCTGCTTTTCGGTTTCGGCTTTGCGGCGGGTTTCGTCGTAGGCGAGGACCTTGTCGACCAAGGTGTGGGGATCGCCTCCACGGGTGCGGACGCGGTCTTTGACGAAGTCGGGCTTTTCGCGAAGGAGCTTGATGTCGAGCATTGCGCGGCGTTTTAAGCATGAATCGCGGAGGGGTTCACGCAATTGTTTCGAGGAGAGGGTGGATTTTGGAGGAAGAACGGTGGAGTGGGGGATTTTGGGAGATTTTTAGCAGGTGGGCTTGCGGGAATACTCGGTCGCTGCGCCTTCTGTGGTGAATCGGTCATCGCGGATAAAAAGCCTCAGCTCAGACTTTCGCTTTTTCGAAAACTGGCAGTAGAATCCCGCCGATGATGAACTGGCGGTGGGCTCAATATTTTTTGGCGGTGGCTGCGGCGGTTGCTCCTTTGTTGGGAGTCTTCTTTTGGGGATGGAATGCGCGGGAGGTGGTTCTGCTGTATTGGATCGAGAATATTATCATCGGTTTCTGGCAATTGATGAAAATGGGGGCCGTGGGGGTTGGCAAAGTGAAGGATGTGGGGTGGTTTTTTGTGCCGGGGATGCTGTTCACGATGGCGTTTTTCACCATTCACTATGGGGGTTTTTGTGCGGGGCACGGGGTCTTTGTGCTGGAGATGACTAATTCCGGTGTCGCGGGATCGGGAGCAGAAGGAATCGATATGAAGGGGCTCAAGTTCTATCTCGGGCCCCTGCTTTTTGTGCAGTTGCTCTTCATGGTGGTCGGGCAGGCGTGGGCGGCGTTGCCGGTGGCGAGCATCTGGTCGGTGGCGGCCATTTTCGCCATGCGGGGATTGGGGTTTGTGCAGGACTTTATTCTAACAGGCGATTGGAAAAGGGCGGAGTTCCAGAAGCTGATGTTTGAGCCCTACAAAAGCATCATTGCGCTCCACGTTGCCATCGTTTTCGGGGCGGGATTGACCTTGGCTTTCAAAGGAGCCTGGCCGGTCCTGGCGATCATCGTGGTGGGCAAGTTGGTCATGGACTTTACCCAGATCCGGAAGCAGGAGATCGAGCAGGGAAACTGAGGCAGGAGGGAGGCGCGCTCTCCTTTTTGAAAGGGAGAAGGGGCAGGGTTGGAAGCGGTTGCGTGGAAAATAGGGGGAGAAATCGGGGAGTTTTGCCCGGGGAGACGACGTTACTTGTTCAGAGCGTTCGCCTAGTGCGCGCTTTTCTCGGCTCAACCTGAAACCCGTCTTTGTGAAAATACCCCTCAAAATACCGACCCTGATCTTCTCATTGGGTGCCCTGTTCGCACCCTCGGCTTTGCAGGCTGATTTGATCGCGCTCTATCGCTTTGACGAGGCTTCGGGGAGTTCTGCCGAGGATTTTGTCGCGGGGCGGGACGGGAGTTGGATTCCGGGGACTTTGGGGACCCCGGACTGGAATCCGGGAGGCGGTCAGATTGGCGGCGCGGCTCGTTTTCCCGGGGTGGGTTCGCATCAGAATTACTTCACGCTTCCCGGCTTTCCGGAGCTCAATGGAGCACCCGAGGGCATGACGATTTCGGTTTGGTTCAAGCCGGATGGCAGCACGGGATATCGTGGGTTGATCATGACGCGTGGGGTGAATGGGGGCGACAACTACGGCATCGGGCATGAGAACAGTCACCTCGACGGGCGAGTCGATAGCCAATCGCTCGACACCTTGGAGGGGACGATGGCAGGCACCGGGGAGTGGTTTCACGTCGCGTGGGTCTGGGACAATGTCGCGGGGACCCAGAGATTCTACATCAACGGATCGCCCTCGGGTTCGGCGGTGCCAGTCGACCTGCAGACCATCACCAGTAATGTGGATTGGCGGGTGGGGGATGACGCGTGCTGCAACGGCCGCAATCTGGACGGAATGGTGGATGACCTTTCGGTGTGGGAAGAGCCTTTGACTTCGGCCGAGGTGAGCACTCTTTATCTGAATGGGCTCAGTGGTTTCAGTGCCAACGAGGTCGTGCCTCCCCCGGTGACGGAGCCCTTGAATGTGGGGCTGGTGATCAACGAGGTTCATTACGATCCGGATCCCAAGACCGACTTCGTGGAGTTCATCGAGATTCTCAATACTGGACCGGGGGCTCTCGACCTGAGCGGCTACCGCTTTACCGAAGGGGTGGATTTTATTTTTCCGCAAGGAACGGTCTTGGACGAGGCCGAGTATTTGATTCTGGCGGAGGATGCGGATTTTATTGCCGGGGCTTACTCGAATCTTCCTCAGGTTTTCCAATATCAGGGCTCGTTGAGCAATGATGGGGAGACGCTGGTGTTGCGGGATGCGACGACTGCGGTTGTGGATGAGGTGGACTACAAAGCGGAATTTCCCTGGCCCATTGCAGCCAACGGGGAGGGGATGTCGATGCAGTTGATCAATGGAACCCTCGATAATGATTTGGGTGGAAGCTGGCGGGCGGGGCTCCCGAGTCCGGGGATTCAGAACCCCAAGTTCGCAAGCAACGCACCGCCACAGATGCGGCAGGTCGAGCACTTTCCCGCCCAACCGACTTCCTCCGAAAGCACGACCATCTCCGTCAAAGTGAGTGATCCCGACGGGGTTGCCTCCATGACCTTGTTCTACCAAATCAACGCGCCAGGGCAGTATATCCCCGCCTTCAACCCCTTGTCGATTTCGACCGTCAACAGCGCCCCTTCGACGCCTTTGCCGGCCAATCCCGCCTTTGAGGATCCCGCGAATTGGGTTTCTCTAACAATGAACCCGGATCCAATGAATCCGGACTACTATCAGGCCACGATTCCGGCACAGCCGCACCGAACCCTGGTGCGCTATCGAATCGAGGCAGAGGACGAGCTCGAGAACTCGGTCCGGGTGCCCTATGAGGATGATCCGTCTCTTAACTTCGCCTACTTTTCCTACGATGGGGTTCCGGATTACACTGCAGGGCTCAACTCGGTTCATCCCGGGGGACCAGGCCACACGTATCCCTCGGCGATGTTGACCAGTCTGCCGGTCTATCACCTGATCACCGATGGCGATGACTTTGCGGAGTGCTGGGCTTATGATTCGTCGGATCGAGTAAGCACGGATTCCAACTCCCGCTCAAAGTTCAACTGGGAAGGCGCCTTTGTCTATGGGGACAAGGTGTATGACCATGTGGAGTATCGTCTGCGCCAACGCAACGATCGGTATGCGGGGGGCAATGGGCGCCGGTCGATGCGCTTTCGCTTTCAGCGTGGCAATTACTTTCAAGCGCTGGACCCGACGGGGGAGCCCTATCCGGAAAAGTGGCGCTCGATGAATACAAGCAAGATGTCCCGCTTCACCGAAGGAGCCAATCACGGAATGCGGGAGCTGGTTTCCTCGCGGCTGTGGAATCTCGCCGGGGTGGTGGCTCCGGACTTTCAGCATGTTCACTTCCGGGTCATCGATGATGTGCAGGAGCAGGCGAATCAATATCAGGGGGACTTCTATGGTCTTTCCATGATCTTCGAGGATGTCGACGCTCGTTTTGTGGATTCCCGGAATTTGGCGAAAGGAAATATCTATAAGCTGAAGGATGGGGAAAGCAGCCCGCTCGAGCTGCAGAAGTATCAGGCGCGCGATGCGGTGACGAACGGGAGCGACTTTCTAAATATTCGAGAAAATCTAGGACCGCCGACCCAGTCCGACCAGTGGTTGCGCGACCACGTGGATTGGGATTCCTGGTATCTCTACGCTGCGTTGGGTGAGGGGTTTCGTCACTACGACTTTGCGCCCAACATCTGGAAAAATCGAATCTGGTATTTCAAGCCCGACCCGGGAAATCCCTTGGGGAAAATGTCGATCATTCCCCACGACACGGATGCAACGTGGAAGAGAGGAACCAATGACTCGCAGTGGAATGATCCCTCTTATGCTTCCGGGACTGGATATCGCGGCCGGGTGGTGGGGATCGACTTGCCGAAGGAGGCGATTCAAGAAATCACGGGGCTGAATGGGAGTGATGGAGAGAACCATCCCGAGCGGCCGGCATTCATGTTAGAGTATCGCAACACCATCCGCGAAGTGCGCGACCTCCTCTGGCAGCCCGAGACGGTGAATGGAGTAATCGATCAAGTCGCTGCTCACATAGCAGAGTTCTCGCTGGCGGATCGCGACCGGTGGGACCAGGGGCCGGCTGCCACTGGAAACGAGGATATCGGGCCGCTGGAAAGTCAGGTGGCCACTATGAAGAACCTCGCCTTCGTGGAGGACCTCTACATGGGGAACTCTTTGGCCGGAGGCCGGGCCCAGTGGTTGACGAATCTCGCCGAGGATTCCCAAATCCCGGTCACTCCTCAGATTACGTATGTGGGGCCCTCCGAGCATCCCACGGGCGAGCTGGCTTTTGAGTCCAGCGACTTCTCCGACCCCGACGGGGACGAGACCTTTGGCGCGATCGAGTGGAGGGTGGCGGAGGTGGCTCCGCCTGCGGAAGCGGAGGTCGCCATCATTCCGTTCGGATCCACATGGAAGTATTTGGACAATGGTTCTAATCAAGGCACGGCTTGGCAGGAGGTTTCCTTTGACGACTCGTCCTGGGCATCGGGGGTGGCTCCGTTGGGTTATGGCGATGGAGATGAGGCCACGGTCGTGAGCTATGGTCCGGATGCCAGCAACAAGTATCCCACCACCTATTTCCGAAAAACCTTCACCCTCAACGATGTCGCTTCGCTAGGGAGTCTGGTGATGACGGTGTATCGTGATGACGGGGTGGTGGTGCATCTGAATGGATCCCAAGTCTACACCAGCAACATGCCAACCAGTGGGGTCAATTATCTGACCTTTGCGACGGGAAATGCCGCGAACGATGGCAATACTCCCTTGGTAGCGACTCTTCCCAACTTCCTATTCAACGAAGGGCTGAACACTTTGGCGGTCGAGATTCATCAGCGTACGGGAAACAGCAGTGACATTGGTTTCGAGCTGTCGTTGGTGGATGCGCCCCCAGTCTCGCAAGACCCTCTTCATGAGTGGAACGCCACTTGGGAGTCCGGGGCCTTGGCGACCTTTCAACCGGAAATCGCGGTTCCTGCGATTGCTACTCGCGAGGGGAGGCTCTATCGGGCCCGGGTGCGGCATCAGGACCAGTCGGGGCGTTGGTCTCATTGGTCGGCGCCTTACGAGTTCGAAGCGGGAGCGGCTGATGCCAGTCTATGGCAGGGGTCTTTGGTCATTAGCGAGCTGATGTATCATCCCGCGTCACCGACTGCGGCGGAGATTCTCAATGGCTTCGATGACGATGACCTTTTTGAGTATATCGAAATCCAGAATGTGGGGAACCAGACGCTGGACTTAAATGATGTTCGGCTCACCAAGGGGGTGGACTTTAACTTTTTCAACTCTGCGATTACCTCTCTTGATCCGGGGCAATATGTTTTGGTGGTGAATGACCTCGCGGCCTTCGAGATGCGCTATGGGACAGGGTTGCCGGTGGCGGGAGAGTTCGAGGATGGGAAGTTGGATAATGGGGGCGAGAACGTGAAGCTGACCTTCGGAGCGGGAATCGCGATTCAGGAATTCGAGTATGATGACGCTTCGCCCTGGCCCCTTGAGCCGGATGGCAATGGTCCGAGCCTCGTGCTGTTAGACCCCATCTCCTTGCCGGACCATGGCCTGCCTGGGAATTGGGTCGCTAGTAGCGCGCCGGGGGGAAGCCCGGGAGGTCCCGAGCTGCTTCAGTTCGTCGGAAATCCTGAAGAGGACTTGGATGGAGATGGGCTGAATGCGCTTTTGGAATATGGCTTTGGGTCTAGCGACGCCGTTCGAAATGCCGCGCCTTTCCAGCTTGTGAGTTCAGCTGAAGGTGTCTTGGAACTGGAGTTCGAGCTCAATCTTCTGGCGGGAGATTTAACTTGGGAACTGCAAGTGTCTGATGAACTGTTAGACTGGGATGCGGTTGACTCAGCCTACGTGATGACGGGAAATGAGAACAATGGAGATGGCACGGCGACCATTCGATTTGCGGTGCCAGAGAGCGAAAGTGAGCTTCGACGATTCTATCGCTTGAGGTTCGATCTCTTGCCCTAGTCGGGTTGGGGAGCTTCTCTGCGGAGGATTTCGGCCATGGCCCACTCGGCGTGTTCGGCGATGAGGGGATCGGGGTCCTGCGCCGCAGTGCGCAGGGCTGGCAGGTCGTCATGATTGCCGGTATTTCCCAGCGCGACACACACGTTGCGCAGGAAGCGCGGGCGCTTGGAACGCTTGATGGGGGACTTGCTGAAGAGGGTGCGGAACTCCTGATCGGTAAGGGCGAGAAAGTCGCGCAGGCTGTGGTCGAAGATGGTCTCGCGGGCGTGCAGGCGGGTCTCTTGCGAGACTTTCGCAAAGCGGTTCCACGGGCAAATTGCCAGGCAGTCGTCGCAGCCATAGATGCGGTCGCCCATCAGAGGGCGTAGCTCGAGGGGAATGGGTCCCTTGTGCTCGATGGTGAGGTAGGAGATGCATCGACGGGCATCCATGGAGTGGGGCGAGGTGATGGCCCGGGTGGGACAGGCATCGATGCAGGCGGTGCACTTGCCGCAGCGGTCGTTCTCGGGTTGGTCGACGGGGAGAGCGAGGGTTGTTAGAAAGTCGGCGAGGAAGAACCAGGAGCCGAGCCCGCGATGGATTTGCACGGTCGACTTGCCGTTCCATCCCAAGCCTGCCTCGTTGGCAAAGTCGCGCTCGAGAACCGGTCCGGTATCGGTGTAGAATCTTTGGGTTCCTCCGTGTTGTTCGAGAAAGAGGTTGAGATCGCGCAACTTGGGGGTAATGAAATCGTGGTAGTCCCGATTCCAGGAATAGGAGGCGATGCGGTAGTTGGCGGGTGGGTGTGGACCGGTGTGATAATTGAAGGCCATCACCACCACCGATTGGCAGCCCGGCAGGACGATGCGCGGGTCGGAGCGGCGCTCGGGGTCGCGCTCCAGCCAAGTCATATCGCCATGCTTTCCGTCCTTGATCCAATCTTGAAAAGCGTCGGCGTGGCGGGCCCGCTGGGCAGGTGCCACCCGCAGATCGGCAAAGCCGAGTTCCAGGGCTTTGGCGGTGAGTTCGGTCTTGAGTTCGGCGGGGTCGATGGCGGCAGTTTAGCGATTGCTTTCCCGATGTCCACCGTAGGGAGGGGGCGCGGGTCTTGGCACTTGTGTTTTTTCCGATTGCTGGGACTTTTTAAGAGTGGAAAGCAAGAGCCCATCGTTTTGGAAGCAGCATTGGAGAAAGCTGGTTGCGGGCTATCTGGTGCTCTTGCTGGCGTCGCATCTGGTTGTCTTCTTTTCCAAAAAAGGGCCAGAAGAGGAGCCTGCCCATCGGGTTGTGACCGAGGACGGTCTTGTCATCGCCTATTCGGAATGGGGAGAACGCGTGGGGGTGCCGCTCATCCTTTCCCATGGTAGTCCCGGGGGCGGAGGGTCGGACTTCGAGGTCTTCGCGCGAGAACTCGCCAAGGAGCGTTGGGTGATCGCACCGGACCGATGGGGTTTCGGGCAATCGACGAAGGATGTGGACGACTACTCCTTCATCGCGGATGCGGAGGCGATCGCAACTTTGATGGCGGCGCTGGAAATCCCCGAGGTGGACGCGATGGGCTGGTCCTATGGCGGAGGGGTAGTTCTGGAGTTGGCCCGGCGCCATCCTGATTCGGTTAGGTCCTTGGGCTTGTTGGGGGCGATTGGGATTCAGGAAGGGGAGGGCAGTGGAAGCTATGCGGTGGAGCAGGCGAAGTATTTCTTGATGAAGCTAGCGGTGGTGGCTCTGCCTGAGGTCGTTCCACACTTTGGATTGGCGGGAGACCGAATGAAGCGGCGGGCATTCGTGCGGGATTTTCAAGACGCCGACATGCGGCCCATGCGAGGATTGATGGAATCATTGGAAAAGCCGGTGCTGATTGTGCATGGCGAGGATGACCCCATGGTGCCGGCTTGGGTGGCGGAAGAGCATCATCGTTTGCTCGGCAATAGTCGTTTGGTGGTCCTAGAAGGGTCGCACTTTTTCCCGATGGGAGGGGAAGGGGTGGAGGCAGCGGTGAAGGAGGTGAATTCCTTTCTCAATGCCGTCGCGCTTGGCGAGGAGGTGAACGGGGAGAGCTACCAATCGCGTCGCACGAATATGAAGGCTCTCTGGCCGGGAGGGCCATCCCTGCGCGGATGGAAACCCTGGTGGCTGGTGATGCTCGTGAGCGGGGCGTTGGCCTGGCGCTTCCCTCGAACCACCGTTTTTCTAGCGGGCTGTGTTGGGTCATTGCTTCTGTTCGATGGGCTGCTGGCCTTGGGGGCCGTTTTACTCGTGTTGCTGGGAAAGCGATTTTTCGGCAAAAAGCCGACGAAAAGGCGGCCTCGGTGGAAGCGGTTTCTGCTAGTAGTAGACTTCTTGGCAGGGAGTGTTTTGGGGGGACTGTTGTTGCGGTTGGGATAGGAAGCTATGGGGTTGGAAGCTGGGGAACTCTTTGATATCAATTGCGGTGCGCACGTTGCCATGAAGTTTTCCTCATTCCCTCGATTTTTGATTCTCGGATTGCCGCTTTCGCTTTCAGTAGTTTTCGCCGCTCAAATTGGACTTAAACGTTCTTGGCAGACAGAAACTGTTTCGGGAAAGGCGCAACCACGGCACGAGCATGCGTTTGTGAAAGTGGGTGAGCGCTTTTATGCTCTGGGAGGACGGCGTGTTCAGCCGGTGGACGTCTTTGACCCTCTAACAAATTCGTGGAGTCAAGCAAGTGCGCCTCCGATGGAGTTGCACCACTTTCAGGCGCTGGAGTGGGAGGGAAAAGTTGTTGTCGCGGGGGCTTTCACGGGACGTTATCCCGGGGAGACACCGGTTGAACATATTTACTTTTATCACCCCGAGCGCGACGAATGGAGCCGGGGTCCGGAGATTCCCGCAGATCGTCGCCGGGGATCGGCGGGGGCTTTTTTGCGTGAAGGGAAGCTCTATTTGGTGAGCGGGTTGACCGATGGCCATCGTTCTGGGTGGGTGCCTTGGTTCGATGAATATGATTTTGCGACTGGCAAGTGGCAGCAGTTGCCCGACGCTCCCCGTTGCCGTGACCATTTCCAAGCTGTGCTCGTGGAGGATGAATTGGTTTTGGCGGGCGGAAGGCGCTCCGGAGTCAATGGGAACACCTTTGCCGCCGTGGTCAAGGAGGTCGATGTCTTTGATTTCAATAGTGGAAAGTGGCGGACCTTGCCGTCTCCCGAGGGTGATTTGCCGACCCCGCGAGCGGGGACCTCGGCCTTGGAGATGAATGGGAAAGTGGTGGTGATCGGCGGAGAAACGAGTCGCAAGGAAGCCTATCGGGAAGTCGAGTATCTCAATTTGGAAAGTGAAAGGTGGTTTTCCTGGGAGCCTCTGCCGCAGGGACGCCATGCCACTCAGCCAATCCTCTTTGACGACACTATCTACTTGCAGGCTGGCTCGGTTGCGAGGGGAGGAAAGGAGACTGATTCCCTAATCAGTTGCCCAGTGTTTTTGTGGGATTTTGCCGAATAGCGGTTGGCTGGCGCTCTTTCTATTTTCTGCTCGTGGAGAGTTGTGAAAGGGTTGCTGGAGAATGTGGTATTTCGAATCAAACGGAACGCAGCAGGGGCCTGAGGATAGCGAGCAAATTCAGAAGCGGCTGAGCAATGGTGAGCTCTCCGGTTCGACCCTGGTCTGGCGGGAGGGGATGGGGGATTGGACGCCCTTGTCGCAGGTCCCCGAGCTCAATTCGCATACTGTGGCTCCGGTTCAAGCAGTCGCGGGACCTTACGCGCCTCCCCAGCATATTCAGGGCGTTCCTGGTGCGGCGGGTTCGATGCCGACTAGCAACGGAATGGCGATCACGAGTATGATTCTAGCCATTTGTTCGGTCGTTCTGACCTTTGTATGTGGCATCGGCTTCGTGCTGGCGCTACCAGCAGTCATCTTTGGCCACATTGCGCGCAATCAGATCAAGTCTTCGAGCAATATGCAGACTGGCGAAGGGATGGCCCTGGCGGGTCTCATCATCGGCTATATTGTGCTAGTGGTGATGCTCGTCATGCTGGTGGCTGTCGGGGTCGCAATCGGGCTGGATTCGTAGCGTTGGGTGGAGATTTTGAACAGGAAGAGGCTCTTACCGGTGCCGATTATGGGGGCTGGATCTTCCCTGATCTTTCTGGCAAAGAGTGGCCATGTGGTTTTACGCAAAGAATGGTGAGCAGCACGGCCCAGTCGAGGCCGATGACCTGCGTTCCCGGCTAAAGAGTGGAGATCTTTCCAATGGGACATTGGTTTGGCGGGAGGGAATGGCGCAGTGGACTCCGCTGGGGGAGGTTCTCGAGCTCCGCGAGCCGGTCCCTGCTGCCACGGTTGAAGCTGCGCCGGCAGGTGAAACCGAGTCTGTGCCTTCTCCGAGCCAGCCGCAGCCTGCGACCCGGATGGTGCAGCCTTCTCCTCAATTGGTTGCTCCCGTGCAGCAGAACACGATGGCTCTGGTGAGTATGATTTTGGGAATTGTGAGCGTGGTCTTCTGCACCGGAGGTTTTTTGACCGGAATCCCAGCCATCATCTGTGGCCACATTGCCCGGAAGCAGTTTCGCAATTCGCCGACTCCCCAGACGGGGGAAGGGATGGCGACCGCTGGCTTGATTCTAGGGTATCTCATGACGATTCTGTCGATTCTGGTGATCGTGGCCTATATCGTCTTCGTGGTGGTCGCGGTTGGTAGCGCTGCAACTTCAGCCTCTCCGATGCCGGTGCCTTCTCCCTCGCCTTCCTTGGCCCCTTGAGGAAAAAGTGGAGTAAAACAGCCTTAAGATTCGTTGGTCAGACCACGTAAGAGAGGCTAGATTTACAAACACGCGATGAGGTATGATTTTGATATTCCCCTGACCTTTCAGCACCGAGTGGTGTTCGAGAGGGATGTCTTTGGGGATGAAAGTGAGGTTTTGGCGGAGTTGTTGACCGAGCCTTCGGGGCGGATCAGCAGGGTATTTGTCTTTGTCGAGGAAGGGCTTAAGGAGGCTTTTCCCGATTTGAGCAAGAAGGTGGCGGCCAAGTTGGCTCGTATTCCGTCCTTGGAAGATCGGGGAGGCATGCAGCTGCCGGGTGGTGAGCCTTGCAAGGTGGACGACCGGGTTTACCAGAAGGCCTGTGATGCCATTGCCGCCGCGGGAATCGACCGGCACTCCTATGTCTTTGTCATCGGAGGAGGAGCGTTTCTCGATGCCATCGGATTCGCGGCTGCAACCGTGCACCGTGGGGTGCGGCTGGTGCGCTTTCCGACCACCACGCTTTCGCAGGATGACAGTGGTGTGGGGGTGAAATCCGGGATTAATAAGTACGGTAAGAAAAACTTTATGGGGGCTTTTGCGGTGCCATATGCGGTGGTCAACGACTTCGCTTTTCTGCACACCCAGTCGGAGGAAGTTCGTTTGGATGGGCTTGTGGAGGCCGTGAAAGTGGCGCTCGTTAAAGACGGGTCATTTTTCAATTGGATCGAAGATCATTTGCCTGAATTGGTCGCGCTTGAAAAGCCTGCTCTGGAAGAGGCTGTGGAGCGTTCGGCAGTTCTCCATGCCACCCACATCGCGGAGGGGGGCGATCCCTTCGAGTCCGGCAGCAGCCGTCCCCTCGACTTCGGTCACTGGGCAGCGCACAAGTTGGAGCAAATTAGCGATTTTCAGTTGAGCCATGCGCGGGCGGTCTCCGTTGGTCTGGCGCTGGATTGCCTTTACTCGGTCAAGAAGCAGTTGCTGTCGCCCGAGGATGGCGAGCGGATTTTGCAGACCTTGGAGCGAATGGGGCTGCCGGTCTGGAGCGACTTTTTCGATGCCCGGCAAGCCGACGGGCGCCGGGAAGTTTTTGCCGGGCTGGAGGAATTCCGTGAGCACCTCGGCGGGCAGCTGACGATTCTACTCCTCCGGCAGCCGGGGGAAGGAATCGAAGTTCACGAGATGGATGAAGGTGTCTTGGAGGATTGTATCGCCGAGTTGCGCGAGCGAGCCTGTGCCTTGGTGTAGATTTGTCGATGAAGCGTCTAGCGGTCCTCAATGTGGTGGGTCTCTGCGAGCGAGAGCTGCTTGAGATGCCGTTTTTGCGGAAATGGGCAGAGGGACGGGAACGTCGTTCCTTCAAACCTGCTTTTCCCGCGGTCACTTGCACAGCTCAATCCAGCTATCTGACCGGATTAGCGGTGGGCGAGCATGGCATTGTCGGCAACGGCTGGTATGACCGCGAGGCTGCGGAAGTTAAATTCTGGAAGCAAAGCAACCACCTCGTTAAGGGGGAAAAGCTCTGGGAGCGTCTGCGGCGCGAGCGTCCGGGCTTTAGGTGCGCCAAGTGGTTCTGGTGGTATAACATGTATTCCAGCGCGGAGTTTTCCATGACCCCGCGTCCGATGTATCCAGCCGATGGGCGGAAGTTTTTTGATGTTTACGCGCATCCGCTTTCCTTGCGGGATGAGGTGAAGAAAGAGCTGGGGGACTTTCCTTTTCCCTCTTTCTGGGGTCCGCGGGCCGGCATTGATTCCTCGAAGTGGATTGCCAATTCAGCAAAGTGGATTGAGAAGCGGGAGAGCCCGGACCTGAACCTCGTCTACTTGCCACACCTCGACTACAGCCTGCAGAAATTCGGTCCTGGAGCCCCTGAGACCGTACAGGAAATCAAGGCCATCGACGATGTTCTCGCCGACTTGATTCCCTATCTGGAGGGGCGGGGAATTGAAGTGGTGGTTCTTTCCGAATACGGGATTTCCAAGGTCGACCGTGTGGTTCATCTCAATCGTATTTTTCGCGAGAAAGAATGGATTACGATCAAAGACGAGCTGGGACTGGAGCAATTGGATTGCGGTGCCAGCAAGGTCTTCGCAGTCGCGGACCATCAGGTGGCGCATATTTATTTGAATGACCTGTCGCTCAAGGAGGAGGTGCGAACGCTTTTGCAAAGTACCGATGGCGTGGAAGAGATCCGCGAGGGTTGGGAAGGTGTCGGCGGCGAACGGGGAGGGGACCTGGTGGCAGTCTCCGAGGCTGATTCTTGGTTTAGCTACTACTACTGGTTAGACGATGCGGTGGCCCCGGACTTTGCCCGCACCATCGATATCCACCGCAAGCCTGGCTATGATCCCGCAGAGCTATTCATCGATCCTGCGCTGAAATTTCCCCAGCTCAAGGTCGCGGCATTTCTTGCCAAAAAGAAACTTGGGATCCGCGGCTTGTTAGATGTCATTCCGCTTGATGCTGATTTGGTGAAAGGATCCCACGGGCGCGATTCGGTCGGGCCTGATGAGCAACCTGTGGTCGTCGGGACAGGAGCTTCCCAGTGCGGGAGCGAGAGAGAGGTCTTTCACTACCTGCTGAAGCGCTGCAAGGCGGATTGAGGATTCGCCCGATCGTCGCGCGCTATCGTTTCCGACGCAAGACTCCGCACAATCCCAGAGCAGCCAAGCAGAAAGTGGTGGGCTCGGGGACAACGGGAGGGGCGCTCCCGTTGGTGGCGATGATGTTGTTGATGTCGCTGCGATAGGTGCCGATATCGGCGTGAAAAGTTCCATCTTCCCCGGAGACTTCACCGATTGCGACCATGATGCCGCCCAAGTACCATCCCTGGCTACTGGGAAGACCGGTGGTGACTTCGTAAAAGGTCGCTCCACCCGAGTCGCCGGTCCGTCCTTGCGCTTCCCCGGCCATGGTGTCGTCGTAGGCGGTGAAAAAGAGCTGGGTGTCTCGGCCGTTGACCGCCAGTGGAATGCCGGTGGCGGTCACCTCGTTGGTTCCCCATGATTTGCCACCTCCAAAACCGGTCATGACTACATCAGTCCCGGCATTCACTGAACCGAGGGAGACTGAGGGGAGTCCCAGAGAGTTGGTGAGGCGATAGAGCCTGAGGTCGGGATTAGGATCACCCGTCAAAGAAATAGAAATCGGATTGGCCAGCTCGTAAATATGAAGAGGGTCCGCGTCGTAGGTGATGCCTTCGAAAATAACCGAAGAAGAGGTTGCGCTCGGGGAATCGTCAAAAACATGGTTGGCGGTCAGGACCCAGCCTCCCCCCAGATAGACGGCCGAACCCTGTGTGCCTGAGACGTTCAAGACGTTGTCCCAAGGAGAGCCATCGAGAGGATCCGTGCTGTGGCTCCCGCTGGGAGTGCCGACCGTGACCGCGCCGATATTGCTCGAAACGAGTAGGAATGCTGCAAGATACGGAGGGAACTTAATCTTCATTAGATTTTTCGTGTATCGAATTAATATCCTTTTGGCAAAGGAAAAAGCCCTAAGGACTTATGCGGGTTCCTCATCCTGTGAGGCCCGCAACGAGGGCAGAAGCTCCAGCGCCTCTTCGCGCGTGGTCAAAGCTCCCTCAAGTTGGCGGGTTTGGATTTCCTCCAAGATTTCGCGAAATTGAGGCCCGGGCTGCAGCCCCAGTTCGATCAGGTCTTTGCCCGTCACAAGAGGTTTCGGGATGATCGGCTCGTTGGCGAATTCGACCACTTTGGCGGTGAGAAAGTCGAAATTGTCGGTGAAGCCGTTCGAGGATTCGCAGTCGACCTTGTGAAGCTGGAGTTCGAGCGGGAAAGTCGGTCGCGCCATAAAGCGCTTCAACTTGGCCGCCCGCATATCCTGCACGTGCATGAACTGCATGTGACGGGCGACCAGTTCCCGCACATCGGCAATGGTATCGTTGGAATAGCGTAGTCGGCGCAGGATTTCCTCCGCCATCTCCGCTCCTACCGCATCATGCCCGGAGAAGCGAATCCGTTGGTCGACCTCGTCCCAAGTGTAAGTGGGTGGTTTGCCGATATCGTGGAGGAGAACGCCCAGGCAGAGTTCCAGCGGCGCATCGTCAGGCAGGAGGTCGAGGGCGATCTTGGTATGGGTGTAGACATCGCCCTCGGGGTGCCACTGGGGTGGCTGCTCGCAACCGACCAGGGGGAGGGCTTCGGGGAGAAATCTTTCCAAAAGCCCTGAATCCAACAGCAGTTGCAGGCCCTCGGCCCGGCGAGGGTCCGTGATGATGCGCGAGAATTCGTCCCGGATTCGTTCCGGAGAAATCTGGTCGAGGAGGGCGGCATGGTCCTTCATTGCCTGCCAGGTTGCAGGCTCTACGGTGAAGCCCGTCTTCACCGCGAAGCGCACCGCGCGCAGGAGTCGCAAGGCGTCCTCTTGAAATCGTTGCGCGGGATTCCCGATGGCTCGCAGGACTCCATTTGAGAGATCTTCCTGGCCACCCACATAGTCGAGGATTTCTCCGGTGAGGGGATTTTGGAAAAGTCCATTGATGGTGAAGTCCCGGCGTTGGGCGTCCTCTTTCGCATTGGTAAAGGTGACTGATTCCGGGCGGCGGCCATCGTGGTAGGAGCCGTCATGACGGAAGGTGGCGACCTCGAAGTGATAGCCCTTCTTTTTTACCAAGATGACCCCGAAGTGAGCGCCAACCGCATTGGTTTTGCTGAAAAGAGCTTCCACCTCCTCCGGAGTGGCAGAGGTCGCGATGTCGTAATCCTTGGGCTCGATACCGAGCAGCTGGTCGCGCACGCAACCACCCGCGAAGAGGGCTTCATAGCCGGATTCGATCAAGCGGGAAGCCACCGTTGTGGCAGTCTTTCTGAGAGAAGGCATGGAAATGGACGGAATCAGGGGCGAGTGAAGCCCGGAGAGAGGTCACGCCAGGGTCGCGATACGCTGGGTGACATTGAGAATGGCCTCGGCGACCTCGTCACTATGCAGGTTGTTTTCCATTGTCATCTCAAAAATTTGCGCCAACTCGTCTTCGAGGGTGATTTTTTCGTCAAAAGGCAAATCATCCGGCAGATAACGCATGGACCAATTGGGGAAGATACGTTTTTCGATTCGAGCCAAGGGAACCGCCACGAATACCCGGTGGCGGGGGTCGTCCTTGATGGCTGTCATCAGGGCTTCGACGTCCTCTTTTCTGCCTTCGAGATACTGCATAAAGAGCTGGTTGTCGTAGTAGAGGTAACCTGTGATATCGAGGCTCTTGTTCTTTTCGGCCGCGGCTTGGGATAGCTCTTGCAGCGACTTATCATCAAAGTTGGTGAGAGCCAAGCTGGTGTATGCAATCCCAAAAATCATAACGGAAACTGAATCATCTTTTCGAAAAGAGCAAAAGCTAGAACTGGGTGAATTCTATTCCAGCTTTGTTTCTTAGGCGTTTAAAAGGCCAATTTTCAGAATGCCTTCGAGGGTAAGGTGAGCGTTCACTTGTGTGATCTCGGGCATTTTGGAGGCGATTAAGGCGGCATCGCCACCAGTGGCATGAATTTGGGGAGTTTCAGGAAGCTCGGTCGTGAGGGCTTTTAATATTTCCCGAATCAAGCCTCGGTAGCCGATGACGGCTCCAACTTGCATCGCGTGTTCGGTGGATTTGCCAATCGCGCTGGGAGGTTCGTTGAGGTCAATGCGGGGGAGCAGGGCGGTCCGCTGGTGGAGGTCGTCGCGAAGGGCACCGAGCCCGGGGGCAATCACCCCTCCCAAGTAGGTGCCTCCGTGGGTCGCTGATACGACATCGAAGGTTACAGCGGTGCCAAAGTCGATTACGATGGCCGATTGCTGCAAGGGAGCAAGCGCGGCTGCGTTGGCGAGCCGGTCGGGGCCGATTTGGGCCGGCTTGGGATAATCGATGGAGATGGGAAGCCTGCTCTGGTAGCTCACCACATGGGTGGCGATGCCCAGTTCGTTGAGCGTCGCTTCCAGGAGTTCTGCCTTTAAAGGAACAACGGAGCAAATCGTGGCTTGTTCGAGGATAAACTCCGGAAGGGCGGCAACGATGGTCTCGCGACTCAGCTCGGCGGTGGGGATGACGGCCCGCCAGTCGAGGATGCGGTCATCGTCTGCCACGGCGAACTTCGTGCGGGTATTGGAGTTGTCGATGAGGAGGTGGATGGACAGGAAATAGGGGAAAGTGGGCAGGGGGCAAAGAAAAAGCGGCCGGTTTCCCGGCCGCTTCTGATGCATGAACGAATCGAACTATTGAAAGAAGATTACTCGGTGTAAGCAGGGATACCGTGCTCGGCCACGTCGAGGCCTTCTGCTTCTTCTTCTTCGCTAACCCGGACACCCATGATGAGCTTGAGGATGAAGAAGAGAGCGAAGGAGAAGACGAACGCGAAAGCGTAGACTCCTACGATACCGATGAGCTGGGAAACGATGCTGAACTCGGTGTTGAAGAAGGCCAGGGAAAGCGTTCCCCAGATTCCGCAGATACCGTGAACCGAAATCGCACCCACTGGGTCGTCGATTTTGATCTTGTCGAAGAAGAGAATGGAGAAGACCACAATCACACCACCCACGGCACCCATGGCAACGGCGGCCCAAGGACCAACCACATCGGCTCCAGCAGTGATGCTGACAAGACCAGCGAGGATACCATTGAGAGCCATGGAGAAGTCAGGCTTCTTGAGGACAATCATCGAAGTGAAGATGGAAGTCAGGGCGCCAGCAGCTGCAGCAAGTGCGGTGGTGACGAACACGAGACCAAGAGGTCCGGGAGCTGCAGAGAGGACAGAACCTCCGTTGAAGCCGAACCATCCGAAGAAGAGGAGGAAGACACCGATAGCAGCGAGAGGCATGCTGTGACCGAGGATAGGCTTAACCCCAGCAGCGGTGTATTTGCCTTTGCGTGGTCCAAGAATGAGAACTGCGGCAAGAGCGGCAGCACCACCGAATCCGTGAACGACAGTCGAACCCGCGAAGTCCTTGAAAGGAACTTTGAGAGAGGAGAGCCAGCCGCCACCCCAGTGCCAAGAACCAGCAACGGTGTAACCAACAGCCACCAGGATGGTGGAGTAAATCATGAAGGTGCCGAGCTTGGCACGCTCTGCAATTGCACCAGAAACGATGGTCGCGGCGGTCGCGGCGAACATGGCTTGGAAGATGAAGTCACCGTAGGCAGTCATGGCCAGTGCGGTGCCGCCGTAGGCGAAAGTGTCGTTCTCGCCGCCACCCAGACCACTGATGGGTCCGTTGATGCCGAGGATGCCGGGAATCTGCCAGCTATCGACAGGGTAGTGAGTGTTGAAACCCATCAAGGCATAGGTCAGAAGACCGATGGAGATAATCCAGACGTTCTTAAAGAGAATGTTTACCGTGTTCTTCTTCTGGGTGAGTCCCGCTTCCAAAGTGGCGAAACCCAGGTGCATGATGAAAACCATCGCAGCAGCTATGCAGGTCCAGAGCATCGAGGTTGTGAAGAAGTCGAACGCGTAAGCGGCATCCCCTTGAGCCTCGACGAGTGCGACGTAGTCCGCATCTTGTTCTTGGCCGAAAGCCGTGCTCGCCATCGCAATCGGGGCTAGAAGCCACGGGAGTTTTGATCGTAGTGATATCATGGTGTTATTTGACTGGATTTAATTGAGTCAAAACCAGAAAAAGCAGAGGCCGTGCCAAGTTTGAAAACTTGTCGCAGTTCATTAATAATCAGTCACAAATTGAGTTTCAATTGGTCTCAAAGCTTGAAATCTGCTCTTTTCGCTCCACCAAACCATGAACGAAATTAATACTTGGAAGAGGAATGGATGGCTGCTCGGAGCCTTTTTATTGGGAGCGGGAAGCCTGTCGGCACAGGAGGCAAGCCCCTCCCTCAATAGCGGCGATACCGCCTGGATGATCACCGCCACCGTGCTAGTGCTCTTCATGACTTTGCCGGGTCTCGCGCTTTTTTATGGAGGCTTGGTGAGGTCCAAGAATGTTCTCTCGGTGCTCATGCAGTGCTTTTCGGTGGCCTGTCTGGCTTCTTTAGTCTGGGTGGCGGTGGGCTACAGTTTGGCCTTCAGCGGTGGAAATGACTGGATCGGCAATTTGGACAAAGCCTTCTTGAAAGGGGTGGGGGTTGACAGTCTCTCGGGGGAAATTCCCGAGTCGGTCTTCATTATGTTTCAAATGACCTTCGCGATCATCACCCCCGGTCTGATTGTGGGAGCTCTGGTGGAGCGGATGAAGTTCTCGGCGGTGCTCCTGTTTTCCGCCCTTTGGTTAATCGTGGTCTATGCGCCTGCTGTGCACTGGGTGTGGGCGAGTGAGGGACTGATGTTCAAGTGGGGAGCTTTTGACTTGGCGGGCGGCATCGTCGTTCACGCCACTGCGGGGGTGTCTGCTCTTGTTTTGGCCAAGATGCTGGGGACCCGTACCGGATTTCCCAACAAACTGCAGCCGCCGCACAATCCCGGCATGGTCATGATTGGGGCTTCGATGCTCTGGGTGGGCTGGTTCGGATTCAATGCCGGTAGTCAACTGGCGGCCAATGGTTCGGCGGGGATGACGATGCTGGTCACTCACCTTTCCGCCGCGACGGCGTCCTTGACTTGGGCCGTTGTCGAGCGCTTGAAGACAGGGAAGTCCGGCCTCGTCGGAGTCGTCACTGGCATGGTGGCGGGAATGGCGACTATCACTCCAGCCTCGGGTCATGTCGGGCCCATGGGGGCGATTCTGCTAGGTTTCCTTGCAGGGGTGATTTGTTACTTCATGTGCGGCCTGATTCGAAATGGGCTCAAAATCGACGACTCGCTCGATGTCTTTGCGGTCCATGGAGTGGGCGGGATTCTGGGCACGCTGCTGGTGGCCTTCCTCGGGCACGAAAGTCTGGGCGGCGTCGGTGGTGACTTCAATATGCTGGCTCAGTTTGGAGTGCAGGTGAAGTCTCTCGCGATCACCATCGTGTGGTCCTTGGTCGCTACGGTGGCGATTGTGTTTATCGTCAAAAAGGTCACCGGGCTGCGGGTTTCTGACGAAGCCGAGCAGAACGGACTCGACTTCGAGGAGCATGGCGAGGCCGCCTACACCCTCGACTAGAGAAGCCTCCTAGAGACTCGTTTCAATAAAAAAGCCCTCCGTCACTGGAGGGCTTTTTTTGTGGAAAGGTTTTGGAAGCGGGGCGTTTTATTTCGCCTCTTCTTTGGTGCCGAATTCCTTCTCGAAGTCGTGGAGAAGGTCGTGAAGCTTTTGCACCTCGGCAGCGTCGGTGGACTGCTTGCACTTCATGGCGGTGACGATGATGCTGTGGCAGAGGCGGAGCTTTTCGTGATAGGCCTCGGCCTCGGCATCGATGGTGGTAGGCTTCAGGCGCTGGGCGAGGAAGTAGTTGAGAACCTTGTCTTGGATGGACTGGGCGTGCGACTCCTTGTTCATGATCCAACGGGTGAGCTGGTGCGCGTTGGCGGAGGGGTCTTTCTGGAGCTCGATAATGGTTTTGCTAGCCTTCTCGATAGTGACGAAGTCCGTGTGCATGGACTGGATGACATTGTTGTCATCATAGATTCCGCAAGGGATCTGGCAGTGGGCTCCGACCTGTGAAGAAGAGAGAAGAGCGAGGCCGGCGAGTGTTCCTAGGATTGCTTTTTTCATGACTCGGCCAATCTAAGTCTCCTCCGTTAGGATGCAAGCGAGTCTTTGAGTCTGCAGCGCAACTTTTTCTGCTGTTAGAGAGGAGGTCTACAGTGCCGCGATGAGCAGGGAAAAGAAGTCGACCCCGTCCTCCAAGTCGCTCACGCGTATGAATTCGTCGGCCGTGTGGGCCTGGTCGATGGAGCCGGGCCCGATGCAAACTGCTGGAAGGCCGGCGTCATTGAGATGGGCCGCATCCGAGAACCAGGGAGCACCCACCAGTTTGCTCCCGGGCAGGGCGGTCGCGAATTTTTGCAGCCAGGGATGGTCTGCTTTGACCTCCATGGGAGGGGCTTCGCTGGCGTCGGTGATGGTGAGGGGAAGCTTGAATTCCGCAATCATTTGCTCCAGCAACTGTTTGGCTCCACCGGCTTGTGCGAGGTCGGGGGTGAAGCGGATGTCGAGAGTGGCGGCCGCGAAGTCAGGCACGATGTTAGGGCTGCTGCCGCCCGTGATGGTGCCGATATTGAGCGTGGAATGCTCGAGGATGGGGTGGGTGTATGTGGTCAGCCGGTTGGTGAGCTTGCGATTGAGAAGATCGAGCGAGGCAGTGAGTTTGAGAATGGCATTTTCGCCCAAGTGTGGCTGCGAGGCGTGCGTCGCTTTGCCGGTGGTTTCCACCGTGGCCCAGAGCGAACCCTTGGTCACGTGGACGAAGTCGAGCGAAGTCGGCTCGCCCACCAGCGCGAATTCATACTCACCCGCATGATGTTTGGCGAAATGTTTGGAGCCCGGTTGATGGGATTCCTCGCCCATAAAGCCCACGAAGTCCACCGCGACCGGGAGGTCGGCCAGGCGGTCATTGTTTTGGAAAAGAGCAAAGAGCATGGCGGCCATCGGGCCCTTGGTGTCGGAGGTGCCGCGCCCCCAGATCTTTCCATCGCGAATCTCGGCTGCGAAAGGATCGACCGTCATGCCGTCGATTGCGACGGTGTCGAGGTGGGGGCCGAGAAGGATACGGGGTCGGTCCGTGGGGCCGGGGGCGCGCGCGATGAGATTGGGGCGGCCTGGCAGAATCTCCTCCAGCGTCACGGTAAAGCCCCATGAACTCAGCAAGGGAGCCAAAAAGTCTGCCATCGCCTTTTCGCCGGAATAGGGGGAATCCGGAACGGCGTCGGGATTGACCGACGGGACGCGAACGAGGTCTTGCAGAAGAGTGGTAACGGTCATGGGAGGAGGAGAAAGAAGGCGGAGCAGACGCTAGGCCATGGCGTCTTTCCCTATGGGGCTTCGCAGTATTTTTCCAGCCAATTCGCGTAGTCCTGCTGAGTCAAAGTGCTGGCTGCAAGTCCAAGGGTATGGGTGACCGCTTCAACCTCGGGGGCTTGTAGGGCTTGACCATTCATTCTGAGGAAAACGTAAGCAGCCATGAATCCTGTGCGCTTGTTGCCGTCTGCGAAAGGATGGTTCTTAACGATGCCGTGAGCGTAGCTGGCGGCTAACTGAAACAGATTGGCTTTCTCGTAATGAAAAAGCTGCTGAGGTTGCCCCAGAAAAATGTGGTTCGGTCATTTGGCTAATTCATTGAGAGCGTTGCGATACTGGTCCAAGCCTTCTTCCGTGAGCTTCACAATTTGTTCAAGGTCCGAACTACTCTGATTGATTGTTACCGAACCCTCCCCACTGTCAGTGAGGTAGACGGTTGTGCCTTCCTTGCCATTGAGCTGTTGCAAAGCTTCCGTCGGTAAAATGATACCTAGCGAATCACCTACTTTCTGGATTTGGGCCTCGATATTCATGTATACACAAGTTCGTAGTTGAAGACTGTCGATTCAGTGAAGGGAAAGGCTTGAGGATAGCGAGATAGCTGAGGCGGGGGACAAGAAAGTCCGGTCCGGTTGTTACTACGAGCGTTCGATTGTGGGGAGCAACTCGTCCACCGCCGAGAGGAAGCTGGGAAATTCAGGGTTCCATCCCGTGGCCTGGAGCTTGTGGTTGGAGACCGCTTTGTGGGTCCAGCCACGTTTGGAATTGGGGTTGGGAGGCGCGGTTGGGGGGAGGGGGAGCTTGAGCTTGTCCGCGAGTTGCTGATAGGTCGCTAGCTGGCTGGTGGGCTCGTTGTCGCTGACGTTGTAGAGTCCGGATTTCTCCTTCTCGATGAGATGAAGAATGGCGCGGGCGGCATCGTCGCGGTGGATTTGATTGAGGATCCGGATCCCCAGGCCGGCAGTGGTTTCCTCCAAGGTGGCTTCTCCGCTTAGAAATCGTTTCAGGATCACACTGCGATGCGGGCCGTAGATGCCAGAGAGCCGTAACGAGGTTCCCCCTGCTGCGAGGACGGTTTTTTCCGCTTCGAGAAGAATGGTTGAGGTCGCGGTGTGACCGGCGAGCGGGCTCTCTTCATCGACGGTGCTGCCATCGGTCTGGCGATAGACCGAGGTCGACGAGATGAAGGTGAGTTTGGCCTCGGAAAAGGTCTCGAGGAGGCAGTTTGTGCCTTCGAGAAAGACCTTCCGGTAGGCGTCCGGACCGCCGCGACCAGAGGAGGCGCTGGCGAGAATGTGGGTGGGGGGAGAAACGTTCTTGGCCAGAGTCAGGAGGGCGGCCGGGTCGGTGAAGTCGACGCCGTGGTCCGAGCCTTCGCCCGACTTGGACAAGGTGATGACTTCCCAATTGCGTGCACGTGCTTGTTCGCAAACAGCCTGTCCGAGGTAACCGTTTCCGGCAATGAGGAGGGTGGGATTCATGGGGGCAATCAGTGAGGAGGATTGGTGTAGAATTCGGTGAAGCCATTGGCCACGGCTTGGGCATACTCCCGCACGAGAGAGCGTCGCTTGACCCCGTCGATTTCGCGGAAACCTTCGTAGTCACCCAGCTGAACACGATCATAGACCTCGCGATGATTCATCACGTAGGGTTCCAGGAAAATGGTGGGAGCTTCGTAGATTCGGTTCGCCAGGAGGTTGCGGGCAAAGATGGGCCGGGTGGCATCGACCTGAATCGCAGGCGCTGCGGGAGTGTATTGAAAAGGCACCAATCCCGTGTCGCGAAGAAAGACGTCGGAGATGGTCTGGGCCAGTGGCAGGGCCCGACGGGTTGTCCGGTTGAGCAGGTGGCGCATCATCTCGAAGCGTTGGTCGTCCAAAGCGAGCTCCTCCGCCATGTAAGCGCCATGGAGGAGGACGTGGAAATGGTTTCTTTCCGCCCAAGGGTTCTCCTCGTCATTCCACGCCTCGGCATTGTAGTGGAGGCACAGAACGAGGTCGGGCTGAATGACTTCGTTCACCAACTCGCCGCGAGCTCGAATCTCGGCCGTGCGGTAGAAGATTTTTTCGGCCATTAGCCGGTCGGGGAAATCGGGAAGAAAGTCCTCGGGGCGACTTTGGGTGACGGGCTCGTTGGTCTCCCGAACAAGGGTCACCTTGGCCCCCATTTCTTCCAGCAAAGGCTTGAGATGGAGCGCGGTGGCCAGGGCCAGTTCACCCTCGCGAACGGGCATTTGATCAGGGTCGTCGCCGAACGGGGCAAAGTTGCGTTGCTCGAGCACCGCGTAGTCCCCGCCGATGTGTCCCGGGTCGATGGCGATGTGCATCTGGTCCAAGGGGGGCAGGGAATTGGGTTCCTGGGGTTGTTCGGGGAAAGGGAGGCGGGTGAAGCCGCCGTCGGGGCCGTGATGGTGGCGCACGACCACGCTCTCGTCTTCGACCTTGATGGAGCTTTGCCAAGAATTCGGCAGGGCAAAGATTCCCACTAAGTCGGACATGAATTCCGTGCTGGAAAGCTGGTTGTCGATGGTCTCAAGGGCGCTCCAATCAGGAGTTTCCGCCAGGGAAGAAAGGGCCGGGCCAGTGGGCAGCGTCGGCGGCGGGGTGGGAGCCGGTGGCGTGGGCGTGTCCTTTGGCAAAAGGAAAAAGATGAGACCCGCGACGAAGAGGGCGAGAGCGAGCAGAAGTGGGAAGTAGCGACGCATAGGAAGTTGCGTCGCACTCTAACGTGGCCTGCGTCAATTGCGAGGGGAGAACCGCGCCAGCTTTGCCTTACTTCTTGCGATTCGGCAGCCGCTTTCCTTCCAGTCGGGCTTGGATTAGATTCGGGCACTGGCCCTTGGTGCGCAGCTGGTCGCAGGAGGCCTCGATGCGGAGGGATTGTTTGACGGGGCGGAAGCCCAGTCGCCGGGTCAGGCAGTCGTTGAGAACCTCCAGATGATCGTCTTCGAACTCCAGCACTTTGCCGCAGTCGATGCAGACCAGATGATTGTGCGTGGGACGGTCGAGAAAGTTGGGGTCGTAGGTTGTCTGTCCGTCCCCCAGATCGATTTCGTGAAGGAGGTCCGCCTCGGTTAATAAAGAGAGAGTGCGATAGAGAGTGGCACGCGAGGCCGAGGAACCCTTTTTCCGGAACCGGTCGAAAAGCTCCTCGGCGGTGAAGTGATCTTCAGAGGCAAAAATGAGCTCCACAATGGCATCGCGCTGCGCGGTTTGGCGCAGCCCTTTGGAACGGATAAAGGCATCGAGTTTTTCTCGGACGGCAGGAGGCATCATCGTGATGCCCCAATCAATAATTGAGGAATTCCAGATTGGGAAGGAAGATTGCCCCATGAAGGCGATTGGTTGGGCAGGCTGTATGGGATTGATTCTGGCGAGTTGTAGCAATCACGACCCTCTCGCGGTCAAACAGTTCACCGTTCGGGACACCGATCCCGGCTGGAGCGAGGACCTGATGGTGCGGGGTGAGATCCAGAAGCGTCTCTACGGAGCCGTGGAGCAAGAGGATCGGGAAAAGCGGAAGGGGCAATACTATTCCGTTCGCTGGCGGGCCAATCCGGTCGGGGGACTGGTGCAGATTCGTTTTCAATATCGTCAAGCGGCAACCGCGAGCAAGGTGCTAGCCGTCACCCAGACCGTTCCGGCGGACGAGGGAACAGGGGTGGTCGAGTTCTCGGTGGCAGGTGATTCCTATCGAAAGGGTGGCCGGGTTTTGGCGTGGCGAATGACGCTTTCGCAGGGCGGGAATTTGCTGGGTGAAGAGAAATCTTTTCTCTGGGAGTAGGGGAATTCATACGATGGCGAATAAAACCCCGTTTTCAGCCGTCCTAACCCACAAGATGACTGCTCGATATCATGAGAATGTCTTTTCTGGAAAAAGAGTGTCCGATGAGTCGGGTTTGATTGACGATTGTCTGAAAGTTGGTTACCTTTCGGACTTTAGTTCCCCGATGTCGAAGACATCTGTAAGAGTGGCAAAATCAGACTCCATAGCGGTAGGTGAGGTAGAGGGCTCCAAATGGGTGAGAGTCCAAGGCAAGGGTAATTTCATGAGCAGCCCGCGCCTTAAAGAGTACGTGGAAGGGTGTCTGGAGAGCGGGACCTGCGAGGCTGTGGTCGTCGATTTGGATACTTGTCCTGCGATGGACTCGACTTTCATGGGAACCTTGGCCGGTTTGGCCGGGCGTTTGATGGAGCGGGAAGGTCGTTTGGCCATTGTCGGACTCTCAGACCGGAACCGGGACTCACTGGTGGATCTGGGGCTGGATGCGATTTTGGAAATGGAGAATGAGGACGGAGCCTCCGAGTGGAGCAATGACTTGGAGGCCATTCGCAACGGTCTCAAGGATTGGGACGGTGCCCGTGATGGGGCTGCGGCCGCCGAGGAAGTCCTGGAAGCGCATCGCAAGCTCTGCGAAGTCGACGACCGAAATCACAAGAAATTTGACGCTGTTTTAGACGTGCTGGAAAAAGAGGTTTCAGCACGACAAGCTGGCTGAAAGCCCAATCGGGCAACCTTGCAATGACCGATCGAGAATGGTGGTTAGTAGCGGGGGGCTTGCTGTTATTGGGGCTGCTGGTGTGGCGGTTTTCGCTCTTGCGAAAAAGGCTTCGGATTCGTGAGCATGAGCTTGCGGCGATCGATGCCGAGGAGCACAGGATGTTCGATTTCTTGCATCATCTCGGCGAGTCAATCGCCGAGGAGCGTTCGCTTGCCCACCTTTATCGTACAATCGTCGAAGGAATCGAGGAAGTGCTGAACGCCGATGGGGCCGCTCTCTACCTCTTGAATGACGAAGAGTTTTCGCCAGGTCATCTTAGCAAGACTTGTCCGGCCTTGATCACCGTGCCGAAAGAGGCGCGGTTGGAAGGCGAGGAGGCGACGCGCAAGTGGTTGCGATTGGGGCGGGTACCACGTGAGGGGGAATTTTTGGATACGGTCCTCGATGAGGTGGCCGGTTGCCGCTGGGCGAGGGGAGAGCAGCCTTTGCCCGATGGAATTGAAGATTACTTCGGAGTCCCGCTCTCCCATGCCGGGAAGGTCTTCGGGGTTCTTTCCGCGGTTCGCAAAGATCGACGATTCTCCAGCAATGATTGGGATATTTTTCGTTCTGCCGCCGAGCAGTCTGCCTTCGGACTGGGCAATGCGCTATTGCATCGGGAGGTGCAGGAGAAGCGGCGCATGGACGATGAGTTGCGCACCGCACAAGAGGTCCAGAAAGTTCTTCTCCCTGACCGCAATCCCGATTGGCCCGGCTATCGTGTCCGGGGAATCAACTTTGCTGCGCGGTTGATCAGCGGGGACTACTTTGATTTCGTGGATTTGGCCGATGAGCGGCATGGTGTCGTCATTGCCGACGTTTCCGGTAAGGGGGTGGCCGCAGGACTGGTGATGGCCAGTTGCCGTAGCGCCTTGCGGGCGCATGCCTTGGTGGCCAATAGCCCTAGTGAGACGCTGGCAGCTCTCAATCGGCAGGTCTTTGCGGATGTGAGGGAGGACATGTTTGTCAGTGCGGCCTACGCCCAGCTGGAAAATGGCACCGGAAAGATTACCCTGGCGCGCGCCGGCCATGATGCTCCGCTGCTTTACCGCAAAGAAGAGGGGACGGTCGAGGTCGTGAAGCCCGGTGGGCTAGCGCTTGGGATCGATCGGGGTCCAGTCTTTGAGCGGGTATTAAAGGAGTTGGAGATCGAGATGAATTCAGGAGATGTTCTTCTCTTCTATACCGATGGGGTCAACGAAGCCGAGAACACCAAAGGGCAGGAATTCGGCAAGGAGCGCCTCCGTGAGCGCTTTGCTGCTCTCGCAGTGAATGGTGCGGAAGGAGTGGTGGGCGGATTACCCGCCGAGTTGAAAGACTTTGCCGGCAGCCATCCCCAGATCGACGATATCACCCTCGTAGCCATTGAGCGCATTTAGCGAGACTGGACAAATCGGTGGTTGCTAAAGAATGGGGCTGGCCGGGCGCTGGTTCGGAGTGTCGGCATTTCGCAGATGAAAGGCCCGGACGTATCCCGCTTGGGCAAAGCTGAAAGTGGCTCCGAAAATCATACCCAAAAGACGTTCGTCGAAAGGATTGGAGGTCGCGGACTCGGACAAGATGCAGATCGAAGCTACTGCCGGGAGAAAGAGGAGCCAATAGTCCGGTCCGGGCGAACTCGCGTTGGCTGCCGCACTGGAAATGCTGAAAGCGATAGCCGCAACAAACAGTCCGATGAAAGCCGTCAGGGCGATAAAGCCGCCGGAGAATAGTGAGTAGGTCCAGATCGAATGCCCGGCAAACCAGATATCCGATGACATGAGCTCGAGATCCTCCCGATCGTAGACCATGTAGAGCTCCGGGAAGTAGTCGTCGTCCCAGTAGAAGGAAGCTCCGACGCCCATGCCATTGACGTAGCGGAGGGGTTCTCGGTCCAAGGTGTCGAAGATGGCTTTGGCCTCCGCCTGGCGGGTCAGGAGCGAAGGGTCGTTGGCCATGTTCCGGTCGTCAGTCGGGCTGAAAAGACGTTCCTGCCACCGGTCGAGAGAATTAGGAAAGGCAACGAAGATACCCACTACTAGAGTGAGGCCGGCAATCACCACCACCACCACAGGAAGGATGCGTTTGAAGAGATCCTGCAGGCGGAACGCGCCCCACTGCAGCCCGAAGGCGAAAAAAAGCGAGGTGGCCAGAGCCGAGGCGGTGATGGGAAAGATCAGCGAGCGCGTAATAGAGAGCAGCATCGCGGTAAAGAGCGCCGCAATAGCCAGGAGCATCGTCCAGTGGAACTTGTTGCGAAGGAGAATGGAGCATCCAATGAAGGCGGCGGACCAGCTCAAGGCCGGACTCAAAATTTCCGAGCGGGCGGTGTCCAGGTCGACGGAGGTAAAGGCCAGACCGAAGACGATCCGCCAGACGATATTGATCATCGCAACGACAAAAACCGGAGTTGCCAAGTGGGCGAGCCGGACTCCCGAGCTGGCCGTGATGTGCGAATTGAGCATCGCGGCAAAGGTGAGGAAGAAGGGGAGACCTGTTTTCAGGAAACGAGTGAAGGGGACGTCCTGAAGAATCGCGTTGCCGGCCATGAAGGCGAGAAAGAGGGCCCAGATTCCGAGTAGCCAAGCCCCGGGCCGGACCGCAAGGAAAGGCGCTCCAATGATTACGATGAGACCCGTGACGCCCGCTGCCATGGCCAAGAAGCCATACTGAACCAGCGTCGAAATCGTGGTCGGGGTCTCCGCCCGATAGTCGAAGGCGAAGGACAGCATGAAGAGCCAGAACAGCACCCGCAAAGCCGTTGTGCGCCAGGTCTTCGGCGGCAAAACGGTTTCGGGAGCGTCAGCGAGGAGCATCGGAAGGGGAAGGGATGGAGGGCAGCCCGGGTGCTCCCATGGATGCAACCCGCGGCTGCGGAGATATCACGCTTGCTTGGGAAAAGGTAGTCCCGAATTGACCCAGCGAGGCTGCCGGGGGCGTGGAAGCGGTTTTTTCTTCCCGAGCCTTCTGAATTCAAAGAGGCGGGATGAGCTAAAGGCGCCCCTCGTCCGCGTCAATGTAGTCGCAGAATGAGTAGATGCCTTCCTTGTCCTGAAAGCCGGATTCCTCGATTCGACTGGCGAGCTTTTCGCTCAAATCATCACGAAATCCCCGGTTCAGGATATAGGAGCGGAACCAAGCGAGTTCATACTCCTCGCGCTTAGTACCCTTTGCGCGAGCCTGAGCGAGAACCTCCGAGTCCGGGGCGCCGGCTAGCGTGAGTTCCTTGATGGTCTCGTAATCGACTCCCAAAAACTGGCAGATCCAGAGGTCCATGCCCTTGCCGAGATTGGCATGCAGCTCGGGGTGGAGTTCGCCGGCTGCAAAGAGCCGGATCTTTTCAACCATCCGTGGAAAATAGGGGAGGCCATCGATTTCTGAGCGTGGCGAGCAAGGGTAAGTATCTGACATGGCGCGACTTTCTCTAGATTTGCGGTAAGTTCAAGTGGACTCATTTTCATTTCCGCATTTTGGTCAGGGGAGGGGTGCTTCCCGTGATTCGAGGGAGAATTGCGAAAAAAGGTGCGATTCTTCGCAAAAACCTCTTGAAATCACCGCCAGAAAGCTTATTCCCTCCGCCCCCATGGCAAGAAAATGCTGGAAAGCCCGTAACGAACGCAAGGCGAAGACTGTCGCCCGCTATGCTGATCTCCGTCACCAACTGAAGAAGGAAAAAGACTATGTCGGTCTATCCATGCTTCCACGCGATGCGAGCCCGACTCGCCTCGTCAACCGTTGTGAATTGACCGGACGTCGCCGCGCCTACTTGCGTCGCTTCAAGATGTCCCGGATTACCTTCCGCGAGCTCGCTTCCGCAGGGATGATTCCCGGCGTGACAAAGTCGAGCTGGTAGTGCTAGGCTGTCCGCAGAACTTTTGGAAGGGGGTCGTGAACAACCCGTCCCTTCCGTCCTCGAATGCCCATCTACGAATACCTTTCAGCAGAACCGGATAATCCGGAGCGAAGTTGTCGCATCTGTTCGAAAGGGTTCGAGTTGCGGCGGCCCGTTGATCGGCCTCCGCTCGAAGTCTGTCTTTCCTGTAAGAATCCCGTCAGGAAAGTGATTAGTCGCGTCAATTCGCCGACAATCACGAAGCCATTTTCTCCCACCGATGCCAAGAAGGCAGGCTTCACCGTGCTGCAGAAGCGCGATGAGGGAGTCTTTGAGAAGCTGTGAGCGGGATCTACGATATGGGATTGGTGCTGGCTTCCGCAGGCGCGGAGGTCTCGGATCATTATCCCACGCTGCCTGAAGCGCTTTGGTCGATTTTTTGGAGCATCGTATTGCTCCTTGCCAATGCTTTCTTCGTGGCCTCCGAGTTTGCCATCGTCAAGGTCCGTCCCAGCCAGGTCGAGGCCGCTGGCAAGCTGAAGGGAAAGGCTTATGCCACTGCTGAGAAAGTTGTCGGCAATCTCGACGGCTATCTCTCGGCCAACCAGTTGGGGATCACTCTGGCTTCTCTTTCCCTCGGTTTCGTTGCCGAACCATTCGTGGCCAGTCTGGTCGCTCCGACTCTCTATCAGCTGGACTGGTTCCCCCAGGATCTGATCAGCATCACATCTTTCATCGTGGCCTTGGTGTCCTTCACCTTCCTCCATGTGGTGGTGGGCGAACTTTTGCCCAAGTCGGTCGCCATTCGCAAGCCACTGGAGTCGACCCTGATTTTGGCCAAGCCATTGAGCTGGTTCTATTGGCTCACTTGGTTCGCCATTTACTTCCTGCAGGGGACTTCCAACAAATTGCTCAAGTGGATCTTCAAGATGGATCCTGCCGACGAGAGCGAAGTGCACAGCTCCGAGGAGTTGGCCTTGCTCGTGCGCGAAAGTGGTGAGTCCGAAGAGGTTACCAATACCGAGAAGCAAATTCTCATCAATGCGCTGGAGTTAAACGACATGACCGTCAAGGAAGTCATGCTGCCGCGTAGTGAGGCTGTGGCTCTCGATTTGGAGAAATCCTTCGAGGACAACCTGGCGATTGCGGTCCGAACCAAGCACACCCGCTTCCCGCTGGTGCGCGGGCACTTTGACAACACGGTGGGCCTGATTCATATCAAAGACATTCTTAAGCTCGTTCGCGATGAAGCCCCGGACCTGCTCAAGATCAAACGCGAGCTGAAGGTGGTGCCCGAGACCATGCCCTTGGACGGTCTCTTGGAGTTTTTCCTGAAAGAGCGCGCCCACTTGGCGATGGTGGTCGATGAATATGGTGACTCTGCGGGACTCGTCTTCATGGATAATATCATGGAGGAATTGGTGGGGGATATTCAGGATGAGTTCGACAACGAGGAAGCGGGTTACACTCGGGTCAATGAGGAAGAGTTTGTCGTTGAGGGCTCCTTCAGCGTCAACGAACTCGAAACCATTCTGGAAGATTTTGACCTGGACGCCAGTGAGGTCACAACCATTGGCGGTTACATCACCCAGCAATTGGGCCGATTACCTGAACCAGGTGAGACCCTCTGCGTTGAGGGCTATGAAGCGAAGGTCACCAGCACTGATGGCCGTCGGGTAGGACAAGTTCACCTCCGTCGTCTTTCCCAAGTCGAAAGGGAAGAAAGGGAGGACCATGTCGCCTGAGAAACCCTATCGCCCTCCGGTCTTTCAACACCTCGATAGCCAACAGACTCCGCTGGGATTGCTTAGCCTGCGCCGGCGGACGGTGCCTTCCCTGGACCATCTGGAAGTTCACGAAGTGGTTCTTGGGGACGCTTTTCTGATGTCGAGTCTCTTTACCGTAGTTGAGGAGGCTCTTTCCGATCTGGGTCTGGCCGCTGCGAGTGATGACTTGAGCGCAGAGCCTTCGCTCGATGTGGTGGTTGGTGGATTGGGCTTGGGTTATACCGCGCAAGCTGCGCTCAAATTTTCAGCAGTTCGCTCTTGCTATGTCGTCGACTACCTTCAGCCCGTGATTGATTGGCATCAGGCGGGCTTGGTTCCTTTGGGCAAAGAGCTCAGTGAGGACCCTCGGTGCGAGTTTGTACACGGAGACTTTTTCGAGCTTGCCCTCGCGGGGAAGGGCGAAGTGCATTTTGCCCCCGAAGATCCCGAGAAGCGGTTTCACGCGGTGCTGCTGGATATTGATCATTCCCCGACCAAGCTGCTTCACGAGCGCCACGCTTCCTTCTACGAACCGGAAGGGTTGCGGAGCTTGGCGGACAAGTTGCATCCCCAAGGCGTCTTCGGTCTCTGGTCCGACGATGCACCTGACGAGGGCTTCTTGTCCGCCCTACGAGAGGTCTTTGCTTCGGCTGAGGCGCACATTGTTACTTTCGATAATCCCATTCAGGATTGTGAAAGCCGCAGCACGGTTTACGTGGCGAAGCTCGGATAAAGCTTGATGATTTTCGTCATTCAGTTGCGGCTAAGGTTCATCCTTTTGCCTCGGTGTAAAGGGTCGGCTCCGTCGCTGGTAAAGACACTTGCTCCATGTCTTTTTCTCCCAGTGCCTTCTTATCTCAATTCGTTCTTTGCCTAGCGGTTGCAGTTTCTTCGCTCTTTTCCCATGCGGGGGCTGCTCAAGATTCCTCCGGAGAAAATACGATCCTCTGTTATGGCAATTCGATGGTTGAACGTCTCTTGGAGCAGGGGGAGCTGGAGGCCCGCTTGCAGCTCGCCAATCCCGATGCCGAGTTGAAAGTTCGCAGTCTCGCCTGGACGGGAGACGAGGTTGGCAACCGTCTTCGCTTGGAAGGTTATGCCAAGCACATGAAGAATCTCTTAGCCGAATGGCCAGCCAAGACCATTGTGCTGGGCTATGGTCTGAATGAATCCTTCGCCGGGGAGAAAGGGCTTGCCGACTTCAAGGCGCAATATGCGGTTCACCTCGACCAAATCTCACACATCCATCCCGGAGCCCGTCTGGTATTACTCTCTCCCATTGCCATTGAGGATGCTTCGCCCGAACGCCAGAAAAACGTGGCCCAATATAGCGCCGCGATTGAAGAGTTGGCCAAGAAAAGGGGAGCCGAGTTTATCGATCTGTTTTCCGTTACACGGAAAGCTTATACCGAGTCCGAGCCGGCCCTGACGAACAATGGGATTCACTTAAATTCAGCAGGCAACTCCTTGGTGGCGAAGACCATCGCACAAGCTCTCGGCGGGTCCATGGCTGTCGACCTCAATGCGGAACGTTTGCACGAGGTCACTCTTGCTGCCGCAGCTAAACACAAGCGGGTCGCGGAAGTGGTGCGGCCGAAGAATGGGGTGGTCTACTTCGGGGTCAGAGCCCGACCTGCCGAGTATGCTGACGAGATGCCACGCTACCATGAGATGATTCGACTCACTGAAGAAGTGGTGCACCGTCTGGTGAAAGATTCCTCTCTGACTTTTGCCGAAATCCCTGAACCTTCACTGCCTCCCATGCCGGAGGGCAGGGGACGGAGTGATGGTGACAAGACCGGCATCATCAAGCCCGTGGCGGAGGCCATGGCCGAGTTCACCGTGGCCGAGGGCTACGAGGTGAACGTCTTTGCCTCCGAAGAACAATTTCCCGAGCTCCGCAACCCGGTGCAGATTGCTTTCGATGCCCGGGGTCGCCTCTGGGCGGTCACCATGCCTTCGTTTCCTCACACTGTCCCAGGTCTCACTCCTCCCGATCGCATCGTGATCTTGGAAGACACCGACCACGATGGGCGCGCGGACAAGATCACGACCTTCATGGACGGCCTCGATGCGCTCGACGGGGTGGCCTTTCATCATGATGGAGTCATCATTTCGGAGCAACCGCGTCTCTGGTTGGTCAAGGATACCGATGGAGACGGCCGAGCTGATACTCAGGTCGAGCTCTTGCGTGGTATTGACGTCACCGACTCTCACCACGGCGGAATGATTGCGGCCGATCCCTTCGGCGACATCATCTTCAGTGATGGGGTTTTTCATCGGTCCCAATTGGAAACCCCGCAGGGTGTTCACCGGGGAATTGATGCCACGACCTACCGTCTGGACATGAAGGATGGTGGCATTGTGACCGAGTGGCAGCACACCACCCCCAATCCCTGGAACGTGGCCTTTGACAAGTGGGGATCCATTTTCCAGACCTATGGCGATGGCCATGTTTACGACGGCACTTCTCTGATTTGGACTCCACTGGGTGGCTACCATCCCTTCCGGTTCGCCAATATTGCGACTTATGGCAAAGGATCGGGGATGGCGATTGTCTCCAGTCCGAACTTCCCCGACCGCTATCAGCAGAGCATGGTTTCAGCCGCTTTGCTCGGACGTTACGCGGTGACCTTGACCGCCTTCGATGGCCAGTCCGGTATGATCAAAGGCAAAGACCCGCTCACCGTCATCGAGTCTCCCAACGCGGCTTTCCGCCCGGCGGACCTCGAGTTCGGCATGGATGGGGCCCTTTATATTTCTGATTTTTGCAGCCCCATTATCGGCCACGCCCAACACCCGATGCGCGACCCGCATTGGGACCACGATTTCGGTCGCATTTGGCGCGTGGTAAATACCAAAAAGCCTCTCAATCAAGACTGGCCCCAGATTGAAGGTGCTTCTTTCGACGAGCTTTGCAAGCTCCTGACCCACCCTATGGATTTGGTGCGCCACCACGTGCGGATTGAACTGCGCAAGCATGGTGCGGAAGGAATGGTGGATTTGGCTCGTTGGCTGGGAGGCCTTGACCAATCCAGCTCTGATTACGAGCAGGCAATTCTCGAGACCATTTTTGTCGGCGAAGGCTTGGGCGAAGTTCGTCCCCAGTTGATTGAGCGCCTCTTGCAATCGAAGTCCGAACGCTATCGCGGAGCCGCGGTGCAGACTATTCGCATTCAGGCCGACAAGCTTCCAAATCTGGTCGAACTCCTGACCTCCGTCGCCGGTGATTCCAGTCCCCGCGTTCAGAATGAAGTGATTGATGCCGTGGCTCATCTGCGGCCCCAGTATCCGGCCGTGGAAGCTGTTTTGACTCACCTCAAGCCGCTCACTCCTGAGGTGAAAAACTCGTTAACCTACCTCGACCTCGGCATCGAACCTCTCAAAGGGCGGAGTGTGCCAGTGTTGGAGGTGGATGAAGAATCGCAGTTGACCCACTGGCAGTTTCTGGGAGCAAAGGGTGACAAGAAAGCGGTCGAGTATGCCACCACTCGCGAAAAACTTCCCGGGGTCGGCCTCTTCCGAACCTTCGTGCAAGTCGATGAACCCAAGTCGGCGGTGATTGCCATTCAACACAAGGCGATTGATATCCGGTTGAACGAGAGCCTGGTGTTTAGTCAGGACTCTCTATGGAGTGGAGACCAGCAGGTGAATGTGGAGCTGTTGAAGGGTCTCAATGTGATTGAGATTTTGCTCAAAAGCGGGCGCCGGAAGACCAAGACCATGCCGCCGGTCTTTCTCTATGATCCCGTGGGGCAGGCTCTCACCGGAACCGGATATCCCCGCGAGTTCGAAGAGCTACGCGCTTCTGCTAAAGAATACGAGAAGCTGGTTGCCGAAAGGGGAAGCGTCCTCCGCATCCAGGCTGCTGCCGAGTTGCAGTTTGCCCCCACCGAGTTGCGGGCGGCTCCCGGAAGCAAGGTTCGCCTCGTTTTCGAAAATCCCGATATCATGATGCACAACTGGGTGCTGCTCGCTCCCGGAAGCGTGGACGAAGTCGGAGCCCTAGCGGATCAACTGGCAGCGCAACCGGACGGTGCGGCGAAAGATTATTTGCCTGAAAGTCCCAAGATTCTGGCGGCTTCCAAGTTGCTTTCTCTGAAGGAAACCCAAGAGTTCATATTCGAGGCTCCTGCGGAGGCGGGAGTCTATCCGTTCATCTGCACCTTCCCCGGCCACTGGCGGGTGATGAAGGGGAATTTGATCGTGGAAGAACCCAAGCCCGCACCCGCACCCAACAAGGTGGTTCGCCATGCCATCGGTGACGGGGTGGTGATGGAGACCGTGGATTCGCCTCCGGGTTTCGAGACCTCGCGGCCGATGGGAAGCGCGTACTTGGTGACGGCAAGTGAGGAGACAAAGAACAATCCGTTGGGCGTCCTAATCGATGGCACCCTTGATTCCTCATTCGGACCGATTTTCCCCAATGGGACGGACAAGGGAGCCTACAAGATAGACTTGGGAGAGTCTCAATCCATTGTCGCAATCACCAGTTGGTCCTTCAATCAGGCGGGTCGTCGGGGCGGGCAGTCGGTGAGTCTGTTCGGAAGCAATCTCCCCACGGATCCCGGTTGGGACGTGTCGGATTCCAGTCGGTTTGTGTCGTTGGGTGCCATGAGCACGGAAGGGCAGAAGTTGAAGGATTTTACCGCCCTCTCCCGTCGGGCTCCCAAAGGAAAGGTCCTTGGTGAGTTTCGTTGGATCGTCTGGCAAGTCTCGCCCGTGACGAAGCAGGGGGAGAATACTGCGTTTCAGGAGCTCGCAGTCGATATTTCTGAGGCAAAGTAATCGAAGAGTGATTGCTTTGAAGCTCGCGTAAGTGGTCGAGCCGGGTAACTTCTCAAGCGTGAACAAGCGAATGGTTCACTACTTGGTTTCTTTTGGGTTGATGCTTTCGTTCGGATTTTTGAAAGCTAATGATGACGTTCCCGCAGGATATGTCCTCCAAGTCATGGAGCCGAGTGGAGGCAAGATTCTTCGGCCTAAGGAGTGGTTCTACAATGAAGGTCATCGCGAAAGCGTTTGGATGTGGACGATTTCCAAAGAGGACACCGAGAAAGGGACAAAGTCCTACGACACGGGAGTTCGGATTCAGGCCATTCTGGGGTTAGAGGAAAAAACAGGAAAGACTCCTCAGAAATTTATCGAGGAGTTTGTTGAGCAAAAGAAGAAGTCGGCCACTGAAGTTCACAGAACTTGCGAAATCGTGGACCAAGGGCTCTTCTCAAGAATTTGCTTGGAAACCACTGAAGGCGGCCATCGGATTCTCTACTCGATGTTTTGGGGGAATGACCTTGATATTGCCGTTGTTAGTATTGCGGGGGCTAAGAAGGAAGAGTGGGATCAGTATCAAAAGATTTTCAACCGCATGAGTGATTTTGAACTCATAGACATGACTAGGTTTACCCAGAAAGATGGCAAGGATGAACTGGAAGACGTTGTTCCCGAAAAGGAGAATGAAAAGGTCGAGTCAGGAGACAAATAGCATTAGGCGGGTGAGAGGCTATTGAGTTCTTCCTTGAGGTTGAGTCGGGCCTGTCTTTCATACTTTTTCCGAAATTCAGCGTGCTGATAGATTCGTGGACGGGAGAGAAAGTCCTCGAGAACTTTCGCTCGGCCGATTTTGTAATCGTCGGGTGCAACCCAAGCGTATTCCTCCCTGATGGCCTCGGCATAGATGTGATAGGTCGGGCTATCGCTGCCCAAAATACTGAGGTCGATATCGCAAATCAGTTGGGCGTCAAGACTGCCAAGTGGTTCTTGATGACGAGTGGCGAGAATGAGTTCGGCAACCGAGTCTGCTAAAGCATGGCCTCTCAAAAACTCTTTCGCGACTACCGCACTCTGCTCTTCATTGTTACGGGCTTTAGGATCGTAGACGATGTCGTGAAACCAAATCGCGAATTCGACGGCGAGAGGATCATGCGCAAGGTGGGAGAACTTTTGATACTTGAGCAAGCAGTCCTCAATGTGCGCAAGATTATGATAGGCGAGCGAGTTGCGGGTGTAGGCTTCACTTAGAGCCGCGAAGTAATCGTTATTATCAAACCTCGCCGCTTGGCAAAGCCTGACCCATGCCGCGGTGAGGTTCATCGCAGACTAACCCTTCTCGTCGTAATACATCCACTTCCCCTTGTAGCGACGAAACCGGGACTTTTCGTGAAGTTCGTAGTCTTGGCCGTCGAGTGAATATTTGGCGATGAACTCCACCTTGCCAGTCTTGTCTTCCTTACCGCCCTTGGAGCTCCCCACGATGGTCAGCTTGCGCCAACTGGGGTTCCAGATGGTTTTATCCAACTCTTGGGCTTGGTTCTTGATGCGCTTGTCGGGATGGGTGGTCGCCACCAGATAATCGACGAGGCGAAAGAAGTAGGCGGTGTAGCGCGAGCGCATCAATTGCTCGGCAGTCTCGGGTTTGGCGCGCCCATAGTGGAAGGGCATGCAGCATTCCGCATAGCTCTTCTCCCGCTTGCAGGGACATGGGGAGACTTCGCGTTCGCGGGGAATTTTTTCCAGATTCTCAGCCATTGTTTAGGCGTGTTCGAGGAGGATGGTATTGACTGCACGGTCGTCTTGCAAGGTGTCGGACACCACGATGACCGGAGTCCCCGGAGTGATGTCGCGCTCTTGACGTAGAGTCTCGATTCCCTTGGCAATGGTGAGCCGGGGCATGTTCTCGAAGTCGATGCAGAAGGAGCGCACTCCGCGCGAAAGGGTGAGAAAACGACGAACTTGCTCATTGGGAGTAAAGGCAAAGATGGGGGAGCGAGGGCGCATGAGAGCGGTGTAGTGGGCGGTTGCCCCCGAACGGGTGAAGACCGCCATGATGGCTCCGGGCATGGAGTCCGCCAATTGCACCGCCGAGCGGATCGTTTTCTGTTTATCGGTTTGTAAGGTCGAGTTCTTCGCAAAGCCCAAACCTCCCGACCGCTCGATACGCCGGGCAACCCGGTTGAGAACCTCGAGACACTCCACGGGATATTTGCCGATCGAGGTTTCGCCGGAAACCATGAGCACGTCCGCTTCTTCGAAGACCGCATTGGCCACGTCGGTGACTTCCGCCCGGGTGGGGGTGGGGTTGGAGATCATGGACTCCAGCATGTGGGTGGCTACGATCACGCGCTTGCCTTGCTCCTGACAACGCTTGACGATCTTGCGTTGGAGAATGGGCAGCTCTTCGATGTGAACTTCGATGCCGAGGTCACCCCGAGCGACCATGATGATGTCGGAGGCTTCGATGATGGAGTCCAGATTACGAATGGCTTCCTGGTCTTCGAGCTTGGAGACAATCTGTGCGTGTCCACCCAGCTTCTGAATCGCGGCCCGCAGTTCACGGACGTGACCCGCGTCGCGCACGAACGATCCTGCTACAAAGTCCGCCTGACACTCCACCGCGAGGTCGAGGTCCTTGCGATCCTTCTCGGTCATGGCTGGAAGGTTCAAGCGTGTGCCGGGAAGATTGATGTGGCGTCGGGAGCCCAGTTCGCCGGGAGTGTTGTTTACTGCGACGAGGTGGTTGTCCGCAATGGACTCGACCTTCATGATGAGGGTGCCGTTGTCCACAATCAGGGTGTTGCCGACTTTCACATCCTCAAGAAGACCACCGTAATTGACGGTGGTCGAGATAGGCAAAGTCGCTTCTGCGTCTTCCGTGCGGAATTCCACCCGGTCGTCTTTTTCCAGCTGATAGGGTGTCTCCAGGGTGCCGGTGCGAATGGACGGGCCAGTGAGGTCGAACAGGATTCCCACTGGATACTCGCGCCCGACAGCAATGCGGCGAATCCGTCGCACGGTGTCGCGGGCGACTTCGTGCTTGGCGTGGGACATATTGATACGAAAGCAGTCGGCACCCGCATCGAGCAGCGCTTCGATGGTTTCATCGCTATCGGAGGCAGGTCCCAGGGTGGCGAGTAGGCGCGTGCGGCGCATTGTGACGGGCTTCATGTTGGCGGTAGTCAAAACCAATGCAGCGTCCGTGCCGAGTCGGGATTCTGCCAAAGGGCGACTTTTTCGGGTTGTTGACTCCTGTTCCCGTGATTGCAGGAAACCTTTGTGACAAAAGAGTTTCCAAACACGCAACGCGCATTCTAACGGGCCGCTTCCCAATAGGCGAGGTCCTCGCGAATTTTCTTCTCTTCTTGAGTGAGTTGCTCCAGAGCCTTTTTGGGGGCCTCGACTTTCTCCGCGAGTTCCGGCAGCTGTTTTTCCAGCGGGGTCAGCGATTCCTTGCCCGCTTTGACCAAGCCGCCAATCTCCTGATACTGACGTCGGAGACCTTTGAGCGAGTTGTTGAGCTTGTTCCGCTGGGTCTCCAGTTCCTGAAACTTTTTGGTCTCCTTGCTTTCCTTCTGGGAGAGAGATTTGATTTTTTGGGAGAGCTCCTGTTGCTGCTCGGTGATTTCCGCCAAATCCTTGCTCTCCTTTTTCAGACTCTCAAGCTTCTGCTGCAGGGTGACTTGGGCCTCTTCCAAGCTCTTCTTCTCCTTGCGGACGTTTTCGAGCGGCGTCTGAGCTTCGGAAAGCTTTTTGGAAACCTGTTGCAGTTTCTTTTCTTGGGATTGGAGGTCTCGTTTGAGCTTGGCCAGGGAGTCTTCATTCTTCTTCAGCGCGTCTTTTGTTCCCTTGATGCGTTGGGCCAGCTGATTTCGCGCGTTCTCTGCTGTGGTGAAGGCTTTCTTGGCTTGTTCGACCTTTTGGCTCTGCTGAGAGATTTGCTTGCGCAGGTAGGCCAGGCGACTTTCGAGGGTGGGGGGATTGGACTCCAAGGACGCAATCGGTGCCTTATTACTAGAAATCTCGTAGGCAAAGACCGCGCCATTGTAGTCGGCGGTGAATACGTGCTTCCCATCCTCGGAGAGGGCCGTCGCGGTCACCAGCTCAGGCAAATTGCGGAAAGCGATCTTCTCGCCGAAGTCGGGCTTGAAGACCTTGACCACGCGGTCTCGTCCGGCGGTCACGATGTGTCCGTCGCGATGATAGAAGAGCGCGGTGGCTCCGCCAGGGTGGGCGTTGATTTTCTTTGCCGCCGAACCCTTTTTCATATCCCAGATGAAGAGTTGTCCGTCCTCGCCGGTGCTGGCCAAGAGCTTGGAGTCAGAGCGGAAGGCGAGCGCGGTGACGTCTGCCTGATGATCGCGCAAAGCGTGAATTTCGTTCCCCGCCAAGTCCCAGACATGAATGCCGCCATTGCGGTCGCCGCTGGCGAAAAATTTTCCATCCGGAGAGGCCGCCACGGCAGTGATCCAGTCGGTGTGTTTTTTGATGGAATGACTTTGCTGGTTCTCGCGGGTGTTCCAGATCTTCAGCAGCCGCGATGGCCCACCCATAGCCACGGTGGACAGGTCCGGGGTGAGGGCTGCGGCGAGCACGGAGTCGAACTCGCGACCGGCCGTGAAAAGTTCTTTCCCAGTGGTGATGTCCCACGCGATGGCGTAGCCCGACTTGCCCGCGATTCCGCCCGAAGCGAGCAGGTATTTGCCCGAGGGGTGAAAGGTGAGGGACTCGGGCTGACCCTTGGGGAAGGGGAGGCTTCCGAGGAAGCGGAAGGTTTCGCTGTGGTAGAGAAGAATTTGTTTCTGACCGGTGATGGCGAGCAAAGGAGCCCAAGGAGAAGCGGCCATCGCTTTCACCAAGCCAGCTTGGGGCGCGACAAAGGCGGGGTCGAGCGAGACGTCCTCCGGCATGGGGGGCGGGCCTTCCGGTTTGCCCGCAGAGGTGTCGATGGCGAGGTCGAACTTGGGCTTGTCGGCCTTCTTAGCGGAAGAGTCTTTGGTTTCCAGGACGCCGCCATCGATCCACGCTCGAATCAGGTCGGCGTCCTTCTTATTAATCTTGCTTCCCTCCGGAGGCATCACCGGCTCCTCGGTTCCAGTGGTGACGGTGTAGAGCTTGGAGGAGCCTCCGTCGCCCGGGACGACCACTTTTCCACCGGAACCACCCGTCATGAGGGCGGGATAAGAGGAGAGGTCGAGGTCTCCTTTCTTTTTATCCGGATTGTGGCAGTTCAGGCAGGACTGCTCGAAGATGGGATAGATGTGATCCTCGTAGGTGATCTTTTCCTGAGCTCTCAGGGGGAAGGCAAGCAGGAGGGAGATGCGGAAAAGGTTTTTCATGTCGCTACTAGATTTCTAGTGGTTGAAGATGAACTCCTTGGAGTTGAGGAGGGCCCAAAAGAGGTCGGGGTAGAACTCGCCCCGAATGTCGTCGGGCGTCTCCTTGAAGGTGGCGAAAAGGTGCTGCAACTCGGCGGAGTTGGGCTCGCGGGAAAGAGTCCGCAGATAGAGGTCGGTGATGATCTGTTCGGCGTTGCCCTTGTTCTTTTCCTTGAGCGCGTTGACGACCTTTCCGCGATAGATCCGGGTGTGCGTTGATTCCCCATTCAGCAGGTGGAGGGCCTGCGACAGATTGGGTTCCACCACCACTTCACAGGAGCAGACCGTGGCGCGGGTGGCGCGACCGAAGGTGGTGAGAAAGTAATTGGAAGTTTGACCGTCGGCAATTTGCACCGCCCGCGCGCCCAGAGGGAGACCTTTGAACTTGTTGGGAGTGTCAGTGACCTGGGCAAGAACGTCGAGGAGGACCTCGGCCCGGAGTCTTCGCACGCGGGATTTGGAAAAATTGGTTTCGTCCAGCGCATTGGTTTCGTTCGGGATAGTGGAGAGCTGATAGGTGCGGGAGTTGCAGATGTCGCGCACCAGTCTCTTGATGTCGAAGTTGTATTTCACCAACTTGTCACCCAAAGATGCGAGGAGGGCGGGGTTGGAAGGAGGGTTGGAGATGCGCGCGTCGTCCACCGGATTGACGATGCCGATGCCAAAGAAGTGAGACCAAACGATGTTGGAGATATTTCCGGCAAACCAAGGGTTCTCGGGTGAGGTCAGCCATTCCGCCATAGCCTCGCGGCGGGTTTGGTCGCTCTCGCCGAGAGGTTCGCCGCCGAGGAAGGTCGGGATGGCGTTCTTCTTGGTGAGAGGATGTTGGATCTCGCCGTTGGCGTCGTAGACGATTTGCTCATGAGGGTCTTCGGCGCGCTTGCGTTTGACTTGGGCGAAGAAGCTGGCGAAGCCATAGTAGTCGTCCATAGTCCAGCGATCGAAGGGGTGGTTGTGACACTGGGCGCACTGGATTCGGGTGCCCAGAAAGACCTGCGCCACGTTCTCGGTGACCTTTTTAATATCTTGTTCCAGCTTGTAGTAGTTGGTCTGGGGCTCGGTGAGAGTGCCGCCGCGGGTGGCCAGCAATTCACGCACGATCTGGTCAAAGGGAACCCCGCTGGCGACCTTTTCGCGCAGCCATTCATACCAGAGGGTAGCAGCCTTGTAGGTGACCTGGTTGGCGTTGTTGCCGGTGGAGCGAATCTGGAGAAGTTCGGCCCATTTCATGACCCAGATCTCGGTGAACTCCTTGCGCTCCAGCAAAGAGTCGATGAGCTGGGCGCGCTTGTCGGGATTGGTGTCTGCTAGAAACTCCGCGCGTTCCTCCGGGGTGGGCAGGAGGCCGATCAGGTCGAGGTAGATGCGCCGGACAAAGGTTTCATCATCGGCTAGCTCCGATGGAATCATGCGCAGTTTGTGCAGCTTGGCGTGCACGTGCTCGTCGATGTAGTTGTTCGGGGAAATACTAGGTTTCTCGTACTTGGCCTCGGCGGGAATCACGATGTTCTGGGTGCCTTCGGTAAAGGTGTGAAAGCGGGCCATGAGGAAGGCCTCGCCGCGCTGGCCGGAGGTCGCTTTGCCGTTGTTGGGATTGACCTTCACGGAGCTGTCGTTGGAGCTTGTGAAGCTGGAAAGGGTGGTGACATCGCGGTCCGTTCCGTCCGCGTATTCGGCGCGCACGGTCTGTTGGATGCGCTGGCGGGGGCCTTTCAATACGGTCTCGGCGGGCTCCACCGTAATCCCGATGGGGAGAGGAATGTCCTCGGGATCGTAGTTGGCTCCGTCTTCCAGCCAGCGAAGCATGGTGGCGTAGAAGGGATGCTTCTTATCAAAGAGCTTTCCACCGGTGTGGGGAACCTCGCCGATAGATTTGGTTAGCAGCAGAGATTCCGAGGGGAGGGCGAGGTTGATGCGTCGACCCAGCTGTTCGCGTGTGATGCGGTCGTAGTCGCCCTCGGGATCGTAGCCAAAGAGCGAGAGCATGAAGCCGTCCTGTCCCCGGGCGGAGCCATGGCACGAACCGGTATTGCAGCCAGCAGCGGTGAAGATGGGCACGATGTCTTGTTGAAAAGAGACCGTGCGCTCGCGGGTGGCGTCTTTAACCACGAGCGGGATTTCGCGACTCTTTCCGCGAAAATCGACCCGGATGGTGGTTTCGCCATCAGCCAGCGGATGCAGCGTGGTGCCCTCGACACGCGCGAGCTTGGGGTCGGCCAGCGAGATTTTGACCGAGGCGCTGACATCCCGCGTGGAGGCGTCCTTTGCGGTAGCGAGAATAACAAGGCGGTGGTAGTCAGAGGCGGTTTCGAGAGAAACGCGGGAAGGGAAGACCTCGATTCCCGCGAGGAGGGGGTCGGGCTCGTCGGGATTTTCCAAGGGTGCGGTTTTTTCCTTGGGCACCAGAATGACATCTTTCGGCCATGGCGCGCCTGCGAGCAGCCATTTTTCCAAAGTATCCATCTCCTCGGGAGTCAGGGCCTCGCGCGAAACTTTTTCCGATGAGGGTGGCATGAATTCCTCGTGATCTTCCGGCAGGCGAACGCGTCGGAGGAGCTCGGAGTCCTTGGGTGACTTTTCGTCGAAGGCGAGTTCTTCATCCCCACCGAGCAAAAAGTCGTCGTGAGTGTGGAGCTTCAGGCCGCCTTTGCCCTCGTCGGCATGGTGGCATTCCAAGCAGTTTTGTTCCAAAATCGGACGCGCGGCATCGAACAACTCGTTGGCAGAGAGCGCAATGGAGCCAGCTGCAAGACAGCCGAGGGAAATGGAGGACAAGGAGGGCATGGGCAACCCATAAAACGTCGCCTGCCGTCTTCTTCTATCGCCTCTTCAAGTCACGGGCTGGGTCACCCGCGCCAAGTCGCGTTTTTGCCCCGGGTGTCGATGTGGATGAAGGTGCGGTAGAGTCCGATTCCTCCCCGAAAGAATCCCTCGTCACGCAATTGGCAGGCAATGGCATAGGCCTCTTTCGGACCTCCCTCGTAGACGAGGTCGAGCGCTGTATTCTGGGTGTGCCAGGACTTCGAGGCTCCGCCGCAGGCCTTGTTGTAGGCTGGGCTGCGATAGGCTGAAGTGATGAGATTGAGGGGGCGTCCCAAGCGTTCGCGAATCTCGTCAGCGACGAAAAGAGATGCCGGCATCTTGCTCCAAAGATGTTGCGGAGGAAGGGAGTTTTTGACCCCGCGAGTGGTTTGTCGATGGGGATTGATGAGCTCGTGGGGGCGAATGTGCCGGAGGGCGAAAGAGGCGATGAAGTCCTCGTAGGTCGGAGGTCCCGTCGGTCTCGCGGGGGCTGCCGGTGGCGGGGTGTCGATGACCAGTTGCTCGGCCGGAGTGGGGGGCGGGGGAGTCTGAACGACAGTGACTTTGGAAGGATTTGGCCAGGGTAGGTTCGAGATTGCTTTGGCCGAAAAAGCGGAGCCGACAGCGAGCAGGGCGGCAGATTCCATCCAACGGCGACGTGAGGGGGAAGGGGGACTCTCAGGCATGAATCGCGGCGATTATTAAGGAATCTTAATTAGTTGGCCAGAGGAAATTGAGTTCGCCTGAGTAGCGGTTCTTTCACGACTCCGGCCGCAAGGGGCGCGGTTTGGGGGCTTCCGGGCCAGATGGTGGGGCGGGAATATGTTCCATGGACTCCACTTTTTGCCGCCAAACCGCATTCTCGGCCGCAACGGCCATGAGGTGTTCCTCGTGGCTGATGCGCTGCTTGTTTTTGATGAAACTGAGGGCGAAGTAGAAGAGTCCCCAGGCGAATCCTTGGAAAACGAGCCCGCCTCCGACGATTCCCAAGACCTCGAGAAAAGACGGACTATAGCTCAGTGCGTATTCCGCGAAGGCGCCGGCGAGGGAGACCTGTTGAATGGTCGTGAATTGGACAAAGCGCTTTCGAGTGGTCTCCTCCGTGCGGAAGTAATAGGTCGCGGCGACAATACCATTGGCCAGCGTGAGAAAACCAAAGATCGAGGCGAAGCTCCAGAAGGGCAGTATAAACAGCGAAGCCCCAAAGTCATAGGAAGGGAAGGAGGTGAATCCCGAGGTGAAAACGCTGACAAGAGTCCCGAAGGCCAAGCTGCCCGCCAAAGCCAGCGCGCTGCCGAGATAGAGGCAAAGAAAGAGGGTCAGCCCCCTCCGAACAGCCTCTCCAATTGCACTGCCAAAGATTTCCTCGGGATCGAGTTGAATCATGCCAGTATCTAGCAGAGGGCCTAGATTTTTGCAAAGTCTCGATGTTCAGCCTGGGTTTAGGAAACAAGCGAATCGCACGGTAGGGTCCTTTTGACAAAAGGACCGCGAGTGTTCGGAGCCGTTCGCATGGCCATCTTGCAGACAACAGCCGGAGGCCTGGGGACCTTCCCCGAACATTCGCGGCTGTTTTGTCAAAACAGCCCTACCGCCCGATTCTCAGACAACTCGTTGGCAGAATCATGATTCGAAGAGACGGTTCGGTGGGGCGAGTGGGGGCACTCGCGGTCCAACGCTGAGCGCTCTTCTGGAGTGCGTGCCGCTTGCTGCCGCTTTGGGGTGGATAGGTTCGTTCTCTCACCCGCCCGGGAAGAGTAAAGCTTGCTTGCTCGAACTTGTGGGGCTGCGATTCAAAGAGCGCAACCAACCAAACAGCCAAAGCCCCACTCCGTATCCTTCACCCCCCACCGGTAGGGTCCTTTTGATAAAAGGACCGCGAATGGTCTGAGTTACTCGAATGGTTCACCCGCGGACAACGGCCGAAGGCCTGGGGACCTTCCCCGAACATTCGCGGCTGTTTTGGCAAAACAGCCCTACCGCCCGATTCTCAGACAACTCGTTGGCAGAATCATGATTCGAAGAGACGGTTCGGTGGGGCGAGTGGGGGCACTCGCGGTCCAATGCTGAGCGATCTTCTGGAGTGCGTCCCGCTTGCTGCCGCTTTGGGGTGGATGGGTTCGTTCTCTCACCCGCCCGGGAAGAGCAAAGCTTGCTTGCTCGACCTTTTGGGACTGCGATTCAAAGAGTGCACCCCATCAAACAGTCAAAGCCCCACTCCGCATCCTTCACCCCCACCGGTAGGGTCCTTTTGATAAAAGGACCGCGAGAGTTCAGGCGAGTTCGAAAGGTTCTCTCGCGGACGAAGGGCCGGAGCCCTGGGGACCTTCCCCGAATATTCGCGGCTGTTTTGGCAAAACAGCACTACCGCCCGATTCTCAGACAACTCGTTGCAGAATCATGATTCGAAGAGACGGTTCGGTGGGGCGAGTGGGGGCACTCGCGGTCCAACGCTGAGCGACCTTCTGGAGTGCGTGCCGCTTGCTGCCGCTTTGAGGTGGATGGGTTCGTTCTCTCACCCGCCCGGGAAGAGCAAAGCTTGTTTGCTCGAACGTGTGGGGCTGGGATTCAAGGAGTGCAGCCGCCCAAATACCAAAGACCCCACCCCGCGCTCTTCGCCTCCACCGGTTGAGTCCTTTTGATAAAAGGACCGCGAGAGTTCAGGCGAGTTCGAAAGGTTCTCTCGCGGACGAAGGGCCGGAGGCCTGGGGACCTTCCCCTAACATTCGCGGCTGTTTTGGCAAAACAGCCCTACCGACGGAGCCGGGACATTTCTGTCCCTGGGACGGTCCGTCCGCGACGAATCGTCGACATCGGACACGTCCCGACGAAGCCTCTGACTCACCGAGGCACTGCTCATGGACAGGAATGTCCATGCTCCGGTCGGGTCTTTTTGAAAAAACAGCCCTACCGGTGGCGCTTAGGGGATTGGATGGGCGACTCTTTCATGGCCATCAACATCGACCTGAATTTGGCTTTGGTGTTCGTGGGTGAGGCGTTAGCTTCCGGCTTCTCGTTATGCGAAAAATTCTAACTGTTCTGTGGCCTTTCCTCCTCGCGCTTTTTGGGGGAGGGCTTCTTGCGCTTTGCTTTGCTCCCTTCAATTGGGCCGATCTCGTTTGGCTCGCTCCAGTGCTCTGGATGGCGGCTTTTTGGTTGGGAAAGGGCGAGCGTCGTCCCCGCCGCAAAGGATTTTTTCTCGGCTGGCTGGCGGGGCTGGCCTTTTGGTCCATCAACTTGAAATGGTTGGCGACCGTGACTGGGGGCACTTATCTGATCCTAGCCGCCTATCTCGCACTGTATTTTGCCTTCTTCGGATTGTTCGTTTCCTCGGCCGGGAACCCTTTTCGCAAAGAAAGACCCGATGGAACCCGCATGGCGGAAGCTCTTCGTTCGCTCGGCTTTGCGGCTCTCAATGCTGGATTCTGGTGCGGGCTGGAATGGATTCGCGGCTGGATGTTGACGGGGTTTGGCTGGAACGGTCTAGGAGTGGCCTTTCATGATCGACTACCCCTGGCGCAGGGGGCGGAGCTAGTAGGAGTAACGGGCTTGGCCTTTCTGCCTGTATTCTTGGCGGGGGTGATGGTGCAGGTGGGAGTCCGCTTGGGCAAAGGAGTGCAGGCGGGAAAAATGCAGCGGCACTGGGACTTTGCAGTCGCGATTTTACTCCTCGTCGTTTGCTTCACCTACGGAGTTTTTCGCACGGTTTTCATCAATCGATCGGCAGGTGATACCTTGCGAGTTCTCTTGGTGCAAATGGACATTCCCCAGAGCGCAGGGCATGTCGAGTGGTCGGGCGAAGAAGTTCATGAAGGCTACGAAGGCGAGACTCTACGCGCCCTTGCCGAGGTCGATGCCCGCAATGAAAAGCGCATCGCTGAAGCCGAGGGAGAAGTCGAGTTGGAGTCAGTGGACTGGGTGGTCTGGCCTGAGGTGGTGCTCTACGGAATTTTGCTCAACGGCGGAGGTGACGAGTTCGCTCTCTATGAGCCCTCCAGCTCGACGCTCCAGCGCATGCGCGAAGCTGGGGTCCGCAATCTGATGGCGGGAATTTGGGAAGTCGAGGCAGAGCGCGTTGAAGGGGGGCTGCGTCCCACGCAAGAAAATGGCAGCCAGTATAATGCCTTGTTGTCAGTCAATCCGGCGGGTGAGTTGGCAACCCATCGCAAGCAACACCTCGTGATCTACGGCGAGTTCATTCCCTTCGTGGACTCGGTGAAATGGCTGGGTGACATCTATGAAAAAGTGGCCGGGGTCCCGTGGGGAGGAAACTTGGGTCGGGGAGTGGGGAGTGAAGGCCTCACTCTTCCGGGCGCGGGTGGCGAGGTGAACATCATCCCTTCCATCTGCTTCGAAGACACCGTGCCCCGCGTGACGCGCAAGTTCAGCAAAGGCGAGCGCGAAGTTATTGTGAACATCACCAACGACGGCTGGTTCGGAACCAGCGAGGGGTCGCAGCAACACTTTGACAATGCCCTCTTCCGCGCCATCGAACTCCGCCGCCCGATGCTCCGCGCGGCCAACCGGGGAGTCACCGGAGCGGTTTCGGCTACGGGAAGTCTCGTCGATTATGAGACGGGGAAAAAGCAGGTGATGCTCGATGAGGAGGAGAAGCCCTTTGTCCGGGGTAGCATCTTGACCAAGGTGAAAATCCCCGAGCGCGGAGGCCCCACTCTCTATGCCCGGGCGGGGGATTGGTTTTCGGTTCTCGGGTTGGTGGTCGCAGTAGGCTGGATGATCCGTTGCCTCGGCTGTTGTCGCGGCAAGGGTAAAATCTCCTGAATATTCTACCGCTTGTCCGCCGTCTCAGTTCGTCGTAAGATTCTGACAACAATCGCACTGAAGATGAAACGCACTCTCCCTTTTCTACCTCTTTTTTTCGTAGCCTGGCTGCTCTCGGCCTGCGCACCCATCAAGCCGGTGCCTTTGATCCCTTTCATCGATGGCAACCACTGGATGGTCTTTAGCCCGATGGAATACACCCGCGCCAGCACCGGAGTAACCTACGAGGTTCCCGAAGGTTTCGTGACAGACTTTGCCAGTATCCCGCGACCCCTCTGGCCGATTTATCCAAAGACTGGCCGCTACCAGTTGGCGGCGGTGGTGCATGATTATCTCTACTGGGAGCAAACCACCAGTCGCAAGGAGGCTGACCAGATTTTCCTCGAGGGGATGGAAGAGTCGGGGGTCTCGAAGAAAGACCGGCTCATCATCTATCACGCGGTGCGCAAGGGGGGCGAGGGCGCTTGGAAGAAAAATGCCGAGCAACGCGCCGCAGGAAAACCACGCGTCATCCCGAGTGAGCACCGCGATATCCCAGCCAATACCGAGTGGGAAGAGTATCGCGAGTTTCTCTATAAAGAAGGCGTGCGTCCCGAGTAAGGGGTCGCTAGCGTGCGCGCGATGGAAGGAATCACCATTCATGGCTGCGGCTTGGCCGGGGTCTTTGTCGGCTGGCATCTGTGGCAGCGTGGAATCAGCTTTCGCCATGTGGGCGCACGCGGGGTCGGGGCCTCTTGGGCCGCTGCGGGGCTCGTCAATCCCGTAACCGGAAAGGGGATGAATATCAGCTGGCGCATTGATGAGTTTCTCGAGGAGATGCGCGAGTTTTATCTCGATGCCGGCTCGATGCTAGGTCGTCATTATTTTAAAGAAGTGCCCGTTCTACGGGTCTTTGCGGGAGAAAAAGAACGGAGAAAATTTGAGGCCAAGCAATCCGAATTGGAGCCGTGGATTGGCGATGTTTATTCCGTTCTCACCGATGTGAAAGGCGGCGAGTCCGGCGGGGTGGAGTGGCAAGGGGGCGGCTGGGTGGACGTGCGGGGATTTCTAACAGACTCCCTCGCGTTCTTCAAAGAAGAGGGCTTGGGCGCGCCCGGTCCGGAGGTGGAGATCTTTTGTGAGGGAACCAAGGGGCTGCAGGGAGGGGAGTTTTCCTATCTGCCCAATCGCTTGGCGAAGGGGGAAATCCTCGAGGTTGAAATTCCCGATTGGAAGGAAGAACGAATTCTCAATCGCCGGGGCTGGAGTATACCCATCGGCAATGACCGTTATCGGGTGGGGGCGACTTATGAGTGGGACGACCTCACCAATGAGCCGACCGAAGCTGGACGGGTCAAGTTGGAGGCGCTCGTGAGAGAGTTTACCGATCTGCCCTTCGAGATTCGAAACCATGTCGCGGGAGTCCGTCCCATCGTGCGCAACAGTGAACCCGTCATGGGCGAACATCCCGATGCCCCTAAAAAGTTTCTCCTCAACGGGCTCGGGTCCAAGGGGTGTCTCTATGGGCCCAAGGTGGCCAAGCAATTGGTGGAGCACATTCTGGATGGGCGAGGCATTGAGCCCGAGCTGAGCCTGCATTCCTTTTCTAACATAAACGGATGACGATTAGCGACCAAGCGAAGGAAGCGATCGCCCGCGTGCTGGAGGAGGGCGAGACTGCCATTGACGCCACGATGGGAAATGGCTGGGACACGGTGTTTCTCGCAGAGACAGTCGGCCCCAGCGGCAAGGTGCTGGCCTTTGACGTGCAAGAGGCCGCTCTGAAAAAGACGGACAAACGGCTGGAGCGTGCAGGGGTGCGGGAGCGCTGCCAGCTGGTGCACCAGGGGCACGAGACGATGGGTGAACACGTCTCCGGTGGCGTGGGAGCGGTGATGTTCAATCTGGGTTACCTGCCGTATGCGGATCGCTCGGTCATCACCACCGAGGGGACGACTTTGCGGGCCCTGCAGACAGCGAGGGAGATTTTGCGACCGGGTGGAGTGATCGCCATCATCTGCTACCGTGGCCACCCCGGCGGGCAGGACGAGGCTCGAGCGGTTTGGCAATGGGTGCTGGCGCAAAGCGAATCCCTGCAAGTCGATGCCCCTAAAGATTTTCCCGTAGGGGACGGTCCTTTTCTCTTGGCCTTGACCAAGTAGAAACCTAGCGCAAGCGGATGCCGAATTGCTTGGCCCAAAGGTGGAGATCCTTTTTGGAAAGAGCGGCCGCCATCAGGTCGGGGAATTGATCGGGGGTGCAGGCAAAGACCGGAATGCCGAGGGCCGCGAAGCTTGCGGAGTTTTTCTCGCAATACCAGGGTTTGCCCTCATCGCTGAGAGCGAGCAGGGCGATGACTGTCACTCCGGCGTCGACCATGCGGGCAGCGGTCTTTAGCATGGGGCGGGCGTCTCCTCCTTCTAACAAGTCGGAAATCAGCACGAAGGTGGTGTCGCTGGGGCGGGTGATGTGGTCCTCGCAATAGCGCATGGCTTTGTTGATGTCGGTGCCGCCTCCCAGTTGCGTTCCAAAGAGCAGGTCCACAGGATCTTTCAAGTCATCGGTCAAATCCACCACCGCGGTATCGAAGAGCACGAAGCGGGTCGACACCGCCGGAAGGGACGCCATCACGGCCCCGAAGATGGAGGAATAGATAATAGAGGCCGCCATGGAACCGCTCTGGTCGATGCACAAGACCACGTCTTTGAGCGAACTCTGTTTGCGCCCGAAGCCCACCAGCTTCTCGGGAATGATGGTTTTGTATTCGGGCTGATAGGTCTTCAGGTTGGCCTTGATGGTGCGTGGCCAATCGATTTCCTTGAGCTTGGGGCGTGGATTGCGCAGGTGGCGGGCGAGGGCTCCTTGCACTGCCGAGCGGGTGGGTTGCTCCAGCTTCCGTAGCAATTCTTCGACTAACTTGCGCACCACTTCGCGCGCGGTCTCGCGGGTTTTCGCTGGAATGAGATGATTGAGCGAGAGCAGGCTGGAGACGAGGTGAATATCGGGCTCGGCCTCGGCGAGAATCTCGGGTTCTAACAAGAGCTGCTGCAGGTTGAGCCGTTCGATGGCGTCCTTCTGCATCACTTGCACCACGCTGGAGGGAAAGTATTTACGGATGTCACCCAACCACCGCGAGACATTCGGGTTGGAGGCTCCCAAGCCGCCCGCGCGTCCACCGCTATCCTGATCATAGAGCGCTTCCAGAGCCTGGTCCATGCGCAGATCATCTTGGGAAAGCTTGGGCGAGAGGTCATTTGCTGGTTCGCCTAACAGCAATCGCCAGCGTTTGAGTTCGGAGTCGTTCATCGTACTTGCTCGGAAGGAATTGGGGTGGAGGAAGAGGGAGCGGGGAGTTCTAACAGTTCGCAAACTGTCTGGAGAGCGGGGGCCGCTTGCTCGGCGTTGACGTCCCACTTCTTCTGAGAAACTTGGGGACCGCTGGTGGTGAGGTCGCCGCTCTTGAGGGTTTGCGCGATTTTCGAGCGTTCTGGAGAGGTGAAGCTCCCGAAGGTGCGGCGGAGGAGGGGGAGGCTTTCTTGAAAATTCTCATCATTCAAGGTGCTCAGCCAATCATGGATGAGCGCCAGCAGGGGACGGTCATGAACGAGCAGCGAACCCGAGCCCGCGAGAAAGCCTTGCAACCAGTTGGCGGCCGGAAGGGGATCGGTTCCTCGGGAGAGCGCAAAGGAAAGGCGTCGCGCTGCTTCTTCGCTTTCGATCCGGTTGGCGTCCCTCAGCAATCGGGTTGCGACTCCCCGGACTTCCGCTTGGGCGGATTCGAGCAAGGAGAGGCGATTGGCAGCCTGATAGAATCCCTCTAACAGTTCTTCCTTGTCGAGGGTCAGAAGAGCGGCGGAATAATTGCGTAGTAGGTCAGCGAACTCGCGCCCGGCCTCGTCATCCAGTCCGCTCGCGCTGGCAGCCAGCTCGATGTGCAGTCGGGTGGTGAGGTGTTTGAGAATGAGGGTGACCTTGGAGGTGTCGGTCTTGCGCACATCGCCGTAGCGGGCGATGCGCACCAGCGCAGGAATGGCGGTGAGCAACTCGCGCGTGTTGTGACTGGTGGCGGCTGCGGCATCCAGCTGGGTGAGCAGAATTTCGGTGGCCTGGGGCAGGACCGCGAGTAGAGAGTGATCGAGCTTGCTCGTGATGTCATCGAGACTCTGATCCGGCTCCGTCTTCACCAGTGCATTACCCGCCGCGACCTCAAGGGTGTTGCCGTAGGGAGAGGCATCGATGATGGCGAGAAGCAGCTCGGGTTTCCACTGAAGGATCCAGAGTTCCTTGAAGGTGCCTTTCGACCGTGTGTCGCGCGGTTCGCCCCAGTTGATTTTCAGTGCGCGTAGACGATGGAGAAACGCGCTCTTCTTGCGGCCCGATTCTTCCCGCAAATCGAGAGTCTGCTCTTTCACCCCGGCGGTAGGCTTGAGCCGAAGTCGTTTTTGGGTGGCCTCGATGTCCTTTTGTAGAGGCAACTGCGAGAGCCCCTCGGGGAGTGTGCCTAGAGCTTTTCCGATTAAAAGCGGTTGGCTCAGGAGGGAGAGAGGGGCGGCGTCTCCTTGGCAAAAGACGGTTTGAATCGCCTCCATGCTTTCGTCCAGACCGGGGCGCGGACGCCCGCGCATTCCGGCCAGGGACTCGGAGAGGCGGGTGGCTTCGATGATGGATGCGGAGGAGCCTTCGAGGTCATTTTTGCGCAGAATGCGCGCTGCCTTGGTCAACCAAGTGGTGTGGGGATGCTTTGGTTTCGCCCACACGTGGTCATACCAGCCCGGGGCCCGCACTCCGGCGCCATAGCCGCTGTGGGTGGTCAGACGGTCCAAGGTCCACGGGGTCCAGGTCGCGGCGACTTTGACCTTGGGGAGACCCTTCAGCCGTGCGTTGTCTTCGGAGACCTTCGGTTTGTTCAGGAGGGCGGGAACGTGCCATGCTCCACAAATCACCGCGATGTTTTGGAAGCCGTCTTTTTCAGCCTGCCGCATGCAACGTCGCATCCACGCTTCCCTGCGCAGGGTGCGGTCCGATTCCGGTAGCGCCAGTTCTTCCCGCAGTGCCACTACTGCTTCGTTGATGGCTTGGAAAAAGTCCTGCGAGGAATCGCGCTCCTCGACTTTGTCGTTCCACCATCGTTCGCCATCATCATAGCCATCGGCTTTGGCAATCCAGGTGAAGGGGTCTTGATATTCCGAGGTGGGGGGAGTTTCCTCTTCCTCTTCTTCCTCGGAGTGGTCATCTTTAGCTTCGTCCTCTTGTTCTTCCTCTGCCAAGGAGTGGGCGGCGGGGAGGTCAAAACAACGGATTGGGACCTCGTTTTTAAGAGCCCAAAGTATGGCCTGCCATTCGGGCGAAAAGCGGGCGAAGGGATAGAAGGCGGCGTTCTCCGGTCCATCGCTTTGATAAAGCAACATTGCGACCGGCGGCTTCATGCCCTCCTGAGCGGCGGAGGCTAAGAGGCTTTCGGTCTCGGCGGGTGACTCTAACAGAATTAAGTCCGGTGGATCTGCCTGCAGGGCCTTCTGCAAGCTCCGCGCACAGCCTGGCCCATGGTGTCTGATTCCGTAGAAGGTCATGCTAATGAGGGAATAGGAACGACTTCGATCTCGGAGATTTTGGCAAAGTCCTTGGGGTTGGCGGTTAGGATTTTAGTGAAGCCATGACGTAAAGCCGTCGCCGCGATGTTGGCATCGTGAATGCGCTTTCCCTTGAGGTCATACTTGGCCACGAGGTCGTGCAATGTCTCTGCCACGGCGTCGTCCTCGGGCAAGAGCAAACAAATGGAGAGGATGACATTTTGATTCTTGATGGCTTCGGCAACGGTAGCTCCTAAGCCGTTATTTTCGCGTGGTCTTGTGGAGACGACGAGAACTTCCCTGAGAATTTGATTGCTCACAAGGAGGCGGAAATGCCCTTCTTCTGCTTGCTCCATGAGATGGAGGCAGGCGTCGTGGTTGGCCCGTGTTCCTTGAAAGGCACCTAGGAACAAATTCGCGTCTGCGATAGCGGTTTCACCTTCCGTCATCACCATAGATTTCGTCGCGAGTTATCGGAGGCAAAGTCGCAGGACCATCGCGGTCGATGATATGAATTCTTTCTTTGAGAGGAACTCGCTTGCTAACTGGCTCGTCTGGACTGTCGAGGCGGCCCTCCAAAACAGCATCAATAACCCAATGGAGTTGTCGCTGCAGGGAGCGATGATTCTTCTCTGCGAGCTTTTTCAAGCCCGTTAGTTTCTCTTCAGGAATATCTCGAATGACAAACGATGGCATAATGGTATCATAGTGGTTCTTTTTCAGAATGCAACTCAAGAGGTAATGGCTTCGAGATCGGTGACGGTTTCGGAGTAGACGATGGGGGGCACTTTGCCGAAGGCGAGGACGCGCGGGTCGTCGGTGTTGTTGGGCTCGTTATACTCGTAGCTGCCGATGTGGACGGAATCGCCCTGCACGAACATTGCGGTGCCGAGGGTGATTTCCTCCATGGGGTCTTGCCCGACATACATCTCCTCGACATGGAGAAAGACGTCCACGCCAGCCCCCTGATAGGATTTGTAGTAATACCAAATGCCCCCGGCATCGACCACCGAGCCGCGCTGCCATCCCCGCTTCTCGGCCCGGGAGCGAAAGGTGCCGCAGGAGAGGCTCTTCTTGTCAGCTGTTTTGAGTTCCTTGCGGTTCTTGTGATTGGAGTCGAGAAGGGCGACCGGGCGGTCAAGTTGGGCGAAGGGAGGTTTCACTTTCATGCGCTCGAGGTGTTGCTGCCAAGCGAGGAGGTCTTCGGCGGAAAGCTCCAGGGGGTGGACCATGCCGATGTGCACTTCGTCTTTTTCGAATTCGATGAGGTCGCCTCCGGCATTGGCCAGCAGTCCGTTGGGGTAACGGCGGAAGGTCCGCTGCAAACTACTAGCGCTATCGTAGGTCGCCCAGACGAGGTTGCTGGCGTAGGTCTGGAGCAAGGGGTGGTTCTCAAAGAGCTCCTGCCAGCGGGCGGTGTCCCATCGTCTTTGACGCACGAGACACCCTTCCAAACGAGCGGTTTGGCCCTTGATGGTTTCGCGGATTAGCTTGCGGAGAGTCTTGAGATCCTCCTTGGCGGTATCGGAGAGGGTGGAGGGCGGGGACTTCGTTTCTTTTTCGGTATCTGGATTGTAGAAGTTCAGCTTGAAGTCGGGCTGAAGCACCGCCTCGATCTGGGAATCCTCCAAAGGCCGCTGCCCTTCCTCGTCGAATCCCAAGGTTGGCACAATGAGGTCGGCGAGCTCGTCCAAGGAGACGCCACGGTTTTCCGCGGCAGCTTCTAGAGCGGCACGGCAAGCTTTGCCGATGTTCTTGAATTTCGAGCGGTAGCGGTTGGCTAAGGAATCGAGGATAGTCAGAGCCTCATCCCCGGGAACCAGGCTGATGGCCTGCGCCGCGTATTCGGCCAGCTTGTGCCGCGAATTGAGGGCCCAATCATTGATGGGGGCAATGAGCTCGGGAACAATTTTCTGTCCCCCTAACAGTCCCGCCAAGGTGAGAGCCCAACGGTCCTTGGCCGCTTGCTCGGAGGCAAACCATTGTTGGTAAAGGGCGAGGGCGAAAGGGCCGGATTTCTCGAGGTCAAGGTGGGAAAGAAGGGGCAGGATTTCGGGGGAAGGCTCGACGGGCTTGTGCTTGGCCTGCTTGGCGATGAGGAAGGTGAGCCCTACTTCGGGCAGGGCGCTGCCGTCCTGAGTGAGAAGCGGAGGTAAAGCTCCGAGATTGAGAAAGCTTGTTTTTGGAAGCTTGAGCTTGGCGGCGGACTTAAGGATTTCGGGGAGAGGGAGCTCAGGTTGGGCAGAGTCTTCTTCGACCCCGCACGCAGCCAAGGCTGAGAAGAGAGCGGTTTTCACCTTGTCTGAGGTTTCACTTTCGAGGGCATTTTGCAGGTCGGGGATGCACTCTTTTTCTGCTAGCGTCTCAAGCAAAGCTGCCGCCCCCAGACGTGCATCGGCCTTTTTTGCCTGCAGTAGCTTGATAGCCTTTTGAGAGGTGTCTGCTTGCTTGAGGCCAACGAGACTCTCGATAGCGAGCTGTTGTAGTGTTTTCAGATTAGAAGTCAGATTGCTCCAATAGTGAGACTCTAATGAAGGATTGGGGAGTCGTGCTGACTGCGCCCAGATCGAGTTGAGGAGTTCGTTTTTGGCTCGCTTCTCCAATGATTGGCGACTCAGAGTGTCGGTTGCCGAATCAACTAGTTCCGCGAGATCGTCTCCAGGGACTTGCGCAGAAGAAAGACACATCTCAGCGAAAGCGTGTGAAAATATTGAAGGGGCCTGCCCATCGTTAGTAAAACTTGTAGGAAGGATTGAGTTTTTAGCGATAGCAAAGAGCACTTCTCGGCCTCCTTTGGTCCATTGGTTAGCGATTGCCTGGAAAGCTTTCGTTACGATGTAGTTAGGAACCTCCCGGTAGTTTTGGAGGCTCTTCAAGAGGCCTCCAGTCAGTTCCACGCACTTTTGAGGATTCGTGTCGGCGAGGTAGATGATCTGGAACGGGGTGGGCAACTCCGTTTGCGAGGCTTTCGTAATCAATTTGACCGCGTCGTCATGAAATTGTCCGTGCCGCAAGTGATCGAGAGTGATCAGCATTTCGCTTCCGTCTCTTGGGTTGCTTTTCTTAGCTGTATTTTTGCAGAGTTCATCAAAGTCCGAATTGTGGTGGGTTATAAACTGCCAAGTGGTTGGAAGCGCTTGTCCGCAGCGATTCTGAAAAAAGTCCCTAATGATTTCTGGTTTGAGCTTCGCTAGGGCACCAAAGAGATAGGGATTTGCGGAGCGGAGAGTTCTGGCGAGTTCGTCATCATCAAGGTCAAAAACGAACCTTTTAAATGGACTTTCTCCTGCTTGCGATAGGTCGAATGAAAGAGAGAATGGTCTTACGTCAAATCGGTCCCTTGTATGGCTGTCGAATAAGTCAGGGCCATTCCAACCGAACTTCAGATTCCCGCAGGCCACAATGAATTTCGCTAGCGAGAAGTTGTTGTCTCCCTGTTCAGCGAACGCTTGCAGAACTGAAGTTTGGAGGTCATTCATGCTTTCGCTTTTGGTGAGAGCTTTGATAAAGAGAGCGGCAAAAGTCTCTTCATTCGTCTGCTCCGGAGGCAATCGCTCATGCTGAACTGCCGGGCTTACAGGCTTCTCGATCTCACTGTCGCGAATGCAATTCAGGAGAAGCTGAACGAGGAGGGCTCTTTCTGAAGAATACCGTGTTAAATAGTCTGTTAAAGAATCGAAGAAGCTACCATCTGCGCATTTTGGGAATTCTTTCGCAGGGTCTAGTTCGCCTCTCTCCAGACAGTCGAGAAGGAAGACGCAAAGGTCTGTCGTGCGACTATATCCTCGGACAGGGCTTGTGACGTAGCGTTGAAGACGGGCAGAGAGTTCGGTCATGGAGTTTTGGGAGAGTTGAGGTCAATTGACGCAGAGGGAATTCTGGGATAAAAATAGGGCCATGGCAGAGCAAATCGTAGGACCGGAAGTCTTTCTCCAACGCAAGAAGGAGAAGGAAGCTTCGCGTTCGGACGACTTGCGCCGGCTTGCCGAGGGGGAAGATCCGGAAGTGATCCAGTGGGAGAACTCGATCGTTCCAAAAGGCTTTTTCAAAGGAGCCAAAGTGTCCAACTTAGCCGAGACTGTCGGAGAGTGAGTGGGCAGGGAAAGGGATTTCATGATCTTCTTTCGATGACTTTGCTTCTCTCGAGGGGCGAGGGACCTTTGGTGCGATTTGTGAGTTCTTAGAGTTGCTCCCGGCAGGCGCGGTAGAGGTCTTTCCAGCCGTCGCGTTCCTTGACCACGGTTTCGAGGTATTCGCGGAAGACGCCGGGGTCGTTGGCGGGGTCCTTGACGATGGCGCCGACCATGCTGCTGGCGAGGTCATGGGCGTTGAGGGAGCCATTGCCAAAGTGTCCTGCCAGCGAGAGCCCGTTGGTGACCACGGATATGACTTCGGCGGTGGAGAGGGTGCCGGAGGGGCTTTTGATTTTAGCTTTGCCATCGACGGTGGCTCCGCCCCGCAGCTCGCGGAAGATGGTGACCACGCGGCGAATCTCTTCGAGGGCGGGAACTTCGGCGGGAAGGGAGAGGGCTTGCTTCATGGAGGCGACTCGGCTTTGCACGATATCGACTTCGGTATCGAGGGTGCTGGGGAGTGGCAAAACGACGGTGTTGAAGCGGCGCTGGAGGGCGGATGAGAGTTCGTTGACGCCCCGGTCACGCGAGTTGGCGGTCGCAATGACGTTGAAGCCAGACACCGCTTGGGTCTCGCTGGAAAGCTCAGGGATGGGCAGTGTTTTTTCCGAAAGGATGGTGATGAGGGTGTCCTGCACATCGGAGGGGATGCGGGTCAGTTCCTCGACGCGGCAGATTTTTCCATCCTTCATGGCATTGAACATCGGGGAGGGCACCAGCGCTTCCTCGGTGGGGCCTTTCGCGAGCAACATGGCATAGTTCCAGTTGTAGCGCATCGCTTCCTCGCCCGTTCCGGCGGTGCCTTGAATGAGAAGGGTGGAATCACCGGAGACAGCGGCGGTGAGGTGCTCGGAGACCCAGGACTTGGCGGTGCCGGGCACGCCTAACAGGAGAAGCGCGCGGTCGGTGGCGAGGGTCGCGACCGCGATTTCCATCAAACGGCGGTCGCCAATGTATTTCGGCGTGATGACGGTCCCGTCGGCGAGGGTGGTGCCTAACAGATAATCGGTGACAGCCCAGGGAGACAGTTTCCACTGGTCGGGACGGGGCTTGTCGTCATGGGCGGCAAGGGCCTCCAGCTCGCTGGCAAAGAGGGTTTCGGCGTGTTCGCGGAGGTTGGACATGGGAATTGGGAATTGGGAATTGGGAATTGGGAATTGGGAATTGGGAATTGGGAAAATGCGGAAGATAGCTTTGGCGGAATTCGAGGGTGAGGGCGAAGTGTTCGACGATAGAGGGGAGTTCGGGGAGTTGGGAGATGGTGGTGAGAAGGGCTGGAATGTCCTCGGGCGCGATGGCGGAGGCCAGGCGGGAGGCGTGGGGACGGTCGAGGAGATAGCGGTCTTTGCTTTGCAGAAAGTGCAGGACGACTTTGTGCAGAGCAGGGTGGGATTTTGCGGAAAAGGGCGGTGCAAGAGTTGCCAGCAAGCTGAGCATCTCGTTCAGGTCGAGCGTCAATTGAGTAAGAATGTCCGCTTGGTCGGAGCTCTTCAAAGCTTGGAGAATGTTGCGAAGGGCGAGGTGGGGGCTTCGTTGGTTTTTGGGAAGGCTTGCTAGATTTTTGAGCCAAAGGGATATGATGGGGAGGGCGTGCTCGGGGGAAGGATTGCGGGACAAGTCTTCAATCCAGACCGCTAACAAGTTGTTGAACCAATCGGGGTCGGGCTTGAGCTGATAAAGTTCTTTGGCGGTGATTCCCAAGAGTTGGGGCCATTGCGTGACGGGAAAGAGGGAGAGGATTTGTTCGAGCCAGTGTGCCTTTTTCCCTTTTCCTGCAGGCGCTTTTTCAATCAGCCCGTAGTCGCTCCATTGTGAGACGAAGGTTTCGGGTGGGGTGAGAAGAAGTTTCTTTTTTTCGACCCGAACGGTGTCGAGAAAGAGTTGACTACTAAATTGATAGTAGTTCGATTCACGATTGAGCAAGAGCGCTCGGGTAGCCCAGCTGCGGGTGGACTGGCGGCGTTCCTTGAAAGCTTGGGTTTCCAGCCAGACGAGGTGGGCCGGGTGGGGGTATTGGTAAGCGAAGCTGGTCATGACTTCGCGATTGTCGGGGGTCTCGCTGCGCCAGGAATCGGAGACAATTTGACCAGCCTCCTCGGGGTTTTCTGCGAACAGTTTTTCGAGCCAAGCGAGACGATCCTGATTCTCTCCGGTGTCCCAGACGTCATCCGCGAAGGTCTTGGATGGGGCATTGATGCGGAAGGCCTTCCATGCTTCATCCTCTTGGGCAAACCATTGGCCTCGTTGTCCGGCGAGGGCAATGAGTTGGGGAATGGTGCTCTTTTTGCCTCTGCCATATTGGAAAAAAGCGGGGATGAGGCGTGGGGGGAGGAGGAGCTGGGATTGGGTGGCGAGCGCCAGCCATTCGGGCAGGAGTTCGGGATAGTCGCCAGCCAACATGCGACGCGCGGAGGTCAGGGTTTTCTCCGGGAGATAATTCCGGGTCTCCGGTGGACAGGAGTCGGCAAGGACTGCTCCGGCGAGGGGTTGCTGCCCGGAGCGCAGGAGGGTTCGTTCGAGCGCGGCAGCTTGCAGCAGGGCGGAAGCAGGATCGGGGGCCTTTGCCAAAGCCGCCCAAGGCTGGGCCAGCAACTCGTGGGGTGGATCGGGCCAGGGACCACTGCGGGCAGTGCCAAGAAGCGCGTGACTGGTGAGGGAAGAGGTCATGGCGAAGGTCGTAGGCAGACTAGGAAAGGGTGGTGCTGAGTGAGAACCAGCCCGCGCCGTCGGCGGCAGAGTGGACGAGGAGGTGATGGCCGTTCCACTCGCCTGCGAGGGCGATGGGTTGACCGGCGGAGATGACTCGGAGAAGGTCCATCTCCCGGTCCCGTGGTTTCCATGGCAAAGCATCGCCATTCTGATCGACGAGCACCGGCCGATTATCGAGGCGGCCGGGTTGGGCTAGCATCAAGAATGGAAAGCGGGTGCGCCAGGGATTGGTCGCGAGGGTGTCGGCGACCCGCCGGAGGAGTTGGGCAAAGGTATCAGGCGCCGGAGGCAAAGGAGTTTCTTTGGCTGCAGCGGTTTGCAAGCGGGGAAGGGCTCGTTCAGGAAGGGTGCCGGGGTAAGGAACCATCTCGGTCTCGACCATGGTGCCGAGAGGCCAGGTTTCCACTGGGCGGGAAGGTGCCATTCCGAAGTTGAGGGTGAGCAGCCAAGTCCTGGTATTGAGCCCGTAGAGCCACGTCGCGCTGGTGAGCAGGCGGTCGTTCTCGGTGACCTCGCGGGTAGCCACAAACCAATGGTCATGGATTCCGCTCGCCTTGAGCACCTCCTCTTTGTCGAGGGGCTGTCCGACCAATTGAAGGATGTCGGCTTGGCGGGCAGGTGAGAGGCTGTCCTTTTTTCGGTAACTCTGCAGGAGGAGGTGGAGCGAGCCGAGTTCGTGTAGGAGGCGGCTTTCCCAATCGGCTCCCGAGTGGGGCAAGTCTCCCAACCGGCGCACCCAGCCGGCCAGTCCGGTGGCTTGGCAATCGACGAGGCGCTTGGCGAGGTCTTCCCAAGTGGCGGGAGTGTTGACGTGGTCTTGCGCTAGTCCATTGCGCATCAGGTCAGCAAGAAAGTGTTCTAACAAATCGATACCGTCTTCGACACGGGCTTGGCGCTTTTCGGCGCGTTTGGCTGCGGCGGCTTGGTCCTTGGGCTTGGCTGTTTTCTTTTTCGCTGCCCGTGCCTCTGCTTTTTCGGCCCGTTCCTGACGGCTCTCGAGCCACTCGGTGACCCAATCGGGAGCATCCCCCGTGATGATTTGGTCGCTTTGGTCGGCGGCGAGAAAAAGGAGGCCGAGGGCGTGCTTGCAGGGAAATTTTCGGCTGGGGCAGGAGCACTTGGTGGCGAATTCTCCGAGCACCACTTGGGTTTGATAGGGCTTTTTCCCCGAACCCTTTGCCAAACCCCACAGGGCAACCTCATTGGAACCCAACTCGCTCCACTTGCTCGGAGAGGCGAGCCCGCGACCCGCCTTGAAGGAGGCAGCATCGGGAGCGAGAGCGGTGACTTGATCAGTGGTTAGCAAGATAGGTAAACAATTAGAGAAGCTATCTCTCCCTGACGAGCGCAAAGGAACGTTTAGTTTGTCCCCCAAGAGAAGTCTGGGAAAGGAAGGGTTCTCTTATTGTTTTCCTTCAATCACTTGGCCCAGTTTTTCCAATACTTCCTCAACGGGAATGGGTGGGTACATCAGACGCAGATGCAGGGTGGTCGAGTCTGCGCTGTGGATGGTTTCGGCGAGAATCAATCGCAGGGGTCCTTTTTCAAGGTCGGCAAATTGTTCGTCACGCGAGATCACCCAACCTTGTTCAATCAACGAAGCGAGCACGCGAGCTCGGGGAGCGCATTCCCCGAGAGAATAGTCGCGACGAGTCGCGATCTCGTGGGCGTAGGGCTGGGGGCTGGAAGGGTGCCACTTGGCGACTGGCCCCCGGAACTTCTGCCGGGTCTTGCGACGCTGGCGGCTTGCGAGCTTTTCGGTGAGTTTCAGCAGCCAGCGGTTGAAGGGAGTATCGTATCCGTCAGCCAGTGCGCGCATGGGCATGTGGCGTAGGTTGAGCATCTGATAGGGGGCCTCGCCCATGGGGCCGTGGTAGATCACTGCGCCCTCATCGGGAGAAAGGGTGGCGCCCGAGTAGAGAAAGCCTTTCCAGCGGATGCCATCGCTGCCAAAGCGTTGGGGGTGTTTCTGGAAGAGAAGGGCCTCCGCTTCTCCATAGCCACGCTGCTGGCGGAAGAAGCCTTTGATATCAGGGCGCCGGTCGTGAAAGACGCAGGCGGCGGGGTGAAAGGCGAGGTCATAGCCGGCGTCTAACAAGCGCCAGCAGACATCGACGTCGTCTCCGGCCGCATGGTAGCGCTTGTCAAAGCCTCCCATCTCTAACAGAAGCTCCCGTCGGAGGGCAAAGTTGCAGCCGGGGAGGTGTTCGGCGGTGGTGTCGGTGAAAAGAATGTGGGAGGCGTTTCCCGCGCAGGCGGTCACGATGGCGTTCTGGCGAGAACTGGGAGCCGGGGGAAGATTGGGGCCTCCAGCGGCGGCGGCATTGGGGTTTCGGGCAAAGGCCTTTCGCAGATACTTCAACCAGAGCGGATGGGGGCGGGCGTCGTCGTCGATATAGACAATGAACTCGCCTCGGCCTTCGCGTGCCGCATGGTTGCGCGCCGCTGATAGACCAGACGGCTCTTGGGAGAGGACGCGGATGTCGAGCGAGGTCTGCTGCGCAAAGTGGTCGACTATCTTTCTAGTATCATCACTCGAACCGTCGTCTACCACGACGAGCTCGAAGTTCGGGTCCACGATGTTTTCGAAGTGGGGCAGATTGTCCTTCAGCCGATGTCCTCCGTTGCGGGTGCAGATCGCGATAGTGAAGAGCGAGGGTTCGGTGGGGGGGAGCTCCTTTTGCGAGAACTCCTCTCGAATCCTCGCCAAGGCCGGTTTCTCGCTCCCATCACGTCGCGTCAGACCGAAAGACCAGTCAGTGACCTCGCGGCCACCATTGAACCAAAGGTCGCTCCAAGAGTAGACGGTGAAGCCCGCAGTGGCCTCCTCTTCCGCGACGCGATGGGCCCAAGAGAGCATCTCGGCCTGTTTGTCTTCGAGCTCTTGGGCGGAGAGACCGACTTCCTTTTCCCGCCAAGTGCTGAAGCCGAATTCGGTGAGGAGCAGGGGGCGGTCACCCGCGATGTTGTGCAGCCGCCGCACATAGCGCTCGAAGTCCTCTTGCTTTTCCAGATAGACATTGAAGGCGGTAAAGTCCGCGTTTCGAGGCTCGAGGTATTCCGTGGTGGGGAAGTTGGCGTAGGCCACGAGCAAAGCCGGGGCCAGGCTGTGACAGTGCTCGATGAGGTCCTCGATGACCTCCCGAACCTGCAAGGGACCCATGAAGCGGACGAGGTCGGGACGAATCTCGTTCGCGAGGAGCAAAGCGCCCAAGGCAGGGTGTGGTCCATGCCTCTGCAGGAAGACCGTCAACTCGCGCTTGGCATCGGCGATGGTCGCGGGGTTCTCGGTAAAGAGGGAGTCCCAGTGCCAGGGGACGGTGGCCATGACGAGGAGTCCGTGCTTTTCCGCCAGGTCCAGTTCTTCGAGCGTGGGGGTCAGGTAAATGCGAACGCAGTTAAATCCCGCCGCCGCGATGCGCGCGAACTCGCTGTCGACGTCCGGCTCTCTGTCCGGCGGGAAAGGTCCATAGGTCACGGCCCGCAGGAAGACCTGTTGGTCTCCGCGATGGAAGAATCGACCGTGAACTGTCAGTGACACGGCGGCAGCATCAGGCATTTGCCGGCAAAGGTCCAACCCCGAGCGTGTGAAACATTTGTTTCGGGTTCAGGCCTTCGGTTTCTTCGTGCGCTTGCGGGGATCCGCGAGGATTTCCAGATAGAAAGACTCTTTGTTCTCCTTCTCGCTGGCATCAATCTTCGCGAAAATCTCGGATTCGTGGACGGGGGTCTTCGACTCCTCGTTTTCTCCGAATTGGCAGTTGAAGCCCCAGAAGTCGAAACCCTCGGGGAGCTTCTTGCCGCGTTCGCGTTTGAGATACTTGTTAATCTCGCCCTTGGCGGCCTCGACTTTGCGGGCGGGTTTGATCTTGGGGTGGGAGAGGGAAAAGGTCTTTTTCATCGGAGTGGCTTTGGAGGCGAGTCTTGGGTCAGCGAGGCCTGTCGGGCAAGGGTTTCTTCCCGAAATCGGTTGGCTGGCTTGCGAATGGGGAAAGTTTTCTGAAATCAGTGTCACAGAATTGCAGACCGCAACGAACAGGGGGTGACGGTTATGAGTAGTATCGTGGCAATGAAGGAAGAACGAGGAACAGGTCAGCCCGCCTTTGGGCAAGTGGCGCGGGAGCATCAGGGGATGATGCTGGTTTATGCGCGGACGCTGTTAGGGGACGAGACACGCGCTCGGGAAGTGGTGCAGGAAGCCCTTGTTTCGGCTTGGAAAGGCATGGAGCGATTCGATGTCACGCGGGACGTCGGGGCTTGGCTGCGTGGAATTGTTAGGAACAAGTGGAAGGACGTCTGTCGCCGCGATGGGCGTAAGCTGGAATTCGGTGACGAAGACCTGGAGTATCTGGAGAGCCGGATGGCAGTCTTCGTGGCGCGCCCGGCGGTCTTTGATGACTTGGCCGACTGCCGCGAGAAACTGCCGGAGGAGATGGGAGAGGTGGTTCAGCTGAGCTACGACGATGGGATGAAAAGTGAGGCGGTGGCGGAGAAACTGGGAATAGCGGCTGCGACTGTTAGGAAGCGACTGGAGCGGGCGAGAGGGCTTTTGCGCGACTGCTTGGAGGGGATTCGGGGCTGAAATAGAGGGACCACGAAGGACACTAAGAACACGAAAAATTTGAAAGGACGAGAGGATGAAGAAAGAAGAGATTGACGACCGCTTGATGGACGCGCTGTTGCGTGGGGATTGTGAAGAGGACTTGGCCGAGGCGGCGAGAAAGCAGTCTGCGCCCCAGTTGAGAACTTGGAATTGGAGGAGAAGCTTCATGGCGGTGGCTGCGATGTTGGTGGTGGGGGTGACGGTGGGATTTTTAACTAATCACGGTCAGCAGACCGAAAATCCGGGTGCCCTGACGACAGCGGATGCGATGCCATCAGTCTCGAAGGAGGAGATGGTGCAATCCGCTGAGAGGGAACTGGCTCGTCTCGATGCCGAAATCGCCGAGCAAAGGGAGATCGTGGAAGAAAAGAGGAAGGTCTTGGATACCATTGTTCGAATCACGGGCAGGCCCTATTTCGAGGGCACCGTTAACGAAGCGAAGAAAGACGGGGTGGTCTCGGAAGGACCCGTTGGAGGAGGCTATCGGAGCGGAGGTGACGTTCAGGAGGAATTGAAGAGCGCGTCGAGTCCGCCCGCGGGCACTTCCCAGGCTGCGGTGGATCGCAAGTCGGGAGTGACGGTGGCCGGGTCGGTGAATCGACCGGGACTGGTTGCGGGCTCGGGCGAATTGACTTTAGCCGAAGCCATCGATTTGGGGGGCGGGCCTAGCACCTTTGGGACTACCAAGAGAGTGACCATTTACCGGGAAGGAAAGAAGTATCAGCTTTCTCCTCTGACGAATTCGGCGCATGCACAGGAAAAGCTTTATCCGGGGGATGTGGTGGAGGTCGACCAGGTGAAGGCCTGGGAGGTGAGCGGAGATGGTTTCGCAGATGTGAAGCGAGGGGCTAAATTGCGTCCAGAGCTACAGGGTCGCTTCCGTCCCTCTGCCGTTGAACCCAAAAAGAATGCGAGCTCCGAAAAATACGGACAACTGGTCGACCAGCCGTGGAAAAGTCCGCTGCAGGAGGCGCTCTCGACCTTCTCGGTGGATGTCGATACCGCGAGCTACACCAACTTGCGTCGTCTGATCAAAGACGGATCACCTGTTCCGGTTGATGCGGTTCGTGTTGAGGAGCTGGTGAACTACTTCGACTACGATTATGCGCAGCCAGCGAAGGAGGAAGCCTTTGGCGTGGGATTGGCGATGGCGACTTGCCCTTGGGAGGAGCGGCACAACCTGGTGCGGGTCGCTTTGCAGGGTAAGGACGTGAACGCCGGTGAGCGGGGCGATGCCAACTTGGTCTTTCTCGTCGATGTCTCGGGGTCCATGCAAGACTCGGACAAGCTGCCTTTGCTAGTTGAGTCTTTGGGATTGTTAGTGGAGGAACTGCAAGAGAACGACCGGGTTTCCTTGGTCGTCTATGCGGGGAGCGAAGGGGTGGTGCTGGAGCCCACCCGCATGGGACAGGGTGGTCGCGAGAAGGTCTTTCAGGCTTTGAAAAAACTCTCTGCTGGAGGTTCCACCAATGGCGGCGCGGGTATCAAGTTGGCCTATCGCTTGGCGAAAGAGAATTTTGTCAAAGGAGGAGTCAATCGCGTGATTCTGGCGACGGATGGGGACTTCAATGTCGGCACTACGAACCGTGACGAGTTGGTGGAATTGGTGAAAACCCAGGCGAAAGACGGAGTCTTTCTGAGTGTTTGTGGGTTTGGTCGCGGGAACCTCAATGATGCCATGTTAGAGGCCATCACCAATGATGGCAATGGAGTCTACTACTATATCGATAGTCGAGCAGAGGGGCGTAGGGTCTTTTTGGAAAAGCTGATGGGGACCCTCGTTACCATTGCCAAAGACGTGAAGATTCAGGTCGAGTTTAATCCCGCCAAGGTCGCGCAGTATCGGTTGCTGGGTTACGCCAATCGGGTTCTCAAGAAAGAGGATTTCAATAATGACAAGGTGGACGCGGGTGACATTGGGTCCGGCCATCAGGTCACTGCTTTCTACGAAATTGTGCCTACCGGCGTGACGGGCACGGTGCGGCCCGAGGTGGATGCCCTGAAGTATCAGAACGAAGCCCCGGCTATTCCGCAGAACGACTCGCCGGATTGGATGACGGTGAAGCTGCGTCACAAGAAGCCCGATGGGCAAGTGAGCGAGTTGCAAGAGTTTACCTTGAGAGGCGAGGCCAAGCCTTGGCGTGAGATGGAGAGCGACTATCGCTTTGCCGCCGGGGTGGTGGCGTGGGGAATGACTTTGCGGGATGCTTTGCCGGGCAAAGGCGAGCTGGTCGACTCCTTGGTTCGGGATTCTGTTGGTAAGGACGAAACTCGCAAGGAGTTGTTAGAACTCGTCAAGGCCGCGAAGTAGTCAGGAACGGAGCAAGGACATTCTTGTCCTTGAGCCGAGCCCCGGAGTGTCAGAGTCGAGGTCAGCGTAGTCAGTTTCGTTGTGGACGGTTCGGTCCAGGGACAGAAATGTCCCTGCTCCGTGCGAGGAGCCTTCGATGGCCTGAGGGTTTTTCCATGAGTTCTCTCGGCCCTCTTTCCAAAAAGAACCTATCGGTTGTTAGGGTGATAAGCCGCAGTGGTGACCTCTACCTCGCCTGACGGCACTTCAATGAAGCCACTTGCCGAGAGAGCGCTGGCGAAGTCGCCGGAGTTCTGCGGCTGGTGGACGGTGAGAGTGCCGTTGCTTTCGAGAGTGGCGGGGAGAAAGAGGGTGAGCTTGGGATGGGGTGTGAGTGGCTTTGCAAGCGGAAGGGTGATGGGCTCAGGAATCGGGCTGCCTGCGAGAAGGTGCAGAGCGGGACGCACGTAGCGCAAGAAAGTGGTGAGGGTGGAGTTGGGGTTGCCGGGGAGCGCGAAGAGGGGTGGGTTCTTGCTACTAGGTTTCCAGTAGGCCAGCGGTTTGCCGGGACGCTGGGCGATGCCGTGAAAGGTGGGAGGGCCGATGAGGGACTCCAGCGCGGGGCGCACGTAGTCTTTCTTTCCCTTGGAGATTCCTCCACTGATGAGGACGAGGTCGCTGGAGCTGAGGGCGGACTCAATGGCCTCCGTGGTGCGGGTCAGGTCATCGGGGAGATGGAGGTGGGTGGACGAGTGATTCACTCCCCAATTGGCAAGGGCGGAGAGCAACACCGGACCATTGGACTGGCGCAGCTGATGGGGCAGCGGAGTCTCGGTCGGGGGCACGAGTTCGTCGCCGGTTGTCAGGATGGTGACGTGCGGTTGGCAGGTGACGGTGAGCTCGACTGCTCCGACGGTAGCGGCCAGACCGAGGTGCGCGGGAGTGATTACGGTGCCGGCGGTGAGCAGCTCGGTGTCTGCTGCACAGTCGGAGGCCTGATGATGGATGAACTGGCCCGGGGTGGGAGCGGCGCTTTCCAACACGGTCACGAGACTCCCACTGATAGAAAGCTCTTCCACGGGAATGATGGTGTCGCAGTCGCTCGGCATCACCGCTCCGGTCATGATTTGCCAGCAATGTTCGGGCTGAAGGGGCGCGGGTGCGGGTTCTCCGGCGGGGTGAAGGCCTTGAATGGTGAGAGGTCCCAATGACAAGTCGCTGGACCGACAGGCGATTCCGTCCATCGTCACGCGGTCAAAGGGCGGAAAGTCTCGGTCAGCGGAAAGCGACTGCCGCAGAGTTCGGCCAAGCGCGGAGAGATAAGGCAGAGCTTCGCAGGGAAGCGCGGTGAGGTCTTGACGAATCAGTTCGTCCGCTTGGGCGGGAGTCAGGAGGGGGGCCATTTGATTGTTGGAGGTGGGCGAGGCTTTCGCTAGTTTATCGAGACGGTGATGAAAGAGCCTAAAGAAAGGAAGGGCATGGTGCCAGACTCATGGTTCGCTTCGGTGGTTCTCTTTTTGGTGAGTGGCGGTCTGTCAGGGTGTATTCTCTATCGCTTCATCTTCGGGGAAGACTACAATGATCTTTCTTTTGAAAGGGGGGACGATGGGGATCGGGGGTGAGTTCGCCCAGCAGTTTGTTACTTATTGCCAGTTTAGCCCTTTTCTTCTTCTCTGCTTGGGACCTTTGGGAACGGTGGCGGATGTTTCGTCTTTTTCAGAAGAGGCGGAGAAAGTGAGAGCCTAGTCCGGACGCTCGATCTCGAACAGCTCGTTGGTGTGGCAATACCAGTCCGGTGAGGCCATGCGGCCGATGGGGGTCCAGTCCTTTTGGTCCAGTCGGTAGTTAGTCGGGTCGAGAAGGCCGTCTCTGGCAAAAACGTGTTGCACGATGCCGACGACAAGACGATTGCCGCCGACCTCAATGGTCTGGTGTTCGGTGCACTCCAAAGCGACAGGAGATTCCGCGATGCGAGGGGGGCGAACGGTGAGGGAGGGGGCGGTGGTGAGTCCTGCCGCAGACAGTTCATCCACGCCATCGGGAAGGGACGCCGAGGTGGCGACCATGGCATCAGCCAGTTCGAAGGGCACGAGGTGAATCACAAACTCGCGGGTTTCGCGGATATTGCGGGCGGTGTCCTTGGCGATGGCGGGCTTTCCATCGCGGGCCTTTTCCTTATTGCCGGGGGCAAAGGCGACCAAGGCGGGATCGGAGCCGAAGACGTTGAAGAAAGAAAATGGAGCGGCATTGACCCGTCCCAGACTATCGACGGTGGTCACCCAAGCGATGGGGCGAGGGGTGATGAGGGAGGCGAGAATTTTGTAGCGATCGGAGGGCTTGAGAGCGGGGAGGTCGATTTCCATAGCGCTTCTTTATCGAATCGGGACGGGAAAATCACCTGCGAAGACCGCATCGGGGACTTTTGTGACAAAAACGTAACAGCCGGAAGCGCGTCTTTTGGCAAAAGGTCGGCTTCTATCTCGGCCATTTTATGCAGCAATCCTCTGACGACGGGAAGACCCCTGTTATCTCCAGTATTCGGTTCTCCGATTCGGGGAAGGGGATGATGCTGCTTCTGGGACTGGCTTCGTCGTTCTTTGTTCCCTATTCCATTGGGGAAGAGACGGTGGAGGCTGCGGAGGTTTCCCGCGAAGAACGTCAGGCCGCTTTTCAAGAGGAAGTCGCGGAGCTGGTAGGTGGGGAACCGGAAGAGGTGTCGGAAGAGGTCCCCGTTGAAGAAGTCTCCCTGGAAAATCTCGAAGAAGAGCATGACGAGTCCGCTGAAGAGCTTGTCGAGGAGGGCTCGGAAGCAGATGAGCCAGCGGAACTGAACGAGGAAGAGGCGGTCGCTGAGTCAGAATTAAACGACGACGAGACAGACGCTGAAGCTGAAACTGAAGCCGAAACTGAAGCGATTGCGGAAGAAGGGGAGCAAGTAGGGGTTGACGAAGCTCTCGTGCTGGAAGAGGAAGGAGAAGAGGTTCCTCTTCCCGAGCAGAACGACCAGCCCTCTGAAAAGGACGCTGCCACGCTGCTACCTGAACTGGAAGGAACGGGAATTATCAAAGGCGAGGTCTTTGGTCCCTCGGGAGAAGGATTGCCCGGAGTGGTGGTCAGCATCCCTAGCATCGACCGCTCGACCCGCGCTGACCAAGAAGGATTTTTTGGGTTCGCCGACTTGCCTGCCGCTGAGTTGGTGGTGCAGTTCAATAAGCTGGGCTACAAAGTCTCCAGCCGCACGCTCGTCTTGAAAGAAGGCGAGTCAGTCTCCATTAGCCAAGCGCTCGAAGAGCAACCAGTCGAGTTCGATAATGGCGAGTATGAGATGGATGAGGTCGAAGTGGTGGGGGAGTATGTGGAGGAGGAAAAATTCGAGCTTAAGATCGATACCCTGTCCACCGACACCAAGTTGACGGCGGGAATCACGGAGGCCGAGTTCACCAAGTCGGCGGTGAGCGATGCCGGGGACGCGGTGGCGAAGGTTTCGGGGGCGAATATTGTTGATGGCAAGTTCGCGGTGGTGCGGGGTTTGGCCGACCGATACGTCACAACCACGTTCAACGGTGGGGCCGTGGCGTCTGCCGTTCCGGACCGAAAGGCGATCCAGTTGGACCTCTTTCCGACCTCGGTCATTCGCGGCATCGATGTGGGCAAGACCTACGACACTCGTCAAATTGGTGACTTTGGGGGAGCGGCCATTGACATTAAGACCAAGCTGTTTCCCGAGGAGCGCATTCTTAAGTTCAAGACCAAGGCCACCTACTTGTCCGAACTGCCCGATGAGGTGCAGGTGATGGGTGATCAGGATTTGGGCTTCTTTGGTTCAATCGAGAACACCATCAATCCCGACCAGCTGCTAACGATTGACGAGTCGTCGGGAGGACTGCGTTTGCCGCAAGGGGTGCTCACTCTTCCCGTCAATGGAACGGCTGCCGAGCAGGCTGCAGCCCAGAACCGAATCGATGAAGCGCTCTTTTCCTGGAATGCGCTGCACAAGACCAGAGACCTCAATTCGGTGGGGGATGATGCCCAGCACCCCCTGTCCCATAGTCTGACCTTTGGAGATACTTTCGAGCTCTCACCCGGGATTCGAATGGGTCTTGTGCTGGCCGGGGCCCAATCGAGTGGGGACTCATACAACGAGACCGTTCGCACTGATAGCTTTGCTTCCTCCAGTTGGTATGAGCAGCAATATTCGCGCAATCGAGAGTGGAGCGCCTATGGGAGCGTTGGGTTGGAGTTGGGCGAATATCACACGCTACAGGCGACATACTTTCGCAAGCATGTGGCGGAGCAGAACGTGACCTTGGGGAGTGACCTGGTCGATCCGGATGGCAAAGGGTTTGGCAACACTGACAACTATGGGCAGATTCAGAATTTGTTGGGAGCGGCTGGAGACTTGCTTGGTGGGTTTGTGGAGATCACCCCAGTGGAGCGCGATATGGAAATCGTCCAGTTGGGGGGCTCTCATCAGCTTGGAGAACGGGCGCCCAAGTTGAGTTGGTCTTATACTGATGCGAGTGCCTCGGAGAGCCGTCCGGATACTTCCTTGATGAACTACTCGTCGATCGTTTTCGATTCTCCCGAGCTGATTCAGTTCGCGGAAGATCGCACGAACAGGGTGATCGACCTGTTCACCAATGGACTGAATCTATCGGAAAGGCCGTCTTCGATTGATGAGCTGCGTGCGGTGGTTGACTCTATGGGGCTTTCCCAGGCGGTGGTGGACAATCAGCTGCGGCAAGCCGGGGTTCCAACCTTGGATACCTCCCGCGAGCAAATCGATACCCTTGTGCTCTTACCGTATCGGGGTGGTAGTTCCGCTGGCACAGGGAATACAATTGTTAGAAATATCCAGACGGTGGAAGAGGTCTCGGAGGATGCTTCGCTGGATTTGGAGTTTCCGTTCTACTTTGAGGATGACTCCGAGGAGCGAGGTTTCAAATTCGGAATCGGTGGTCGTCACAATGATCGGCAGCGAAAGAATCGAGGGCTGATCTACAACCTGAATATCGAGCGTCAGAATGACGCCAATACTTCGCCGGAGGGGATTCCCGCGGATGAGTTGCTGGCTAATGTGCCGGGCACCAATCTTACTTTGGGGGAGGCTCTTCTGCTCAACCCTTCCCTGATATCCGATTACTTCACGGGGGTGACCTCCACTGGGGCCTTCTACGGAGATGGTTCGGTTGGGGCAGGAAACCTGTTGGGCCAGATCCTGAACAATGTCGACGCTACCCACGAGATTTCAGGTCTCTATTTGACCGGTGATTTCTTTTTTGACAATTGGTTTGTTAGAGGTGGTCTGCGTTATGAAAGTGAGAAGCGGGAAGCGTCCTATGTGGATCCTCGTCCTTTGGTGCTTCCGGCTGAGATTGATCCTCCGCCCACTCTGGAAGAGACTGTTTTCCTGCCGGCGGTGACTTTTGGAACCAAATTGTTCGACGAGCGGCTTTCTCTGATTGCCGCTTGGTCGCGGACTGTTTCGCGTCCCACTTTCTACGAGTGGGTGCCAACTCGCTCTCTGGAATTGACTTCGGGATTGGTGCGCAACGGCAACCCATTGCTTGAAAACTCCTCCATTACCAACTTCGACCTCGGGGCCGATCTGCAGTTGAACGATAGCAGTCTCTTGCGGGTGGGAGTTTTTCGAAAAAACATTCAGGACCCAATTATCGAGACCCGGGGGGAGGTCTCTGGAGAAGCGGCAATCAACTACAACAATGGTCAAGAGGGGATTCTGCAGGGCTTGGAACTGGAACTCGATATTGATGATATTGGTCCCTTTTCTTTGACGACTAATGTCACCTACATCGATGCGGAACTATCCTATCTCGATTCCGTTGGAGCCAACGTGTTGAGCGAGCGATTCCCTTATCAGCCGCGGATTATCATGAACTTCAACCTTGGCTACGAGTCTGAGGAGAAGGACTTCGGGGTTAACCTCGTATACAACTTCACCGGTGAGTATCTCACCACGGTGCGGACGGATGTCACCGATGCAAACCTCAAGCAAAATGCCTTGCACACCTTTGACTTGGTTGTGCGGAAAGATTTTGACTTTTTCGGAGATTCCACCTTTTCACTGGTGGGTGGAGTGAAGAATCTTTTCGCTACCCGTAAGGAATTGACCTTCGATGGAGGAGGAAGCGATGGAACGGTTTTTGGCAGGGAAAACCGGGACCGTGCCTACTTCTTCGAAGGCAGCGTGAGTTTTTAGTGCACGGACTTGTTTGCGGGCGAAGAGTGTCGATTTTGTCACTTTAGCCGCATTGTTTCACTTGGACGAATAGGGAAGTTTCCCGGCGGTCACGAACTCGGACTACTTCCGAATTTTCACCTACGTCTAACTCATGAAACCACTACATACTCGAGGTTTGTTTCTCGGGGCCTGCCTCGGCACGGCTCTGACTGCAAACGCTGCAGATATTGACGTCATTGCGACTCAAACTGCAGTTAACGCAACATACGGCTTGGAAACTCTCGCCGGAAACACCACATGGACAGCGGATAACGTCTATATTCTGACGGATCGCCTCTATGTTCCCAATGGTTTGACGCTGACCATTGAGCCTGGAACCAAGATTTACAGCACCTTCGACGACAAGGGAACCACCAGCGGTGACTCTGCGACCGAAGATGATTCGGTAGGAGCGCTCATCGTGGCGCGTGGCGGTCAACTGATCGCGAATGGAACAGCTGCTCAACCGATTGTCTTTGATGCGCTTCAGACTTTGGAGGCCGAGCGGGGAGTCGACCTTTCCTACGACTCTGATTCGATTGTGGGACCGGCCCCGACCGCAACCACCTCCGGCCTGTGGGGTGGAGTGATTATTCTTGGTAACGCCTACGTGGCTCGCACCGATGAGAACGGCGAAAACATCGGAGACGACATCATCGAAGGCTTCACTCCTGCGGGAGCAACAGATACCGACGATGACGGTTCCGATATCCTGGAATACGGTTACGATGCGCAATTCGCTCGCGATGATGCGGACGACAGCGGAGTTCTTCGTTATGTTTCCATTCGTCACGGTGGCTACTCCTTCGGTCCTGACAACGAAATCAACGGTCTGACCCTGGGTGGCGTTGGAAATGGCACCACCATCGAATACGTTGAAGTCGTTGCCAACAACGATGATGGCGTCGAGTTCTTCGGAGGCACCGTGAACACCAACAACATCGTGGTGGCCTTTGCCAATGATGACTCCTTCGATATCGACCAGGGTCACAGCGGAACTCACCAGTTCTGGTTCGCGATTCAGAACCCCAACGCCGGAGACAACCTCGGTGAATGGGACGGAATCGACGGAGTGGTTAAGAACGTGAACGGCTCGGGCACAGTCCCTGCCAATGACGTTTTGGCTTCTGCTCCACAGATTTTCAACGCCACTTTTGTCGGACCTGGCGCGGACGCCTTCACAAACAGCAATGTGGGCAAAGACAACGCCCTGTATTTGGACGATAGCTTCAACGGAGCGCTCTACAACAGCATCCTCCATGATTCGGTGAACTTCGTGAGCTCCTTCGCGAGTGACGGAGCGAATGCCGCGGTCTTCTCCCACAACATCGTGGGTGAATTGGGACGCTACAGCAGCGCGAGCAGCGACTTGCTCGAAGCGGCGCCAAGCGACTACTACCTCGACTTCCTTGGCAACGTCTTGGATAACAACACCGAGGCTGAAACAGTCGTTCCCTTCGCGGATTACACGCGTGATGGCAGTAGCTATCTCCAGACCATCGATCCCCGTCCTGCGATGGACTGTGTCGAGGCATACTCGGTTGCTCCTGGCGCACCTCAAACTGCGAATTATCGCGGAGCGTTTGGTTCCGAGAACTGGGCCTTGGGTTGGACTTGGATGGATGCGCAGGGCTACTTCACTGAGGAAAGCACGGGCGGAAACGCGGGCATCGTCGATGTTATCAGCACTCAGACTGCTTTGAACTCCACCTACGGTTTGGATACCCTTGCCGAAGATACCACTTGGAGTAAGGAAAACGTCTATGTTTTGACTGACCGTCTTTATGTTCCCAATGGTCTCACTTTGACCATTGAGCCCGGCACCAAGATTTACAGCACCTTCGATGACAAAGGAACCACCAGTGGTGACTCTGCGACCGAAGACGATTCGGTGGGCGCGCTTATCGTCGCCCGTGGCGGTCAGCTAATCGCAAACGGAACGGCTGCCGAGCCCATCATCTTTGATGCTCTCCAGTCTTTGGAGGCGGAGTGTGGGATGGACCTTCCTTATGATTCTGACTCAATCGTTGGGCCAGCTCCAACTGCAACCACATCCGGCCTGTGGGGTGGGGTGATTGTTCTCGGTAATGCCTACGTGGCACGCACCGATGAGAACGGCGAAAACATCGGAGACGACATCATCGAAGGCTTCACTCCTGCGGGAGCAACAGATACCGACGACGATGGTTCCGATATTCTGGAATACGGTTACGATGCACAATTCGCTCGCGATGATGCGGACGACAGCGGAATCCTTCGTTATGTTTCCATTCGCCACGGCGGATACTCCTTCGGTCCTGACAACGAAATCAACGGTCTGACCTTGGGTGGCGTTGGAAATGGCACCACCATCGAATACGTTGAAGTCGTTGCCAACAATGATGACGGCGTCGAGTTCTTCGGAGGCACCGTGAACACCAACAACATCGTGGTGGCCTTCGCCAATGATGACTCCTTTGACATTGACCAGGGTCACAGCGGAACCCACCAATTCTGGTTCGCGATTCAGAACCCCAATGCCGGAGACAACCTCGGCGAATGGGATGGAATCGACGGAGTGGTTAAAAACGTGAACGGCTCGGGCACAGTCCCTGCCAATGACGTCTTGGCTTCTGCTCCGCAGATTTACAATGCCACTTTGGTTGGTCCCGGTGCGGACGCTTTCACGAACAGTAACGTTGGCAAAGACAACGCCCTGTATCTGGACGATAGCTTCAACGGAGCGCTCTACAACAGCATCCTTCATGATTCGGTGAACTTCGTGAGCTCCTTCGCGAGTGATGGAGCGAATGCCGCGGTCTTCTCCCACAACATCGTGGGTGAATTGGGACGCTACAGCAGCGCGAGCAGCGACTTGCTGGAAGCAGCACCAAGCGACTACTACCTCGACTTCCTTGGCAACGTCTTGGATAACAACACCGAGGCTGAAACAGTCGTTCCATTCGCGGATTACACTCGTGATAGCAGCAGCTACCTCCAGACCATCGACCCCCGTCCTGCGATGGACTGTGTCGAGGCTTACTCGGTTGCTCCTGGCGCACCTCAAACTGCGAATTATCGCGGAGCGTTTGGTTCCGAGAACTGGGCCTTGGGTTGGACTTGGATGGATACGCAGGGTTACTTCACTGAGCAAAGCACCGGAGGAAACGCGGGCATCGTCGATGTCATCGGAACTCAGACTGCCTTCAATGCGACTTACGGCCTCGATACCTTGGCTGGAGACACCACTTGGGGTAAGGAGAATGTCTTCGTTCTCACCGACCGCCTCTATGTTCCCAATGGTCTCACTTTGACCATTGAGCCCGGAACGAAGATCTACAGCACCTTCGACGATAAGGGCACCACCAGTGGTGATTCGGCGACCGAAGATGACTCGGTGGGAGCCATCATTGTCGCCCGTGGCGGTAAGATTTATGCGAACGGCACCGCGTCCGAGCCCATTATCTTCGATGCCCTCCAAACCTTGGAAGCGGAGAAGGAAATGGACCTAGCCTATGACGCTGATTCCCTCGTGGGACCTGCTCCTACTGCAACCACTTCCGGCCTGTGGGGGGGAGTGATTGTTCTTGGTAATGCCTACGTGGCTCGTACCGATGAGAACGGCGAAAATATCGGAGACGACATCATCGAAGGTTTCACTCCTGCGGGAGCAACCGATACCGACGACGATGGTTCCGATATCCTGGAATACGGTTACGATGCACAATTCGCTCGCGATGATGCGGACGACAGCGGAGTTCTTCGCTATGTTTCCATTCGTCACGGTGGCTACTCCTTCGGTCCTGACAACGAAATCAACGGTCTGACCTTGGGTGGCGTTGGAAATGGCACCACCATCGAATACGTTGAAGTCGTTGCCAACAATGATGACGGCGTCGAGTTCTTCGGAGGAACTGTGAACACCAACAACATCGTGGTGGCCTTCGCCAATGATGACTCCTTCGACATCGACCAGGGTCACAGCGGAACCCACCAATTCTGGTTCGCGATTCAGAACCCCAACGCCGGAGACAACCTCGGCGAATGGGACGGAATCGACGGAGTGGTTAAAAACGTGAACGGCTCGGGCACAGTCCCTGCCAATGACGTGTTGGCTTCTGCTCCGCAGATTTACAACGCCACTTTGGTTGGCCCCGGTGCGGATGCCTTCACAAACAGCAATGTTGGTAAAGACAACGCCCTTTATCTGGACGACAGCTTCAATGGTGCACTCTACAACAGTATCCTCCATGATTCGGTGAACTTCGTAAGCTCCTTCGCGAGTGATGGAGCGAATGCCGCGGTCTTCTCCCACAACACTGTGGGTGAATTGGGGCGCTACAGCAGCGCGAGCAGCGACTTGCTGGAAGCGGCGCCAAGCGACTACTACTTGGACTTCCTTGGTAATGTCTTGGATAACAACACCGAGGCTGAAACTGACCCGCAGTTTGGGTTCTATGTTCGCGACGGTGGTAGCTACCTCGTTGCCATCGACCCACGTTCCTCCTCCGTGGAACCAGTTATCGCAGGAGCTCCTGTGGTGACCGACTACCGGGGAGCGTTTGGTTCCGAAAACTGGGCTTTGGGTTGGACTTGGATGGATGCCAACAACTACTTCACCTTGCAGACTGTCGACAATGACCTGGAGATTGTGAGCAGCGAAGTGGTTGGCGGTGACTTCATCATCAACTTCAAAGGCGCGGCCAATACCACTTACGCGGTGACTAGCGACACCGACCTTCAGGGCTTCGAAACTTCTGAGGGAACAGTCGAAACTGACGCGTCCGGAAACGGAACTGCGACTGTGTCCGCCGGTGAGGTGAAGAAGTTCGTGCGAATCGAGGAGATGGTTTCCGGTTCTTAAGTCGAAAATATAATTCTTATCTGTTCCGCAGGTAATCCAACAGAGCCACTCCCTTTGGTCGGGGGGTGGCTCTTTTCTTTTCCGGAGTGTGACGTTGTGTGACCAAATCGTCACATGCGAGAGTTTGTCCCTGACGGGGGGGCTCACTATCTCCTCGTCTGATGTTTTCTGTCACACGTTCTGGTGCCGCGCTGGCCTCTTTGCTGCTTTCCATCGCTCCTCTTGCCGAGGCGCAATCGGTTGCGGAGCAGCATGTTGAGTTGCGCGCGACTATCGAGCAATGGATGCAGGCGGTGGACAAGTCGCAGGAGCTCGAGAATCGATGGGCACTGGAAAAGTCGGTTCTGGAAGATTCCATTGTGGGTTTAAAGGGGATGTTAGAGCAGTCCGACGCCGACATCGCGACCGTGAAGGCGCGCTTGGCGACCGCTGACGAAGCCTCCAAGGAGAAGTTGGAGCAGCAGGAGAAGTTCAACGAGGCGCGGGAGGTTTTACGCAAGGGGCTCGCTCCAGTGGAGTCCGAGGTGGCCAAGGTAGTTCCTCTTTTTCCCGACTTTTACGTGGGCGGGGAGGATGGCTCAAGCAAGCTGAAGGCGGCGATTGAGTCTTTGGAAAAGCATCGTCAGGCCGAGCCGGATGAAAAGGAGAAGCTGAGCCTGAACGGTCGGATTCAGCCGCTGGTGCAAATTCTCACGGAGGCCGAGCGTTTTCACGGCAAGCTCTGGGCTGTCACTCACCCCTTGAAGGTTGGCGAGGTCGACAAGCAGATGAATGTTCTCTACTTCGGTCTCTCGGTCGCCTACGCGGTGGATGAGGGAGGCACGGTTGCTCTGGAGGGCAAGAGTTCGGAGGCCGGATGGTCCTTTACTCCCATGTCCGGTGAGGAGGTCGCGAAGGATGTGCTCACTCTTTACAAGGCCGCTGATGGATCCGGTGAATCCCAGATGGTGAGCCTGCCGCTTTCGATTGATTAACTTTCTAATTAGGTTCTTCGACTTGTTGTTGGGCCAACTTTAAAATGAAACGACTTTCTATATTTTTCGCTCTTCTTGCCGGAGTCCCGGCAGGGGTATCCGCAGAGATTTCTTCGGGAGAGGCTCTGGTAAAGGCTCAGAATAACCTCAAGTCTGCCCAGCAGGAGTTTCTTCAAATGCAGCAAGCCATTGCTCAAGAGGAGAGCCCGTTGGTGGTGCAGGTGCAGACCCTGGAGGAAGAGCTTCGCTTGCGGGAGAAGAAGTTGAAGGAGGCGGAGGCTCAAGAGCAGTTGGTAGCGGGCAAAGAGAAAAAGCTCGATAACGAGTTGGCCAATCGCCGGGGCGAGTTTGACTACACCACCAACGTGCTGGACGGTTACGCCAAGGGCTTTCTCAATCGAGTGCAGCCTGCCGAGGTCCAGCTCTATCAGGACCGAGTGGAAAAGCTGCGCGACGATGCCGCGAATGAACAGGATCTGGCCAAAGAGATGGAAGCCCGTTTGGCAGCGTTGACTTTAGGTGCACAGCGTTTGCAAGCGATTGCGGGCGGGCAGCGGTTCGAGGGCCGTGGGCTGGTGGGTTCAGATTTTGTGAACGGCGATTTTGCGGTGATGGGGCCGGTGGGATACTTTGCTGCCAAGGGCAAAGACCAAGCCGGCTTGACTGGACTGGCGAGCAACGGGTTTCCCCAGATTTCGCTTTTCGAAGGACCCGAGGCCGAAAGCATGAAGGCGCTGGTTACAACTGGCTCTGCCACGCTGCCAATTGACTCGACCAGCGGAAAGGCGCTGAAGGCCAAGAACGAGACGCCTACCTTGGGCGACCGTATCAAGGACGGGGGAGTGGTGGGTTACGCGATTCTGGGCCTGGGTGCGGTGGCTCTCTTGATTGCGCTGTTCAAGTTTATTGAGATCACCAACTTCACCATTCCGAGCCGCAAGAAGGTGAATGAGATTGTGGACTCCTTGCTCGACCGCGATCAGGAAAAGGCGCTCTCTCAGGCGAAAGGCATCAAGGGGCTGTCGGGAACGATGGTGGCTGCTGGAGTGGAAAACTTTTATGGAAAGCGTCGGGTGCTGGAGGATGCTTTGTTAGAGAAGCTGAGCGCGATTCAGCCTCGCTTGGAGCGCTTCTTGCCCTTCCTCGCTCTGGTTGCGGCCGCCGCGCCGATGATGGGTCTGTTAGGAACGGTTCTGGGAATTATGAAGACCTTCGACGCCATGGCGATTTATGGCACGGGCAACGCCCAGAACTTCTCGAAAGGGATTGGCGCCGCGCTGGTGACCACGGCCCAAGGTCTGGTCGTGGCGATTCCCATTATCATTGTTCACGGGATGCTGAAGAGCTTGGCGCGGGCGCGCTTTGACACTGCGCAGGGAGTGGCTTTGGCCGTGCTCAATGGCACGACGGAACTGGCGGAGGGAACCACGCCGAAGCCCTCCGGTGGCGATGATTCTGATGATGGGGAAGAGTTCGAGGAGAAGGAGCTAGCCGCTTAAACGAGTATGGGTGAGAATTTCCAAGAGGTCGTTGATATCTTTCGTGAAGGAGGACTGGTGATGGTCGCGCTCGCGAGTGTGGCCCTGATCCTCTACATCACATCCGTGGCTGCGGTGATCTACGTGGCGAAGGGAAATCTGACCACCCGGCGTCGCGAAGAGTGGGAACGCTGGATTGAGCATCCTGAAGAGGCCGAGGGCCGTCTGGGGGAGATCATTCGCTATGCGGTTCATGGTCCCCGCCTTTCCGTGAAGCGGGTGCAGCGTCGCTTTGACGAGGTTTTTGACGTGCTGATTCGCTCCATTGACCAACGTCTCATCATCATCACCACCCTGATTGCCGCTGCTCCCATGACGGGGTTGCTGGGAACGGTCTTGGGAATGCTTTCCATGTTTGATGGTTTGGGTGCAGGGGGTGGTAAGCAGAGCATGGAGATGATTTCGGCGGGGATGAAGGAAGCGCTCTTCACCACTCTGACCGGATTGGTAATTGCTCTCCCAGGGATGTTTTTCGCGCTCGTTGTGAGAGAACGCCGCAATCAGTTGGCGACGGTCTTGAGCCAGCTGCAAGCCGCTATTGTAACCACCAAGTTCAAGTCAATCTAATGCTCAGCGACGGACCATCACTGGCAGGAGGGGATGAGGAGGCCAAGCCGGACCTCTCACCCATGATCGACTGCGTCTTTATTCTGCTGATCTTTTTTATCGTGACCACAGTGTTCGTAAAGGAGCCCAAGGTCTCGGTGACCGATCCGGCGGCGCTGAGTGGGGAGCAGTTGGAGAAGAACAGCATCATCTTCGCGGTGACCTCCGACAATAAGGTTTTCTATGATGGCAAGAGCATTGGCCTCGCCGGGGTGCAGCAGGTGGTGACGCCTTTGCTGTTGGAAAAGTCCGACCCTGACGAAGCGCATGTCATCATCAAAGGAGATAGCACCGCCCACGCCGGGCTGGTGGATGATGTGGGCAAAGAGTGCCTGGAAGCCGGGGTGGCCAAACACCGAATCACAACTTCGACCGAGAGCTAATGTTTGGACGCGGCAGATTGGGCAGGGGAGATGATGAGGGCGATCCGGAACCGGATCTGTCGCCCATGATCGACTGCGTCTTCATTCTTTTGATTTTCTTTATCGTGACCGCCGTGTTCGTGGAAGAAGACGGGGTGCCTTTGCCCTTGCCCGAGGATTCCTCGGCGGTGTCTTCGGTGCAGGAGAACAATACGGTGGTCTTTACCCTCGGGCAGGACAACGCCCTTGCTCATGATGGCAAGCGCATCGCGATGGATACGGTGGGAACGATTGTTCGCAACGCCGTTTCGCAAGATGAGGAAACCCCTGTGATCATTCAGGCTCATCCGCTGGCCCAGCATGGGGTGCGCACCCGGGTCTATGACGAGGTCCGGCAGGCGGGGGGAGAGATCGTAACCTTTACGCAGGGATAGCAACAATGAGCCGCCTTGCATCACGACACGTCTATCGACCACCCCGGGGCAATCGCCCGCTCAATATCGCGGCGGCTGTGGTGGGTGGCTTGGTGTTCACATTTCTGGTCTTTTACGTGATTCCGCTGATGCAAAAGTTGGAGGGCGAGAAGCAGACCAAGACCACCGCCTTGGAAGTGGCTCAGATTGAAGAGGCGCCCGACGAATTCGAAGTGGAAGAGGAGCCTCCGCCACCAGAAGACGAGCCCGAGCCCGAGCCGGAATTGACTCTGGACACCGAACCACTCGATATCGCGGACATTCCTTTCGACATCGGCGCGGGAGTGGGCGGCAAAATGATGTTGGACCTCAAGCCCAACTTTGAGGTTGCCAATGACCCCAATGCGCTTGGTGGAAACGACCTCGACACGCCCCCGCGTCCCACCAGCAAGCCACCGCCACGCTATCCCAAGGACCTGTTGAAGAAGAAACAGGGTGGCAAGGTGATCGTGCTGGTCACTGTTGACGAGCGGGGATCGGTTACCAACGCGAGCGTGAAAGAAAGCTCTGGGTTCCAGTCCATGGACCAAGCGGCCCTTACTGCCGCCAAGCGTTGGAAATTCAAGCCCGGCATCAAGGGCGGGCGCAAGGCGGTCATGACTGCCAAGATTCCATTTACATTTCGGGTGAAGACATAATGAGAACACTACTTCTAGGAGCAATTTTACTGAGCAACCTCGCGGCAGACCCGTTGAAGGTCCCCAAGGAACAATTTCGAAGCCCCGAGTTTATCAAAGGCTTTGTCGGCGCTTATGGCTTCTTGTCTCCGGTGGAGCCCAAGGTGGATCGCGAGGAGAGCGAGCTGCTAGCGGACTTGGCGGACTTGTTTTCCGATGCCCGTTTTCGGGAGGCTGAGGCGGAGATTGTGAACTTTATCAAGCTGCGTAAGAATCCCATCGAGGAAGGCGTTGAACCCAAAGAAGTGAGCCCGGCTCTTATTTTTCAACTGGCCCAGCTTTACTACATGAACGACCGCACCTCGGATGCGGAGCGCGCCTATAAGCTGGCGATTAAAGGGCATCCCGATTTTCGGAGAGCGCACAAGTATCTGGCTTTGCTTTACGCGAGTCAGGATCGGGTTTCCGATGCTTTGCCGCATTTGAAGAAGGCGATTCAACTCGGGGAGGCGGACCAGCTGGTCTATGGTCTGTTGGGTTATGCCTATACCCAGGAGAACAAGCCGCTGGCAGCCGAAGCCGCTTATCGCCAGGCTTACCTGTTGAATCCCGATGAATCCCAGTGGCGCTCGGGATTGACGCTCTCGCTCTATCAACAGGAGAAGTGGCCGGAAGCGGCCGCGATGCTGGGTGACCTTCTCTCGGTCACGCCGGAGGCAACTGATTTTTGGAAAATGCAGGCCAATTGCTTCCTGAATATGGAGCAGCCCTTGCGTGCCGCCGAGAACTTCGAGGTCCTGCGACTGAAGGGATTGGCGGATGAGGCGACACTCAATACCCTGGGCGATATTTATGCTGATCAGAAGAAGCCGGTGCTCGCTCTGGGGGCCTATCTTGCGGCGCTGAACGAGGGAGAATCCTTGAATGTTGAGCGCAGTCTGACCACCGCTCGTATTCTTGCCGACTATGGAGCTCCCCGCGAGTCTGCCAAGTATATCGCGTATTTGCGGGAGAAGAAGGGCGGCAATCTGAGCCGGTCGCAGCAGATCGAATTCTATCTCATTGAGATCAAGATAGCCAAGGAATCCAACGATATTCTCAAGGTTGGGGAGTTGGTGAAAAAGGTTCTCACTCTGGAGCCCATGAACGGGGTGGCCTTGGTGGAGAACGGAATCTATCACGAGCAGTTGTCGGATGCGGTGGATGACGAGGAAGAAGCCGCACGCTTGCGTGGAATGGCGCGCGCGCAGTTCACGCTGGCGATGAAGAGTGAAGATGAGCAGGTGCAATATCTTGCGAATCGCAGCTTTGGTCAGATGCTGGTTCGTCAGCGGGAGTTCATTGAAGCGATGCCCTTCATTGAAAAGGCACTGGCGCTGAAGCCCACCGATGGTCTTTCGCGCTTCTCCAAGCAGGTCAGCATTTTTGCAGATAGACAAAGGGAGACTCTGGCTCGGGAAGAAGCTGAACGGGCGGCTCTATTGGAAGAACAGGAGAAAAAGCGGGAAGCAGATGCCGCCAAGGAGAAAGACGAGAAAGATGAAAAATAGTTTGAAGGGGAGCCCTTGGTTGGCGGTTGGATTCATTGGGTTGTTCGTCTCGCAAGGGCGGGGCAACGAGGCCTTGGACCTCTTGGAAGGCAAGATCACCGAGGACGAAGTCACGGTGACCGAGCTTTTACAGAAAGAGGATGCCGGCGAGGAGGGTGCGGACGCTGAGGAGGAGCAGAAGAAGACTTTGGTGGATGACCGGGACTACTCATCCCGCTGGAAGAACCGGCTCGCTCCTTTGGGAATGGTCTACGAGAACGAGACCAATCCAGTGGTGCAGCGGGTGGCCATCGACGGCTTGGCAGAATGGGGGCTGGCCAATGGGGACATCGATCCCAAGGCAGGTTCTTCCCAGAAGATTGACGACAATCAGCTGAAGCGAGTGCGGCTGGGCGGTATGATGCGTGCCTTTTACAACACGGACTTGGAAGGTCGCGTGGTGGGGGATGGCGATGGCTATCAGGGCATCGATACCTTGAAGGCCACCGTGCAAGTGAACGAAGCGCTGAAGGTCGAGGCCGGAAAGTTTCGCCCTCCCTTCAGTCAGGAATACCGGCAGGATCCCAATGTGCGCATTGCGCCGGGTCTTTCGCCCATCGTGGCACAGGTTGCGCCCGCTAATACTGTTGGGGTGCGCGTGAGTGCCGAGAATGGTCCCTGGGAGATGGGGTTGGGTTGGTTCAGTGGCAAGCAGGATCAGAACATCCCCGAGTTGGGAGGGGGCTTTGTTCTCGCGAACTTGAGTTACACTTTCGACGGGGAAAAGGTGGTGGATAGCAGCGATGAAGATGCGGTGACCCCTCCGGGGCATCAACGCTGGCACTTGGACTACCTTTACAATACTTCCGAGGATGTGAACGGCAGCGTGCCCAATGGTTACAAGCATTTGCTGTCCACCGGGATTGAGGTGAGCAGCGGGAACTTTGACTTCGGGGGAGACTTCATTGTGGCCAACGGAGACGTCGACACCGCATGGGGGATGACTCTAACAGGCCGCTACTGGATCTTGGAAGACGCGTTGCGATTCGTTGGGCGCTATAACTATGCCGACACCGATGATGCCGGAGGGCTCTCGGTTGGTTACGGGGTGCCCGGGGCTTTGGGGGATAGCACGCAACCCTTGCTGGGATACTCGACCGTTCTCTCGGGGGATGAGTATCACTCCTTTTACGCCGGACTCGATTGGCACTTTGTGGAGGACTACTTGATGCTTTCCACCGGACTGGAGCTGAAGTTGCTCAAGGACGAAACCAACGGCGACACCTCCAGTCTGCTTTGGCATACGGGTGGTCGGGTCGCATTCTAAGAATCAAAAAATCTAACAAACACATTCAATTACGATGAAACTAGTAGCAATCACTCTCGCCTTGGGCCTCGCTGGTCTGAGTTCTGCCTTTGGTCTCGGTATCGATGTCGAGGGCTTGGGCCACAACCTCAATGGTTGGCAAAAGAATCGGACCGCCACCTACACCATTGATAGCCAGACCTACCGTACCCACGTGCCCACTGTGACCCAGAATCTGGACGGAGGAATCTTCGTCTCCATGCGGGTGGAGCACATCTCGGCCGTTCGCGCGGACGCGATTGGGTATATCGAGCTCACCTTTACTCCCAGCGGTTACGTCGGCGCTTCGCAAATCCGGCTGACCATGAACGGCAAAAAATACGACACCGGTCAGGTCCTGCGGGAAGAGGAGAAAGTGGTCACCGAGGCCGAGGTCGGTTCTATGGACTGGCGGACCACGCACATGAAGATGGTGCTGAACCTTTTCAGTAAGCTCGATGCCGAATTCGCCAAGGCCGAAGGGAAAGAGGAGAAAAGCAAGGGCGATCTCTGGGGACGCTTCAAGGGCTCCAAGTTGAGCGAGTCCGATGTCTCTGCCGCTCTCCGGCACAATCTCAATCTCCTTCTTGCCAACGTGGGGGAGAGCTACGGCACGAAGTAAGTTTTCATGTTCATAAGGCTTAAAAAAGCCGCCAGGTGACTGGCGGCTTTTTCCTGTTTTAGGGGGGATTGAGACAGGCCTAGAAATAGGTGCGGAAGCCGAGGAAGGTCGTCCAGCCCTCGTAGACATGGTCGCCATTGGACTCGATGTCATCATACTCGATGCCCGCCATCACTTTCGTGCTGGGGCAGAAGTAGTAGTTGAGTCCGGCGTAGAAGGAGTGGTGGGCATCGCCACGTGCTCCATCCAGATCCGCGTCACCCACGCTTTCGGCGCGGCGTGCGTAGCGACTGTTCAGGCGGATGCCTTCGTCTTCTGATGAACCTTGATACTGGTAACGGGCCACTGCTTCGAGCTTGTCCTCGATGAGGAACATGCTGGGCAGAAAGACCACGCCCCAGACGTTGCCATCGCGGTCGGCAGCTTGGTCGCCATTGTCGGCATAGATCCCCTCGAGGATGAACTGCCAAGGTCCGCGACCATAGGTGAGGGACAGGGAAGTGGACCATTCCATGCCACCGCCAAGAACTTCGTCACCGGCTTCGATATCCTGATAGAAACCTGCGAAGTAGAGCTTCGAGATGTCCGCTCCGGTCACGCTGCTGATGTCGTACCAAGCGTTGGCCCAATACATGATTCCATCGTCCCAGCCTGCGAGGTAGTCGTCTTGGGTGGTGGAAAAAACTCCAAGCTCGGTGCGGAAGTTGCCGGACTTGATGTCGACCCAACCACCGGTGGCGTTGTCGAATTCGGTAGCGGAAGGCCAGACCTTGTTAGAGATTGCCGAACGCTCCACGGTCTTGATGCTATTGGAAGAGATGTCCCACTCTGCGGAGGTGTGGGTTTCGCGCTTGCCGTAACCAAACTTGAGGCCATCAACTGCTTCGATGCCGAAGGCGTCCTTGGCATCGAAGGTGAGAGTGAGGTCCCACATGTGCTTGAACTCGAAGTTGCGGTCACCGCCTACGGGTTCCTGGTCATTGAAGATTTCGGCCTGACCCTTCAGTTCGAAGTAATTGAGCAAGCCCATCTTGGCGCCAACTCGGAAGCGACGGATTTCGTCGGTGTCGTAGTTGAAGTTATCTCCATTGGCGTCGACCCCGTCGGTGTAACCATACTGGTAGTGAACACGGCCGAAGACCGAGAAGCTCTGGATGATGGGGTTGGTGTCGTCGGAATAGAGTTTGCCGATATTCTTATAGGCATCGCAAAAGCTGCCGGAAGAGGTTTCGACGGGAGCAGGGCTGACCACGGGGGCTTCTTCGTAGGTGGCGTCACCAGCCCACAAAAAAGCCGTCGACGCTAGGAGTATTCCTCCGGTCAGACGGCTGGTCATCGGCTTGACTCTGGATGTGGACCCACATCCCAAAATTGTTTCTCGTTGTCGGCATTGTCGTTTCATATGCGGCCGAGTAACTAACAGCCTTCATTCAGTCTCTAAAGAAAAAAGAAGCCGCAAATAAGCGGTTTTGTTTCTACAAAAAAAGCCCCCGGAATTTCCGGAGGCTCTTGGTGAAGGTGAAGCGAATTCGGTGGCGTCGAACCTAGAAATAGGTGCGGAAGGCCAACCACCAAGTTAGAGCGTCAACGTCGCCAGTTGGGGTACTGAGTTCATCGTACTCGACACCGGCCATCAGCTTCGCATTGTGGTCGCAGAGATAGTAGTTCAGGCCGAGATAGATGCTATGATGGGAGTCGCCGCGGCCGCCGTTGATATCGGCTCCGGTATCGTCGGTGCGACGAAGATAGCGGCTGTTGAGTCTAATGCCTTCGGAGGCATCGGATCCCTGGTATTGGTAACGGGCAACCGCCTGCAGACGGTCTTCGACCAACCAATAATGGGGGATGACTACGACACCCCAGAACTCATCCTGACGATCCGGATTCGTTTGTCCCATTCCAGCGGTTCCATTGTCACCGTAGATGAGGTCTGTGACCAAGCCGAAGCGACCGGACTCATAAACCGCACTCAGGGAGGTGGCCCACTTGTATTGCCAGGTGGAAGCCGAGCCGACATCGCCATCGTTGTAGACAAAGTCAGCGAGCACCTGCAGCTCATCGGACACCTGATAGCCGATGCTGGCCTGATAGGCGACAGACTCACCCCATCCGGCTACAAACTCATCTTCGACCTCGGTGGAGTAGGCACCCAACAGAGCGCTCCACTGTCCTTTTTCCGCCTTCAGTTTCACTCCGGTGGGGCGGTCGGAACCATAGACCTTGTTAGAAATGGCTGAACGCTCCACAGTTAGAATTTTTTTGGAGGATTCCACCGCCTCGTGTGAGATTGCGAATTTGTGCCGGCCGTAGCTCACGTGGAGCTTGTCGAGTTGGTCGACACCGAAAGCTTTCTTGATATCAAAGCCGATGAGTGCCTCGTCGAAGCTCTGGTAATCCCAGTCCAGCTCTCCACTGCTAGGTCGTCCGTCGGAGACGATGTTGATGTTCGCCTTGAAGTCAAAATACTGCAGAAACTTTCCCTTGGCTCCGATTCGCACACGGCGGAACTCGTCGTAGGAGTCTTCGAAGTCATCTCCGTTGACATCACTGCCATCTACCCAAGCTCCTTGATACTGGAAGCGGCCAAAAACGGTCAATTCCTGGATGAGGGGATTCTCCGGGTTTTTATAGAGCTTTCCGATACTGGAGAAAGCGTCACAGAAGCTTGGAGCGGATTCGCTGGCATCCGCCACGAGGGGCTCGGAATAGGGAGCGAATTCTCCGGCCGTCACAAACGGATTGAGGCCGAATGTTACAATCGCGGCCGCCAAAGATGGGATGGGTTTTTGCATGAGTATGGCTATTTGTTGGTAGTAAGGTTCAGAAAATGAACCTTTTCTGAATGTGACGGAATTGTCACCGGAAGGGCTTATTACAGACGATTTCGATTTTCCTCAACCAAACTGTGTTACAAATTTGTCACTTTAAAGGGGGGGACATGGGCACGTTGCTGGTCATTGTAGCGCCGCATTCGAGCCGGCTGTTCCACAAGGGGCAGTGGTTTGGATAACAGAAGTAACACTATGAAACTGAATACCGTAATCGGAACTATCGCCGCAGGCTTGCTCTTTAGCGGAGTGGCAATGGGACAAGCGAAAATCGTCATCAAAGGCTCGGACACTCTGGGCGCCAAGATGGTTCCCCAGCTGACTGCTGTTTACAAAGCAATGGGCAACGCGACTGACTTCGAGATTGCAGCAGAAGGCTCCTCTACGGCTTTCACCTCTCTTCTTGAGGGAACGGCTGACATTGGGATGAGCTCCCGCGACGCCAAGGAAGGGGAAAAGGACTCTTTCACCGCCAAGGGCAAGGAATTGGTCGAGCATGTGGCCGGTATCGACATGATTGCGGTCGTGGTGAACGAGGGCAACTCTGTGAAGGACCTGACTACCAAGCAAATCGAGGGGATTTTCACTGGTGAAATCACCGACTGGAGCGAATTGGGCGGTAAAAAAGGCGCCATTTCGGTCTACACTCGCAATACTTCTTCCGGCACCTACAAGAGCTTCCAGGAGCTTGCGATGAACAAGCGGGACTACGGTTCATCTACCCAGAAGATGGCAGGCAACGAAGCCATCGCTTCCGAGGTTGGTAAGAACATCAACGGAATCGGCTATGTCGGACTCGCCTACGCCAAGAACGACGGACTTCTTCCCGTGACTGTAGAAGGCAAAGGGTTGGATTCTCCTGCAGAGTATCCTCTTTCCCGCAAGCTCTACTACTACACGGTCGGGCAGCCTGAGGGGGAGATTGGTAAATTCCTCACATGGGCAAAGACTGACGAGACTGCTCAGAAGGTGATTGAGAAGGTGGGCTTTGTTTCCGCCAAGTAACGAAATTGTTTCCGGATAGGCATCGGCGATTGTGCGCCGATGCCTTATTTCGAATCTCAGAAGGAGGTGTTCCAGCCTCCTTTTTTCCTATCGATACGGCAGTTTTTTGAACGCAGTTCAGAGGCCGCCGGGCACTGTTTGACAGTCCGTTCTTTACAACCCGCTTTCCTGCAGACTACCTCAAGACTCCGATGTCAAAAACCACCGTGAATGGTGAGGCCAAGGCCTTCCGCAAAAAGGGGGGATTCAATATCCTGGGCAAGGGCCTGCAGGATTTGATTCGCTATTTTTTCGGCGGCAATGCCATGGTTGCCATTGTCGTTCTCGTCCTGATTTCGGCCTTCTTGGCCAAAGAGGCCTTTTTCTTTTTTCCCCGCCACTTGGAGGAGCTTCGCGCCTATCGGGAGACTGGGCAGGAGTATGTGGGCTACATGGATGCCGAACTGAAGGCGCATCGTAAAATCACCTCTCAGGTCACCCAGGCTTATAATTTACAGATTAGGGAAGCTGCGGGCGATGAGCTCGCGCTCTTGGAAGTGGCCCAGGAACTCAAGGGTATCATTCGTTCCGCTGCGGAGGATGAAGGTCGCGCATTGAAGGCTGCGGAAGAGAAAGCCGGAGTCTTGGAATTCGTGGGAGGAGAAGCCCTCGAGGTTGCGCTCGCTGATGTCGCAGCGAAGAGGTCGGCTTATAATGAGGCTCTTCAAAAGGCAGGGGAGGGCGTCTTTCTCGACAATTTGGAGCGCAGTGAGGTGAAGCCTTCTGCGGAAGATTTTGCCAAAGTGAAGCGCAGTGTGGTGCGCACTCTTTCAGGCGAGGAGTCGCCTTGGTTGACTGAGCTGGAAGCGAGTATTTCGGCCAAGCAAGCTGCAGCCGCCGCCAAGTATGGTGAATTTGGTGAAGCGGTGGAGAGCCTGGTAGCAGCGCAGAGTCCATTGGAGAATCTTTGGAGCGAGTTGCGCACGATTACTGCTGAGAACCGGAGTGCGGTCGAGAAGGCCCAAACCGCTCCTCGCCGAAAGAAGGCGTTGGAAGATGGAGCACGTCTCACCGATGACCCGACCAAAAAGGCTGAGATGTTGGCGCGAGCGGCGGCCGTGGATCTATCTGCTCCCAACCCAGAGGCCATGACCGAGGCGGTCTATGCCAAGCGTGACGAGCATCAGGCGATCCGCAAGCAGTTGTTTGCGGAGACGGAGAGCCTTTTGAAAAGCATCCCGCAAAAGGTTGCCTCCAAGCAGTCGAACGAGATTCTGGATGACCTGCCCAAGGTGGCGGAAAAGTTTGAGAAGCAATTTGCTCATCTCGGGAAGCAAGCGGCTGCTTGGTCGCATCAGGACAAGATTGGCATGTGGCACTCCGTCACGACCTTTTTCCTCGGGACCGAGTGGGTGACTAATTCGAGCTGGAACGATGTCTACGGCCTCATGCCATTGTTTTCGGGTTCTTGCATGATTGCCCTCATTGCCATTTTCATCGCGGTTCCGTTCTCAGTGGCGTCTGCGATTTACGTCAACCAAATCGCCGGACCTCGCGAGCAGAATCTGATTAAGCCGACCATCGAGTTCATTCAGGCGATTCCCTCCATTGTGTTGGGCTTCTTCGGTATAGTGGTGCTAGGGGACTTTTTGCGAGACGTCAGCCAGTGGGAGGTTCTCTCGTGGATTCCCGGTTTTCCCATGCAGGAGCGTCTCAACGCGCTCAACGCCGGGTTGCTCCTGGCCTTCATGTCCATCCCAACCATTTTCACCTTGGCGGAAGACGCACTGAACAATGTCCCCAAAGCCTATCGCGACGCCTCGCTGGCCTTGGGGAGCACCCGCTTGCAGACCATTCTCAAGGTGATTGTGCCCACTGCCTTGTCTGGCATTGTCGCGGCCGTTCTTCTCGGATTTGGCCGCATTATCGGAGAGACAATGGTCGTCCTGCTGGTGGCTGGTAACAAGATCGCGATGCCCGAATTCTCGGAAGGGCTCGGCATTCTCACCCAACCCACCCACACCATGACAGGAATCATCGCGCAGGAGACCGGTGAGGTGGAGCAGGGGTCCTTGCATTGGCGGGCGCTCTTTATGGTTGGGATGGTGCTTTTCACCATCTCTCTCGTTCTCAACTCGATCGCTCAGCAGGTCCTCAAACGCTACGGAAACAAGTCATGACGGAAGAACCCGATACCGCCCGGAACCCGGACGCCTCCAATCCCTTTTTGGCGCACAAAAGTTCTCTCCGAAAGGTTGAGTTCTTTCAGCGGCTTGTTCTGTGGTCTTCAACCTGGTTTGTCCTCCTCATCGCGGGCATCATCTTTGGCACCATCGCGGTGCGGGGAGTGCCCGTCCTGATGAAATATGGTTCCAGCTTCCTGACCGAAAGTCCGGAAACTCTCTTCGTCTTGAAGGTAGGGGCGGGGAAGACACTGCAAGTCCCCACGGAAGACTTTTCCCGGCTTGAGCGTTCCAATCCCCAAACTAATTTCAAGGACGTCCAAGAACTGGGAGTGGAGCGGGCACGCACTTCGTTCGTGGTTCCCGAGGGGAATTATCGTTTGAAGGTAGGCTTGGTTCGCGACTTGGAAGTTGTCACGGGAGCGAAATTCAAATTCTTGGAAAAGCACGAGAATGGCGAAGTCACCATTGAGGTCAAAAAGAAGCAGGCCGGCGTAATGGACACTCCTGAGTTCACCTCGTTCCAAGCGGAAGCTCCCGGGGTCACTCTGCAGAACCCCAAGCCCGTTACGGTTATCGATTCCCGCATGAGCTTTGCGTTAGGGGAAAAGGCCGCCTTGGAGATGCCATCTTCGACTGCTTTTACCATCAAGAAGCTCAACCCCGAAGCGCTCAAGGATGTTCATGAGGAGACTCACTCCTATTCCGCAGGCGGGGTATTGGGACCTTTGGTAGGGACCGCTTTGTTAGTCATTATTTGCATGGTAGTGGCTTTGTTCGTGGGGGTCGCGGCCAGTGTCTATCTCTGCGAGTATGCCAAGCAGGGCTCCTTCCTTAATATTGTGCGTCTTGCCATTCTCAACCTGGCGGGGGTGCCTTCCATTGTGTTTGGTCTCTTCGGCCTGATGCTCTTTGTATTTCTCGCGCCCAAGGTCACCAATGTGGTGGCTGTAAGGGATGCGATTCGAGTCCCTCTCTGGCCCTCCTTTTCCGAGCCCTCCGTGCGTCAACAAATCGAACGTGATATTCTCGTCGTCAAAGGGGAGCCGGTGAAGGAAGCGATTCGTCTTGCCAACTCGAGCCGCTCGAAGGCGGTCTGGAACGGTCGTTGGTATCTCAGCTTCGAGGGTTGGGGGACCTGCATGTTGGCGGGTGGTTTCACTCTCGCGGTCATGGTACTGCCGGTTATCATCACCGCATGCGAAGAATCGCTGCGAGCCGTTCCGAAAGGGTACCGGGAGGCTTCCCTTGCGCTGGGGGCCACGAAGTGGGAATCCATTCGCACCGCAGTCCTGCCCTACGCCATGCCGGGGATCCTGACGGCCTCGGTGTTGGGGATTACGCGGGTCGCGGGTGAAACCGCGCCCATCATGTTCACCGCAGCTCTCGCAGAGCGTTCCCTCCTGCCTTGGGAGGGCATCAACCGCTCGGGGTTGGGCTGGCTCTTTGATTTTCTTTCGCAATCGGTGCAAGCCCTGCCTTATCACATCTACACCGTCGCGGCGCGTATTCCGCAGTCGGAATACACGCGCCCGATGCAGGATGGCGCGGTGTTGGTCTTTATGTTGTTTGTGATGTCCTTCGCCGGCCTTTCAGTATGGTTGCGGGTCCGGATGCGTAAAAAATTGAAATGGTAATCGAGATGAATCAAGAAACCGCCACTTTGGGAAAAGAAACTCCGGACGAGCCGGTGATCGGTCGGATCAAGGGGAAGACCATGATCGAATGCAATGACGTCAGCTTCAGCTACGACAACGGCAAAACCAACACCCTGGACCACATCTCCCTCGATATCCCCGAAAAACAGGTGACCGCCTTTATCGGACCGTCTGGCTGCGGTAAGTCAACCTTCCTGCGTTGCTTCAATCGCATGAACGACCTCATCGATAGCGCCAGAATTACCAGTGGGTCGATCAATATTATGGGGCAGGATATTCATGCTCCCGAGGTCGACGTGATTGAATTGCGCAAGCAGGTGGGGATGGTCTTTCAGAAGTATAATCCCTTTCCCAAATCCATTTACGAAAACGTCTCCTATGGACCTCGCATCCAAGGCGTGCGGGATAAAAAGGAGCTGGATGCCATCGTTGAGAGAAGCCTGAAAGGGGCGGCGCTGTGGGACGAGGTGAAGGACAGGCTGAACTCCAGCGCGTTTGGTCTCTCTGGTGGACAGCAGCAACGTCTTTGTATTGCGCGAGCGATCGCGGTGCAACCTCACGTGATCCTGATGGATGAACCCTGTTCTGCTCTGGACCCAATCGCCACGGCCAAAGTGGAAGAGCTCATCATGGAATTACGGGAGAAATATACCATCGTGATCGTGACCCATAGTATGCAACAGGCATCCCGAATCTCGGACAACACGGCCTTCTTCTATCTCGGTAAGCTCATTGAATACGATACCACGAAGACTCTCTTCAGCACTCCGAGCCAGAAGCAGACCGAGGACTACATCAGTGGTCGCTTCGGATAAATGGTTTCGCGGTTGGCAAGCCATGTTATAGTGAAAGCCTCGCCTGTGTATTAACCCCCTTAGATAAATTCTTTTTTTAAGCCCATGCCCGGAAAACATATTTTAGCTAGCTTCGACGAAGCCCTCACCGGCTTAAAGGAAGACGTCCTGGAACTCGGAGTTCTCTGCCGATCCAATTTGAGTATTTCCATCAATGCCTTGTTGAAGCGGGAATTGGATCAGGTGGCGCAGGTTCTCTCTGTGCAGGATGATATGATTTCGCTGGCGACTCGCATCGACGAGGATGCCATGAATCTCATCGTCCGTTTCCAGCCGGTGGCCTCGGACTTGCGCTTTGTCCTTCACTCCATGAAGGTGGCGGCCAATCTGGACAGAATCGCGAGCCATGTGGTGAAAATTGCGAAACGAACTCCCAAGATCCTGGCCATTGCCGAGGTGGTGGAGGTCAATTTGCTGGAACCTCTCTATTTGCGGGCTGACCAAGCTCTGGGCCAATCCATCGTGGCTTATAGCGACAACAATCCCGAAGCGGTGTCCGAGCTGAGTGAGGAGGATAACGAGATCGACAAGCTCTACAAAAAGGCGCGCAAGACCTACACTTCAGCGATTGAGGATAGCCCGGAGCACTACAAGGAGCTCATTCATCTCATGTTTGTAGCGCGGTCTCTCGAGCGAATCGGCGACCACGCGGTCCATATCGCGGAGATTCTGGTCGACTAGCGACGTCGCACGAGGAGGAACAGGCCGCTGCTGGCAATGAGGAGAACGGAGCTCGGCTCTGGAACCGCGGTCAAGGCCAGGACCTCATCTGCGATGGCCTGATGCGCGGATTCGGTGGGGTGAAATTCATCCCAGAAAAAGTATTCATCCGGGTCCGCTCCCGGGACAGACTCCGCGGGATCCGTGAGGTTGGTGAGTCCGTAGCCGCTCGGATTGTTGAAGCGATCCAGGAACGGGGTGTTGATATCCAGCAGTTGGACGTTGGGGTCATTCAAGTTGCTGAGCGCGGTAGCCAAGCCGGTGTTCCAAATGTCCGTCAAACTCGAGACGGCGTTGAGCGCGGCCGCATTGCCTGCAAAGTTATTGATAATGAGGGGGGTGAGGCTCACGTCAGGAGCATTGGCCACCAGAATCCGTTCCGCACCCAGACCCTGCAAGGTATTCACGGCTTGGACCAGATTGTTCACTCCTCCGAGGATGGAGGGGAGCGCGCTGGCGGGGGCCTCGGTTGAGATCCGGGCGATGTCATTCCCGCCGAAGAAGAGAACGTAGAGCGCGTCCGGGTCGGCGGCGGCCCCTGCGAGATTCACCTCGAATTGGGAAAGCTGGTTGGGAAGACCGGTGAGAGGAATCAGTCCGCGATCAGTCTGCGCTCCACCGACGGCGTAGTTGGTGCCGCCTTCCAAGGAGGGAATCATCGGCACGCCCAGGCGCTCGTTCCAGACTGGCCCATTGGAGTAGCGGGCCGGTTGCTCAGGGATGATGGGCACGGCTTCGGAGATGAAGCGCGCATTGCCAACATCGGAGAGGCTGTCGCCGAAGACGTAAACTGCCGACAGGGCACCGAACGAGAGGGAGGAGCTAGCCAGAAGAATGAAAAGCGAACGAGCAATCATGGTAAGCTATCCTGTCTGCCTGAATCTCTGCTGTCAAATCGAAGCGGAATTTGTCCCAAAGAATAGTCTCCGGCCCATTACAGTAAGGAAAACCGACTTCCCGCGAGGGAGAACTTGAATATTCCGTCCCAGTCGTACACAGTCCCGCCCCCGCGTGAAGCGGTTCGAAGAAGATGGCGAAAACCTTGTATCAAAAAGTTTGGGATGCTCACACCGTGGGCAAGTTGGGTGACGGACGGACTCAGTTGTTCATTGGCACCCACCTCATTCACGAGGTGACCTCTCCGCAAGCCTTTGGAATGCTCCGTGACCTCAATCTGAAGGTGAAATATCCTCAGCGGACCTTCGCAACCATCGATCACATCGTCCCGACCGAGAATCAGGACCAGCCCGCCGACCCGTTGGCCGCTGACATGATCAACGCCATTCGCTCCAACTGCGATGATTTTGGCGTGACTTACTTCGACCTCAAGTCCGGCAAACAGGGCATCGTGCACGTGGTGGGACCCGAACAGGGAATCACCCAACCGGGAACGACCATTGCCTGCGGAGACTCTCACACTGCAACTCATGGTGCCTTCGGCGCGATTGCTTTTGGAATCGGAACCACTCAGGTGCGTGACGTGCTCGCGACCCAGACTTTGGCCATGGAATCCCTCAAGGTGCGGCGCATTGAGGTCAATGGGGAGTTGCCTCCGGGGGTTTACGCCAAGGACGTCACTCTTCACATCATCAAGCTTCTCGGAGCCAAGGGTGGGATTGGGTATGCCTACGAATACGCTGGTTCGACTTTCGACAACTTCACGATGGAGGAGCGCATGACGGTCTGCAACATGGCGATCGAAGGGGGAGCTCGCTGTGGCTATGTGAATCCGGATGAAAAAACCTTCGAGTTCCTCAAAGGCAAGCCCTACGCACCGAGTGAGGACCAATGGGACGAGGCTGTGGCCCGCTGGAAGTCCTTCGCTTCCGACCCCGATGCCGAGTATGACGACCTCGTTGTAATCGATGCTGCCGACATCGCGCCAACGGTGACATGGGGGATTTCGCCCGACCACGCTCTTTTCGTGTCTGAGAATGTTCCGGATCGCAATGGCGAGACTGCGGAAGCGCTCGATTACATGAAGCTCGAGCCAGGTTCTCCCATCAAAGGCACCAAGATTGATGTCGCCTTCATGGGTTCCTGCACCAACGGGCGCCTTTCTGATTTTCGCGAGGCGGCCAAGTATCTTAAGGGCCGCAAGGTCGCTGCCGGGGTCAAGGCGATCGCAGTCCCTGGTTCGCAGATCACGGCAGTTCTCTGTAAGCAGGAAGGAATCGATAAGATCTTCGAAGAGGCTGGATTCGAGTGGCGGGAAGCCGGGTGCTCGATGTGCCTTGCAATGAACCCCGACAAGTTGGTCGGGGACCAGCTCTGCGCTTCTTCCAGCAACCGAAACTTTAAAGGCCGTCAGGGCTCGCCGGTAGGTCGGACGATTTTGATGTCGCCAGTGATGGTGGCGGCAGCGGCAATCGAAGGACATGTCGCCGACGCGCGCGAGACCTTCAGCTTTCAAGAGCAGGCTGCAGTCGCTTAAGCGTCGTCAGACGGAGTTCCCGCTGAGGCTGCCTCCCCCCGGTGGCAGCCTGGGTAAGGGTTATTCTTTGAGGCGGAATTTCATGAGGTTGAGTGAATCCTCGACCTCCAGTCGTCCGATGGCGCCTGTGCTGTAGACTGCGATATCAACTGTCTGGTCCGGCCTCAAAATAAAGCCGGTGGCGTGAAGGTAGCGGTCGTCGTCGTCATCGGCGAAAAAGGCTCCGGTGAGTTCGGCGAATGCCGCCGGATCGATCCCGTAGGCCACGGGATAGCTCAACCCGAGTTTGGCGATGGTCTCTTCCGCTTCTTCCTTCGTTTCCGAGGAAGCAGCGATGACGTCGATGCCCCGTTTGGAAAACTCCGCTAGGTGTTCCTGATAGTCAGCCAACTGCTGACGACAGAATGGTCACCAGTTTCCGCGATAGAGCAAAAAGAGTGTCCAGTTGCCGGTGGGAACGGCCAAGGTGCTTCCATCGGTCAGGGTGAGAGCGAGCTCGGGGAAGGGAGCTCCGGTATCTAGCTTCTGAGTTTGGGTCTGGGGCATTGTTTTGTAGGGTTGGTTAATTGTTTGAGTTTTGACCTCTCGATTCCCGAGAGGACCAGGGGATGTCAGTGGGGTTCTTGGCTCCTCATCTGACGTAGTACCCCTCGCGTGGGAGAGCGAACTGTCAAATAACGAGTCTTTCGAGTCCCGCGGGATTTGTTTTGAGGGGGGCGAATCGAGCTTGGTTTTCGGCTGGGCCTCTTCATTTACAAGGTGAAGAAGCCAAGGGATGAGGGCAAAATTTCCAAGCTTGTCGATTGAATCGGTCTGAAATCTGCGTAGATTGGTCTATTAATATGAAGTATTTAGGGTCCCTGGCCATGCTTGGCACACTGTTCGGGTTCGGAAGTCTCTCCGTATCTGGGGCGGACCGCCATTATTTCAATGACTTGGACGCTCCTGAGTCGGTGGAGGATCTGGTCAATATCGAGACTGCCCTCAAATCGGTCCTTCCATCCACTCGCGCCGCTACGGTTTGCCTGGAATTAGGTGAGGAAAAGGGTTCTGGAAGTGGGGTGATCGTCAGTCCCGATGGATTGATTCTTACCGCAGCGCACGTGAGCGGAGGAGTGAACCGCACCATCGAGGCGGTGATGGAGGACGGCACGCGTTATCCGGTGCGGACTTTGGGCCTGATTTCAAATACCGACGCCGCGATGGCCCAAATCGAGGGGGAGGGGCCCTTTCCCTACGTGGAAGTGGATCGCGAGAATGAAACGATGTTAGGCGATTGGGTGATGGCACTGGGACATTCCGGCGGCTTCGACCTTGAGCGCGGGGTCGTTGTTCGACTCGGTCGGGTGGTGCGGATGGCGCAAAGAACTTGGCAGACTGACGGCACCTTGATCGGAGGTGACTCGGGCGGTCCTCTCTTCGACTTGCAGGGGCGCCTGATCGGGATTCACAGCCGGGTTGGCAAGGTGAAGCTCGAGAACCTGCACGTGCCAATGAGTGATTTCGTCGAAAACTGGGATCGAATGCTGAATGAAGAGTTCGTCGGAGACGGTCCGTTTGCGACGCGTTTGCCGGGATATCTGGGAGTTCAGTTGGAGAAAGACGAGGAGTCAGGCGAAGTGTCCATCGCAGAAGTGATGGCAGACGAAGCGGCCGAGAAGGCTGGTTTGCAAAAAGGCGATATCTTGTTGAAGGTTGGCGAGGAGGGCTTCGAGGATGTCGAAGGTCTTCAAGGTCTTTTGAAGGAAAAATCAGAAGGGGATGTCATTTCGCTGACCTATCGCCGGGATGATGAGGAGCAAACTGTGGAATTGAAATTAGGTGGACGTGAGTAAATTGATACTTTGTGGCATGGGGGCGATGCTGTTCGCCCCAATCGTGGCTGGGCAGAGCTTGGAGAGTGAGTTCCGTAAGGAAGGCACCCGCGTGCGGGCAGCTTACGATGAATTGACGGAGATTTTCCAAGCCAGCAGTGCGGTGGTCTACGATGATTGGAAGAAGGACGGCTACGGCGTGGTGGTGAGCTCCGATGGGCAAGTGCTGGTGAAAGCAAGCGAGCTGCCCGCGCTGGAGACCCTTTCACTTCGGATTGGGAGGAAAAAATACAGCGAGGTGGAGGTCTTGGCCACGAGTGCGGATTGGGACGTGAGTCTACTGAAGGTTGATGCCGAGGGGCTGACCGCGATTGAATTCTCGGAAAGCGAGCCCGGACACGGCTCGATTGTCTTGTCCAATGGGGCGACTTCGAATCTCAAGCGGCGTGCTCAGATGGGGGTCATTGCGGCGAACGCCCGTGAAGTGGGTGAAGGCCAGTTGGCGGTTCTGGGGATTCAGATGGATGGCTCTGTAGAGGGGGAAGTGAAAGTGGGTGGAATCAGTCCACAAAGCGGAGCAAAGGATGCTGGAATGGAGAAAGGCGATCAGATTCTCTCCATCGAAGGGGAAGCGGTCGCGAAAAACGAGGAAGTGGCGGAGTTGCTCAGAGGGCGCAAGCCAGGGGAGATGATCAAGATTTTAGTTCGGCGAGAAGCCAAGCAGGAAAAGCCTCTGGAGGTGGAAGACCCTTTCGCCCACTTGGCGGAGTTCGAGCCGAGCTTCGAAGAATTGGAATTCGAAGTGGAGCTACGCGAACGCCAGATTGTTTTTCCCGAGCAATTCACCCGCAACGATATGATGAGCGGCAAGTTCTCCGAGCGTCGCACGAATTTTCCCCGCATTCTGCAGCACGATACCTCATTGGCGGATCGCACTACGGGAGGTCCTCTCCTGACCTTGGATGGCAAGTGCGTCGGAATGAATATCGCTTATGTGAGCCGCGAGTGTTCTTACGCGATTCCCGCAAAGGAGCTGCAGGAATTGCTCGGGCAGCTCCGCGCGGAGGCAGGCATGGTGCCGGCGGAGTGAGATTGGAAGCCTTCAAGAGGGAATAACCCGCTAGCCAATGATATGATCTTGATGACGGGTTTCCTTCCCTTTCGGGGAAGGAGCGAGAACGGTTCCCAGCTGATTGCGGAGAGCTTTCGGGAGGAAAGGATTGATGGGGAGGCCGTCGAGGTCGAGATTTTGCCTGTTTTGTGGCATGGTCACCAGGAGCGGCTGCAGTCGGCGGTGAAACGTTGCCGTCCGGATTTGATTCTGAGCCTGGGCGAAGGCTCCGCAGACTGGTCCCGCTTCGAGCGTCTGGCTGTCAATGAGGCGGCTGGCCCCGACGAAGAGGGAAGGCCGCCGCTATCGCTCAAACTGGATCCGGAAGGTCCGGAGGAGCGCAGGAGCTCGTTTCCATTCCATCCGTCCGATTTTCCGCAATCCAGGTGGCCAATCCGGGAGTCGGAGGACGCGGGACTCTATCTTTGCAACGCAACGTTTTTCCACAGTCTGGGAACCGGCATTCCCAGTGTCTTTCTCCACCTTCCCATCTTGGGGGAGAATGAAAAGGGAGAGTATTTGGAGGAATTGCGGCAATTGGTGGCGACAGTGGTGAGGCAAAGCCGGGTCGGGGAGCAACTGGCCTGAGGACGGTGTTGACCAGCATCCGCACTTGCCCGCAGGGGGGAGATTGGCGATGGTCGCGCCATGCGTGATCACACTTGGCGGGAAAAAGATGAGGAAGGGCTGACCTTTTACAAGGCGACCCATCATGGCGGCCGCTGGACCATGGCGAGTCAGCGCAAGGGCGACGATGAGTGGACTCGCTACGACCCGATTCCGGAGGAGCTCTTGGAAAAGCTGCGCGACGTCGTCTTTAACAAATACCAGCGCGGCCGCTGTGGCTGGAAGTTGGTGGCCGGGGTGGACAAGCTCTTGGGACGGGATTCCGTGGAGCCCAAGTAGGAACGCGTTCGATGAACAGTGAGACTCGCCAGTGGCTGGAGGCCGATTGGGACTTCGGCTGGCACCCCTTTACCGACCAATCACAGTGGGAGCAGTCCGAGGTTCCGGTCATAGTGAGAGGAAAAGGGGTCTATCTCTACGATTCTGAGGGAAAGCGGTATTTCGACGGCAATTCCAGTATTTGGACCAATATTCATGGCCACAGTCATCCTGCTCTAGTCGCTGCAATTCAGAAGCAGTCCGAGGAACTTTGCCACAGTTCATATCTGGGGCTGGCCAATGCTCCGGCCAGTGAGCTGGGGAGACGGTTGTGTGGCGCAGCAGGGATGGACCGGTGTTTCTTCTCGGATAATGGCAGCACGGCAATTGAGGCGGCCCTGCGAATGGAGCTGCAGTGGCGTTATCAGCGGGGAGAGACAGGTAGACGTGGCTTTGTCGCTTTCGAGAACGGGTATCATGGCGACACTCTGGGTGCAGCGAGTCTGGGCGGGGTCGGCCGCTTCTTTGCTAGCATCGCCGGGATGGGACCGGATTTGACCCTAGCCCGCGATTTGGTTGAGCTGGAGGCGCTCGATCCGGAGCGAATTGCGGCCGTGGTGATTGAGCCGCTGATTCAGGGAGTGAACGAGATGCGGCCTTGGCCTCCGGGGATGCTGCGCAAACTCAGGGAGTGGTGCGGCCGAACGGGTGTTCATCTCATTCTTGATGAGGTCATGACTGGCTTCGGCCGCACGGGAGAGCTTTTCGCCTGTCAGAGGGAAGAAGTCCGGCCGGACTACCTGTGCCTTGCGAAAGGACTGACCGGAGGATGCCTGCCCTTGGCTGCCACTCTCACCACGGCTGAAATCTATGAGGATTTCAAGGGGCCGGGGCGGACTTTCTATTATGGGCACAGTTACACGGCCAATCCACTGGGCTGCGCGGTGGCGCTGGCGAGTCTGGACCTGTGTGAACACCAGAGCTTCTTGGAGCGCATTCGCAAGGGGGCGGAAGTGATGGGGGAGACGCTGGCCCAGCTCGACGAGCTATCCCTGGTGAAGGAAACCCGACGCTGTGGAATGGTGGCGGGGGTGGAATTGGTGGGAGACCGTCAGGGCGCGAAGGGGAAAGAAGCATGCCTGCGATTGCGAGGCTTGGGGCTACTGACCCGACCAATTCTCGACACCGTGGTTTGGATGCCTCCGCTGGCAAGTTCGGAAGAGGAGCTGCGGGAGATGGGGGAACTCTTTGTGCAGGCTCTCCAGTAAGCGCAGGAAAAACTTGCGAACCGCGGGGAAGAGTCTTTTTTGAGGGCATGAATCGCGAGGAAACCGATATCGCAGCTCTTCGGCAGAATTATACCAGGGGCGGGATTGACCGCGAGGACCTCCTCCCTGATCCCATCGCCCAGTTCCGGATTTGGATGGAAGAGTCGGTTGCGGCAGGTCTGCTCGAGCCCAATGCCATGTCCCTCGCAACGGTTTCCGCCGATGGGCTTCCTTCCATCAGAACGGTATTGCTGAAGGGACTGGATGAGCGGGGCTTTCGTTTCTTCACCAATTATCGTTCCCAAAAGGGCCGCGATCTGGCTGAAACTGGGAACGCGGCAGTCTCCTTTCTTTGGAAAGAGCTAGAGCGGCAGGTCAATATCCAGGGCCGAGTTCGCAAGATTTCCCGCGAGGAGAGCGAACTCTACTTCCGCAGCCGTCCCTACGCATCACAAATTGGAGCTTGGGTCTCCGAGGTTCAATCAGGTGAAATCCCGAGCCGTTGTTACCTTGAGGAAAGGGAAGATCTGCTCCGGACCCAGTTCCCCGAAGATTCCGTGGTGCCACTGCCTGAATTCTGGGGAGGTTATCTCCTGGAGCCTGTCTCGCTGGAGTTCTGGCAAGGGAGAGAATCACGGCTTCACGACCGTCTGCGTTATCAAAAAGCCTCTGACGGACTCTGGAAGGTCGCGCGATTGAGCTCCTAGCGATAGGGCGGGGCAAGGCTGTGACCAAAGATCCATTTTATAAAAACCACCGAGATTGGCGCTCTCGGCAGAGGAAAACAGCGTAGTTATCAGGTTTGAACGCCTCCACCGGGCCATTTGTCCCTATTTGCTGATGCGGGCGTGGCGGCAAATCGATAAGTGAGATCTCCTGTCCTCGCTGATTCAGAAGGAGCTACCCGTCCTTTTCGAAGTGGCAGGACCATTGCCTCGAGGTGTCATGATGCCTTGATTTTCAATGGAAAAACGGCACTGAGCGCGCTCTAATTCTTTTTTCAGACCCCGAAGAACAAATCTACCAAGCCTTGGTTCGCAGTTTTGTTGGTTATTAGTCTTATGAAAATAAGGGTTTATAGCTGGGTTTTTAGAAACAATTAGGTCCTCAAATAGCACGGAAAACCTGATTTGCTGCATGTTCTTAAATTTAACTTAATTATTAAGTTTGATTAAATTTTAAAATCTTTGAGTATTTTAGCCTTAATATTCAAGGGGTTACGAATTCTTGCGAAGTTGTTTTTTAATTTTTATAAAATGAGGTTGAGGAAAAGTGCGGGTGTTTTTACAAAGTCGGCGTTCCTACCCCACCTAATATGAAAACACTAATTAACACCGTTTGCGCGTCGCTTCTCCTGTTCGGAGCAATGGCACAGGGAAGCAGTCAGCCTACCGGCTTTCTTGATGCTTCTTCTCTCCTTGTGAGGGCTTCCAGTAAAGTCGGTCTCACTTGGGAAGTAAATTACCCCCAGCCCGAGATCATCGACGAAATCATCGAAATCGATCCCGAGGACGATACTGTAACCACTCGCGTTGAAACCAATGTGACCGTTCGCCTTCTCGGCGCGGGTTACGCCAACTCCTACGGTCAGTATGGTTGGCAGGAGAGCTGGTCGAAGTTCTCGGACGAAGCGATTGCGACTCCGTTCTTCGTCGGCACCGGCGACACGATCAACCCACAGAAGATTCTGAAGAATCGTAACGTTGATGAAGACATCGAGCTCAACTTCGGTTTCCGCGGTTGTGTCTACGCTATCGCAAGCACTCCTTGGTATAAGCGCACTTGGAATGACTGGCGCATGATGGGAACTGGTCACGGTGGAATTCTGATTCTTAAGAACGGAGACCCTGCACCCCAGTTCACTCCCGAGCAGCCCAACCAGACTTCGGCGAAGACTTTCTTGAAGCCTTACCTCACCTCCAATGGCGAGAATATCAGCATCGGAACTCGCGACGTAATCATCTTGGTTGACCTGAACAAAGATTCGGCTGCAGCTGGCGCTGACTACCAGGACCTCGTGATTCTCATGACCTTCAAGGAGACTGAGGAGCTTGATGATGAGGACGACGATGACGACGACGATTAATTTCTGGTTAATCTAATTGTGTCATGATATTATAGTCTTCCGAAACAATGAATACTGTCACGCTCATTCCCCAAGGCAAGTTTCTTGCCTTTAGCTTCCTCGCCTCGGCATCCCTCATGTCCGCGGAGATTACCAAAGCGGCCACTGGTGCCGAAATCGAGGCTCAGCGTCGCCAGCTTCAATCTGTCTACGAAGACTCGGGCGCAGCCCAAGTTGAAGGAGAAGTTAAGATTGACGTCAAGAAGCCCAGCCTGCTTGCAAGTTCTGAATTCCTGGTGGGGCCGCATGGGTTCACACTGGTTCCGAAAGGAGCGGTGATTGCAACCGGGCGTGCTGTCGCAGTCGAAAGTGTCGCGCCAAAGGGAGCCAAGCTTCTGAATTGGAGTGATTTCCTTCAGCGGCATCGGGGTGGTTTGCGACTGCTTCCCGTCACGGACAACCAGTGGACGGGCAAAGAGTCGCTCGACCCCTTGTTGACGAGGATCGAAGCCGCCGAAAAGAGTGGATACACCACCTTGACCTCCCTCAATGGCGAGCCGGTCAGTCTCCCGAAAATTCAAAAACTTTTAGAATCAAAAGAATGAAATCATTTTTCAGTTTCAGCCCGGCACCCTTGTTGTGCGGGCTGCTCTTCTCCGCTACCAATTTGGCGTCCGCTGATTTGTGGATGACCTCCCTGGTGCAGAAGCAGCTGGATGGTAGCGGTACTTTTCAAACCTACGTCGACGCCAAGGGTGAAGGCGTTTCGGTTGCCGCGGTGCCCGAAGGCGGGTCTGAATTCTTCCTCTGGGCCATCAAATACGCTGATTCCGGGATGGAAGAGACTTTGGTTGATTCCGAAGTAGTCGGCGCCTATATGCCGGAAGGAACGCTCAAAATCCGAACCGATGACCCTTACAACGGGCCTATTCCACGGACTCGGATCGATCAGGGTTTCAAGGTTAGATACACAGTCGATGGCTTGGTGAGTGGCAATGATGCTCCCGAAGCGGCTCGGCAAGTGCTTCTTGACCATGACGTGGCGGCCTACGAGCCCATTACGAATGAAGGACTGCTCAGCATGATTGGTTCAATCGTTCAGGGCCTTTTCGAGAATCTTCTTCCCGCAGTGGACTTTGATCAGCGAATGATCACTAAGAACGGCAAAAAGAACCTGAAGTTCAATGTCGCGAACATTCCTGGAAATGATGTCTATTCGGATGCAGGGGTGGAGACCTTCCGTCTCTACGCTTTGCCTGATGGACAAGTAGCCCAAATGTTGCTCGACGAAGCGCAGATTCAAGTCTGGCCAATGTCCAAAGGGACGATCACTGGTTTGACCGACCAAGGAAGCTACAGCAGCATTCCCGAGGTTCGAGTTGCTCTGACCAATCTCTATCCGGACAGCACCACCTGGGTGCAGGTTTACAAAGGCGAATCCAAGCCGGGTAAAGTGGGAACCGACGTCACCGAGGCTCACCTGGTTGTCGACGATGTCATTCCCCGGGCGGTAGGCGAGCTTGTTTTCCGTGATTTGCAACAATACTTCACTGACGAAGGGCCTTGGACTCTGGAGGTTCTATCAGAGACTCCTTTTGGAACCGAGATTCTTGATTCGGTGGAGATTAATATCGCCAGTGGTCTCAAGCTCCGCGGCTCCTTCAACAGCCTGTCCGAGTAGAATTAATTTTTAAGTCAAAGCGAGGAATCGTCGCGCAGGTCAACCGACAGAGCGCGAACGGTTTCGGGAAAAGCTTCTCGAAAGTCGATGGTGGGTTGCCAACCAAACCACATCATCGACTTTTCTGTGTCCAGTGCGTAGCGCTCGTCGTGCCCGGGTCTGTCGCCCACATGCTCGATGAGGGTGTGGGGCTTGCGGAGAGCATCCAGAATCGAACGCGCCATCCCGAGGTTGGTGCGTTCGCGGTGGCCTGCGAAGTGATAGATCTGGCCGCTTTTGCCGCGCCGCCACGCCGCGATGAGACCCATGCAATGGTCATCGACGTGGATCCAATCCCGGATCTGAAGACCGTTGCCATAGATGGGCAGCTTCTCGTCTCGCAGAGCTCTTTGGATCAGAAGGGGGACGAGCTTTTCGGGGTGCTGGCGAGGTCCGTAGTTGTTCGTGCAGCGGGTAATGACGACCTCGGTGCCGTGGGTGCGGTGGGCTGCCAGACAAAGTAAGTCGGCCGATGCCTTGGAGGCCGCGTAGGGTGAGCTGGGATGGAGAGGGTGATCTTCCTTTGCCTTTTCTGGTGATGGGATGGGGCCGTAGACCTCGTCAGTGGAGCAGTGTAGCAGCGGGGTGCCATGCTCGCGGGCAGCGTCCAGTAGAACGGAAGTGCCCAGGACATTGGTCTGGACAAAATCGCCGGCCCTCTCAATCGAGCGATCCACATGGGACTCCGCTGCCAAATGCAGAATTCCGGTAAAGGAGTGCTCCGCAAAGAGCCGCTTGACCAGCTCCGCATCGCAGACGTCGCCTTGCACGAAGTGACAACGTGGATCTTGCTCCGGTAGCATCAGGTTGTCGCGGCGCCCAGCGTAGGTCAGCTTGTCGAGGATGACGAGATTCTCGAGTTCGCTTTCTTTCAAGAGGTGGCGGGCCAGGCTGGAGCCGACGAAGCCAGCTCCGCCGGTGAGTAGGATGGACTTGAGGTTTCGCATGAAGCTGGGGAGAGGGTAGAGCATCCGCCGGAGGGAGATAGTTTCCTTTTTCGAAAAATGCGGCATAGAGCGCCTTTCCCGTATTCCTGCGAAGCCTGTTTCTCCGGTGCATGGGCTGCTTTCTCTTTGAGAGGATGAAGGCGCTTCGAAGAGAGAACTTGTGATCCTGGCCGGGGATTCCTAGTTTGGTGGAAATGAAAATATTGTTCTCTCTCGGGATGCTTTCCCTCGCGTTTCTTTTGACCTCCTGTGGAACGAAAACGGTTCCGGTTGCACGGCTGGGGGCCTCCGAGCAGAGCCTTCTCACGGCTATCAACCAGTATCGCAAAGAATTGGGAAAAAGCGCGCTCGAGCCCTCCGCAGACCTCACCGACCTGGCTCACAAGGATGCCTTGCGACGGGTCACTACCGGGGGAGGCTATGTGGACCACCGACAGGAAACTGGCTATGAGCGGATGCTGACTTTGGCAGGTAAGGTGCAGGGCGGGGAGGACTATGGGAGCCGCTTGTTAGAGCATTGGAAAAAGAATCCGGTGCAGCGGGCCTGGCTCGAGGGCAACTACGCGGGGGTAGGGGTTGGCACGGCCGCAGCTACTTCGGGTGCGGAAACCGGGGTGGTTCTGTTGGGTGGCTTTTCGGGTGGGATTTAGAAAAGAATGCGCAACTTCTCGCCTGGATTTTCCCCATTTGTCTTGCAAGATTTCGGTCTCCCGTTCAGAAGAGCGGCGCTCCATACGGACGCGTTCTGACAAGCAGGCGACTCCCCGGATGGAGTGAACCTTTAGCGACCCTTTTTGGGCAACTGGCAGAACATGGATAGTCTTTCAAAACGAGTACAGGCGGTCACCCCTTCGGTGACTTTGGCGGTCACCAATCAGGCGAAAGCTTTGATTGCCCAAGGAGAAGAAGTATACGGCCTCGCAGGTGGCGAGCCGGAGATGGACACTCCCAATCACATCAAGGCCGCGGCAATCACCGCCCTACAGGACGGGAAGACCAAATACACTCCTGCTGCTGGTATCCCCGAGCTCCGCGAGGCAATTGCCAAGAAGCTCCTGACCGAGAATCAGATCGAAGTCGAAACCAAGGGCGTCTGCGTCACTAGCGGCGGCAAGCAAGCGTGCTTCAATGCCATTCTCGCAGTGGTCGAAGAGGGGGACGAGGTCATCATCCCTTCTCCCTACTGGGTAAGCTACCCCGAGATGGTCCGTCTGGCTGGCGGAGTGCCCGTGATGATCGAGACTTCTGCTGCCAACGGCTGGAAAATCACCGCCGAACAATTCGAGGAGGCCATGACCCCGGCCACCAAGATGATTATCCTCAATTCTCCCGGCAATCCGACCGGAACGATTTACACCGAAGACGAGCTCAAGGCGATTGGCGAAATTGCTTCCTATGAGGACATTATCATCATGTCCGACGAGATTTATGAGAAGCTCGTTTATGGCGACAAGAAGCATGTGAGCATCGCTTCCATCAGCGAAGAGTTGTCGCAGTTGTCCGTCGTTGTGGGTGGATTCTCCAAAGCCTATTCCATGACTGGATGGCGCCTCGGTTACACCGCGACCGCCAATGCTGCTATCGCGCAGGCTCTTTCCAAGATCCAAGGGCATACCACCTCCAATGCGACCACCTTCGCTCAATACGGAGCTTTGGCCGCTTTGGAAGGTCCTCAGGACTTCATCGAAGACATGCGCCAAGAATATGATGTTCGCCGTCAATTTGTAGCCGGTCGTCTCAAGAGCATTTCCAACATCTCGTTCGTCGAGCCCGAGGGCGCTTTCTACTACTTCGTCGATTGCACCGACATGGGTCTCAAGTCCCAGAATCTCTGCGACAAGCTGCTCAACCGCTACAAGGTCGCGATGGTTCCTGGCATTGCCTTTGGCCACGATGCCTCCGTTCGCTTGAGCTACTGCACCACCCTCGATGTGTTGGCAGAAGGCTTGAGCCGTTTCGAAGAGTTCTGCGATAGCCACTAAAAATTTGTTTTTATGATTTCCACTGCCCACGGCATTTCTTTGCCCGAGCTCCTCGCCGCCACCCGGCAAGCGGGGGAGGTGATTCTTGAGGTCTACGCGCGTGACTTTGAGGTCGAATACAAAGGTGACGACTCGCCCCTGACCGAGGCCGATCAGAAGGGCAATGCCGTTCTGATGGAGTTCTTGCGGGGAAGCTATCCTGAGATTCCCATCATTTCTGAGGAGAACAAAACCATCGACTACAGCGAGCGCAAGGACTGGGAGCGGTTCTGGCTCGTTGACCCCCTCGACGGAACCAAAGAGTTCATCAAGAAAAATGGTGAGTTCACGGTTAATGTCGCGCTCATTGAAAATGGGGTGCCAGTCCTAGGGGTTGTCTATCGCCCCACGACCGAGACTTTCCATCTCGGCGCAGTTGGGGAAGGCGCTTGGCGGATTGAAGGGGATTCCTGGACTCTGTTAGAATCCCAAGCCCACTATCAGACCTTGGATAAGGTCACCGTGGTGGCGAGTCGTTCCCACCTCACTCCCGAGGTTGAGCAATTCGTCGAGGACCTGAAAAGCGCTGGCAAAGAGGTCGAATTCCTCTCGGCCGGTAGCTCGCTCAAGCTTTGCCTGGTGGCAGAAGGAAAGGCGGATGTCTATCCTCGCTTCGGTCCGACCATGGAGTGGGATACTGGGGCTGCCCATGCGGTCGCCCTGGCGGCGGGCCGTCAGGTCAATAGCCGTGAGACCGGGAAGGCTTTGGCTTATAACAAAGAGAATTTGCTGAATCCTTATTTCATCGTGGAATAATATCTGCAATAGGTGGCGCATGAATATTCTCATCGCCTGCGATAAATTTAAAGGGTCACTTTCCGCAAGGGAGGTGGCCCTTGCTATTGAAAAGGGACTTGGCGAAGGCCATCAAATTGAGCTCTGTCCCATTGCGGATGGGGGTGAAGGATTTGTGGACGCGATGTTGGCTGCCTTGGGCGGAGAGGTGAGGACTTGTCTTGTGTTGGACGCCTTGGGGCGTGAGGTCGAGGCGAGCTACGGGATTTCTAGTAGCACCGCAATTATCGAGATGGCGGATGCCTCGGGACTCTGGCGCATTGCGGAAGCTGAACGGGACGTTTTGCGAGCGTCAACCTACGGCACCGGACAGTTAATTGATGATGCCATTGCCCAGGGAGCGACGAAGATTTTACTGGGGGTCGGGGGGAGCGCGACGAATGACGGGGGAGTTGGAATGGCTGCGGCCTTGGGCTGGCTTTTTCGGGACGAAGCAGACGATGTCTTGGAAGCCAATCCCGTCGACCTGGCGGATTTGGCAACCGTGGATGGCTCCCAGGTGTCAACCTTGCCTCCCATCGAGGTGGCCTGTGATGTTGAAAACCCGCTTTTGGGCGAACGGGGGGCAACTGCTGTCTATGGTCCGCAAAAAGGAGCGGGCCCAGCCGAGCGTGAATATCTGGAAGCCTATCTCGAGCACCTGATGGCAGTGTGTGGGGGAGAAAAGGCCGCGGAGGTCCCGGGGGCGGGTGCTGCGGGAGGCTTGGCCTGGGGGCTGATGACTTTCGCCAATGCAACCTTGCGACCGGGATTTGATATTGTCGCGGATGCGGTTTCTCTGCAGGAGCGAGTTTCTCAAGCCGATGTCGTGATTACCGGTGAGGGTTCTCTCGATGCCCAGAGCCTGGAGGGCAAAGGGCCAGTCGGCGTGGCCCGTTTGGCGAAGGAGATGGGCAAGCACACGGTTGCCGTCGCAGGTCATATCTCCGATGAGGTCAAAGAGAGCGATTTGTTCGATCAGACTTTTGCCCTTACTGATACCGGTTTGCCTCTGGAGCGTCTGATCGCGGAGGCGTCGAGCTTGATTGAGGACGAAGCTGGGAAGATCCGGCTCTAGGGTTTGCACCAAAAAGAGCCCCCGAAGAGGCTCTTACTTGTTCAAGTTGAAAGGGAAGAGTCGGAGACCTTACTCGCCAGCTGGCTTGGGGCCGCGCTTGCCGCGTGGACCTTCTCCTTTGCCTTCGCCGCCCTTACCGCCCGGGCGACGGCCTTCACCACCGCGGGGCATCTCTTTCTTAATGGCCTCTTTCTCCTCTTCGCTCAAGACGCCGTCACCGTCTTTGTCGAAGCGGGCGATCAGGGCTGCCTTACGCTCTTCCGGGCTCAATTTGCCATCTTTGTCGGTATCGAACTTTTCAAGCATCTCGGCACGGCGCTTTTCCATTTCGGCACGGCGGGCCTCACGAGCGGCTTTGCGCTCTTCTTCGTCGAGTTTTCCGTCACCATCTTTGTCGAACTTGGCGATGACTTCAGCAGGGAGTTCGCGGGGGGCGCGGGCTGGTCTCTCCTTTTTTGCTCCTTCAGTAGGCTCCGCTTGGAGGGCGAGGGGAGCGAGGATGCCAGCAACGATTAGTAATGTCTTTTTCATAGATTTATTTGGTTTGTGAAGTTTTCACTTCGAACGAATTGCGTTCGAGTAATCAAACCTGTCGATGCGGAGAAAGTTGCGCGGTGGCACTTTTTTTTCCAAAACTTCGCGCGGTATCGATTGCGGCACGCTTTGGCGTTGCGGCCTCGCGTTCGGTAGGGTGGACTGGTGGCAAGGTGGCTGACGAACAAAAGAAAGAGACAAAGTCCCGCGTCTTTGGCGCCCGGCTTTTGAGCACCCTGGTCGTTTGGGCTGTGGTTATCGGTGTTTTTGTGAGCGCGAACGCGATTGCGGTAGGGGTGGCCATTGCCGTATTGGCTGTGCTGGGTCTTCTGGAATGGCGCAAGCTTTGGAAAGGGCAAGCAGACGACTGGTGTCTCTGGGCCATGATCATAGTGGGAGCGGGCTATTTGGGCTGGTGGGTCTACTCCCTGAGCAGCAATGAGCATGTCGCCGAGGATGCCGAGTGGGTCGCCATTCTGTTGGTGGTGATGGGGAGCTTCGGGGTGCGATTTCGCCGTCCTATCGAGGGGAGCGAGGCCATTGTTTCGGTTTCGGTCGCGGTGCTGGGTCTGATTTTTCTCGGCTTGATGTTTGGTGGAGGGTTGATGCGGCTGGCCAATGCGGGACCGACTCCACGCGAGGGGCAATGGTTCATGCTGATGGTGATTGCCGCCACCAAGTTTACCGATATGGGCGCTTATGCGGTGGGTAGCTTGGTTGGGAAAAATAAGATGATTGCCCACATCAGCCCCGGCAAGACTTGGGAGGGCTTCCTCGGGGCACTCTTGGTCGCACAAGTCGGAATTTGGCTGGTTCGGTGGGCCGCGACCCTTGGGGGCGCGGATCAGCTGGCCTGGTTGCCACAGGGCTGGATTCTCGCTCTTCTCGGTTTAGTGGTGGCCCTGGGCGCTGTCGCGGGGGACCTTGCTGAGTCTCTCCTCAAGCGGAGCCTTGCCGCCAAGGATTCCGGTCACGTTTTACCGGGAATTGGTGGGGTGTTGGACCTGATTGATAGTATTTGTTTCACTGGTCCTTTGGCCTGGATCTTCCTGAAACTCGTTTCCTAATGAAAGAGTTTACCGGTAAACGCGTCGTGATCCTGGGCTCCACGGGCTCTATTGGAGAGAGTGCGCTCAAGGTTGCGCGGGAGTTGGGACCGGACCAGATGCAGGTCGTGGGCTTGGCTGCGGGGACACGCCATGAAGAGCTTGCGGCGCAAGCGAAGGAGTTCGGAGTGAGCGACGTCTGCATCTATGACGAGAGTCGTCGTTCGGCTTTGGAAGAACTCTTGCCCGGAGGCAATGTTTCGGCCGGGGCGGAAGGGCTCATGGAGTTGGCGACGCTCGCCAATGCCGATATGATTCTGGTTTCGATAGTGGGCACCGCGGGTCTACTCCCGACACTGGCCGCGATTGAAGCTGGCAAAGACCTTGCCATCGCCAGCAAAGAAATTCTAGTCATGGCGGGAGAGATCGTGATGACTGCGGCTCGCGAAAAGGGGGTGAATGTTCTTCCGGTCGATAGCGAGCACAACGCTATTTTTCAATGCCTCGAAGGCCAGCGGGGAGATTCAATCAGTCGGCTGATCTTGACCGCTTCGGGAGGACCATTCCGGACTTGGGAGAAGGAAAAGCTTGCGCACGTGACCCTCGCGCAAGCCCTGAAGCATCCGACCTGGTCGATGGGGCAGAAGATAACGATCGATTCCGCGACTATGTTTAACAAAGGTCTGGAGATGATCGAGGCCCGCTGGCTTTTCGGAGTCGGAATGGAGAAGGTGGATGTCATCGTGCACCCGCAGAGCATCGTTCACTCCATGGTGGAATACCTCGATGGCAGCGTGCTCGCCCAGCTCAGCACCACGGACATGTGCTTCCCGATTCAGTATGCGGTCACTTGGCCCGCGCGCTGTCCAACCGGGCTGAAGCCCCTTGACTTTGCCGAGCTGGCCAAGCTGGAATTCGAGGCCGCAAGGGAAGACGCTTTTCCTGCGGTGAGACTCGCTCGCGAAGCAGGCCTGGCAGGAGGTTGTTTGCCGGCGGTTCTCAATGCTGCCAATGAAGTGGCGGTGGATGCCTTTGTCCGAGGGCAGCTAGGCTTCACCCGTATTGCTGAGGTGGTGGAATCGACCATGGAAAGGCTGGCCTCCCATCAGGGGCAAACTTTGGAAGAGATTCTTGCCGCCGATACGCGTGCTCGGGAGCTGGCGCAAGAAGCACTCGCAGTCTGATTTTCTACAATGGACAGCTCCAATCCTTATCAAGCTCCCCAAGCTGAAATCGCACCTCAGGTCGAGCAGGGAGAGGCTCTGTTCTATGTCGTTTCCTCGCGGAAGTTCTGGATTCTGTTTGTGGCGACCTCGGGTTTCTATGGGCTCTATTGGTTCTATAAGCAATGGGCCACCTACAAGGCCAAAACGGGAGAGGGGATGTGGCCGGTGATGCGAGCTTGGTTCAACATTTTCTTCACCCACAACCTGTTCGGGCAATTCGAATCCGGGGCCCGTGCCGCCGGGGCAAAGGATGTGGCCTCCTTAACAGGGTTTGCCACCCTCTGTGTTGTTCTTTCGATCACAGAAAATGCGACAGGCCGTCTTTCGGCAAAGTCCATTGGCTCTCCTTATACGGACCTGGTTCAGCTATTGGTGAGTCCCATTATTGGCTTCTGTCTCTGGAAGGCGCAGCTGGTTGCCAATGTGGCTTGCGGAGATCCGGAGGGAGAGCAAAACAGTAACTTGACCGCCGCCAACTGGGTCTGGATCGTGATCGGGGCTTTGTTCTGGTTGATGGTTTTCCTTGGTCTCGCCATGATGTTTGGCTGGGTTGAAGGGGAGTAAATGACTGTGGCGACAGGCTTGCTTTCCGCGTTTGACGCGACGACTTGCCGATCAGGGGCGCCTAGTTCCGGCATTCAAGAAGGGCCTTGACCAAGGGCTCGACGGGAGAAAGGCCGTGGGGATGGTGACCTTGCCCGGGCTTGCGCCAGATCGTTACAGAGCCTTTGAGCGCTTGATAGCGCTTGGAGAGAATGAGAGCGTTCTCTTCGATTGGGACGACTTCGTCTGCTTCGCCGAGGACGAAAAAGAGGGGGACTTTGGCCGCGGCAAGCTCTTCGAGACCGTCGATGGGGTTGCCTTTGAATTCAACGCTTTGTTCTTCACTGATTCCATAGGTAGAAAGGCAGCCTTCCCAGTCTTTGGCGGACTTCCCCCGAGGCCACGAACGGATATCGCAGACAGGATTGTCCCCATAGATGGCGCTGACCTTTTCTGGATTGGCTTTCGCCCAGTTGAATACAATCAGTCCACCCCGAGACATTCCTTCCAGAATAGGCTTGGGGTGAAGTTCGAGCTCTTGCGAAAACCGGTAGAACTCGTCCCATCTCGCAACAGCTTGGGGACTTCCGTAAAGATTGGCGACATCGCAATAGCAGACGTGGTAGCCTTTCCCTAACAGAGCGATATCGAGCGCTGGTTGATGGCCCCAGAAGCGAGCCCTCCATATCCAGGGGCGGTCTTCCGCTGCTTCTCGGGGAAAGACGACGCGTGCCAGCGCCCCTGAGCCGAGAGTAAACTCGACCCCTTCGAATCCATGGAAAGAGAGAGTCTTCCCTTCCAGCTTCTTTAAGGCGAACCGTTCGGTCGGGGTTACGTCTTGGGCGGCACCAAGAAGCGTGAGGGAGAGGAAAAAGAAGAGTCGTAATATTGGCCTCATGGTCGTGTGCGGGAGCTACTTCTTTCCAGTGGACTGCTCTTTCCAAAATGCGAGCCGTTCGCCAATTCGTTTTTCCATGCCGTTACTACTAGGTTTATAGTAAGTTCTGCCCTCGGGGAGGTAAGCTTGTGGCGTGTAGTGGCCCTCGAAGTCGTGCGAGTAAAGATACTTCATAGCCGCCGTGTCCGCTCCCGAGTCGGTGGCGAGTTGCTTGCGGAAGCGAGTGCGCAGGTGCAAGGGGACCGAGAGGGTCTTGCCCTCCGCGACATCCTTCATTGCTTCTCCCAGGGCCGCGTAGGAGGAGTTGGACTTTGGAGCTGTTGCGAGATGGACGGTAGCTTGGGCGAGGGGAATTCGCCCCTCGGGCATTCCAACGAATTCGAGCGCCTGCTGGGCGGCAACCGCAACTTGCAGTGCGCTGGAATCCGCCAGGCCGATATCCTCCGAGGCTGAGATGACGAGCCGGCGGGCGATGAAACGGGGATCCTCCCCGGCGGTAATCATCTTGGCCAACCAGTAGAGCGCCGCATCAGGATCGGAGCCCCGGATGGCTTTGATGAAGGCTGAGATCGTGTCGTAATGTTGGTCGCCATCAGCATCGTAGAGGACGGCTTTCTTTTGAATCGATTCCTCCGCAACCGAGAGAGTGATTTGATAGCTGTCGGTCTTTTCGAAATCCACTCCGCTGACTGCGAGCTCCAGGGCGGTGAGGGCCTTGCGGGCGTCTCCGTCTGCCTTTTCCGCCAGATGAAGGAGGGCTTCGTCAGTCGCCTCAATGGGGAAGCCACCGAGACCGCGTTCGTTGTCCCGCAAGGCATCCTGCAACAAGGCAACAATGTCGTCGGTCTCCAAGGATTCCAGTTGAAAGACCTGCGAGCGGGAGACCAGCGGGGAATTGATATAGAAGTAAGGATTGTGGGTGGTGGCGCCGATGAAGCGCACGGTCCCACGCTCGAGATGGGGGAGAAGGACGTCCTGCTGGGCTTTGTTAAAGCGATGAATTTCGTCGATGAAGAGAATGGTCGTTTCGTCTCGTAGTTTCTGCCAAGAGGCGGCCTGTTCGATTTTTGCGCGGATTTCAGCCACGTTGGATTCTACTCCATTGAGGGACTCGAAGCGCGACCCCGTGCTCTGTGCGATGACGGTGGCGAGGGTGGTCTTGCCGGTGCCGGGCGGTCCGTAGAAGATTAGGGAGGTGAAGCGGTCGGCCTCGATGGCGCGGCGAAGCAGTTTACCCTTTGCCAAAATATGGGCCTGCCCGCGGACCTCGCTCAATGTCCGGGGCCTCATCCGTGCGGCAAGAGGCTGCTTCGCCAGATCCGGGCGATGGCTGGGCTGTGCTTCGTCGTCAAAGAGGTCGGGCATTTCTTCTGGAAGAGTCCAGAATACCGGGGGTGGGATCCAGATTAATGTTTTCCAGCAGGAGGCCATTCCTGAGCCATCCCGTTGTCAGTGCCGCCTCTGGCCTTTCGGGGAAAATTAAGTTAAGGGCTAGGGCATCAATGGTTGTCAAAGGAGAAATCTTGCCCCCCGGAGAGCCTGTCCGCCAGTTTTCGGTTCTATTTGCGAATCGGGCCGGTGCGCTGGTGTCGCTGACCAATCTGCTCAAACGTTCCCACATCGAGGTCCTGGGTCTCAGTGTGCAGGATTCGCGAGATGCGACCATTGCGCGCCTCGTTCTCAGTGATCCGGACACTGCCGAAGCTCTTTTTATCGAAAAAGGCATTCCCCACACCGTCTGCGAACTGGTGGTGGTTGGCTTTCGTGAGGTGGGGGAAGAGCTGATCAAATGCTTGGATACACTGCGATGTGCCGAGGTGAACATCGATTTTGCCTACGGGCTCCTGCCGCACCCGCGCGGCCTCACTTTAATGGCCTTTCACCTGGATGACGGGGACTTTGCCGCCAATGTGCTGCACTCGGCCGGCTTCCGCGTTCTAAATCAGCAGGAGCTCAGTCGATAGAAGCGGCTATTTCTGGAGCCGAAGGTTTCTAACCGAGCAGGGGATGGTCGGGATTGAGCTCCCGCAATTTGCGAGAGAGACCCCGGATGTGGTTGGGGTCGCTGTTGGCTTGGGCCATCTGCAAACGCACGGCCACGATTTCCTCGCTTTCCAACAGATCCGAGGGAAGTTCCAACATCAGTCGTTGCGCTTCCTTTTGATCTCCAACAGCCATCATCCCTTCAATGGTCGCGACCATCTCATCGCCGCTCGGAGGCTGCGGCTCTTCTGAAAAGGCTGCCGAGCGGGAGTGCGGGGGGAGTTGCTTGGCCTCGGGGCCGTCCACCGTTTCCAGATAGACCAGCTCGGGGCCCTCCTTCTTGCGACGATGGTGGTTCAGGACCAGAATAATCATCAACGCCATCAGGGCCAGAGTTGGTTCCATGATGAGCGGCGTCCAGAGAAACCCCGTGATCAGACTGAAGGTCCGGCCAATGGTGCCCGGCAGGTAACCGCAAACCCAGATGAATACGATGAAACCGGCAAATCCCAGTAAGATCATCGAGCCTACCCGCAAGGCTACCTGCTGTTCGCGGTCAAAAATTTTCACTCCGCAATGAAGCACTCTTTTCTTAGAAAGAAAACGTCAATCAGCAGGCAAATCCCATGAGCGGGATTCTGCCAAGTCGGGTGGGAAAAAAGGCCCTGGGCGAGCCCACAGGCTGCTATTCGGAAGACATCGCAAACTCGATATCGACCCCTTTTGACTTCCAGCCCTTCGAGATGTCGGAGGCGAGTTCGTTGAAGGAGCGACCATTGAGGAGCGCTTCGAGGGCCTCCTCACCTTCTTTCCCTTCGCGCAGAGCCTTGAGAAAGGCAGTGATGGCGATGCGATCGCCGCCGCCTTCCATCTCGAAGAAATACGTCGTGATGAGCAAGCCCAGGCCGTAATTGAAGTTGGCTCTCGCTGTGAAGGAGCCGTAGGACTGGAGCATGTAGCTCTTCAGGTCAGGAGCCTTGATTTCGTCGCCGAGCGCGCGGCCCCCGTTGTCCTCCCGGCCGTACTCCGTGGCGTAATCTTTGGCTGCCCGCAGAGTCTTCGAGACCATGAAATTGCCCGAGCGATAGGGCGTCACCGCCACGTATTCGGCGAGTCCTTCCGAGAACCAGCCACGGGCTCCGTGGGCGTAGTAGCATGGGTCGGTCAACTGGTGGGCCAATTCGTGGGGGAGCGTATTGTTGCTCTCCCCGTAGTCCACCGAGTAGGACGAGCCGACCTTTTTGACCCCCAGGGAGGTGAGGGGAACCATCACCACGTCACCGCCTCTGCCGCTCATAAAGACTCCCGCTGAGCCGGGAGGGCCTCCGTTTTTGAAGTAGGTGGCCTCTGATTCAAATAAAAGTATCCGGTGCCGAAAGTCCTCTCCGGACAAGTGAGCCTTCTTGGTGGAAATTGGCATAACACGGCAAAGTTCCCTCGTGCCCTCAAACATGACTGCAAACCTCTCAACCAAATGCGGCTTGAGGGGAACATCACAAATGAACTCATAGTGATCGCTATGATAAGTATACTTTTTCGCCTCTTCGTCTGAGGAAACGAAGTCAACTTGGACGTTATCAGGGGACTTTACCAACTTGGGCCATTCATCATCGAAGTTATCAGGAATCTCTCCCAAGGACGGTTCGTTACCTCGTTCGGACGCCTCGTTTGTTTCTCTTTTTTCGTCAAATTCCGATTCGTCAAAGTTGGGGTCGACAGCACCTCCGTTGTCGCGAAACGCGGTCACAAAGGCTTGATCTTTCTCCGATAGCGTATCGAGAGCGATTGCGCGGGAAGTTTTCTGACCCTTGAACTGAATAATGGCTTCAGTTTTGGTTGCCGTGATTAGTTCCCCTTCGGCGGTTCTGTTATCTTTGGTTGTCCAGATTCGGGATTCCGCTGATAGACTGACCAGGAGAGATATTGATAATAGGGGGATGACTGACTTCCACTTCATAAGGCTTAGTGATTTTGTGAGTAACTGTTAGTTCTACGTATTCCTAGCAAAGAAAAGTCATTTTTTTTACTAAATTATCCCAAGAAGATTTCCCGCCGCGTGTCGTTAGCAATGAAAGGATGAACGTATGTCGAACGCAACCGCCTCAAATGTGATGCTCATAACGGGACCATCACCGGGCGGAACCGCGCCACCCAAGCCCACCATGCGCGAGGTCTTCGACGCGGAGGAAGAGGGGCTGGTGCGCTTTGCATACGGTTTGATGGGACGCCGCGAGTTGGCCGAGGAGATCGTGCAGGAGGGGTTTCTGGCCTTGTTCGAAAATTACGGAGAGGTGGAGAATCCCCGGGCCTGGCTCTATCGCGCGATTCGCAACAAGGCCCTCAACGAAATCCGGAAGCGCAAGCGCGAGGTGCTCGATGAAACCGCCGCTGAGAATCAAGACGACGAGCGCGAGGCTCCCGACGAAGTTCTGGGGCGCTTGGAGGCAGCTGGCCAACTCCAGCTCCTCATTGCCGACCTCGCCCACCGCGATGGCGAGCTGGTGCGGCTGAAATATTACGAGGGTCTCGACTACAAGGAGATCGCCCAACGAACCAAGATGAGCGTCGGCAACGTCGGCTATCGCCTCCACCACGTCCTCAAAGGCCTCGCCGACGGACTCCGCAAAGTGGGAGTGGAAGGGAGGCTGGGGTGAGGCTTCTCGAAAACTGCAAGGCGGCTTGGTCTGGAAAAACCAAAAAACCAAAGACTCAAAAACCAAAGCTCTCTGAAGGAGACTTTCAGGCCAGCTACTCACCATCTCAAAAATTCGAGTCTCATCCTGTCAATCTTGTCCCTCGACTCACAAAGCCCCGTCCTAACCCGACCCAAACTCAATCACCCCCACAGAATCTCGCCCCAATTCTGTCTCATTCTGTAAATTCTGACCAAAACTCTCCCAACCCCACCCCCCAAACCCATGAAAGATGACTTCGAAATTGTAGGAGACGCCGCGCGCGAAGCCCGCATCGTGGCCGTCGTTTTAGGAGAAGCCTCCGACTTCGAGCGCGAGGAAGTGGATCGTCTTTGCGAGGAGAACCCCGAACTTCAGGTCTTTCGCCGCCGAATGGAAGCGGTTCACGGTCTCATTGGAGAGGCCCGCTCTGCAAAGCCTGGCTCCGATGCGGACCAGTGGAAGCTATCGGGCGAACGTCGCAATTTGATACTTTCCAAGCTCGCGGAAGAGCAAGCAACCATCGTGCTTCCGGTTAAGAAAAGAGTTAGGTTCCTCGGGCTCAATCCTTGGCAGCACGCCGCTCTCATCGCCGTGGCCTGCCTGTTACTGGGCCTCCTCGTGCCAATGCGGATGAAGAGTTCGCGTGCGCACCTTGTTTCATCGCCAGCTTACGAGTCTGCAGGCGAGCTTCTCGAGGAAGAAGTTTCCGATACCAGTTTGGCCCAAAATCAAAGTGTGGCCCAATTGGAGGCCGAGATCGAAACCCGCTTGGGACGCTTCCGGGAACCTTCCGCTAGAAAGCCTTCAGCCCCTTCCTCGGAAATGGCAAAGGTCATCGCGGCAAATACCGTTTCACCCTCAGCCGTCCCTGTTCCCCAACCCGGCCAACAAGTTGATGCCACTCAGCTTGGCGATGGAGCGGACTTTGGAACCGGCTGGGGATATGGCGGGGATGAGGATGCCTTTGCTGGGAAAAAGAATGAAGTGGCCGCTCTTCGGAGATCGCTTACGCAGAGAACTCCCTCTCGGGCTGCGGATGAGACCCCGGCTCTGATGGCGGAAGCCGAACGAGGATTCGATGCCAAAGCTAGTGATACGGGGGTGGTGGCCGGTAGAGGGCTGCGTTCGGGAGATTTTGCCCTCGGAAAAAGCAATATCGATGGCGTTCTCAACGACCCCAATCGAACGGCGGGAGATGATGCGAAGGACGAGCCTCTTGCTCTGGCCGGCGTGTTTACTGGGGGCGATAGGCCGCAAGTGAAACAGGCCCCTACGAGAAACGAAGTCGGATATGGTATCGACAGCGATCTGTCCGCCGAGGAAGACCCCTTTGCCAGTGACGGCGGGTTCGGTGGAGCTGGACTTCAATTGCGAACCGAGGCCGAGCGCCAGAAAGCCCTTGTCGGGGCGCGCGTCGTTGGCGAATCCGATGGCGAACCTTTGTTGGAAAAGCGTTTCGCTCTTCCTCCCGATGCCATGGCCAAGATGAAGTCAGACTTGGCTGCTTCGTTCGCGGATAGCGATCCTTTCGCCGCAGAACCAGAACCCACCCAAGGTCTGTCAGCCCGTCAATCGGCTTCGGAACTTCTCAGCGATATGGGTGTCACCCTTCCCGAAGGGGCCACCGCTCGCTACCTCCCCTCAACTGGCGAACTTGTCGTCAAGAACACCGCCGAGAATATCGACCTCGTTGATCAGATCGCCGACCAATATGGAGACGGAGGGGGCGATACGGTGGACATAAAGACGAAGTTTGTCGATGAGAGACAGGCGAACACGGATGAACTGGGGTTTGCTTGGTTGGCAGGAGAAGACTCCAATGAGTCGGATCTCGAGGAATTCAAAAATGGTCGAGTCAATATTGCAGGTAATACGAAGGCTGGCGACCGAATGCTCCGACAGGAATTGTCAGAGGAAGAAGGAATGGTGCGCTCCAATCTCGACCTGTCAGGAGTCGTTGCCGGAAGCTTCTTTGCGACTGGAGAGGCTCAATTGGGGGGCTCGGGGACGAATGGAAGTGACCGAAATGCGATTGATCGTCTTTTAAACGACTCAACAACAGGTGGGCTAGCGAATGATTTTTCAGTTTTTCCCGTGACCCCAGCGACAGGCATGGAGCTAGGTCAGCAGTTTCCAACCGAATACGAACCACCCGAATTACCTAATAGTATGGGCACAAGGGACGTCTCTCCCAAGGAGTTAGAGAGTCGTATCGCCGAACTTGAAGAAAAAGTCGCGACCAAGGAGCAGGCTCTCTCTAGAGCTCGTTCTTCCAGCAAAGCGGAAGAGGAACTTGTTGAGCTCGCTACTGAGATGCATGACTACAAGGAAGCAGCCCGCGAGTATGAAAGTTCGCTCGCTGATTTGCAGGAGTTGAAGTTGAAGCACTCCGCAGAACGAGTAGGGCTTCGTGCCCCTAAGGCGCCCGTTGTCATTCACGACAAGCCAGAAGTCCCCAAGAAAAAATCGGGGTTTTTAGGATTGGGCAGTTATGAAAGCGAGGCGGTTCTGCAGCTAACTTCACCTAACGAGGACTTTGGTAGTACGCTGGGTATCAAACAAAGTCGTCAGTTTTTTGATACTCAAGAAGAGGTCGTCAGATCCACCAAGACCTTGGAAGTTGCAGTCGAGGAGAATGGTCTTGCTGAGAAGTGGGGTCTGTCGAAAGACGATGCGGTGAAGCGCCTGAAAAGGAGTGTTGAAGTCTCGCAACGACCCGGCACGGACTTGCTCGAAATTAAGGGAAAGAGCAAAGACCCGAAAGTCGCGAAAGAAATTGCCAGCGCTGTGAGCTCTGCGTTTCAGAAGCGTCGGCTCGAGGAGGAGGCCAAGCGTGCGGAGTCGCAGCTGGAAGCCATCAATGCAGAGGTCGATGCTCAAAAGGAAAAGGTCGAAGCGAAACGGAAGGTGCTCGATACCATCGTTCGCATCACGGGGCGGCCGTATTTTGAAGGATCATCAAAGAGCCCGGAATCGATGGAATCCTCCATGGCGAAAATGGCGGATCGAAACCTCTTCGAGATGAAGAAGGCTCGGGACCAATACAGAATCTATTTGGACAAGCTCAAAACCTTAGATGAGGAGCAAGTCCTCCGTTACGCGGCCGAGTTGCCAGTTGATAATAACTCGGTTCGGAGTCTTCATGCTGAGTACTTAGCCACCAAAAGGAAAGCGGAAGCGCTGAAAGCGTCTGGGCTTGCCCAGAATCATCCCGATATGGTGAGCCAACGGGAGAGAATCGCCGGACTACGCGATGACCTCGATAGCGCTGTTGCGACTTTGAAGGAAAGCTTGGACACGAACTATGAGATGATCCGAGAGCAGCTGGCCGCCACGGGAGATCCCGAGGAAGCGACTCGACTCGAGCGAGAACTCAAGGCTGAGAAAGAGGAGTTGGCTAGGTTGAGGCAACAGGGAAGTCCTGTTGGAAATCTGACTTACGGCGAGAACCCAAAGGGGTTTTCGACCACCGCTTCCAAGCTGGAGAATATCATCATTCCGCATCTTGAGTTTCGAGAAACTTCACTGGAAGACGCGATAGAGTTTCTAAACTTCAAGGCTTTCGAATTGGATCCTGATCCATCAAAAAAGAAACTCAAAATCGTGGTCGAGAAGGGGTCGTCGCCTGAGTTCCTGGGGCTTGAAGGGGATCGAGGTGGAGAATCTTTGCTTTTAGGTGCAGACCCAACCTCAAAGAGTATTGATGTTCTTCGTCTGCGAGATGTGCCCTTCGCGACCGCTCTGGAGTACGTCGCAAACAAGACCGGAATGCGCTATCGTATTGATGAAGACGTCATCACCCTCCTTCCGATCAGTTCCAGTGGTTCTGCTGACTTGGTGACTCGCACTTGGAAGATTTCTCCCGAGGAATATCAGGCATTGATGGCGGAAGCGACGACGACTGCGAAGGAAGATCCTTTTGCCAGTGAAGATGAGGAGTTGTCTTCTGAAGTGGAAGCTTTGCAGAACTCGGGGGTGTCTTTTCCTGACGGGGCTTCGGTGCGTTATCTCGAGGAGAGTGGAGTGATCGTGGTGAGAAATACCGTGAGTAATCTGGATCTGGCGGATCAGATTATTGAGAAGCTGATTGAGAAGGTCAGAGTGGCGGAGGAGACTTCAACCATGGACGAGAAGGATGCCGCGACCCAAGCGGACTCGACCTTTTCGCTGCATGTCAGCGATGTCAGTTTCAAGCTCGCGAAGGCCGCTCTCGATCAAGGCAAGTGGCCGGAGACGGTCCGGGTGGAGGAATTCGTGAATGCCTTCTCGTATGGTGAACGCCAGCTTTTGCCCGGCGAACGGGTGGGGGTGGCGATGGAGCAGGCGGCTCATCCTTCTTTGTCGCAACGCAACCTGCTGCGCATTTCTCTCCAGACCGCCGCGACTGGTCGGGGGGCCGGGGTTCCGCTGCGCTTGACCGTGGTGTTGGATAAGTCCGGTTCCATGGAGCGGCTTGACCGTGCTTCGGCCGTTGACGAGGCCTTCCGAGTGTTGACCGAGCAGCTCAATCCCGGCGACAAGGTGACCCTTGTGGGCTTTTCCCGCACGCCCTCTTTGTTGGCTGATTTTGTCGACGGGGGAGAAGGGGAGAAGCTCTTGAAGATTCTTCGCGAGACCCCGAGCGAAGGAGGCACCAATGTCGAGGAAGCTCTCAAGCTGGCGCGTGCCAAAGCGTTGGAGCACTACGAGGATGGCGCTCAAAACCGGGTGATTCTTCTCACCGATGGGATTGCTAATTTGGGAACCGCTGTTCCCGAACAGCTCATGACCCTGGTGGAGGGGATGCGCGAAGAAGGGGTGGCCTTTGATGCCTGCGGTGTGGGGGTCGAGGGGCTCAATGACGATATCCTAGAAGCGCTCACTCGCAAAGGTGACGGTCGCTACTATCTGTTGGGCAGCACCGAGGAGAGCGGCGCGGACTTTGCCAAGCAAGTGGCCGGTGCCCTGCGTCCGGCGGCCCAGAATGTGAAAGTTCAGGTTCTGTGGAATCCGGAACGGGTGGGCAAGTGGCGTCTCTACGGTTTTGAGAAACATGAGTTGAAGAAAGAAGATTTCCGCAACGATGCGGTCGACGCTGCCGAGATGGCGGCGGAAGAGGAAGGAGTTGCGCTCTATCATGTCGAGGTGAAGCCCGATGGAGAAGGCCCCTTGGGGGTGGCGCGCGTCCGCTTCTTGGACGTGGCGAGCAATGAGATGGTGGAACGGGAATGGGAGATTATCTATCAAGGCGAAGCACCTAATTTGAGCGAGGCCGATTCCAAGGTGCGCCTGGCCAGTGTGGCCGGTCTCGTTGCCGAAAAGCTCGCCCGGAGTCCCATTGGGGAACGTGTTGAGTGGGACGAGTTGTTAGAAGAAGCTCGCCAATTGAAAGGCCTGTTTCCGAAGGAAAAGAGGGTGGGGGAATTGGAAGTGATGATCGAGAAAGCCAAACAACTCGAATGAGCAAAATTGTCCAACATCGTTCACCCAGGCCGTCCAGCCCCAAAGGGGCGAACAAAGATAGCCCAGGGCAACGCCCTGGGTTGGGTGGGGGAGGAGAGGGGGAGCAAGCGGGTGATTTGTTCGTTCTCACGCCTCCCGTCGCGACCGAACGAAACGTCGAACCAGCGCCAGCCGGTGACAGGGAGAGGTCTCACGCTTGCGCTGGGCAATTTATCTCCGAACCGACTTCGGGAAGGTCTCAGAACTCTCCCATCACCCGCTCGTCTCAAATCCGTCGCCTTGTTTGTCCCGGGGCGTTGCCCCGGGCTATCATCTTTCGCCCCGTTGGGGCTGACGTGGGCTTTGCGACGGACGTCTTGGGAAGGTCTCAGAACTCACCAATCTCCCGCTCGTCTCAAATTTGTCGCCTTGATTGTCCCGGGGCGTTGCCCCGGGCTATCATCGTTCGCCCCGGTGGGGCTGGACGTGGATTTGTCTCTCTTTTTATGAATAGCGGTTGTGAGAAGGGAGCCTTCCTTCTTTCTTCTCTCGCCGCGTTCCGGCGAAACACCGAACCGTCTAGCCCCAACGGGGCGAACGAAGGTAGCCCGGGGCAACGCCCTGGGGTTGGTAGGGGAGGAGAGGGGGAGCAAGCGGGTGATTTGTTCGTTCTCACGCCTCCCGCTGCGACCGAACGAAACGTCGAACCTGCGCCAGCCGGTGACAGGGAGAGGTCTCAGGCTTGCGCTGGGCAGTTCATCTCCAAACCGACTTCGGGAATACCTCAGAACTCATTCATCACCCGCTCGTCTCAAATTCGTCGCCTTAATTGTCCCAGGGCGTTGCCCTGGGCTATCATCTTCCGCCCCGTTGGGGCTGACGTTGGCTTTGCGAGGGACGTCTTGGGAAGGTCCCAGAACTCTCCCATCACCCGCTCGTCTCAAATTCGTCACCTTGATTGTTCCAGGGCGTTGCCCCGGGCTATCATCTTCCGCCCCGTTGGGGCTGACGTAGGCTTTGAGACGGATCTTTTGGGAATGTGCCAGAGGCCACCCGCCACCCGTTGGTCTCGAATTTGTCGCCGTCGGTTCCCCAAGGATGCACCCCACGATATGCTCCCTCGCTCCAATGGGGCTAACGCGGCTTTGCTCTTTCTCTTCGTGTGGGCTGACGCGGGGACTGCGGCTGTCTTTTCTTAATCTCTCAATTTTCCAATCAACAACTTTCCAACCCTAACAACTATGATTCGTTCCAAATTCCGAAAACTTGTTCCGCTCTTCCTAATCCTCTCCTCCTTCGTTCGGGCTGATGAGGCGTCGGTGAAAATTGATGTGAAAGAGAAGGTCGAAGTTCCTCTCTATTACTCGGCCATCGTTGAGCAACAAACTACGGTCAACGGCGAGTTCCTCACTCACAATTCCGAGATCTCCATCAAGGTTATTCAAGGCGAGCCCAAGACCTTTTCTTTCGCGCTCTTGGGAGGAGGCGAGGTCTCGCAGGTGGAGTATGCCCTCGAAGGCGAAAGCCCACTGCAAAGTTGGGCCACGCGCCAGGGGCCGGACGGTGCCTTCCTCGATATCACGGTGAAAGCTCCGCAGGACAACTACCGCTTTCGCATCGCTGCCGAACAGGAATTCGAAGAACTCCCTAACAGCTGCTGGATGTGGAACCTCGGCCCGGGCAATAGCGTGGGCTTTAAATCGGAACTCACTGTCTCCGTCGAGGCTGGTTCGGTCGCGGAGTTCGATAAGCTCATTGGCCTCACTCCCGAGCGCAAACAAGAGGAGAAAACGGGTTGGCAGAATTTGCTGGGAGCGGGACCGGTCAGCCGCAAGTTGGTCACCACCACCGGCGGGGAAATTCACCTCATCGTTCGCCGGGACGGGATTCCGGTCGACAGGTTTGAGCTCTTGGGGGCGTCTCTAACAGGTGAAGTCAATGAAGAATCCGAGTCCGCGACTTTCTTCCTGAAAGGTTCGCTCGTGGCCCATGCCGACGAGGTGAGTCTCCCTCTTTTGCGGGGAGGGGCGGCGGTTTCTGAACTGCCCTCGGTCGCGGGGCTGCGCTTTTTTGTCAAGGATGGGCAATACTTCGTCGAGGCCGAAAAGGCTGGAAGCTATGAGTTGAGCCTGCCCTTCGTGGCCAAGCTTGTTCGTGAATCCGACCAAAGCCATCTTTCGTTCACCATCCCATCCACCACCGTGTTGCCTGTGGAATTGACCGGACTCGATCAGGTCAAGTTCTCCGAAGAGCTGTCGGTCAAACCCGTTCTAACAGAGGGCCGCTGGCAGGGCTATGTTCCTTCCTCCGGTCAGGTCTCTCTCGGTTGGTCCGAGGCGGGCGAAGAGGAGGATGGCGCGCTCTTTTTCTCCAGTGAAGGTCTCGTCGATGTGCAGGTGGGAGCTGGTCTCCTCCGTCAGGATAGTTATCTGGGGCTCCGGATTCTACAGGGCGAGTTGGAGGAGGTCCTTCTGCTCATCGATGGACCCGGAGAGGTCTTGGCCGTGGAGGGCGAGGACGTTCTTTCCTGGGAGCGCAACGACGCTGGCCTGCGGGTGCGGTTCCGTGAGGCCATCGAGAAGCAGGTGCGGTTGAAGGTGCGTAGTCAGGTCGCTTTGGCCGCCTTTCCGGTCGAATCACAAACTCTCCGCCTCAATCCCGAGGGTACGGTCCGTCATGCGGGTTACCTGCGGGTGCGCAACGAGGGTGCGGTTCGCCTGGAGGTCGCCGAGGCCGAGGGCTTGATGCAGTTGGCTCCGGACGAATTTCCCGGTCAGGCTATCGAGGCTCGCCAGCAATTCGTCTATCGCTTCCCAACCAACGAGTATGCGCTTTCGCTGCAAGCTTCCCAGATTTCGCCGGAGGTGAGCATCGCCGAAACCCTCGTCTACGAGCTGGGTGATAGCGACCGCGCGATTGCGGCAGACGTCGAACTCGATATCCGCGAGGCCGCTCTGCGCGAGTGGGAAATCGAGGTTCCGGGCGACTATTCGGTGGTCTCGGTGAGCGGGGCAAAGGTGGGGGACTATGTGGTGGGCAGTGATGTTCAGGAGGGACGCCGGGTGCTAAGGGTGATTTTCTCCGAGGAGGTCACTGGCCGTCAGTTGGTCACTCTACAATTGGAAAAGAACGAGCCGGTGAGCGAAGGCGAGTGGGTTCTGCCGCAACTGGTTCACCCCAATGCCAAGGCGGTGCGCGGCGATGTGGGAGTGGTCGGTGCCCCCGGGTTTCGCGTGACCATTGGCAGCGTCGACAAGTTGGCCGAAAAGCCGCTGTCCTTTTTTCCCAAACGCCCCGAGGGATTGCAGTTGGCCTTCCGCGAACGGGAGCGCGACTGGTCGGCGACCCTCAATGTTGAGCGCTTGCCCCGCAGTGTGGAGGCGGATGTCTTCCACCTCTATTCGCTCAAGGATGGTACCGCTTTTGGCAGCGTGGTGGTCAACTACTTCATCACCGGAAGCCCGGTGGATGAGTGGAAACTGAAGGTGCCTGAGAACGCAGGAAACGTGGCTGTCGATGGTCAGAATGTCCGCACTTGGCGCCGCGAAGGCAATGAAGTGATCGTGACTTTGCAACAGCCGGTCATCGGCCTTTATACCCTGCTCTTGACCTGCGAAGAAGTGGTCGGAGCGCAGGGGGGAGAAGTCCGTCCGGGGCGGGTCGAGCCTTTGGGCGTCCGGGGTGAAAGAGGATTTGTGCAAGTGGTGAGTCCGGTGCAGGTCAAGTCCGAGGTCGCGCAAGCGAGCGATGGCTTGTTGAAGTTGGATGCTCTTGAGCTGCCCGCCGAGTTCCGGCTCTCCAGCTCCGCACCTTCGTTGGCGGTCTATCAGTATACCGAGCGCCCTTTCGAGTTGGCGATGAACATCGAGTGGTACGAGCCCGGAGAAACGGTGGAGCAAGTGGTGGAATTCGCGGAAGCGAAAAGCCGAATCTCGCGCGACGGCGAAGTGGTGACCGATGCGGTCTACAGTGTCAAGACGCGGGGCGGCCGAGTTCTGCGGTTGGGCTTGCCGGAGGCGGTTCGCCTCTGGGAAGTGCGAGTCAATGGCGAGGCAGTCAATGCACGTAAAGATGGGGATGCCACCCTCGTTCCTCTTCCTGCGGGAGCCGATGCAAACGAGACCGTGGAGGTGAAAGTGCGCTATGGTCGGGCGGCGGTCAGCCCGACGCATCCCAAGTTGGTTCTGCCTTCCGTCGCGGCTCCGGTCCTGAAGACGGAGTGGAATATCCAAGGTGATGAGCGCCGGCAACTGGTCTTGCGTGGAGAAGAAGCGACGGCTTTGGAGGCTGGAGTGAGTGGATTTGATTGGGTGGGGGGCGAAGGGCTCTTGCCTACGATTGCGGTGATGGCCCTGGTGGCGGGAGCGGTGGCTCTCGGACGGGTGACGAAAATTGCGGGTGGAATTATCCTCGGTCTTTCGCTGGCGCTGCTCGTTCTTTTGCTCATTGCCTCTTGGTATACGCCAGTGGAAGCGAGTTCGCACCTGGACATCGGGGTTCCGGTGCTGGCACCCGGCGAGGTGGTGGAGGCCAAGGTCAGCAACTTTGATAAGGCCCGTTCCCAATGGGATTGGACCAGCATCAGCATTATTTTCGCGGGCTTGATTTGGCTGGGCTATGGCGTCATCGGCCGAAAGGAACGCTGGCACGCCTTTGGCGGAATCCTGCTCGCGGGCGCTGGCTGCCTGTGGATGGAGGGAGGTGCCTTTTGGTTCTTCCTGTTGTTCGCTCTGGTCGTGCTGGGTGTGGGGTGGAAGGTTCTCGCGCAGAAGCCTCGGGCCAAGCGGACCAAGACTGACCCTGACGAGGGTGGTGATTCCAACAACGGTCCCTCAGTCGCGGCGACCACTTTGCTTTTGCTGGCGGGTGGCTTGTTTTTGGGGCAACCGGTGAAGGCGGAGGAGATTCCGGCGGCGGAGACTCTCGTGCAGAAGTGGACGGTGGACGAACATCGCATTTCCGCTGAAGCGGAGCTGACTCTCGTGGGGGAGGAAGGCGACACCTTCCGCTTCCTGCGCAGTGGGGTGACCTTGAAAGAATTTTCGGGAGAGGGTCTTCGCCTGAGTTCGGATGAGGACGGATACTTGCTAACCGTGATCGCGCTCTTCGAAGAAGGGCCGCCGGCTGATGTTATCGAGGGCGAGACTGAGCGCCAACCCGAACTGGTGAAGTCCGACAGCAAGGTCCGCCGGGCTCAGTTTTCCTACGAGATGGTGCAGGATCCTGCGGCCGTGCGGGTGCCGACTGCGGTTTCTGCGGTTGGATCTCTGGAAGTGACCTTGAACAAGTCGGGCTGGGGAATCTCCTGTGAGAGCGCTGCGCAAGTGGTCGAAGGTGAAGATGAGGGCACGAGTTCAGCCCGGCTGATCCTGTTGCCACGTAGCGAAGCGGTTGTCGTGATGAAGCTGCGTGAGCGGGATCCATTGAAGGAGAAGACGGCCTTTTTCGTCGAAGTCGCCAATGCCTATATCCCCGGACCAGGATTGTTAGAAGGACGTCACCAGGTTTCCATTCAGCCTGCGCAAGGGGTGGTTCGGCAGCTCAAGATGATGGTGCCAGAGGGCCTGGCGGTGAGCAACGTGGGCGAAGGGCCGGTTGCTGATTGGCGTTTTAGCGCCGAAAGCCGGGAGCTGGTGGTGGACCTGCGGGAGCCGCAATCTGCGGCCTTCTCGCTCGTCGTCATTACCCAACGCAGTCTCGGTTCTTTGCCTCTTGATCTGGCGGTCAAGCCGCTGCGGGTCCTCGGCGGAGAGCGGGAATTGGGAACCCTCGGAATCGCCTTCCGGGGAGAAGCCCAAGCCGAGCGCATCGAGGTCGACGGTCTGTTAGAAGTCAATTTGGCGGATTTTCCTTCCCAACTTTTGCGCGAAGGAGTTGAGATTCTCCATCGTGCCTACCGCTATGGAAGCGAAGCGGCCGAAGCACGACTGCAAATGGTGCCGGTTGCGCCCGAGGTTCGAGTCGAGACCGATGAACTGCTTTCGCTCGGGGCGGAGCGCCTGTTGCTGAAGGTGAATGTGAAGGTGGAGATTACGCGGGCAGGGATTTTCCGGTTCAGTTTCCCTGTGCCCGATGGTTTCGAGGTCGAGTCCCTGAGCGGAGAGGCCCTCAGTCATTGGAACGAGAGCGGGGAAGGCGAAGAGCGCACCGTGACCGTCCACCTGAAGGGACAGACTCTGGGGAGCCATGCCTTTGCCCTCGTGTTGGCCAAGGCGGGCCTCCTGAGTGACGATGAAGAACAAGAAGAAGTAGCTAAAGAAGAGGATGCCGGTTGGAGTGTGCCTCGCTTTACCATTCTCGAGGCGGCCCGCCAGACCGGTCAGCTGGTGGTGCGGGCCGAGCAGGGGATTCGTCTCCGCACCCTCTCCCGAAAGAATGTTTCCGAGATCGATCCCCGCTCAGCAGGAGCGTCGGACAAGAATGGGGCGGCTCTCGCCTTCCGCCTTTTGCAAAAGGAGTGGGAACTGTCGTTGGGCATTGAGAAGCTGGACCCGTGGGTCACGGGGCAGGTCTTGCAAGAGGTGACCCTGCGCGAAGGGCAGACCCGAAACCTCGTGATCGCTTCCTTGAAAGTCGAGAACGCGGCGGTGCGTCGGGTGCTGGTTCGCTTCCCCAATCTTACGGAAGAAATGACCAAGACCCTGCGAGCCAGCGGTTCGGCAGTGAGTGGAATTTCTCCAGTGGAAGGTGAGGAAGGGGTGTGGGAGATTGGCTTCAAGCGCCGCGTCATTGGTAGCCAGCAAGTGCGCATCGAATGGGAGCGCACCGGCGAGCGAGCCGAGGGGGCCGAGATGGTGCAAACGCTCGTCTTTCCCGAACTGCGCCAAGTATCATCCTATGTCGCGCTGCGGGCGGGAGCGCAGCTAGAGGTCACCCTGGGGGATCTGCCCGAGGGGTGGTATCGTCTCGACTGGACTGCCGTTCCCAGCGAATTGCGGGACGCGGGAGCAGGGGGAATCCCCGCACTGGCACTGCGTTCTGGTGGAGCTCCCTTGCAGGTTTCGGTGGCCCGCCATGCCGTTGCGGAGGCGCTTAAGCTACGGGTCTCGAAGGGTGAACTGACGACCGTGGTTTCGCCTATGGGGGACCTTCTCACTGCGGTGAAGTTGCAACTGGATGTCATTCAGCGGAGCACTCTGCGCATCGCCTTCGAGACTGAGGGAGAGCTCTTCAATGTCTTCGTGAATGGCGAAAGCGTGAGCGTGGTGCGGGATGGCGCGGGCTATCTGTTCTATGTCGTTCCGGGTTCGGGAGGTGGCTCTGCTGAGGTGGAATTTGCCTACACCGTCAACGGAACGGCTGGGAAGGCGCTCGCTTTGCGCAGCCCCGAAATCTCGGTTCCGCTCGAAAATATCGAGTGGCGCGTGATTGTGCCGGAGGGCTATCAGCTCGACGACATTGCAGGCGACCTGGAATTGAAAGAAGAGGAGGGACAGAAGTTTTTCCGCAAGGATTCCTACCTCTCGTCGATTCAAACTCGGACCCTGATGGAAAAGAAAAAGGCTCAACAAGCCTTCGACAAGGCCGACAGTCTCTTGCAGGCCGGTCAGCAGGCCGAGGCCTTGCAGCTCTATCAGAACGTCGCGAACAACTACAATCTCGACGATGCCACCAATGAAGATGCGCGGGTGAAGTTGAACCGAGTGCAGACCGATCAGGTGATGGCCGGGCTCAACTCGCGTCGTCAGCGGCTCTACCTCGACAACGCGTTCGAAGGGACCTTCTTGCGGAATAGCCAACTGGAAATCGCGGCGGCATCCAACGGGATTTTGCAAGGGGAGGTCAACTTCCGACCCGAAGAGCTGGGGCAGCTTCTGTTAGGAAACTCTCGGGAGGAAAACGACTTTCTCCGCCGCATTGCCGACCGGCTGGTCAAGCACCAGAAGGCGACCGAGCCCGCGCCGCAAGCGATCTCGGTCCCCGTGCCGGAGGAGGGTCGGGTCTTTGTCTTCCGTCGTTCGGTGCGGGTGGATGAAGGCAAGCCTTTGGAGTTGGGGATGAAGCTCGGCAAGTCGGGGTCCGCTGACACCTTCAGGGTCGTGGTCGTTTTGCTTCTGCTGGCGGTGGGCGCGGCGAGCTTCGCTTTCGGTCCCCGCCGGGCCAAGTAGTAGGCCCGATGACCGCAGGCCATTTTAATGGTAGGAGCAGGGGGAGTTTCGCGTAGGAGTCTACCTATGAGATTCATGCGCGGTTCCCTGCTCATCGCCTTTGTCGGAAGTCTGTTCGGTTCTTTGGGGGCTCAGGAGCGCCCCAATATCCTCTGGATTTTTTCAGAAGACCTCTCGCCCTACATGGGGTGCTACGACGATCCGATCAACAAGGGGCAGACCCCCGCGATTGACCAGTTTGCCAAAGACGGGGTGCTTTTCAAGCGAGCCTATATGCCTGCGCCGGTTTGTTCGGCCTGTCGTTCGGCCATGATTACCGGCGTCTATCAGACCACCACGGGGACTCATCAGCATCGTTCCTCGCGCGGACCGGATGGCAAGGTCGTCCCGGAGGAGGACCGCATTCATCTGCCGGAGGGAATGAAGACGGTGCCCGAGCTTTTTCGCGAGGCGGGTTACTTCACTTTCAATGCGGGGAAAGATGACTACAACTTTCACTACGATCGGCGCGCGCTCTATTCGGTCGGAACGAGTGCCAAGTATGAGTTGGGGATGAACGGCTGGCAGGGGAACAAGGCCGACCCCATCAACACCTTCACCGAGCACACTTGGACCGAGTGCCCCGAGGGCGAACCCTGGTTTGGACAGATCATGATTTGGGGAGGAAAGGCGAACGCCAGGCATGTGCGCAAAGGGGAGAAGCTCGCCAAGGATGAGGTGCCTTTGCCTCCCTATTTTCCCAAGGCTCCTGAACTGCAGGCTGCATGGACCGCTCACTACAATGCCGCGCGGGGAGCCGACAAGCAGGTCGAGGATATCTTGGCTCAGCTAGAAAAGGACGGAGAGCTGGAGAATACCATCGTCTTTTTCTTTTCCGATCACGGCAACAATCAGTCTTTCCGTCACAAGCAATTTTGCTATGAAGGGGGAGTGCATGTTCCGCTGATGGTGCAGGGCGAGCACCCCGCGTTGAAGGCTGGCACGGTTCGGGATGAGCTGGTTCTCGGGCTCGATATTTCTGCCACCACGCTGGCGTTGGCCGGGATTGCGGTCCCTGACTATTTCCACGGGCGCGACCTTTTTGCGACAGACCACGAGCCTCGTGATTACGTGGTCTCGGCCCGCGACCGATGCGACTACACCATCGACCGAATCCGCACCGTGCGCACTGAGAAGTATCGCTACCTCCGCAACTACTACCCCGAGCGAACCCTGCTGCAGCCCCAGTATCGTGACAACAGTCCTGCGGTGAAAGACCTCAAGCGGCTGCATCAGGAGGGCAAACTAACGGCCTATCAGGAAAAGCACTGGTTCGGAGTGCGTCCTGAGGAAGAGCTCTACGACCTGAGTGCTGACCCTCATCAAATCAACAATCTCGCCGACGACCCTGAGTTCGCGGCCGAGCTGAAAAGGCATCGTGAGATTCTCGACGATTGGATCAAAGAATCCGGTGACAAAGGCGAACAACCCGAATCAGCCAAGTCACTGCGGCCGACTTACGAGCTCTGGAAAGACAATCCCATCTTCAAAAACGCGGTGGTGAATCCGGAGTATCTTCAGTTCTTGAAAGAGCCTGAGCAGTAAAGAAATCGATTTCAAAAACAGCGAAACAAGCGAAACAAGCGAAACAAGCGAAACAAGCGAAACAAGCGAAACAAGCGAAACCGTGATTTCGGGCTCTTCATCAAAGATTGGGGACATGAGGCGATAAAGCCATCATGTCCCCGATGTTTAATCACCTAAAGATAGGCCTGAAGGGTTACGACCCCCTTCAGGATTCC
>NZ_BMXI01000018.1 GCF_014651675.1 Roseibacillus persicicus
CTTCAAAAACTTCAACAATTACCGACTTCGAGTCATCGCCCAGTGCGGTTAAACAACCCCTGAAACCTCAAAAAAACGTCTCGTCCCCAAACTTTGGTGTAGACCCCCCATTTGCAGTACGAAAACTTGATCCGGATGGCCTCGCCGCTCGGGCTCATCATCGGAGCTGACCGCGTGGAAAAGAGAAAGGCCGATTCTCGAAAGAATCGGCCTTATCACTGCTCTAATCCAAGGATTAAAGTGGCGGAGCGGACGGGACTCGAACCCGCGACCTCCGGCGTGACAGGCCGGCGTTCTAACCAACTGAACTACCGCTCCCGGTAGAGCTAGCAGGTTGCTTTTCAGCGGCCCCGCTAGCGTGGGCGCGCAAGCTAGGGAGAATCCCAGCCGCGCGCAACTAAAAACTTCACCTTATTTCAATTTTTCTATCAGAACCTGCAAAGACTCCCAATCTCCGGCGGTTTCCACGGTCGCACCCTTGTCGATTCGGGGCATCAAACCGGCCAAAACCTTCCCTGGTCCCAACTCGATGAAGAGTTGATTCCCCTTTTCACGGAGGAGCTGCATCGACTCTACCCAGCGCACCGACCCGGTCACTTGCTTCTGGAGCGTCTCGCGAATTTCTGAGGGGTCAGTCACCTCTTCCGCCCGCTGATTGGAAACGACAGGATAGTTCGGCGCATTGATTTCCGCATCCACAAGAACGGGGCCCAGCTTTGCTTCGGCATTAGCCATCAGGCGGGAGTGATAGGCTCCTGCGACCTTCAGCTTCTTGGCGAGCTTGATTTTGCGCGCTTTCGCCCCTGCGACGGCCTTGTCGATTCCTTCGACCGTGCCTGACAAAACGATTTGGCCCGGGGCATTGAGGTTGGCGACATCAACCCCGGCTTCAGCCGCCAGCTCTCTAACAGCGGCTTCGTCCCCGCCGACCATTGCGGCCATCGCGCCCTCCGTCTCGGCACAGGCCTCATCCATCAGGCGGCCCCTTTGGGCTACAACCCGCAGCCCTTCCTCGAAGGTGAAGCTCCCCGCAGCAGTGTGGGCTGTCATCTCACCGAGAGAGAGGCCGGCCGCCGCGACAGGATTGAGGTGCGGACAGGCCTCCTTCAAGACAGCCCACATCGCAAGGCCGTGCACAAAGAGTGCGGGCTGGCAATTGGCGGTCTTGGTTAGTTCCTCCTCCGGTCCCTCGAAGACAATTTCGCTCAGGCTGCGGCCCAGAACCTGGTCCGCCCGCTCAAAAAGCTCCCGTGCAATCGGGCTCGCCTCGACGAGGTCTTTCCCCATTCCCACCTTCTGAGCCCCTTGTCCGGCAAATAGTAATACGCAATCAGTCATGTGTGGCCGGAAGCCAAGCGCTTCCCACAGGCTCGCGCAAGTCTGGAGAAACTCCTTTCGTGAAACTGCTTCCTGCGGCCCACGAAGAAGTGGGAGCAGAAAACCGCCGCTGCCAGCCTTGCTATTTTTGCGACTTGAAAAAAAGAGGGGGTGCTTGAAATTCAGGTATGATCATTTCCTTCACCAAGATGAACGGAGCCGGTAACGACTTCGTGGTCCTCGACAATCGCGATTTAGCTTACAATCTAAGCAAAGAACAAATCGCGTTTCTGTGCGACCGCCACCGGGGCATCGGTGCCGACGGCCTTCTGGCCGCCGAACCCACTGATGGTGAGGCAGACTTTCGTTTTCGTTATTACAATGCCGATGGCGGGGAAGCTGAGATGTGCGGGAACGGGGCTCGCTGTTTCGGCCGTTTCACCGCCAGCCTTCTACCCGAACCCGCCGACGTCGTTTCTTTCGAGACCATTGCCGGGACTCTTTCTGCCAAATTGATCGGCGAAGATGTGGAAGTCGCCATGTCCGACCCGTTCGATATGCAGGCTGAACTCGCTATCGAGGTTGAGGGACTATCCTACCCGATCCATTCGGTGAATACCGGAGTCCCCCACACCGTTGCCTTCGTGCCGAATCTCGCCGAGTTGGATGTCGTCAAGCTCGGGGCCGCCGTACGCTATCACCCCCACTTCGCCCCCGCTGGAACCAACGCCAATTTTGCCCAAGTCATCGAGACCGGCCACATCGCAATTCGAACCTACGAGCGCGGCGTGGAGGGCGAGACCTTGGCCTGCGGCACCGGGATGGTAGCTTGTGCTCTCTATCACCACCTCCTCACCGAAGCCCCTTCCCCCATCAAAGTTGATGTTGCCGGTGGAGAGACTTTGCTGATCGGCTTTGAAAAGTCCGGAGATGATTTCGTGAACGTAACCCTGACCGGCCCCGCAGTGGTGACCTTCACTGGCGAAATCGAAATCTAAGCTCAGCGCTCGCCATCAGGGCGGGTTCCTGATATGGGAACAGACGAAACATTGCCGAAACAACTCCCTTCGCGGCTTCGTTCTTTTACCCAAATGAGTCTTTTCATTCGCCCCCTTCTGGCTGTCACAGCCTTGTTCTTCTGCTCCCTCGCCCCACTCCCGGCAGCCGCCGACTTCAATGCGGTCGGCAAGGCGCTGACGATTATGTTGGGAGACTCTCACTTCGACGGCTTGCGATTTGAGAACAATCTGAACAAAAGGATTCTGGAGCGCTATCTTCACAATCTGGATCCGGAAAAGCTCTATCTGACCCAAGAAGATGTCGACGAGTTCACCGTCCAATACACCGGCCAAGCCCAATCTCCCTTCGATATTCTTTTGCTCCGCTCTCGCGGTATGGAACCAGCCCGTGAAATCTACACCCGATTCGCGACCCGGGTGGCCGAGCGCACGGAGTATATCGAACGATTGACCGACAACGCCGCCTTCAACTTCGAAGGCGATACCATGGTCGCTCGCTCGCGCAAGAATGCGGCTTGGCCCCAGGACAGCTTCGCAGCCCAACGGATCTGGGGTCTGAAGATTGCCGACGAACTCCTCACTGAAGAGCTATTACGAGACGAGCTTCTCCAGCAACAGGAGCAAGCCCCCAAGCCAGCGGAAGGGGCAGCAGAAAAGCCTCCAGCCCTCCCCGAACCATCCCCTACCAAGGAAGAACCAGAGAAGCCGAAGACCACCCCTGCGGACAATGGAAAAAGACCAGAACAATCTGCTGCAACCAAAACTGAAGCGGAAAAGCCTTCTCCCGATGCAATCCCCGCCAAGGTCGTAAACGAGAATCCACCCGGCCCTCTCCCCGCCCCACCCCAAGCAGAGGAACCAGCCCCCAAAGTTGTCCCTGCGCCTGAGCCGCGCTTTCAGAAAGACTCTCCGCGCAAGATCATCAAGAAGCGCTACCAGCGATTTCAGGAATCGGTGCAAGCCGCAGCCGATGAAGAAATCGCCGACTACTTTTTCAGCGCAGTCGCCCAGGCACACGATCCCCACTCCGACTACCTCAGCGTCGCTGAGAATGAGCGCTTTGATCGCGAGCTTCGCAACCAGCTGACTGGCATCGGAGCAGAACTGAGCTCACAGCCTGATGGTTCGACCAAGGTGGCCGGCATTATCGTCAATGGCCCGGCTCACCGTCAGGGCCAGCTTCAACCCAATGACCGGATTGTCGCCATTGACCCGATGAACGATGGTCGCGTTGTGGACGTGACCTTTCTCCCCATCGAACGAGTGGTCCAGCTCATCCTGGGGCGCAAGGACACCTTCGTTGGAATCATCATTCACAATCGAACCGCAGAAGATAGCGAGAAGCGGAAAGTCGTCATTCGTCGCGGAACCATTGAGCTGAAAAACGCAGCCGCATCTGCCGAAGTCGTCAAAGTGGCGCAACCGGAAGGAGCGCCTCTCAGCTTGGGTTGGATCACGATTCCCAGCTTCTATCTCGACTTTGAGGACGCCGACCCCAGCGTCTATCGGGACGTTAAAAAACTGGTCTCCCGTCTCAAGCGTGAGGGGGTCGATGGGATAGCGCTCGACTTGCGCAACAATCCTGGAGGCTCACTCACCGAGGTCCCCCTGCTTGCCGGTCTCTTCCTGCCGAGAGGTCCGGTGGTGCAAGCCAAGGATCAAACTGGTCGGGTCGACATCCTGTCCTCCACCCCTCTCAGTCCGATTTACAATGGTCCGCTGGTTGTGGTCACCGATCGCAACAGCGCCTCTTCCAGCGAAATCTTTGCAGGCGTCCTCCAGGACTACAACCGGGCCATCATCGTGGGCGAGTCCTCCACTTTCGGAAAAGGAACGGTGCAGGAGAAAATGGGCGTCGCCAACTTCCTCCGCTTCATGCAAGACCCCTCCCGCGCGGGCGACTTGAAAGCGACGGTGCAAAAGTTCTATCGGGTGACCGGCAGTTCAACACAGCTCCGGGGTGTGGTCCCTGATATTGTGCTGCCGTCGGTCAACGACAGCCTCGAGATTGGCGAACGCTATCTCCCCCATGCCCTTCCCCACGACGCCATTCGCCCGGCTCCAGGTTTCCGCCCGATGGATCGCAAGGGTCTTCACCTACCCGAAGTTGCGGAGAAAAGCCGCCAGCGCGTTCAGGCCTCCCAAGATTTCAAATACATTCGGGAAGACATCATTCAGACTGAGGTCGAGTTTCGCACCAACTTGGTCAGCCTCAATCGCAAGAAGCGCTTGGACAACGCCAAGACCGAGAAGGAAAGAATCGCCGCCCGCAATCGCGAAAGACGCTCTCGATTCGAGAGGATGCAGCAATTCGATGACCAACGCTATCATTTCCTCCGGCTGGCATTAGACGACCTGGAAAGAGCCCAGCTCGAAACAGTAGACCGCGACCGGGACTCGCAGGCCATCATTCTACGCGCAGAAGAAAACGACGAGATGGGTGCGGAGCAGGCTCCCGAGTGGCCCAGTGGGCTCGATCCTTACAAGCGCGAAGCACTTGATATCCTCACCGATCTGCTGAACGAGATTGAAGCTGCGGAAGAACTTGAAGAGCTGAAGGAAGCAGTGCGACAGGGTACGGCTGCGGGACAGCTTTAAGGAAAAGATCTCCTCGCGGATGAGCAGAACACTCAGTTCACCATTTGGACCAACTCTTTGTCCGGCCGAATGAACTGCTCCCAACTGTGGTGAGGTTTGGTATCGGTCTTGGAGCCAAAGAGCGGACGCCAGCGCGGCCGTTTGGGATCGCGCAACAACTTCATATTCACTTCGTGAGGCAACTTGTTCGCCTTGCGGGTATTGCAACGAATACAAGAAGTGACGATGTTTTCCCACGTCGTTTTCCCTCCTTTGTCGCGTGGATAGACGTGATCCAGATTGAGCTCTTTCTCCGAGAATTTCTTTCGGCAATATTGGCAAGTGAACTGGTCGCGCAGGAAGACATTGTGCCGCGTGAACTTCACCTCGTTGCGGGGCATTCGATCGTAGGCCGCCAGCACGATGATCTTTGGAACAACCAGCACCACCTTGACCGAATGAATCAGTTCGTCAGCGAGATGAGCCATCTCATTCACCGAATGCTGGACCCAGGAGGTTAGGTTGTGGGTTTGATATTTCGCGTCTCCCTCGGTCTGGACGACCTCGGCATGCCCCAGGCAAAGTAGTTTGAGAGCGCGTCGAACGGAGCAGGTCTGCACCGGCTGCCAGAGCCGGTTAAGGACTAGGACAGGGCGATTTAAGATAGCATCCATAACTTTTCAGCTGGTAGCTACATACAGACCTTTTTCCTCCGTTTCAACGGGAAAGGAGGGCAACCTTTGTCCACAGCGTCAGGGCCTAACTGACAGTGCCTTGCTGCTTGGATGCCTCCACCTCGGGACGCACCGATGACAGATCCACGATGCGCTCGCTGTCTTCGCTTTCCGCCTTGGCCGCGGCGTCGTCGTGAATCTTCTGCAGAAAGTCCTCGTAGTAGATGACCTCGAAGGTCCCGTCGAGATGCTCCACCACGGCGCTGAGCGACTCTACCCAGTCACCGGAATTCAGGTAGTGCACATCTTCCAACTGCTCGTCTGCGGGAGTGTGGATGTGACCACAGATGATCCCCTCGCATCCCTTCCGGCGTGCCAGCATTTGCAACTGTTCCTGATACCGATCGACGAAGGAGACGGCCGACTTCACCTTGCATTTGATCGCCTTGCTCATCGAGAAATACTCCTTCCCGCGCCAAGACCGATAGTTGTTATAGACGCGATTGACCTTCATCAGCTGGTCGTAGGCCACCGCCCCGGCGGCCGCGATCCATTTGTGATCAGTGGAGACAGTATCGAAGCCGTCACCATGAACCACGAGATATTTCTTCCCGTTCAGGGCCTCGTGAATGTGCTCCTTCACCATCTTCATCGGCCCAAATGCCATCGGCAAAAAGCGGTCGAGGATGTCATCATGATTCCCTCGGAGATAAACCACCTCGACGTCCTCCATCTCCATCACCTTGAAGATGTAGCGCACGAACTTGGAGTGACTCTTCTTCCAAGTGCCTCCCCGCTTCAAGGCCCAGCCATCGATGATGTCTCCATTGAGGACCAGCTTCTCGAACTTGCTATGCTTCAGAAAGTCGATGACCTCCTTCACCTTACTATCCTGTGTACCCAAATGGATATCCGAGACAAAGATGGAACGATATTCCATTGTGGAAGGCTTCCGTCGGTTGATCGTGCGCGCATTCAAACGACCTTCGCCCATTTTGCGGAGGCGTTCTTCGAAGGTCTCGACCACCTTGTCCCACCCCATCTGCAACATCCCTTGATGCGCATTCTCGCGCAGCTGACTTCGCAAATCATCGCTTGCGGCCGCAACCGCTTCCGCGATGAAGGCCTCGTCATCACCCAGAGGAGCCTTCCGCCCATTGACACCATGCTCCACATGCAAGGAGGAGGCCGCGTAATCATAACTCACAGTGGAGAGGCCGCTCGCCATCCCCTCTAACAATACATTGCCGAAGGTTTCGGTTTCGCTGGGAAAGAGCAAGAGATCGCAGGATGCATAATGCCGGGCCAAATCATCACCTCGCTGAACGCCCGCAAAGATCACGTCCTTGTGCTGCGCGGAGAGGCTTCCGCGGACCGGACCATCACCCACAATCACACACTGGGCGTTGGGCTTCTTTTCCTGAATCTTGCGAAAGGCCGCAATTCCAAGCTCGAGGTTCTTCTCCGGAGCGAGACGCCCCACCATCAAGACCACCGGATCTTCCTCAGCCACTCCCCACTCGCGCCGCAATTTCTCATCGCGACGCCGGGGATGGAACTGCAAGGTATCGACCCCGCGTCCCAGCAGATGGACATCACGGAACCCTTCCTTCTCCAGCCGTTCCACGACCTCACGCGAAGGGGCAAAGGTGCTGTCCGCCCGATTGTGCACCTTCTTGAGATAGCTCAGCGCGGCAGGCTTCAAGGTTCGCAAGTTGTAACGCTCCAAATACTGGTCGAAATTCGTATGGAACCCCGCCGCGACGGGAATCCGCAACATCGCGGCAGCCTTGATTGCCGAAAGCCCCAGAAGACTCTCGGTGGCGACATAGACCGCATCCGGACTCTTTTTGCGCCAGCGCCGGAGCAGCTTCAACCGACCGGGCAATCCCACCCGGACCTCTTTGTAGCCGGGCAGCGGGATGGAAGGGAGAGAAGTCTCGCCGAAAGCCTCGCCCGATTGCTCAGCCGACCGCTCCGCAGTATGCCACACGTGGACGAGATGCCCCTGTGCCCGCAAGCCTTCAACCAGTCGCCCCAGGGTCATAGCCACGCCATTGACATCGGGCGGGAAAGTATCGGTCACGAATTCAATTCTCATAGCGTTTTCAGGTTCAAGGGATGTTGTAGCGGGCCATAGACGCGGGAACCCGCCTGCAAAACGTCTGCAAGGTGACAATTTCGTCAAACGGAGAAAGAACATCCAGATATTTCCTCCACCAACTTAAACCGACCGAACTCGGTTATTTTACCCTTTTCGTTATTTTGTGCAAAAATGACTCCACCTGAATCGTTAAACTTTCATGAGCCAGGGCATTACGTTCACCTCGGCCCCTTTGATATGAAGACTACAACCAACCGAGCCCTGGCAATGACCGCCTCGGCCTTTATTCTCACCGGTTCAATCCTAAGCGCCGACCAAAGCCAGACCAACACCCCGGTCAATCTTCCAGCCGAAACCAAGAATTTGGAAAAGGCTGAAACTGAGAAGCCTGCCCCGAAGAAAAAACCTTCCAAGGAAGAGATCGCGAAAGCGCGTATGGAAAAGGAGAAATCCCGACTCGCACTCGAGAATGCCTTGGCTGCAGAGGAGTCCAAAATGGAGCTGAACGAACTCCGCCAGCAAGTCTCGCGATTGAAGCTGGAGAAAGAACTACTCGCCGAAACCCTGGCCGTTGCGGAGCTGAAGCAGAAAAAGGAAATGGCAGACGATGCCGCACAATTCCGCGAGGAAACTGCCGAACTCACCCGCGAAATGAACGTGGCCAAAATGCAGGCCGAAAAGATGACGGCTCAGTTGAAAGCGACCCAAGCTGAGTTCGGGCTGGAAATGTCTGCCTTGGAACGCGAAATCAAAACCATTGAGGCAAAGTACCGTCGCGACAATTACACGCAGAGCGAGCCCGTGTATTTGGAGGAACCTTTCCTCGACGACGGCACCCTCGTCATCTCGGACCGCCGTATCGACCTCAATGGCCCCATCTTTTCCGGCACTGCGGACCACGTCTCCGAGCGCATCAACTACTTCAACAACAAGGATACCGAGTACCCAATCTTCATCGTCATCGACAACTCACCGGGTGGTTCCGTGATGTCGGGAATGAGCATCATGAAGGCCATGCACGGCTCGGAAGCTCCGGTCTATGTGGTGGTCAAGACCTTTGCCGCATCCATGGCGGCCTCGCTCACAACCTTGGCCGAGCGCTCTTTCGCCTTCCCCAATGCCGTGATTCTTCATCATCAAATCCTTTCCGGCAACCACGGCAACCTGACCGAGACCCGCGAGCACACCCGCATGATGGAAGAATGGTGGCGCCGCTTGGCCAATCCTATTGCCAAGAAAATGGGAATCTCCCGCGAGGAGTTCATCAAGAAAATGTATCAGGAGACCGTCACAGGTGACTGGACCGAATTTGCCGACCAGGCCAAGAAGTTGAAGTGGGTCGACCATGTGGTGAGCAATATTCGGGAGACTTCCCTCGTGAAGAACCCCGATGCGAAACGTTCCTCCACGGCCTCTCCAAACGCCTCCGTCACCTCGACTCCGGAGAATATCATTCCCCGCCTCAACCCCATGGACGTGCTGTATATGTATAATCCCGACGGCTACTATCAGCAGCAGAAATAGGCACGCGCCCTTTCCCTTTCCTTCAAGAGCCCCGCTGGTTTCGGCGGGGCTTTTTTTGTTCACTTCTTCGGCAGTCCCCCAAGAAAAAATGGACCAGCCCGCAGCAAGCGCGGATTCGTCCATTGAAAAGTAAAATCCTCCGCTGCACCTAATAGACGTCGCGGGCGTAGCGCTTGTCTTTCTTCAGCTGCTTGACGTATTCGATGGCTTCCTCTTCGGACTTGCCTCCGTGGTCTTGAATCACCTGGTGCAGGGCCGCATCGACATCCTTGGCCATCCGGGATGCATCGCCGCAAACGCAGAAGTGGGCTCCTTCTTCCAGCCATTTCCACAGCTCGGCTCCCTCCTGCAGCATCAGGTGTTGGACATAGAGCTTCTCCTTCTGATCCCGCGAGAACGCGAGGGAAAGCTTGTTGAGAGTCCCCTTCTCCTGCATCGTGGCGAGCTCCTCTTCATAAAGGAAGTCCGTCGCGCGATAAGGGTTGCCAAAGAACAACCAGTTCTGTCCAGTCGCACCGGTCGCCTGGCGTTCCTCAAGGAAAGCACGAAAGGGAGCAATCCCGGTGCCGGGGCCAACCATGATGAGAGGCACAGTACCGTCCGAAGGTGGACGAAAGGCCTTGTTGACGTGAACATAGACCCCGGGCTGCACGCCCTCGCAACGATCTGCGAGAAAAGTGGAACAAACCCCACCGCGACTCCGTCCATGCGAATCGTAAGTCACAATCGCCACCGTGAGATGCACTTCTCCCGGGTGGGCCTTGGGGCTGGAAGAGATTGAATAGAGACGAGGCTGAAGCTTCTTGAGAACACCAACAAATTCTTCCCCGTCGCGGAAATCCGCCGGGTAATCAACCACCAGGTCGATGAGCTCCCGACCCCAGAAAAAGTCATCCCAGACCGCCTTATCATCAGCCTCCACCACCGAGCGGAGATAGGGCGAACCACTGCGCTCTTGCCATGCGGAGACCAGATTCTTGTTGAGGCTGCGAATGTCGTAATGATGCATCAGAGCCTCCTTCAAAGGAGCTTCTCCCCCACCAGGCAAGGGAACCTCGCGACCGGTATTGAAGGGCAAAGCGGCAAGAAGTTCGTCGACCACTGACTCGGGGTTCACCGGAACAACGCCCAGGGCGTCGCCCGCCTCATACTCCAGGCCTGAGCCTTCCAAAGAGAACTCAATGTGATGAGTCGCTTTGAAAGCACCGGCTCCGTTGAGATTGTAGTTGTTCAGGACGGGCGCCGGAAAAGGCTTCTTTTTGCCGTAGGGCTCGTCCGCAGCAGGAATTTCCACCAACTCGGCAGCAGCGGACCCCGCGCCCAATACGTCGATGATACCGGCCTTCCAAACGTCGAATGGCTCATCGTAATCCACGTCGCAATCGACACGCTCATAGATGCGCTCTCCCCCCAGTTCGCCGAAGCGACGGTCGATGACCTTTCCAGTTTCGCAAAAGTCAGGGTACTCGGTATCGCCCAAGGCCAGAACCGAGAACTTGACGCCCTCCATGCGGGGAGCATCCTCGGCGAGGAGATTTTCTACAAAGTCAGCAGCGTTGTCTGGTGGTTCTCCGTCGCCATAGGTACTCGTGATGAGGAGGACGTTCTTCTCTTCGCTCAGCTTGCTAATGTCATATGCCGAGAGGTCGAAGATTTCAGTCTCGAAGCGACCCCCGTTCAGGGCCTTGCCCATTCGCTTTGCACAGCTCTCCGCATTCCCCGTCTGGGAACCCCAGAGAATGGTAACGGGCACGGTAGGACCGCTGTCATCAGCAACTGCCCCGCCAGCCATTTGTTTGGCAAAGAAGTCGTTCAACCAAGCGCGCTGCTCAGCAGAGAAAGGTGCATTTTCAGGAACAAAGAGTGGACCAGCCATAATCGTAAAAAGTTTCCCCCGCGCGGGGCCGCGCAAAATGGACGCTATCGACGCAGGTTTCAAGCAGAAGCAAGCGTCATTCCAAATTCTTTGCTATAAAGGCACAATGAAAGCGAGTTTAGCAGTTTAGCTCCAACGAGAAGGCGAGCGACCTCACCTCTCGACCACATGCCGGGCCTTGAGCTCGAATCCACAATACATGCAGCGCCGGTGATGCCTCACACCTGTCTTGCGATGACAATTGCCACAAATTGCAACTTCGCCCCCCATCTTGCCGTCCGCCACTCCGTCTCGCAGATCAACCTCCTGGATCTTGGACTCGAGTTCCTCATCCGTTACCTCCAGCCGCTCTTGCAGGATTTCCCACATGGCCTGGGTCACGATCTGCAGGCGTTCGAACTTTTGCTCCGCCTCTATCGCCTTCTGCGTCGCCCGATCGGCCCTCGCGGTGGCTCGACTCACATCCGAACTGACCTCGTCGATCTGAGCCGCCGGAAAACCACCGATTCCGCCCAGTCCACTGCTTCCAATCCCCGAGAAAATTTGCGTCAGAATCCGACTCATTGGCCCAGTCCCTTCAGCTTTCCTGCCACTTCTTTGGCAAAGTAGGTCAGGATGATGTCCGCACCCGCCCGCTTGATGCCAAGGAGACTCTCGAAAATGACTTTCTCGCGATCCAGCCACCCTCCCGCCGAGGCCGCTTGGATCATGAGGTATTCACCACTCACCTGATAGACCGCCACTGGGAGGCGGGTGTTCTCGCGAACCGATTTGACGATATCGAGATAGGGGCCCCCGGGCTTCACCATCACCATGTCGGCCCCCTCCAACTCGTCCAGCTCCAGCTCCCTCAGCGCCTCCCGTGCATTGGCGGGATCCATCTGATAGGTCTTTTTGTCGCCGGCCTTGGGCGCGGAATCCAAAGCCCCGCGGAAAGGCCCATAGAAGGCCGAAGCATACTTCGCGGTATAGCTGCAAATGCTCACCTTTTGGAAACCGTTCGCGTCCAGGGCATCGCGAATGGCTGCTACCCGACCATCCATCATATCACTGGGCGCCACAATGTCCGCGCCAGCCTCCGCCTGACTGAGAGCCTGCTTGCAGAGAACCGCCACGGTCTCGTCGTTGATGATCTCACCATCCACGACCAAGCCGTCATGACCATCGGCATTGTAAGGGTCCAGAGCCACATCGGTCATCACGACCAAGTCTGGATGAGCAGCCTTCAAGGCGCGAATTGCCCGAGGCACAAGGCCCTCCGGATTGTAGCATTCCTCGCAGTCTCCGGTCTTCAGGCTTTCCTCGATTTTCGGAAAAAGCACCACCGCCGGAACCCCCAGGGCATGAGCCTCTCCGGCCTCCTTTACCAAACCTTCCAGAGACCAGCGGGTGCATCCCGGCATGGATTCGATGGCGACATCTTCAGGGTCTTCATGAAAGAAAAGCGGCAAAACCAAATCACTTGCCGAGAGAGTAGTCTCGCGAGTGAGCGCCCGCACCCCGGCTGACTTCCGGTTGCGGCGTGGGCGACTGAGCATATCGAGTTCAAGAGGATTCATGGGCGGGACATTCGGAAAAAAGAAGCGCTCTCGCAATGGTAAATAAACGATAGCCCAGCCGGCAAAGTACCCGCGGCGGCAGGCTTGGTCATCACACTCCATCCCTTTACGAAAAAACCTCCCCTTGACCTCGTCGCGCCAAGAACCAACGGCCGCACCTCCTCCGGGCCCATTGCTTCTGCCTTCCGCCTTTTTCTCCAAAGCCTCAAGGCAGAAACACGGATTGGGTTTGCTTCATGAGAGGGCGTGGCCAAGATTCTTTCACCTTGCCCGCACGACTCACATTCTTAGGAACTGGAACTTCGGTGGGAGTTCCCGTGATTGGCTGCGACTGTGCAGTCTGCACCTCGACCGATCCCCGCAACCGACGAACACGCTCATCCATCGTGATTCACACTGATGATGTCACCATCCTCGTCGACACCGGTCCAGACCTGAGGGAACAGGCCTTGCGGGAAGGTCTAACAAGTGTGGACCACGTTCTCTATACCCACGACCACGTGGACCATGTGGTGGGCTTTGACGAGATTCGCGCCTTTTGCTGGCGGCGCGAGGACCCGATGCCCCTGCACGGTTCCCTCCACACTCTCAACACCTTGGAGCGAATGTTCCCCTGGGCCTTTGGAAATACCGCCCGCAACTACGTCCGCCCTGCCCCGAAACAATTCGATGACTTTGATGAATTCGAAATTGGCGACGTGACCGTGCGGGCCCTCCCGGTCCATCACGGGGTCTCTCCGACCCATGGATTTCGCTTCACTCTGCCGGGAGGAAAATCGATTGGCTATCTTCCTGACGTCAAAGTCATTCCGCCCGAATCCCGCTCGCACCTGAAGGGTCTCGACCTGCTCATCATCGACGCCTTGCGGGATGCGCCCCATTCCACCCACATGTCTTTGGCGGAGGCCCTTGAAGCGGCTTCCGAGCTGCAGCCAGTTCAAACGGCCCTCACCCACCTGACTCACGATCTGGACTTCGTGGCAACAAGCGCTAGGTTGCCTTCCGCCACCTTCATCGCCACCGATGGCCTGACTCTCGACTTTTCAGCATGACAATCACTCACCCATTCCGAGTCCTCCTCTGCCTCTTGCTTTTGCCTCTTCTTCAATCGGCATCCGCAGCTCTTCCCGCCGCTATCGAGCCCGAACAGATCGCCATCGTCTATCAGATGGAGAGCAAGGAGTCGCAAGCCCTCGCGGTGAACTATGCCCGCGCCCGTGGAATCCCCTCCGGCAACCTGGTGGCTCTCAATCTTCCGGAATCGACCACCATTTCGCGTTCGGACTTCGAATCCCGAATTCGCAACCCTCTCATCAATCATTTCGACCGCGAGATTTGGTGGCACCGCACCACTGATAGCAAGGGAGTGAAGGTCCCGGTTCGCAACAAAATCAGAGTTCTCCTTCTGATGAAAGGCGTGCCCTATCGCATCAAGCGCGAAGCACGACCCGGAGGAGAGGACGGCAAACCGTCCAAACCTCCTGTCGGGCGCGAGGACGAAGCTTCGGTCGATTCTGAATTGGTCTACCTCGGCCTTTCCAATTATGAAGTCGAAGGGCCGCTGAACAACCCGTATTACCAAAAAGACAGTGGAATCTCAGATGCCTCGCTCATCCCCTTGCTCTTCACCTGCCGCATTGACGGACCTTCCTACGAGGTCTGCCAACGCATCATCGATGACTCTTTGGAAATCGAGAAAACCGGCCTATGGGGAACCTGCTACCTTGATGAGGCTCTAAAGGGAAAGAACTACGAGATCGGCGACGAGTGGATGCGAGCCATTGCTCGTCAGAACCGCAAGGAGGGTATCCCGACTGTAATCGAGCGCACTCGCGACACCTTCCCGACCAACTACCCCATGACAGACGCCGCGCTCTACTATGGCTGGTATGCGGCAAACGCGAACGGACCTCTGCTCAACCCCAATTTCCGATTTAAAAAAGGAGCCGTAGCCATTCACCTCCACTCTTTTTCAGCCACCACGATTGAAGATCCCAAAAAGAAATGGGTCGGCCCCATCCTCAACAAAGGCGCCGCCGCCACAGTCGGCAACGTCTGGGAGCCCTATCTCACAGGCACCCACAACTTCGATATTCTGCACGACCGGCTGCTCAAGGGATACTCGTTGGTAGAGGCCGCTCACATGTCCATCCCGGTGCACTCCTGGCAATCGGTGGTCATCGGCGACCCGCTCTATCGCCCCTTTCTTTCCCAAAATCAGTCTCCCGTCATGGCAGAAGACGACAAGGATTATCGCGCCTTCCGCCTCGGGATCCAAAAATGGAGCGCCGAACCCGAGACCCTCGCGGTCAAGCTTCGCACCGCCGCCGCCCGCATGAATTCGGGACGTCTCTATGAATCCTTGGGCTTGCGCTTTCTTCAAGAGAACAAAATCGACGAAGCCAAAGCCTTTTTCAATTCCGCTGCCCGGACCTACCCCGGCGAGCCTGACAAACTTCGTCAAACCCTTCACTTGATCAGCATCCATCGCGGTGCTGGCGATAAGCAAGCAGCCCTGGAGCTCGTCACCGATGGCCTGAATCGCTTCCAGAACATTCCCGAATCCAAATCTCTGCTCGCCCTCAAAAACATTCTCGACCCACCAGCTCCTCCCGCAGCCAAAAGCAAGGCCCAGTAGCAAAACAAAGCGCCGCCTCGGCCAAACATTCTGTTGCCCAGGATTGAATCCTCGGATTGCGCCCCCTTCTGGCGACTGCAAAAAAGTCCTGTAAACGAGATTTTTCCTGACAATCCCATACGCTTGGGACTAACAACGGAAGTGCCTACATGGATTCCTGAAAACTCGCGCGACCTCTACGGCCTGGACCGTTGGGGTAATGGTTATTTCGACCTGAACAAAGAGGGTGAAGTCACGGTCAAGCTCCGTGACCAAGAGACGGGAAAAGAAGTCCCCATCTCCCTCCCCAAAGTGATCGAAGGAATGACAGAAAGGGGCTGGGCCATGCCGCTCAACTTGCGTTTCCGCGACCTCTTGGACCGTCGCATCGAACATTTGAATGGGGCCTTCCAAAAGGCCATTGCTTCCGCCGGCTATCAGGGCAAATACCGTGGAGTCTACCCCATCAAGGTCAACCAGCAGCAACAAGTCGTCGAGGAGATCTCCGAATTCGGAAAGAAATTCAATTACGGTCTCGAGTGCGGCTCGAAGCCCGAGCTTCTCGCCGCCCTCGCCTATCAACACAATCCCGACGCCCTCATCATTTGCAACGGTTACAAGGATACCGAATTCATTGACCTGGCCCTCCGCGCGACCCAGATGGGCCTGCATGTGATCTTGGTTCTGGAAATGCCATCGGAGCTCCCCTCCATCATTGACCGCTCCAAAGCCCTCGGCATCCGTCCCGAACTCGGAATCCGCTTTCGCTTGTCTACCAAATCGGAAGGCCATTGGGCGGACTCGGGCGGTGACCGCTCGGTCTTCGGCCTCAATACCGGGCAAGTCATCGACACCATCGATATCCTTAAGGAAAACGACTTCCTCGATACCCTCAAGCTCTTCCACTTTCACCAAGGTTCCCAGCTTCCCAACATCCGCTCCATCCGCGAGGCCGTCTCGGAAGCCAGCCGGGTCTATGTCTCATTGGTTCAGGAAGGTGCTCCCATGGGCTTTCTCGACCTGGGAGGAGGACTCGCGGTTGACTACGATGGATCTAGTAGCTCGGGTCCTTCGTCCGCCAACTACTCGCTGGACGAATATGCGGCCGACTTGATCGAAACGGTTCAGGAAACCTGCGACCAGGCCCAAGTCGCTCACCCCACCATCGTCACCGAGTCCGGCCGCGCGATTGTCGCCTACTACTCGGTCCTTGTTTTCAACATTCTGGATGTCACCACCTTTCACGTTCCCGACGCCCCCGAGTCTCCTTCCCCAGACAGTCACCCCATGCTCTTGAACATCGCGGATGTGGTGGCCCGGGTGAGTCCCCAGACCTTGAACGAGTGCTTCAACGATTCCCTGTTCTATCGGGATAAGATCCGCGCCCTCTTCACCCTTGGCACCATCAACTTGCGCGACCGCGCCTTGGGGGAAAAGCTCTACTGGCACATCATGACCCTCATCGCCAACCATCTGAGGGAGCAGGATCACATCCCGGAAGATCTCACCCAGATCGACGAGAATCTGACCGACTTCTACTACGCCAACCTCTCGGTCTTCCAGTCCCTTCCGGACGCTTGGGCCATCGGCCAACTCTTCCCCATCATGCCGCTTCATCGCCACCATGAGGAGCCGACCCGACCGGCCATCATCGCCGACATCACCTGCGATTGCGACGGCAAGATCGACAAATTCATCGACCGCGATTCCACCCGCAACCACCTCCCTCTCCATCCCTTCAACCCCGAAGAGGGAAAGCCCTACTATCTGGGAGCTTTTCTAACAGGTGCTTATCAGGAGACCCTCGGTGACCTTCACAACCTGCTTGGCGATCCCAACGTGGTATCGGTCTCAATCGAAAATGGTGAACTCTCGCTGACCCACGAAGTCGAGGGCGATACCGTGGCCGACGTCCTGACCTACGTGGAATACAACCCCAAGGATCTGGAGGCACGCTTCCGTCGCTTTGCGGAAGCATCGGTCAAAGCCGGGCGCATCACCGCCGCGCAGCGTAAGGAAACCATGCAAGCCTTTCGCGAAACCCTGAACGGATACACCTACTACGAAGACTGATGTTCGGCTTTCTCCAGGCGCCGGCTGCCCCCTGTTGTGGCCGGACCCCCGATTTGTGGCGCGGCCAATTCTGTGGACTGGCCACGCGAATGCACCACGACTTCGGCTCCTGGTCCCGATTCCTCATCAACCGCGACTCTACCTTTCTCGCTCTGGCAGGCTTTTCCGATCAGGAACACCCGCCACGCCTTTCCACTTGCTGCAACCCTCTGGCGAAACCGAAGCTCATTTACGACACCGGTCGCCATGTCGAGTATGCGGCCGACATCACCCTCTGCGCCTTGGGGATCAAGCTGCGCGACGATGCTTGTGATGAGACTTGGCCGCGTAGACTGCTGGCAAAAATTGGCGAGCGCACCCTCGCGCCTGCGGTCGACAAAGCCGTGGCCCGACTCAATACCACCGGCTTCCCGACCGCAACAGTGGCGGAGACCATCCTATCCCAGCATGAAGTCGAGCAGTCGCAGCCGGATGCCCTGGGAGCAGCCAACCCCACCGCGCAGGCCTACGGAACAATCTTCGAACAACACCCTGGAGCCAATTCGCTCCAGTGGCGGAATATCGGCACCTCCTTGGGAAAATTGATCTACTGGGACGACGCTTGGCGGGACTGGACCAGCGACCTCCGCCGCAAGCGTTTCAATCCCCTTTCCCATACTCCCGCTCCGGAGTTGCGCGAAATGATGGCGCACGAGTTTCAAGACTTCCAAAACCAAATCGAGGCCCTTCCCGACATCCCCCAGAAGGCAACCTTGCTCCAAGTCGCAACCCAAACCGGGAGCCAGATTCCGCAGGTCAATGAAACTCCCGAACAAGCAGAGAAAAAGCGACGCCGTCGGGAGAAACGAGAGAGCGAAGGCCGCAAGTGGCATGATTGGTGCGATTGCTGTTACTGCGACTGCACGAGCTGCAGCAGCAGTGCCCGTTGCTGCGGAGGCTCTAGCGGAAAGGCCGATGCGTGCTTCGACTGCGGCCCGGGTGACTCCGGTTGCATCGACTGCTGCCCGTGTGACGGTTGCAGTTGCAGTTAATCCGTTTCGCCCTTTCAATCACCTCACTCCAATCCAACCTTCAACCGTGCTTACTCCTCAGAACCGCGCTCAACTGAAATCCATTATCAAAGGCATGGACCGGGTGTTGGTGGCCTATTCCGGCGGTATTGATTCGACTTTGGTTCTCAAGCTCGCCTTCGACTACCTCGGCGACAATGCGGCCGCAGCCATCGCGGTCTCCCCCTCGCTCGCCAAGCACGATCTCGCGGACGCCCGCAGAGTAGCGGAGGAGATTGGCTGTGAATTGATCGAGCTCTCCTCGACGGAAACCGAAGACCCGCGCTATCAGGTCAACAATCCCGACCGTTGTTATTTCTGCAAAACCAACGTGTACGACACTCTCATCGCCTATGCCGGCCAGGAAGGCTATCGCTGGATTCTGGACGGGACCAATGCCGACGACCTCGGCGACCATCGCCCCGGCCTGCGAGCCGCCCGTGAGCACGGCGTGCGCTCTCCTTTGCAAGAATGCAAGGTTGGCAAAGAAGCCATCCGTGCATACGCCAAGGAGTTGGGCCTGACTAATTGGGACAAGCCTGCGAACGCCTGCCTGTCCTCCCGCATCCCCTACGGTTCGGAGGTGACCACGCAGAAGCTTTCTCAAGTGGAAAAGGCCGAGCTCATTCTCAAGACCCTCGGCTTCACCGGTCACCGGGTTCGCCATCACGACACCATTGCCCGTTTGGAATTGCACCCCGGCCAATTCGAAAAAGCTATCGCCCAACACAGCGAACTAGTCGAAGCACTTAAACCTATCGGCTTCCTCTACATCACCCTCGACCTGGGCGGCTACCAGTCCGGTTCTCTCAATCAGACCCTATCTTCGAAGGCTACTTCTCGCTAGGAACTCATGAGGATGCACAAGCTGAGCCTCTCACTGGTCTTGCTTGCTATCAGCCTGATGGGTTGGCTCCTTTTTCTCACTTTTCGCAACTTCCATGCGGTCATCGACCACTACTCCACCCGGGAGGAAGCGCAGGTGGACCGCCTCTTCGAACGAGGGTGGCTTCCCGAGATTCTCCCCGACTCCACTTTCGACATGGTGATTCAAAACGACCTCGATCGCAACACCTCCACCGGCAGTTTTTCTTTGAAAAAGAAAGACCTCCCCGCCTTTCTCGCCCATCTCCGCGAAACCTCGCAACCCCGGACCTATCAGTATCAGGTCTGGACCTTCACTTTGACCCCGGGCGGCGAGAAGATTTTCTATCGCATGCAAACCTCTTCCCCTTGAGCCCCCCGAACGTCCAATTCTCAAAAGGACCAGCTAAAAAGTTGCCCTTCGCCCCAACCCGTTCCACTCTTTGCCCATGAACGAAGAAATTGCGCTCTCCCGCGAAGTCACCGCCATTCAGATTCCCTCTGGTGATTCCATCACTTTGCCGGCAGGCACACCGGTCGTGGTGACCCAGACCTTGGGCGGCACCTACACCGTCGCCACCTCTGCCGGATTGGCCCGCATCTCCAGTGATGACACCGACGCACTGGGAATCGATTTGGAGGCTAAGAAAGAGAAGGCAGCCGAAGACGAGGCCATGGCCAACGCTTCCCTCGAAGAACAAATCTGGCACCAGATGAAGCAAGTTTACGACCCCGAGATTCCGGTCGACATCGTCAACCTCGGTCTCGTCTACGACTGCGCCATCGACGACTCCGATCCTGAGGCGGTGAAGGTGCATGTCAAGATGACCCTCACCGCACCTGGTTGCGGAATGGGACCTGTCATCGCCGCCGACGCCCAAGCCCGCATCATGACCCTCGACAACATCGAGAATGCCGAAGTCGAAGTCGTTTGGGAGCCCGCTTGGAATCAGGATATGATTTCCGAGGAAGGAAAGATGAAGCTGGGCATGATGTAGTCCCGCTTTCCCTTCTTCCTCAATTTTCGCCCGACCGTGACCTCCGCTCAATGGAGGCCACGGTTTTTTTTGCCCTTTCAAAGAGAGGCCAGATTCCGGGCGCCTATCCAAATGACCACGCCGCCCCTAAATGGACGATCTGGCATTTTTCGTCAAAATTACACAATAGAGCAAATCGGTTCAAATTCTGCTCGAGTCCCGCCAATCCGCCAGGTGAATCAGCGCCCGGCAAACTCACAGATCCCAATACCTCTGAATCAATGATTTCGAAACCTCACTCGGCATGGCCCACCCCCCTTCACTATCTGGCTTTGACCTCCTTGGGCATCACTCCCTTGGTCGCCGGTCCCATCGTCATGACTGGGACGGGCAGCTACTCGCAGGACTTCAATTCACTGCCCGCAAGTGGAGCGACCCGATGGAATGACGACTCGACGCTGGAAGGATGGTATGCCGACCGACGCACAAGCCCCTTCGACCTCTTTTCGGGAACAGGGTCATCCAACTCTCCCCAGTTCTACAACTTCGGCACGTCCCAATCCACTGACCGCGCCCTCGGTTCAGTCGCTTCCACTTCTGCCGGAAGCCATGCATACGGGGTCCTCTTTCAAAATAACTCGGGAACCACCCTTGTCATCAATTCCGTAAGCTACACTGGTGAGCAGTGGCGCAACGGAGGGAACGACACCGCACAGACCCTCGAGTTCTCCTACTATAGAAACTATAACATCATCAACACGACAGACTATGCGAATGAGCTCCCCTTCGGTTGGATTTCGCATCAAGGCCTCAGCTTCACCAGCCCAATTGCGGTCGCCAACACCTTGACCCTGGACGGAAACGCGGATGAAAACCGGACAGAGATTTCTTCGAACCCCGGCATCTCGGTCGCCGATGGCGAGTATGTGATGCTGAGATGGATCGACGTGAACGATTCAGGCAATGATCACGGCTTGGGCATTGATGACCTGCACGTCACTTGGATTGATGAAGCTGCAGTGGACGACGACTACAATGTCTGGGCCGCAGCAACTGGTGCCGTCCAGGGTGAGGATGGCGACGACGACGGTGATGGCCTACTTAATAGCTACGAATATGCTTTCGGGCTCAATCCCCTCTCCGCGGATTCACCCAGCCCGATGACGACCGCCTTGAGCCGGACAGACGGGACCTTCCACTTCACCCGCCGCACCCAAACGCTTACCAATCTCACATACACCGTCTACACCTCGACCACTCTGGAAGAGGGCGATTGGACGGCGGATCCGGGCGCGACGCTGGCCGTCGTGAGCTCTCAAGATGACATCGAAGAAGTCGAAGTCACTCTCTCCGGAGAATTGCCACTCGAACAAAGCGAACTCTTCGTGCGGGTCGTGGCCGAGTAGAAACACCTTTTTTCATAGGGTCCAGGGGGAGCGGCTCGAAAGGGTCGCTCCTTCTTTTCTTTCCAGACTCCCCTCAGAAAGAGTGGAAGAGCGGCCACATCGATAGCGTGATCAAGCCGTTGTTAAGCGAGTGAAAAACGATCCCAGTCCAAAGCGACCCCGTCGCCCGATAGAGAGCACACGCCCCAAAGCCGAAGAAGGCTACCGAGAGGCTACCGCAGATCCCATAGTAGTGAACGATGGTGAAAAGAGCGGTGGAAAGCAGCACCGCCGCGACAAATCCAAAACGCCGGGCATAGGACTGAAAGAGAAATCCGCGGTAGACGACTTCCTCTACCACAGGAGCCAAAAGAACGCCCGAGACAATAGCGAAGGCCAGCCCCCAAGCCCCTTCCTCGACCGATGAGAGAACATTCAGTTCTTCCCCTCGGAAAAACTGTCCAACAGTGAAATAGAGGAACCAATCATAGAGGAATCCCAAGGCTACCATGCCCATAATCGGGGGCAGGACCGGGCGCAGCGTCAACCCCAAGATCCGCAAAGCATGGCGCCATTTCACGACGAGAAAGAGAGCGAGTAAGATCGGCCCCGAGAGTCGCCAAATCGAGTCCGTTACAATGAGTGTCAGTCCGAAATGCCGTTCCCAAATCTCGACCGGCACGAGAGAGGAAATCGCAATCAAAATACCCAGAGCCAGTAGATCCGATAAGATATACCGCACCGTGACCGCATCCGGACGCCAGGCACGAATCAGCGGGGAAAGCGGCTTGTGATTCTTGAGCTGGAAGCACCGCAGTGCGGCCGGGATGAAGGGCAGCCCTACGAGGAAAGCCACATACCAGAGGGCACTGCCAGCCACTGCGGTCCAAGCAGTGCGCTGGTCGCTCAATCGATATTCCCGCTCCCATTCCAACCACCAGCCGGGTGGATTCTCCTCCAGCAGTCGTTCGGCGGCGAGACGCTCCCAAGCGAACGCCCCTTGGGCATACCTTTCCTCCCAGTCGACTTGCTCATAGTTCGTCAGGTCGCCCTTGGCCAAGGCCGCGATCATCGCGGCAGCTTCTTGCCCCTCCTCTGTGAGCTCGTTTTTGCTGTTCAAGTGGGCGAATTCTCCCGCCATCCAGTCCAACGCCTCATCCCGGGTCTCAAGTCCTACCAACCATCTGACCCACGCCGGCCAAGACTCGGCATGCCCCGCCGCAGAGAGCTCCACATCCGCCATTCGGGTAGCGGACCAGGTCACTTCATAGGGATCCGATTCATCGAGATATCCCCGCACCACCACGAAGAGCAAAGCGATGCAGGCAAAGAGCAACAGCCACCGATTCCCCGGTTGCAGGGCCAATCTCCGATACTCTCCCAACGCCGACGAATGGCTGGACTGGCGATAGGGATAGAGGTCGTTCATGAAAAGGGGCGGATGTCAGCCCCCTACGAGCCAAATTTAAAAGACTTTTCTTCGACAGCAGCAAAACTTATCCCAGCAGCTTCATCGCCATTTGCATCGCTTTACTCTGCGGCAATGACGAAGCCCGGTCGCTCATTTTGGAGACAAAAGACATGAATTCTTCCAACTCAGTCATTTGTTTATGAAAAACCTTGGCCTCCTCGCTCTCGATGCCAGCCGTCTCTTCCTTGCAACGCGTCAATACTGCCAGAGCGGGGTCGAGCTCGCGTCGTTTGCGCTCCCGCATGATGCGGCGGAACATCTCCCAAACGTCCTTCTCTGCCTCGAAGAACTCGCGCCGCTCCCCTTTCTTGGTGATGATTCGCAACAGGCCCCAATTCACCAATTCCTTTAAATTTGTATGAGCGTTGCCGCGGCTGATGTTCAGCTCGGCCATCACCTCGTCAGTGCTGAGGGGTTCCACGGCAGTCATCAGAAGGGCGTGAATCTGGGCCATTGTGCGGTTAATTCCCCACTGGGTCCCCATCACCCCCCATTGCGAGATAAAATCATCACGCGTCTGCTCGAACTGGGTGGAAGCGTCGGTCATCTTTTTCAGAATTTCCTGAAAATACGGTGAGAGTCAATCCCAATCTTTGTCGCAACGTCGGATTTCCTTTGGGAATACAAGGCTAGACCCCACTGCTGGCGGCATCCTTCATCAAGTGGTCCGGAGCAACCAATCCAGCGGAGAGCAGGAGCTTCGTCGCTTCCTCGACCGTCAACTGGCTCACTTCCAATCGCTCATCATCCACGACCACGACGAATCCGGTCAAGGGATTGGGACTGGTGGGAATAAAGACCGCAGTCACATCCCTGCCCGTCTTGGCATCTTGAAAAGTACCCGTAACGAACCCCAGTAACCGGCAGCCCGGGCTCGGGTATTCCACCCAAGCCACTCCTTTGAACTTGCGAGCTCCTCCCATGTCGCGAAAGGCGTCCACCCCCTGCTTGATGGTGGAATAGAAGAATCCCATGAAGGGAACCCTGGTCAAAGCTCCATCCACCCAGTTGACGACGGCCTGACCCGGACGATTCGTGACCGCCAGGCCCACGCAGGCGAGCAAGATAATCGGAACGAAAAACCAGATAACAGGATTGAGGGTCTGGAGATTCTCCAACCAGCCTTCGACATTGGCGGTTCCTTCAGCTCCCGGAGAGACAATCCTCTCCATCTTATCCAAGGAATCCCCCTGATACTCGACCCCTCGAAACCAGTCGAGCGCTCGAACGATGCCGAGAATCAAGGTCCGGCCGACAGCCAGGAGCGCTTTATAGATCCAAGATAAAAGAAATACCGTTCCAACAATGGGAATGACGGTCGCCAAGCCAGCTAGCAATAGACTAAAGATTCGCTTCGGAATACTCGCTTTGGGATGATCGGGGTGGTCTGGCTCTGGCATTCGTGCTGGGAAAAAAAAGGACAATGACCCGTCTCGCCACTCTAGGCAATCATTGCTCGTCGTCTTTTACAACTATTTGCCCCCGATGAGCCACCCACTCTACAAATCCGATCAGGAGAGCTCCCGCCACCATGCAACCGAAGGCCGCCCAATCCATACCTTTGTTTAATTTGGGCCCCGACCAGTTGCCATAACCGGCGACGATGATCTCCTCCCCCTTTTTCTTATCAGCCTTGACCTGAGCAAGCGTTCCAAGTCGCCCTTCGAGGTTCCGCTCCTCTGTTTTCACGACGATGAGGCCATTCTCATCACGCTTGGGGATCTCTTCCTTCCACGGCCAAATCACCGCGAGAGAACCCAGCACAAAACCAGTGATCAAGCCGACCGCCTCATTGTGATAATTCTTGAAAAGCCAGTTGAGAAAGCGGGAAAGGACAATCAAGCCCACGACCGCACCAACCCCGACAGGAATTAGAATGGGAAGAGCTTCGCCGAGCTCGAGACTGGAAAGAGCGCTCACCGAGTCCAACATGATGAGCTTGTAATTCCCCATCAGCACGAGAACGAAGGACCCACTCAACCCCGGAATGATCATGCTGCAAATGGCCACCACCCCGCACAGCCCCAAGTAGATCGGGTTGGTATTCTCCTGCGCCGGAGGGAGGAAAACGAGTGAGACGGCGAGCGCGCATCCAAGCACCCCCAGGCCGATTACCAAGGGGCTCCAGCGCGTGATCATTTTTCCAACCAAAGGAATAGAAGCCGCAATCAACCCAAAGAAGAAGGCCCAGACCAGGAGCGGATACCGCTCAAATCCACTCCCCAAGGCCCCCGCCAGAACAACGATACTGACTACCGACCCGACTCCGAGAGCGATTAGGAAGAGGAGGTCCACTTTCTCCGCGGCTTCCTTGAAGCGCCCTTTGAAAAGCAACTTCACCGTCGCGACATCAAAGTTTTTGAGCGCCAAAATGAGTCGCTCATAGATCCCCGTGATAAAGGCTATCGTCCCCCCGGAAACCCCGGGAATCACGTTGGCCGCCCCCATCGCAAAGCCCTTGAGGGCCGTCAGAACAAATTCTCGCACCGCGGAATCATTCAAGGATTTCTCCTATTGGCAATCCCGCGCCCTGTTCATTTCGCGCTATTTCCCGACAAACTCCATTCACTTCGCCTCCCCTTCTGAACCAGGCTCTCCGCGAAAATCCATTTGCCCCGCCTGCAACCTTGTATTCTCGGGCAATGAGACGAGAGTCCACGCATGAAGAATCTGCTCCTTGCGGCCTGTCTCCTACCTGGCACGCTTCTCGCCCGCGAATTGCCAGTCATCATCAACGATGCCGGTTTGATTCACAACTTCGAGAAAAAGGCCGGGGCCTTGGCCGAAAGTGGCGACTTCCCTCGGGTCGAAAGCCTCAAAGCAGAGCTTGCGAAGCCCAAGGGGATGCCGCCCCTACCCGCCGTCTCCGCACCCGAAGCCCCCATGGATTCCGTGGTGATGGTTGGCTCCGTCTACGATTGCGGCAAATGCGACCGCTGGCACCCGGGCAGCTTGGCCACCGCTTGGGTGGTGGGCGCGGACGGATTGTTCTGCACGAACTACCATGTCATCGAAACCCTGCACGGTGAGACCGCAGCCATTTCAACCCGCAAGGGAGAGGTCTATCCCGTGTTGGAAATTCTCTTGGCCGACAAGGACCACGATGTCGCCATCTTCCGCGCCGATATCACCGGACTCACTCCCCTGCCAATCGCCAAGGATTTTGCAAAGGTCGGCGCGGACATTTCCTGCCTGAGCAATCCCAACCAACGCTTTTTCTACCAAAGCTTTGGCAAGGTCGCTCGCTACAACACCATGCGACGGAAAGACCGCGCCATGGTTCCCGTGATGTCGATCACCGCGGACTTTGCGAAAGGCTCGTCCGGTGGACCAATCATCAACGCGGACAATCAAGTCGTGGGTATGGTCGCGAGCACCCGCAGCATCTACTACGAAAACAAAACCGAAACCGGCCCAACCAAACTGCAGATGGTGATGAAAAGCTGCGTGCCTGGCTTCGTCATTGAAGACCTTCTCACCACGAGCAAATCACCGGAAGGCGTCGACGAGAACGCCGATGAAAAGCCCTCGCGAGAACTTGACCCCGTCAGCTGATCCAAAGGCCGGGGTTCACCCCGACCTTCGACAAAAGACCTCAACTAGAAGTGGAGTATGCCAATATCAGCACGGCGTTGGCTCCCATCGAAGGTCACCTTGGCGGCTTCGGCGTGAGCCTTTTCCACCGCCACCTCCCGGCTCTCAGCTCCAGCGACAACGGCGAGAACCCGCCCCCCGTTTGTCACCCACTGCCCTGCTTCTTTTTTGGTGCCAGCATGATAAACCCGCGCGCCCTCCAGCTCATCCAAGCCGGAGATCACGTCACCATTACTTGAACTTTCCGGGTAGCCCGCGCTGGCCAAGACCACGCAAACACTCCAGCCGTTGTCGAAAGTCAGGAGTTCGGAGTTGAGATGACCCTGTGCGCCTTCCAAACAATATTGCGCGAGATCACCCTGAACCAGAGGCATCACCGCTTGGCATTCCGGATCCCCGAAGCGGCAGTTGTATTCAATAATCTTCGGACCATCGGCAGTCATCATGAGGCCGAAATAAAGAAAGCCACGATACTCCAGACCGTCCTTAATCAGTCCGTCAACGGTCGGCTTCACGATTTCGGAATCGATTCGAGCCAACTCTTCTGCCGTCACCAACTGGCGACTGGCGACCGCTCCCATCCCGCCGGTGTTCGGCCCCTGATCCCCTTCACCTATACGCTTGTAGTCACGCGCGGGAGTGAAGATTTCATAGTTCTCTCCACTGACCGCCGCGAAAATTGAAACCTCGGGACCCTCCAAATATTGCTCAACGAGCAACTTGCCGCCCCCGAATCGCTTGCGGGAAAAGACCTCGGTCAAAAACTCGTTCGCCGCATGCTCGTCGCCGCAAACAGCGACCCCTTTGCCCGCAGCCAACCCGTCAAACTTTAATACCGTCGGAAAGCGACCACCGATCGCATCTTGCGCTTCCTCAATCGACTCGCACACCCAGGCCTTGCCTGTCGGAATCTCATGCCGCTGCATGAAGAGCTTGGCGAAGGCCTTGCTCGCCTCCAGCATCGCAGATTCCTTGCGCGGTCCCCAGCAGGGAATCCCCGCGTCCGCACACAGATTGGCCAGCCCCTCGTCCTTGACCAGATAGCTCTCTTCCCCCGCTACACAGAGGTCGATCTTCTTGCCGAGCATCCACCCCACCAATTCGGCAACTCCACCAGCTTCCACGGGTTCGGCGATTTCGGCAATCGCATCGCTGCCGGGGTGGCAGTAGAGCTCGACTTCCTGACCGGACTCCAGCAGTGCACGCAAGAGGGCATGCTCACGACCACCTTTTCCAACGACGAGTATTTTCATCCCGCTTTCTGTACCACCCGCCCCGTTGGCTCAACCCCGAAGTCTGTGCAGCCAGAATGTAAGAGTAAAAAATCGGTCACTTTTCCGACCCGACTGCAGTCAATTGTCGATTTCCATGCAAGATCGCCGGTATTTTCGGCTTAATTCCTGCTGCTTACACCATAACGCTTTTCCACCTCTCAATTCACAATGCCCCGTCCACCGCTCTCCTTTCTGGCCTCCCTCGTCTTCACCAACTGCTCTTTGCTCATGGCTGAGCCTCAGGCCATGACCGCCGTCGATCTTCTTTCCATCAATCATCTAACCAAGGGCGAACTTTCTTCCGATGGCCAATCCTTTCTCTATCTTCAGCGCGAGGTCGATTGGGAAGATAATCTTTGGCGGGACCAGCTTTGGCGAAAGCAGGTCCACCAAGCCGGTTCGGAACGTCAGATGACATTCGGAACCACGGGAATCCGCGAACCGCAATGGTCTCCAGATGGACGCAACCTCTCCTTCGTCACCAAGCGCGATGGTGACGATGAATACCAAATCTATCTCCTCCCCAACGACGGAGGCGAGGCCCGTCGACTAGCAGAATTGCCGCAGGCTCCGTCTAAACATCGATGGAGCCCCGACGGAGCCTTCATCTACTTCATGGCGTTTCCAGCTCGGGAGAAAGAAGAGGAAAAGCAAATCAAGGACAAGACCCTCATTCCCCGCTTCGAGGATCCGGAGCGCCATCGCCACCTCTGGCGGGTCGAAATCACTACGGGTGAAGTCGAACAAGTCAGCGTTCCCGAAGCGTCGGTAGTAGACTACAGCTTCGACAGAAAGGGTGAACACCTCCTGCTCTCCCTGGCCCCCGGAGTCATTCTCGACCTACGCCATCGCTCCGAACTTTGGGTCTCTTCTCCCGATGGAAAGGAGACCGAACAAATCTCTAACAATCTCTATCAGGAAGGCGGAGCCCGCTTCTCACCCGACGGCAGCCAAATCGCCTACCTCGCGGGAGTCAATCGCGCGGGAGAAAATTACTACAACACCAACCTGTTTCTCATCGACCGCGACACAAGAGAAACAACCCTCATCGCGGAGGACTTCGCGGGCGAATTCCGCTCCTTTTCTTGGTCGGAATCCGGAGAAAGCCTTTTCCTCACTGCCAACATCGGGGTCGCAACCCATCTTTTCGAATATCAAATCGGCCCAGCACTCCTGACTCCTCTCACCTCCGGCGACTTCACTCTCACCGACTGGAGTTACCTCCCCGACCAAGAAGTTCATCTCCTCAAAATCCAAAGCGCGACCGACCCGGGAGACTATTGGATCCTACCCGAAGGCGAGAGCCAGCCCGCCCGCCTAACAAATCAACACAGCCAAATCGAAAAGCAGTTTCTCCTCCCCAGGCAAGAGAAGATCACTTGGGAAAGTGCGGATGGCCATTCGATTGAAGGTCTCCTCACCTACCCCCTCGGCTATCAGGACGGAGACGCGCCCTTCCCCCTCATCGTGCAGACTCATGGCGGCCCCCGGAGCACCGACCAATACGGAATTTGGAAGACCGGGGACTTTTTGCCCATCACTGCCCGGCAAGGCTACGGAACTTTACAAACCAACCATCGCGGAGGCACTGGCTACGGAGACGAATTCTTGCGCGACATGGTAGGTGGCTATTTCCGCAACTCCCACCTCGATGTTCTCAGCGGAGTCGACGCCTTGATCGAGCGCGGTCTCGCCGACCCTGAAAAGCTGGTGAAAAAGGGTTGGAGCGCCGGCGGGCACATGACCAATAAGATCATCACCATCACCGACCGATTCAAGGCCGCTTCCAGTGGTGCGGGTGCCGTGGAGTGGATGTCGCAATACGGCGAATCCGACGCGGCTTACAACCGGGGCTGGTGGTTTGGAGGCAAGCCTTGGGAAAAGAACGCCCCCACCGAAAACTATGTTCAGACCTCGGTCTTCAATGAGCTTTGGAAAGTCACCACCCCGACCCTCATCTTTGTAGGAGAAAAGGACGTCCGTGTCCCTGCCACCCAATCCAAGATGCTCTACCGCGCACTCCGCGATCTGGGAGTCGAGACCGAGCTCTACGTGGCCCCGGGCGAACCCCATGGCTTCAAGAAACCCAGCCATCGGCTCTTTCGCATCAACAAGGAGCTCGAGTGGTTCGAGAAGCACGTTCACAACCGCAGCTACGAGCCCCTGCTGCCACCCCGCTCCTAATCTGTTGGGAAACGTCCTGCTATGCCCACTGTCCCTGGGTCAGACAATGCGCCCCCCCGCCCTCAAGCCCGAGGATACGGCAATCGAAGCCAACCACTTGCTTTTCAGGAAAGGCTCTGGAAATAATCTCAAGCGCCTGTGAGTCGGTCGAAAGACCATACTGCGGAGCGACGACCCCATCGTTCACGATCAGGAAGTTGGCATAGCTCCCCTCGATTCCCTCCGCAATCTCGCCCACGAAGGGTAAGGCTACGACTTCCAAACCGGCGTCCTCCAACTTCTGCCAGTTATCTACTAGATTACTAGTAGCCGACTCCACCGCCAACACCTTCTGCTCCCCCACAAAGCGGGCCACCATATCGACGTGACCATCAGTATCGTCATTCTCGAGCCCCGCCCGCAACCAGATCACCTCATGTGCGCCCAGCTTCGCAAGGAGTTCGGCCGAGACCTCTTCTTTGCTCCAGTCCGGATTGCGGTTCGGATTGAGGAGCACTGACTCGGTAGTGAGAATCCGTCCTGCCCCATTGCTCTCCAAAGCGCCTCCCTCGCAAACCAGCTTGCTGGCGAAGGTGCGCAGAGCCAGCTGTGCACCTATCGCCGAGGCCACGCGGGCATCCTTTTCGTAAGCAAACTTCCCGCCCCAGGCATTGTAAGTCCAATCCACCAGAGCGACTTCCCCAGTCTTGGGACTCTTGAGAAAGGTCGGACCATGGTCCCGACACCAGACATCATCAGTGGCGATCGCAAAAACTTCCGCATTCTTCAACAAAGACGCAACGCGGTCGCGTTCTTCCTGACACACCGATATCCTCACCGTTGCGAACCGACCGATGACCTCAGCCAATCTCACAAACTCGTTCTCCACAATCTCACGCTCTACGCCTTCCCAGAGATGGGGCGCGACGGGCCAGCTCAACCAAACCGCCTCTGTTGGCGACCATTCCGCTGGCATCATGAAATCAAAGTCCTGGCATCTGCTCACGGCCGCTTCTGTAAAGATTTTCGGAGGGCTTGCCAGTCTGCATTTTCAAACTAGAGTTTCACCAATGATTATTCGAACTTTGTTCTGTGGGCTTGTTGGCCTCTCCCCTCTGGCAGCCCAACTGGCTCCCCCTGCGGAGACAGTGGCCCTGGTGGAAAAAAAGCCCGCGCAGGCAGCCACCCTCTTCGATTCAGTTCTCCGCATCGAGGTCGCAACCCAGAACCCAGACTACGGCACCCCTTGGAATGCCGGCGGCTTCTCCGGCGGCAATGGCACCGGTTTCCTAATCGGACCCAACCAGATTCTAACAAACGCTCACGTGGTCTCCAATGCCCGGCGCATCCTCGTGACCCAGCGCAATTCGGCCCGCAAGCTGCCCGCCACCATTCAGCACATCGCCCACGATTGTGACCTCGCCCTCATTAGCCTGGATGATCCGGCTCCACTGGAAGGCCTCATTCACCTCCCCATCGGGGGCATGCCCGAGCTCGACTCCGAGGTTCGCGCCATCGGCTATCCCGTCGGCGGCGACCGTCTCTCGGTCACCCGCGGAATCGTATCCCGCATCGACTTTCGCCCCTATTCACACTCGCGTTCGGATTCCCATCTCATCATTCAGGTTGATGCCGCGATTAACCCCGGCAACTCCGGAGGACCTGCCATCCAGGGTGACAAGGTGATTGGCGTGGCCTTTCAAGGCCTCACTCAAGCCGACAACACCGGCTATATCATCCCCACCCCCGTGATTAACCGCTTCCTGACCGATATCGAGGACGGTCGTTACGACAAATACATGGACCTGGGACTGACCTCCTTTCCTCTTTTCAACCCCGCGATGCGGAAAGCCCTCGGCCTGCCCGACGATGATCGGGGCGTGCTCGTTACCGGCATCATTCCCGATGGCCCTTGCGATGGATTCATGCAGGAGAACGACATTCTCCTCGCTATCGACGGCAACCCCATCGACTCCGCCGGCAACATCACGGTGGATGGCGAAACCCTCGTCCTCCACGAAATCGTGGAACGCAAGTTTGCGAAAGACACCGTCAAACTGGACTTCCTGCGCGACGGCTCCCGGCAGTCGGCGGAGATCATTCTCAAGCCTCTGCCCGGCGCTCCCATCTTCACCGTCATCTACGGTGAACGCCCCGAGTATATCTTTTATGGAGGTCTCGTCATTCAGCCTCTGACCCTCAACGCAATGTCAGCCCACCGTCTGACGGGGGTCACCATTCGCCACCTCACCACCAACTATCTCAACAAGGCCATCTTCCGCGAACGCCCCGAAATCCTGGTCCTGACCCGGGTGGAAAGCGACGAACTGACCGCAAATATGGGCGGCTTCACCGACTCCGTTATCAACACCATCAATGGCGAGAAGGTGCGGGACCTGAAGCATGCCTACGAGCTCTTGTATGAAAAAGAACAACCCGAGTTCACCGTGATCGAATTCGAGAACATGGGGCGTCCACTCGTCATCCCGAGTGCCAAGGTCGAGGCCGTCAACCAACGCCTGATGAAGACCAACAACATTCCCTCCAACCACTATCTGGGCGAATAACTCGAGCTCCCTTTTCTTTACTCCAATGAAAACACTTTCCTACACTCTCCTCGCCTCGCTCACCGCCACCGGCAGCCTGCTGGCCGACACTCCCGAGGAACACTCCGCAGCTCTCCAAAAGGTCCAGTTGACCCCGACCACCGAACTGGTTGGCGAAAAGGAGAACCAGATCCTCGATAGCTTCGTGCGCGTGAACGCCACCATCCAAACCTTCAACGCCGGCCAACCCTGGCAGCGGAACAACCCGCAACGACGGAGTGGCCTGGGGACCTTGATTTCTCCGACCGAGATCATCACTGCCGCCGAGATGGTGGCCAACCAGACCTATCTGGAACTCGAGTCCGCGGATTCCTCGCAAAGCGTTCAAGCCAAAGTCGTGGCCATCGATTACAAGGCCAACCTCGCGCTTCTTTCTCCAGTTGGCGACCCGGGCTTTTTGGCGAAAAAGACTCCTCTGGAAATCGCCAAACCAGCCAAGATCGGTGACCCGGTCAACGTCTGGCAGTTCGAGGACAATGGCACAACCTTGAAGACGACTGCCTCCATTCGGGCGGTGGATACTTCGGCCACATTTTTGTCAGGCAACTCCTTCCTGACCTATATCCTGAAAGGCTCCATGCAGTCAGCTTCCTCATCCTTCACCCTGCCCGCGACTCGCAATGGCAAGTTTCTGGGCGTGCTGACTTCCTACGACTCCGACGACCAGATTTCCGAAGTGATTGCACCTGAAATCATCGAGACCTTTCTTCGCGACGCTCGCGATGGAATCTATGAAGGGTTCCCGACCCTCGGATGCGCCATCCAGCGCACGGAGGACAAATCCTTCCGCCAATACCTCGGCCTTTCGGAAGACGGCGGAGGGCTCTATATCTCGCGCGTCAAACCCGATTCGCCTGCAGACAAAGCGGGGATGAAAAAGGGAGACGTCCTCCTCGCGGTTGACGGCAGCGAGCTGGACCGACGCGGTTATTTCCAACATCCGGACTACGGCCCGCTCACTTGGACCGTTCTCATCAGGAGCGGCAAGACCGTTGGCGATACCATCTCCCTGACCATTCTACGCGATGGCAAAGAGCAGACCTTGAGCGCGACCCTGGAAGCCACCCAGCCTCCTCTCATCCCGCGCCACATCAACGACTCCCCGCCACCCTTCTTGATTAAAGGTGGTCTCGTCTTTCAGGAACTGTCGCGCGAGTATTTGCGAGCTTTCGGTGACAACTGGACCACCCGCGCCCCCTTGCCCCTCATGTACGCCATGGAGAATCCCGAGGATTATGAGGAGGAGCGCAATAGCATCGTCTTCTTGGCCCGGGTTCTCCCCAATCCCGCTACGATTGGTTACGACCGCTTGGGCGGGATGATTGTCAACGGAGCAAATGGACAACCCGTCAAAGACATCGCCGAATTGGCTGCACTTTTGGAAAAAACTCCCGCGAATGGCATCCACACCATCGAACTTGATGAGGCGCCTGGCGTCATCTACCTCGACGCGGAAATCTCCGATCAAGTCGACCAGCAATTCCTCCAACAAGGCTTGCCCACCCTTTCCCGCCTTCCTGAGAAAAAGCTCTCCCCCGCCGAAGTGGAAACAATTGCCGCCGAAGCTCTCGGAGAAAAGACGGAGACGGAAGAGTCCGAGTAACTCCCCCACCGAACCAACATGAGTGATTTCGAAGAAAAAGCCCGGGAGGCCTTGGCCAATCCACAGAATGTGGGTGAGATGAACGACGCCGATTCCGTCGGCACCGTTGGCTCGCCAGACTGCGGGGACATGGTCCGGATGTGGCTGAAGTTTACCGAAAAGGACGGCAAAAAGGTCATCGACCGAGCTTCCTTCCAAGCTTTTGGCTGCCAGACCGCGATTGCCGTCGCTTCGATGGCGACCCAATTGCTGAAAGGCAAATCGATGGAGGAAGCCGCCGCCCTCAAGCCGGAGGACCTCACCGGCGACTTGGGCCCCCTGCCCCCCATGAAAATTCACTGCGGGCAGCTGGTGGAAAACGCTCTCAAGAACGCCTTGGAAGGCACCTCCACCGAGTCCAAATCAGGCGAGACAATCTCTTCCAACATCGCCCAGAACCAGCCCAAAGGCTCGATTCGTATCGTGCCCATCGAGGACTAGGGCGGTCGGGATAACGACGCGGAATACGTCCGCCATAGAATCTTGCCAAAAAGCGAGAAGCGAAACTCTTGGGTCTTGAGTCTTGCAGAGAGGTGTCCTAACTCCCACCCATGTCTGTTCGAACCCGCTTCGCTCCTTCGCCCACCGGCTACCTTCACGTAGGAGGTGCCCGCACTGCCCTGTTCAACTGGCTCTTTGCTCGCAAGCACGGGGGCACCTTTGTTTTGCGGGTGGAAGACACTGACGAAGCACGCAACACCCCCGAAGCGCGTCAGGCAATCTTCGATGGCATGAGCTGGCTGGGTCTCGACTGGGACGAAGGCGAGGGCAAAGGCGGCGACTACGGCCCCTACAATCAATCCGAGCGCACCGCGATCTATCAAAAGCACTTCGATACTTTGGTGGAAAAAGGTCGCGTCTACGAAAGCGAAGGGGCTTGGCGCTTTCGCTTCGATCGCAAACCCATTGTCATGAACGACCTGGTCTGCGGCGAAGTCACCATCGACTACACCAACGAAGACAACACGCCCGACATGGTGATCCGCCGCTCGGATGGCTCGTTCGTTTTCCACTTCGTCAACGTGGTCGACGACTTGGAGATGAAGATGACCCACGTCATCCGGGGTGAAGATCACCTCATGAACACGCCCAAGCATCTGCAACTGTTCGAAGCTTTGGGCGTCGAGCCACCCCAGTATGCGCACATTCCATTGATTTTGAATCCCGACGGCTCCAAGATGTCCAAGCGGGATGAAGGCGCGGCCGTTTCCGAGTACGCCTCGAAGGGTTATCTCCCCGAAGCGACGGTCAACTTTCTCGCCCTGCTGGGATGGTCTCCAAAAGATGACTCCGAGGTCTTTCCCACTGCGGAGCTCATCGAGAAATTCACTCTCGAAAACATCAATCGTGCTCCCGCCAAGTACGATGCCAAGAAATGCGCCTGGCTCAATCAACAGCACCTCCTTGCGCTCTCGCCGGAAGAGTTTGCCAAGGCGGCGGAGAGCTATTGCCAGCCTCTTCCCGACAATTTCGCGACCGTAACGGCCTCAGTTCAGGAAAAGGTCTCCCTTTTGACGGAGGTGCCCGACGCCATCGCGTTCTACAACGATCCCGACTATCCCATCGATCCGGAGCAACTCGCCAAAGTCGCCAAGAACGAACAAGCCGGAAGCCTTCTCTCCGCCTTGGCCTCCAAATTTGCCGAACTTACCGACTGGTCGACGGCGAAAGACAGCATTGCCGAGACTGCCAAAGCGAACGGCGCCAAGCCCGGTCAACTGATGTTCCCCCTTCGCATCGCGCTATCCGGCAAGGGGGGCGGACCCGACCTCGGGGCTATTCTCGATATTCTTGGCCAACAAGAATCGGTCCGCCGCATCGAGCGCACCGTTAGCCTCTTAGGTTAAGCCCATTTCCAAACTGGCGCATCGCCTGCTTGGAACAACCCACACCTCCATTTGCATGAGCAAGAACAAAGAACTCAAGAAGCTTGAAGAGAAAGTCGTGACCTTTCGGGACCAGAATCTCCTCCTCGATGCCGATTTGGCCAAGATGCTTGGAACCACCACTTCGAGCCTCTTGCAAATGGTGGGCAAAAACAAAAGCCGCTTTCCAAAAAGCTTTGTTTTTCCCGCGAAAAAGAAGGAGCTGGAGGTTTTGATTGAGGAAAAGCACCTCACCAAAAAACAAGCCAACAGTCGCACGACTGCCCCCCTGCTCTTCACCGAGGCGGGAGCCTATATGTCGGCGTTTTTATTGAAAACCAAAGCTGCGGACAAACTCTCGGTCGCCGTTCTGGATACCTTTTTGGAAAAGGAAGCAAAGTCAGGAAAATAGGGCGTGAGTTCTCTTCGCTGGTCGGTTGAAATCAGGCCATGCGCGAATTGAAAGACGGTATCCGCTCCAAGGTGAAGCTCGACTTCCAAGGGCGGGTTCACAAATGGTTCCGGGGCACCGACTCCGACAAAAGATACGCCAACGAAATCCTCGTTCTCAAAACTCTGGAAGAGCGAGGCTGTCCCTATGTCCCCAAGGTCCTGGAGGAGCATCCCGAGGACCTTTACTTTGTTTCCACCAACTGCGGAGCTCCTGCCAACGGAATCTCCAAAGCCAAGGCTGACGCCCTGTTTCACGAATTGGAGCACGACTACGGGGTGCGTCACGATGATCCCGAGCCCCGCAACGTCACATACAACTCCAAGCAAGGCCGCTTCAACCTCATCGACTTTGAACTGGCGACCATTTTGGAAGATGGCCACTCCGAGGCGGAGGAAAGCTCCGAAAAGTGCTCAAGCGTGGTCAGAGCCACCTGGGCGGCCGCCTCGCGCCAGGGCAAAACTCACAAAGCCAATGACGACTTCTGGCTGGCCTTGCAGATCAGCCCCGACGGCTCCACCAACTCCCCTTCCGAAGGCGAGATCCTCCTCGATCCCGAGCACCTCGTTCTTGCGGTATCCGATGGGATGGGAGGCAATGCGGCAGGTGAACTCGCCTCGCGGTTGGTGATTTCATGGATCCGCAAGCATGCCTCTCAACTCTACGCCACAGCGCAAAACGATGATCTCATGGCCAAACGCCTGACCACACTGGTGGAAGAGGCACACAAGGGGCTCAACGAAGTCGCAGCCAAAGATCTCACCGCCCTCAAAGGAATGGGAGCGACTCTTTCCCTTGTTTACATTGCTCCGGGAAAAGCCCATTTCGCGCACATCGGCGATTCCCGCATCTACTTGTCGGAACCCGCCGCGGAAGAACTTCCCCGCGCCATTTCCACCGACCACAACTACGCTTGGCGGGACTGGAAGGCCGGCAAGATTACCGAGATGGCCTATCGCACACATCCCCGCCGCTCCGTCCTTTACGACGTCATGGGCGGAAGCCACCTCAACATCACCCCACAGGTCGGGACCGCGCCTCTCACCTTGCCAGCGCGCTTTCTCCTCTGTTCAGACGGAGTCACCGACGGCCTCTGGGAGAAACATATCGTTGGAGCGATGCAGTCCAAACTGAAGACGCGCGAACTCCGCGATGAAATCCTCGAGAAGGCCTACCAAAGTTGCGGAAAAGATGACACCACCCTCATCGTTGCCGATATCGACACCCTGCATGGATAATCATAACCACAAAATAGTCAGTTACAGACTATTGCGTTGACCTAACCGAACCCAACCGTTTGTCTTTCCCCCGACACAATTGGCATGGTTCATGCTTTTTCGTGAAATGGATTCCCAAGCAACACGAGGGACTCTCTTAAGAACCACATTAAACAATGGCAAAATACAAACTCGAATACGTTTGGCTCGACGGATCAACACCTGTCCAAGGCCTTCGCAGCAAATTCCAGATGAAGGAGTTCTCCTCCGAGCCCACTCTGGAAGACATCCCAGAATGGGGTTTTGACGGTTCCTCGACTGGTCAAGCAGATGGAGGCGACTCCGACTGCGTTCTCAAGCCCGTTGCTATCTATCTCGACGCCACTCGCGAGGACAGCTATCTCATCATGTGTGAAGTGATGCTTCCCGATGGCACTCCACACCCCACCAACACTCGCGCCGACATCATCGACGACGAAGGTGCTTGGTTCGGCTTCGAGCAGGAATACTTCCTCCTCAAGGATGGCCGCCCGCTCGGTTTCCCGAAAAATGGTTACCCGGAGCCCCAGGGACCTTACTACTGCGGCGTTGGCCACAAGGCTGTCGGCGCAATCGGTCGCCTGATCGTCGAGGAGCACCTCGACCTCTGTCTCGCAGCCGGCATCAACCACGAAGGCGTCAACGCCGAGGTGGCTTCCGGTCAGTGGGAATTCCAAATCTTCGGCAAAGGCTCCCGCAAGGCAGCCGACCAAATCTGGATGGCTCGCTACCTCCTTCTTCGTCTTTGCGAAGCTTACGAAGTCGACGTTGACTTCCGTTGCAAGCCCATCAAAGGCGACTGGAACGGTTCCGGCATGCACGCCAACTTCTCCACCACCAAGTTGCGTGAAGAAGGCGGCAAGGAGTACTTCGACAAGCTCATGGCTGCGTTCGACAAGAACAAGGAAGAGCACATCGCCGTCTACGGTCCCGACAACGACCAGCGCCTCACCGGCCTTCACGAGACCCAGTCTATCGACAAGTTCTCTTGGGGTATCGCCGACCGCGGTGCTTCCATCCGCGTTCCACACAGCTTCGCGAAGAACGACTGGAAAGGTTACCTCGAGGACCGCCGCCCGAACTCCCAGGGTGACCCTTACGCGATCGCCGCTCGCATCCTCCAGACTATCGAGGAAGTGGCTTAGGACGCATCGTCGTTCTTGAAACTTTAGTGAAAACCCGAAGTCTCCGGACTTCGGGTTTTTTTGTCACCTGAAAGAGCCTCTCTCCTATTGACGCTCTCCAATTGACGGCTAGTGACGAACACGAAAAAAGACGGCTTAAAAAAGCCGTCTTTTAGAAAAACTGGACTCGAGCAACAGCTCGAAAGGGTCAACTTACTTGACGCCCTTTTTCGAAAGCTTGGTGCCCTTGGTGCTACCCTGGCGAGCCTTGAACTTGGGGTCGGTCTTGTTGATGACGTAAAGGGTGCCTTTGCGTTTCACAACCTGACATCCTGCGTGGCGGCGCTTCATTGAAGCCAAAGAACTTAGAACTTTCATGAGAATTTCCCCTTGCGAGGGACGGGGAGACTACTTCCCAAAAGCAGTCTGTAAAGGCAAAACCGAGTCGAGTTTTCACCTTTTTTCGCCATACAGGAAACGCGCGATTTCCCTTTTCCTCACCGCCCTCCCCCTCACTTTCCAAAATCCGCCAGAGCCTCTTCCAGTAAGCCCAGATAAACACCCCGGGGCACTTCGATCCCTCCAAATTGCTTGAGATGCGCGGTCAACCATTGGGTATCGAGCAAGAGCATCCCCTCTTCGCGCATCCATTCAACCAAATGAACAAGGGCGATCTTACTCGCATCCACCTTGCGGCTGAACATGGACTCACCGAAAAAGGCCTTCCCTATCCGCACCCCATAAAGCCCACCCTGCAATCCGTCCTCATCCCAACACTCGAAGGAATGCGCCATCCCCAAATCAAATAACGAGCAGTAACTTTCCACGATTACAGGATCAATCCAGGTTTCCTCCCGCTCTCCGCACCCCTCCATCGTTTCACGAAAGGCCGTATCGCGCCGCACAATATAAGGCTCTTTGCGAAGGGCCTTCCGAAGTCCACGGGGAATGTGAAAGCGCTCATCGATAGGAATGATTCCCCGCATCTCGGGCGAGAACCAATAGATCTCACCATCTTCGGCCATGGGAAACACGCCTTGTGAATAGGCTTCGATGAGGATTTGAGGAGGAATTTGCGCCACGGCTTCATTTCATTACCCAAAAGGGAACTTTCAATCTACAATCTTCTCAGTGAACAAACTCATTATTGACCTCGGCACCCTCCCCGAGACCGGAAAACGAATGGAAGGCGAGCTGGATCCCTCCATCTTCGATTTGCCCCCGCGCGACCCCCAGCCCAAGGGACCGCTCTCCTTTGATTTGCACGTCCAACGCTTCGAAGGTGAGGTTTTGCTGCAGGGTTCTTTGTCATGCCCCTTTGAATTCGAATGCGTCCGCACCCTCCATCCCTTCATTAAAACCGTTCACCTCCCCCACGCTGCAATTGCGGTAGAAGTAGGCAATTTCGGCGAAGTAGACGCTACTGAAGCCTTGCGGGAAGAGCTTTTGCTGGAAATCCCAAACCACCCGACCTGCGAAATTGCGGACACTCCCCAGGAGTGTGAGATCGATCCGCATTATTTAGCAGTGGACAAAGGTGACTCGGATGATGTAGACCCTGCGCCCCCCGAGGGAGGAGACAGCCGCTGGTCGGCTCTCGATTCCTTTCAGGCGGACGAATCTTAACCATTTCTTACTATGGCATCTCCAAAACGCAGAACCTCCAAGATGAAGCAGAAAATGCGCCGCGGTGCGAATCGCTGGCGTGCACCCTTGCTTAAGGAATGCCCCGAGTGTGGCAGCCGTGTTCCCGGACACATTGCTTGTCCTTCCTGTGGCACTTACCGCGAACGTCAAGTCCTTGACGTCGACGTGGTGTAATTCGACCACTTTGTTTCGAATTCACTAGTTTTTTATACGGCGACGGTTATTTCCGTCGCCGTTTCTATTTACGCCACAACTCATTCCCTGAACTAATGATTATTGCACTAGACGCCATGGGCGGGGACAACGCGCCCGATGTCAACGTCATTGGGGCGCGCGATGCTCTCAGCCTCTATCCTCAAATCTCGGAGATTGTTCTAGTCGGCGATAAGGCCACTCTCAGCGAAAGCTGCGCCCGCAATAGCCTGACGGATCCCCGGGCCCGGATCGTCCACGCCAGCGAAGTCGTGGAAATGCACGAGTCGGGAGCGAAGGCCATCCGGCGGAAAAAGGATAGTTCCATCTCTGTCGCTACCGAACTCGTCAAACAAGGCGCCGCCCAAGCAGTCGTTTCTGCCGGCAACACCGGTGCCGCAGTGGCAGCGGCCACAATCAAGCTCCGCCTTCTCAAGGGAGTGGACCGGGCTGGAATCGCCTCCCCCATCCCCAATGAGTATGGGACCTGCAACATTCTCGATGCCGGAGCCAATCCCGAGGCCAAGGCCAAACATTTGGCCACCTATGCCGTCATGGGCTCCGTCTACGCCAACAAGGTTCTCGGAGTGAGCCGTCCGGTAGTCGGCATCATGTCCAATGGCGAAGAGGAGGAAAAAGGTACGGTCTTGACCAAGGAAGCGCTTATTCTGCTCAAGCACATGGTGGACTCCGGTCACGCCAATTTCGACTTTCGCGGCAATGTGGAAGGGCACGACCTCTTTGAAACCCGCCTGGATGTCTGTCTTTGTGACGGTTTCACCGGTAATGTGGTGCTGAAATCCTGCGAGGCGACCGCCAAGGCGATGTCCAAGTGGCTCAAGAAGGAATTCAAGCGAACCCCCTTCCGCGTTCTGGGCGCGCTGCTTTCCAAGGGTGCTTTCGGCAATGTGAAAGAGCGCACCAACTACGAGACCTACGGCGGCTCCCCTCTCTTGGGCGTCCGGGGAACGGTTATCATTTCCCACGGTTCCTCCACGTCCCTCGCCATTCGAAACGCTCTTCACATGGCCTCTAAAGCGGTGAAAAATGAGGTCAATCCCCAGATTGAAGCAGCCCTTCACGCCCTCACCCTCCCAAGAGTCAACCCCGCCTCCGAGAAATCTTCCAAACCTGAAAGCAACTCCTAATGTTTCCTGAACAAAGCGACAAAGAATCGATCGAGAACGGGCACACCCTGATGCCTAAGTTTGACCGCGACGGACTCATCCCCGCGATGGCCATCGACGCGGTCACCAAAGAACCCCTCATGTTGGCATACATGAATGCCGAATCACTCAAGCTGACCTTGGAAAAGCAAGAGGCAGTCTACTACTCCCGCAGCCGTCAGACAATTTGGCACAAAGGAGCGACTTCCGGAGAATTTCAAAAAATCGTCACCATTCGCACCGATTGCGATCAAGACGCTCTGATTCTGGAAGTTGAACAAATGGGAGGCGGCTGTTGTCACACCAAACGATCCACCTGTTTCTACCGTGAGGTGCAAGCGGACGGATCCCTTACATTTCGCGAAGAGTAGACCGAGGGTGGCGTTGAGGGACACACTCACGAGTTGACCCTGGGTCTCATCGCGAGCGACTCTACTCTGACACGCATCCCCTTCGGCATGACCCCTTCAAAAATACGCTTTAACTGTCCCTCTTGCGGGATCCAGCTTGATGTCCCCGCAGCCTTGGCTGGCGTCACGGGACCCTGCCCCTCCTGTCAAAGCACCATCACGGCTCCAATCCCCCAGCCAGCCGCTCCTGAGCCAGCGGCACCCGAACCCGTCGCACCAGCGGCTCACCCCCGGCAACAGCCCGCTCCCGAGCCCCCGGCTCCGCCGGAGCAACCCTCCCAGCCGAGCTACGCCCCCCCCGTTGAGCCTACTCAACCTCCCCAAAGCCCCGCTCCCCGCAGCTCGACGGATTCTCCGCCTGCTGGACAGAACGTCTTTCCGACAGTTGTTCCCGATCCCGTTCGACCCGAGGTCCACCCTCTCCCTGACGAGCCTCCTTTTCCCCTCGAACCTGAGCCAATCCGGGAACTCCCCACCCATCGCAGCGACGATGGAATGGCTTCCCATTCTCCCGCTCCGACCGCTGAAGCCCCTCGCCAGCCATCTTCCGAGCCTCAGCGCAGCAACGCGGGCGGCAAGGTGAAACAAGGGAGCAGAATCCCCAGCATTCTCTTTCTTCTGGCCGCCCTCGTGATCATGACTATCGGAGTCGTCGCGATTCTGAACCAGACTGGTGTCGTGGGCCTGAACACGCTGAAGTCTCTTCTCGGAGGAGGCTCCCAGGAAGCTCCAGCCACTGAGCTCGCTACTCCCTCCGCTCTGGACACCCCTCGCCCAGCCCCCCCCGCGCCTTCCTCTGAAGAGCCTGTGAACACCACAATCCCCAAGCCTACCGAGCCTCCCCTCGATGGCGGAGAAGAGGAAGAAGCGCCCGTTCTCCCCCCCGCAGAACTCCCACCGGGCGAAGACTTTAGAGAAGGAGAAACCCCTCTTCCGGTCGGAATTGGGGCTGTGGACGATCCCGATGAGATTCAAAAGATCCTGGAGAAGTTTCTCGCCGCTCGAAACTTGACCGAACGCACCCCCTTTTTATCAGTTCAAAGCCAGAAGAATCCCAACGTGGCCAGCAGCCCACTTGCCCAGGCCCTTCCTGATCCATCCAGCACGCATTTCTGGGAAATCCTGAAAGATCCGCAGGAAAAGAGGACGGATTTTTTTTACATAGCCAGCTGGGACGGCACTCGCAACACGCCTCCCGAGCCGATTGCCATCGAGCTTCACAAATGGGAAGGAAGCGAATCCACACAGGTTCACTCCGAAGCTTTCGTGGAATTCTATACTCAGAAACTGGCTCGCTACGCCGCCAGCCCGCTTGACCGACCCGCTCGTTTTTTTGTGCTAGCTGAGTGCGTGGCGCGATGCTTCGAAACCGAGGCCGTTCGCGAGCACACCAGCAAAGCCACACTCAAGATGGGCTCCTTCCCCAATGACCGGACCGCGGTCAAAGCCTACTTCGACAAGAAAGGGGAAATCCTCGATGAGCTGAAAAAATACAGGGAGGGCGTCGCTTTTCGGGAGGATATTCCCATGACCGTGACCCTGGCTTGGTCAAAGGAATCCGAAGGCCCAAGGTATCTGGAGCTGATTCAAATCAACTCCTTCGACTGGCACCCCTGAGAAAAGGGGGCTCAGAAAAAGCTCAAAGGATTGGACTGAAGGCGCTTAACCGCCCCAAGGAAGCTTCACTTCCTTGTTGAGGACACTTTTCACGCCTCCCCAGTTGATATCGCTGTTCATGGTCTTTTTGACTCCAGCGAGCTCATTATTCAGCTCCGCCATCAACAGGCGGCACCATCTGGCACAACGTCTGGCAGCGGAATCTCCCAAACTGTCGCACACTGCGGCAGTCTCGCCACAACGCTCTGCACACCAAGCCGCATAACGGGTGCGGTGACGACTATCACGGGCGGTAGCAGTCATATACTCACGGCAGGCAGAAAGAAAATCATTGAGGATCGCTTGCTCCGAGGCTTGCGCATCGAGGGTAACGGCAACTGACTCACAGGAAGACTGGGCCTTCTCTACCACAATCGTAGTGAGGAAACTTTCAGCCAGTCCTTGGCCTTGTTTCGAACCGGCCTGTCCGAGGGAACTTGTATTAGCAGTCATAAAAGGGGTGTTTCGTAGGGGCAGACAGATTGTGAATAGGTAACGTCAACTTTACGAATCTTTTTTGGTATTCCAATGATTAGATTTCGTTATTATTTCGGCGAACTTGATTAACTGGTTTTCTTCAAAACAAAGGCATTCCAATCGTTAAGCACAGCGAAAAAATGACGGTTTTTCGTTGATATCACAACACTTAAGGCTGTCAGCAGGGTGGCAGCCGAAACGAAAAAAACGAAAAAACATTTGAACGGCAAGTTATAAAATTTCGATCCATTCGCTTAACAGGACTCTCAATTTTTTTTAGAAACACCGTGATTTATTTTAAGAAATCTTAAATAAGCGGCATTTTGAGACTGTTAAGCTTCGATGACTTCAAAGACTCCACCACCCAAAAGCTGGCCCCCGTCATAGAATGCACAGACCTGACCCGGGGTCAGCGCCCGCTGGGGACGCTGAAAGTTTACCCTGAGACGATCGCCCTCTGCAACGACCGTGACCCGCTCCGATTTGGCCCGATAGCGTGGCTGCGCATCGAGAACCCCGTGACGAGCACCATTCATCCACGAAAGAGAGCCCACCAGACAGGTTGAAGAATAGAGTCCGCTGCCCTCCTGGTCTTCATAGGCGACCACCAGACGCTTACTTTCCGGCTCTTTCCGCACTACGACGTAGGCCATGCCATCTCGGGGAGAAGCCACCCCATGCCCTTTGCGCTGACCCAAGGTAAACAAGTGCAGCCCACGATGCGTCCCCAGAACCCGTCCTTCCAAATCGACGATCTCACCTGGGTCATCCTTCACATAGTGGGTCAGGAAATCGTTCATCTTGATATTTCCGATAAAACAGATGCCTTGGCTGTCTTTCTTTTCCGCTGTGGGCAATCCAAAGCGTCGCGCTTCGTCGCGAACTTGAGTTTTGAGCAATTCCCCGACCGGAAAGCGCGCTCGCTGAATCTGCTCGGGCTTCATCATGGCTAGAAAGTAGGACTGGTCCTTATTGGGATCCGCTCCGCGCAGAATCACTGCGGAACCATCCGCCAATTCCCTCCGGCGGGCATAGTGCCCAGTTCCCACCGCCTCAAACCCTTGCGAAAGAGCATAGTCGAGAAAGACCCCGAACTTCATCTCGCGATTGCAAAAGACGTCGGGATTGGGGGTGATGCCATCCCGATAACCCGCGAGGAGGTAATCGACGATGCGCTCACGATAGTGATCCACGAGGTCGATGACCCGGAACTCGATCCCCAGATGCTTCGCGACCGCATGCGCATCCTCCACATCCTGTTCCCAGGGGCAATCGCCTGCGATGCCCTCATCATTGATCCAATTCTTCATGTAGCCGCCGACCACCTCGTGGCCTTGCTCCTGAAGTAAGGCTGCCGCCACGGATGAATCCACTCCGCCCGACAAGCCGACCATAATACGCGCCATGGGGGGACTTAACCCGTGATGACGGAAACGAAAATCCCAAATTGCAGCTCCCGTCTTGCCCCGCGTTCCATCCCCTTCTAAAAGCCCTCCCGATGTCGAGTGAAAACAATCGCCGCCGCACTCCGGCTAACACCAAGAAAAGCGCGCAACCCGAGCAAAAGGAGGGCCAGCACTCCCCTTTCGCCGGCTGCTCCATCATCATTGCCGCAGCTCTCATGATGCTCTTTCTGGTGGGCTTCACGATCTATTCGCTCTTCCGGATGGATGATGAGATTTCAAAGTTCACCGAAACCTCCCCAGCTGCCACTCCCGTCCTCGACCCCACTAAATTCGAGAATGAGTTCAACGACCTATCCCGCCGGATGGACGGATTCCGCACTGCAGTCCTCGCCAACGAGGCCGGCGAAGAAGAAGCCCAAGACACGCCCGTAGAGCCTGTCGAACTCCTCCTCAGCACTCGCGACCTGAACCTCTCCATCGCGGCGCAGCCTCAGTTCCTTGATCTGCGCGAGACTTTTCACATCTTGTCCCTCTCCCCCGAAGAGGCTCGCATCCAGATCTCCTATCGCATCAATGGCAAGCCGATTGGCGACACCTCTCCCCGCTATCTCAATGGCATCATCCATGGCAAACCCCGCCTGGAAAGCGGCCAGGTGCTCATTGACATCTCGCATATCGATTCCAACAAGGGCAGCGTCCCCGATGAGTTTGCCGCCCATCTTTCTGACCACCAACTCACCGCTCCCTACCTCAAAGACGAAAAGCTGGGGCCGGTGATGAAAAAGCTCACCTCTCTGCAGCTCATTGACGACGGTATCATTCTTCGCTCCGATCCTGCCGCCGAGCCTCCCGGACAACAGGAGATGACCCGAGAAGAAGTCGAACGAACCAAGAAAATCGCCCTCGTGGCCTTCGGCTCGGTGCTGACGATCGTGAGTTTGCTGCTGGTGGTCTTTCTGCGGTGGAAAAAGAAGTCCTAGCCGGCGACGCGGTCCTACTTCTTCCCCGCTTCCTCCAAAGATTACCCAGACTGTTTTTCCAGCAGCTCCCAGCAATTGCGGAAGCCTCCCGAAAAGTCCTCGGGGCGCACCGCGAGCCAGCGGCGCAATTCCTCCTGCCCCATCCACTCCACGGCGGCGACTTCATTGGCGCGCGTCCGCATTGCGCCGGAGTAGACGGTGACGTAGAGCCGGATGAATTCCCATCCGTTCTCGTCACTGGGTGGAAGCTCGCCCACCGCCTTCAGTGGTAAATCCTCGGCCTCGATCCCCAGTTCCTCGCCCAACTCGCGCCGGGCGCACGCCTCGTAGTCTTCCCCGCTATCGAGGTGACCCGCCGCACTGGAACCCCACTTGCCGGGCTGCTCGTCCTTCAACAGGGATCGCTGCTGTAGCAAAATCTCGCTCTTGCCATTGACCACAAAGACATGGACCGCGCGATGGCGTAGTCCTTTCTCATGAACTTCAGCCCGCGTGGCTTGTCCGGTGACCTCGTTCTGCTCGTCGACGACATCGAAGACCTCGTCGCCACGCTGTGCGGGTTCGCTACTGAACTCGTCATAGCAGCGGGTCAGCTCCACCCATTGCTCCAAGCTCAATTCCTCCGCCCGGGCGGTCTCGGTGCAGCCGATCTTCTCAGCCACTTTGGGCCAGGGAGGCGAGTCCGGCATGGCCTTGCGCACCATCTTCCGTCTTTGCGCGAAACCACGCCGAATCAATTCGTCAAAAAGACGACGGTCATAAACCGGCAATGGCGTCGCCCGTTGGCGACACATCATCACGGTGGAATCAATCAAAGGCCGCGGGTGAAAGCACTCCGGCCCAATCGTTTTGATAGGCGCCGAATCCCACTCGCTCTGCATCCGCAGGGTCAAGACGCCGTAGGCCTTGGTGCGTGGCACGGCGAGGATTCGGTCGATGACCTCCTTCTGCAGCATGATGACCGCGCGCTCCACCGGAGTCGGTCCTTTGAGAAAATTTCGTAAAATCGCGCCGCCTGCCGAGTAGGGCAAGTTGCCCAACAGCTTCACCTTGCCTTCCGCCCACAGCGGACGCAAATCGAAGCGGGCTCCATCCTCGCTATGCACCTCCACCGAGGGTTCGTTGGCAAATTTCTTGGTGAGGTATTCCGCCAGCCGCTGGTCGTATTCCACCAACACCAGCTTGCGCACTTTCCCCACCAAATGCTCGCTCAAGGCTCCCGTGCCCGGCCCGACCTCCACAATGCAATCATCCGGCTGGGGATCAAGTTGCTCGCCAATCCAGCGGGCCACGTTGGCATCATGCAAAAAGTTCTGCCCGAGCTTGCGGGAGGGAATGACGCCGGTGGCATCGAGGGCGACTTTGAGTTCGGGTAAGGTCATGGCGACGAATGTTAGAACTGACCCGCAGGACGAATGTCGCGAATCAGCATCTGGCAGCTGGTTGTGCCACGAAAGAAGTTGCGGTCAATCGTGAACGCAACGTCCCAGGGAGGTTCCGGCAGCTCCCGCTCGCCCCCACCGAAGAACATGGCGTCCTTTTCCGCCCCCCCCTGACGCAGCCAAAGCTTCAGGTGGTTGTTTTTCAAAACGCGCGGAGCCTCCGACAACCAAACATCGCGGGCCACAAAGACCGGCACTGAATTGCCTGAACCAAAGGGCTGCAGGCTTTCATACTGATAGAGAAAATCGAGGTCCAGGGAATCCAGCCCCAGCACGCCATCGATGTGAAGCTTCGGCTCCAAGTCCTCGGACCTGGCATTTTCCAAAACATATTTTCCAAACGACTCGCGAAAAGCCGCCAACTGATCCTCGTGAACACTAATGCCCGCCGCCATGTGGTGTCCGCCTCCGGCGATGAGAACATCCCCCGCATTGCGAATGGCCTCCACGAGAGAAACCCCCTCCACACTGCGACCACTGCCCTTGCCGACCCCCTCGTCGTCAATCGCCACCACAAAGGCCGGTCGATGGTATTTGCGCATCAAGCGGGAAGCCACAATGCCCACCACCCCGGGATGCCAGTTGCGGGAACCCACCACGATGACGGGCTCCTCTTCCACCTTGTGAGTCGCCTCCAGCTGGGCTTCGGCTTCCTCGAGAATCCGCAGCTCCGTCTTCTGGCGCTCGCGGTTGTAGTTATCCAACCGCTCGGCGAGAGCTTTGGCATCGGCCGGACTTTTCGCCAAGAGAGTGCTCAGAGCCTCATCCGGGCGATCCATCCGCCCCGCCGCATTGATACGAGGCCCGAGACGAAAGCCAACATCGCTGCTACTGGCATGACCGTTCAGACCAGTCACATCCATCAGAGCGCGCAAGCCGACATTCATAGTCTTTGGCAAGCGCTTGAGTCCATGACGGACCAACAAACGGTTTTCACCAACCAAAGGAACAATGTCCGAAATGGTCGCCACCGCCACCAGGTCAAGCACGCTGCGAAGGTCGAAGTTTTCCAGCGGACGAGTCTTCAAAAGCCCATGCGCCAACTTGAAGACCACTCCAGCCGCGCAGAGATAGCTGTAGGGCGTGGACTCGAACTTGGGATTGATCAGCGCCACGCAATCCGGACGCCCCGCCTCCCCGCGCTCGTGGTGATCCACCACAATCACGTCAATCCCCTCGGCCCCCAATTGCGAAATGGGACCATGCGAAACGGTGCCGCAATCGACGGTGATAAAGAGATTCGGCCGCGGCCCTTCCCCCATGCAGCGGGCAATGGCCGCCTCGCTCAGACCATAACCCTCCGTGCTGCGAACCGGCACAAAGTGGCGCACCTTGGCCCCGTAGGCCTGCAGCACGGTCTGCATGATGGTGATGGAACTGATGCCATCGACATCGTAATCGCCGTAGACACAAATCTCCTGCCCCTGATCGACGGCCTCAAAAACCCGCTTCACTCCTTTTTCCATTTCAGGAAGGTCGAAGGGGTCGCTCAGGTCCTTCAGTCGGGGCGCCAAAAAGTTTCCCACACAGGCCTCTTCCACGAATCCCCGCTGCCCCAGAAGACGCTGCAGAACCGGATGCAAACCGCCAACCACCTCGCAATCGGGAATTGCTCCGGGGTCGTCCCGGAGAATCCAGCGACGGGTTCTCAAGTTTGCGTTGGCCATGGTGTTTTGCGAAGCTAGGGGGAGGATGGCTTGCACTCAAGGGAACTTCTCTCTTTGGACAAAGAAAGACCCTGAATGGAAAAAATACTCGCTCTCAATGCCCTCTCTTGGTTAGACCGCAACCCGCAACTCATGGTCATTGTTCAAAAATACGGAGGAACTTCCGTCGGGTCCTTCGACCGCATTCGCAACGTCGCCCAACGGGTGAAGGCTCTTCACGACGAAGGACACAGCGTCGCCGTGGTGGTCTCCGCCATGAGCGGGGTCACTGACAAGCTGATTGCCATGGCCCACGAGATGTCCCCCAACCCCTCGGAGCGCGAACTGGACGTCCTCGTCTCCACCGGCGAGCAACAATCCATCGCGCTGCTCGCCATGGCGCTGCAAGAATCCGGGGTCCCCGCTCTTTCCATCACCGGTCGCCAGGCCGGAGTGCGCACCACCGGCTCCCACACCCGCGCCCGCATCGACTCCCTCGACGGAGCGCAAACCCGCGACCTGCTGGAGCAAGGCAACGTTCTCATCGTGGCTGGCTTCCAGGGAGTCAACGCCAACGGCCACATCCAGACCCTCGGTCGCGGAGGCTCCGACCTTTCCGCCATCGCCATTGCCTCTTCGTTGCACGCCGATGTCTGCCAGATTCTCACCGATGTCGACGGAGTCTACACCGCCGATCCCCGGGTCGTCCCCGACGCCCGCAAACTGCCGGAAATCTCCTACGACGAGCTCCTTGAACTGGCCTCCGTCGGCACCAAGGTGATGCAATCCCGCTCGGTCGAATTTGCCAAAAAGTTCGGCGTCAAATTCGAAGTGCGCTCCTCTCTCAACAATAATCCCGGAACTATCGTGACCGAAGAACACCCCAACATGGAATCCGTCGTCATTCGAGGCGTCTCAATCGAACGCTCGCAAGCACGGGTCACCATCACCTCCATTCCCGACCAACCGGGCATGTCGGCCAAGATTCTCAACGCCCTCGCGGCGGGCGAGATCAACATCGACATGATCGTCTCCAACATCGCCTCCGATGGACTGGCGCGCCACTCCTTCACGATGCACACCAGCGACCTCGGACGCGCCCAGGCCGCGCTCCAACCTGTTGTCTCCGAGCTCTCCCCCGATGCCCGGGTCGAGACCGAAGCGGGCATCGGCAAACTCTCGGTCGTCGGCATCGGCATGCGCTCCCACTCCGGAGTCGCCGCCCAAATGTTCCAAGCCCTCGGCGACGAAGGCATCAACATCGGCATGATCTCCACCTCGGAAATCAAGATCTCCGTCACCGTCCCCGAAGCCAAAATCGAAGACGCCGCCCGCGCCGTGCACGCTTCCTTCAATCTGGACAAGGCACCGATGTAGTCTGACGCAAAGCCCTTGCCCTCGCCCCGTGCGAGGACATGCTTGATTCTGACTCAAGGCCTGAGCCTGCGCTTTTAAAACAGCCAAAGTCCATTGATTGTTTTTCTTGAAATAAACAGAGCGAGCCCTTATCCCTCGCGCCCGCGCAATCAAAGCGATTGCCCAACGGTCGGTTAGCTCAGTGGTAGAGCGCCTGCTTCACACGCAGGATGTCACAAGTTCAAATCTTGTACCGACCACCATTTCTTTCTCTACTTCTCGGAGAAACGTCATTCGAAACCTCCCTCGATGTTCTCCCTTCATCTCTACGAAATGTAGAACTACGCCAATCCGTCAGCACCAATTGGAAAAGAGCACCTCATTCCGTCCCCCCACGGGAATGAGACCACACCATTCTCGCCAACCCCTGCGGGAACGAGGCCACATCATTCCGTCAGCCCCAACGGGGCGAAAGAAGATAGCCCGGGGTGCAACCCCGGGATCTAAATGATTACGAAATGTTAGGACGAGGCGGTGATTCGGAAGTTCTTTCACGGTCCCGAAGTCCGTTCCGAAATCATCGCCCGTGCGCCAGCCGAGCGATGGCCCAACACCCTCACGCTCGCGCGAAATCCATCGCCTTCCGAATCGCTTCGGGAGGCGAATGAACGAACTCACCCCACACTCGCTTTGACCTTTCCTCGCTTGAATACCCGGGGCTTCACCCCGGGCTATCTTCTCTCACCCCGTTGGGGTTTTCAGAAATCTGACTTCTCGCAAAACACAACCTGACGACTAGAGTCTCACTCTTTTGAGGACTCTTCGCCGACCTCCCCAGCCCCGAGCTTTCCTCACAACTGCGGAGCCACCCGAACTAACGACCACCCACACTCATCACCATTTCCCTCCTTTTCCTCGAAAATCAAAACCACGCCATCTTGCCAACCCCAACCGAAACGAGCCCCCCATTCCGTCAGCCCCGGCGGGAAAAACCACTCTTTTCCGCCAGCCCCTGCGGAAACGTGACAACATCATTCCGTCAGCCCCAACGGGGCGAAAGAGGATAGCCCGGGGTGCAACCCCGGGATCTAAATGATTGCGAAATGTTAGGACGAGGCGGTGATTCGGAAGTTCTTTCACGGTCCCGAAGTCCGTTCCAAAATCATCGCCCGTGCGCCAGCCGAGCGATCGTCCAATGCCCTCACGCTCACGCGAAATCCATAGCCTTCCGAATCGCTTCGGGAGAGCTCGTGAACGAACTCACCCCACACTCGCCTTGACCTCTCCTCGCTTGAATACCCGGGGCTTCACCCCGGGATCATATCGATAAAGAATTGGTGGACGAGGCGGTGATTCGGAAGTTCTTCCACGGTCCCGAAGTCCGTTCCAAAATCATCGCCCGTGCGCCAGCCGAGCGATGGTCCAACACCCTCACGCTCGCGCGAAATCCATAGCCTTCCGAATCGCTTCGAGAGGGCGCTTGAACGAACTCACCCCACACTCGCTTTGACCTTTCTAACAACCCTCTACCCGGGGTTGCACCCCGGGCTATCCTCTTTCACCCCGTTGGAGTTTTCAGAAACTCTGGTAATCCAATCCCAAGCGCTGGATGGCGGATTGGGCGAGTTCGCGGTAGCGGTCGGCTTTGGAAGGGTCCTTAAGGTCTTCGTTGAAGTTGGGAATCATCTCCTCGATCTTGCGCCTCCCTTCCTCACTTTCGAGCATCTCGGGAAGACATTTCTTAATCACCTCCAGCACAATATGAACGGAAACCGACGCACCAGGCGATGCACCTAAAAGAGCGGAAATGCTTCGATCATCGGAAGTGATGACTTCGGTGCCGTAGTGCACGATCCCAGCCTCACCGTCTTCCTTTTTGATGGCCTGAACCCGAATCCCCGCATCAATGAGTTTCCAATCCTCCGCTTTAGCTCCGGGATAGAAGACGTGGAGCACGTCCAATCGATCCTGCATTGATTGAGTCCCTTGCTGAACAAGGTATTTCACCAAAGGCAGGTTGCTCACCCCGACCTTGAGCAAGGTAGCCAAGTTGTGCGGCTTGACCGTCGAGGGCAGGTCGAGAAACGAACCTTTGCCATGCAAAAACTTCGTCGTCCACGAGGCGAAGGGGCCGAACAGCAAGGACTTCTCGCCATCTAAAATACGGGTATCCAGATGCGGCACTGCCATCGTCGGCGCGGCCTCCAAGGCTTGCCCGTAGACCTTGGCCTGATGCTTGGCGATGACCTCGGGGTTCTTGCAAATGAGCCATTGCCCACCGATGGGAAAACCACCCAAACCCTGCGCCTGGGGAATTCCGGCCTTTTGCAAAAGCTGAAGACTTCCCCCACCGGCGCCCACGAAGACGAATTTAGCGGAAGTGACCGTGAGCTCTTCGGTAGCGAGATTTTCCACCAGCACATCCCAGCCCCTCTCCGTTTTCTCCAGACCCACTACTTTGTGACCTGTGAGGGCACTGCAGTTCTCCTGCTCGCTCAGCCATTCAACGAGGCTCAAGGCAATCGCGCCAAAGTTCACATCAGTCCCCTCCTCCATGCGGGTCGCGGCGATGGGAACGTCGGGATCACGCTCATCTAACAGCAACGGAGCCCACGAACCGATTTCGCCCCGATCGGTGCTGTAAGTCATGCTCTCGAAGAAGTGATGATTCGCCATCCCCTTGTGCCGTTGGCGTAAAAACTCCACCTGCTGGTCGCCGTGGACGAAAGACATGTGAGCCACCGGATTGATGCAATCACGCGGATTGGCGATCATGCCCTTTTCCACCGCATAAGCCCAGAACTGGCGGGAAAACTCAAACTGCTCGAAAATCTTGATCGCGTTCGAGACATCAACCGAACCGTCCTTTGCCTGGTCCGGGGTATAGCTCAACTCACAGATCCCCGCGTGCCCGGTCCCCGCATTGTTCCAACCATTGGACGCCTCCTTGGCGAACTCGTCAGTGACCTCGAGGAGTTGAATGGAGAGTTTGGGGTCCAGGGACTTGAGCAAAGCGCCAAGGTTGGCCGACATAATGCCGGAACCGATGAGGACAACATCGGTTTGAGACAGCTGTTTGGATGACATGAACAAATGGTTGATTAGGCAGGTCCAGCATGCTTGCGAGACCCGTAGGGTCCGCGTCCATATACCAAGGGCAAAGCGCTCGCAAGGCCTCCACCACAATCCCACGAAATACTTCTTTCGCTTCTTCCTCCGCGAGCAGTCCTTCGCTCGCCCCCTCTCAATTTACCTTGCCCCCCGACAGCCTTTTCCCAAGCATGAACTCAAGCTCATGAAGAAGATTTTACTCCTTGCTGCGGCCCTTTTAGGCATCGCTGGATATCTATACTTTCACTTCTCGACCCCTCGAGTCTTGGAGAGACGCTTGGACTCCCTTCTCGACACCATGAGCTTCGGCGTAGTGACGCTGAAAGATATGGAGAAAGAAGGAGACGACTTCGCCTCGCATTTTGCCCCCGAGATTGTCTTTTCAGGCTCAGGAAACGAAATCGTTGCCGGCTCAGCCACCCCGGACAGCATGAAAGATCTTTACCTCATGCGATTCCGGGTAGCCTCAAAAAGCGCGAACGCAACCACCAAGGGAGATGTATCCATTACCGTTCTCTCGGCCGATCGTGCGGAAATGAAGGCAACGATCGACGTTAACATCATCCTACGGGACAACACGTCCTACCCCCAAGTCATGCCCGTTCATCTCGTTTGGGAAAAGATAAACGGAAAGTGGGTCATAGCCGAAGTCCAACTTCTGGAGCCCACTGACGGAGGAATCAACGCCTAAGTTAGAGGATTCAAAGCGCTTCACCGCTGCCCCTCAGCGAGGAAAGAAGCCTTCGCGCAACTGTTACCCGAAGGCTCGACTGACTTTTTGGCATAAAAACTGCTTTATTTCTGGTGTAGTCGAAAATTTCAGCTATTGATCAACCACGTCATGGCTGGTCCAGCACTCTCCCAGAACCTCTCCCAATCCCAAACGCTCGCACCTCAGATGCGGCAGAGCTTGGAGATTTTGCAGGCTAACACTCTGGAGCTTTCGCAACTTCTACGCCAACAGATTGAGATTAATCCAACTCTGGAAGACATCACCGAGAGCGACTCAATCGAGGACCTTGATTTCGACGAGCCCGATGAGGATGATTTCGACGATCACTTCGATAGCTACGACGATGATCTCCGAGACCTTGCCATCATGGAAAACCGGAATCTGGGGAGTAATCCGGATTCCGAGGAGCGCCGCGAATTTCTCTACAACTCCCTCGTTGCCCCAGAAAGCTTGGCCAGCCACTTGCTCAATCAGATTGAAGAGTCCGCATTAGCCGAGGATTTGCGTCTCGCCTGCATGGCGCTCGTGGGCAATCTCGATGAGCGCGGATTCTTTGCCGAGCCTCCCGAAGAGCTGGCCGCCCGGCTGGAAATTCCCGGGGAGATGATGGAGGATGCCCTCGCTCTTTTGCACACTCTGGACCCGCCCGGCATTGCAGCTCGCAATCTGCAGGACTCCCTTCTTCTTCAACTCGAACGTCTCGGTCTGGCCGATTCACTGGAACACCGAATTATTTCCACACACCTCGATAACTTGGCCCGCAAGCAATACCCGCAAATCGCCCGCGCCATGAAGGTAACGGTCGACAACGTGGCCCGCGCGGCAGAGCACATCGCTGCCTTGGACCCTTCACCTGGAGCCATCTTTGACGGGACCCGGAACCCCGTCATCTCCGCCGACGTCCGCATCATTCGCGATGAAGTAGGGCAATGGGTCGCTCAGTCCACCAACGAGAATCTCCCCCGGCTCCGGATAGCCGACAGCTACAAGGACATGCTGTCCTCCACGCCCGACAAAAAGGTTCGCTCCTACCTTCGGGATCAGATCCGCGATGGGCGCGTTCTCATCCGGGCCCTGGACCAAAGACAGGACACCATCATTGCCATCACGACAGAGATCATCCGCCATCAGCCCGACTTCCTCGAAAAAGGCTCGCGCCACCTTCGTCCGCTAACCATGAACGATGTCGCGGACACCATCGGCGTCCACCCCACAACCGTATCCCGCGCTGTAGCAGGAAAATATGTCGAAACGCCACAAGGCATTATCGAGATGCGGAAGTTCTTTGCCACTGGATACCAGACCTCGGGAGGAGGCGACGTCTCCAATGCCGGGGTCCGCCAGACGATTCAGGACATCATCAGCAACGAGAACCCGCAGAAGCCCATGTCGGATTCTGCGATCGAGAAAGCACTGAACGCACAGGGCATCAAGGTCGCCAGACGAACAGTGGCCAAATACCGGGAGCAGCTCAACATCCTCCCCTCTCACCTACGCAAGACCTACTAGGCACGAGCCTTAGCGACGACGGCGCGACAACATGGCCAGACCGCTCAAAGACACGAGCAACATCGAGCTCGGCTCGGGGACGGCTTGGGCCGCAGCGATGGTAGGATTGGTCACGCTGTTGGCGATACTACTTTGGATCGCCGCCGAAACCGCGGGAGACGGATTCACGAAAGGAATGCTCCCGACTACCGCAACCTCTCCATTAACCCCTCCGCTGACCACATTGGACTCGTAGTAAGATTCAATCGCCGCCTGCCGCCCCGCAGCATTGTAGACTACGGAATTGATGACATCGACTCCACTGGAAAGAGCTGTATCCCGCGCAGCCTGAACTTCGCTGGGTCCATCGCTGAAAAGAAAAAAACCGCCATCTTCAATCACTGTCATTTGGCTCAGGGTTCCCTCGAAGGTGGAGCTGGCAATCGAAGCCGCTCCGGAGCTAATGGCATCCACATAGCTAATCCCTCCGAAAGAAAACGGAGCGGAAACATTTCTCACCGCATTCGCAAAGGTCTGGAGATCGCTCGAACTCGACATCTCCATCCATGGAATCGCAGTGGATGTCCCATTGGCGTTGAAAATCAAGACCGAGGACGCGATTTTCCCGTAAGGACCGGACGCAACGCTGTCGATGAAGCCCTGTTGCTCGAAGGCTTGCGCCACCCCCTCCATCATCAGGTCGAAACTGTTTTGCGAGAAAGTTTGCCCATCCACCAAGATCAGAATCTCCGAGTCCACCGGTGCCGCCATCGCGGTAACCGACAGCGCAAGCACAGAGAACGCCGAGGCGAGAGTTTTGGAGGCTGAACAACCTGCAGAAAGTTTCGTCTTCATGATTTTTAAGAAAATTAAACAATCATGACACGTTTATCAACCTGTTTTGCAACAGAATGCAAAAACCAAGCCCTTTCGAATCCCATCACCTTCGGATTCCCAAAAAATTCTTCGCCCAAACGAACTGAACACGAGGAAGTTCAGTCCTCCAAAAACCTCATTTCAAAGGTCCCTTTTCACCCAGTAAACTTCGATCCTTTGAAAGCAAATCGACCAGAATCTTCAGATCCAGGTCCTGAGACTCGGATCTCTTGGTGTAGCCTGTCGAGGAGTTCGACACGATGCCTTCCAATCCCCCTTGATCTGTTTCGCGCAAGGGAACATCCAGTCCCCGAATCAAATCCGGCAGCGATTTGCGCTGTCCTATAGACTTGATGACCTGAAATGAGCCTGCCTCCAGAAAGTAGTCGATCACTTCCGGAGCATTCTGCACCCCACCATTCCAAACCCACCGAATCCGGTCGATGCTTTCGCCATTGGAGTGATAGAAATAATAGTGAGTGCTACTGCCATCCTCATAGTCGGTGGCCATGTGGGTCCACTCCAGCAAGCTGTAGCCAGGCAACGCAAACCACTGACCACAGAGGTAGGAATACTCGGTCAGGGTAGAACGATTTTGCACTCCATTCCATAGCTGCCGTAGTAACGAGAGCGAAGCCGCGTTCCAGGGAAAGGCTGGTGTCGACCCGGCTCCCTCGCTCTCAAGCTTGCTTCGGTCCTTTGCCCAGATCCCAGCGACCTCATTGCCAGTGTCGAAGTAGTATGGTTCCGTAAAATCTTCTAGGCCCTGCTTCTTGGGTTCGCCTTGCAAACCCAATGTCAAACCTCCCCAAGCCAATGCGACGACTAAAGATCTCACATGGGGCAAGTTACAAAAAACACGCTGGAAAGCTAGCAAAAGAAAGAACGGTCCTAGCCAGATAATCCAGAACGGTCGCTCTAGCCTTCAATCTTACCGTCCGTGACAATCAAAGTGCGGTCTCCGGTCTTAGCGAGGTCACGATCATGAGTGACAATGACCAATGTGGCTCCGATTCGATCGGATAGGTCGAAGAGATGCCGCATGACTTCAGCTCCGTTTCGTGAGTCCAAATTTCCAGTGGGTTCGTCGGCAAAAATGATCTTGGGCTCATTGGAAAGAGCGCGCGCAATCGCAACCCGCTGCTGCTCTCCCCCACTCAACTCGGCGGGCAGGTGGTCCAAGCGCTCACCCAGACCGACCAGAGTCAACAATTCGGTGGCGCGTTCCCTCGTCTCCTTACCGCCGATGAGGGAAGGAATCATCACATTCTCCAACGCACTGAGCTCCGGAAGGAGGAAAAAGCTCTGAAAAATGTAGCCTAGCGTCTGATTCCGAAAATTCGCCTGCTGCTTGGGAGGCAAACGATAGATATCCTTTCCCTCGATAGTCACCTTGCCCTGCTCGGGTCGCTCCAACCCAGCGAGGGTGTACATCAGAGTCGTCTTTCCCGCCCCGGATGGACCGCAGAGAAAAACCTTTTCCCCTGCTTCCACCTCCAGATTGACTCCACGGAGAACCTCCAGCTTCTTTTTACCCAAAAGGTAGCTGCGATGGAGTTCGTTGGCTTCGATGAGAGACATGGCAAATAGAGACTAAGAAGGTTCCGGGCCCCAAACCTTTGGAGCACCCTGCAATTTAAGCAACAGCGTCGCTAGGCGAGCTCTTCGCCTTGCCAAACGCCGAAGTGACGGAACTTTTGGTAGCGCTCATCGCGGAGCTCTTCGCTGGACTTCTTGGCCAAGTCATCCAATTGCGTGAGCAACGCCTCCCGCAAGCTCTGGGCCGTCGCCACATGGTCGTGATGAGCTCCGCCCTCGGGCTCGGCAATCACGCCATCAATCAGTCCAAGCTCTTTCAAGTCCGGCGCAGCCAACTTCATCGCCTCCGCGGCCTCTGGGGCGTGCTTGCGATGCTTCCAAAGAATAGCCGCACATCCTTCCGGACTAATAACGGAGTAGTAAGAGTTCTCCATCATCAAAACCCGATTGGCGACGCCAATCCCCAAGGCACCTCCGGATCCACCTTCGCCCAATACGATTGCAATGACGGGCACCTTGAGGGCCATCATGTCTCGCAGGTTGGCCGCGATGGCCTCCGCAATATTCCGCTCCTCGGCGCCGATCCCGGGAAATGCTCCGGGGGTGTCGATCATCGCCACGATGGGCAGGTTGAACCGCTCAGCGAGACGCATCAAACGCATGGCCTTGCGATACCCCTCGGGATGGGCGCTTCCGAAATTATGCTCCAAATTCTCCTTGGTGTTACGGCCCTTCTGATGACCTACGACCACGCATCGATGGTCGCCGATTCGAGCCAAGCCTGCCGGCATCGCCCGATCATCCCCCACCAGTCGGTCGCCATGCAATTCACAGAACTCGTCAAATGACTTGCTGAGATAATCCAGAAAAAACGGCCTGTTGGTGTGTCGCGCGATTTGGACACGTTGCCATGGCGTGAGGTTTTCGTAAATCTGCTTCCGCGTCCCCTCCAACTTCCCCTGCAGGGCGTTCATCTCATCACCAAGGTCGAGGTTTTGCTCCTCGGCCTTCCGTCGTAGACCTTGGAGCTCCTCTTCGAGCTCCGCGATCGGCTTTTCAAATTCCAGTGGCTTTTCCATCCCCATATTACTCCTCGTCTTTATCCATCATGATTTCGATCTGATTGCCAACTCTTAATAACAGAGCAAGTTCTTCCACATCAGGCCGCGCCAAAAAGAATCCGTTCCCCTCGGGCAATTCATCTCCCTCGTCTGGCATCGCACGAATCTGCCAGCCTTGATTCTCCAACCAAATCACTTTCTGCGACTCGCGATAGGCTTCGGTGCTGGTGCTGACACTGCGGGTGCCCACCATCCCTTTTTTGTCCTTCACCTTGGTTTGAATCACAACCTTGCTTTGGGAAGGCAGGCGAAATCTTTCAATGGGATACTCCTTAACGAATTCCTCCCGTCGCGGATTTTCCGAAATCGTCCGACGCAGGGTCAAGGCCTTGCGCTTGAGGTCAATCCGCATGTTAAAATTGAGAGCCACCATAAACAGCTCGTCGCCGGGATGAATCTCGAGGCGCTGGAGATTGTTCACCACCATCATGCAGTCGAGGGTGGTCTCATACTTTTTGGCCAGGTTCAGAGGGAACTCGCCTCGCTTGACCACATGCTTCACCTTCCAGTCATTCTCGCCCGGAGCGAAAATTTCATCGAGGTAGATTTCCCCCAAAATCCGGCGGGCATCCTTGGCCGCGGGTGAACCGGGGCTGAAGTTAATGATGAAGTGGAGCTTCTCCTTCGCCTGCTCGAAGTCACCAGTGGCAATCAGCTCCGCCGCTCTCTGCGAAGCCCGATCTCCCGGCTCCACGTCCGGCAACTTATTCGCCTCCAGGTAGAGGAGCATCTCCTGATTATTGCGCTCGGGCACCGCCATCTCGAGCTGGAATCGCTGCACAAGGAAGGCCGTAGCGGCCATCACGGCCAAGACCCCGAACGCGGCAACTCCTTTGCAAATTGTGGAAAATCTCATATTGGCATGCCCCCCTGGAACTAAAGAAGGCCCTTTCGCTTGAAGTCGAAAAGATTAATTCTCTTCGACTTCGAAATCATCTCCATGGCGAAGCGCAGAAGGCAAATCTCCCAAGCGTCATCAACCCCCTCAATGACAGCCTGCATGGGCCGCCCTTCGGCCTTGGCCTGGTCGACCAGCCGCCCTCGGACCACGTCGATAGGCTCATGGATCAAGTCCTCCGTCACTCCGCTCCGCTTGAATTGAAAACCATATTGCAGGAACTGGGGCAACTGCCCCTCTTTCTCCATCCAATCGAAGAGCTTTTTGGCATGGTCGCCAAAACCTTCTGCCGAAATTTCTTCAAACCCCTCGGGGCGAATGATTTGCGGTTGAGACGCCTCCACTTCCCCTTCCCTAATTCGCACCTGCCCCACTTGATCCATCGGCTCGCTCAAAAATTGGAACTCGAAGCGGGTGGAGGTGAAGGTGTCGATTCTTCGATCAGGCTCGTAGAGCACTCGAGTTGTCTCGAGTGCATACTGGACGGTGTCAGGAGAATGAGGTTGCAAGAGAAAAAGGTCGTTCAGTTCGCCAGTTGGTCAAACTGTGAAATCCTGTGCCTTGAGAACAGAAAAGGCGGATCCGACTCGGATCCACCTCTTGAAATCTGTTTTCAGTTTGAGTGAATCTTACTCTCCAGCCTTGTCGACGTAGGCGAGGATGTCGCCCATGCTGGTCAATTTTTCAGCTTCATCGTCGGGAACCTCGATACCGAACTCCTCCTCGATGGCCATAACCAGTTCGACCGCATCCAGCGAGTCTGCGCCGAGGTCCTCCATCAGCTTGGCCTCGGGTGTAACTTGGTCTTCGTTGACGCCGAGTTGCTCGACGATGATATCCTTGATTCGTGCTTCGTTCGTTTTATCGGACATAGGGTCTGTTCAGTAGTTGAGTGTGGGGGGAAGGATTACGCGGCTCTTTCTGAATTGGCAATGGCGAAAATCATTACTCGCTGTCATTTGTAGCGACCTTCTTTTCTTCATTTTCCGGCTCTTCGTCCTCTTCCGGAGCCAATTCAATCAGTTCTCCATGGAAATTGGACAAAATCCGGTCGTAGAGCTTTTGGGCTGGCTCTCCTTCTTCTTTCTTAAACTGGCCGTAGACCATGCCGTCTACCTTGGCCTTTTTCTCGCTTCCCCCGTCATTATAATAAAGATAAGCGAGCCCCTTGGTGTCCCATTTGCGGGCATCGATGCGCTTGATGTCGCCGTAGGGAATCAACTTTCCTCCCGGGGCGGTAAAACCTGCGGAATCGACCTTCATGCTTCGCCCCAGGGTGCGGAGGAAGAAAAAGAGCGCCAGAACAAAGAGCACGGTGCAGAAAATCCCAATGTAGAGCTGTTCCTTAATCTTGGCTTCGGACTTCAACTGATCCGCCGATTTCTCGTCCCACTTTCTGCCCCCGGAATTCGAAAACTCCTTCCACCCCGGAGGACTGGCGATGTTTTTCCCTTGCTCGTAGAGAGGAGAATAGGTCTCGAAATCGGCCAGAATATCCGGCCAAGTTTTTTCAAAATCCGTGTCGGCGGGGACAGTCGGTGCGACCTCGTCCACCTTCTCGCCATCCTTGTCGACCGGGCGGAAGATCTTCTGTGTAGAGGCATACTCTTCCCATTCGGCAGGGCTCTTTCCTTCCTCGAGATGCTTGGCAAAGTCTTCTTTCGCCTGCTCAAATGCGAGGAAATGGTAGCGCTCCACGTTTTTCTCCGGATAGCCCCACTTCCAGTCTTTGAAGAACATGAAGGCGCCCACCCCGAACATGACTGCCATCGCTACGGCGCGCCACAGAAACCACTTGGTCGGCTTGCAAACTAATTCGGTAGAGTCGCTCATGTATTCGTAAGGGAGTTTGCGAGATAAAGTCCCGTTGGCAAGCCCATGATGCCTAAGTTGCGCCAGCGAAGAGGATTGCCCCCTTCCCGCAAACCCTACTTGAGCTCCCGGCCCCAGTTCATTTTGCCGTGGGGGCAGGAGCGAGTCCCACTGGACGCTCGGCTCTCGGTGTGACGGCAAAGGAATTGAAGCCGTAGCCCAGCACTTCATGGGCATCGCAGACCGTCATGAAAGCATTCGGATCCACTTCCTTGACCAGGCGCTTCAATCGCATGACCTCCGGAGCACGGGCTACGACCATCAAAACCTCGCGCTCCTCACCAGAATACCCTCCCTGCCCGTGGAGCTTGGTCACGCCGAGCGGAATCTCGGTCAGGATCCGGGACTCAATTTCGGGGGAAAGCTCGGAGACAATCAGTGCCATTCGCGAGTGGCTCATGCCATTGAGAAGACCCCGGGCGGTCCTGCCGACAATCGCAACACAAATCGCTGCAGCCAAAATCAGCTCGGCATTCCGATACACCAGCGCCGCGGAAAGCAGCACCAATCCGTCCAACAAAATCAGCCCACGGTCCACCGGCAAACCCAAGCGACGGTGAAACAAAAGCGCCAAGGCACTGAACCCTCCCACCGACCCGTTGGCACGAAAGACCAGGCCCATTCCCACCCCCACTCCCGCTCCGCCGGCAAGACTGCCTAGGAGCAAGTCCCCGGTCATTGGCGGCCAGAAGCGGGTCAAGTAAACCGCGGCCGGCAAAGCAATCAGTCCAGCCAAACTTCGAAAGACAAACGCCCGCCCCAGAAACTTGGCCGCAATCACAAGAATGAGAAAATTGAAACCCCATTGCAAAAACGCGGGCTCAATCCCGAACACTTCACTGAATATGAGCGAAAGCCCCACGATCCCCCCCGACGCAATCTCATTCGGGCGCAGCAGAACATTGAACGATGTGCCCGCCAAGAAGCAGCCGAAGAGGATCTGGCTGAGGTCCAACAAGGGACGGGAGACCGGCACACGGGGATGTGGCAGATGCGGAGAGTGACTCATGCCGGACCCTACTTTAATCGTTTTCATCCAAGAACACTTAAAAAGCTAAAAATTGACTAAGCAGTTCTCTCAAATTGGAATTGGTGAACTGTCACCCATTGGGAAACTCTTAAATTTTTGCTTTCTCCAACCCCGCCCCAAGGCCATCACAGGGGCATGTTGACACCAGTTGCTGACCGCCGCGCCACGGGTTCCTTGAAGTGGGATCGCCGCTCCGACCTCGATCCCTTTTGGGTCGCGGACATGGACTTTCAGAGCCCGCCCGAAGTGATCTCCGCGCTGCAGGACCGTGTGAGCCAGGGAGTCTTCGGCTACGCCCTCCCCCATCCCTCGCTTGTCGAGACCTTGCAAACCTATCTTTCCAATCGCATCGGCTACACTGCGAAGGAGGAAGAGATTGTCCACCTCGGCGGTCTCGTTCCTGCCTTGTCCATGGCTGGTCGCGCTTTTGCCCAGCCGGGTGACTCGCTGATGACCTGCACCCCAGTCTATCCTCCATTCTTGGGAGTTCACCACGATGGCGGGACCCAGCTCCTCACCACCGAGCATGTTCAGGTCGAAGGAGTCTGGACCTTTGACTGGGAGAAAATGGTTGCCGCCGTCCGCCCCGACACCAAGGTCTTCATCCTTTCCAATCCTCAGAATCCCCTCGGCCGCGCCTTCACCGAGCGGGAGATGATCAAGCTGGCAACCTTTTGCCAGAAGCTCGGTATCCTTTTGGTCTCTGACGAGATTCACTGCGACCTCATTCTCGACGAAGAGGAGACTCCGCACTTCTCCGCTCTCAATCTGCCGGAGGAACTACGCGAAAACACCATCACGCTGCTCTCGCCCTCCAAGACCTACAACATCGCGGGCCTGGGTTACGCCTATGCGGTCATTCCCAACGATTCCGTCCGCCGTCGTTTTCAATCTGCAAAGGGTCACACCCTCTCCGAGATCAACGCCCTTGCCTACTTCGCCGCCGAAGCCGCCTATCAGCATGGTGAGCCGTGGCGTCAGGAGCTGCTCTCCGTCCTGCGCAAGAACCGCAACTACCTTACCTCCTACCTCGCGGACCAGTTGCCTGAAGTCATCGTGCCCGAGATCGAAGCCACCTACCTCGCGTGGATCGATTGCTCCGCGCTCACCCACGACAATCCCGCCAAGGTTGCGGAGGACAAGGAAAAGCTCTTCCTCTCCGACGGGGCATTCTTCGGGTCTCCCAAAGCGGTCCGGTTCAACTACGGCTGCCCCACCTACCGGGTGCAGGAAGGCTTGGAGAAAATGGTGCGCGCCTTGCGATAAGGATGCTTCTCCCATCCATGCTCATATTCGACATTTTTGGGATCTGATTTTGACAAATTTCACCTAAACTTGCTGGAGGTGAACGACAACCCGACCTCTTCTCAAGCACCTGGAGCATTCCCGGCGACTCGCTGGACCCTGGTGCGTGAGGCGGCGACGTCTGATCCGGCGGCGCTGACCGAGTTGTGTAAAGACTACTGGTTCCCTCTCTACTGCTACGCCCGCCGCTTGCGCGACAATCAGGCCGACGCCGAAGATTTGACGCAAAGCTTTTTCGCCCATCTTCTTTCCAAAGACGGATTGCAGAAAGCGGAACAGGACCGGGGAAAGCTGCGCAGCTTTCTCATCCGTTCCTTGCAGAATTTCGCTATCGACGAGTGGAGGCACGCCAAGCGGTTCAAACGTGGTGGGTTCGCCCAGATAGTCTCCATCGATGCGCAGGAAGCAGAGGAGCGATACCTCTCCGAACCGGTGGAAAAGCTCACTCCCGAAGTCGCCTTCGACCGCGCTTGGGCCAGTCAGCTGCTGGAAGATGTGCTCAACAAGCTTTCCCAATCCTATCATCAGGCGGGCAAAGGCCCCATCTTCGAAAAACTGCGTGAGCAGCTTGTGCCGGGAGGGACACAACAACCCTACGCTCTCGCTGCGGCCGAACTCGGCATGAGCGAGCCGGCGGTGCGCATTGCCGCCTTCAAGCTGCGCAATCGCTATCGGGATCTCCTCAAGCAAACCATCGCCCAGACCGTGAGCAATGAGACCGAAGTGGAAGAAGAACTGGCCCATCTTCGCGCCGCCTTCGTCAATTGATTCCCACTCATGTCCACCATCTGCGAGCGCTGCGGCACCAGCCTTTCCCCCAAAGGCCACTGCCCCAAATGCCTTTTGGAGACGGCGATGCCGGAGAGCAGCCAGAGCCGGGCCGAGCGCCTCTTTCAAGCCTCTCTCGCGCTGCCAACGGAAGAGCGAATTCAGTTCATCGAGAACTCGGTGGGAGACGACCGCGAGGCTCTAACAGATGCGCTTCTCCTGCTGCAGGGTTACGAGGAAGAAGGAGGCGACCAAGGCACCCCGACCCTGGGATCCGCGATCAATGCACGGCTCGAAATGGGAGCAACCGAGAGAGAGGAAGTCGGCACCATTTTTAATAATTTCCGACTTGTTCGCCGCATTGGAGAAGGAGGAATGGGCACCGTGTGGGAGGCCGAGCAAAGCGGAGCGGTCTCGCGACAGGTTGCTCTGAAGGTCATCAAACTGGGGATGGATACCCGCGAAGTGGTGAAGCGCTTTGAGCGGGAACGCCAGGCCCTGGCCCTGATGAACCATCCCTCCATCGCGCAGGTGTTCGAGGCCGGTGCAACTGCCATGGGTCGGCCCTACTTCGTGATGGAACTGGTGGAAGGGCGTGCCATCGATGTCTACCATCGGAAAAAAAGGCTTTCTAACAGGGAGCTGATCGAGCTCTTCATTGAGGTCTGTGGAGCGATTGAACATGCCCATCAGAAAGGCATCATCCACCGCGACCTGAAGCCCTCCAACATTCTCATCAATGAGGAAGGAATCCCAAAGGTCATCGACTTCGGGATCGCACGGGCCACCACCGAATCCAATCATTCCAACTACACCCTCCAAGCGCAGGTCCTCGGAACCCCGGCCTACATGAGCCCCGAGCAAGCGGCGACTGACGGCGAGGACATCGACACCCGAACCGACGTCTATTCCCTGGGGGTTGTGCTCTACGAGCTGCTGACCGGCACCCCGCCCTTCGATCCCGAACGACTGGCCAAGACGGGAGTGCTAGAGATGCAAAAAATCATCCGCGAAGAGCAGCCCCCAAGACCGAGCACTCAAATCGCCCGCGCAAAGCTGAAAAGCGATGCGACTACACCTTCCCCGAAACAGCCCTTCGGCTCCGACCTGGACTGGGTCGTGATGAAGGCCATCTCCAAGGAGCGCGAGCGACGCTATGCCAGCACCGCAGCCTTGGCCGAAGACCTCCGGCGTTATCTCGCCCACGAGCCCGTCACGGCCGCCCCCCCCACCCTGTCCTATCAGTTGGGAAAGTTTTTCCAGCGAAACAAAGCAGCCTCCATCGCGGCGGCTTTGATTTTACTGTCCCTCATTCTCGGCCTGACCTTCAGCCTGCAGCAGACCCACCGGGCCCAAGTTGCGCTCGCAGGCGAAGAGAGGGCCCGCAGACTCGCCGTGCTGACCATCGCCGATCTCTACACCCAGTCGGGAGCGGAAGCCGCGGCCAAGGGACAAGATGAAGTCGCCACCCTCTGGTTTGCCAAGGCGGCTCTCACCGCACGCACCGACCCCGCTCGCTTGGACGCCAACCGCACCCGGGTCGCCGCCTGGCGAAATCAATTTTCCCAACCTGTGGCAGTCTTCGATAGTGGCGAAGACTATGTCTCCGGACTCATTTGGAACGCAACGCAAGACGCCCTCATCGTCTTCATCGAGAACGAATACTACCCGCAAGTCTGGGACATGAGCGAGTCCCCCAAACGTTGGACCATCCCCGTCCCAGATGCCGACCATGCCAGCTGGAGCCCCGATGGAAAACGACTCGCCCTGGCCAATCTTCATAATGCTTTCATCGTCGATTATCCCGGCGGAGATGTTATCGCGACATTGAATACCTTGAGCCCTGCGGCCGCCCCCCTCGCTTGGAGTGCCGATGGGAAAACGCTTTTTATTCCCGGCACGGAAAATCTCGAACGTTGGGTGCCAGAGACCCAGGAACGCCACTCGACCTCCATTCCAGCCCCGTCGCGCTTCCTCCATCTCTCTCAAACGGAGGACACCTTGCTGTTAGTAATGGCACACACTCTGGAAGTTCGCGAGGCAACCCCACCCTTTGCTCTCCGGCATCCCCCCCAGCCCATTTATGAAAAGTCTCAGGCTCAGCTTTTGGGAAAAGGGCATCAATATGCGTTTGTCAGCCCCGATGGACACACCCTGGTCTGCGACATTTTCTCAGGAAATATTATCGAGAACCATGCGGGAGCGATCGGCCCTCACTTCAGAGGGGTCAAATTGTGGGCTAGTCCCTCGGGACGTTATCTAGCGAGAGACAATCATGCGCTCATCGATCGGACGCGCCCGGATTTTTCAGGCCCCATTCTCAATGGCTTCGAGATCGCCTTTGCCCCCGACGAAAGCCAGCTCGCCGCCCAAGTTGGAGGCAAGCAAATCGTGAGCTATGAATTGCCCTCCGGCGAGGTCATCGAGACCGTGGGAGACTCCCACCTTCCACAACTTGCCGTCCGCTATTCACCCGATTCCCGCCTTCTTGCTTTTTCGGAACATGGACTTGTTCGGATTTGGAAATTGCCTGACCGGGATCTCGTCCAGCAGATTGACACCGATAACCCGAGAGGCGGATTTGTCGCGCTCTCCCCCAGTGAAGACCGACTCCTCCCCCTCGGTCACGTGCGCGAAGATGCCAGTCGCAAGACGACCCGCGTCTACCGCACCTCGGATGGTGAACCCGCAGGACCACCCTTTGGCGCCGGAGGAATCATCATGAACGGACTTTTTCTCACTGACGGAGACCTGGTCGCTCTAGCGGTCAGCACCACCCCCGATCGAACGACGGGGAAAATGAGAGTCGACCCGGGAAGTGGCTTCGTCCAAATCTGGAACTCCCGGACCGGGCAGGCTGTCAGCGAGCCTATCGAAGTCCCCTCCGAACCACGAGGGCTTGCCCGCCATCCCTACAAAGACCTTCTCGCGGTGGCCTGCGCCGGAGGCGAACGGCTCGAGATCGACCTCGACACCTACCAAGCCTCCACCCTCTACACCACCCCTCAAGGGTTCTCCGACAACGGAGCGATCTCCAACTCCGGTCGCTGCCGCTACTCGCCCGATGGCCGCCACCTGATCACCTGGGGCTTCTGGAGCCACGAGGTCTGGGACCGCGATAGACATGAGTTTCTTCTTCCTCCCCGCCCTCAGGAGTCCACGGTCTTTGACCTCTCGATCACGGACCACATTCTCGCTGCTGGAGTGGTTGTGAAAAACGATCGCGTGGAGTTCCTCGACCTCGCAACCGGCAAACCCGCACGGGCGAACTTTCCCTACAATGGCTGGTGCATGGTTTGCCGCCTTAGCCCCTCGGGCGAACGATTGCTTCTCGCCGGGGGCGACTTGAGATCCCGGGTCTTGGATTGGAAGAACGACGTCCGGCTGGGCCCCGACATTCGCACCCCCCAGTCCCCCCTCACCGGCACCTTTCTACCAGATGAAAAAGGCATCGTGCTCGGCGGATACGATCCGGAGATCACTTTTTCTGAAATCCGGAGCGGCCGCCCTCTGCGCCCCCCCGTTCCCCACTACGGCGGTTGGGTTTTGGACCTGCAAGTCATCAACGAAGGGAAAAATCTGCTCATCACCACTCAGTATGCCAACCCGGCTCTACTCAGTTTGGAAAAGGCCTTTCCGGTCTCTCCCCACTCTCTGGAGCAAGACCTCCTCCTCGCCGAGATCCACGCCAACGCCACCATCAGCGAAAACGGCGGACTCGAACGCCTCACTCGCCAGCAGTGGCTGGAGAAATGGCAGCAGTATCAGAAAGGTTCTTTCTAACAACCGAGGGCACGCCCCCTCAATCCGCGCTCCATCCGACAGCTCACCCTCGGACCAGGTCTTTGCGAAGAAATCACCACCCGAGGCCGAAACATTCTCGGACAAAAGTCTTAGTAGGTGATGAACACTCTATCCGTCGCGAACCCTAGAACCATGAACAACGCAATCAAAACCATCTTGCTGGTAGTGACCCTCGTCCTGATTAGCTGCTTCACAATGATTGACTGGAGTGACCCGTCTTCATCTGCCAAGAGCCCTTCAGAGTCCTCAGCCCAAGTAGCAGCTGAGCAGAAAGAACACGGCAATCACCCCTCCATTCCCGAGCCGGAAAAGATAACGGAGATGCGCCTCGTTCGAGCTGACCAAGAGCAAATCGCCCCTCCGAATGTGGCGGCTGCCGCCCCAAAATTCGACCCACGCTTCGAGCAACCCGCCACGCAGGCCGGACTTTTCGGTCCCGACGAAGCCACGATGCAGAAGCATGCCGCCGAGGCCTTGGCTCGCAGCCAACGGGAAAAAGCCGAGGCGGAAGAATGGGCGAGAGAGAACCATTGGCCACTTGCCGGAGTCAACGAGGATGGCATGGGCTTTGAAATCATGCGACTCGAGAATGGGGCCCCTGTCTACAATGGTACCCAAAACACCAATGCCCGCATCTCGCACAATGTCTCCCGAATCAACCAGTTCGACACTCCCGGGAGCAACCCGAACCTGAGCGGAGATGATTGGACGGTCGCTCTTTTCGAACTCGGCAAGCCGCGCCTATCCCACCACGACTTTGCTTTGTATTCAGACCTGGGCTCCCCCCGGGTGACCTATCGAGACGAAGGAATCAGGTGCGAGAAAGTCCTCAACGAAATTCAGGATCACGCCACTCACGTCCTGGGAACCCTGATCGGCAACGGCTACAGCGAGCCCGATGCCAGAGGGATGGCCTGGCTGGCAAACGCGGTGGCCTTCAACTGGTGCGATGACGACGCAGAGATGCGCTCCATTGGCGCAACCGCACCCAATCAGCCCGACCGAGTCTATGTCTCCAATCATTCCTACGGAGAGATTGCAGGATGGGCAAAGCTGACTCCCTCCAACCTACTGGGAGATGCCTTCGGTGGAAAAAAATGGGTGGGACGAGCAGGAGATTCCGAGCCCCGTGCCTTTGGACTGTATGGTTCCACAGCCAGAGAATATGATAAAACCTGCCGCTTGGCCCCTTACCTCCTGCCCTTCATCGCAGCGGGGAATGACCGGGGAGAGTTGCCAAGCCATCTGCAGGAAGTCCAATGGCCAGCCTACAATGCGGACGGCACCGTCAACTCTTCACCCAACGAAGCGGTTTGGGGGCTCTCAGCTGGAGACGCACCGGGTCCGGATGGAGGAACAAGCGGCTTTGATTCCATCCTGACGAGCTCAATCGGTAAGAATCCCATGATCGTAGGCAACTTCCAGGACGCCGTTTCGTCAGACAGCCGCTCGATCTCAGGAATCGAGATGGTCAGCTCCTCGGGCTTTGGCCCCACTGACGACGGTCGAATCAAACCCGACATTGTGGCAAATGGGGCCGCGGTCTACTCCGCGACCAAAGGTGCGGACGATGCATACGGGGATAAAACCGGCACCTCCATGGCCACCCCCGGAGCCGCCGGGACCGCGCTACTACTCCATCAGCATTACAAGAACTTGACTGGGCAAACCATGCGGGCCTCGACCCTGAAAGCCCTGATGATCCACACCGCGACCGACATCCTGAACCCCGGGCCTGACTACAAGTCGGGTTGGGGACTCGTCGATGCCTGGAAAGCGACCCAGCACATTGACCTGCACGCTGACCACCCCGGCAACTTCCACATCTACGAAGACTTTCTCTCAGAAGAAAGACGGGAGATCCGGCTGCAATTCACCGCCAGTTCTCCCGTCAAGGCGACCCTCGTCTGGACCGATCCGGAAGGCTCGACTAAAAGCAATCTGGACGATCCGACCCCCGTGTTGGTCAACGACCTCGATATCGTCCTGCGGGGTCCAAACGGAACCTTTTACCGGGCTCCCCAGTTGAATCTTTCCAACCCGAACGCACTCCCCGTCTACAGTGGGAATGCCATTGATACCGTGGAACAACTGGGTGGAGGACAGCAGGACATCCCGGCAATGCCTGGCATTTATGAGCTCATCATCTCTTACGATGGTGACCTGAGCGAACCGTCCGCCCAGGACCCCGACAACAAAAAGCAGGTCTTCTCTCTCATGCTTGAGGGCAATACTCCCGAAAGCATTGGCACCTTGGCCGATGCGGTTGATTCCCTCGACCGAAGCTTCACCAGACCGACATCCGGAGCCGTCGCCGGTTTCGCCTATCAGGCAGACGCCTCAGCCAATGATTCTGATCGCGCGGTCAATCTTCCCATTGACCACAGCGAGAGCGCTGCTTGCGAGACCACTGTTGATGGCCCTACGACCGTTTCGTTCTCTTGGGGGGTCAGCTCAGAAGCCAATTACGATTATCTTCGCTTCTACCTCGACGACACCCTGATAGAGGAAATTTCAGGGGACGTCGCCACCCATGTCTACGCCTATGTCGTTCCGGCTGGAAGTCACACCTTGCGCTGGTCCTATGAGAAGGACTCTAACACGAACTCGGGCTCCGATCAGGGCTGGGTTGATGCCATCAGCTTCAATAACTTTACCGATGGGATCGATAACTCTGATTACTTGTGGACTCAAACTTCATTGTCATCCCTGCCATGGGGAAACATCGAGATTGAAGCCAGTGCGATCCCAACAGGAGACATCGCCAGGTCCGGTGACGTGGAGCCCCTCGAATACTCGGAGATGACGACCACCATCGAAGGCCCGGCGCTGGTTCAATTCACCATGGCGCAAACCGCCCCCAACGGAACGTTACGCGCGAAATGGCCTACGGGGTTCATCCTCCATTCAAAGGGCAATGTCTATAGGCGCTATTCCGCCATCCTTGGGCCAGGGAGCCATGAGTTCACCTTCAGTTGGCGCAATCCTGTTGAGGAAAGTGGTCACGGCTTAATCGATCAATTCATGGTGACTCCTCTTCCTGACGATGGCTCTCTGGGCCAAGCTGCCGACATTCCTCTCGATGCGGAATACACCGACCTCATGCTGGCAGATGCTAGCGAGGCAGCGTGGATTCCCGACGTATCCAATGCCGCTCCAACCGGCCGCAGCAGAGAGCCGGGAGCCTCCGCCATCCGAACGGTATTCACGCCAATGTCGGAGTTTCCCAATACTACGAACAACACGGCGGTCACCTATACCGTCAAGGGGCCCTCCCTTCTCTCGTTCTGGTGGCAATGCACGGGCGCTCCAGACGGGAATCTCAAGTTGGAGGTCCTCCAGGTAAACGTCGATACCGAGTATCACGATGCCTCGCCAGCCTCCAATGGGCCAAGGGCGCTTGAGCCTATCTCCGGGGGCACAGGCTGGCAGCAAGTTTACTATGAAGTCCCCGATGGACTCTACGTCTTCCGCTGGTCATATACAGCCGGTGCGAACGACGTGCCCGGCTCGGCTTGGCTTGACCAAATCTCGGTAACGCCCGACGCAACCCACCCCGCAAGAGGACTCGACCACTGGAGCCAGCGCTGGGAAAGCTACGGAGACGCAGGTTGGTATGCGGAGTCAGATAACAGTAACGGTGGCATCGACAGCACCAGCCATGGTAAGATCTCCGACAACGAAAGCACGACTCTCACCACAACGGTGGTTGGTCCGAAAAAACTCTTTTTCAATTGGAAGGTCAGTAGCGAAGCCAATTGGGACTTTCTCCGCTTCACCATGGATGGCGAAGAACTCGTGCCTGGAATCTCTGGGACTACCGATTGGAGCACCGTCAAAATCGATATTCCAGCGGGCAATCACGTGCTGCGCTGGACCTATGAAAAGGATATCAGTAATAGTTTGGGCGAGGATCGGGGTTGGGTCGATAGCGTCGCCATCCTGCGACCTGACTTCGGTATCGCTTCGGTGAATGTTCAATCTGCCAGCGGCTATAATCTCATTAGCATCAGAAAAGATCAGACCGCAGGCTTCTTCTTGGAAGCCAGCACTGACCTTCTCAATTGGACCACTCTCGGGGCCACCCCCAGTAGCCTCAATAGTTCTGGAATGATTTCCCCTCGGCTCGAAAACTACAGCACTCTAGACTCCACCACTGAACGCTCACGGTACTACCGTCTTCGCTTCGAGCCGGAGGTGGCCATCGAAATCGAGAATCCTGACTTCGAAGTTCCCTTCCTCATCAGCGCCAACCCTCCCTTCTTGCAATCCGGACCAGGTTGGACCGATGACAACGACGGTGAGGGCCAAACTGTCTTTGAGTTCGTTCAGGGCTTTAGCTCAACGGGACTCAATCATTTCAGTGTCGCTGGCGGAACTTACGCCGAGACCAAGGATAGCTTCTTCACCTACAGCGGCGTGCTCTCGGTCACGGCTGCGATTGGCAATCGTCCGGGTTTCACCACCCCAAATAACGTCAGCAGCGTCGCCTTGATGAACCAAGGTGAATTGGCGCGCAGCTCCCACTTCGCCACCAACATCCCCGAGGGCACCTTTAAGGACGGCTTCCCGGCAAGCTTCGATTTCTTCAGCACCGATCCCGACTCCTATTATGACGTCAAAGTCCGCCTAATTTCTGAAGGTTCTCGCTCCAACTTTGACAACGTTCGAGTCGTGCTCGAGCCCCGATAGAACTCGCCTAATCCGGTCCCCCTAGAACGAGAAAGGCTGAAGCGGTTGCGAAAACCACTTCAGCCTTTTTCCTTTAAAGTGATTACTCTCTAGGCGACCTCGACCACCAGCGCCACTTCAACACAGACGTTGAGAGGCAGACTCGCGACCCCCACTGCCGCGCGGGAATGGGAGCCGATCTCGGAGCCAAAGACTTCCACCAGAGTGTCAGAAGCGCCGTTGATGACTTGCGGAACATCACCAAAGTCAGAAGCCGCATTCACGAAGCCCTGCACCGAAACCACGCGAGTCACTTTGTCGAGGGAGCCGAGCTCCTTGCGAATGACCGCCAGTCGGCCCAGGACAGAATTCCGTGCGGCCTCTTTGGCCACCTCGGGGCTCACTTGGGTGGGGACTTGTCCTTTGTAGGATTCGTTGGCCAGGTCCGGCAGTCCACCTGAGATAAAGAGCAGGTTGCCCGTGCGCACCGCGTTGACGTAGCTGGCAACCGGGCTGGCGGGTTCGGAGAGTGTGATACCGAGTTCTTGTAATTTTGCTTCCGCAGACATGGCGGGACGTTAGCGAATCCAGCCCACGGGTCGAGCCCTCTTCGTGGCTGATACAATCCGAGTGGCCTTTGCCTTCTCTTTCTCAACGAGATGACTATCTTTCCGCCCAATGAAAGACGTTTACACCCTGGCGGACCTCGATGACCAAGCCACGCTGAACCCGGAGGGAACCAAGCCTGCCAAGCTGGCCGTCATCGGTCATCCGGTGGCCCACTCGCAATCTCCCCAACTGCACCAGCCGGCCTTGGACGCGTTGGATATCGACGCGCGCTACATTCGCCTTGACCTGGAACCCGGGGAACTGCCTGCCGCCTTTGCAAAAATGAAGGAGCTCGGGTTCGTGGGCACCAACGTGACCGTTCCTCATAAATTCGAAGCCCTCTCGGCCTGCACCGATCTCGATCCAGCGGCGGAAGCCTTGGGAGCGGTCAACACCGTTCTCTTTGGCGACGGCGAGGACCTGCTCGGATTCAATACCGACGGCCCGGGATTCGTGCGGGCTATTCGGGAGGAGTTCTCGGTCGATGTGCGCGACCTGCGCATCATGATCGTCGGCGCGGGCGGCGGTGCCGGTCAGGCCCTTGCCACCCAATGTGCCCGCGAAGGCTGCGAGCAGCTGGTGCTGGTCAACCGCTCTTTGGAAAAGTTGGAAACCCTCGCCACGCGGCTGGAGCCCTACTTCGAATCGGAAAAACTCAATGGCCCCGGCGAGCGGCTCGAGATCTACGCCCTCGACTCCCCTCACCTCCCCGAGATTGCCGGCCACTGCGACCTCCTCGTCCAAACCACCTCGCTAGGACTTAAGGCCACCGACCCGGCGCCAATCCCCAGCTCCTGCCTGCAGCCGCACCACCTCGTCTACGACACCATCTATCAGCCCGCCCGCACCAAGTTCCTGCGCAACGCCGAAGCCAACGGAGCACGCATTGCCAACGGCCTTTCTCTCCTCCTCCATCAGGGCGCCCTGTCCTTCGAATACTGGTTCCCGGGAACAAGTCCGCTGGATGCAATGCGAAAGGGTCGGTCCTAGCATCCGGGCGGTTCGGCGATAGAACCTTTTTCCGTCCTCGGCACGGCCGCCTGTTAGAAAAAAGCCCGGGGTAAATTGAGAGCCAATCAATGTCAGCCCACCGCTAGCATGAGCGGTCGGGTCGTCGCAGGGTCTGTTGCTCTCAATGACACACACACCACAACTCACCCTGTTGTCACTCTCTCTGGCTACGACTGCCGCCATGGGGCAATCCAACGGCGACTTCGAACTCGAACCGACCCTCGTCACTGCCGAACGCGTGGCGGAGGACGCCTCTTCCGACCAATTGGTCAATCCGGCTCTCAACCTTGGTGGCAAATTGCCCCACTCCATCTTCGAGACTCCACGCGCTGTGGAGGCGATCACCCGGGAAGAGTTTGTCCAACGCGGTGCACAAAACCTTGAGGAAGCCGCCCGCTACACCTCGGGAGTCCAGAGCGCCTACTACGGCTTGGACAATCGGCAGGACTTCGTTCGGATCCGAGGCATGCGCTCGCAAAACTATCGCGACGGACTCCAGTATAATTTTAATTTTTACAACAACACTCCACAAGAGAACTACGCTATCGAGCAAGTCGATATCGTGAAGGGTCCCGCCTCCCTTCTCTTCGGCAACGGCACTGCGGGAGGAACGGTCAATACCGTCTCCAAGATTGCGGGGCCCGATGCCAAGAACGAGATCATGGCAGGCTACGGCTCGCACGACCGCATGCAGTTTGGCCTCGATTACAACCAAGCGGTCAACGAAGAAGAAACGGTCTTTCTGCGGCTGGTCAGCTACTTTCGCCAATCCGACACCTACGTGGATTTTGTCAACGACGACTCCTGGTTCGTAATGCCCTCTCTGACTTGGAAACCCACGGAGGACACTTCGCTGAGCGTTCTCTTCAACTACCAAGAGAATGAGAGCATGCCATCGCTCCAGTTCTACCCATACGAAGCCACCCAAGTGCCAGGCTTCACTCTCCGAAACAATCTCTATGCCGGCGAGCCCAGCATCGACCGCTACAACACCAGTCAAAAGAGCGCGAGTCTCATCTTCAAACATCAGTTCAACGACACCTATTCGTTCAACTCGACCTTACGCTACCTTCAATCCTCCGCGGATTATGTGGAACACACCATCGTGCCTCCTCTGATTGCCCAAGGGGTTTTCGGACCGGGCACTCCGGCTGGAACCTATCACCGACTGCTCTACGCCTCCGATCACGAGACCGATGTGTTCTCCGGGAATATGGCTCTCAATGCCAAATACGAACTCGGCACCGTCAAGCACGAGCTGCAGCTGGGCTTTGACTTCAATCGCGCGGACCGCGAACGCTACACCCTGCCGCCCAACCCGGGTCTCTATAATCTGAACTATGTTTACGGAGGCGCGCTGGACTTCACCAATCCCAACTACGGGGCGATGGCCGCGACCCTGCCTGACCGCACCGAACTCGACACCTTCGAGGAGGAGCTCTACGGCATCTACCTGAGCGATCGGATCGAGTGGAACAACTTCATCGTCTCGCTGGGTGCACGCTATGACGACTACAGCTTGGCCACCAACCAGCTGCCTTCCGACACGCAACAAAACTGGTCCTTCGACGCAGGAGTCATGTATCAATTCGACAACGGAGTTTCGCCCTACTACTCCTACGCCGAGTCCTTCGAGCCCCAGGGGGTGAACGACCTCACCGGAGACCCGCTCAAGCCCAAAGAAGGAACCCAGCATGAAATCGGAGTCAAGTGGATGCCTGACGAAAGGACTCTCTTCACCGCTTCCTACTTCGACATTGAGGAAGCCAACCGCGTGTTCCGTCCCGACCCCTTCACCGTGACCCAGTCCAGCAGCGTGGACATCCAAGGAGCCGAGGCTTCCCTGCAGCACCGCAGCGGCGACTTCTTCTTTCAGTCTGCCTTCACCTATCTGGATACCGCGAACAATGACATCGACGGTTCTCCTGCACTCGCTGGCGTTCCCGACTACCAAGCTTCCGCCTGGCTCACCTACTCGCCACAGGAAGGGCCGCTCGCCAACTTCCGCGCCGCTCTCGGTGCCCGATACACCGGCACCAGTTCAGATGGACGGGATGCGCTCGAAACCAAGTCACACACTTTGGTCGATGCCATGCTGGGCTATTCTTGGGACGACTTCGACATTCAACTCTCGGTGTCCAACCTTTTCGACAAGCAATACATCCAGACCATTGAAACCAGCGAAACACTCGGTGCCGACGTCTCCAGCGCCTTCCTCGGGCAAGATCGTTCGATCAACTTGACCGCGACCTACAGCTTCTAACAGACCATTCGAATCTCATTCGTCGGACATCCTCCGCGCGTCACGCTCTCAGCTGGCGCCGGGGGATGTTTTCTTTTTCAAATACTCATTCAGCTCTGCCCCCCGGAAGCTCCCGCAGCTTTTTCCGTAAGGTGCTGCGGTTGATTCCGAGCTCCCGAGCCATGCGTGAGGGCTTGCCGTCGAATCTCTTTAAAAGCTCTCCAAGCAAAAGTCCCTCCACCTGTCCTTGAATTTCCTGATAGGTCATGGAGTTCAGATCCAGCCCTTCGATCCAAGCATCCAGGCACTCTTCCAAAGGACTGGCCTCTGCAACTATTCTGCCGCTGCCACCTTGCAGGTATTCCGGCAGGTCCTCCACTCTCACCTCCCCGGTTCCGCCCCGCGCACTGATGCAAAAGCTCACCACGTTGCGCAGCTCCCGCAAATTCCCCGGCCAGTCATAGCCCTGCAATTTCTCGAGAACTTCTCCCCCGAACTTCAAGCGCCCCCCGGAATCGATTTGCCCGAGAAAATGATAAGCCAAGGCCGGCAGGTCCCCGAGCCGCTCCTTCAGTCCCGGCAGAAAAATCTCTAACACCTGCAGGCGGTAATAGAGTTCAGCCTCCAGAGTCCCTTCTTCGACTTTCCCCCGCAGTCCCTCTTCGTCGCAGGTCACAATCAGCCGCGGCAAGCTCGCCACTTCGCGCTCGTCTAACAGTCGGATCAATTCTCGTTGCGAAGCCTTGCTGAGGACCGCGACATCTTCGATCACCAGAGTCGCCCCCTCCTCTGCCGACAAGGCCCGCTCGAACTCTTTGCTCTCCACCTCGGGGGCCGCGTGCAGCCAGAGCAAGCGCCCGCCCGAATGATTGCCGATCAAGGTCGCCACATGCGAACGCCCGGTGCCTGCAGCACCTCGAATCACCAGTGGCTCGCGCGACAAGCAGGCGTGCGCGGTTTTCTGGAAAACCTCCTGCATCGCCGGGGCGGCCCCAATCAATGCGGTGGTCTTATGCTCCGTTTCCGCAGGCTCCCGCTGGGGCTCTTCGATGTCGCCCAGAAACTCCTCCAGCTCATCAAAGGCGACCGGTTTGGTCAAAAAGCGCACCACCCCCAGCTTGCGCGCCTCGATGGCATTCTCGATTTCGCCATGCGCAGTCACCACCGCCACCAACGGCATCTCTCCCCCCCTCCAATCTTCTAACAGCGACAAGCCATGACCATCGGGCAAGCCCAGATCGAGCAGAATTCCTCCGAACTCACCTTTCTCCAATTCCTCCCGGGCGTGGGTCAAAGAGCCCACCAATTCCGGCTGTAATTTCACCCGCTCCACCGCCGACGCCAGGGCCAAGCCAAGGGAACGATTATCCTCCACTATCAATACTCGAGTGCTCATGCTGCTTTCTCCCTTCGACTCAAAGTTCCTTCCACGCTCGCTCCGGATTCCCCGAGATTTCGAGCTGTAACCGCGCCTCCGTGGGCCTCGACCACTCCCTTCACCAAAGCCAGGCCGAGACCGATGCCTCCTTCGCGTTCGGAGTAAAAAGCTTCCCCGAATGACTGCAAGGCCTTGGCTGAGAAGCCTTCTCCAGCATCAGCTACCGAAAAAGAAACCCCATCCCCTGTTCCTACTAGATTGATCGTAACAGTCCCTCCTCCTGGCATGGCTTGCACCGCATTTTGAATTAAGTTTCGAAAGACCTGCTCCAAACGGGTGCGGTCTCCCCAGCACCGCAAGTCCCCCTCCTGCTGCAGCTTCAGCTCACAGCGATGATAGCGGGCCCAAGCCTCCACCCGCTTGACCAATTCCTCCAACAACGCGCCCAGATCCACCTCTCCCATCTTGGGAGGCTCCGGTCTCGCCACGAACAACCATTGATTCACCAGCGAGACAATCTCCTCGGCATCATCCCGAATCATCTGCCCCACCTCCGCCTGCGCCCCTCCCTCCAAGGTCCGCGCCTGCATCAGAATCGCTGCCGCCGGATTCTTCACCTCATGCGCCATGGAAGTCGCCATCTTTCCTAACAGGGCCATCTGTTCGGCGGCTTTCCGACGCTCTTGCTCCGCTGCCAAACGAGCCCGCGAACGAGCCAAGGCAAACGCTGAACCCAAAGCGAGAGCGACCGCAATTCCCACCGGCCAAACAATCTCACGCCGGGTGCCCATCGCCAGCACCCTAGGCTTTCGCTGGAGAGCCACCAGCTTGGCTCCGCCTTGGTCGCCAGCCGCAATCGGAAAAGCGACCGCCATCCAATCCGCGTCGGAGAGAACCTCCCCTTCCTGCCCGTTCTCCAACGTCCGCCACGCCAGATTGAGTTCGTCCTCAGACCACTTCTTCGCGGTGCGGAAGCCACCGTCCGGCAGCAAAAAACCAATTTCGATTCCGCTCAGGGAGCCAAAGTGCCCCGCCAACTCGCCACTCAGCGGCAGCCTCAAATCGCCCGCCAACTGCGCCTGCGACTCGCCCACCTCGCGCAAGCTCCGCCTCTCCTCGCTGACCCGCATTTGACCCGACCACCAGAGCACCAGCACCCCCGCCACCAGAATCAGCAAAATCTGCGACAACAGATATTGCGAAAAAACCTTTCCCTCCAGAGCAGTCATGAACGCGAATTGACCACCTTCCACCCCCCAAGGGAACAATTTTTATCCAAAAATGAATTCAGGGCCCTCTCTGAAACTATTTTGTTCACCTTGGGGCAAGCACTTCTATCGTCCCGCTTCTTCGTTTTCCGAGTCCGATTTTCCGGCTCGTTCCTTCCGTTTCTATGAAAAGCACATCACTCACACCCACTCCGGGAGAGTTCGCGCCTTGCCTGGGCGCTCTCCTCCTCACTCTCACCTCCGCGCCACCGCTTCACGCGGAAGAAGGCAGCACCACTCTGCCCACCACCATCGTGCAAGCCGAGCGACTAACAGATTCTAACGGATTGGCTACCGACTCATTGGCAGATGCCATTTTTCCTCATCACAACACTGCGAGTTCTTCCGCGCTCTTTGCCGAAACCCCGCTCATCGAAACACCCTTCAGCGTCGGAGTCTACAACGAGACCCTCATGGAGGACCAGCGGGCCTTCACCTTGCGCGAGGTGTTAGAGAATGATTCCAGCACCTCTCTCTACTCCTCGGGCGGCTACTTCGGCACTCAGAACTTCGGCCTGCGCGGCTTTCAGGTCGGCAACTTCAATGGCTATCGCACCGATGGCCTGCCCACTCTCAATCTGGCCGCGCCCTATCTGGATGATAAGGCCAGCGTCGAAGTGCTGAAAGGGCCTGCCGCCCTGCAGTTCGGATTCATGCCTCCGGGCGGGGCCATCAACATGACCCGCAAGCGCCCCACCGAGGACTTCTCTACCAGTCTCCAGTTCGAGATTGATACCTTCGGCCGCACCTACTCCCAAATCGATATCAGCGACACCGTCGCGAATGGCCAGTTTGGCTACCGCCTTGTCTTAGCGGGTGAAGACTACGAAAGCTTCTACGACAATGCGGACGGAACCCGCTTCATGGGCTCCCTCTTCACCGAGTGGAAACCCTCCGAGGCCGTCACGGTCTGGAGTTCCCTCTCAGGCCAGACTCTCGAGCGCAATGGTTACTACGGCCCCATCATCTCGGGCGATGGATCCATTGTCTTCGACCTCGGGCGGGACATGAACATCATGCAGGACTGGGCGCGCAATGAGCACGAAATCTTCGAGGCAGCCATCGGCGCTGACTTCTTTTTCCAAGACGATTGGAAGCTGAAAACCGCCTTCAACTACCAGACCACCGACCGCGACTCGCAGCTCACCTATCCCTACGGAGTCGATAACGACGGGAATTACACCGATGGTGCCTACCTCACCGACGGTCCATTCGAATGGGATGCCTACGGAGCCCACGCCCATATTGAGGGCTCCTTCCGCACTGGCTTCCTGGAGCACGAGTTGGTCTTCGGCGCGCAATACCGCAGCTTCGAGACCGATGGTGCCCGCTTCTTTCCCGATGTGGGAGCGAACAATGTTTACAATCAAATCGACCACCCCATCCCGACCGCGCCTTTTTACATCCCAATCCAATTCGAGTATGAAGAGCTCGGAGTCTTCCTAACAGACACCATCGATTTCGGAAAAGGTTGGTCCGCACTCCTTGGCGGTCGCTTCTCCCGCTACGACAATCACTACCCCACAGACCCCGCTTCGGATGATACCGAGAGCGCCTTCAGCCCGACCGTGGCGCTCATGTTCGAGCCCACCGAGGGGGTCCACACCTACGTCACCTACACCCGGGCCTTGCAGGATGGTGGCTTTGCCAATCGCACCGCGAACAATGCGTGGGCGCCGCTGGGGATTCAGGAGTCCGAACAATTCGAGGTCGGGGTCAAGGCTCGCAGCCGTGACGGACGCTTCTCAGGAGAACTCGCGCTCTTTCAAATTGAGCAAGACGTGGCCCTCATCAATGACGAAAACATCGACGCATTCGACGGAACCCAGCGTCACCGGGGGGTGGAACTCGCCCTGCGCGGACAGCTCACCAACGAGCTGCAGGCGGGCATCTCGGCGACCCTGTTGGATGCCGAGCTGACCTCCACCGGTAATCGCCCCGAGCTGGTCCCCGAGTATCAGGTCAATCTCTGGAGCACCCTTGAGGTGCCCGCCGTTCCGGGCCTGGCCTTCACCGCCAACGCCCGCTTCACCGGAGGACAATATCTCGATGAGGCTGAGAGCTTCTCGACTGACGCCTACGCCGTGGTCGACCTCGGTGCGCGTTACAAATGGTCCACCCCCCATGCGGATTACACCCTGCGCGCCAACATCGAAAACCTCCTCGACGAAAGCTACTACGAGTCCGGCGAATTCTACCCCGGCGACGCAGGCTATCTGGCCTACGGCGAGCCTCTCTCGGCCAACTTTTCACTGCAAATCGACTTCTAAGCTTCACCCCGCAGTTTCACAACCTCCGACGGTTGCCTGCTGATGTGGGCAGCCGTCTCGCCTTCTTCCTTTCGAACCGAACAACATGAATCACCCAAACCCCTCCCCTCCTCCTCTCGAGGTCAAATCGGTCACCAAACTCTTTGGAAAAAACGAAACCCGGGTGCGCGCCCTCGACCAGATTGACCTCACTATCAAGCAGGGCGAGTTCGTCGCAATCATGGGGGCATCCGGATCAGGCAAGAGCACCTTGCTCCACGTCATGGCCGGTCTCACCGTGGTCGACGGAGGGGAAGTTCGGGTAGAGGGCAAAGACCTCGCCACCCTCAACGATACTGCCCTCACGTTCTTTCGGCGCGACCGCATTGGACTGGTGTTTCAGAACTTCAATCTCATCCCCGTTCTCAGCGCTCGCGACAACGTCAAGCTCCCGGCCGCCGACGACACCAATCTGGACCAGCGCACCACAGAACTGCTCACCCGTCTGGGCTTGAGCGAGCGCCAGCATCATAAGCCCGACGGCCTGTCGGGGGGCGAACAACAACGCGTCGCCATCGCGCGCGCCCTCATCAACGACCCTGCCATCATTCTAGCAGACGAGCCCACGGGCAGTCTTGATTCCGTTGCCGGACAAGACTTTTGCCAATTGCTCAACGAGCTCAGTCAAGACGACGGCCGCACCATCGTAGTCGTCACTCACGAGCCAACCGTCGCGATGTGGGCCGACCGCGTGGTTGTCCTCCAGGACGGCAAAAGCATGAGCAGCTTCCCAGTTGAAAAACGCGATCCCCAAGCAGTCGCCCTCGGCTACCAGAATGCGCTGAACCTTGCCCAAGAACTCCGTTTCTCATGAGTCGCGTCCCCGCTCTTTCCCTCGCCTACTTCCGCCAACATCCCCTGCGGGTGGTGCTCACCTCCATCGCTACCGCTGCCGCTGCCGCCATGGTCGTCTGGGTCGTGAGCGGCTACGATGCCCTGCTCGGGACCTTCGACCGCTACGCCAATCTCGCCCTGGGTCGCTACCCGCTCTCGGTCGCGCCCATCAGCAACTTCAGCCAATACGCCCCGGGAGCGATTCCTTCTCCGGCGGAAAAGTTTGTCCCTGCTGAAGCCATTGCGATGCTGCGTGAAGACCCAGCCGTCGCCGCCGCAGATCCCTTCTGGGTCAGTCAACAATACGCCCGCCCTTTCGTAAAAGAGGGCGAGACTCCCATCCCGCCCTACCTTTTGCCTGCCGCCCGCCTGGTGGGCACGGATGCTCCCGAGCCTCCTTTCGACTTGGTTGCGGGCAAGTGGCTTTCTTCTAACAAAAGTCCGTCCCCAACTGGAGTGCTCAGCGAACTGGCGGCCAGTGGGATGAAGATTGAAGTCGGCGATCACGTCTTGGTCGGCCCTCCCGGGCGGGTCACGAAGGTCGAGGTTATCGGCATCGTCGGGGGCGTTTCCATCGAGGGCTGGAACGCGCAAGTTGCCAGCTCACAACTCCTCGTCCCCAGCATCGGCGGCCTGTATGTCTCGACTTCCTTGGCAGAAGAAATCCTGGACCGCCCCTCTCAGATCAGCTTCGTGGCCGTAGCCCTCAATGACGACACCGATCTCACCCAATTCCGCTATCACTGGGCCACCCGATTGAGCAAACTCGGCACCCCCTGCCAGTTTCAGGAAGCCCATGATGTCGAGGAAGCGCTCGACGAAAGCGCCTCTGCCGAAAACCTCGCTTTGCAAGCTCGCGCCGCCACCATCGTCTCTACGCTGGCCGCCCTTTTCATCATCTTCAGCACCCTCAATATGGGGGTCAACGAGCGGGTCCGCCAGCTCGCCATCTTGCGCGCCACCGCCCTCACCCGCGGGCAAGTGGGACAACTCATCGCCATCGAGGGAGTCCTCTTTGGCACGATCGGCTTTGTCGTGGGCTGTGGAGCCGGAGCAGTCATCATCGCTTGGGCCTCCCGCTCTGCTCCGGAACTGCTCACCAATGGCGCCGTTGTCGGACCGAACAGTCTCATGCTGGCAGCCTTGTGCTCCTGCGGCGGCGCGCTTCTGGCGTCCCTTGTTCCGGCCATTCGGGCCATGCGGGTGCGCCCCATCGATGCCATGAGCCCCCCTCCCGCTGCTCCCCGTCATTGTTATTCGGTTAGAGGAATTCTAGGAGGCCTCGCGCTCCTCTCGGTCTACCCCTTGCTGGCCCTCGGGATCAAACACAACGACGGAGCGCCCTTCGTAACCTTTATGTTCTCCGGATTGTTTGCCCTTTCCTGCGGCTTCATTTTGCTAGCTCCCAGCATCGTGATGACTGTGGACCGTCTCGCCAGCCCTCTGCTAGCCCGCCTGATGCGCATCCCTCCCATGCTGCTCGCCAGCCAGATTTCCGGCAACCTGGGTCGCACTGTCGCCACTGCTCTCGCTCTCACCGTAGGGCTGGGGCTCTTCGTCGCCATCCAGACCTGGGGCCACTCCATGCTGGGAGGCTTCATGCCCGGCAGCTGGGCTCCCGACGCCCTCATCGGGTTCAAGCCCGGAGGGGTTGAGCGTCCCCTTGCCGAACAAGTCGCTAAACTCGAAGGAGTCACCAAAGGCCTCCCCATCATCGTCGAGCAACCCCGCCTCCTCGAGGATCTCACCAACAGCGCAGTGCGGGCCACGGTGGTGCGACAAGACAACGTCGTCATCGTCGGCGTCGATGCCGAGCCCGCCTTCGGAGGTGACGACCCACTGTTCACCTTCCGTTGGGTGGAAGGAAATGCCCGCGAAGCTGTGACCAAGCTGAAAAACGGCCGCGCCTGCCTCGTGCCCGATCACTTTCTCACCGAGACCGGGCTTCAGATTGGGGACTCCTTTCAACTGGTTCCCCCCAACAATCCCTCGCAGCCCGTCAGCTACGAAATCGCGGGAGTAGTCAAGCTGCCCGGTTGGCACTGGCAGACCAAGCCCACCGGCTTCCGCACCCGCACCCATCGCTCGGCCGCACTGGTCTTTGCCGACTATGCGGCAGTAGAAAACGACTTCGACTTTCACTCCTCCTCGCACGCCTGGTTCAACTACGACCCCACCCTCACCACCCCCGAGAAGCTCGCCGAATCCGCACAAGCACTCTACTCCGGAGCTCTCCGCAAAGAGGTCGGAATCGGGGGAGCGCTTAACGACGAACCCTATGTGCAAATCAACACCATCGACGACATTCGCGCGCTCGTGAATGGTCACGCCACCCAGTGGCTCTGGATTCTCAGCCGTCTGCCCCTCATCGTGCTCATCATCACCTCCATCGGCGTTCTCAATGCGCTTCTAGCTTCGGTGCAATCGAGACGCTGGGAGTTCGGCGTCTTGCGGGCCACCGGAATCACCCACCGAACCATCGTGCGTCTCATCATCGCGGAAGGGCTTCTATTAGGCGCAGTGGCTTGTTCGCTCAGCCTCGGATTCGGAGTGCTCGCGGGGTGGTGCGGAGCTGGCATCTCGCAATACATCAGCTTCTTCGGAGGCATGCCTCCCGAATTCGTCGTCCCGTGGAAAGAAATCGCCAAGGGCTTTGCCCTCGTCCTCCTCCTCTCCACCCTCGCCTCCCTCTGGCCCGCCCTCACCATCGGCCGCAAAAAGCCTTTGGAACTCCTGCAAGAAGGCCGCGGCTCGTTCTAACAACAATTGCCGATAGCGTCTCCAAGGAGCTGCCTGCAAATCCGTAAACGAGCGGTCAAAATGGACAGTTTTTGTCCAAAAATGAGATTTACCTGAAAGCGAAACAAATCTTGTTCAATTTCCCCCGGACCTGCGGGTAGGGTGCGCTTTATGCGCTACCTGAACACATCAATTGCCGCAACGTTCCTGATTCCCAGCCTGTCGGGTCAGGTCGTTTTACCCGAAACGGTGGTGACCGCTTCCCGCCAAGTGGAGGACTCGACCGAGTCCCCTTTTCTCACCGAGGTGATCACCAATGAGGACATCCTCAACAACTCTTTCCGCACTCTTCCCGAGTCTCTCGCGTTGACCCCCGGGGTGTCGGTGCAGAAGACAACTCACGGGCACGGGTCCCCTTTTATCCGCGGTTTTACCGGCCGCCAGAACCTCTACTTGACCGACGGAATCCGGCTCAACAACTCGACCTATCGCTCCGGTCCCGTTCAGTATGCCAACACCATCGACGCCTTTGCGCTCGATCGCTATGAGTTGGTGAAATCCCAGGGCTCGGTGCTTTACGGCTCGGACGCTCTCGGCGGCACGCTCAACTCCATAACCTCTGGTTCCAACTATCGTGACTACGACGCGGGAGAATTCTTTCAACACGGGGCGGCGAACTACCGCTTCGACACAAACTCCCAGTCACATCTCGGTCGCATTCAGCAAAGCGTTGGCTCCGGTGGCAGCTGGGGCTTCACCTTTGGCACCACGCTGAAGGACTTTGGCGACGTCGAATCGGACTACTACGGTGAGATGAAAAACACCGGCTATCCCGAACAAAACTACGATCTTAAATTCGAGTTCTCGCCCACCGACAACCTTCACCTCACTCTCTTTAGCCAGTATCTCAATCAAGACGACATCTGGCGCTGGCACTCCACCACCTTCAATCCCGGAGGTTGGGAGGGCTTGGACGCGGGCACCTACACCTCCCGCATCTATGACCAAGAGCGCTGGCTCAACTACCTGAAGCTGGAGCACGAGCCGCTCGCCAATTGGATTGATCGCTACGCGCTGACCTTCTCCTACCAGACCACCCAAGACAGCGAATATCAGGACCGTCGCCCTGCCAGTGACCAGATTCGCTTCGGTGATATCGTGACCGACACTTACGGCATCTCCTTCGAGGCCCAGTCCACAGTGGGTCGCACCAGCGTCCTTTACGGAGCCGACTATTACGAAGACCACATCGACTCCGAAGGCTATCGCATCAACACCGTGACCAATGCCGTCGACAACAACCGGGCGCCCATTGCCGATGATTCGACTTACCGCTCGCTTGGAATCTTCACCCAAGCTCGCACCGACTGGAACGACCAACTCCAGACCACCGCAGGAATGCGCTACACCTATGCCGACACCGACATCGGTTCGCTGGATGCCGAGGATTCCTGGCAAGCCCTCGTCTTCAACCTGCGTGCGCTCTATCAGCTCGACAGCACTTGGTCGGCCTTCGGTGGTTACTCCCAAGGGTTCCGCGCTCCCAATGTCAACGACCTTACCGGAGATGTCACTTCGCGTTCCGGGCTGGAGTCGCTGGGCACCCTGGGACTGGATCCCGAGCGCACGCAGACTTTCGAAATCGGAACCCGCGGCCGCTCTGACAAGTTCACCTTCGAGGCGGCCGCTTTTTACACCATTATCGACGACCTCATCGTTCGGGTGGAAGACGGCGGGGGCACCGAGCGCGCCAGCAATGCCTCCGAAGCGTGGATCACCGGCATCGAGGCCGAGGGCAACTACACCTTCAACGACAGCTGGTCACTCAACGGGTTTGTGACTTGGCAATATGGCGACCAAACTACCCCCGAATTTCTGGGCGGACCGGAGGAAGACTTTCCGCTCTCCCGCCTCTCTCCTTTGCGGGGTTCTCTCGCCCTTCGCTACGACTCGCCTGACGACACCTGGTGGGCGGAAGCACGCGCGACTGCTGCGGCGAAAGCCAACCGGCTCTCCCCTGGCGACGAAGGCGACACCCAGCGGATTCCACCAGGAGGAACTCCCAGCTACGTCGTCCTGTCCGCCAATGCCGGCTGGCAAGCAACCGAGAATCTGTCCCTCACCCTCGGCCTCCAAAACCTGACCGACGAGGACTATCGCATCCACGGGTCCGGACTCAACGAGCCGGGATTCGGCGCCATGCTGGGAGCGCGCGTGACCTGGTAATTTTTTCCACGGAGAGCAGCAAACTCCCCCCTTGAAGAGCGCGTCCTATTCATAGCGGGACGCGCTCTTTTCATTTTTTCGAAAGAGAATCTCGGAGGAAGCTTCTTGCTATTCCGCAGACTCTGTTCCCTGCCCAATCTGACGAATCAGCAAGGCCAAAGAGAGCCCCATCACCACAAAGAAGATGTTAAAAAAGCTCACCATCCACCCATGGGCATCCCCCATCTGCAGAGGACTCTGACCTTGCCCCATGAGAAAAGAAAGCGGGAGGAGAACAAACGCGCCCGCTGCCAAAAGGGAAAGATTAAGCAAGGCCCTTCGGCAGAAAACCGTCAAAGCCAAAGACAATCCCGTCACCACCCAAAAGACCTTTACCGGCCAATCAGGAAGCAATTGGGCGGCATGCAGAGCCAGCGCGACGGCCAAGGGCAAGCCCCCCAGAACCCAGTTCGTCGTTACGACAAGAAACCGGGTCTTCCGGCCTTGGTCTTCCTCGCCCTGAAGCAAGCGCTGCAAAAATATATAGACCCCAGCTCCAATCGAAAGCGAAACGATCAAGCCGAAGAAGGCAAAAATAATTTTGATGAAGAAGCCATTGAAGGCGGCGAAATGAACATTCACCAAGCCCTCAATCATCATGGGTCCCAGATGAGAGGTCGGGCTCTGCGAGTGTAGCACGTTCAAGCTCTCATCCAGCGTCACCACCGAGTTCCCCACGAAATGGAGGCCCTTCTGCTTTCCCTGCACCATCAGGGTGTGCGAAGCAGCGGCCTCCTCTGTGGCCTCAGTATGCTCAATATGAATGATGAGCGGTTCAACGGACTCCCCCCACAAGCTCGTAGCCTTGGCTCGCGCTTCATCGACGGGAAAGGACGGCTTCTCGCTCAGAGGTTCGGCCTGAACCATGTGTTCGGGAAAAAGGACCTCATTCAAGCCAGCCTGATCTCCCTCGAAAAACACCCAAACTGCAGGAGCCGCCAAAAATAGTCCCAAGGCCAACGACGCGCCTGTAACCGAGTAAATCACCTGGAACGGAAGTGTCAGCAGCGAGGTGAAACGGTGCACTTTCTTCCAACGGCTCTTCCTTTGAAGGGATAGATTCCGAGGGTGGATATCCTGCTTCATCGATCTCCATTGATAGACCGTACCTGTTAGAATCAATGCGAAAAACAAAGCCGCAATCAATCCCGAGAGCTGAATTCCGTATGGCAAGAACTCGAAGTAGTGCAAGTCCACGAAGAAGTGGAACAAGTCCGCTTCGTGGTCCGTCGCCAGGGTCGCCTCTCCCGACTGCGGATCGATCCAGTAGTGGGTCGGGTGATGAGCCTCCTCCAGATAGATGTCCGTGACCGGTCGCTCTGGAGTGGCCAACACCACCGACAATTCGTCCGTCTTCGGGTGCTTTTCCAGCAAGTTGGACACCACTCCATTGAGCGCACCCTGCTTCGCCGCAGAATCATCGAAGTTGGCGTTCGTCCAATTGAGAGACTCCGGCTCGAAGAGCGCCAGCGTGCCCGCCAGAAAAATTACAAACAGCGGAAGCCCCAGGGAAATTCCCAAGAGCGAGTGAAGCCGCCAGAAGCGGTTGCGCTTTTTCGCCTTCATGAGAATATATAAAGCAAAAGGCTCCCCACCAGACCCACGCCCAGAAAGGCCAAGCCCACCCACAAGCGCCGTTCAGCAGTGTAGGCCAGAGTCAAAAAGGTCGCCCATAGAGGAAGAGCGACCAACCCCATCAACACCACTGCGCCCTGTTCCTTCTGCATCCAACCGTAGATAAACAGCATGCAGGCGACCTCCGCCGCGACTAGGGTGACCACCATAATGGCCACATGACCAAAGAGAGCCTGAATTCGATTTGTCTTTCGGGGTTGGAGCATGACTTCGCGAGCGACCCTTTCCATCTGAAAAAGGTCGCGCGAGCCCTAACGATACCGAGTCTCACTCGCAATTGAAAAACAGGGCTCAGGCGAGCTTTTGGCAAAGGATCGCAATCAACCGCAAGTTCCCGACAAGGAGGCAGAAGTCGGGCCTTTGATGCCCTCCTATCTTCGGGCCTCGGTCGAAGCTCATGGAGGCGAGCTTTGGTCATTTAAGGGTCGGGTTTCGAAATTTCCATTTGTCTGGTGTGCTCTCGGGACCCGGCCCAATCAAACACTTCCCCGATTTAACAAAACAGGCGACCGCAATGGTCGCCTGTGTAAAAGGGATTAACGAGAAAATCGGAACTACTCGGCAGATTCCTCCGTTGCAGGAGCAGTCTCCTCAACAGGGGTCTCAGCGGGCGCTTCTTCTGCAGCAGGTGCTGCCACCTTCTTAGCTGCTTTTTTCGCTACCTTTTTAGCCGCTTTCTTTGCAGCCTTCTTGGCTGCTGGCTTGTCGGACTTCTTGGAGAGGACCTCATTGGTCTTCGCGAGTTCCTTCTTGCGCTTCAGGTAATCCTTACGGCGGCGACGCTTGATAACTTTTCTATGCTGCTGGCCCATATCGTGTGAAGGGTGGGTCTAATAGGCCTTTTGCCCCTGCGCAAGCGAAATCGACTCCGCATTCGACCCGCAGCCTTGATTTTGCCGCTCTAACGAAGGAGTCTCCCCGCGTGGCAGACATCCCTAATCTCCGTTCCCTCACCGCGGACGAATTTACGACTTCCTTTCAGGCGCTGGGCCAACCCGCCTACCGAAGCGCCCAAATCCTGGACTGGTTGTGGAAAAAGCGCGTTTCCTCAATCGACGAGATGTCCAACCTGCCGGTCTCTTTGCGGGAGACCTTGAAGGAAAAATACGAGCTTTCCGCCCCCACCATCGTGCGGGCCCAAGGCTCCAAGGACACGACGCGCAAGCTGCTCCTCAAGCTCAAAGACGGCCGCTTCGTTGAATGCGTGCTCATCCCTGCCTCCCCCGCTCTCTATGGTGAACAGTCCGACCGCCTGACGCTCTGTGTTTCCTCCCAAGTCGGGTGTGCCTTCGCTTGCAAGTTTTGCGCTTCCGGGCTTCTTGGCTTCACCCGCAATCTCACCCCGGGCGAAATTACGGCACAGATTCTTCTCGCCGAGGAACTGGCTGGAACGCGGGTTAACAATCTCGTCTTCATGGGGATGGGCGAGCCGCTGGCCAATCTGCCCAATCTGTTAAAGGCCATCGAGCTGATCACTTCTCCTGAAGGCCTCCACATCGGGGCCCGCCACCTTACGATCTCAACTTCGGGTCTCGTGCCCCAGATTAAGAAGCTCGCCGACCACCCGCGCCAGATTCGCCTCGCCATCTCGCTCCACGGAGCCACCGATGAAGTGCGATCCAAGATTATGCCCGTCAACGACCGCTGGGGCGTTGACGAGCTCTTCGAGGCTCTGCGCTATTGGAATTCCAAGAAAAAGCAGCACCTGACTCTGGAGTATATCCTCATCAAGGGCATCAACGATGACTTGGAGCAGGCCCGTATCCTCGCCAAGCGCGCCAAGGCCATTCGCGCCAAGGTGAACCTCATTCCCTACAATACGGTGGAGGGCTTGCCATGGGAGCGCCCCAGCGAAGACCACTGCCGGGCTTTCCGCGATATTCTGAAAAACAGCGGAATCTCCGCCACTCTCCGCCTCGAGAAAGGGCATGATATCGATGCGGCCTGCGGGCAGCTACGCCTTCGGGAGGAGACGAACTCCGAATAGGTTCTCGCATTTTCGGAAAACCTAACAACTTCTAACAAGCTCTGGTTTGCCCTTCTGTTCTCCAAGTGAAAAAAGTCGGGAATAAAATGCGGACTTCTCTCTCACAACAACAGCGAAGGATTGGATACCTCTGCCCCTGTGGAAGTTTGACCGCCGAAAATTGTTCCATTAATCGACCAGCACTCGCCTCTATTCTTCAAACTTTCTTCCGTTTTCGAGTCTCTCTATTCTCCATTCATTCTTAATTTTTTCGCTGCCGAATGAGATTTCATCCCTTTCTTCTACTCCCGACCCTTTTTCTCATTCAATGCGCTCCGGCCCCTGACAGTCTGTCGAAGCGAGCTGGCCAAGTCGTTCCCTTGCCTGCCCGCTACGATGGCACAAGCTATCCCGAACCACAGATTGCCAGCTCCCTTCTCAAGCTTTTCAACAACCCAGAGCTCAATTCCTTGACCCGCCGGGCCCTGCAACAAAACCCGGAGGTAGCGCTATCAGCTTCGCGTTTGGCTGAAGCAGGATTCAATTTGGAAAAATCGCGGTCCGCTCTCTTTCCTGCCCTTACTGGAAGCACCGGTCTGGGGAAAAGCCGGACCTCGGCCGGCAGCTTCGACACCTTCGACTACGGGCTGGATGCCAGTTGGGAGCTCGATGTCTGGGGGCGGCTCAAGAACTCGACTCGCGCAAGCGCCCTCGATCAGGCAGCCGCAGCTGCCGACCTCGCTTCAGTGCGCCAATCCATTGCCGCCCAAACCATGCAAGCTTGGTTCGATCTCGTCTCGACCACCAAGCTTTTGGAATTGGCACATCGAGAAACGGAAAGCCTGGAGTCCACCCGCCAGCTAGTTGAGCGTCGCTTTGAAGCCGGCACCGCATCCTTCGCTGATCTGGAACTCACTCGTGCTGATTTGGAAAATGCCCGAGCCGACTTGGAACGCACCCTTGACTCACGCGACCAGGCCGCCCGCCGGCTGAAGGTCTTTCTCGGAGAATACCCGGACGCCCGGCTTACCAGCACGGGCGACTGGCCTTCTCTCTCACGCGGAGTGCCCGCTGGTCTCCCCTCTGATTTGTTGCGGAACCGGCCCGACATCGACGCCGCCTATCAGCGAATCCGAGCTGCCGATTCCCGGGTGAAGGTTGCCCACGCCGACCTTTTTCCCAGCTTCAGTCTCACTGCCTCTACCGGCCAAACTTCCACTTCCCTATCCCGCCTGCTGCTTGGCAAAGACGGCGTCTACTCTCTCTTCGCCAATATGAGTGCTCCTCTCTACGATGCTGGCATGCGCCAGGCGGAACTCGGCGCTGCCGGCGAACGGGCGCAGCAAGCCCTCGAATCCTATCGCAGCACAGTACTCACCGCCTTTCGCGAAGTCGAAGACGCCCTCAGCTCCGAGCACTATCTCGCCCGCGAGGAACGCGCCCGCCAGACCGCCCTCGCAGCTGCCCGGAGCGCGGAAAAGCGCACCCGCCGGGATTACGAGGCCGGTCTCTCCGACCTCTTGACCCTCTTGGAAAGCCAGCGCCGGGTTTTCAGCACCGAAAAACAAACCATCACTCTCCACGCCACCCGACTGAACAACCGGGTCGCCTTGGCCCTAGCTCTAGGCAAAGGCATCTAACAATTCCACTTTCATGAAGATTCTGCAACGCATCCTCAACCTCCTGCTTCTTCCTCTCATCATTTTCGGGGCCCTCTTTGTGGTCAAAGGGATGATCGCCTCGAAGCCTGAACTGAAACCAAAGAAGAAGCCGGTCGTCATCCCACGGGCAGCCTTTGTGGAAGCTTCAGCCCAGACTCACACCCCCAGGCTCAAAACCTTTGGCACGACCCGGAGTTACAATGAAACCCGCATCTCAGCCCAAGTCAGTGGCAAGATTGTTGAGATTTCCCCTCTTTTCAATGCCGGACAAAACGTGTCCCGGGGTGACCTCTTAATTGAGATCGAACCAGCGGATTATCTTGCCACCATTGCCCAACAGGAAGCCGCCGTGGCCAGCGCGCAACAGGTTCTTATGGAAGAAGAAACCCGCTCGCGGGTAGCAGCGGAAGATTGGGTCGACTCCGGACGGAAACTTTCGGAAGCCAGCGATTACACCCTGCGCAAACCCCAGCTAGCTGCGGCGAAAGCAAACGTCGCCTCCGCACAAGCGGCTGTAGCCAAGGCCCGCCTCGACCTCGAGCGCACCAAGATTCGAGCCCCCTTCGATGCCATCGTCAGCGAGCGTCAAGCCAGCCCCGGCAATGTAGTCACCATGGGCACGGAGCTGGGAACCCTCATTGCGCGCGAGCGAGCCGAGGTCAGACTCCCCCTCACCCCCGAACAAGTCGCTAGAATCCAAATGCCGTCCAAAAACGGCCCGCCCCCTGCAGAGGCCACTCTAACCGCTCCCAGTCAACCAGGGGCCACTTGGACCGCCCGCCTCACCCGCACCGAGCCTAAAGTCGATCCGCAGAATCAGGTGATCTTTGTCGTGGCGGAAATCGAAGACCCCTTTGCCAACCAGGAGGCTTTTCTTCCCATCGGGGCCTTTGTCAACGCCGAGTTGGCCGCCATTCCTCTCCCCAATTCCTACCGCCTCCCCGCGACCTCGCTAGTGGAAGACTCCTTCGTCTGGGTCATTGATAGTGAGCAAACCCTGCGGCAACAAAAGGTGGAGCGCCTCTACTCCGAAGGTGACTACCTCCTCGCCCGAATCGACAAGCCAGTGGTGGAAGAGCCCCTGCGAGTCACCACCCGACCTCTCGCCTCATTCCAAGTCGGACAAACCGTGGAGCCTACCCCCTTCGAGGAAGCCAACACTCCCGCCGCCCCTTAAGCCATGGACCCTCGCCAAAAACATCCCATCATTGCTTGGTTCGCGGACAACCCCGTGGTGGCCAACATCCTGATGATCGCCATCCTGGGCTGGGGAGCCTTCACCGCTATCAATGTGCGGAAAGAGGCCTTCCCTTCCTTCGATGCCGAGAGTGTTACCGTCACGGTCCCCTTCCTGGGAGGAACCCCCGAAGACGTGGAGCGTGGCGTGGCGGTAAAAATCGAAGAGGCCCTCCAACAGGTCAAGGGCATCGACCGCATCACCAGTGTCTCCACCGAGTCCAGCGCGGTCGTTACCGTCGAAGCGCTAGAAGACTATCCCCTCAAGAAGTTACTGGATGACGTCAAGATCCAGGTCGACGCCATCCCCTCTTTCCCAGAACAGGCCGAGAAGCCGGTCGTGGAGGAGAATCAACGCCTCAACACCGTGATGCGCATCGACGTGCATGGATCCGTTGGGGAAGCGGTGCTAAAGGAAGCGGCCCGAAATTTGCGGGACGAATTGCTCAAGCTGGATGGCATTAGCATCATCAACACGAGTGGCGTTCGAGATTACGAAATTTCGGTCGAAGTCTCCGAAGAGAAACTCCGCTTTTACAACCTGACCTTTGATGAAGTCGCCGATGCGATCTCGAACAATTCGCTCGATCTCTCCGGCGGCACGGTTCGCAGCGATGGTGGCGACATCTCGGTTCGATCGCGGACCCAAGCCTATCTCGCCGAAGATTTTGCCGAAATCCCCCTTCGGACTACGGCGGAAGGAACCCGCATTTTTCTCCGCGACGTCGCGAGCATCCGCGATGGATTTGTCGATCAAAAGACTTTGGCCCAGTTCGATGGCGAGCCCTCAGTGGGGCTGGAGCTCCAGACCCAGGGTGACGGCGATATCATCAAAAGCGCCGAACTCGTTCAGGCCTTCATCAAGACCTATCCCCAGAAATTTACCGTTCCCGATGGAGTCAAGTTCACCGCTTGGAACGATGGCGCGGAGCCCATTCGCTCCCGCCTGTCCCTTCTCACCAGTAATGGCATCACCGGCATGGCCCTTGTGCTCATCGTTTTGGCTCTCTTCCTCAACCTTCGCCTGGCGGTTTGGGTTGCCCTGGGAATTCCCATCTCGATTGCAGGCGCCCTCACTCTCTTTCCCGTTGAGTTCATCGACATCTCTCTCAATCAGCTCACAGCGTTTGCCTTCATCATCGTGTTAGGAATCATCGTGGATGATGCCATCGTTATCGCCGAAGCTGTTTACTCCGAAAAAGAGGAAAATCCAGATGAAGATGAAATCAGCACCACCGTGCGTGGAGTCTCCAAGGTCGTGGTTCCCGCCGCCTTTGGCGTCTTAACCACCATCGCGGCCTTCTATCCTCTGACGGGAGTATCCGGTCGCATGGGCAACGTCTTTGGGCAGATTGCCACCGCGGTCATCTTCTGCCTCATCTTCTCCCTCATCGAATCCAAGATCATCCTTCCCTCCCACTTGGCTCATATCAAAGCGGGAGGGAAGCCCACCAACTTCATTTCACGCTTCTGGAGCAAGGTTCAAGGCGGAGTGTCTGGCGCCTTGGACCTCTTCGTCTCCAAGGTCTACCAACCCGTGATGCGACGTCTGGTGCCCCTCCGCTACGTTGTCCTCGGCCTTTTCATTGCCGTTCTCATTCTAGTAGGAGGCCTCCTTCCAAGTGGAAAACTACGCTTCGTCCAGTTTCCCGACATCTACCGCGACTCCATCTCGGCCAACCTCGAGCTCGAACAGGGATTGCCTGTGGAGTATCTACACGAAAACGCCGAGCGACTGGCCGACGCCTTGCGCGAAGCCGTCAGCGAACTTGAAGAGGAAACCGGCGACAAGATCCTGCGCCATATCTCGGTCAACGCTTCGTCCAACACCAAGGCCAGCATTGCCGCACTACTCACCGTCTCCGAATCGCGGAGAGCCTCCACCGCCGATGTCGTGAAACTTTGGCGCCAGAAAATGGAACCCGTGGCAGGAGCCAAAGCACTCACCTTTGGTGGCACCGCGGGCCCTCCTGGTCAAGGGTTGGAGATTCAGCTTTCCAGCAACTCCCTGGAAACCCTCAAAATCGCCGCCGACGAACTCAAGGACAAGGTCGTGACCTTTCCTGGCGTCAATGACGTTCAGAACACCTTCGACTCAGGGCGCCCTGAAATCCAAATCGAGCTAACTCCGGACGGCGAGGCCAGCGGCTTCACCAAACGCGAGTTGGCCGTCAATGTGCGAAACGCCTTCTTCGGCCGCGAAGCCCAACGCGTGCAGCGCGGACGCGACGAAGTGAAGGTCATGGTGCGCTACCCCTATGCCGATCGCACCAAAATCGACACCCTCAGAGACATGCGCATCCGGTCCGGAGATGGAACCGCCATCCCCTTTTCCATCGTGGCTGACACCCAATTCGGCGACTCCTTGGCCTCAATCGAGCGAGCCGACAACGAACGCATCGTCTCGGTCAAAGCGGACATCGACAAAAGCATCACCTCCGGCGCGGAAGTGCTCAGCCAGCTACAAGCCGAATATTTTCACCAACTCAGGGAAGAGCACCCGGGGCTTTCCATCGGGCTCTACGGCAATGCCGAAGAGCGACGGAAATCCAATCAATCCCTCGTCCAAGGCTTCATCCTTTCTGCGGTTTTAATCTATGTTCTCTTGGCGATTCCGCTGCGGTCATACGTCCGTCCGCTCATCATCATGTCGGTCATCCCCTTCGGCATCATTGGGGCTCTGCTTGGCCACTACATTGTGGGCATACCTGTCAGCATCCTTTCGGTCTTCGGCATTCTAGCCCTGAGCGGAATTGTAGTGAATGACTCTCTCGTGCTCACCTTCCGCATCAGCGAAATACAGGAATCCAACCCCGATCTCGCCTATGCAGAGTGCCTGGTCCGCGCAGGCAAAGAACGCTTTCGCGCCATCTTGCTCACCACCCTGACCACCTTTGTCGGACTGGTGCCGCTGCTCTTCGAACCATCCGTGCAAGCGCAGTTCCTCAAACCGATGGCCGTTTCCGTCGGGTTTGGAGTGGTCTTCGCAACCGTCATCACCCTCGTTCTTCTGCCGATGCTTTTGATGATCTTGCGGGATTTTCGCAAGCTGCTCGGAGGCTCCCTGCAGGCATGGAAGGGGCTTTTCTAGGAAACACAGGTCCAGGTCTCAATCGACTTGGGAGCCACGGCTTTACGGAAATCCCTTGTGGATGAATCCGTTGCCATCCTTCGCCACCGCTCACTCGTAGACGCAAAAAAGCCCGCGAAAAATGCGGGCTCTTGCTACAGCGAATGAACTGCGTTGCTTTAGAGTCTCAGGCTATCCTAAAATGGGATATCGTCCTCTTCGTCCTCGTAGCCCCCGCCTTGGCTTGGAGCGCTGGGAGAAGGTGCAGATGGTTGCGGCTGAGAATCACTGGAGTAGCTCTGCCCTCCACCGCCTCCGCCTTGTCCGCCACCACCACCAGGACCACCTACGAACTGCATCGACTCACCGACGACCTTGAGCTTGCTGCGCTTCTGTCCGGAAGATTTGTCCTCCCAAGAATCCAACTGCAAGCGGCCTTCAATGAAAACTTCTCGTCCTTTGGCCAAATATTGATTGGCAGTTTCAGCTTGGCGTCCCCAGAGGGTCACATCAACAAAGGTCGTCTCTTCGGTTCGTTCACCACCGTCAGTTCCGCCACGATAACGGTTGATCGCCATGCCCAGATCAGCAACTGCAGTCCCCTTGGGAGTGTAGCGAAGCTCCGGGTCGCGGGTGAGGCGCCCCATCAAGTAGACTTTGTTTAAATTTGCCATGGTGCTAATGCTACTGGCCACGGGATCGGGACCAAGTGCAAAATCAATCTTACCCTGCGAAGGGATTTAGGACATGCGCTGGTAATGCTGGAGATGCACCACGTCATTGAGCTTCAAGCGTTCTTGAATCTTCTCAATCACATCGGGGGTCGCATCAAAGAGGTAGTTCACATAGTGACCTCCATCCAAATCGCGCGCGTTGTAGGCGAACTGACGGCGACCCAACTGTTGAATCTCGTCGAGCTTGGCGCCCACTGCTTCCATCTCTTTGCCCACGCTGCTGACAAGGTCATCAATTCCCTTATCATTTCCCTTCGTGTTCAACACTATCAGACCTTCGTATTTCCTGCTCATCGTCGCTCGGGTACTCTTCCTTCGGTTTAATTTTAACGTTAAATTCATTGGCCGCGCTCGACACGCCGACCGAAGCGGCAAGCTGAACGGCTCGCACCGCTCTTGCAAGCGTGTTTTGCAATTCATCGCGTTCATCTGGCGCAAATTTGCCCAATACGTGCCCAACGAGACCTCCTGGAGCGGCAGAACCGACTCCGATCTTCAATCGTGGGAACTCTTTGGTGCCCAAACACGCGATGAGGGACTTGATCCCATTGTGCCCCCCATCCCCTCCATTGGCTCGAAAGCGGAGAGTTCCGAGCGGCAAAGAGACGTCATCATAAACCACGAGAATCTGCTCCGGTGTCCAACGGTAGAAGCGGGCCAGACTGGCAACCGACCTCCCACTCAGGTTCATGAAAGTCATCGGCTTCAATGCGGTAACCCCATCCACTTTCGCAAGGTCTCCCTCCCACTTCTTTTCGAGTTCAAAGCGAGTCCCCTTTTCCTCCGCCCACTTGTCGAGGACTTCAAAACCGATATTGTGTCGGGTGCCTTCGTATTCCCGCCCGGGATTCCCCAAGCCGACGATTAATTTTAGTTCGCTCACTACTTCTTTATCCTCGTCGGTTCCAAATAGGAGACAAATAAAAAACCCGTCTCGTTCGAGACGGGTTCTTCGAAAATGAAAGTGCTCTACAGCGGAGTTACTCGGCAGCGGCTTCCTCAGCCCCTTCTTCCGATTCTTCACCATCAGCTCCCGCACTCTTCGCGATACGAGTCTTGGCAACCAAGGCGATGAGCAAATCTTCGGCCACTGCAGCGGACACACCTTCAGGGAACTCGATGTCCTTGACTTGAAGAATGTCTCCGATCGCCATTTCGCCCACTTCCGCATGCAAAGTCTCAGGAAGATCCTTCGGCAAGCAAGTCACGTCAATACCGTGCAACTGCTGCTCAAGAATACCACCGTTCTTCACCCCGATAGGCTCGCCGGTCAGAATAATAGGAAGGTGAGCCGTGATTTCAGTAGTCGCGCTAACCGCCAAGAAATCAGCGTGAACGATTGTACTGGAAAGAGAATCGTGCTGGATATCCTGAACGAAGGCCAACTGCTTGTTGCCATTGTCCAACTCCAGGTTCACGAGGAAACTGTCCGAAGCACTGGCAGCGAGCAATTCGCGGAAAGCCTTGGCGTTGATTTTCACGTTGAGATTGTCCTGTCCTCCTCCATACACAACGGATGGTACCCAGCCCTCTTTACGCATTTGCTTGAGGAGTCCGGAACCAGTCCGTTTGCGTTCTTCTGCTTTCAGTGTTGCGGTCTTTGCCATGGCTTCTTGATGTTAAAAATGGAAAGCGCGAAGGCGAAACATCGCGCTAGGGCGGCGGTGATTACACTTCCGGCCCCGCTATGTCAAAGAGAGAACTTACCGATTTTCCCTCATTAATACACATGATCGCCTCTCCAAAGAGCGCCGAGAGGTCAACAACCTCCACTTTCCCTTGATTCACAACCGGTGTGGAATTCGTCGTCAAAAGCTTCTCAATGGCTGATTTTTCAATCCTTTCCCGACCCAAATCGCCCAAAACAGCGTGCGAAACACCGGCAAAAATGCGGCGAGCTCCATTGGCCGCGAGAATCTTCGCCGCCGCGCAGAGAGTTCCCGCAGTCTCCGTCATATCATCCACAATTAGGACATCCTGCCCTTCCACCGAGCCAATCAGATTCATCGCTTCCACCTCGGTAGCACTTACCCGGTGCTTGGCAACAATGGCCAAGCCAGCACCAAGCGCGTCTGAATACGCCCGTGCAATTTTCACCCCCCCCACATCCGGAGACACAACGGTCAAAGCACGGGGATCTTCCCCTTTCCTAATCTCACGAACCGCTCCAATCAGAGCCCGCTTCGCATAAAGATGATCAACCGGAATATCGAAGAATCCCTGGATCTGCGCCGCATGCAGATCCATCGTCACCACCCGCTGAACCCCTGCTGCAGTTAATAGATTGGCGACAAGCTTGGCTGTAATGGGGACCCGCGGCTGATCCTTGCGATCTTGGCGGGCATAGCCGAAGAAAGGAATTACCGCAGTAATATTCCCCGCACTCGCCCGCCTCGCCGCGTCCACCGTAATCAGCAGCTCCATCAAATTGTGGTTCGTCGGCGGACAGGTCGGTTGGATAATGAACAAGTCCTCACCTCGGATATTCTCGTTGATCTTAACGAATGTTTCTCCGTCAGGAAATGAAGTCACCTTCACATCTACCAACTCCTGCCCCAAAAAACGGGCAATCCCTTTTGAAAGCTCTTCGTGAGCGGTCCCTGAAATCAACTTCATGTGCCTGAGCGCGGGAGTGTGCCGAAACTGAAACAATTGACAACCATTGAGGTCGCCTACTTTGCGCCTTTGCTGCAAAGAACCGCCGGAATCGTCTTCAGCATGATTTTAAAGTCCAACCACAGCGACCAATTATCGATATAATCGAGGTCCATTTTCACCCATTCGTCAAATTTCGTAATCTGATTGCGACCTCCCGCCTGCCATGTGCAGGTGATCCCGGGACGCACGCTCAAGCGGCGCCGGTGCTCCATACGCTCGAACTTGTCGACTTCGTAGAGCGGAAGCGGCCGCGGCCCCACCAAGCTCATATCCCCCTTCAACACATTCAATAACTGCGGGAACTCATCCACACTCGTCTTACGGAGCCAAGTGCCGAAGCCAAAAACTCGCGGATCCTTGTCCAACTTAAAGACCGGACCGCTCATCTCATTGCCCACTTCCTTTTTCACTTCAGCCAAACGAGCCTCAGCGTCAGGAACCATGGTCCGAAACTTGTACATTTTGAATGGCTTCCCGTAACGCCCTGCCCGCTGTTGCTTGAATAAGATCGGACCACTCGGGCTACCCAGCTTAATCCCAATGGCAGCGACGAGCCAGAGAGGAAAAGTAGCGATGATAATGAGAAGAGCTCCAATTTTATCAAAAACAGACTTTGCAAAAATCGCCCACGAAAGCTCGGGAGTCGAGCGCAAGACCAACATCGGCTTGCCCCCCAACAAATCGAAGTCCGGTCGAGCGATTTGTGTCCGGATAAAACCCGCCGATACCCAAGCCTCAATCCCCTGCAGTTCGCAGACTTCAATCGCCTTCGCCAATTGACCAAACTCGGTATGCCGAGCCAGGAAGAAAACCCGTCCCACCGAAGCGGCCTTGATCTTCTCCTCAAAATCTTCGATGGAGGTATCGCGCAGATCGACGCGGTCAACAATCTTCCAACCAGCCTGAACCTCTTCAGTAGTCGATCCCAGAAACTCTTCAATCTCCCTTTCCCCCCCTGCGATAATCACCGCCTCCTTCGCATCCTCGGCCCGAACAGCGTGCAAGACAATGCTTCTCGTCGCAGCCTCCCGCAAAAGCAGAAAAGCAATCGTCAATGGAATCCCCGCCCCTAGAATCCAACGACTTTCTACCGAAATCTTGAGGAAGATCACAAACAACCCAACGACTACGCAAACGATCACATAGGCCTGCAAAAGCTGCAGCAACGAAGTGCTCACCCTCTTGCGCAGCGGATTCCGATAGAACCCAAAAATCTCAAGCGTGAAAGGTAAAATCGGAACGAGAATAAAAAGCACCCAAGTCAACTCACCTAGCCCCCCTTGGTATTCGTTCATGGACCTAAGGCCAACAAACTCACGAAACGGGTCTCGAAGCAATGCCGCCACCATAAATGCCAGCCAGATCAATGCGGCATCAATGAGCTGCAAGATCTGAATTGAAAAGCTCTCGCGTTTACCGTTTTCCATAAAATTAACTTTCCCCAGCCAAAGTTCGAGATCCGAACTAAGGAAGCTTCGACCTCCAGTCAAGGATTTCAACTTCGACAGGTTCGATCCGGGCGCCTTCTAAAAACTGAATTTGTTGTTCGAGCCAGCCCAAGACCTCCCGATTTAGCTTCCTTCTAGAAAAATTTAGTCGGTGACTTTCAGCGAAGGCCTCTCGGGACGCTTGATAGAGAAATAGAGCCTCTCCAGGCCGCCGAAGCTTCGAGGCGTGGTCTGCTCTCCGAATCAGGTGCCAACCTACTCCATAGACAACCCCATACTTATTTTCCCTGCGTGCTACCGCTTCCAAGGCTCTTAAATGATAACCTTCTGCTTGAGAGAACTCACCGGCGTTATCCAAGCAATAGGCATAGTTCGCCAGCCCTTCACCGTCGAAGGGATGAATCTTAACCACAAGTTGCCAAATTTCAATTGCCTGCTTCAAGCCCTGCTCTCTCTCCTTTTCAATCAAAGCCCGCCCAACCTGTCGCAGGACGTAGTAAGACGGAGCTGACAACGAATATTCATAAAGTTTAGGCAAAACCTCTTCTTCATTGGCTCTCGCGCTTTCCACCTTTAACCAAAGGGGAAATGCGACCACCTCGCGGCGAATCGAATTGTTCCCAAAAGCTCCAAAGAGAAAGAGGAATAGAAGAACTCCCACCTTCACCAAACGCGAAGCTTGCGGACCCTCCGTCGTCGAAAAAGTGAGACAATTGGCCCCCATACCTCCAACCAAAAAAGAAAACAAAACGAGATTGGGAACCATGTGAAGATTAAAGTCAAAGGCCGCTCGAATCGACTCGGCCACGAGGACTCCAAACGAGGCAAAAGGCACCCAAGAAGCCACCTCGCTTGAGGGGTGGCGGCAGGAAAACCAAAACCTTCCCCCAAATGCGACAAGTAGTGTCACAACTACGAACAGCCCGACTATCCCATATTCCGCGAGCAGCTGAAGATAGTCCGAGTGAACCATTTTTGCATCGCCGTACCATCCCCCTAATCCCGCAAAATTTTTAGGAAACAAATACGAATACGCATAAGCGCCCTGCCCGACCACCGGGGCCTGCAACCAAATATCAAATGCAATGCCCGCCAAACCGAGTCTCCCCATCGTTGACCCCTCAATCCCCTCTCGCTTGGCAGCAATAACTTCAAACGAAAACCACCCTCCAATCAGAATTGCGCCCACGAGGCCTATCGACGCGATCACAGCCCAACGACTCAGTTTTTCTTCTCGCTTTTTGGGCCCCAAAAACTTGAATGAAACGAAGGTGCAAAGAGCACCAATGACCATCACAATAAAACCACCCCTCGAATTTGTGAAAAAACAAAGAGTTGCCACACCCAGGGCAACCAAAGTCCACAGTGTCCACCACGGCCGCTTAGTACTAGCTAGCGCTACAAAAACAGGTAGTGAAATCTCTAAAAAACCTGCTAGATAATTCCGGTGAAAATAAAAGCCGCTCACCCCCTTCTGGTCCGCCCGCGACGGGTCAATAACAGCATAACTTGGGTCAAATATCCCTTGATAGGCTGCGACCACCCCGTGAGCAAATAAAAGAATCAACAAGGCCCCTAAGAACAACCCTCTACCGAGCTTATACTGAAAAGAACAGGCCCCTGCCACCAATGCAGCGATTGCTCCAGTGACTAGTACCACATCTCTTCGTGCCAAATCCCAAACCGGCGACTCAATCGCTCGCCACAAAAAATACCCGCCTCCTGAAAAGGCAATTAAAAGGAGCCAACTCGGCAGTGCCGGAGCGACCCTTGAGAGCAAAAAAAGGCTACCAACAACAAGGAAAGGCAATGAATAAGCTACTCGTGGAAATTCGAATCCGTTTCCAATCAAAGTAGCATACGTCAGTCCCAGCAAACAAAGCACCCAACCGACGACAGCCAACAACGGCATTCTACCGTTCGTGCTAAGAGAATTGGATTCTTCCGTCTTCATACTATTCTTGAGTTTCTAAATGAATTTCGCCCCCACCTGCCGAATCGGCACCTGAATAAACTGCCAATCCTTCTCGAGACAGAAAGCTCTCCAAATCCTCGAATGAGTCTCTATAACTTTGATGAACGAAAACCCTACCGCCAACTTCGAGGTGAGCTCTAACATCCTCCAAGTAGCCTGAACTTGCCTTTTCTCCCCCCAGCACCGAAATCACTCTCAAATTCTTCTGATAGCGAACATACCGCACATGGACCATATTGTTCGTGCCCAAGAGATAAAAATCTCCATTGGAAGCTTTCTTTCGAACTAACTCCGAAGTGGCATAATGATAATCGTTCTCAACGTCTTTCAGAAGCGAAACTCCTCCAAAGTAAATGGTTCCTCCAAAAAACAGAACAAAGATCCAAACTTTCCTTTGAAAGATATCGCCAAACAACATCACTATCGACAGCCAAAAAAACGGCAGACCCAACACCCACATCTCAGGATTTCCAGGTTCAAAAACAACAATCATACCTACATAACTCAGTGAACCCAACAACAAAGCACCTCCTTCCGGTCTGACTGTAGCGAGTATGAATTTTCGATGCTCAAAAAAAGCCTTGATTGCAATTCCGATTAGACTCGCCGTGGCTAAAAAACCACTTACCCAGATCCAGAGCTGAAAACGTCCAACATCCCGAACCATCATCCTCTCTTCGTGTAAGAAGCGATACCGAAAGACTTTGTTTTGCAAAATCTCAAACAATGAGTTGGAGGACATGACTATGTTGCCGCCAAACAGACTACCCCCCAAACCAATTCCAGCTTTGGGAATCGACGTGACGCTAAAGGTTTTCTTCTCAAATCCGGCTCGAGGAATTCCAACCTCCTCTGGAGGAACTACAACCTCACGCAACTCAGGCATAGCCCGAGGAGCACTCTGGGCAATCTCCTCTGCGAAAAAATAAATTCCCACTCCCGAAATCAAAGCGATTGAAGCCGGCTTCCACTGTTTCTTAAGGAGAAGATAACTCAACGCCGTCACCGCCAAGGGAGGACCCAATGCTCGATGGAAATTTAACGCCAACACGACCAACAGCGCGAAAAAAACTCCCTGACTCCAACTTGGCCTGGAACGAAACAAACAAGCAATCACGGCCAATGAAACAAGCCAAGCAAGAGAATAAGCCTCCACTTCACGTCCGTAGCGCCAAAAGCCATAGCTAAACGCTAGACAGCAGGTCCAAGCCAGTCCCTGCCACCGTTCACCCTTGGTGAACCTGAGACAGAGGAAAAAGAATATAACCAAAGCGGCAACCGCCGTGATTCCACTAAATGCAACGAGAACCTTAAAGGAGCGCTCTTGACCCGACGCCAAATAGACAGCCTTCGCAAAGGGGTGATAGAGGCGATGGTTTCGATGAAGAAGTTGACCAAAAGACTGTGTCTCAACATCCAAGGCATAGGAATAGGCGTCTTCAGCCTCAGTCCGGTTCTCAATCGGAGGGAGGAAAAAGAGCGCCAGAAGAAGGGTCACCGCGCCAAAGAACAAGAAGTTCTCATGCTTCTTTAGTTCCATCACAACCGCGTCCGATGAAAAATAAAATTGGGGGTCAACTTGATTAGCAACATGATTAGCCGCCACCATCCTGGAGCATACACAACCCCGCTTCGTCCTCGGGAGAACAATGAGACTATCTTTTTGGCAATCTGGTCAGGCTCGGAAAAAAGCACATTTTTCTTCAACTCTGCAGTCATCGGACTCACCACAAACCCTGGCTTCACGAACGACACCTTCACTTTGCAATTTTTCAGAGCGGTGCGGTGGCGAAGAGCTTCCGCATAAATTTCCAACGCACCCTTTTGAGAACCATAGAACCCATTGGACTGCCGCCCACGGTCACCAGCGACCGACCCAATCAACACCAAATGTCCACCTTCCGATTGGCTGCTCATCTTTTCGCTGATCGTTCTGGCAAGGAAAGAGGGAACTGTAAAGTTAACCATTACGTCTTGGCTCCACTGAGCGAGAGTCCCCAACTCATCGCTTAGGACTCCAGGCAGGATAATTGCGTGTTCAACCTCTGAAATAGCTGAGATCCACTGCTTTAGCTCTTCACAGTTTTTGAGGTCAGCCAGGTCCACAGGCATCGACGCAATGACTTTGCTCCCTCTCAATTTGGCATCCTCCACGACCCCGGCAAGACGCTCAGCGTTTCGCCCCACCAAATAGAGTTCATTTCCCTGCGTGGCGAGCGCTCTCACCAGAGAAGCCCCAATCGCTGAAGTCGCTCCAATCAATAAGACCACACTCATGTCCTCACTCTTTCCCAAAACCGAGAGGTGATCGACACATCTCTTAATTTTTCGAGTTCCTCCCATTGCGGATAGCCTTCTCGGAAAAACTCTCCTGACATCCGTGCATCCTTTGCCGGATAAAGGCGCCCCCCTACTTCCCGGACCACTCCATCCAGCTTTTTCATTAGAGAAAGAGTTGCCGCGCCTTCCATCGCAAAGTCCATCGCCAGTGTCCAACCCGACATTGGAAAAGAAAGCAAGCCGGGCGAAGACAGCGGACCGAATTTTTTGAGTACGGAGAGAAACGCTCCCTGCCCGGAATCCGCGATCTTCCGCTGAAGTTCACTCAGGGCCGAAATCGCATGGAGAGGAACGACACATTGATATTGTAAAAAGCCACGAGCACCATACAGACGGTTCCAATTTTCCACTCCGTCTAGCGGAAAAAAATACTTCTCAAAAGGCAGTCGCTCAACCCCTGGGTGCCGCGTGGCAGAGTAAACCGTATTAAAGGCCCGAATCGCACTGCGATTTAGCAAGCAAGAGGGTGCATCGAATGGAACGCTGATCCCTTTTCTCTTAGAACGGGGACATTCGCCTTCCACAAAGCGCCCGCCCATAGCGACCCCCCGCCCCATCTTCTTGCTCGCCATATCGATCCAAGCCACCGTCATGGGATACCGTCGGTCGAGGCCGGACAAAATCTCCGTTCCTTCTCGCAAACTATCGAAACGAACTGTCTCCTGCTCAACCAAACCTTCCCCCTGGAGTGCATGCATCCTCAATCGCACCCGTCCCAAGACCCCGGTCAGCCCCAAGCCGCCTATCGTGGCCTCAAAGAGATCCCGATTTTCACTTTTACTACATGAGACCCACCCTCCTTCGGTTCGGAAGAGATCGAACGAAACCACCCACCGCCCAAAGGTGCCACTCTCATGATGATTTTTGCCGTGTATATCATTAGCGATTGCTCCTCCAACCGTCACCTTCTGGGTGCCTGGAACAACCGGTAAAAAGTAACCACGGGGAACACACCACTTCAAAATTTCACCCAAAGAACAACCCGCCTCGACCTCCAGCACCTTCGTCTCATCGTCAAAACCGACAAGCCTACCAGCACGCGAAATCGACTTCATCACTCCATCCTCCTCGGCAAGCAACGCACTGTCACCATAGCTCCGTCCAAGTCCCACCGGTAGAAAGCGAGCACCTTCAATTGCAGGTTTCTGCAGTTCGTCCTGCCACCAGACTTCAGTCACTCGAGTCTTAATGGGAGGGTATTGTCCCCATGATTTTCCTACACTCAAATCTTCACATTCTGTCCACCACTTCGAAAGACTACCGCAAGATAATCAACACGATCATTATTAGCCAAACCACCACAGAGCCCAGCAACACAGGGCTTTTGAACAACAACCGCTCTGGAGTCTCAACGACCGCAGAACGCCAAGCCATTCTCAGATAAGCCATCAATCCCACCACTACCGGAATCACGGTCAGCACCAGAAATTCCCGTTCCGAATGCGAAAGACAGTAAGCATAATACGTCCCGCCAGCAGCGAAGCTTGATCCACCGACCAAAACCCGCAGCAAGGCATCGGTATAACCTCGCAGGGCAGAACGGGTCTCCCCGGGGACCTCCTGCAGTCTCTCCAAAAGACGCCACTCACCCAAGCGTTTACCGAAACCCAAAACCAAAGCGATGGCATACGTGCACCCCAGTAGCCACCCGGTAGGAGATAATCCCAAGGCGAAAGCTCCCGCCGAGACCCGAATCACAAAACCAATTCCGAGTACCAATACATCCAATAGCGGCATTTCCCGAAACACGAGGGAATAACCAATGGTCAACATAAGATAACCCACCCCATGCCACAGAGGAAGAGCGCTCTCCCCAACAAATCCATAAGCAAATCCCAACAGAGCGAGCCCTCCAATCGCCAAAGCGAAAGAAACTAACAGAATCTGCCCTACTGGGAGTTGACCAGAGGCAACCGGCCGCATCTTCTTCCGAGGATGATGGCGATCTTCCTCCCGATTCCAAACATCATTCAACAAATAACCTGCACTCGCCAAAACACTAAAGGAGACCAACAAGGGTAAAATCTGCTCCCAACTCTCCCAACTCCCTGCCAGCCCCCCAAAAAAAAGAGCGGCCAAACAAAAACCACTCTTAATCCAATGCTGTGGACGAAGAACCTCGACCCACAGCTTCATTTTTTTCCATTCCAGCACCTATTCCGAACCTAGCGATTTCAATTCAACGGCATCCTCTCGATCCTCAGCTCCAAGAGACTTTTGGAAGTCCGGCGCATACTTTCGGATAAACTGATAGGCTCGCTCTTGGGCCTCTCCGTCCTCTTTGCGTTCGTCCACATACACCATCACGCTGGGAAAGGCCCAACGCTCCTTTCGTCCTTTCAAAATACTATTCCACACCTCAAGCCATACTCTCTCCTCGTCCGACGGCGTCGATGCATCTGGTCCAATCCACCAATATACGTAGTGGGCCCTCAAATAGATCGGCTCTCCCTTTTCATCCAAGCGAGCACTCCCATCTTGGTTCCTCACCGTTCTCACCAGATGGAAATCCATCACCTCCAGAGGACCCCCTTCTGTCTCCAGCTTCACCACCTCGCGCTTCTCGATTGTCCAATGTTGCGCAGTAAGACAAACTTGCGGCCGGTGAAGGCTTCGCGAATCAGACCCCGCAACTATCAAGGTCGCATTGAGAGACCGAAAGTCAGCCTCCGCTTTCGGCAACCAGTCCTCGGCATAAATCCGCTTGAGGAAAGTGGTATCAGACGGAAGCCAGCGCTTCTCTTCCTCCCCCATTTCACCCGTTTCAATACGATACCCTAACATCTCGTCAGGAAGCCAAACCACCACTCCCGCTACCGGATTAGTTTCCGAATCACTCCACAGCTTGCAAGCCCCCACCGTAGCGAGCGCCATCGAGACAAAAATTCCAGTCCGCCAAAAAAGATTCATCGTAATTTAAACTGATTCAACCGTCCGCACCACGGTCTTCCTCCGGGTTACAAACTTCTTCCATCCGCCTTCAAAAATCGCAACCAAACCGGACATCAGAATAAGAGCTACCACGAAGACCATCAGACCCGCCAACATATGAAAAGCGGACATCTCATGATTCTCTCCAATCGCAATTTTTGTGCCCCAAACAACAGACCCTCCATAGAGCATCAGCATTCGCACGAAATTTCCCAAAATAGCAACCACCGGAACGAAAGCCATTAGCACCCACCGCTTCCATTCGTCCTTCACCCGCAGAAATGCAAAAACAATTCCAATCATCGCCAGCGCGAATAACGAACGCATCCCCGAACAAGCCACATCCACATCCAGACTAATCGGCAAGCTTGTAACCGGATCCAACGAAGCAGTACTCAAAGAACTCCCACTTGCCACCGCATCGACTCCTATTAAATTCATAAATCCCGAAGTCAACTTCACCATCGCCATCTGCAAGGGTGCCGAAATTCGGCCGATCAGAAATCGCCAAGGCCACATCATCCCGAGCAAAACCCATAGCCAAAATAGCTTTCGAAACCACCCCCAACCCAGAAACCAAAGAATCGCGCCTAAAACTAGAACCTGCCCTGCCGCATATCCAAAATATTTTTGCTCTCCTCGATACCCGACCCAGTAAAAAAGGAAACCAGCAAGTAGAATCAAAATTCCAGCAACATTTGCAGGCTTGATCTCTATCTTGAGGATGTCTACTCTTCGAAGCCAAAATAGCGCTGCAACCGCTATTGGAACAAAATAACCAAAACTCCATTCTCCGCCATCTCTCTTGTAGTCCAATCGTAAATGTTCAAAGAGAACTTGTCGCTGAAAAACAACCCTATCATCGATAACAACACCGTATCCGGAAGAGTAGCCCAGCAGCGCATACATTGCCAAAAACACGATGACGGACATGAGTATCGCTACCATGCCACCCGAAATAGAGAGTTTCTTTTTGTTTTTCATCCGCCGCTAAATACACAATACGCTACACCTCCGAGATAACATCCTGAAAACTCTTTTTCCAACTCTCTGGACTCGCCTCCGACAATAGCCAAGCTCTCCCCCTGTCTCCCAATTTCTGCCGCTCTCCCGGAGCCAACTCTTCTAACTTCAAAACACATTCTAACAATGAATTAGCATCACCCGCTTCGTGGAGAAAGCCCGTAACTCCCTCAGTAACTGTCTCTGTGAGTCCTCCGGAACTTGCGGCAATCATCGGTTTCGAACTTTCATAAGCTTCGTAGGTAACAAGCCCCAAAGGCTCCCACCAAATCGAAGGAGCCAACATTGCTCGACAGTTAGCAATCAAGCGGCTCTTCTTTTCCCCGTCAACAAATCCTAGAAATTCTACAAACGAATTCTTCTTCGCAAATTCTCTCACTTCATCTTCCAGTATCCCAGTTCCACCAATCTTTAGCTGAGGAGTGCGGTCGCCCAGTCTTTGCGAAAGCAACTTCCAAGCTTCCAGAAGAGTCTTTACTCCTTTCTCTGACACAAGTCTCGAAAGAAAAAGATAGTATCCCTCATCAGCCCTCTCCTCTGAGAAAGCCTTCGCATCCCAAGAATGGCGAAGAGAGACCACCTTCTCCGAGGGCAGACCAGCCTCAATAAACCGTTCTTTCATGAAGTCAGAAATACAAATCCATCGCTCAACAGAATTGAGCCATCCGCTTGCATGAAGCCCTTTCAAAACTGTGGCAAAAACCGCTGAACGTGTTTTCGAGTCTTGCCAAGAGCCATGGCAAATCTCGGACCAGTAGTTCCCTTGAAGACTCTCCTCGACTACCCGCCTCCCGTTCCAAAGTGTTCCTCCAACGGAAAAAGGCCTAAAATTATGAACAAATTGCAAAACAGGAATTCCAAGACTCTTCGCAACATGGTAGACCGATGGAGAACCGACAGGATACAAATTGTGGCACAATAAGGCATCCGGCTTAAACTCTAAGATTGCACCTCTTAATTCCCTTGCCGAATCCTGATTGTAGAACAACCGCTGCAACTGACCAAACCGACTGGGACCTTCTGGGGATTCCCAGTCCATACTAGACCACCATAATTGCTCGATTTCACAAACGCTCGATGCGTGCTCGTAAATTCGCTGTGCTGATTTTTCCTCTCCCCCACGTTCTTTATAGCGGTTAAATACCTGTAAAATTCTCATCCAAAAAATTCCTCAACGCTTCTCTAGAAAGAATTAAACCAAACAGTAAATCTAAAACACTACAACGCCTAAAAATACAGCTAACCTCAAACTGGCAGCAACGAATCATAGATTTCATAAAACCCTAACAAGTGCTCACGCCAAGAGAACTTTGAAGCTCGATCCAACCTGTTTTTCCTCTTTCCCTCTTCTCCTAGTTCCTCAAAGCATGCCACTAGCGCCTTTCCTGCTTCAGTTGCACTCTCGGGGTCAAAGTAGTTCACACAGCCGCCCCCCACCTCAGGCAAACTCGATGAATGACTACAAGCGACCGATTTCCCAAAAGAAAGGGCCTCAAGAACAGGGAGGCCAAATCCCTCGTAGAGAGAAGGAACAATCACCGCATCACAATTTCTATAACAAGATTGCAGGTGCTTAAGGCTCGCTCGCCCAAGTTCAGTAACTCGACCTTCCAGACGGTCTCCCAACTCGTTGGCAAGGGTCTCGTCCAATGTCGCGCCGACCCTTAGCAGTCCGGCGCGCATCCCGGTTTCCTCTTCGAAGCCTCTGAGGGCATCTGGTAATATTCTTAAGTTTTTTCTCTTTAGATCACTTCCCACCGAGAGAACCACGAAATCCGCCCCCTTCGAACGAAGCCCATTTACAGCCTCTGAGCTTTCAATTCTATCAGGAACAGAGGAAACTCCATTTGGCAAAACATGGATTAATTCAGGAGCAATCCCCAAAAGGCTAACCGCCTCCTGTTTAGAATATTCGGAAACTGAAATGATCGCATCACAGTATTTCAGATTGAATACATTCCTCTCAAAACGCTCTACTTGCGACTTCGACAAGCCTCCAGGAAATCTCAAGGGAATGAGATCGTGCAACGTCGCGACGACCTTAGCGTTCTTCGCAACCTTTGGTATTAGATGAGCACTCGAATGGTCTAAGAAGTGCACTAAATCAACCTTTGAATCCCTTCTCACGCGATTGGGATACTGCCAATATTTCCCTAATGCCCGTTCCCACCGCCCTCCATTAACGACTACCTCACCGCGACTTGGCCAATGCTTTATTTGATAAGTATCCTCCTTTACAATAACTGCCGCAAGATTGTCGAGATACACTTGCATCGACACACTTCCTTCGGAGGGGTGAGCTCCGAACCATTGAACACTTCTCATTTAAAATGCAAAAAACTGAAAATCACTCCTCACGTATATATCTAATCCGAAATTTCAAAAACGGCTTCTCCACCAACATAAAAGAAACATGCCCCAAAGGAACCATCAGAAGAAAGCAGGGAATCGAAAAAACAAACGCCAGATAAATGCTAGATAACGAAATAATCTTCGCATTGATAAATTCGTGTATACGAGCCACAAAGAAGAAGTACAGCAAATAGATCGAATAAGAATAACCACCAATCCTAGGCCGTGTGGACAAATTGGTTATTTGAGCCAATCCATTGAAGATGCGAGGAATATGAAGGAAAGGTAGTTATCCGCTCTACGATCGTAGCGAGTGTCGATTCGG
>NZ_BMXI01000019.1 GCF_014651675.1 Roseibacillus persicicus
AGAAGGTTTTTCAATCCATCCGAGCGCTCCTCAAGGAACCTGATGTTCTTAAATCAGTCTGCAATCCTTACTCCGAATAACGGCAAGTTCATTTGAAAAACGGTCTACTTCGTGCGAACCGACCCCTTCAAGCAGGGACACCCCGCAACGCCCCGCCGCCACCAGTCCGCGAAACACCAGCAGTCTGCAGCGTTCTCATTCTTCGCCCTCCAGCAGCCTTCTCGTGTTTCCTGCCACCTCCCGTTGTGCCTTGAACATCGTGTTCACGAAGTTCGGTCGACTTTTCTATCGGCTAGGGGGACGCGGTCCCCACGCGCCTGCAAGGGTATCCCCAACCTTCCGCCATTTCGCTGCACTTCATTTTGTGCAGGCTGGGTGAGCCCCCTCCCTTGCAGTTGCTACCCCCTGCGCTTCGCCAGCGTGTCAGAAGGCAGGTTGATTTCTGCCTTCAATTGAAAGCCCTTTGTTTGATTTCCTATGAATTGCTCAATGAGGGAAGTTTTCCAATCGCATCGCGGAGAACTTCATCGCCAAGGTGTGTGTAGATTTGATGGATCTCGCTACTGGTATGGCCTGTGAGCTCCTGACGGATTTCCGGCGCGATATCCCGATTGGCAAGGAGAGAGGTGAAGGTGTGCCGAAGAGAATGAAAGCTTCTTTTGACTTCGATCCCCCCTTGGAGAGTCTTTCGTTTTGGAACCTTCGCTTCAGCCATGATTTTGTTGAACCGGTTGTTCGGATCGCTTCCTTTTAACTTGGAGAGTTCATCGAAAACGTAGGTTTCGTTCTTTCCAACTTGGCGGGAAACAGCGTTAAAGGCGTCGGTGGTCAGGGGAATGCTGCCAACTTTTGGTTTTTTCCCGTCGCGTTGTTTGACGAGGCGGACGTGGAGTTTTCTTTCGGATAAAGCAACTTCGGTCCATTTGAGGCGAATAATATTCTCCCGTCTTAGACCTGTGTGAGCTGCAAGAATGATACCCGCTTTCCATTCTCCCTCGGCAGCATTGATAAGGGCTACTAATTCCTCATGATCGAATTCACCGATGATTTCGCTGTCGGTTGGAGGAAAGTTCTTAATGGGGGCTGCGACATTTCTCGAGATTTTGCCTCGATCAAAGGCTTCTCGAAAGGCCCCCCGCAGATGGCCGAGTTTGTGGTTTTGAGTTGATTTTTTAACGGTGCGCCCTCCTCTTGCCTTTTGGACGGCAAGCCAAGCTTTGACTTCTTCTAGGTCTTCGGTGGTGATGAGGTCGAGGCGCTTATCAGCTTTCTTACCAAGAGCTTCGAGAACGTGGCGAATACTGCGATTTCTGCTTTCGGTTGCTGCAAAAGACTCGGTAGGACTATGCGTTTTGCTCCACTCCCAGAGCCATTCTTTAATGGAGGAGATTTTTAGCTCTTGGCCACTGTAGTGCTGATAGATGTCTGAGACTGCCTTTCGGGCATGAGCTTCAGTAAGCTCGCCTTCGTTGGCTAGGCGTTTGATTTCTGCGACGATTTCGGCAACAACACGATGTTTTGATGAGTAGGACTTGCGAAGTTTGTCCTCTTCTTTTTCCCATTCCACTGCGATGGCTTGTGCCTCTCGCTTTACCTTGGTCCCTGTCGAGCGGTAAACACGCTTCCCGTCGGCCCCTTTGAAGGCCGCATAGAATACGGGAGATTGTTTTCGCTTGAAGATCGACGCCATGACAACCCGGAAGGATGAAGGCGCCGGTAGGTTTAGTTCAAATTTTACGAGCTTTGAGCAGTGTGAAACTTGTTGATAACGTTGCGACGGTTACATGCTTCTATGATTGAAAGCGAAAATTCTGAAACGGCATCCTGTTCCTATCTCAGAGTTTAATGATAAAGTTCAATGCTAGGAAGGGTGACATGTTGTGATGGGGGACCGCTGGTGGACCGCTGTTATATTTAAGCCTGTGGCTTGCGTGGTCACCTGCACCTGCGCGAGCTATTTGAATCCATGGAGAGTAGGAGCCGTCCAATGGAACCAAAGCATCGTTCCAGCCTCGTTTTGAATGCTCAGAGACTGCGTCCCAATAGAGCTGTTTAAAATTTTGCTCATTCTCAGCTAAAGTGTGAGTTTCAGCGCCTCCTTTTTCAGCTAAAGTTCTCAAGCTTCCTGTTTGTTGCCCTTCGGCTGTATTTCCTTGGCCGACACCAAGTATGTTACGTCCTCTCAAATCTGGGACCATGAAGTTTGAAGCGCTATCACCTCCGTAAGTTGTTCCGATTACCGTAAAGAGGTTGGAAAGCTCTGGATTTGCCACGCTATCGAGAGGGCTTCCGTCACAGAGAATCCAAGCTTCCGGTGCAGTTGTTCCTGCAAATGCAACGACCGTGCCAGTTGGAACCCCGTGGAGGGCTCTGAAAGCATAAGCCGTGGAAGCAATTTGTTCTCGAGGAAAGGTCGCGCTTTGTGGGTTTGGTTGAGTTCCATCAGGAAGGTCTAAGATTGTTATACTGATGAAAGTGGAGGATTGGTTGAATGTGTCTGAGAGACGATTAAATCGACTTCCTTGAATAGTTTCGCCTCCCTCATTGGACAGGAGGATGTGAAAATTACCATCAGTGATACTGATGTCGATGCTCCGACCCCAGAGTAGGTCTCCTCCCGTCTCGTTGTCCCAAAATTGAAAGCCGATTTTATAGATTCCGTCAGCCATTGGTTTACCGTCGTTTTGTGTGAGACGGCCACTGTAGTTGAAAATTTCAGGAGTGCTTGAGCAAAGGTCTGAAATTCCAGAAAGGAGGACTGTGAAAAATAGGGAGATTGTGTGTTGTTGTTTCATATTTAGAATTTGATAATGTAGTTTACATAGGCGTTTGAGGGGCGAGTTTCAGATGAAGTTCGAGGCTCACCATTTGTGAAATCGGTTTCAACTTCCGTTGCTGTATGCCAAGTCTTGAAGACTTGTTCACCGTTGCTGTCGATCACATCCATATTGTTTGAGTCATCAAGAGATGACCCTCCCTTGGTTCCGCCTCGACTTGAGCCAAGTGCAACTCTGTGAAAGTGTCCTTGGAATGCATCGTTTTGAACGCTTCCTACGTTTAGGCCCTCAGTTCCACCAGGTGACATCGCAGTTCGACTGGATGAGTCTGGGTCGCGGTCGGATGGGGTGCCGTCTGGACCATCGACGCCGCGCAAGAAGCTGCCTCTATAGTCAGGTAGGTTGAAGGTGGTTTCGGAGGAGGTTCCGTGTGCGGTTCCAATTGCGGCGAAGAGTTTGGGATAGTCGTTTCGGTTCAGTTCTTGACCATGGCAAAGCAGCCAACCTTCAGGGGCTACTTGTCCGCCGAAAGCGATAATTCCTCCCGAGGGTGTTCCGTTATCAGCAGTCCTAGCTCTCTGCGAATTGAAGGCATAGGCTGCTGATGCAATCTGTTGGCGAGGAAAGGTTGCTGCAGATGGTGTTCCGTCCGGGAGAGATACAATCGATACTTCAACGAAGGTTTCAGAGAGGGAAAAAGCATCTCCGATTCGGTTGAAGCGGGTTGACGGGATGGCTTGTCCGGTATCGTTCCCTAGTAGGACGTTGAAGTCGTCATTGACAAGTTGAACGGGAAGAGTTCGTCCCCACAAGAGTTCTCCTCCAGTTTGGTTGTCCCAGATGCGAAATGTGAGCTGGTATTGTCCGTCTTGTAGGGAGTTGCCATTTTCTTCAGTGAGTTTACCGCTGTAGTTGAAGAGTTCGGAGGCGGAAGCCGATATCGAGAGTAAACCGATAAGAAAGATTGTCGTAAATTTTTTGAAGATGAATTTCATTGAGTTAGAAAAATGAATTAGTATTTGATGATGTAATTAACATAGGCATTTTTGGGCCGTGTTTCATTTGACCCTGAAAGACTTGCTTCTCCAACTGTTGCCTCTTCATCGTTTCCGCCAAATTCGTAAGCAAGATCAGGGAATCCTCCTAAACCGCCATTTGAATTCACGCGTCTCCAAACAAGGGTTCCAGCTTGGGTAACAAGATCACCGTCATCTCCTGAAATTGGTGCTTGTGTGGAAGCTATAAAATGACGGTGAGCCTTGAATGAGTCATCCTGGACGCTGCCTAGGGTGTTGCCGGTGTTGCCGCCGGGTGCTATAGCTATTCGGGTGGCGGAGTCGGGGTCACGGTCGGAGTTGGTGCCGTCAGGGCCGTCGACACCTCGGAGGAAGAGGCCTCTATAGTCGGGGAGATTGAAAGTTGTTTCCGAAGAGGTTCCGTGCGCAGTTCCTATTGTTGCGAAGAGTTCCGGGTAATCGATGCGATTCAATTCTTGACCGTTGCAGAGCAGCCAGCCTTCTGGGGGGCTTGCCCCAGCAAAGGGGGATACTAGGCCGGGAGGCACGCCATTGTCTGCGCTTTCAGCGCTTTCTGAGCGAAAAGAATAGGCGGTGGAGGCGATGCGTTGTCGTGGGAAGATTGCTGAAGTTGAGCTAGGTGCCGCTCCGTTAGGGAGGGCAACGATGGAAATTTCAATATAGGTTTCCGGTAAAGAAAACGCATCGCCAATGTAATTGAACCGAGTTCCAGAAATCGGATTGCCTGAGTCGTTTCCTAATAAGACGTTGAAGCTGCCGTCAAGCACTTGAACGGGAAGAGTCCTTCCCCAAAGCAGTTGTCCGTCTGATTGGCTATCCCAGATCCGGAAGCCTAGTTCATATTGTCCGCTCTCGAAAGCCACGCTGCTTTCGTTCCTTAGTTTTCCGCTGTAGTTGAAAACCTCGGAGGCTTTTAAATTGAATGAGGGTAAGGTGAAGAATAGAAGAAAGAGAGAAGTAATGGAGAGTGCATGCATGGTTCGGATAATTTTTTTTCAGTATTTGATGATGTAATTCACGTAAGCGTTGGCGGGTCGGGTTTCTGCTCCTCCAGATTGACTGGTGCGTCCTACATTCGGTTCTTCGGTATGACCGCCCAAATCATACTCGAAGTTTGCGTTGTGAAGGCCGGGTTGGCCCTGATATCTTTGGCGAGCGATGGTCTCGTCTGGTGAATCCAAGTCTACAGTATTGGCGTTATCGTGTCTGGTTGTGAGATGTCGGTGAGCTTTGAAGTCGTCAGCTTGAACGCTGCCAGGGGCGTTTCCTGCGCTTCCTCCGGAAGCCATGGCGGTTCGAGTTGTCGAGTCGGGGTCGCGGTCGGAGTTGGTGCCGTCGGGGCCGTCGGGGCCGTCGACGCCGCGGAGGAAGCGGCCTCTGTAGTCGGGGAGGTTGAAGGTTGATTCGGAAGGGGCCCCGTGGGCGGTGGCGATGGCGGCGAAGAGTTCGGGATGTTCGGTCCGGTCTAAGGCGGTGCCGTCACAGAGCATCCAGCCTTCGGGGACGTTGACTCCTGCAAACGCGACGACGGTGCCTACTGGGACTCCATTGTCCGCTTTCTTGGCTCTAAAGGAATAGGCGCCGGAGGCAATGCGTTGACGAGGGAAGGTTGCCGTGCCTGAGGCCGACGTAGAACCGTCAGGAAGGGTCTCGATGGTGACTTCGATAAAAGTTTCGGGGAGAGAAAATGCGTCAGCGATTTGATTGAATCGAGCGGACGGAATGGTCGCTCCGGTATTGTCTCCTAACAGGGTGTTGAAGTTTCCATCGACGAGTTGGACTGGAAGACTTCTTCCCCAGAGGAATCCTCCTGCATTTTGGTTGTCCCAGATATGGAAGCTCAATTGATATTGGCCATTTTGGAAAGCTGTTCCGTCTTTTTTAGTTAGCTTGCTACTGTAGCAGAATAACTCGGCGGTGGCAAAATCAAGAGCGTATAAATTGAAGAGAAGTGGAAGGAAAATGATTGAAAATGATTTTCTCATGGGAAGTTAGGTGTTTTGATTGCCTCTCAGTGGCGATGGTTCATTTCATGTGACCTGTTTGCTTGCGGGTGAGAAGTGCCGAGGTGGTTCATCGGAAAAAATGTAATATAAATTTCTCGATAGATTTGATTCCATGTTTGTCTGTTCTTTTTTCGACTCCGTCTATTAGTATGACTCCTGAAGAGTCGATTAATACAAATTTATCTTTAAAAATGTATTTCACCCGAATTTTGTCGCTATCGATTTTTCCGGGAACTCCACGCAAATGAAGTTGGTGTATAAAATTGTGGAAATTATGTTTTTTTGACCGTGATTTTTTCTTTGTTCCTTTTTCTTCGATGTTATTCTCGGTGATGGGAGTAAAGGTTTCGGCATTCATCGGGACGTAGAATACTGTCTGATACATTTGTGTTTTCTGTTTGGAGCAGGCGGAAATCGATAACAGTGAGGTAAGTATCACAAAGATGAGATTTTTCATGTTCAATACCTTATGCGAGAGGGTTGTCCTAATGAGTTCATAATCGGGTTCTCGTTGCGTATAGTGTTGTGCAAATTTAATGGTCCGTTATCTCGATCCCCCATGATTGCGTGGCCTAACTCGTGCGCAATTATTCGGGTGGTCGAGGCTGGCATCCAGCCTTGGGTGGTGAGAATGTTTGTGCTTAATGCTGGGTCAACGTATATCGTGTCATGATGAGTGAAAGTGAAAGCGTTGTTGGAAACTCTTAAGTCTACGTTAAAGCTTTGCGGGAATAGTCCTAAAAATCCATTTCTTCTTTGCAGTGTCGATAGCATTTGTTGGCCTCTCGGTGTACTGAAAATGTGCCCAATTGATGTGATTGTATCTGAGCGTTGTTTTTCTGTTCCTCCTATTATATCGAACTGCACGTCGCCAATGTCAATACTTGAGTCAAATCCTAAAAGCCGTCTAAATATTTTTGTGACTCCGCTCGGAATGCTATCTCTTCTATTGTCGCTATTATTTATAGTGTAGCCTTCAGATTCTGTGTTGGATGAAGTTCTTGAATGTTGGAATATTTGCAGAAATGCAGAGGATTGAGCCCCGTTTGCGAATTTCTGCCCCCCGATAACTGAGGAAGTACCCCCGATAATAGCTGATTTTATAATTCGACCGATCCAGTTGTTACTTAGAAATTTAATGCTTTGACTTGCGTTGCCTAAAAGTGAACTTGTGGCCCCTTGTAGTATTGATGTCAGAGCATTCCCTCCGCTTGCGATGGTGAAAACTCCATTTGCTAGTGCTCCCCCTAAGCCTGGACTAATGTTTAAACTATTCCACAAATTAGAAGAGAGTTTCGAGGCGCTGCCAATTAATGATGAAGCGAAGCCTATTAGTCCTCCTCGTATCCCTCCTTTACGAAAGCCCTCGTAGGTGTTGTAAGCGATTGCCAGGTATTGTCCTATTCCTGGTATCGCATTGAGGGCAACACTGATAATGGTAGAACGAAATTTTTGAAAGAAGCTTGAGGCAGCTTTGAAAATTTTTCTGAAGAAGTATCCTGATGGGTCGGTGTAGCTGACGGGGTTGTTAAGAACGTAGCTGTAGCGATCATGGCTCTGGAGATTTGTTGGGTCAGGAATGTTAGGGTCGGCAGACAGCATGCGACCCAAATATGGATCGTAGATGCGACCATTCATGTGAACGAGGGCGAGATCATCCAGCATTTCGTGGCCAGTGAAGCCCTGATCTGTGGGGCGTCCGGGTTGATGGTCTGGAGTTAGAATTTGCCAAGTTTGGGCATCACGTCGCTGACCCCACGCATTGTAACTAAGAACTTCAACGAAGTCCTCAGCAATGGAGATGTCTTCTCGGGTGATGGCATCTACGGAGCCGAGATGATCTCGGTGGAAATAGTAACGATAGCCGTCAGGTGCATAGGGCTGAGCATTCGGGTAAGTCGGAGTCGAATCATCTGCCTTGCGATGATAGACGCCTACGACTCCAGTTGGGGTTGGGATGTAGACTCGAGTGGTCTTGGTCTGCCATGCGCCATTAACGCTTTCCTGCTCCTGCTCAAAAAGGCCTCCGATATAGACCTTCTTGGTGGAATCTACACCGCCTTTTCGCAAGGTATGTGTGACCCTTTGACGTGACGGGCCGTAGGTGAAGAGTGAGCCGGTGTTGCCTTTGAGGATACTGCGGGGTTTGGAGTATCCGTTCCAAGTAAAATTGGTTCGTCCAGTCCGGGTATCGGTGCGTTGGGTCATGCAGCCGTTGGCATCGTAATCTAGCCTCAGGTCACCAGCTGATTCGACAGCATGGAAATGTTCTTCGTCGTAAATATATTCGCTGCCTGGATTGCGGGTGACATCGTTTTTAGTCTTGATGCGACCATAGGGATCGTAGCTTGCGACCTCCTCTAGTTGACCTCCGGTGAGAGGGCTACCGATGTGAGTCAATCGTTCAAGGAGGTCATAGTCAAAGGACTCGCGTAGGGGATTGTTGGTGTTTCGTGAGTCAGTGCGAAACTTGAGATTGCCGTGACCGTCAAAGCTGAAGGACCAGTCCTGCACGCGTTTGACGCCTCCGTTTATGTCATCAAAAAAGACAGACTGAATGGATTGTAAAAAATGATTTTGGTCATCGAAGGTCTGAAAAGTTTCGACTCCATTCCCGAGCTTGAATTCTTTGAACTGTCCTTGTGGATTGATATCCGAAGGGTCAGCTTTCCACCAGCTGACGCCTCCCAGATTGGTGACCTCGGTGATGTAACCACTGTCCGTGCGGATATTCTTGAAACCATATTTCTCCCAGCGGCGGTCAGACTTGCTTTGTTCGAAGGCCCGGATGCGCCAACTGAATTGCTGGGTCTCGAGCCGGCTTTGAGCATCGAAGGTGCGTTGAGTGAGAAACTCTTTGCCATCGACTTGATGTATCTCGAAGATTGGACGGGCAAATTGGTCGAAGGCGTAGGCTTGGATGAAGGTGGTTTGGCCATTCGAGTCTTGGACGAACTCGAAGGATTTCGCTCCAATGAGGCCGCGCCCTGCATTGTTGTAGTTGGCGGTGGAGTCGTAGCGCCAATGGTGACTTTCATCGTCATTCGGGTCGCTAGTTGAGCCGTCAAAGAATGTATCGGTGGGGCGTCTGAGAATATCATAGTCGTAGCGAGTGACTTGATTCTTGGCATCGGTTTCCTGCTTCAGGTCTCCTTCGGCAGAGTATTGATATTGCCGAAATCCCATGTCGGCGTCCCGGGTCTCGCGAAGGAAGCCGCGGTCGTCGTAGAGATTGTTTTGAAGGGGTTGAAGCTCGCCCGAGCTGTCACGTGCTTGTTTGGAAGCAAGATCTCCAATGGCGGTGTAGCCAAAAGTGATAGCGTTGCCCTCGGTATCAATAACCTCCGAGGCTTGACCCTTGGCATTGAGAACTGTTGTTTTGCTCAGGGTGCGGGTGATCTCGTTGAGGTGATTGTATTTGCGCAGTTCGATTTGGCGAAGGCCTGCATCGAGTTGGTAGACAAGGGTGCCGTCTGGAGCTTGGGTTTTATAGGTCCTGCCTAATGCGTCCTGGAATGATTGAGTCTCGTAGGTGTTAAAGCTGCCTTCAAAGTGAGGCTCGGAGACGGCTTTTACTTCGCCCTTCGCGTTATAGCGGTTGTAGTTTTGAATAATCCTACCGTCGGGACCCTCGACAGCGGTGAGGACTTTCCGTTGGAGGTGATCGTAGTATTCAATTTGAAATGGCTGACCAGTGGTCTCGGTTCGGATTTTGTATGTGCCAGGCTCACTCTCGGAGCACCACTCGCGGGAAATGGAGGTGCTTGTCTTGTCAGGTCGGTCGCTACGAAGGAGGAGGCCAAAAGGGGTGTAGTGGAAGATAGTCTGAAGTCCGTTGGCGTCTTCCGCTCGAGTAATTTCTCCGAAGCTGGGATGGAAAGAGGTGTATGCAGGGTGGCCGAGGGCATTTTCGGTTTTGGTAGCGAAGCGGCCTTTTGGGTCGAAGTAGTTGCGTGAGGCTAGATACTCCGGCAACGCGGTTCCACTGAGGTAGGTGCGCTCAATGTTTCCGAAGCCGTCGCGTTGATACCGTGTTTGGAGGGTCTTAGCGGTGAAATCACTTGTAATTGAAGCAACAAAGCCATCATCGAGAATAGTCGACGGCTCGATTGTTTCGCTGGTCTGTAACCCAGTGACAGGGTCGTAGCCGAAGGCAGAAACGCGTTGCCTGACTTCTGACCCCTTAAAAGCCAGTCGTCTGGATTGGATAAGACGCCCGAGAATCCAAGAGGAGGTGTTGGCGGGGGAGTAGAGATTGAGAGTGGTGTCGCTGTGGATTCCATCGCCATAGTCGATATCGATGCGTGAGATGTTGCCGAAGAAGCTACTTCCGGAAGCGGCAAGTTCAGAGGTTGGGTCCGTGGGATAGTTCGAAGTGAGACCTTGAAAGTATGTGGTGGTGGTGGAGTCAGGCTTTTCAAGCACTTGACTGGCCGAGGGTTGAGCCTCTGCTTCGATATTTGGATCAACGAAGACGATGGAATGCTCAGTGGAAGAGGAAACGACCGGCCAATACGTCGAGAGGGAAGGATTGACGGTATCGTCGTGGACGATTTGAACCTTTCTGAGAGTGTTCGAAGATTGAGAGAGAAGTTGGAGGTCGCTTCCATCTTGGCTGGGAGAGAGGTCAATGTATTCCTCTGACTGACTCACCATGCCAATGTGAGGAAAGACTTGGGAAAGGGTCTCGATTGTGGAAATGCCCCTCCTCTCATCCAAGCTTTCAAAAGTTTGGAAGCCTAGGAAGCCACGGCCTTGTGAATGGGAGCGAGCACCGATGTAGGAGAAAACGGAACGGTAGAGACCTCCGACTCCGTCTTCCTTGGTGATTGAGCTTGCGACAAAAAGAGGGGTCTGAAGATCGACGATAGGAAATTGAGCGCCGTTGCCTTTGGTATATACGAGGTTGTTACTGCCGGCGATTGTTGTGTAGTCTACTGATGTTTCTTCCCCGAAGCCGTTTTGAGCTGAGACCATGACGTCGCGCTTAACGGTATTCAGGAAGAGTTCGCGTGTCCCATCGTGGGCGTAAAGAAAGTCAATATCACCATCTCCGTCGGCATCGAGGAAGGTGGCACCATAGCTCTTTTGCTCGCTGTTCACGAGTGGATGTGGAAGCTCGTAGTCGTTTGCTGATTCGGTTGACCAACCTTTGCCGGTATTCAGGTAGGTGGCGCTTTGAGCTGAACCTCCATCAATGCCTTCGTTGGAAAGAATGAAGTCATCCAGACCGTCACCATTGAGGTCTCCAAAATAGCTTCCGTGATCATTCCGGTTATCGGTGGAGTTGGAGCTGACAAGCAGAGGGGGAATGAAGGTAGCTGCAGAAATCCAGCCTGTTCCACTGTTGAGGTAAGCTCCTTTTTGGGTTTGTGAACCGGAAGTCTCGTGGTGGAAGATGTAATCGGGGAGAGAATCGCCATTGAGATCGCAGAAGCGAATTCCTTGTTCACCATTGCTGGAGTCAGACAGCGCTTGAGCCAGGTTGTAACTTGGGGCTGATACCCATCCACCTCCTGAATTGAGGTAGGAGATGCTGGTTAGCGTTGTTCCGCTTTGGTAAGAATAGAGAATGTCGCTGAGACCATCACCATTCAGATCGATAAGGCGGATTGCTCCGAGTTGACTTGAGCTATTGGGAATGTCGGATGGGATGGCGTAATTTGTGGCCAAGTCCCAAACATTGGCGGAACCTTGATTTTCGCCATGGAGGTTGATGTAAGCTCTGCGTTGTTGAAGATTGACGAAGTCTGGAAGTCCATCTCCGTTTAGCTCGACGAAGCGTCCGTAGGGAATGTAGTTACTATCGACGATTTCGTCGGCAAGGAGCCAAGTGGAAGGTGCTGTTTCGAATCCGGTGCCGTTGTTTCGGAAGGCCGCTTTACTGCCATTTCGACTGAACAAAACATCGACCATTTGGTCGCCATCGACGTCAACAGTCCGGTAACCTAGGTCCCGCTCGGAGCTGTCAGTGAAGTCGAAGGTGGGGGTGTAGTCTGAACCTGTGAGCGATGAAAAATCAGCCCCTGTATTCTTGATCGCTTCACGACTGCCTGAGAGGCCAGCTAAAAAATCGGGGAGTCCGTCGGAGTCGAAGTCTGCAATGCGCATCCCTTGGTCTTTGAAGTCAGAACTCCGGAGGTCGTTTTGAAAATCAAGCGTGGAGGTTTGGACCCAGCCAGGACTGATGTTGGGCGAGCTTTGCCACTCGAACAGGGTGGGGTTTAGGTAGGAGTTCTTCCGGCTGCTTGGTGACCCTGAAAATAGTTGGATTGAGTCGATGACACTCTGTCCGGTCGCCGGACTTTGCACGTAGTTGAGTTCGTAGAAACTGAGAGGGTTTGACTCAGCTGAAATGACTGCGCGCTTTAAGCGTTTGGTTAGGGATACTCCTGAGCCGCCGCCATAGCTGCTTCTGGTGTCTGGTCGTGATTCGTATTGAAACTCGACTGAATGATAGGGCGCGAGACCAGCGTTCTCATTTCCAGTGTAAGAGATTCTGACAAGGTAGTATTCGCTCGTGCCTTCTTCGGCATCAGTTTCGTTAAAGCTGAAGTCTATATAGTTGCCGCTTGTGTCTTCGATTCTGGAGAGAGCCCATTCGAGGATGCTGCCATCAGAGCGATTACTGGCTTCAATCTTTGAGTCCTCAGTTCCTCCAAAAGTGAGAATGAGTCCAGACTTGGTCCATGCCTTGAAAGATACTGGGCCGTTTCCCGCACTTCCAAAGGCAATGACTTTTGTGAAGCTTTCAACTTCGGTGCGGTATTCAGATTGGTCGGCTCCGTAGCTTGAGCTAGCGTTGACCAGATTGAGCCTTTCGCCATTTAGCATGAAGCGGTCAAGTTCATCAAAATCTACGCTGTCGATTTGTTCGTCGTCGTGAATCCAAGTGGAAGACGAACGAGTGATGGATTGGATGCCTCCAAGTTTCCAGCCTACTCCCAAATAGCCGTTACTTGTTTGGCTGGAGTAGTCGAATGAGAGGGAAGGTTCCATGCCTGCTGTTCCCGAGGGAAGAGCGAGAGGAATAGAAAAATTGGCTCTTCCGGTATTATCGACCATGAAGTCACCGGGAAGGGTTCCGACCTCAGCAACTTGAGCGCTGAGGGGAAGCAAGGCTTGAGCGACTACTGCTACCTTAAGGAAAGTATTTTTTAGAATATTTTGCATTGTTGTTTCCGAGTGAAATTATTGCTTGAGCCGCTGAACTCGCTTGCGAATCATTTCGTTAACGAGTTGTTGGTGTTCTCGGGTTCCTGGAGTTGCAGAGGGGTTTTCTTCGAGAGAAGAAAATGAGCGGACGATTGATTTCGGGGGCTCTACTTGGTTGTTAGAGGGTGTCGTTTCTTGCGACGTGGCAGCTAGGGGAACAACGTTTGCTGGGGAACGCTCAGCGATCACGCTCTGGTGTTCCGTGAGGTCAATATCGGAAGTGATTTGGGTTTCAGAATCGAGCTGTGGAAGCATGCCGGAAATTACTGAGAGGTTTTCTGCTCCTCGTGCGGTTGGTGAGATAGTCTCAGCTAACTGCTTATTGTCTTCTGAGATGGCGTCGTCGTTGGGTTGTTTTGTGAAAAGCAAAACAATGAAAATGCCTGAGAGACAGAGGATGGTGGCTAGTAGAATGCTTTGTGCGATCTTCATGAATTATTGGCGTGGTTGTAAGGTTTGATCGACAGAGATAATCTGTCCGGTAGGGAGAACTAGAGTCAGTTGAGAAGAGCTACTTTGATTGGGTATAGGGAATCCCAGTTCCCGGTTGGCGACAGGGTCAAGCTCTTGCTGGGGGAAGGGGATGTATCCGTCTGCAGGATCGTGCGGGTTAGTTCCCGCAATGATTTCATCTAAATCGGTGAGGCCGTCACCGTCAGTGTCGCTAAGGGTGGTCGACAGGTTGAGGAAGCTTTCTGCGGCGTTTGAGAGTCCGTCCCCGTCTGAGTCCCAATTTAGAATCTGCGGGATTTCGGAAAAGTCATACCAATTGACATCCACGTATGCGAAGAGCTTTCCGTCTTCTTCGAGATGTTGCAGATTTTCGGAACGAAAGACTTGTGGTTGGTTTCGACTCTCAAAATATGGAGAAAAGTTAGAAATGGAGAAAGCTTCCTCTTTAAACGTAGCACCGTTGTAGGAGAGCGCAGATAAATCGTGACCTACTGGAATGCTAAACCACGGTGCGGAGAGACTCGCATTACCTCTGATGTTGAAAAACGTCAGGCCACTTAAACGTGATTCAAATTCAAGGAAGACTCCATCATCGTTTCTTATGAGGTTTACTTCAAAGGGGTTGTTTGGTTGAGTGGGGTCGCTTCCAAGGTAAAAAATCTCATTGAGGTCAGAGTAGCCATCGTTGTCAGAGTCCAGCTCGTTTGGATTCGTTCCAAAAACCAGTCTTTCTTCAAGGGCGGTAGGTGAACTGTCCTGCTGGTCTAAGACTTGGACAATTGTTTGCAGAACCACCGGAGAAGCTGAATTGGGAGTGGCCTGGACGGTGAGAGTAACTAGCGGGAAGTGTTCGTAGTCGATTGGTTGGGTCGTTCTGACTTGGTTGCCAACGATTTCGAAGGAGTAGGATGGATCCCCTAAAAGTTGAAAGGTCGCGTTCGGACTACTAGAAAGAGTGAGTGCGCCCACAATCGTTGGTTCAGCATTTTCGGAAATAGTCGAGGGACTAAGGAACAAGACAGCAGATGAATTTGAGGCGATGATCTGCCTTTCGTTTTCATGAAGAGGTCTCCTGTAAATCTCTAAAGTCTTAGGTTTTGTCTGGAGAGAGGCTCCAAAATAGAGCTGAAGTGGCTCTGTTGAGGGGAGTAGGAGATTTTGGGCGAATGATGCGGAGGCTACTGCTGAGTCATTGAGGAAAACTTGAACTTGGCCGCTTTCAGCGATGAGAAAGATGGATTGTGTTTGTTGACCAGCCAATCCAATCTCAAACTCTGAGGTCTGGCTTTCTCCAAAGTAACCTAGGAGCGAGGTTCCCGATCCCGAACCTTGCAGAGTTAGCTTCATGCCGCTTTGCTCGAGAACTGGAAGGGCCTCACCAAGCTCGTTTAAGGCGAGCTCTAAATGAATGGTGAATTCATCGGTCGAGATGTTCAGCTCTTCGTATTGAGCCACTTCGACAACGTTCAGGGAGGTTGCGCCATTTTGGGTGACTGAAACCACTGGCGCAAAACCTGAGCGATCAACCACCGGGGTGTCCGTCGTGTTGAGGTGTAGAATCAGTTGTTGGTTCCCTGCATCGTGTGGCGTGGTAGAAAACCCCAGCTGAGGCTCAGTGAGTCCTCCGTATCGACCTAGGTCTGATCTCGCGGGTTGAATTCGGTAGTAGTAAAGAGTGTCGGCTTGAGCCTCGGTATCGATAAAGGACCCCGAGTCAGAGTGGCCGATGAGTTCTGGGTCATCTGTAAATACGTCAAGAGAGCGGTAGATGGCATAGTTCAAGCGAGGGAACTCTTGAGCCTCCCAGGTCAGGTGGATTGCTCCAGAGTGTGAGCGATTAGAAATTACAATGTTCTCGGGTAATGTTAGAGGTTTGAGTGGTGCCAGTGAATATGGTGCGCCGAAAGACGAGCTCTCCATCCGGATTGTCTGGAGTTCTCCATCAACATCAATCGTTACTGATGGAGCTGGTCCGGTTGGTGAGGAGAAGTGCCCTCCAGAAGCGGGGGGGAACGACTGTGCGTCTACGTGGCCGAAAGCAATGACCCCGAGTGCTGCAATTAGTTTTCCGGTGTGCATGGAGAAAAGCTGAATCATGAAAATGGAGTTGTAAATTTATTTTTGAACAAAACTGTTAATATTGTTCAGAAAAATTACTAATGGTTGATTTCGGTCCCGATTTTGCGCTTTTCGTGAGTGTTTTTATTCAGGATTTTTGTTGAGTTGCTTCTTTCTCTGGTGTAGTCGGCTCTTAATATGTCTAAGCCAAAAGACCGACGAGCCTATATTTTGAGAGAGATTGATCAAAAAGGCTTTGTTAAGCACGGGGACCTTCGTCAGAAGTTTGGAGAGTCACTCGGCGTAAACTCCATACAGGCTGATGTTGAACATCTTGTTGATTACGGGCTCAATATTGTTTCGGAAAACGGCATGATTTTCCGCGAGAACGCGCATGTTCCTCAGACTCTGCGTGTCCGAAAAAACAAAAAACAAGAGGAAAAAGCGCAGATTGCTCGGGTAGTAGCGTCAATGCTTTTAGGTCCAGAGCAAAGTAGTCTCAATGAGGGGGCGAATACAAAGCGTTTCTATTCCCGAGAGGAACTAATGCATGAAGAGATTGGTGCCTGTTCAGTGGAAAAAGAACTGAGTAAGCTCTGGGACAAAAACGTGAGGGTCTTGGGCACGGACTCCGGCACGACAAATGAGGCTGTTTGTAGGTTGGTTTCTAGAGCGAAGATTCCCTGCTCCACGCTTTCAAGATTAAGATTTTTCACGAATTGCATGACCCATTTCGAGGTGCTTGGAGGCTTGCGTTATCCATTCGAAGTTTTCGTGGTAGGGGGGCAGATTCGGAATTTGTCAGATTCTGTGACCGGAGAGTTGGCGATAAAGTGCATGAATGCTTGGGACTTAAAATTGGACGTCGCTGTTGTTGCCGCGACCAATTTGATCCTTGGGTCTACTGCTGCTTACACCTGTTACGGGGTAGAGGAGGCCATGGTGAAGAGTCATTTTCTAGCCTGCGCAGATTTCAAGATCGTTACGGCTGATTCCTCTAAAATCACACGGGATTTTTCCTTGGGGGCAAGTCCTTTTGCGAATCTCGATTCGGTGGATTGCCTTGTCACGGACGCTGGAATTCACAAGGAAGAGCGTGCAGGCTTGAAGGAGGAGCTGCTGAGTGCTGGTGTGAATATCATTTCGGGTATTGAAGATTCTGGCTCTATTTAGTCTTAAGCGAACTGTGCTGAGAGTTTAGTGACAACAAAATCTACAACACTGGGGATGGTTGTGCGTGTGTGAGGACGTTTTTGGTTCCTTATGTTGCTTATAATGAGAGATTTATGTCGATGGGCGTGGAGGTTCGACTCCTCTCGTGCGCACCATTTTTTTCTTTGGAGGCGAATTGCCTCTCCGGCTAGCCCCTAGAGCAAGCCGACCCCGAAGCTTTTTCGTAAGAGCGGTCATTTAGGAAGCGAGATGATTGGGGATGTTGGCATTGCCCTCGAATGAGAGCTGAAAAGGGGATTCTGAATGCGATGAAGGGGCGTCATGGTAAGGGGGATACGAAGGCGCCGGCCTTGCTCGCGATGCGATTCGGATCGGGCTTTTTTAGGATCTGCGAAATGAAGGGGGAGGTCATGGCGCGGAGGAGGGCGCTGTAGTCGAGCTGAAAGGGGATTTCGCTGCCGACTTGCAGACTGCTGCGGTAGTTGCTGACGTCGACGACGAGGTGGTCGCTGCTGGCGGCGAGGATCTTGATGCCGGGTGGGGGAGTCAGGCCGTCGGGGTCGGTGTCTTGGCGACCGATGGCGAGAATGGCTTGGGTGATGGTGCCTCTCTGGCTGCCAGGGAGAACTTCCCCGAAGGCCGCTTGGGCAAGTTTTCCCCAAGGCTGGGCGGGTTTGGTCTTCAGCTCGATGATTTCGGCGAAAAGGGTGATGGCCGAGGGGTGCAGGCCCTTGATGACGGTGCGGTGTAGAGGTTCGCAGCCTAACAGAAGCGCTTCGCCAAGACGGAGATTGTTGATGCGGCCGGTGTTGTTTCCGCTGAGGGCCCAGATGAGATTGGCGGAATTGCCTCCTGAGACAGTGTTGACGATGGGGCCGAAGGTGGCATCCAGCGAGTCGGCGAGAGAGGAGAGCTGCCCCATATTTGTCGCGTCGGGAGAGACTCCGCTGCGACAGGCGAGATTGGTGCCGATTCCCATGAAGAGGATGTTGGGAAGGCTGAGAACGGTGCGGACGGTTTTTTCTAACAGCTCAGGCATGATGCCTTCGCGGAGGTCGCCTAATTCCACCATCAGAACAATGCCATGAACGCAATTGTTTTTCTGTGCGGCTTTGGAAAGACTGGTGATGACGTCGAGCTCGGTATTGAGACTAACCTCGGTCTGGGTGACCACTTGGTTGGCTTGGCTCGGCATGGGAGAGCGGAGCAAGGTCATGGTGCTCGAGACGTGGGCAGCCCTCATGCGCTGAATATTTTGCAAGCGCGAGTCACCCAAACCCCGGACGCCCGCCCGCAGCCAAGTTCGTGCGATCTCTGGCAAGCCCAAGGTCGACTTGGTGACGCCGGTGACGGAGATGCCGCGCTGATGAAGCCGGTCCACGAGGGTGACGGCGTTGTGGTGGATCTTGCCTAGGTCGATCTCCAGGCGGGGAGCTGCTAAGGGGGCTATGTTGATGGGGAACCCCCTAGTTGGGGAAAGGCCGCGAGAACCATCTCGACCAAGCGTTCTGGTGAACGGGTGAGGGCGTCGGTCGCGGGGATGCCGAGCTCGCTTTCGAAGTGTTCGATGGCCGTGGTGACCTCGGCGTCGCTCATGTCTTCGTGATTGATAGTGAGGCCGATGACTTTGGTGTCGGAGAAGGTCTCGATGAGTTTGATTTCCGATGCCGGGGTGGGCATGGGCATCGTCTCGAAGTCGCAGCGGTGCTTTCGCGCGGGCGCGTGTTGGAGCACGACTCCGTGGGGACAGCTTCCCCGTAGAATGAAGCTGGAAGTTGAGTAGGCGGGGTGGCTGAGGGCGCCTTGTCCCTCGATGAGGATGACATCGGGAGCCTCGTTTTCGAAGGCTTCCACGATGGTGGCTTCCAGTTCCCCAGCACAGAATTGGGAGGGGACGGCATCGAGAGCCAGCCCGTAGCGCGCGCCCTGGATAATGCCGGTTTGACCCGTGCCGATCATTACGGCTTTGATTCCACGCTTCTTTAATTCGCTGGCGAGAATGGTAGCGGTGGTGCGCTTGCCGATGGCGCAGTCGGTGCCGAGCACGGCAATGCGGGGGCAGGTGACCTGGGAGATTCGGCCACTGAAGACGCGTAAATCTTTCTTATCCCGGGGCTGTCGCACATCGCGGATGGTGACCTTTGCCCGTGCGGCAGCAGCGGCGAACTCGGGGTCGTCGTTGAGGAACTCGTGGAGTCCGTTAACGAGGTTCATTCCTCGCGAGATTGCTCGCAGAAGAAGCTTTCGCTCCACTGGCGACAGCAATCCGCTGGCAGGAGCGATTCCGTAGATGAAATAGCGTGGGGTATGATTTGCCTTGGCCAAGGCTTCATCAAGGTCGCGGCAGATGGGGATTCCGTTCGGGGCATCATCCAACACGGCACCCGCGTCCTGACCGGTCCGCTGACTATCGATGATGGAGAGGATTTCGTATTTTTCGGAATGGCGCACGAGACCGTTCGCGGTCTTGCCATCAATCTCGCCAAATTGTCCTTCACAGTAGACGATGGCGGTATCGGGATGGATTTTTCCCAGACTGAGAAAGGGCTTCTTTTCCTTTTGGCTAGTAGTCGCGGCTGGGGTGGGGAGGTCGTTAAAGAAGAATGATGACGACGGGGTAGTGGACTTTTTTGACATGGTGGCTCCTCAAGCTGGGCTCGGAGGAGGTGACAGAATCGCGCCATCGGCAGGGGCCAAAAGGCGACGATAAATCCCCACCAAGATGAACAGGTAAGAGGGCCTTGTAACAGGCTTTGGAAAGGAAGATAGGAATACTTGTTCTTATCGCCTTGTTTCGGTGCCGTGAGTTAAAACGACCGCAGGTAAACTTTGTAGAAGCGTTTTTCGACGTCGATGGGTTGGGTCTCGGTGACACGGTAGCGGTCGTTGCCGAGGCTTTGCACCGTAACGTTGTGGTCGTAGAAGCGGGAGAAGCTGGACAGGTCGGTGCTTCGTCCGACAAAGAAGTCAGAGTCCTGGACATTGAGCGCTTCGACGTCCCAGATGTAGGTGAACTCGCCGGGCGCAGTTTGCTCCACGCTGACGATTTGACTGTCAATCAGGATGGGGGCGGGTTGCCGGGTGCCGCAGATGTCGTCGATGACGAGACCTTGTCCGCCGATGGCGATTTGATTGACGATGCCGTCCAGTTTGACGATGCCGACAATCTTTCCATCGCGGACTTCACTGACGACTGAGGCGGTGACTTCGGCGTCGGTCCCGGCGTGAAAAACTTGCCCGTCCAAATCGGTGATGAGGTCATAGCTGTAGGTCTCAGAGTTGACTGTTAGCAAGGCCTGGCGACCGGAAGCGAGTCCCAAGTCACGGAAGCGAAACGAGACGTCGGACCAATCACCATAGAGCTCGGTGATATAAGCGGTCGAATTGAGCAAGGTGAGTTCCTGGCCACTCCCTCCTGCGGATTGCGTGTTGGAGATGGTGGCGGTTCCGTCAAGGTATTGGTCGTCGACGGTGATGAAATAGAGGAATGCCATCGCGGTACCATCGTCGTGGTAGATGAGGTCTTCATTGAATATCCCGTATGTGAGGCTGGGGTCCCAAGTGTTGAAGTTGTGGCACTGGGGCCCCCCGGTGAAGGGCGTCTGCATCAGGTTGTCGAGCTGGATGTTGAAGCCTCCGATGATCACTCTTTCGAGATCGCCCGTGATGGTCACGGTGCCCGAGTTGCCGGACGAGACCACGCTGATATAGGCTCCTCCCAGACTGGTGTCGTTGAGCTCGGTGAAGTTTTGCACATTCCCTGAGCTGATGCCGTTGATCACCATTCGGACATCGAGGCCGAAACCTTGCGGACCTCCGTTGGCTCCGAAATTGGCGAATTGGAAGGAGAGGCGTGAGGCGCAGAGGAGGTCGAACTTGAGGGAAGCAAAGTCGAGGTCGATCGCTTGTCCCGTGCCGCCGGTTTGGTTGTCCCCGGTGATGGTTGCGCTGCCCTCGTCGTTGATGCGGAAGTCGCAAACGGTGAAGGTGGTGTTGTCCTCGCCGAAGGTGTCGCCGTTCTCATAGACTTCGCCAAGAGGCTCCTCCCCAAATCCCACCACGAGAGGCTCCGGGCATTCTTCGATGCAGACCCGATCGAGGTAGAGGCCCTCGGCGTAAAGGGCGATCTCGTTGGCTGCGCCATTGAGGCGGATGACACCTCGTTCCCAATCGCCGTGGGCTTGCGTGACAAAGACTTCCACAGTCATATCGCCGATGGTTTGGCCGTCCAGCTCACTTAGGCGATTCCCAACGGCTTGAGCCCCACCAATAGATAAGGTGAAGTTGTCGGTAAATTGGCCATATTGGAAGGCGAGCCCATTGAAGCAGACTTTGCCGAAGTTGATCTCTCCAGCGTTGAGAAGGAGCTCATTGCCCGATCCCAAGGCATGGTTGTCAGTGGAGATCTGAGCCGGGGTGTCAATGCTCTGAGGATTTGCAATCGATAGTTCGAAGCCGTCCTCGTTGATGGTGTCGCCTTTGACGTATTTGGTTCCGACATTCTCGCCCTCGAAGTCGATGCAATCCTGTAGGCAATCAGCCACGCAAAAGTGGTCGAGGTAGAAGTCTTTTCCCGTGATTGCGAAATCTTCGATCCGCCCCAGGAAGCAAGCAATACCTTGACCCGAGTTGGTTGGGTTATCTTGGATGACGACCATTGCGTCGCCGATCATTTGTCCGTCTAGCGCGGAGATGCTTGATGCGATGGTAGTGATTCCATTCACCGTGACCTCTACCTGCTCCTTGGTGTAAAAGTGAAATTTAACCACGCTCCAGCAATCGGAACCCACGTTGAATCCGCTGTCCTGAAAGTGAAACTCCTTTCCGAGATGTCCCGCCTGGCGAAGGGTGGACGAGGTTGCTTGCCCAAAGGCCCCGTCGCGCTCTCTAATCTTGAAAGTGATCTCATTTTCAACGTAAGAACTCTCAATCGGGAAGGGGCCTTGCTTGTCGAGGTCTTCGAATTCGACGCAATGAATCTCTGGGATCGCGCTATCCGGACTGCTGGGGTTTTCGCAGGTGAGGAAGCAGATGTCATCGATCTGCAACTCTTGCCCGCCGACTGAAAAGCACTCGAAAGTTCCGTCCTGCGCGGTGAGGGTGATTTCGCCCGTCAGACGGTTGTTGGGCATGGTGCCAGTAATGACGATGTCGACGCCCTTGACACTGAGGGAACCAGGCTCGTTGGCGGGAATGGCCACAGAAGAGCCATCGATGGAAAAGTTGAAGTAGCCCCCTTGGTTGGAGAAACGGAACGAAACCTCCTTCAGGCCCGGGAGGCAGATTTGGACCGCCGCATTGTTCACGTTCAGAGCTTGTCCGGAATTGAGGGCCGAAATCGATTGTCCCACGGAAACCGAGCCGCCAGAGGTGGAGCCGCCACCGGGAAGCTGGTTGGGCTGGGCGAGAAAGGTGGTGTTGAACGAGATGCTCTCCTGACTTCCGCTGAAAATGGTGCCAGAGGTGAAATTCTCGAAGTCGAGGCATTCTTGGGCAATGACGGGGAGGGCTAGAAGGAAGAAGAGGAGGGGGCGCAGGATTTTCATCGGGGTCGTTGTTAGAGTAAAGATAGCGAAAGGGAGAAAATAGGGAAGCTTGCTATCCTTCGGAAGGGTGAAGGAATTAGAGGTTTGATTGACTACTCTGGGTCAACCGCAATTGGTCGCTCCTATTTTGAGACTTTTCATCTTTCCTTGCGAAAGAGAGACTCGGCAGATGGATGGTTTGGAGGCAATTCCGATGATGATTGTAGCCTTGGTGGAAGCCTTGATTGCGCTGATTGTCCTTATCGTGGAGTTGGTCGTGCTTCTGGTGGAGCTTGCTATCTGGGGGATTCTTTGGCTCGTGGGGCGGAAGAAAGAGCGTCCCAATCTGCGTCAAGGTCATCGGAGGTTTCAGCCGAAAGACCTGCTCCCAAAGTTGTTGGCTTATGGATTGGTGGCGCTGGGTGTGGGAGGCTTCATTGCGCACGAAGCTTTTCTGAAAGCTCGCGTCAGCTTTTCGTCGGATTCGGTGATTCCTGCGTGGGCGGTGCAATATGAGCTACGGTCGGATTCGGGACGGGTTCAATCGAAGACGCGGGCAGATGACTATTTGACCTACCGTTGGGATTATCTTGTGGTTACCGACGAGCGCTACGAGCCCGTGTAAGTGGATTTGACGGGAAAGGATCAAGTCATTGCACTCAAGTCCCGTCGGCTGGAGAAGTTGACCGAGGAGTTGAAAGAGAAAGCGGCGGGGAAGGTGAGCGGATTTTTAAAAGGCCTACGAAGCAAAGAGGATTCGCCCACTGAAGAGCAGAGTGAAGAGTCTTCCGAAGAAGTCGACGCCGAGTGATCGTGCGGAACAGGCTTTCTTGATTTTCGATTTCTCTTTTTTGCATTTTGGCGACAGCCTGAGGCATGGATATTGCCGTTTCTGATTACGAGAAGTTGGGGAAGTTTTACCTGGGCCGGGGCTATGACTTGGCGAAGGGCGAGCTGGAAGACAATCTGACCCTCTATGACTCCAAGGACCTGGTGACCCACGGCGCGGTGCTGGGGATGACGGGTTCGGGCAAGACGGGGCTTTGTCTCGGACTACTGGAGGAGGCGGCGATGGATAATATCCCTGCCATCGTGATCGACCCCAAGGGTGATATCCCGAACCTGATGCTGACTTTCCCTAGCTTTCAGGGCAGTGATTTCGAGCCTTGGGTCAATGAGGATGACGCGCGCAAGAAGGGTAAGACGGTTCCTGAGTTTGCCTCGGGCGTGGCGGAGATGTGGAAGAACGGCATCGCGGATTGGGGGCAAAGTGGGGAGCGGGTGCAGCAAATGCGGGACAAAGTGGACATCAATGTCTTCACCCCCGGGAGCAAGGCGGGGATTCCGGTTTCGATCCTGAGTTCGCTCGATGTCCCGCCTTTCGAGGTGATGGATGATGGCGAGCTGTTGGGTGAGCGCATCGAGAGCACGGTGTCGTCGCTGCTTTCGTTGGTGGGAGTGGATGCGGATCCGATTCAGAGTCCGGAGGCGGTTTTACTGGGGGCGATTTTCCAGCATTGCTGGGGGAATGAGGAAAGTCTTTCGCTGGAAGGGCTGATTCGCAATATCCAGCGACCTCAGTTCGGCAAAGTGGGGGTGATTGATGTCGAGAGCTTTTATGGTGAGAAGGATCGTCAGAAGCTGGCTCTTAGGTTTAATAACTTGTTAGCCAGTCCCGGGTTCTCGACTTGGTTGGAGGGGCCACCGCTCGATATCCAGCGCATGATGTATACTCCAGAGGGAAAGGCGCGGGTTTCTATTTTCTCCATTGCCCATCTCAGCGACACCGAGCGCATGTTCTTCGTTTCCCTTCTCCTCAACCAGATGTTGGGTTGGATGCGGGCGCAGAGCGGCACCACCAGTTTGCGGGCCATGCTTTATATTGACGAGATCTACGGCTACCTGCCGCCGGTCTCCAATCCACCGAGCAAGAAGCCGCTCATGACCATGCTCAAGCAGGCCCGCGCCTTTGGCTTGGGGGTCCTGGTGGCCACGCAGAACCCGGTGGACCTCGACTACAAGGCGCTCTCCAATATCGGAACCTGGTGGCTGGGGCGCCTGCAGACCGAGCGCGACAAGATGCGGGTTCTGGATGGTCTGGAGGGCGCGATGAGCGAGGGCGGTGCGAACTTTGACCGCTCGATGGTGAGCGAGTTGCTATCGGGACTGAAGGGGCGGGTCTTTCTGATGAACAACGTGCATGATGCGGCCCCCACGGTCTTTCATGTCCGCTGGGTGATGAGCTATCTGCGTGGTCCCTTGACCCGGCGACAGATCAAGACCCTGATGGATCCCAAGCGGGGCGCGTTCGAGGGCTCAACTACTAAGAAAGTAGTAGCTGCGGCCAACCCGATGGCCATGAGCCAGGCCGAGCCCGAGGCTCCCAAAGGCGAACGTCCGCTAGTGGGCAAGGGGGTGAAGGAGTTCTTCGTGCTCTTCGCCGGAGAGAGTGAAGGGGTGGAGTATCATCCCGCCTTGCTGCGGGAGGCCGAGGTTCACTTTTCCTCCAAGAAGGCAAAGATGGAAGGCTCGCGCCTCATTCGTTTCGTGAATCCCATCGGGGAGCGGGGGATTGATTGGGAAGAGGACAGCGGCTGCACCGTCCCTTTGAAAAGTCTGAAGAGTCAGCCGCGCATGGGGGTCGGTTTCGCCAATCTGCCGGGCTACGCCATGAACGCGGACAACTACAAGCCGGTGGAAGACGAGTTCGAGGACTGGCTCTATCGCAACGAGCGCGTGGAGTTGTTCTTCTGCGACGAGCTCGATGAATACTCGCAAATGGGCGAGGGCGAAGGGGACTTTCGGGCGCGGCTTCAGCTCAAGGCCCGCGAAGCGCGTGACGAGGCGGTGGAGAAATTACGCGACAAATACGAGTCCAAGCTGCGGACCAAGGAGGGTCAGCTGGATCGGGCGGAGCTCGCTTTGGATAAGGAAAAGGCGCAAGCCCACACCGCGACCATGCAGACGGGAGCGAAGATTGTGGGTGGGATTCTGGGTGCCTTGTTCGGGGCGCGAAAGTCTCGCGGCAGCACCGTGACCTCGGCCTCACGCGCCTATCAGCAGCGAGCGGATGTCAAAGTGGCGGAGCGCAAGGTGGAGGGCTTGGAAGAGGAAGTCGCGCGCTTGGAAGCAGAACTGAAGGAAGAGATCGCCGAGATGGACCGGGACTTTGACCCTCTTTACATGAAGTTCGAGACCGAGTCGGTGAAGCCCTACAAGAAGGATATCGAGGTGACCTCCGTTTCCTTGCTTTGGCTTCCCTACGATGAACGGGGAGAGAAAGTCTGGTGAGGCGTCGAGTGGCGAGAGGCAGATTTTTCAAGAAATTTGCACTCTCGTAACATGAGCTTAACAATTGTGAGGTTAGTAGGAGTGACAAGTTCACTATGAAAACCAAGCATCTGAAAATTACCCTTTGTGCCGCCACTTTGGTCGGCTTGAGTGCTCCTGCGATCGCGCAAGATGCCAACGGACCCCATCCTCCCGGACGTCGGGGGCCGGGTGGGGGTGGACCCGGTGGTTCCGGCCGCATCTACAGCGAAACCGAGTCCAAGCCTTTGGAACTGATTCCTGCTGAGCAAGAGGCTCCATTCGAGAGCCAGGTGTCCATCAAGATTGAAGGCGATTCGCGCATCATCAGCTCCAACGTCGTCCCGGAGCACAAGATTGGAAAGTTCCCCAACGCGGGAAACCCGAACACGATGACTGAGCAGAAGGCGGACATCACGCTGCCGCTGAAACCCGAGATGAACGACCAGGCAACACCTGCCCGCACCGCCGTCGGCATCTTGTTGAACGGGGTCTATGTGGAGGCGGGCACTGGCGAATTCTGGACTGGTGAGGATGGCAAGAGCCGGCCTTGGAACTACGAGGCCTTGGGCGGGGCAATCAACTTTGGTCTCGATGAAAACTACGCCCACGTGCAGCCGGGCGGGAAGTATCACTATCACGGAAAGCCTGCCGGATATCTGGAGGGCATCGAATTCTCGACCGAGACCCATTCGCCCATCATTGGCTGGGCCTTTGACGGCTTTCCCATCTACGCGCTCTATGGCTATTCCGATCCCAAGGATCCCGAATCGGAATTGGTCGAGATGACATCGAGCTATCGTTTGAAAAAAGGCGAACGACCCGAACCACCTAATGGTCCCGGGGGCACCTACGACGGGGCTTTCACCGATGACTACGAGTATGTGGAAGGCTCGGGAACCCTCGACGAATGCAATGGACGTTTCACTGTGACCCCCGACTTTCCGGAGGGGACCTACGCCTACTTTATCACCAACAAGTGGCCCGTCATCTTGCGCAACTATCGGGGGACCCCCGCGGTGAAGGGCCCCGGTGGTGGAGGTGGCCCGGGGCAAGGTGGTCCCGGAGGCCGCCGCATGGGGCCTCCTCGAGGGGAGAGAAACTGAGTCTTTGTTTTCTTCTAAGTCTGTCTTTCGAGGCCCTTCATATTGCCGGTCGAGGTGGCAAAGTTTTCATGCATGAGACCGACTTCGTGAAGTGCGCTGAGATAGAGGTTGGGCAACGGGTAGTTGTCATTTTGGTCAAAGGCCAAATGCTGACCATGCTTGAAGCTGCCACCCGCAAGGAGAACCGGCATGTTGCGGGTGTTGTGCGAAGAGGCGTTACCCAAATTGGAAGTTAGCAATACAGTGGTGTCGTCCAAGAGGCAGCGGTCCTGATGTGTGCTGGCTTTGAGCTGGCGCACGAAGTTCCCCCAAGAGTCAATCATGGCCTGCTCCACGAGGGTGAGCTGGCGAAGTTTGTCGTCGTCCAGTCCATGATGGCTGAGCCCGTGATAGCTCTCCTCGACTCCATCAATTCCGCGCACGACGTTGCCGGTGCAATGGAGCGTGATGAAACGGGTGGAGTCAGTTTGAAGAGCGAGGAGAGCGATGTCGAGGGTGGCGCGTTCGATGTCGGCCGCATTGTCGCGCTCCGCAACGCGAGGTTGTTTGCCGATGCGGGGCTTGGGCCTGTTGACCCACTGTTTGTTCATCTCCAGCCGTTGTTCGAGCTCGCGAACGCTGGTGAACCATGAGTCGAGCTTTTCCCTATCTCCGTTGCCAACTTCTCGTTGAAGGGCTTTGGCCTCCGCTCCGACGATATCAAGTATACTCTTGCCGCTGCGCAGCAATTCCTCCTTGCGGCGAATGACCTTCGGATCATCGTCAACGAAGAGTTGTTCGAAGAGTGCACGGGGATCGTCAATAGCGGGAATCATAGCTCCGTTCTCCGTATAGCTAGGACTGCGTTGTCCTCCGGTGGTAAGGACCAGCGAGGGGAAGCGGGTTTCGTGGCCGAGGTGTTTGGCCATCAATTGGTCGAGGGAGATGGTATTGCGTTCAGCGCTGCCGCCTTGATTGGGGCAAGCTGAGAAGATGCTGCTCTCAGCCTTGTGACCGCCGGTAACCCCGGGATGAGAAGTCCCGGAAATGACTGTGAAGCGGTCGCGAATATCTTGCAGCGAACGAAGGTATTGGGATGGCTGGTAGTTGAAGCCCGCATCTTGGGGGACCAGGTTGGGGCTGTGGAGGCCCAGTGAAAGGCTGACCCCAACAAAGCGTTTGGGTGTTTTGATTGGTTCGGCGGCGAAGGCCGGGGTCATGGCGTCGAGCATCGGCAAGCCGATTGCGATCCCCGCGTTGCGGAGAAAGCGGCGGCGCGAGAGTTGAGCACCGGTGTGAATGTTGAAGGGGGACATAGTGTTATTTTTTTAGGAAGGAGTCGCTGGTGATGACGGCTTGGAGGAGAGAGAGGACGCCGTAGTCATCTTTCTTGGTGGTCTTGAGGATATCTTCGATGACGGGGCGGTCACTGAATCGGACGTCGGCTCCGGTGGAGTAGGCCAACAGGTTGCCGGCAAAGGCACGGGCCAGGATTTCGTGCTGCTTGGCAAAGTGGGCTTTCCACTCCCGGATGTCCTCGAATTGTTGCCCGTCGAGGGTGATTCCGGAAGGGTCGATTTTGGCGGAACGATTGGCTTTGCCATAGAATTCACGCCAACGGCCCACGGGATCGTAGCTTTCCAAAGCAAACCCCGGGGGGTCGATTTTCAGGTGGCACGCCGCACAAGATTTGTCGGCGCGATGCTTCTCGAGCTGGTCGCGGATGCTAATCGCTCCCCGGATATCGGGTTCGATGGCGGGGACGTTGGCGGGTGGCGGTGGGATGTGGCGGCCTAGGATTCTTTCCCCAATCCACACTCCCCGGATCACCGGCGAGGTGACAGAACCATCGGCGGTGATTTTGAGAATGGAGCCTTGGGTGATGAGCCCGCTGCGGGCATTCTCACCACTGGGTATTTTTTGCAGGCCGTAACCAGCTTTCACTGTGGCGTCATCCATCTGGTAGTGGGTCTTGAGACGGGTGTTGAGAAAGCTGAAGTCGGACTGCACGAAGTTTCGAACGCTCAAGTCTTTGTCAAAGAGCTCCCTGACAAAGGCTCGGGTTTCGCGCACCATCGATTCTTGAAGCACGGGGTCGAACTGGCGGAAACGGCGCGGATCTGGAGAGGTGAATCCAATTTGATTGAGTTGCAGCCACTGGTCGGTGAAGTTGACAAAGAAACGCTCGGACTTGGGATGCGCCAGGAGCCGGTTGGCTTGATTGAGAAGAACCTGTTGATTGCGAAGCTTTCCCTCGGCAGCCTTTTTCATGAGAGTCTGGTCGGGGAGACTGGACCAAAAGAGATAGCTGAGTCGGCTGGCAATAGCATAGTCATCGAGCTGACCGGGGGGCTCGACAAAAGTAAGAAAACGCGGCGAGCAAAGAATGGCCCGGTATCCTTCGCGAAGAGCCTCGAACAGATCGTTCGTCTCGTCATAGCGGGCGAGGGCGAGCTCTAGATAGGGGGTCAGCTGTGAGCTGGAGACAGGCCGCCGAAAGGCCTGATAGGCGAAGCGGGTGATGAGGCGCTTAATCTCCCGATCGGGGTTTTGCAGGACTGGCTTTCCTCCCGAGAATTGAATCCCGGGGAGGAGCCGATTGCGGATTTTGTTTCGGGTGCCTGCGGGGTAGACTCTTTGGAGCGTGAGGGAGTCGAAGGCGATAGCTGCGTATCCCTCCTGTTCGAGGTTGCGACCATGGTAGAAGTGGAGGTCCTTCTTCCTCGCTTCAGGGTCGATGCGAACCAGTTTATTGGTTCCCTCGGCAGGTTGGATCTCCACCAGATGGCCTGCCTGCATCCATGCATCACAGACGAAGTCTTTGGGGTCGCCGGTTGCCTCGATGATATCGGCGACGAATTGAATGGGTTCATTGGAGCGACCTGAACCAATTTTGAGCGTGGCCCAGACGGCTCCGTCCGGACCGGGGTTGACCCCTTGGACGTTCTTCACGGTGATACGGTACCACCCGCTGGCAGGGACGCGGGTTGCCGCCATGTTGCCATTGAAGCTGATTGCGCGGGCCCAACTGTAAATTCGACCGTTGATTGCCTGGGGACCACGATAGTTCTGTCCCACCGAGCGGGACTCGGCGGTGAGTTGCTTGGCATTGAACTTTCGATAGAATTGCTGCTCCCCCCGACTTGCTCTGTTCATGGCTTCCTCGAGAGCTTGGTCGGCTGCCTCCAAGTATTGGCTCAGGTGAAAGTGGCTTAATCTTTGAGCATCCGCGATCGTTTCAAAGTCCTTTCCACTCTCGTCGGCAGGGAGGAGGTTGGACAGGGGGATCTTGATTCCGAGGAGGTCTTGGAGTGTGTGTTCATACTCAATCCGCGTCAGGCGTCTGCCGTGGACCCGCCCTTTCTCCGCCACTTGTTTCTGGTCGGCTTCAAGGAGGATGGCATTGAGTTCGGCTAGAAAGTCTTCGCGCTCTTGAGTGGTCGGTTGTTCCTCATCGTGAGGAGGCATTTCTCCCTTTTTGATTCGATCAAAGACGTGAATCCAATCTGAAAAAAGTTGCTTGTCCCCGAGGTCAAAGGGGGTGCTGGTCAGGTCCAAGCCTCCCTTGCTAATCGAGTCGTCGTGACAATCGTAGCAGTAGAATGCGAGAACATCATCGAGAGTCTCGGGGATCTCGATGGGATTCGCAAATGCCCTGGTGTGGGAGAACACAGTCCCGACCGCGAGGAGGAGGCAGATGCGACGGAACCAGTGCCGAGTATTGAAGGGAAAGTGGGGGCGGGGAGAAACCATCGTGGCAGATTACTTTTTCTGCTTTCTCATTCTATCGAATTTTATGAGATGACAGTGGCTTGGGAGCAGATTTTCGAGTGGGAACCCGTTTTGCGGAATTTCGGGGAGAGGCGGTGAATCAGTTTGCTCTGGCAGGCAAATTGCTCTCGGTTTAGTCTTTCAAAGCGCTTTTATCCTAAACTCCGATGTCCGTTTTCCGAATTTTTCCGCTCTTGATTTTGCCAGTTTGGGCGGCTCCGATCGAGTTGCTGGTCGTGCCTGGTGGAGTGGGGATCAGCACTTATGCAACGGATTCTGGTTATGCGGAAATTGAACAGGCTTTTGGGGGAAACCTCAGGGCTGATATCACAATCGATCCGGCATCAGGCGAGCCGACGAGTTTCTTTTATCAAGACGGATGCCATTTGACTTACTCTGGAGGGAGCTCGAACTATGTGCCCAACGACCCTGCAGAACTGGGTAGTTTCGAGCTGATTTTCGACGGCCTGAGCAGCGACTTGTCAACGAATGAGGCGGGAGGCGGGGTGGAGCCCGGGACGGGACAGCTCGAGCAAGAGCACCACAGCATTCGGCTCAAGAGTGGAACCCTGACTGTAAACTATTTCTACGCGGGGACTCTGATTTTGGAGCATACGGTCGATTATGCCGAAGAGCCTCTCTCGGGGGAAACCCGGGGAACGACCTCGGTGAAAGCCATTTTGCTGGAAGCTGGAGTGGTTTCGGACCGCTATGAGGTGACGCTGGAGCATGATTCGACCGCGGAGACCTTCATCACGGATCCCTTCGAGATGACAATTAGTGACCTCGGTGGTTTCGAGGCTGTGGGAGAGGTGATGGTTCCGTCGGCTGGTTTGGTTCAGTGGGTGACCGATTCCGGGGCGCCCGTTCCGCGTGATGCTTCTGACAAGCTGGGCGCTGTTCCGGTCGGCATTCTCTATGCCTTGGGCCTATCGGTTGGCGTGCGGGAGGTGCCGTGGATCTTGGAACCTCACTTGGGAAAGGTCGCGCTATCTCTTCCGTCTACCGGCACTCGAAGTGACTTGTTCGTGGAAAGTTCCTCCGATCTGCAGCATTGGAATCAAACGCTGGTCGCGGCGGGGTCTGCGGGATCCTTTGCCATCGAATTACCGGAAGGGGATTCATTCGTCCGTTTGGCTCTGCCTGAGGAATCTTAGGTCGTTCGAGGGGCTGATATCGCGGCCCCTCATCGAGGAGTAGATTGAGATTCGTCAGTAGCGGGGATCACGATGCAATCGCTTGGTTCGGCTTGGTCAGGGTGGGTCACCTGACGCATCGCAAGCTCTCCTTCGGCATCGCTCATCAGGTCTGAAACGAGTTCAGCAATATTCGGCTCTGGACTTTCCCCGTTCAATCATCCTCAAGTTGAAAGGAGAGGTTTGTGAGGGGAAGGTTAAAGTGCTCTCAACTGACAGAAAGGGAGCATTCTTCTTGTCATGAAATTTTTTGAGGTGTGTCGGCTTGTTTGGCCGAGCCTGAAGAGGCTAATAAAAAAGACGGAACCGAAGTTCCGCCTTTCCATTGAAAATTGAGTATTGCTGAAGAGGGACTTAGGCCTCTTCGCTTGCTGCAGGAGCAGCTTCCGCGACCTTGGGAGTGAGCTTTGGCTTCGTTGCGCGGCGAGTGGTGCCAAAGCGCTTTTGGAACTTGTCGATCCGACCCTCGGTATCCACAAACTGGGCTTTACCAGTGAAGAAGGGGTGAGAGTCAGAAGTGATGCCCATCGAGACCACGACGTGCTCGACGCCGTCGATTTCTTCGGTCTTGTCCGACTTCACAGTCGAACGGGTGATGAAGCGCTTGCCGGTCGTCATATCTTGGAAGACGGTCGGATGATAATCGGGATGAATGTCTTTTTTCATGGGAGTCCGAGGTGGATTGCGACGTTACCGACGCCGCGGGAGGGAGGGTTAACCACGGTGACGGGAGAGAGTCAAGGTCGATGCGACTGATTTTTCCCCTTCTTTAGCGGGAAGGGCAGTGCATTTCTTCTTGGGGGAATGTCTTCCTCTTCTCTCTCCCGGCACTTGGGGGAAGGTTCTTTTGTGGAAAATAACTGACCGTGGTCCTGGTCTATTCCTCCTCGACTCGTAGGAAGACCTTGGGATTGCTGGAATTCACCACGCCCGTGATGAGGTAGGTTTGTTCGTTGATGTCACCTTGCAGACCTCCCAATCCGCCGGGTGAGTTCCAAGTTTCGAGGTCGAAGGAGTAGGCGATCTGATAGGTCTTTGCCGGGTCCGAGATGAAGGTGAGTTCCAGATTCTCGCCGATCACTTGGAAATTCTCGATGGAAAGCGGATTGAGAGGATCGACGCCGGTCGCGGTGAGGCCGAAGGTGAAGGTGCTTTCGTCGCCATCGTTGCTCAAGATGCGAAGGGTTCGGGTCTGGGGGCCCGCAAGCTGCGGAGCGACTGTGACCGTGAAGTCGGCAGTGCTACCGGCGGTCACCACACTCGGAAAGCCGGTGATTGCGCCGGGAGCACCGACAAGGATTACCTGAGAAATCGTGAGATCGGCATCACCCGTGTTTTCGATTCGGAAGGTGCGGTTTTTGCTTTCGCCAACCACAATTGAGCCGAGATCGGTTCCGTCGAACACGCGCGGGGTTGTGTCTCCATTGCCAATATTGACGTTGAGAGCCTGTCCTCCGTTCACCTTGATTTCGGGTTCGGCGGGGACCACGGCAGTCGTGCCCGTTCCTGAAACGTCAAAGCGGAAAGGGCTTTCGTTGGGGTCGTCACTGACGATAGTGACCGTCGCCAGGAAGGTCGCCGCGGCGTTCGGACTAAAGACGACTTCGAACTCGAGGGACTCTCCGGGCTCGACCGGACCGGTGGGGGAATTGGTGATTTGGTAGCGGGCGCCATCTTCGCTGATGGAGGTGACGGTGAGGGTGCCAGTGCCTCGGTTTTCGATGGTAAAGGTTTTGCTCTTGGCCGGCCCTCCGACTTCAACATCACCAAAGTCCGTGCTGGCATTGAATGACTGTGGATCGTTTTCCAAAAGATCGCCTTCTTCGCCAATGACCGCAATCTCAGGCGAATCATCAGTGCCAAAGCCTTCCACCAAAAAGGTGAAGGGGCTTTCGTCAGGATCATTGCTCTGGATGGAAATTGTGGCCGAACTGAATCCCGTGTTCGCCGGGTCGAAGGCGATGGTGAACTCGTTGGTGCCTCCGGGTGGAATTGGAGTCAGGGGGGAGGGAACTCCTGCCAGCGTAAAGTCGTTGTTGTCGCTGTGGGCGCTGAGGATGCTCAGATTTTCGTTTCCTGAATTTTCAATTTGGAAAGTGCGGGTCACTACGGTCGAGTCCGCATTGACGTTTCCAAAGTCCGTTCCATCCAGACCAGAGGGAGTGATGTCCGCGTTGGGAATATTGGTCCCGAAGTTGGTGCCTCCTTTGATCGCAATATCCGGAGCCTCACCCGTGCCCATGACCACGAAGGTGTAGATGGCTTTGTCCCCGGGGGCATCGGAAGTGATGGTGACTTCGGTTTCTTTGGTCCCTTGGCTTGTCGGGTTGAAGGTGATGGTAAAGGTCGCGGTTTGATCCACTCCCACCGAAGATGGCGCGCCGGAGATGGAGAAGTGGGGGGAGAGCTCTTGGATGCTCGAGATTGTGAGCTTGGCATTGCCCTTGTTAAAGATTTCGAAGCTGTGGCTAATCCCGCCATCGGCAACTCCCTGGTCACCAAAGCTCGTGCCGTTGCCCGTGGAACCTCCAGTGCTACCGTCGGGGACGAGGCCGGATGTGGGAACTCCAACGATGCTGCCGAAGACGTCGATGTCACTCTCGCCCGTGGCTGTTCCCGTAACCTCGAAGATGTAGGGACCGGCGGGGTCGTTGCTCAGAATGGTGACCGTAGCGGCTTTCGGACCGGCTGAAGTCGGCGCCAAGGTGACGGTGAAGTCGTGGGTTCCACCCGCGGGAAGAGAAACCAGCGAGCCACCTGTTAGACTCCAGGCATTACCGTCTTCCGCGATCGCGGTAATGGTCGCCTGCTCGTTGCCGATATTGGTGATTTGGAAGGTCCGGGTGCGGGAGGTTCCCGCTTCGATTTCGCCGAAATTGTTGTGCGCTCCCGATTCGGGATCTGTTGAACCGTTTGCGATCGTTCCGCGTCCTCCGGTCGGACCACCCTCGACCAGCAATTCGGGGGCCGTCCCTTCGCCGGTGACCTTGAAGGAATAGGACTCTTCGCCTTCGGCATTGGTCGTGATATTGATGGTCGTCGACTTGTTCCCACTGCTCGTGGGATTGAAGGTGACGGTGAAGGTCTTGGTCTGGTTCACGCCCACGGTAGAGGGAACATTGGAAACTGAAAAGTGAGGGGAAAGCTCGACGATGGAGTCGATGACGAGTTGAGCGCTGCCGGTGTTTTCGATTTCAAAGGTGCGGGTCACGCCGCCATCACTCACTCCCTTGGGGCCGAAGTCCGTTCCGTCTGGAATGCTTGGAGTGGTGTCCCCGTTGGGGATGGTTTGATAGGACAGGAGACTGTTCTGCCGACCGGCGACCGAGTATTCCGCAACGCCATTGGCCTCTCCAATAATGTCGAAAGTATAGTTGTCGCGTCCCAAGACGGTGTCACTTGTTAGAACGGTTACCGTGGCAGACTTGTTCCCTGCCGCCGTGGGGGCAAAGAGAATGGTGAAGTCGCGCGTCCCATTGGGCGCGATTGCCGCTGGCATGCTGGGTTGGGCAGAGATGCTAAAGGCGGAACCGCTTTCGCTTATTCCCAAGATTGTGAGAGTGTCGTTGCCATCGTTCTTGATGCGGAAAGTCTTGCTGACCGTGCCGATGCCAGCATTGACGGAGCCGAAATCAGTTCCGTCCACCACGGATGGAGTGTCGTCGTTGTTGGCAATCAATTCACCAAAGTTCGTGCCTCCGTAGATCTCGGCCTTGCCAAATAGTCCGAGTCCGGTGACCTCGAAGGTGAAGGGGTCCTCGTTGCCATCCGGATCGTCATTGTCGATCGTGATGGTCGCAGTTTTTTGTCCAGAGGATCCCGGGTTGAAGCGGATGCCAAAGGTCTGGATGTTTCCAACTGCTACTGAATTGGGAACATCGACTACAACGAAAGCATTGGAATCGTCGGTGATGGACTCGATGTTCAGTTTCGCATTGCCTGTGTTTTCTATTTCGAAGGTGTGTTCGATATAACCATCCGGAACCCCTTGGGAGCCAAAGTCGGTGCCATCCACGGTGGTGGGGGAGGTGTCGCCCGTTGAAATGTTAGTGAAGCTGGTCAAGTGGTTGAGCCGGCCGCGGACCACGATCTCGGGGTCGCCGGTGGCTTCGGCAGTGATGTCGAAGGTGAAGGCTCCGTTGTCGGGATCGTTGGAGAGAATGGTGACGGTCCCGTATTTCGTCCCCGCGACATCGGCATCCAGAATGATGTTGAAATTGTTGCTGCCGCCGGGAGCGATGGGGTTGAGCGGTCCGGGCGCACCAGTGATGCTGAAGGCATTGGCGTCTTCGCTCACGGCAGTGACAAAGAGATCCTCGTTACCCGTGTTTTCAATCTTGAAGACCTTGGTGACGGTCCCGCTCCCAGCGACCACGGTGCCGAAGTCGGTGTTGTCCAGGGTGCGCGGCGTGGTGTCGCCTGCCGCGATGTTGATGGATTGGCTGCTGCCTCCCAAGACCTTGATTTTCGAGGCTTCGCCAATGCCGTTGACTTCGAAGGTGAAGGGGTCTTCGTTGGCGTCATTGTTCTGGATCGTGATGGTGGCAGTCTTGGTGCCGAAGCTGGTGGGGTTGAATTTGACGAGGAAAGTCTGGGTCTGCCCCACGCCTACGGTCGAGGGGGCTCCAGAGATGGAGAACTCGCTGGAGTCATCGGTAATGGAATCGATTTCGATTTGGGCGGTGCCGGTGTTTTCGATTTGAAAGGTGTGTGATAGAGAGCCCTCGCTAACGCCGCGGCTGCCGAAGGAGGTTCCGTCTGTCGGGGTGGGGGAAGAGTCCCCGTCTGAGATATTCACGAAGGGCTGCCCCGAGAACAGTTGTCCGCGCACCACGATTTCGGGCTCACCCAACGCGTTTCCTTCGACCTTAAAGGTATAGAGTCCGCTGCCAGTGGCGATGGTCACCGTCGCGGCCTTATAGCCTGCCGCCGTTGGGGACATTCTCACATTGAAGGTCCTCGTGGAACCTGGTGATAGATTTCCGAAGCCGCCCCCGCTCGAGATGTCCCATGCGGCTCCGTCTTCAGTGATCGAGACGATGGTCTCCAGATTGCCGGTGGCTTTCACTTGAAAGGAAACGGTCTTGCTCCCTGGGACGGTCACATCGCCGAAGTCGGTTCCGTCCGTGGTGCGGGGGGTGGTATCTCCGTTGGAGATGATGGTGTTGAAGTTGGTGCCTCCTCGAATTTCGATCCCGGCAATGAGAGGGAGACAGAAGAGGAGGCTGAGCAGGAAGATGATTTTCATAGCGTTGGCGTGTTCGGGTTCGCCAAGGCATACCTGCGGAACTTCTCCTTCTGACTGGGAGAGAAGTTTTTTTTGAAAAGAGTTTCTATCGCTCGCTTGCTCTCCTAACGGTCGAAGCGATGGACGAGGGGCTCGACGAAGAGGTCGAGGAGGTTGTTATACCAATTGTAGACAAAGTCCCGCCAGCCCAGGTCGGGAGAGGCAAAGCAAAGCAAGGCCGATAGTAGAACGATGTTGGCCAGAATGATGAGCATCAGCGAGAAGAAGGTCTCGTTCTCCTTCAGGTCCGGTTGATCCCGGGGAATCATCCAGCAGGTGAAGAGGAGGTGAAAGGTCCAGGTGCTGCCAATGACCCCGAACAAGACCGGGCGATAGTGGGGAAGGTCGGGGAAAAAGTAAGAGATCGGGGTCAGCACCAGCAGCGCCACCAAGGACCAGAAAGGCACAAAGTAGGGGGAGAGTGCGATTAGGACATTTGACTTGTTAGTCACCACATAGCCTCCGTCCAAACCGACGGAAAATCCCGAGACTTTTCCAAATGAAAGATAGATGAAGATCACGTGGGTGAGCTCGTGACCCAGCACGTAAAGGTAGAGCCAGGTTTTGCGAAAAATACCGCTCAGCAGCCAAGTGGCGCAGATTCCGCAACCGATGGAAAAGAAGAAGAACTCCGAGGTGTGCCAAAACTTGGAGGTGAAGTCGCGCTCCGAAACGCGCTGAAAGAGGGTGATGGTGGTGACCGCGCAGGGAATGGCCAGAAGGATGCCGATGATGAAGCGGATCACTCGTTCAGCCATCGAGAGCGGATGCTCTTCGGGTTCATCGAAGTCGATGGTGCCGATTTCGGGGAGGGGGATGTCGAGGGAAGCTTGGATGGTTCGCAGGCCTTTGCGGGCGTGGACGCGACGGTTGGAACGATCGCGGGCCACCCGGTCGGCGGTGCGAAGCGCCTCGCGCAAGGTGGGACGCCGCTTCAGGGGAGTCTTGCGAGCCTTTTTGCTCCGCTTGCGGGGAGCTCTCAGGTCGATTCGTTTTTTGGAGGTTCTGGTCGTTCTCCCGCGGGCCATGGTGGGGGAGTTTACGGGTATTTAGGAAAGGTTAAAGAATTATTCGGGAGAGCTTTGCCCAGTCTTGGGATTCTCCCTTACTCTCTCGCAAAGCGGAAGCAAGCCGCCCTTCATCGTTGCCAGTTCTGGAGCTCTTTTGGAGCGCGGACAGCGTAGCTTCCGCACTCCGAGAAGATCGTTTGCCAAAATACGCCTGAGATACGGTTGCCGTTGGGTGGCGTCTACTTGGTTTCTTCCAAGAAGAGCTTCTCCAGGGAGGTCCGGGGATGGGTGGCGGAGAGGAGTTCGCCTTTGCCGTCGGCGGCGACGAGTTGTTTGATTTGTTCGAGCAACTCGGGGGAGGCGTTTTGGAGCATGATCTCAGTTTGGTCTTCGAGGGCGACGAGCTTTTCCAGCGGACCTTGCTTGAGCATTTTTCCCTGATGAATGATGCCAATGGTGTCGCAGATTTCCTGTACCTGTTCGAGCAAGTGCGAGCAGAGGAAGACGGTGATGCCGTTGGATTTTAGATCGAGAATCAGGTCGCGGATTTGGCGCGACCCGAGGGGGTCGACCCCGGCGGTGGGTTCGTCGAGAATGAGCAGACGCGGTGACTGAATGAGGGCTTGCGCCAGCCCGATGCGCTGCAGCATGCCCTTGGAATAACCGGCCAGGCGGCGGCCTCCGGCTTCGGTGAGGGAGGTCAGTTCGAGAAGCTCCTCAATCCGGTCGGTGAGCTGCTTGCCTTTCATCCCGCAGAGCTTGCCGTAGAACTTGAGAGTTTCGCGCCCGCTGAGGTGCTTGTAGAAGTAGGGGTTCTCCGGCAGGTAGCCCACGTCCTTGCGGGAGTCGGTTTTGAGCGAGTTCTTCCCGAAAATCTCGCAGGTTCCTTCGGTGGGGGCCAGCAGACCCAGCAGGGCCTTCATGGTGGTGGACTTGCCCGAGCCATTGGGGCCAATCAAGCCGTAGACCTGCCCGGGCTGAATCGTTAGGGAGACCTGATCCACGGCACGGTGGCGGGTCTTCCGGATGGCAGCGGGGAACTCTTTGACGAGGTCTTTGATTTCGACAGCGGGTTGGCTCACAAGGGCAGTGTAATCCCTTCGGACAAGTTGTGAAAAGACCGAGACGAGATTTCTTTTCCAAAATAAGGGAAAGAGGGAATTGCGATTGTCGAACTCTGTGGGAAAGGCATAGTGGAGACGCTATGATTAAGAAAGCAATGGCCCTCCTGGGGGCAATGGTAGCGCTGGTGGGACTCAGCGGATGTTTGGAGATGGAATCGACCATTTCGGTGAAAAAGGACGGTTCCGGCACTCTGACGGAGAAGGCTACCTTCGGCGCCCAAATGGCTGCCATGATGAAGATGGGGGCTGGTCAAGAGGGTGGTGAAGACCCCTTTGCTGATTTCAGTGAAGAGAAGCTGAAGGAAAAGGCTGCCCAATATGGTGAGGGCGTCGAGTTCGTGAGCGTCTCCAAAGAAGATAAGGATGGCGGAATCGTGATCACCTCCATCTACAAGTTCAGCGACATCAATAAGGTGACCTACAACCCCAACGGAATGATGGATGATGAGGAAGTGGTGCCTGATGAGGAACTCAAGATGTTTTCCTTCAAGGATGGCGAACTGACCGTCACCTTCCCGAATCCCGCCGAAGAAGACTTTTCATTTGGAGATGACGAGATGGGGGAAGAGGAAATGATGATGGCTGCTCCGATGATGGCTGGCCTTAAGATCACTTCAAAATTGGAGTTCGAAGGCGGAATCGAAACCACCAATGCGACTTACCGCGATGGGAATACCGTCACTCTGATGTCCATGAACTTCGACGAGTTGATGAAGAACGAAGGCGGCTTGAAGGTGATGTCGAATCTCAAGAAAGGTAGCCGGGAAGACTTTGCGAAAGCAGTCAAAGAGATCAAAGGCTTCGAGATGGAGTCTCAGGAAAAGGTGAAGGTAAAGCTCAAGTAAGCTCCACGAATTGAACAATTTGGAAAGGACGGCCTCCGGAAGGGGGCCGTTTTTTTATGCCCGGGGATGGTGATTCTGATGGGTTTGCATCAGGTGTTTCTGGTCTAGATGGGTGTAGATCTGGGTGGTCGAGATATCGGCGTGACCCAGTAGCTCTTGAATCACCCGCAGGTCGGCTCCGCCCTCGAGAAGGTGGGTTGCGAAAGAGTGCCGGAGCAGGTGGGGATAGATGTTGTGGGGGAGGCCGGCTTGTTGGGCACGTTTTTTCACAATCTGGCGCACGCGGTCGGGGGACAGGGCTCCGCCGCGGACGGAGAGAAAGATGTGTGAGGACGCTTTCCCGGATTTGACGAGGGCCGGGCGCTCGGAGGTCAAATAGCGGGAGATCGCCTGTAGCGCCCGATCGCCGACTGGAACCAGGCGAGTCTTGTTGCCTTTACCCGTTACCCGCAGGATGGCGTCGTCTTCGTCCAGATGTTCCAGTCGGGCATTGCAGAGCTCCGACAGGCGCAGCCCTGAAGAGTAGAAGAGTTCCAGCATGGCCAAGTCTCTTTTCCCCAGACTTTTGGCGGGGTCGATGGAGCTCAGGAGGCCGCTCAGGTGATGGGCGGAAAGAGTCTCGGGAAGTTTGGCTGGTTCCTTGGGGGCCAGTAGCGCTTCCGCTGGGTCGCGGGGTTGGGCGTGTCGGGACACCAGAAAGCGAAAGAAGACCTTAAGGTGAACAACCAGAATCCGTTGGGAAGATGCCGAGAGGCCTTCCTTCCGGCGAAATGTGAGAAAAGCGGTGAGGTCTTCGGTGGTGAGCTGGGAAGGTTCGGAAAAACCTTTCCCTTCCATCCAGCGGGAAAGCGAGGCGAGGGATTGCTGGACGGAGAGTTGATAGGCGGGGGAGAGACCTCTTTCCGTCGCTAGAAAGAGAATGAAGCTATCGATGAAATAGGTCAAAATTCGATGAGCCTCCACTTTAGCGACTTTGTTACTTTAGAGAAGCCAAGTTTTATTTTAGCTAAAATGAAAAAAATTCATGTGGCCAAGTGGCTGAGTTTGTGCGTCTTTGTGTCTGGCAAGGGCAAGCATCGCCACGGTGGTGTTTGCCTCAATCCTATCCCCTAATAACAAAATGAAAAAATACGCAACACTCCTCGTCGCAGGAACTTTCGCGACCGCTACTTCGGCTTTTGCTGGTGGCGTGGTAGATGACGGTGTCGGTCTCCAGCAGGCTGGCGGAAACTCCGGTTTCATGAACGTATCCGATGACTCCCTCCCCATGCTTGCAGCGGGAACTCAGGAGCTCGGTATCGGTGGTAGCGTCGACCTCAACGATGGTGTGGAATGGGACCTCAACTTCACTTACGGTTGGTTCATCAAGGACAACTGGGAAGTTGGCTTCTCCGTCGACTGGGCTGGTGAGGACGGCGACATCCTTCGCGACAGCCGCTTCGGTATCTTCACTGAGTACAACTTTTCCACTGGTTCCAAGTGGGTTCCTTACGTCGGTCTTGGCGCTTCCTATGCCTCTTCCGGTGACCGCTTCGACCCAACCGACCCTGCTGGTACAATCGGCGGAGTTGAAGGCGTAGCTTTCTCCGGCGAGCTCGGCATCAAGTACTTCATCCGTTCTCACATGGCTGTTTACGGTGGCGTGAACTTCTCTTGGTCTCCTGACGACGTCTTCGGCGTGGCTGACGAGATTGGTGACAACCTCACCAACATCGAGATCGGAATGCGCTTCTACTTCTAAAGTCGATTAGCTGACTGAATTTTACCGAGGGCAGGGGAGCAATCCTCTGCTCTCTTTTTTGTCGTCGTTCCGAGATTGAGTTTTTTTCCAAAAGCGCTAAACCCTCGCTCCCGCCCTATGCCGAAAGTATTCATCAAGACCTACGGATGCCAAATGAACGAACGCGACTCCGAGCAAGTGGCTCGCGAGTTCGTGGACGGAGGCTATACTTTGACCCAGGATGAAACCGATGCGGACGCCATTCTCGTCAACACCTGTTCCGTGCGTGATCAGGCCGAGCAGAAGGCGCTCGGGAAGATGGGGATGATGGGCAAGCACCGCGAGGAACGCTCCCACGTGGTCTATGGCTTCATGGGCTGCATGGCGCAGAGCCGTGGCGCAGAGCTTTTCGAACGCATTCCGCACCTCGACGTCGTCGTTGGCACCCAGAAATATCACCGGGTCTTTCATCACGTGGATGGCATTTTGCGCAGCCGCATGGTCGGTCGCATGGACGAAGTGGGGGGAGAAATGGTCACTACTCGCGTGGAGGATGAGGTCGCGATTCGCCCCATCGGCGGCAACAACAAGCCCAAGCCGGTTTCCGCCGGTCTCGTCGATATCGAGGAAGAGGCGGGGAGCCAGAACACCATCCGTGACCACATTCCCTCGGCTAAAAAAGGCGCCAGCTCTTTTGTGAGTATCATGCAAGGCTGTAATATGCGCTGCAGCTTCTGCATCGTTCCCGATACCCGTGGCAAAGAGCGCGGACGGCCCATTAGGCAGATTGTGGACGAGATCAAGGTCTTGCGCGATCAGGGGGTCAAGGAGATCACCTTGCTCGGGCAGATTGTGAATCTTTATGGCCGCACCGAGTTTCCGAAGGTGGACGGCAAGTCGCCCTTCGTTCAGCTCCTCGAAGCGGTGCACGAGGTGGACGGCATCGAGCGCATTCGTTTCACCAGTCCGCACCCCATCGGCTACCGCGATGACCTCGTGGCGGCCTTTACCTACTTGCCCAAGCTCTGTTCGCACATTCACTTCCCGATGCAAAGTGGTAGTGACCGCATCCTGAAGGCCATGCGCCGGCCTTATAAGAACGAGAAGTTCATCGAGATTTGCGAGAAGATGAAAGGGGCTCGCTCCGACATGGCGATCACCACCGACATCATCGTGGGCTTCCCGACCGAGACGGAGGAGGACTTTCAGGCGACGGTGGATTGCGTCAAGCAGATCGGCTTCGATAACAGCTTCATTTTCCGCTACTCCAAGCGCAAGGACACTCCTGCAGCAGAGATGGAGGGCCAGCTCTCGGAGAAGGTGAAGGAAGAGCGCAATCAGGAATTGCTCCGCATTCAAGGTGAGCTCACCAAAGCCAAGAACGCCGCCCTCATCGGCACCCGTCAGCAGGTTCTGTGCGAAGGTCCCAGCAAGACCAACAAGCAACGTCTCAGTGGCCGCACGGTGCACAACAAGATCGTGATTTTCGACGGCGACGCCGAGCGCATGGAAGGCCAGATCTTCGACGTTCACGTCGAGGACTCGACCGGCTACACGCTCTATGGACGGCCCGACTTGGGCTGAGTTCAACCGAGTGGATTACTCTTTATTGGGGCGTGACCAACGTCTCGACAAACTTACTTTGAGAAGCTAGCTTCAGGCTATGACACTCGAACCAAGCTACGTGACGAACGAGGCGGGAGAAAGGACCGCTGTTCTTCTTTCCATCGAAAATTATCGTTCACTATTGGAAGATTTGAGTGACTTGGCGGCAATCGCAGATCGTCGGGAAGAACCCACTGTGTCTCACGAACAAATCGTTGCTGAGCTGCGAGCCGATGGCCTCTTACCAAATTAAGTGGCGTCAATCGACTCGGCGTGATCTCAGGAAGATTTCTAAAGAAGCTCTCCCTAGAATTGTTGCCGCGATCGAGTCTCTTGGTGAAGAGCCGAGGCCTAATGGCAGCATGAAATTAGCAGGGAGTGATCTTGCCTACCGTATAAGGGTCGGCGATTATCGCATCATTTACGAGATTTTTGAGGAGACGGTTCTGATTGAAATTGTTCGAGTAGGTCATCGCAAAGATGTGTATCGTAGGCGATAGGTCGCTAGTTGATTCCTCAGTTCGCCATGAATGCCGTCGCCGAAGTCCTAGCCGCGCTCGAGAGTAAAGGGTCCGAGCAGACTCGCAAAATCTACCGACGGCATGGGGCGACGGGTGAGTTCTTTGGCGTGAAAATCGCAGACCTCAAGGTGATCGCCAAACAGATCAAGGGTGAGCAGGAGCTAGCGCTCGCTCTCTACGAGACCGGCAATGTCGATGCGATCTATCTCGCCGGAATCGTGGCCGACGGGCGGCAAATGACGAAAAAGCAGCTCAACGATTGGGCCAAGAACGCCTCGTGGAGCATGATTGCGGAATACTCGGTGCCGGGGGTGACGGTGGAGAGTCCTTTCGCCCGCGAGCTGGCGATGAAGTGGATTTCGGCAAAGAACGAGAGCGTCGCTTTCACTGGATGGACGACCTATTCGGGAGTGGTCGCGACCACTGCGGATGACGAGTTGGATTTGGGTGAGATCGAAGGACTTCTCCAGAAAACCGAATCAGAGATTTCCGAGGCACCGGACCGAATTCGCTACACCATGAATGGCTTTGTGATTTCGGTGGGCGGCTATGTGAAGCCTCTTTCCAAGCAGGCCAAGGCCACTGCCAAAAAGCTGGGAAAAGTCGAGGTCGATATGGGCGAGACCTCTTGCAAAGTGCCCCTCGCGCTGGAATACATCGAGAAGATGGAGAGGTCGGGCCGGGCTTTCAAGAAGCGCAAGACCATCAAGTGCTAGTGCCGTGTGGCACTAGCGCCGCGAGCTCTCGACGGGCGAGGGCCAGGACTTGAGAGGTGAGGTGCGGTAGACCTTGAACCGCGGGTAGTCCCGCGAAGGATGAAGCCCGTATTCGGCCAAGAACTCGAACTCGTCGAAGGACTCGCGCATGCGGTCGGTGATCTCGGCGACGTCTCTCTCGCGGCGTTGTTCGATGATGAGAAGGGTGGGGGTACCAACCTCGGGGCCGGGCCAGAAGTCATATTGGTGGGCAATGGTGTCGCCCTCGTTCCAGACATGGACCTCGGGCTTGCCGGGCATATTGAAGGCGAACTCGGAGGCTCCATCGCGGTGGCCCAGCACGATAATCGCGTGGTCGCCATCGGGATTGTGACTGGCAATATTGGCGGAGAGCTCGGGGTATCCCCAATAGGTTCTGCGCTGGGCCTTCAGCGGGGTGACCTTGAAGAGAAACTCCGCAGCAGGGAACCCGACCACGACCATCGCGGTAAGACCCACCGCGATTCGCATCGAAACGCGCCAAGCTTTGGTGAGGTCTTCTCCTTTGAAGGCGAAGAAGATACCAGCCAGAGCCAGGGTGCCCCCATGGTAGGCGGCCGGCCAGTTGGGGTTGACGTCCTGCCGGAGGGTCATCGCGAACATCACCGCAAAGGGGAGCGCACCATAGAGAATGAAAAACAGGGTCTTCGGGTCGACCTTTCGCTTTTCTCTCATCCACAGCTTCAAAGACCGCGGAATTGCCGCCACCGCCAAGGGAGTGAGTAAGATAGCCGAGAGCGAAAGAAGAGCGCCGAACCGCTCAAGAATATCGAGGATGGAGAATTCTTCGGAGTCGAAGTGATGAGCAGTGTGTTCGACCGTAATCCAATCGTTCTGGGCATTCCAATAAAGGGGTGGAATGAGACTGACTAACGAGGCAATAGGGACCAAGTAGAGGAGGGGGTTTTTGAAAAGAGTAGGGCGAATGAGTGCCACCGCCATCAGGAGGAGTGGGATCTGAATCAGCATCATCTGCTTGGCCAGATGGCCGAGCGCGAGAGCGAGGAAGAGGAGGAAGAAGTTGAGGAAATTGGGGGGATTTTCATTCTTGGGAAAAAGGATGCGCGCGGAGGCAAAGAGGGCGAGGTTCCAGTAGAGCAGCAACTGCGCATCGGCGGTTAGAATGGAAGAGACCATTTGCTGGCCGGGGCACAGCAGGTAAATCAGCCCGACCCAGTAGGCGAAGCGCTCGCTGAAGACATGCCGGAGGGTGAGAAAAAAGAAAAGGGCGCTCCCTCCCGCCAGCAGAGTCGAAGTGGCTTTAATTGCAAAGAGAGAATCATTGCTCACAAAGCCCACCAAGGCATGGAGCCAGGCTGAACCCGGAGGCTTCGAATAGTAGCCCCAAGCCAAGTGGCGGCCCCAATCCCAATTGTAAGCCTCGTCGCCCATGATGCCGACCGGATTGAGAAGAAGATGCCAGAGCAGGCGAAACACAGTGACCCCGAAAAGGAAAAAGAGGAACTGGCGGGTGGGCGAAAGTTGTTTCATGAAAGAGTCGAAGGCCAAGGAATGACATCCTCAAAGGCATGTCCATCGTCCAACACGGGCTGAACGTCAATCGCAACAATGCTAGCTACTGGTGTCCGGATGAAGTTGCGGTCGTGACAGTCCCCCAACGTGATTCCATCGGCAGCACGATACCACGCCGTCCCGCGAGTTTGCTCGAAACCGAGGGAGGTCAGGAGGCCAGAGATTTCCTCCTGGGTGGGAACGAAGCGTTCGGGATGAGGGTGAACTGCCTGTTGGGAAGTGACGATGGACGCTCCGCTAGGTCTTTCGAGAACCCCTTCAAACCGTACGTCGTCGTTGAAGATGAGATTGGAGAGTCTCAGCCGCCGGAGATATCCTCCAGGGGTGAAATAGCCCGAAGGTCCGAATCCTGCGAGATTGGGAAAAGTCGCCTTCCAAAAGCGGTCTTGCTGCGGATGATGGAAAATTTCGTGTTCCATTCCTCCCTTGCCGAAGTTGTTTTTCGGCATTGCTGCAGAAGTTAGGAGGCAGTTGTTTTTTCGAGAGAAGTCTTTGAGGGCTTGGAACTGGCATTGGACAAAGAATTCCCATCTTTGAGCCGGATCCCGTGACTTTTCCACATCTGCCAGATCACGGCTTGCTCGACTAATTTCGCGTCCGCCTCGGATAGCGGCTTCTTCTGCTGTTGCAAGTTCCATAGCCTAATCGAATCCTCCATGGAAATCGGCTGAGGTTCATTCGGCAAGGACATGGAGGAAGATTACCGCGAATTCCGTCCTCTGGCAAGTCACTGCCCCGCCAGCGGTTGCGCGCCTAGCGACCCCGATCGCGGAACCATTCGACGTATTGGGTCAGTCCCTCTTGCAGCGAAACCTGAGGCTCCCAGTTCCAAATCTCTTTCGCTTTGGAGACATCAGCCGAAGTCTGGGGGACGTCGCCCGGTTGGTCGGGCAGTTGCTCGATGATGGCTTTCTTGCCAATCACGTCTTCGAGGGTTTCGATCAGTTCGCTCAGGGTTGTCGTGTGCGAGCCGCCGAGGTTGACGATTTCGAAGTCACTTTTTTCGTAGGTCAAGGAGGCCCGGATCCCCGCCACGATGTCGCTGATGAAGGTGTAGTCGCGCCGACTGCTGCCGTCGCCGTAGCGCTGGATGGGCTCGCCTGCGAGGATGCGCTTGGTGAATTTGTTAATCGCGAGGTCGGGCCGTTGACGTGGGCCGTAGACGGTGAAAAAGCGCAGGCACATGATGCGAATCCCAAAGAGGTGCGAGTAGTTCGAGCAAATCTGCTCGCAGGCCAGTTTGGTCGCGGCGTAGGGGGAAATGGTGCGGGTGAGAGCATCGGTTTCGGCAAAGGGGACCTTTTCGTTCACGCCGTAGACCGAAGAGGAGGAGGCAAAGATGAACTGGGGGACCTTGTGATAGCGGCAGGCGTCCAGCAGATTGAAGGTTCCGTCGATGTTGGTGGTCACGTAGAGCTTGGGATCGGAGATCGAGGGCCGCACTCCCGCCCGGGCGGCCAAGTGCACCACGCTGTCGAAGTGGCCGCCGGCAAAGGCCCGCTCCACGGCGACGGCATCACGAATATCGGCGCGGATGACTTCGACTTTTTCTTGAAAGCGCAAGAGGTTCGCCTCTTTATTGGCGGGGTCGTAGTAATCGTTGAAGTCATCGAGAATGGTCACCCGATGGCCTTCCGACACGAGCAGCTCTGCCAAGTGCGACCCGATAAAGCCTGCTCCACCGGTGATAAGGATATTCTTCGCTTTCAAGAGAGATAGCGTTAGGAGTCTGGCTTCAAGAATCAAGGTTCCATTGCGGAATTTAGTCCCTCGGATCCCGTCTTCCAATACTTAGGTGTTTGTGATAGTTTGGTGGTATGAAGTCTGCAATCACTCTTGTTTTGGTGGGAATCGTGACCTTGGTTTGTGGCAATTTCTTTGGCTGGTGGATGGCTCCTATTCCCGGTCTGGAAATGATGCCAACCTACGAACAACGCAAAACGGTTCGAGAAAATGAGCGGGCGGCTCGACGGAAGGCTGTTGGTCTGGACGATGAAAACGGGGAGAAGGTTCTGGATAACAAAGATGCCAAGCGGCGTTCGGAAGCTCTGCGGACCGGAGGCGGGATACAATGACGAGAGCTCCGAAAAAAAAGGCCCGGGCCGAAGCCCGAGCCTTTCCCAAACTCCAATCCAAGAAGTTCGCTCTTAACGCCGCCGAGAGTCCTGACTGGATTTGTCCCGATTGTTAGAAGATCGGCCGGCAGAAGTTTCCTCCGCTGATAGGAAGACGTTCTCCTGAAGCTCGTCTCCAATGTCGGTATTGCGCCGGATGATGGTGGCGAGGGTTTGCTTTTCCACCATCTTCACCAATTCCGCGGGCAGGTGATTGAGGTAGTGGAAGCGGTCTCCATCCCGCAGGCGGGTGAATTGGTTGACCATGATGCGGTGGAGAAGAGGCCCCACCATTGCGCCGGGCACCTTGGGCTCGCTGAGGCAGCCAACCCAGAGATCGACCTGATCCGGTGACTCATAAACTTCGCGCAGGGTCTCTTCCAACTCGGGATTGATGTCCCGCAGACGACGGGCGGGGCGCAGTCGGGCCGCTCGGCGCAGGGTGTTGTAGTGGGAAGTCCATGGTCACGTCCGCGCTGGATATTGAGGGTGGCCAAATCGAAACCACCGGATCCGGGAGGGCCGAAGAGGAGGTTGCGAACCTCATCCACCAACTTCTCGTCCAGTTCCTGACAAGTCTGTGCAGCTAATCCGCGCAGGATGGAGTCGATTCCGTTTTCCTCGATATGAATGGGATTGAAAAAGGCGTTCGCCAATGACAGGTGGCCTTCTGCGGCTTCCTCTCCCTCCGCATCGATTCGCAGCAGTTGGGAAGAAAGCATGGTGTGTCCCATGCGGTAGGCCGCGGACCCGAATTCGTTGGCGATACTGGCGTCGACCTCCGGGTCGTAGCCTTCGTAAGGCGGCAGGGCTCTTTCCCCCAAAAGGATGGGCAGGAACTCACGATAGGTGATGGCTTGGAGCTCTGCGGTGACAATCAGGCGGGCAAACTGATAGGCCTCTTCGCCAGTTCCGTCGGGATTCTCTTCGAGGTAGCGTTCGGCCCATTGGTTGTGCTCTCGAACAAAGAGCGTGTGCATCGCGGTTAGACCCACCTGCTCATTGGCTCGCACGTCGCCTGCGAGAAAGTAGTTGGGTGAGGCCACCGGGGCATTGTCCAGTCCGGTGAAGTTGTAAGGCAGGAGGTCGCCGAAGTCGGAGTCAGTCACGCGGAGGCGCCCAGATCCGTCGAGCGCTCGCAGAGCATAGGCCCGTGCTTCAGTAGAGCCGTAGATCATGGAACCGTCGATGTAGGAGGTGAGAGCGTTGATCTGCTCGCGCGGACTACTATGTTCCTCGTAGAAAGAGCGGTTCATCGGCATTTCCGATCCCGGGGTGAACCAGATGTCATCCGCAGGAATGGTGATGTTGAAAGGCTCCGCAGGGTCGATGGTGGGGGTCTCCACAATATCGTGATCCAGAAATTGCCCCCACTGCCAAAGATAGTCGGTGGCACCCAAGGCATTGGGCATGCTTTCCGACTGGGAACAGATGGCATTGGAAATCGCTCTGGCATTGGGGCGGTCGGCTCCCGAGGGGTCGCTCTCGCCGTCGGCGTAGGCGGGGTCCACCAGTCGAATGAAGGGCTGCTCGGCGGCACCTTGGAAAGGGTTTTCCACATTGTTGCCGTAGCCGTCGATGGGGGCGATTTCGGCGGGGAGGTCGAGGTCGACTTCTTCGCGCTCGCGCCGGACCTCCTCCCGGGATTCCTCCGTCGGTTGGGGAGACCGTTTCATCGGTCGCGGGGTGAGGGGGAGTTGTCGGTCGTCACGGGTTTGGGAATCATCACTCGATTGACCGTAGGCGGGAGCGAAGACAAAAAAGCTGAAGCCAAGTGCGGGGAGCCAAAGTCTCGCGGACTTTCTGACAATGGGAAGGGGAGCGGTCTCGCCTACCTGAATGGGGGTTGGTTTCTCGTGGTTCTCTTGGGGTTGAGAAGCGCGAGCCGGATTCATCTTTTTCAATCTCGCTTTCATAATGATGCCCCGATGGAAAGGCAGTCGTGTAAAGCCTTGATGTCGAAGCAGGCGAGAAGTGTTAAGACTTCGTAACGGAAGCTCTAATCAGAAAAGTCGAAGGAGGTGACTTTGGTAAACGCTTCCTTGCTGGCGAGATGAGCCACATACCCCGGTATGGCGTTGAAGGGGTGGAGCAGATGTCTGTTCTTTCCGAGATGCGAAATCGATGCAAGTGAGGGGAGCTCGGTTTGCAGTTCGTGGGGCTCCATTTCGAAGCCGGTTCCCAAGGCTTTGACAAAGGCTTCTTTGGCTGTCCAAAGCTGAAAGAACAGGTTCGATTTGTCCTCGTTGGAGAGAGAAAGAAAGTGAGTCCACTCGGCCTTGCTCGCAATGCGTTCAGCCAAGCTGTCGAGGTCTTCCGGAATCTGGATACGCTCGATGTCGATTCCTACGGGATTTCTAGTAGTAACGGCCAAGAGGCTGAGGCCGGCGGTGTGGGAAATGCTGAATTCCAATCCGGGGAGAGCGGGCTTTCCTTGCTGGTTTTCAGTAAAGCTCAGGTCTTCTGGCCTTTCTCCGAGGTAGCGCGAAAGAATCGTCCGTTTGTGCGACTGGGTGGCGCAGTAGCGATGGCGATCATTCGCAAAGCGATATCGCTCCATGCGCTCAACTTCAGCAGGGGAGAGCCGCGTTTTCTCGCCGCCTTCCTGCTTCAGTTTCCAGACATGGACTTCCCCGGCAGTAGGAAGGGGCGGGTGGGGGCTCATGCCTAGGCGCGGACGGAGAGAATTTTGTGCAGCTCTTTGGCAAAGTCTTCCACGTGAGGCTCTTGGAAAATCGTGAGGTGTTCACCCGGAATGGGGATCAGCTCCAACTGCCCGCGCACATAACCGTCCCAGCCCAAGTGAGGTGGGTAGATCACGCCATCGCCCTGGTCTTCGGCGGTGAAGAGCACCACGTCGCCATCGTAGGAACGGGGACGGTAGCGCTGCATGGCCTTGTCGTGGGCTTCGCGAACGATCACGGTCTGCAGCTTGGCACCCATGTCCATTCCGGTCGAGGAGGCGACGCTGGCGGCTGCCTTTTCGGTTCCCACCTTCAACTTGTTCACCAGGCCTTCGCCGAAGCGTCCGCTCAGCTTGCCGACCTTGCCCACCCAGGATTTCTCCGAGCTCTCCTGCCACTGGCGGGACGCTCTTTCCGCGAGGGAAAGGTAGCGGGGAGCGACTGCTGGATTATCGGTGTCGAAGAGGCAAAGCAATTCAATCTCCTGTCCCTGGGCCTTGAGCTGCTGGGCAATTTCGTAGACCACAATGCCTCCGAAACAATAGCCGCCTAACAAATAAGGTCCTTCGGCTTGTACGGTTTGGATTTGTTCGAGGTAGGTTGCCGCAGTTTCCTCGATAGTGGTGGCAATATCGCTTTCGCCCGAGAGCGCGGGCGCTTCGAGAGTATAGAATGGGCGGTCCGGGTCCACACGCTCGGCCAGGCTACGATAGATCAAGGTTCCGCCGTCCCCTCCATGGATGCAGAAGATCGGCGTTTTGCTGCCGGTCTTGCGGATCGCGGTGAGGTTGGCTGGAGCTGCTTTGGCTGGTTCTTTGGGAGCAAAGCGGGCTGCGAGCCCTTCGATGGTGGGGCTTTCAAAGAGAGTGGAGAGGGGGAGCTTTTTCCCGAATTCCTTCTCAATTTGATTGAAAAGCTTGAGCGCCTGCAGCGAGTGGCCTCCCAGGTCGAAGAAGGAGCGGTTGGCGGGCACCTCGTCGATCTTGAGCACACGGCTCCACAGTTGAGCCATGCGTTTCTCGGTCTCGCTTTCCGCATAACGGAGGTTCTGCTCAGGGGTCGCCGAGTCCGCTTCGGGAGTCGGCAAGGCGCTGTCATCGACCTTGCCATTGTCGGTCACGGGGAGCGTTTCCATGGCCACTATGCGTGCGGGAATAAGATGGCTGGGGAGGAAGGACTGCAGGAAGCCCTTGACCTCGCCCTCTTCCACTGCGGTGCGTGAGGTGATGTAGGCTACCAAGGATTTGTCCTCCGCCGATTCGCCGCGGGCAACGACCCGGGCTTGAGTGATAGCTTCATGGCGGCAGAGAGCTTCTTCAATTTCGCTGGGATCGATGCGATAGCCGCGAATCTTCACTTCCTCGTCAACGCGGCCCAGGAACTCGATGACGCCGTCCGGGCGATAGCGGGCCCGGTCGCCACTGCGGTAGAGCTTGGAGTCGCTTTCGATGGAGAAGGGGTTGGTGATGAAGCGCTCGGTAGTGAGCTTTTCATTTTCAAAATACCCCCGGGCCAAGCCGTCGCCGCCGAAGAACAACTCGCCTTCGGTCATGGGGGGGAGGGGGTTGAGATGTTCGTCTAACAGATAGACCTCACTGTTCGAGATGGGCTTGCCAATCGGGATGGAGCTGCCGTCCAGATCCGCCGAGGTGATGGTGTGACAGCAGCTGAACGTCGTGTTCTCGGTAGGACCATATCCGTTGATGAGCCTGAGGTCCGGGAGCTCGCGCAGAACCTTGCCGACATGGTGCTTGGAGAGCACGTCGCCCCCAGCGAGGAGCTGCTTCAAGGGGCGCAGAGCTTCCAGTTTTTCATCAATCATGAGCTGGAAAAGCCCTGAGGTGAGCCAGAGGGTGGTGACCCTGTGGTCGCGAATCTCTTTGGCGATGGTGTCGAGGCTGGGCGCACCCGGTGGCAGGAGAACCAGGCGACCCCCATTGAGCAAAGGCGCCCAAATCTCGAAGGTGGAAGCATCGAAGGAAAGGGAGGATGCCTGCAGATAGACCTGACTGTCGTCGAGCTCGGCGTAATTGGTGTTCTTAACCAAGCGGACAATGCCGCGATGGGGAATCTCGACTCCCTTGGGATTGCCGGTGGAGCCGGAGGTGAACATGATGTAGGCTAGGTCCGTCGCCTTGTTCGTGAGTGGCAGGTTCGCGCTGCCCGCATCATTGGCGTCTTCGTCGTTGAAGACCTCGTCCACCGCAATCAATTTACATTGGGCCGGTGCCGCAATCTGGGAGCTGAAGTTGGAGCGAGTCAGAATGACCTTTGGCTGAGCGGATTCGATCAAGGCTGCGATTCTTTCCTGAGGATAGCAGGGATCGACAGGCAGGTAGGCACCCCCGGCCTTGAGGACAGCGAGGATGGAGATGATGTAGTCAAAGGACCGGTCCAAGACCACGGGCACGGGGCGGTTGGTTTCGATCCCGGCATTGCGGAGTTGGACCGCCAGGCGATTGGCCAAGCGGTTGAGGGTTTGATAACTCATCGTCCAGTCCCGCAGTTGCAGAGCGGTTCTCTCGGGATGAGTCGCGGCCACTTCTTCGAAGAGCTGCTGCACAGTGGAGGTGCGGGGGTAGTCGGTCTCGTTGTTTGCCGAGAGCGGGAGTGGGCGACCCATGGCCTGCGGCGCGGGGGCGGGGAGCTCTTTCCCAGAGGGGCCTTCCGGATTGTTGGCGATGCCCTCGAGAATCTCGCGATACTGTTTCATCCAGCCCTCCACCGTGCTGTGGTTGAAGACCGCGGTGTTGAAGTGGCACTCGATGCTCACTCCGTTCTTGGACTCAACGAGGTTGAGGAAGAGCAGCTGGTTGACAAAGGATTTGGGACTATCAACGAACTCGGTTTCCAAGCCTTCGAAAGGTTTGAAGTAGTCCATGCGTTCCAAGTTGAAACCCACCTCGGTGAGCGGCATGCGGCCGGGACGACGTTGCAGCTTTAGGCGTGGAACCAGCTGGCCATAGGTGCAGTCCTGATGCTCGTAGGCTTCCAGAACCCGGGCGGCAACGATTTGCACGAGCTCGCTAAACGGTTGGTTCTCCTCGACCTTGGCGCGCAGGGGCAGGAAGTTCACGCAATGGCCCACCATGTTCTCGAGTCCCTGTGAACTCTGTCCGGCGGCGGGGATTCCGATCACCAGATCACTTTGTCCAGTCAGGCGATGGAGCAAAATCTGAAAAGCGCTCAGAGTGGTGGCGTAAAGAGTCGCCCCTGAGCGGGCACCGGCCTTGCGCAGGCTCTTCAGCAAACTGGCGTCGACGGATTCGTGCAAAGTCGCGCCCGAGAAAGTCCGGTGCTGCGGGAAGGGGCGGTCGGTAGGCAGGTTGAGAATCGGAACGGTGTCCGGATACTGCGAAATCCAGTAGTCGAGGTGCGGGTCCGGCTTGCCCGACTGCTCGTGTTCAGCGCGCTGAAGAGCGTAATTGGCAAAGCTCGCCGAAGGCTCCAGGGGATTGGGGAGACCTTGCGAAAAAGCATTGTAGCAATCGCTGAGGTTCTCAATGAGCACGTTGAAGGACCAGCCGTCCGCAACGATGTGATGCGCCGTTAGAAAGAGAATGTGGCGGTCTTCGCTGACCTTCGTGAGCTTGGCGCGAAGGAGAGGAGCGGTTTGAAGATCGAATGGAGTGAGAGCTTGTGTCTGGGTCGCGAGTTGAATCGCTTCTCCTTTTTCCTCATCGGAAAGACCTGACAGATCCTGATGCCGGAAGGGGACTTCCACTCGATCCGCAATGGACCAAGTGTCGCCATCCAAGTCGAAGGACGAGCGCAAAGCGTCGTGATGATTGACGACGGTATTGAGCGCCTTCTCGAGTGCTGCGCTGTCCAAGGAGCCTTCAAAGACGAGTGAGGTCGCTTCATTGAAAGCGCAGGAGGCTTCGTGTCCGAGTTGGCAGGCGAGCCAGATTTCCTGCTGGGCTTCGGTGAGCGGAAGGTTCTCGGTCTTCTTGGGTGCAAGGACTTGTTTGCTCTCGGTGGTGACGGGGGCTGTCACCTTGGCCGGAGCACTGCCGCCGAGGCGCGGAGGGGGACCGGTGAGCTGAGGGCCATCGAGGAGCTTGATGGCGTCGGTCTTTTTGAGGAATCCGCCCGCCTGCAGTTCTGCCACCGATTCCTTGAAGGCGCGAATGACGTAATCGATGTCTTCGTCGGTGTGCGCGGTGGTGATGTAGGAGGGGAAGCCCTCCAAGATGAAGACGCCTTTCTTTCTCAGATGGAAGAAGAGGAGGTTGCCATACTTGCAGTCTTCGCCGACCCGCACAAAGAAGCGCGAGTGGAGTCCGGGCAATCGGATGGGGACCTCGTTGTCGACCATGAACTGGTCGACGGTTCGATAGAGGCGTTCCGCGCGGGCTTTGAGGTTGGCCCACAGCAGAGGACCCTGGCTCTTGAGATGTTTCAGCACGGCGTTGGCCGCCGCGATGCCGAGAGGGTGTCTCACAAAGGTGCCGGCAAAGAAGGTCACGTCGCCTTCGGGGAAAGAGTCGTCGCCGTATTGCCAGTGGCCGCCATCGAAGGTGTCCATGTATTTGGCCTTGCCCGCCACGATCCCGATAGGGAGCCCACCGCCAATGACTTTGCCGTAGGTGGAGATATCGGATTTGACCCCGTAGAAGCCTTGCGCGCCGTGAGGGCCGTCGCGAAGTCCGCAGATGACCTCGTCGAAGATGAGCAGAGAGCCCGCCTCGTCGGCCACCGTGCGGAGGGCCTTGACGAACTCGTGGGGCTGGAATTCGGGACGGCGACTTTGCACCGGCTCGATCATGATGGCTGCCAGTTCGTGGGCGTGTTCCTTCAGGATTTCGAGGGACTCGTCGGTGCCGTAGTCCAGCACCAGCATGTTGGAGACTGCCGACTTGGGCACTCCGGGAGCGCTGGGGAAGGTGCGGGGCTTGCGTTTGGTTTGGGAGCCCCGCAGGAGGACCTCGTCGAAGTTTCCGTGGTAGTCTTTGGTAAAGACCGCAATCTTGTCGCGACCGGTGGCGGTGCGCGCGAGACGCATGGCGGCTTGCACCGCTTCCGAGCCCGTGCAGACGAAGGACGCACGCTCGTTGCCGGTCATCTCGCAAAAAAGCTGGGCGGTCTCGCCAGTGAGAGGGGACTGGGGGCCGACCTCGAAGCCTTCCTCCATTTGTTTTCTAACAGCTTCTAACACGAAGTCGGGGGAGTGACCAAAGAAGCCGGGCCCGAAGCCGTTGAGGATGTCGATATACTCGTTGTCATCAATATCGAGCAGGCGGGAGCCCTTGGAACGCTTGACCACCAGCTGGTAGATCATTTCTTTCCAAGAGCGGTTGAAGCCCGAGACGGTGCGGGGGTCCGCGTGGTATTGGCGATACTTCGCGGTCCACTCTTTGGAAGACTTTGAGCGTGCCACGTAGCTGCTGATCAGCTGGTCAAGGTGTTGGCGCTGCTGGGTGGTGAGGGAGTCATCCGCATCGCGGGTGATGGAAGTTGTTGTTCCGGAGGCTGTGCCGCCACTCTTTGGTTCTTCCTTGGGTTGGTCGTTTTGTTTGGGGGTAGAAGGAATAGGGGCTACCGGCATCGCGGCAGCTTGAGGGGTGGGAGCAGTCGGGAGGGCGTTGGGCGCAGGAGGGAGGCCGGCCAGCATTTGCATCTGCTGTTGCATGAACTGCATTTGCTGCATCTGCATGTTCATCATCTGCGCCATGAGCGCTCCCTGATCTCCGCCAACGGTTGGGAAAGGCTGTTGCACGGGGGCGAACTGGGGTGCTGCCTGCGCGGGTTGTTGCGGGAGAACCTGCTGGGGAGCGGCTTCGGTCGGTGCGGGGGCCGCAGCGGCGGGCTGAAACTGGCTGGGGTCGGCCTCTTTATCCAAGTGACCGACGATGTCCCCGATGGTTGGCAACTCGGCGAGGAGCTGGCGCATGGTGGTGGCGACTCCGAAGGCCTTTTCGATTTCCTTGCTGACCTGGGTCAGCATCAGGGAGTCAAAGCCGAGCTCGATGAGGGTGGCGTCGGCTTCCATTTCTTCGGGTTCGATTCCGGAGAGATCGTTGAGGACTTGGCAAAGTCTTTCCTGGATAACGGGCTTGCGGTCGGTGGACATGACGGGTGGAACAGTTTGAGGAAGGGTGGCTTGAGCCGCTGGGGGCGCAAGCGGTTGAGAAGGTTGAGGGGGGACGGGGATTTCGGTTGTGAGCGGCTTGGGATCGATCCAGAAGCGCTTCCGCTCGAAAGGATAGGTGGGGAGGGGAACCCGCTTGCGGACTTCTGCGCCGGTGTAGGCCTCCCAATCGATGGTGTGGCCGTGGATCCAGAGCTGGCCAAGGGCGAGCTGGAAGTGGAGGGCGTCGGAGTCCGTGTCGGCTGCGTGGCCCGAGGTGGAGAAGATGGCTTGCTTTGCCTTCTTGTCTGCCACTTGGCGCGAGAGCGTGGAAAGGGTCTGACCGGGGCCGACCTCCAGTAATGTGGTTTCTGGGGCTTCGCAGAAGTGCGCGGCCGCTTGGGTGAAGCGCACTGTTCGGCGCACATGGGAGGCCCAATAGTGCGGGTCGGTGGCTTGGTCGTCGCTGAGCCACTCGGTGGTGACTGTGGAGCGAATGGGGATTAGCGGAGGATGGAGTGCGGCCTTTTCGATGACCTTCTGAAAAGGTTCGACGACCTCGTCCATCATCCAGCTATGGAAGCCGTGGGAGGTGTGGAGAGGTTTGGCTGCAATGTCTTGTTCGGAGAGGGTGGCGGTGAACTTTTCCAGCTCATCGTGGGGACCCGCAACGACACAAAGTTCGGGGCCGTTGACAGCGGCAAGGTCGAGCCTCTCGGGGATGAGGGGGGCGAGCTTTTCTTCACTAAGCCTGACGGAAAGCATTCCGCCGGGTTCGACTGCTTGCATCAAGGCACCCCGCTGGGCGAGAATGGCGAGCGCGTCTTCCAAGGAAAGAATGCCCGAGATGGTGGCGGCCACGAGTTCGCCGACACTATGACCGACGAGGGCGGTTGGCTGCATGCCCCAGTGCATCAGGAGTCGGGCCTGGCAGTAGCTCAGCACAAAGATGGCGGGCTGGGCCATGATGGTTTGCTTGATGCGATGGGCGGCCGCGTCCTGATCCGCCTCAGGGGCGGGGAAGAGGGTGTCGCGCAAGTCTTCCCCCATGAGAGGGAGGAGAATCTCCGCACAACGATCGAGCTCGCTTCGGAAAAAGGGCTCGGACTGATAGAGGTCGCGTCCCATGCCCACGGTCTGGGACCCTTGGCCGGGGAACATGAAGACGAGAGGGGCGTCCACCTGTTTCGGCGAGCCTTTCGCGGAGCGGGCTTTCTCCAGATGCAGAGAGTCACCCACGAGGACCTGACGCTTGGCAAAGTGCTTGCGGCCGATGCGTAGGGTGTGGGCGATATCGGCGGGGTTGAGGTCGGGATGGCTTGCGCAATAGCTGACCAAATTGTCCTTCATCGCCGCCAAGGCCTCATCGCTTCGGGCGGAGAGAGGGAAGATCTGATAGGGGCGGGCACTGGGGCTGGATTCCTGTTTGGGAGGTTCCTCCAAAATGATGTGGGCGTTGGTGCCGCCGACTCCAAAGGAAGAAATGCCTGCCCTTCGTGGTCCCTGATTCGGCTGCCAATCGGTGAGATCGGCGTTGACATGGAAAGGGGAGTTCTCGAAGTCGATCTTCGGATTGGCCTTCTGAAAATGGAGGGTCGCGGGGAGCTTGCCGTGCTCCAGAGAGAAAGCCGTCTTGATGGTGGCGGTGACTCCGGAGGCGATGTCGAGATGGCCCACGGAGGGCTTTACCGAACCGATGGCACAGCCTTGTTTGTGGGTGACGCCCAGGTCGCGGAAGGCTTTGGTTAGGCCGGCGACCTCAATGGGATCGCCCAGCGGAGTGCCGGTGCCGTGTGCTTCGACGTAGGTGATAGTGGAGGGATCGATACCCGCGTCCGTGATGGCGTCTTTAATGACACCGGCTTGTCCGTCGATGCTGGGGGCGGTGTAGGAGTGCTTGCGCCCGCCATCGTTGTTGAGCGCGCAACCCTTGATGACGGCATGGATGTGGTCTCCATCCCGCACGGCATCGTCGAGCCGCTTGAGGAGCACGATGCCCGCGCCATTGGAGAACACGGTGCCAGTCGCTTTTTCATCAAAAGTTCGACAAGAACCGTCCTGCGAGAGAATGCCGTCGGGGGTGAAGTAGTACCCTTTTTTCTCAGGTAAAGTAATGGTCACTCCTCCGGCCAAAGCCATATCGCAAGCTCCCGCTCGCAGGCTGAGACAGGCTTGGGTGATGGCGACCAGTGAGGTCGAACAGGCAGACTGAACGGTCATGGCCGGACCCCGGAGGTCCAGCTTGAAGGCGACGCGGGTGGCGAGGTAGTCCTTGTCGTTGCCGAGCTCGGCCTGCAGGGAGCCAACCTGAATTGACGGGATCCAGTCCGCGAGAAATTCGCGATCGGTGGCGAGGTTGGAGATGGCGTAGGTGTCGAGGTAGTTGCCGGCCCAGACGCCGATTTTTCCCTCATAGTCTTCGGAGTTGTAACCGGCATCTTCCAGGCAATCCCAAGCGAGTTCCAGAAAGACCCGGTGCTGCGGATCCATCAGCTTGGCCTCGTTGGGCAAGACTCCGAAGAACTTGGCGTCGAAGTTTTCCACGTTCTCCATCAGGCCTTTGACGGGAACGTAGCCGGAGTCATTGCTGACGGTGGCGGGATCGATTCCGGCGGAAAGAAGGTCGGCGTCGGTCAGCTGAGTCAGGCACTCTTTCCCATCTAACAGGTTCTGCCAGAATTGGTGCACGTTGGGCGACTCGGGCAGGCGGCAGGACATGCCCACGATGGCGATGTCGCGACTGGTGTTGCTTTCGAATGACACCGGGGCCGTTTCGGTGGTGGCTTCGGAGGTGGTGAAAAGCTTGGATTGTTCGGCCACGGTGGAATGCTGGAAGAGCTCGGGGGCGGTGACTTCCTTGTCGAAGTGTCGGCTCAACTTGGCGAGAAGCTGAATGACCTGAAGCGACTTTCCGCCCAAGTCGGCAAAGCGGTCGTGGCGGCCAATGGGGGACAGGTGGAGAACTTGGCTCCAGAGGCTGGCGATGGCTTCCTCTATCGCACCCATCGGCTTGGCAAAGAGCTCGGAGAGCTCGGGACGTTGGCGAGCCTTCTCCTGGAAGTCGGCCCCGATTTCGTCCACGCGATGCCGGAGAGCAATGGCGCGATACTCTTGGGAAGAAATTAGAGTGGGGTTGGTGGTGGCTGCAGCAGGGGACAGGGAGGCCGAAGTGTCGCGCACGGGTTGCCGCGCCCCTTGTTCAGCTACCGCGAGGGGGAGTCGATAATGGACTACATCGCCTATGGACTGGGAGTGGCCGGACCCGATTTGCTCCAGGAACTGGCGGGCGGGGGTGTTGCGTTCATTGGGGCGCAGAGGGATGAGGATCTCGCTGACGCCGGATTGACGGGCAATCTCAGTGAGGCGCGCGATAATTTTCTGTTCCACTCCTTTGCCCAGAACGCGGCAACTGAGGAGAAGGGAATCGACCGTAAGAAGGTTGCCGGATACCTCGTAGATAACCACCCCAACAAGGCCGTAGTCGCCAAAGCGATCCTTGACCTCGACGGCGAGCACTTCCTTGCCGGATTGGGAAAGGGCTGTGACTTCATCCTCGTTGCGACGGATGGTGGTGGTGTTGAACTGGTTGGTGCGTTGGGTCAGCTGCGCTACCCGTGCGAGATTGTCGTTGGTCAGGCTGGAGAACGAGATTTCCAGCTGCAGTTCGCGCAAGAACGTTTCGTAGTCAGCGGATTGTTCGCGCACTTCCTCTCGCGCCAGCATGGTTTGGTACATGGCGGTGCGCTGGCTGTCCTCGCTGGTGGAGGAGTCGGGGAGTTCCAGACGCCAGTGATGCTTGAGGAATTCCGCGAAGTCGTCGGGATTCTTCGGAAGCTCCACCACCGTGACCTGCGGGATGCTGGCGGCGACTTCGGCGATCTCCATGGGATTGTCGTCCAGGAAGACAAAGGAATCGAGCCCGAGGTTCAGTTGCTCGGCCAGGGCGGCGATGTTCGACGACTTGGACTGCCAATTCACCTTCCATCCCACGATGTCGTCCTCGCGCAGAATCATGCCGGAGTTCTTGCGAAAGACTTCGCGGACATCGTCCTCTTCGTTTTTGGAAGCGAGACAGAGAATCAACCCTGCTTCTTTCCGGCTCTTGATGAATCGCTGGAGAGCTTGGAAGGGTGGAGTGATTTCCAGTTCTTCGGCGCCGATTTCAGCAGCCACCCCGGGCCACAGGGTGTTGTCCGCATCCAGCACCAAGACCTTGGGGGGAGGGACGACGGAGGAGTGCACGCGTCGCGCAATGAGCGTTGCCAGCGATTGATAGTAAGCATCGGTATAGGGCAGATGGCCCTCGCGGTCGGCAATGGGGTCGAGCTTGCTACTGGTCGGATAGTAGTTTGCGAGAGTCTTGCCGGTGACTGCGGGGATTCTCAGTTCGAGACAGCTCTTGGCGATGTCGTTGCAGAGCTCGTTGACCAGTGCCGACATCGCGGGGTCGCGGGCAACTTCTTCCGATGGCTCGGTCAGGATGATGAGGTAGCGCCCTGGGTGCGGGGCTGCTTGGGAGCGCAGGGCCGCGATGAACTCGGTGGTGTTTTTTCGGAGTTCCTGTTGCCACTCCTCCGTGCCCATGGACCCGAACCGTTGCCAGTCCTCGGGGCGAAGGAGAATGACATTGAGCCCACCCGTGTTGCGGTGGAAAGGGGAGGCGGGATCGAGCAGGCTTTGAAAAACCTGATTGTAGGGCGCAAAGCGAAGCGAGGTCTCGATGCCGAGTCGCTGGAACCAATAGTCCAAAACCGGCGCCAAGGGTTCGGCGGTGAAGGTGGCGGAGACCTCAAGAGTGAATTGATTGTTGTCGGAAGATTCGCTCATGAACTTGTTAGGTGATCCACGCCCAAGTTGAAGGATTCCACGCGGTCGTCACTGGCGGGAAAGTCGTTTCGCCACTTGCGCACTTCGTTCAGGTCGAGATTGGCGGCGAGGACTTCGACCTTCGAACCCGCTTCGGCGATGATTTCGCCCTTGGGGTCGATGACGAGAGAGCGGCCGGGAAAGTCGAGGTTGGGGTCGGAGCCCGCGCGGTTGACTCCGATGACGTAGGCCTGATTCTCGATGGCCCGAGCCCGGAGAAGCGTGACCCAATGCTCCACCCGGGGGGAAGGCCAGTTGGCGAGCACGACCAGCAGTTCCGCCTCGGGAGTGGCCATGCGGAAAATTTCGGGAAAGCGGAGGTCGTAACAAACGAAAGGCGAGAGAGTCCACTCGCCCAGAGGCAGGGTCCGGACCCAAGAGCCCGCGCAACCGGCCTCTTTTTCGCCGGAAGGGGTGAAGGGGTGGATTTTGGAATAGCTTCCGCCGAGGGAGCCATCGGAATTGATGAGGACCGCGTCGTTGGTTCGGAGCCCGTCCCGCTCCAGCACGAGGCCTGCGAGAATGGCCGCCTGATGCTTTTTCGCCAAATCAGCGAGGGCGGAAAGGGTCGTGGATTGCTCCGCTGGCTCCGCAACTTTCCCGAAATCCATCGTGAACCCCGTGGCGAACATTTCCGGCAGGACAATGAGGGAGTTTTTTTCGATTTGAGATTGAGCAAGGAGGCTCGCAAGCCTCTCGAGATTGGAGGCTTTTTCTTCCCAAATTGGATCCAGCTGACAGCAATAAACAAGCATGTTAAATCGGGCGAAAATTCCCGCCGCAATGATAATCAATTTCAGCTTAAATTAAATCAAAAAATAATGAATCGTTTTTGTTAAAACGATGGATTTAGGTGCCTTTTTTTGTGCTAAAAACAGGTCTCGGCCGCTGGGTTTTCTTCATTTGACACTTGAAAGTGTCTCGGGGGCGGAGGTTTTCTGTATTCGAGATGAATGAGTTATGAGATTTCTTGTTGGACTGAAATGGGGAACGGAAGGGCTCCTGTTTCCGCGCGTTTCGCATTCAGCTTGGCTTTCTCTGAAAGTGATTCAACCTAGTTGATTGTTTCTTTCTATTGAATTTACTTTATTATCTGGTGATATAGCCATTTAATCGTCAGGTTGGCCGCTCAGCGCGATTAAATCGTCCATTGGTGGGTTTTTTTGACCATTCCGGTGACGTCAGCCTTTTAGTTATGAACAGAACAGTCCAAGCTTTTACCGGTCTCAGTAAGGAGCCGATTGAGATTGAAGCGAGCAAAATTGCTGAGGGGCATTTTCGTCATTTGGCTGAGTCGCTCCCCCAAATTGTTTGGACCGCCGAACCAGACGGGGTGTTGGACTACATCAGTCCCCAGATGGCCCGGTATACTGGGATCAGTGAGGATCACCCCGAATACTTGAACTGGGCCCCACTGATTCATCCCGAGGATCTCGATCGCGTAAATGAAAATTGGCAGAAGAGCCTGGAGACCGGACGGGTTCATGAGCAGGAATTTCGGATTCGTTCTGAATCCGGGTGCTATAGCTGGTTTATTGGCCGAGCAGTTCCCTTTCGGGGAGCTGAGGGGAAGATCGTCAAATGGTATGGCACGACAACAAACATCGATCATCTGAGAAGGGCGGCGGAAGAGAAAGACCGGTTCATCGCGATCCTGGGCCACGAGCTTCGGAATCCGTTGTCGGCGATTTCCAATAGTTTTCAGGCCCTAAGCTCCGGTGCGCTGGAGGAGAGAGAGGTTAAGAAGACTTTCTCGGTGCTTGGACGTCAAATTTCGCATTTGACTCGATTGGTTGAGGACACGTTGGATGTGTCTCGCTTGTCGTCAGGGAATTTCAAGCTGCTCAAGGAACGTCTGGAGCTCAATCAAATCGCGATTGATTGCGTGAGGGATTTTCAAAGCCGGGGGGTCAAGGCCGGAACTCAAGTGAGTCTGAATACTGCCAGCGAAAGGATCTGGGTGGATGGCGATGCGGTTCGGATCTCGCAGTGTCTGAGCAACCTTCTCAATAACGCGGTGAAGTTTACTCCGAAGGAGGCGGCAATCGAGGTCAGACTGGGCGTGGATCCCACGGGGGGAACTGCCTTTATTGAAGTCGAAGACAATGGCGTGGGTTTGGGCGCGGAAGAGATTGGCTCGGTGTTTGAGGCCTTTCATCAAGGGGCCTGCGCCGATCAGTTGAGCAGAGATGGTTTGGGCCTGGGGTTGACGGTCGTTCGCGAGATTACGTCTCTTCATGGGGGTAGCGTGGGTGCGCGGAGTAATGGCTTGGGCAAGGGGGCGGTCTTCACCATCAGGTTCCCCGTGGCCGAGGCTCCTGAAAAGCATCAGGAGGAAGAGACCATTGAGGTGAAGAAGAAGGAGACTGCGAAGATCCTTCTCATCGAGGACGATGAGGATGTGGCAACTACTTTGAAGCTACTTCTGCAGGCGTGTGGTCATGAGGTTGAAGTCGCGCCGGATGCAGGTTCCGCCTTTATCCAGCTGGACGCTCAGCTCCCGGATATCATTTTTTGCGATCTTTCCTTGTCGGGGCATTTGGAGGGGTGGGATATTGCCAGTCGGATCAGAGAGAAAATTTCGTCAGAGCAGCTGCCGTATTTGGTCGCTCTTTCAGGTCATGCTCAGAGCGCTCACATTCGCAAGAGTCTGGAAGTCGGCTTCAAGGAGCACTTGGCAAAGCCTGCTTCCTTGGCTCAGTTGCAGAGTGCGGTGTCCAAGGCTCTGGGGGCTTGATGGGTTTCCCCGCACTTGCAAGCTCGATTTACAAAAGAAAGATTGGCGGTAGGGTCAGGGGCGGACGAAATGTGCAATGCTTACGATATCGGAGGACAGACGGGGAGCTTTCCCAGCGCGCTGAAGGCTCAAGCGGTGCGCGAATTGGAAGAGATGAAGTCGGTCCTTCTCATTCGGCGAACAGATTCAGCCCCTGTGTTACTTTCGGATGGTCAGCTCACCAGGATGAGCTGGGGGTTCCGTCGCCCGGGCTTGGGTGTGGTGAACAATTCGCGCTCTGACAAATTGGAGGGGCCGATGTGGCGGGAGTCCTTTGAGAAAAGACGTTGTCTGATTCCCGTTGCGGGGTATTTCGAATGGACTGGACCGAAGGGAAGCAAGAAGACGTTTCGCTTCCGGAGGAGCGACGGAGAGTTGTTCTGGATGGCTGGCCTATGGGAGGAGTCCCCGGAGTATGGCCGGTGTTTCTCCATGATCACAACCGAGGCCAATCAAATGGTTGCTCCGATCCATCATCGAATGCCCGCGCTACTGGAAACAGGTGAGTGGGAGTCGTACTTGGATGGAAAGCTTGGCAAGTTCGCGCCGAATCCGCTGTCGATTGATTATGAGCCCTGCGCCAATCCCTTGATTCAAAATCCGCCTGCCGGCACACAGCTGGACCTGTTTTAGAAGGCTGAGATGGCGGGTCGGATCACAGGGTTGATCCTTACTGCCCCATTGGCGGTGGTAGAGTGAGGGTGAATTGCAAATTCGAGCCAGTGGCCCAAGCTGAGGCGGGATCGCCTGCGGTACGGGCGAGGTAAGGGGAGACGGTCCAAGCTTTAACTGTTTTTCCGTCCGGTAGAAATTCCAGAAGGCGTACCCAGCCTTCTCCCCCGCGGGGAGCCCATTGGGCGTTGAAGAGCATTTGATGAACCTTGCGTCCGTCGGGATAGTTGTCACTCCGGTGGGTGGCGGCTAGTTCACGAACCATTTCGACTTCGTCGGAATGGGAGTCGACCTTTCGGAAGGCTTTGTAGTGACCATTAAAGACGAATTCGAAGTTGGAATGCTTCGAGACCAGCGCTTCCCAAAGTTCTTCGCCGCAGTGCACGTTCCCTTCTTTGGCGATACCGTATGAATAGGGACTGTTTTTCGTCGTCGGGGTGGTGTGGCGGGGGCGCTGGTCTTCACTGAACAAGGTGGACTCCTGGTCGATGAACTCGTGGGTGAGGAGGATAAAGGACTGGTCGCGATGCTGGCTTGCAACCTGATTGGCCCAGGCTACGACCTCTTTGCGAGGACCGAATTCGAGGGAAAAGATGAGGTAGTCGCGGTCGCCGTGCTGAAAGTGGTAGTAGGCGTTTTCAAGTCTTCCCTCCTCGAATGAGCCCCCAAAGATTTCCTCGTTGAGCGGATTGTCGCGGAGAGAAAAGTAGTCGTTGAGCAGGGTGCTGCGGTCCGATGAATTTTTTCCCAAGTCGTGATTACCCACGGCGAGAATATAGGGCATTTTCCCATCGAACAGAGAGAGGCTGGACTTGGCGCGCTTCCACTGGTCCTCATCATTCGCGTCGACGATGTCTCCGACGTGGAGAGCGAGCCGAATGTTGTAGGTTTGTTGGTTGTCGGTGAGCCACTTCGTGAGTTCGGTGAAGAGTTTGGCGTCTTCGCGGTCACGGACATAGTACTGGGTGTCGGGGATGATTGCGATGGTCCAGGATTTTTCCGAAGGCCGCGAGGGGGCGTCGGTTTTGGCGAGGACCTGGCCTGGCGAAGGGAGGAGCGAGGTGGCGAAGAGAAGCGAAAAAACTAAGAGGCGGGGCATCATGGGAAGGGCAAGAACCCGATGATCCGACATGCCTTGGACCCCGTCAAAGACCCGAACGGGGGGGAGGTTCCCCGAGGGGTAGGGTGAAAAAAAGAAAAGACTTATGATTCCTCATAAGTCTCTCAAAAAAAGATGGTGCTCGAGGGGGGACTCGAACCCCCACAGGATTAACTCCCACCAGATCCTTAGTCTGGCGCGTCTACCAATTCCGCCACCCGAGCAGGTGCGAGCGGCGACTCTTAGGGGTAGAGGAGGAGGGATGCAAGAAAATCTTGAAAAGAAATGGCAGGAAATTTTCGTCAGTGGGATTCTTCCGGTTTTATCGTCGGATCCGAGAGGATGAGTTTGCGAACCAGAGGCCCGAGAGTCAGGCCCTGAACGGCGATCGAGAAGATGACCACCACGTAGGTCATGACGAGGAAGAGTTCGCGGAAATCAGAATCCTTGGGGAGGCCGAGAGCGAGGGCGACCGAGATTCCACCCCTAATCCCGCCCCAAGTGAGGACGCGAATGACCCCGGGAGAGAAATTGCGTTTGCGCTTGAGAAGGGTGACGGGAAGCCAGACCGCAAGGAAACGCGCACTCAGGCCAATCACGATGGCGACGAGGCCGGCGGTGACCGCTGGACCGCTGAGCTTCAAGACGAAGAGTTCGAGACCGATGAGAAGGAAAAGGACGGCATTGAGAATCTCGTCGATGAGCTCCCAGAACTTGTCGAGATGGACGCGTGTGGTGTCGCTCATCGCCAGGAGTCGCCCATGGTTGCCAATCATGAGACCGGCGACGACCATGGCCAAGGGGCCGGAGATGTGCATGCCACCGGCAGCCCGATAGCCGCCGGCGACCAGAGCGAGTGTAATGAGCACTTCAACCTGATAGTTGTCGATGGAACGGAGGAGAAAGTAACCCGCCAGACCCAGCACACCACCCCACAGGATGCCGCCGCCCGCTTCCCACAGGAAGAGCTTGGCGATGCCCATCGCGCCACTGTCGCCATGACTGCCATGGGCGTCCCCGTGGTCCCCTCCCGAAGCCACCGCCAAGCCGACGAGGGCCAGGTAGACGACGACGCCAACCCCATCATTGAACAGGCTTTCTCCCGTGATTTTGGTTTCCAATGACTTGGGGACCTTGGCCTTTTTTAAGATACCCAGAACCGCTACCGGATCAGTAGGGGAGACGATGGAGCCAAAGACCAGGCACCAGATGAAGGGCACTTCTTTCCCAAAGAGAGGAAAGAGGTAGTAGAAGGCACCTCCTACCATAAAGGTTGAAAGCACAACGCCGAGGCTGGCGAGAATGGCGACCAGTCTCTTCTGGTCCCTCAGGTCGTTGAGATTGACGTGAAGGGCACCGGCGAAGAGGAGGAAGCTTAGCATTCCGTCCATCAGAGTTGTGTCGAAATCGATCCCTTCCACAAAGTGGTCAACGGCCGAGGAGACCACTGGAATGAAGTCCCCCAGAAGAATGAGCAGGATGCTGAAGAAGAGGCCGATTAGCATGATGCCAATCGCCGTGGGGAGCTTGATAAAGCGATAGTTGAGATAGGCGAAGACCGCCGCGAGGGTCAGCAGGATGGCCGAGGCATCAAGTAGATTCATCTGCTGGCGAGCCTAAGGGGCTGCCGGCTGAATCCCAAGTCTGAATCTTTCTTCCCGTGGGCTGTTAGGCCGCATTGGAGCCAAAGCGGGCGGCGACCGAAGGTCTGAGCAAAACAATGAAGGTGAAGACCCCCAAAACGGTGCCGATGGGCATGTTGAGGCAGTTGATGCCAGCCAGGATGAAAAGAAAGATGCGGTTGCGAGAAGTCTTCAGAAAGCGCGCGGCCAGAATGTTCATCACCACCAGCCCAATCACGATGAGACCGATGAGCACATAGAATCCCCGTATCCAACCCATGAGCTCAGCCGGTGGCGGGGAAGAGCTGCCAGAGGAGAACTCTGGGCTGTTGAACATAGTGTTCACGACCAGAAAGTGGCCAATTAGAAAAAGAAGGTAGAGTCCCATCAGCCCCGCATTGACGTAGTGGAAGATGCTCAGGAGATTGAGGTGTTCCGCGTCTTTGTCCGCTTGTTGAGCGGGGTTGATTTGGTAGGGCGGTGGCTGTTGCATTGAATGGGAGGCGTTAATTTTTCGCGAGAGCCTCTTTGGGAACCAGGTCTTGCCAAGCGGGGTTGCCCTGTTCCTTCAGGAGTTGGAGATCGCGTGGAGTCCAGTCGAGAAGCACCGGATCGCCGCAAGGGAGGTCCACCACATAGCCGTTTTCCCAAAGAAATTGGTAGAAGGAGCGGAATCGCTCGGGGCTGCGGAAGGTTTCGGCGGTGACGAGGTCGCCGGTCTTCCGGTTTTTCCAAGGGGAAACCAAGAGGCGGACATGATCCTTGAAGAGCCTTCCGAAGGATTCGAGGATACCGCCGTCGAGGTGGCGCGACCACTTCTCCTTAAAGAGCTCATTGAGCAGCCCGATGGAGAGAATCACGCCTATCGGTTCGGAGGTGTATCTGCGCAGGACGGCCACAATCCGGTAAAATTCCGCGCAGCGCGAAATGACCACCGTCTTTCCCAATGCTTGCAGGGCATCCACGCGGTCCAGGAAGTTGACGTAGTCAATGGTTTCGCCCCGGAGAAGGTTGTTCATGGAGATCTCGCACACCTCGATGGGATCCTCCCCGGTGATGTGGAGCTTCCGCCCTTGCTCCAGCATGTCGAGGTGAAGCTTCGTGACGGGGTTGAAGGAGCCTCTGAGAAGTAGCACGGGGCGCTTGTAGAGAACCTCGGCCGGTTGCACCACTTCGCCATCGGGCATGAACATGGCGGTGTCTGTGAGCCCACCGGTGACGAGTTGCAGTGCGCAAATGCGGTTGTCGATGAATTGAAAGGGCTCGCCCCGGAACTTGAGCATATCAATCTCGACCCGCCCGGGAGCCAGATTGTCGATGAGGTGGCGAATGAACTCCTCCAAATGGTCGCGGTAATAGAAGGCCGAGTGGATTAGGTTGAGACCCACGATGCCGAGAGCCTCCATTTGGTCCACGTTCTCTTCATCGAGGAGACGGACGTGGATGAGGATGTCTCCAGCAGGTCCACCGGGCTTGGTCTGCATCCGCAGGCCCATCCAGCCATGGCACTCCGCGGTGTCGCGGTAGCCTCTCGCCCGGACGGTATTGCAATAGGAGAAAAAAGTGGAGTTGGCACCTCGCGCGGGGGACAAGCGTTCGGTGAGAGTGTTGTATTCGTGGTCCAACATCGCTTTCACCCGTTGTCGGGAGACGTAGCGACCAGATTTGCCGTAGATGGCGTCGCTCATCGTCATATCATAAGCTGAGATCGACTTGGCCACTGTGCCGGCCGAGGCAGACGCGCGGAAGAACCAGTTGGCGACTTCTTGCCCAGCCCCAATTTCGGCGAAGACACCGTAGATGGAGGGATCAAGATTGAGTTGGAGAGCTTTGTCCAGGGAGGTCATGGAAGAGAAAGTTTGTAGGGAAAGGGACTAGAGGCCGAGCACCCAGCCGGATTGAATCAGGTCGGTAATGAGGACTTGATTCTTGGCGACCACGTTGTCGGGGTAGCGGATCTTCGCTACGAAAGTCTGCCGGCCTGCGCCAATTCGGGGGAGTTGTTCCTTGAGGGGGGAGTCAATCGGGAGATAGCCAAAAAGCACCGGGTCGTCGGCTGAGCGTTCGAGCTGATAGCACAGCCACTTGCTGTCATCGCGAAATTCAAAGTTGAAGTAGAAAGCGCGGCTGGCGGTCAGGCGCACGACGGTTGGTTTCTTGATTCTTTCGTCTACGAAGGTTTCCCAGGGGATTTCGCAATATCCAACCCAGCTTTCCCAGTCGACGAGGGGGCCTTTGTCCGTGATTTCCACCGCAATGGGCTTGGTGATATAGTTTTCCAGAATCACATCGAAACTGGTGAACCGTTTGGCCACTTGGGCCGTCCCATCGTCGTTGATTCTGCGGAATTTTTCCGGCTCGAAGGGCTTTTGCGCGTAGTAGGCGGTCACGAGCGGCATCACCCGATCCGCGTCACGAATGAGAGGGGCGAAGTCTTCGATTTTTTCACAAGATAAGAAATTGCGAGCCGCTTCCCGGGCGTTCTCGAGGTCGGCGGAGTTGACCTGTAGGAGCTTGTTCGAACTGCCCGACTGTGCTGAGGCGGTGATTCCATCCGAAGGTTTTCCCTGAAATTTTTCGGCCTTGAAGACCTTTTCGCCGGAGGGTGATGGAGCTTTGGATGCCCCTCGGTTTTGCAGAATGAAAAAGATTCCGACTGCTACCAGGATCGAGAAGATAAAGAAAGAGGCCAACAGCAAGCCGCCCGAGCCAGAGTTGTTCTCTTCGGTATTCTGCTTCCGCGAATCCCAATCCTCTTCTTTTGGGCGCGCTCTGGGAGTTCTCTCCAAGGGCTCAATGACGCGCGGCTCTTCTTTGACTTCACGGTGGGGGAGCAAACTCGGCGTGTCGCAGAGGGGGCACTCGACCTTGCCCTCCCGATCGGTTGGGGCGCGAAATAACCCGCGGCAGGCGGGACACATGAAGGGAGCCCATTCTCCTCTGGAGGAGAGACCGGTGCGCGCGTTTTGCTCGTTCATCACTCGTCGGAAATTTGGATGCGCGGCGGTGGGCGCAATCGGATGGTCGCCTCCCGTTCGCCGCGTCTTGTTTCTTTGGCGACGAAGCCCATACTTTCTTGCCCGGGGCCTTCACTGGCTTCCCCTTCCTCATCCGAATCTTCTTTTTCCACTGACGTCGGGACCTTGGCGTCGTAGGGGTCGTCTCCCAAAAGCGCGGTCGCCAGCACCGGGATTGGAGAGACCGAGAGCCGGCGTTGGCGCAGCTCTTCGGTATCGGGAGCAAACTCGCCGGAGGGTGTCACGCCGCCTTCGCCATGCACGGGGCAAAGGCCGACCTCCGCCTCGCCTACCCGGAGGTATTCGGGATACGAAGTCGAAGCCAGACTGACCCCTGATTCAGGATCAAAGACGCTATCATAGCAGTAGCGGGTCACCTTGCGCCCCGAGCGCTCGCAAAGTCCCACGGCGGTGAGAGTGGGGGGCATCTTGATGCGTTGGCCGGGGAACTCGTTGGCAGCCACGTTCATGGTGCGGGCCCAAATGGGGAAGGCGAGGTCTTTGGCGAACGCGAAGTCGTAAATCGGCTTTCGCCCCTCCAAGAAGCCCACCCAGACCCCGCAGGTGACTTCGCCATTGTAGCCAACCGACCAGGCGTCGGAGAAATTGTGATTGGTGCCGGTCTTGACGGTGGCGAACTCTGGCTCAACCAGCTGACCGGCCCGGTCAGTCAGATTCCCGTGATGGGTCGTGTCGGAGAGAATGGAGTGGATCTGGAAGGCGGTCGAAGACGAGCAGAGCTCCATGGTCTGGGACTTGGAGTTGGGGGCCCGGTAGACGATATTGCCTTCCAAGTCCTTAATCATCTCAATGTAGTAGGGCGACTCCGGTGCATTGCCGTTGCGGGCAAAGGCGGAATACATTCGGGTGACCTGCCAGAGGGAGTTTTGTTCCCAGCCCAACAAGAGGCGGGCCAGCATCTCGCCAGACTCAATGGGGAGGCCGAATTTGTTGGCCTGCTCGGCTACAGTGGAGATTCCGACATCGATGCCCAGGCGCACGGTGGCTGCGATTTTCGAATCTCGAAGCGCTTTGCGACAGGTGATGTCTCCCTCGCAGACGGGGTCCATGATCTCGGCTCCCCATTCACCCAGAATGCCCTCCGTGCCACCGAGAGCCACTTCCCGCAGGTCCATGTGAAAGTCCTCGACCAAGGTGGCCGGTGACCGTCCTTCTTCAAAGGCGGAGGCGTAAACGACGGGGAGGAAGGCGGTGCCGATCGGGCGGCGGCCGGACTCGATGAAATCGTATTGCGAGTGCAGATATTCGCGGCCCCCCACGTGGGCAATGACCGCGCCGCTGCTGCTGTCGACGACCATGACAGCTCCCTGGAGATATCCGGGGGAGGCTTGGCTTTCCCTATCGTGGGCGGAGAGCAACGGGTGGTCGTAGCCTTCCGTTTGTTCAATTTCCAGCAGCTGTTCACGCAGACTCTTGCGGGCGGCTTCCTGAACATTCTTGTCGATAGTGGTATAGATGGAGAAACCACCCCGCGACATGGCATCATCGCCCACGACATCGCGGGTCAAGGCGACAACTTTTTCATAAAGGTGGGAAGTGCCTCGACGCAGAGGTCGGGGATTGGTCACCACCGGTTCCTCACAGAGTCGCTCGTATTCTTCGCGAGTGGGAATGGTGCCTTCCGCATACATGCGGGCAAAGACGTGGTTGCGATCCTTGCGGTTTCGCTCCGGGTTGCGGATGGGGTTGATGTAGAGTGGGTTCTTGATGCACGCTACCAGCGAGGCGCTTTCGGAGAGGGTCAAGTCCTCGGGCTCTTTTCCAAAAAATCCCAAAGCCGCCGCCCGCACGCCGTAGTAGCCTTTCCCGAAGTGCACCCGGTTGAGATACATCTCCAGCAGCTTGCGCTTGTTCGTCAGGCGCTCGTCGGGGGAGACATCGCCCACGTATTTTTTCTCGATTTCCAAGGCGACGAAGGACTCCACGATCTTTCGCTCGATCCCGGACTCACCTCGCTCTTCGGCTTCCTTCTGAAGGTTGAAGGCGTTCCGGGCCAGCTGCATCGTAATGGTGCTGGCACCCTGGGTAGTCTCGCGGGCCTTCACGTTTAGCCAAACGGCTCGGGCGACCCCTTTCCAATCCACACCCTTGTGCTTCCAAAAGCGCTGATCCTCCTGTGCGAGGAGGGCATTGATGAGGACGGATGGGACCTTGTCGATGGTGACCAGGGAGCGGTTCTCCTCATATGAACGGCCGATCAGGAGGCCGTTGCGGTCAAAGATTTGACTGGGGATTTCGACATCGTCGACCTTGTCGTAGTCGTAGTTGCTGAGCGCCCGCTCGCGGTATTCCTTCAGGACCAATTGGTCGAAGAGCAGCACGGCCAGCACTCCCAGGAGCGCGCATACCAGAAAGAAAATGTAGAGACCGCGCCGCTTATAAAAGGGAGGCTTGGTCTTGCGTTGGTTTCGCTTCTTGTTCATGAGAAAGGAATGCGGCCCGATAGTGAGCGCTCTGGCGCACAGTCTTACCTAGGAGAGGGCGCGGGGGCAACTGCGCGTTTGACTGAAGAAGTCATGGCCATAATCGCCACCGAGGGGTCGATTTCGTTTCGAAAATATTTCGATCTCGTCCTCTACCACCCCGAGTGGGGCTATTATTCACACCCCAAGCAGTCCCGCACGGGGAAGGAGGGCGACTTTTTCACCGCAGTGTCGGTCGGCCCCTTGTTCGGGCAAATCCTGGCTGAGTATGCTTTTTCCTCATGGGAACGGCAGGGGAGGCCTTCCATTTTTCGCATTGTGGAATGGGGCGCGGAACAGGGTGATCTTGCGAAAGACATTCTAGCTGCTGGGACGGGAATCGGGGGATGCTTTGGCCAAGCCTTGCACTACGCGGTGGTCGAGCCCCTGCCGCAGAAGCGGACAGCGATGGCCGAGGGCTTGGAGAATGTCGAGGTGGTGGCGGAGGCCGCCGAGCTCGGGGCCCAGCCGGGACTGGTGATTGCCAACGAGCTGATCGACGCCCTTTCTTTTTGGCTGATTCGCTGGGAGAAAGGCCAATGGTGGGAAAAGCGGGTGACATCTGCAGGGAACGGACTCGTCTTCGAGCTGGCCAAACCCTGCGCCGGGCTTGAGGGCAGGCTTTCCATCGTCGCGGGCCGATTCGAAGAAGGCTACGAGAGCGAGCTCCGTCCTTCCTTGGCGGATCTACTCGCGGAAATGAAATCAGTGCTCACCGGGGGGGAAGTTTTGCTCTTCGACTACGGGTTTGAGCGCCCGGACCTCTACCACCCCTCGCGAACCACGGGTACGATTCGAACCTATGGCAGTCATCAAGCGGGCGAAGACCCTCTGGTGACTCCCGGTCAAATCGATATCACCGCCCATGTGGATTTCACCTCTCTAGCCGAAGATGCGCGCTCCGTCGGGCTGCAGCCTGCTCTTCTGGAGAGTCAGGGCCACTTTCTCACACAAGCCGCCACCCGCTTGCTCACCCGGATGGACGGTCAGGTGGATCCTTCCTTCATCCGGCAATTTCAAACTCTCACCCATCCCGCGTATCTTGGCGCCAAGTTTTCTGTTTTTCGTGCCACGCTAGGGAGCGAATGATTGAAAGCTTTCCGCTTCATGAGCGTCCTGTTTAACAGGATGAAGCGTCTACTATCTGTCACATTCTCGCTGGTTCTTCCGCTCTTTGCTGAAAAGCCCAACATTGTTCTCATCTTCTGCGACGACCTTGGGTACACCGACTTGAGCTGTCAGGGGGCCACGGGCTGGAAGACGCCGAATATTGATCGCTTGGCTGGAGAGGGTATCCGCTTCACTGATTTTCATGTCTCTCAAGCGGTTTGCTCGGCTTCGCGGGCATCTCTCCTGACGGGATGCTACGCCAATCGCATCGACTTCGCGGGGGCGCTGGGGCCAAAGAATCAGAATGGTCTTCACGACGATGAAGTGACCTTGGGTGAGATTTGCCAAGAGGCTGGTTACGCAACCGCCGCTTATGGAAAGTGGCATCTCGGCCATTTTCCTCAATATCTTCCCATCCATCATGGCTTCGACGACTACTTTGGATTTCCCTACTCCAATGATATGTGGCCCAGCGGTCCGATCGAAGTGAAAGGCCATTATCCTCGTCTGCCATTGATTGAAGATGATGAGGTGATCATCACCGTCGAGGACCAAACCTATATGACCAAATGGCTGACCGAGCGGTCGGTTCGGTTCATAAGGAAGAATCACGAGAAGCCCTTTTTTCTCTACTTGGCCCATCCCCAGCCGCACGTTCCGCTTTATGTTTCTCCGGAACGACAGGGAAGCTCCGAACAAGGTCTCTATGGCGATGTCATTCAGGAGATTGATTGGTCTACGGGGGAGATCTTGCGCACTCTTGAGGAGCTAGGGCTGGCGGACAATACCTGGGTGATTTTTACCAGTGATAATGGTCCCTGGATGACCTATGGCAATCATGGCGGCACGGTGGGGCCTCTCCGGGGAAGCAAGGGCACCAGTTGGGAAGGCGGGGTGCGGGTGCCCTGTGTGATGCGCTGGCCCTCCCGGATTCAGCCCGGTCAGGTTCGAGATGATCTCTGGGCTACGATTGACATCCTGCCAACCTTCGCGGCGCTTCTTGATGTTCCCTTGCCGGAGCACCCGATTGATGGGGTGAATGCCTGGCCCATGATTTCCGGGGAGAAAGAGGGGCCGGTGCAAGAGGCCTACTTCTATTATTATGGACAAAATAATCTCGAGTCGATGCGGATGGGTCCCTGGAAGTTGATCTTCCCCCACAAGTGGCGTGATGAGCGGAGTCAGCCGGGGAAGGATGGCTTGCGTGGAACCTACCTTTGGCCGGAGGCCGGGCTAGAGCTCTACAACTTGGAGGACGATATCGCGGAGTCCATCAATGTGATCGAGCAGCATCCCGATGTCGTGGCGCGGATGCAAAAGCTGGCGGAGGAGATGCGCGCTGATTTGGGAGATGACTTTCAGAAAAGAAAAGGCCCGGGAAGAAGAACGGGTGGGCGTTTGAAGAAAAGTTAGGAAAGCCGCCCGCTAGCACGGACGGCTTGGCTGAAAAGGTTATGGCTCAAGCTCTCCGACGGAGGAGAAGAATGGGGAGCGCGCCAAGGGCAAGTAATGATGCGCTGGGCTCGGGGACAGGAGAGACCTCAACTTGTCCGCGCACTTCACCACCGCCGAAATCTGAGGTGTGGATATTGAGATACCAATTGCCAGCCAAGAGATTGGTCTCGAGAGTTTCCGATAACGTTTCCGAACCCATTTGCGGGCTTGTCCAAGGACCGGCGACCGCGAGTTGCACCCCACCGGTTGCCCCGGGAGCGCCCAGATGAAAGTGCATGTTGGTCACTGCGGAAGTGAGGTCCATCCAAGTGATGCTGTAGTTGAGTAGATTGGTTGAATCATCGTAGTCACCGCTAATGGTTCCGCTGCCACTGCCAACATTCGAGGCATTGGTGGTGGCTTGAATCGGGTCGATGGTCCCCGACAGGATGTAGGTTGCCGCGTGGCTGGAGGTGATTCCGGCAGTTCCGATGAGTGCGATAAGGGATAGTTTCTTTTTCATATGGGTTTGTCTGGTTGGGTGAAAATCTTGGAAGCGTACCGAAAGATTCACCCCTGATTGGACCCTATGACAGGGGGGCGTGGCAATTGTTTAATCCCTAAACCTTTCCGAAGTGAGTCGAAAAAATTGAAGTTTTTTTGTCAAGTCGCTCATCTATTTCGGTAGTCGCTAGTGAACCACTTAGAGAAATCATTATGAAAATCGGAAAAATGTCGAAGTCACTTGCTCTGGCCGCTCCCCTTGTCGCGCTTGCTCCTACGGATGTGGATGCCGCAGCCTACATCAAGATTGGAGATATCAAAGGGGAAGTGACCGCCCCTGGATTCGAAGAATATGTAAAACTGGACTATTTCAAAATCGAGATCGATGGGGTGACCAATAACAATAAGTTTGGGATCCCCACCATCTCCTTTCCAATGGACAAGGCTTCACCCAAGTTGATGCTAGCCTGCGCGACGGGCGAGACCCTGGAAGAGGCGACCGTTGTTTTCACCAAGCAAACTGCAAATGGGACGGAGGAGGCTTATTATAAAATCACCTTCAGTAATGTGCGGGTGCTCAGCTACAAGAATGAGCGAAAGGAAGAGAGTAATATCCCATTCGATTCCCTGACCCTGGGATACACCGAGGTGGAGTGGACCTACTATGTTTTTAGTAGTTCGGGTTCACTTGCCGACACAATTTCATCGGGCTCCTTCACCAGGTAATCTTAAAGTAGAAAGGAGTTTCCATGAAGTTAGCCTCATTTCTCCGAGCCTGTGTCGTCTGGCTTGTGTTGGCGCAATTCTCTTCTGCAACGAGGATTTACATGAAGATTGGAGACATCAAGGGGGAGGCAATGCATCCGGACTATCCTTCTTGGATTGCGGTCGATACTCTTGAATTCTCTGGCGCTTTTTTCAACGGGACGGCCGGCTCCTTTACTTTGGTCAAATCCCCTGACCGGTCATCTCCGAAGCTGGTGCGTGCATTGGAAGGGAAGCGCTATTTGAAGCGGGTCACGGTGGCTTTTCTCAAAGGCGCTCCAAATGATGCGACCGGAGAAGGCCTTGAGTTCGCGCGCCTCCTCTTTCGTGATGTTGTGGTGGAGGCCTGTGAGCAGGAGACTGCGACGGGCGAGTCCGGCGAGCCTGTGTGTTTGGAAAAATTTCAGCTCAGCTTTTGTGCAGTTCTCTTCCGCTACGAGAGTGATTTGGGGGATGCTGAGGCAACGTATGCCGATCTCGATAATGGGGTCGATAGTGACAGTGACGGCATGACCGATCGCTTCGAGGATTTCTTTGGGCTCGATAAAACAAGCGATGATGCCGACCTCGATAGTGACGGGGATGGCTTGACCCATTTGGACGAATTCCGGCTCGGGCTCAACCCCCGCCTGTCTTCCTCGTCCTTTGTGCCGGTGGGAGACTCAGACCCTCAGGAGCCAGGTCGCTTTCGTCTGACGTGGGCCACGAAGCCCGCGAAATCCTACGACATCTATGCAACCCCTGATCTCACGAAGGAGCCAGTTTTTCTCCGCCGGGTGCAAGCCAGTGAGTTGGATACCTCGGTTAGTTTTCTGCGGGAACAGGCCAGGGGATTTTTCTCGATTCGAGAAGTGGTCGAGCGATGAATCATGATTTGTTGGGCCGCTGGTCTCCGGGTCGGTTTCTTGGAGATCTTGCTTCGGGGCGCTATACGGAGAATGAGTTGGAAGCGTTTCGTTGCTTGGATGCCATTCAATTTCGGCCCCGGTCGGAGGCTCAAGAGCAGCTCTTGAGGCTGTTCTTTTCTGGAGAAAGTTGTGCCAGGGAGTCGGCTGAAGAGGCTCTGCCTACTTCGTTTGACGAGTTGGTGGATCTTGGAATTCTCGAGGAAAAGGGAGAACGGGTTCGTTCTCACTATCGTATTCGAGCTTACCCCGAGGGTTACCTGGCGGAGGACTTTCCGAAGCGCCTGCTTGATTCCCCGGAAGACTTTGTGATGGGAGTGGCGCCCACAAGCCGGATGGTTCGGAAATTGATCCCCGATATCGAACCCGACAGTGTGCTGGATCTCTGCTGCGGTGGAGGGTGGATTGGATTGACTGAGGCACTGGCGGGGCGTGAGGTGACGGCCTGTGACTTGAATCCCCGGGCCTTACAAATCGCTGAACTTAATCAGCGCCTGCTGGGTGGTCCCGAGATTTCCTGGCGGCAAGGCGCTTGGTTGGAACCGGTTGCGGGAGAGCGCTTCGATCTCATCGTGGCCAACCCGCCCTTCGTGCAGTCGCCGGGAGGTTCCTCTGTTGCTCTGGACACTCCGGAGCAAGAGAATGTGGCGACTGCTCTGCTTCCCCAGCTGGCCGAGCATCTCAATCCCGGGGGCTTTGCTTGCATGCTATTGGATTGGCAGTTTGCCTCATCGGACAGGTGGCAGGCTATACCGGCAGCTGCCATCCCTGATTCCGGAGTGCAGTCCTTGCTCTTCGAGGTTCAACGAAAGTCACCTGAAGAATATGCTCACCATTGGCTGGGACAGGATCCACGCTTCCAGGACGATGATGCCCGGAGGCCGGAAATTCGGCGGTGGGTGGAATACTACGAGCGTCGCAGGACCCGGGGAATTTCTTCTGGATTTGTGATTCTGAGAAAGTGTGAAGTGGGCGAGGAATTTCACTTTGAGGAGTCGCGCGGAATCACTCACTTTCTTCCGCAAACGGGAGAAGAGATAGGGCGTTTCTTTCGGAACCAAGGTTGGTTGCGAAATCACTCGGGTAGCCTTCTCGATGTCAACTTCACCCGTGTGAACGGGATTCGCAAAACCGAAGGGGCGGTCATGGGGCGCGAGGGATGGGAGACTGATACGATGCAAATCACCAGCCCGGCTTGTCTACTGTATGACGGCCATATTGATCCCGCCTTGCTTCGCATCCTTGAGGCAGCCTCCGAAGGGATTCCGGTGAGAAGTGTCCTCGACGAACTGGCGGGGATGGTGGGGGCCGATTCGCAAGCAATAGCCCCACAGGTCGAAGAACTCGTTCGTGAGCTCCTGATCCGCACATTGATTATACCCGTCGAACGGAAAGATTAATCCTTACGAAAGCGATAAAATTCCTTGGCTCCATTGGGTAGTTCGACAGCGTAAGTAGAGAAATCAGGGTTCGCGACGGGGTAGTCGGTGCTGATGAACTGGGCTCCTGACGCGAAGGCTTTTTCCCGGCGTGAGGTATCATTGTTGCGGGCTTGGATTGTGCCGGAATCGGCCCGGGTTCGGATGAGATAGCCTTGCTTGGAGAGTTTTTGAATTGTGTCGAAATCTTTGAAAGGGTCGTTGAGCTTGAACCAGGCGCTGGAGGGGTGGTCGGCTGAAGGGCAGGAAGGAAAGAGTAGACGGCCTTTGACGAGTGGATCGGGTTCCAGATAACTGCTCAAGACTTCGTTGGTATTGTCGAGTGCGAGAATGATCTTTCCCCGAGCCTGTTGCAAGGTGGGCCATCCATCCTCGCGAATGGCAGTGCGGAGGTCTGGGTGCTCTCCCCGCACGCGGTCGGGGGTGAGGAGGTGTTCGGTCGGGAGGACCGTGAGAATTTCCTTTTCGAGGGCAAACAGCGCCTCACTTTGCCAATTGGAGGACGAGCCTTTGAGCTCTAAAAGCACCAGAATGGGAAAGTGGCTTGGGTTGGCCGTCGACCAGTCTCGCACCTCAGCAAGAGCTTGCGTCAGGGTTAGCACGGTGGTGCGAAAGTCGAAGTCCGGAAAATGCAGCACCTTGGTGCCCGGCTCCGACAGCAGATTGTCCGGATCTTCCAATGGAGTGACATTCTTCCCTGCCAGTTTGGCCAGCTTGAGTGCCATGGGGTCGGCGAATGCTCCGCCCTTGGGATCGGCGAAACAGTCGAGTTCGATTTGTCGAATGCCTGCATCAAATTGTTGCGGGAGAGGAGGGTGACTATACTCCAATCCTCTGACTTTTTTCTCCCCACTAACTTTGATGAAATCACGTTCCGCTTGCTTGGGAGCGATGTGATAGGAATTGTGAGTTCCGATCACTTGGCAGTCACTTATTGGCACGTTGAGATCAGGTTCTGCGGCAACTGCGGAGAGGGCGAGAGCGAGAGAAACGAAGAGAGTGATCACGCGCGAGAAGCTAGTCAGATGATGCGGCAAAGTGAAGAAGGAAGGCCATCAAAAGAGGCTCGATGGAAGATGGAGGACTCTTTCGTCGTAACTGCTTGATGCGCATTTTAATTCTACTCGTCGGCTTGTTTCATGGAGCGGAAGCCAGGGAGTATCAGTATGCGCCCGCGCCGGTGGACAACCCTTTGAAAGGCTTTGTCCCCTATGTGGAAAGCGCTCGGAACGCGGACTTTCCTTGTGCGATGGAGTTTCGCTACTTCGCCTTGGATGAGTTGATGAAAGGGTGGGGTCGTTATGATTGGACTCCTCTGGAAGCGACTTTGGAAGAGGTGAGGGGCCGGGGGAGACAGCTTTGTTTTCGGGTCTATTCGGAATATCCGGGAAAGGGGAATCGCGTCCCGGGATTTTTGGAGGATGAGGGCGTCAAGGTGGTCAGGTGGGAGGGCGACAATACCTACGAAGCCACGAATTATACTCCCGATTATGAGAGTCCGAATTTTCGCAAAGCCATGAAGGAGTTCATCGCTGCTTTGGGGGAGAAATACGATGGGGACGAACGTGTCGGTTTTGTCACAATTGGATTGTTAGGGAGTTGGGGAGAGTGGCACAACTATCCGCGCAATGATCTGTGGGCCTCCAAAATGGTGCAGGGTGAGGTCATGGACGCCTATGAAGAGGCTTTTCAAAAAACGAAAGTGCTCCTGCGCTATCCGGCGGGGAAAAATGATTCGATCTACGAGAGCAATAGCGAACGCTCCTTCGGCTATCACGACGATTCTTTTGCTTGGGCCACGCTTGATACGGGAAAGGAAGAGGACGGTTGGTACTTCGTTCCCAAGATGAAAAAAGCCAAAGCGGAGGACAGGTGGAAACGTCAACCGATCGGGGGGGAGTTGCGGCCGGAACTGTGGGAGTCCAGCTTCACCAGCAAGCCCCATCCCAAATCCCAGGACTTTGCGAAGTGTGTCGAAGAAACCCATGTTTCCTGGCTCATGGATAGCGGCCTTTTCAAAGCCGGCCTGAGTCAGGAGAGACGCCAGAATGCAGAAGCAGCAGTCCGGCGCATGGGCTATGAGATTCACCTCGCATCAGCGAAAGTAGTTGATGGGCAACTGGTGGTTGAATTTGAGAACCGAGGGGTTGCTCCGTTTTATTATCCGTGGCCAGTCGAGCTCTTGGTTGGGGAGGAGAAAGTGGACCCGGGCTGGGATCTCATGAAGGTCAGTAGCATGGAAGGTTACCAAGCCCTCACCGAGCTTCCTGCGACTTGGGAAGGTCAACCAATGAGGCTGCGGGTGAAAAATCCCATGGAGAATGGTCGCCCTCTCAAGTTTGCCAACAAAGAGCAGGGCGATGTTTGGTTGGAGCTGGGGGAATTCTGAAAATGTCCGATTAGTCGACAATCTTCCAGACTGCCCCGCCACCCATCTCGACCACATACTGTTCCTGATCCGCATCGATTCCGAAGGACGCGAGTTGGGTGAACTTTTTGCCATCGGGGCGGGCAAGAGTTTCGGTGAGATCCTGATGATTGACCGCCTTGCCATTCTTGTAGGTGAAGGACCAGATGCGGGGATTGATGTGGTCGCTGTAGAGGTATTGCCCTTGGAGTTCTTTGACTGAACCCCGGTAGACATAGCCACCATTGATGGAGAGCCCCTCGTAGTCGCCCATGCCATGCTTGTAGACTTCGACAGGGTCGATGGCTCCTTTGGGCTTGGCTCCACCGACTTTCTTTGCAGGGGTTTCGATAAGACCCTCACGCGGGCGCCACCCAAAGTTGGCTCCATTGAGTTGCTTGATGTTCACCACGTTGATTTCCTCCCATTTGTTTTGTCCCACGTCGGCGATGTAGAGGTCCTCTCCATCCCAGCTGCAGCGCCAGGGATTCCGTAGACCATAGGCGAAAATTTCAGGGGCTTCCTGGCTCCCGGTGAAAGGGTTGTCTTTGGGCACCTCATAACCTTGCGAGGGGGAGACATCGATGCGGAGAATCTTACCTAACAAGTTGCTGAGATCCTGGGCGTTGGCCTTGGGGTCGTTGGCTGCTCCGCCATCACCGGTGCCAATGTATAGCATGCCGTCGGGACCGAATTCCAAGTAGCCGCCATTGTGGTTGCCATAGGGTTGTTCCAAGGTCAGAAGCGATTCCATGGAGTCCAGGCTGCAAGTCTTCGCATTCTTGGGATCGGAGACGGTGAAGCGGACGATCTCATTATCTCCCTTTTTGTTGGAAAAGTTGGCGTAGAACCGACCGGACTCCGGGTAGTCGGGGGCGAAAGCCAATCCCAGAAGACCCTGCTCATTGTGCTTTCGGGTAACCTTGGAAGAGAGGTCGAGGAAAGGCTCGGCAAGTGTTTTGCCGCTGGCTTGATCGTGGAGAAAGACCTTACCCGCCTGCTCGACGATAAAGAGGTGATTGGCGTTGTCTGGACGGGATGTCACGAAGATTGGACGCTCGAAAGTGTCGCCGATTCGTTCCAACTTGGGAGCGGCTTGGAGAAGAAGGGGCGCGGCAAGGAGAGGGAGAAATAGGCGTTTCATGAGGTTCAGGAATTTAACGAATGAAGCATGGATGCTCTTTCCCGCAATCACTTAATTCGCCAAGCTGGCTTCCACGGTGAAAAAGGTGGGCTGGCTCTGATTGGGGCCGACGAGATAGGAGAAGGTCTCTCCCGTTCCCGTGTATGTGGCGAGAATTTGCAGCGAGGTGAGGTCGTCGCCGCTGCGGATCCGGTAGGCGCGTCCCAGAAGGGTGGGGAAGCTGAGTTCCAGCTGTCCTGCATTGTTCGGGTGGGTCTGGAGGCAAGCGACAAAGAGGGAGTTGGCATCAGTCGGGTCGGTGAGGGTGACGAGAACTTCCTCGCCATTGGTTTGTCCATCGCCATCGAAGTCCTCGTCCGCATCGGGAGTCCCGTTGCCATCGCTATCGGCGAGAAACGGGTTGGTTCCCAATTCGGCCTCAACCAAATCGGGTAAAAAGTCGTTGTCATCGTCCGGATCGCTCGAGTCAGGATCGCCATCGCTATCGTTATCAGGCGGCTCGGCTATGCAGACTGTAACGTTGTCGAAGGAGAAGGCCTGCGGCAAAGAGGAGGCCGTGCCATCGAAGGTCTGGCCGGGATTGGCTGCTCCGGGGGAAAATGGGCTCCCCAGGAACTCAGTCCATGTGAAGTCGGCATAGGCTGCCCCAGTGCCAGTCAGTCCCAGCGAGTCGGTGCCGATGGGATTGGAGGTCGATTGAGAGACCCCGATGTCCATAGAGGTCAGGGAGATCGCCGACCCATTGGTGGCAGTCGTGGTTCCTTCGTAGGAGATAAACTGGAGCACGCTTCCATCTGAAACCAAGGCCAGCCCATCGTTGCCGCCATTTTGCAAATCGCTCGAGGGCAACGCTTTCGAAAAAATCTGATAGCCATTGGAGAAAGAGGGAGAAGCAAAGTTGTCAAAGCTCGTGAGCGGATGGGAGCCGTAGTTGGAGCCGTTCTGATTGTAGAGTTCAACTACGAGGCCGGAGAGAGCACCGGTGAAGCCCGAGCTGACTACGACCTCGATGAATTCATCCTGATCCGTGCCCACATTGTCGTAGTGGAATTCATTGATGAAAGCTTCGTCGGGGGCCGTGCCCTCTATTGGAGTTCCTTTGGTGGCTGTCAGAGTTAGGGTGAAAGTCGAGCCTGCAGGAATGCTCAGACCCCCGAGGGTGGTCGAAAGCGTTTGGGAAAACGGAAGGGTGGTGGAAGGAGTCGCGGTGAAGGTGAGGTCGGGCAAGGGAATTGTTGAGCCCCCATCAATGCTCAGACTGGCGGTGAGGGTGTCGCTCGTGCCGGGATCGTTGTTGGTGAATTGTCTGATTAGGTAGTTGAGCTCGAGGGCTTCAATGGGCGCGGAGGTGTCGTTGGTATAGCTAGCCGTGAAGGTCGCCGGATTTTGCCCGCCAATCAGGCCGACCGAACGATCTCCGGCGGAGTCGAATGCATAGAGGGCCGGGCCATCCCCGCTCTGATACAGGCCAGCCCAATCGGCTCCCGCACTCGTCCATGCCGCGGGAGGAAAGTTTCCGCTGAACCCGTCAAAGGTCTCGACCACTTTTGGTTCGGCATCAGTGAGAGAGTAGGCGGTGAACAGGTCTTCGATTTCCAGGTCGGCAAAGACCGCGTAATGGTCAGAGGCGATTCCGGAGGTTTCGGCGGGAAGCGGGTCGCCGACTTTGGACAGACCGAGGGAGTTGGAAGAGTCGAGGGTAGAGCGGTAGATTTCCGAACCAACTTCGGCGATGGCGGGGGTGGTGAGTATGTAGTCCAGATTGGAGCCGCCTTGCGTAGTGACATCATTGCCATTGACCGCCCGGGCATCGATTGCGGTGAGTTGCCAAGGGGTGGGGAGATAGAAGTCGGGGTCTTGGGAGTAGGTCAGGGGCAGGGGAATCTCGGTGCCACGGTTCCAAGTCGAGGGAAGGTCCGCTGGCTCAGAGGTGTAGGTCAGGTCGTTGCTACGGGAGAAGTTGAAGTCGCCGAGGACAACGATGTTGTCGGTCTCGTTCAGGAGGTTGTTGTTTAGGTATTGGGCCAGACGTTCCATCTCGACGCATTGGCGGAAGCTGTCTTTTTGGGTGCTTCCGGCTTTATTGTGGAGGGTCACGATGGTGGTGGGCTTGGCAGCACCGGGGATATCGATAGTGATGGCAGGCATCGCTCGAGTGACATCCTTGGCTCGGCTGCCATTCGATCCTACCGAGCCGATAGTCTCCATATAGTCGCCGGTCCCAATCTCATCGACGGACTCGAAGGGATAGCGGGAAAGAATGGCGTTGCGGAGGCCGAAATCCAGAACGCCACTACTAGTAGGAATGATGACGTAGGGCAGTCCCAAGTCCGAGGCGAGAGAGTGCACATCGGAATTCGTATTCCCGTTCGTGCCGTTCGAGACGTCGGGATTGGCAAGCTCTTGAAGGCAGACCACGTCCGCATTGATGCGGAGAAGGATGTCGCGCACGGAGTTGTAGTCCGCGGTGCCAGGCTCGTTGAGCGCCTCGGTGACCGAATCGTTGGAATCGCGATTCGTCTCGATATTAAAGGTAACAACCCTCAGGGGAACCGAAAAAGCCCCGGTCGCGAGGAGCAGTACAAGGAAAAGGGGGCGTACCATGGGTCAATCTCTCATGGCACACACCCTGATGGTAGCGATTTTCTCGCTTGTTAGAGGATTATTTGGAGACGTAGTCCAAGACGAAGACCTTTTCCACATGCGGTTTGAACACCGCAATGAAGTCTTGGTGGGCTTGGTGAGGAGCATAAACCTCGAGACCTGCCTTATCCTTGAAGGTGACGACGAAGCAATGGGTGAAGCCTTGGTCCAAGCCTCGGGACTCGGGGATGGCGTGGCCCCACTCATAATCGACGATGGTATCGATCTTTTCTTCCAAGCTACCAAAGTGCTTCTCAATCTCGGCGACTTTTTCAGCGGAAGTGCCTTCCTTGAACTTGAACATCACGACGTGCCGGAAGTGACCGGCTTCAGCTTTGGGTGAATCCGCTTGGGCAAAGGATGAGACAGCGAAGAGGGCGAACAGTGTGGTTAAGAGTGCTTTCAGCATACCAGCACAGTCTCGGCTTCGATGACCATTTCTGCAAATGTTATGAGAAAAAATCGTGATCAATTTTGTAAAGGAGGTGACTCGGTGCGATGTGTAAGCACTTTCACATGAAGTTCACTTTCGCTATTGGCCTGCTGCTCATCCAATTACCTCTGGCTGCGGATCCTGATTTGGGCGATCATGCCAGTTTCGCCCACGCCATGAAGGTCGAGACCCGGATGGTTGATGGGGCGCCGGTGGTCTTTCAGTACGGCGAGGCGCGGCCGGATTTCGAAGCTTCGGAGGGGAATGAGTGGCGGTCCCGGACGAATCTCGATGGAGAGTGGCAGTTCCGTTTCGAGGGGCAGAAGGAGGAAAGGGTTGTTCAGGTGCCTCACAATTGGGAGGCGATGGAAGAGAGCAAGTTTTGGGACCAAGACGATACGACTTTTGAGAATCCAGCCCGCTTCAATGGGGCTGGCCACTATCGGCGAGTTCTATTTTGCGATAAAAAAGAGGACCGTCGCTACCGGCTGGAATTTGGGGGGGTGAGGGAGCGGGCGCGGGTGTGGGTAAATGGCAAGGAAGTCGCACAGCACGAGGGACTGGGAGCCTCCTTTTCCGTCGAGGTGACCGATGAGCTGGTATCAGGAGAGAACGAGGTGCGGGTCAAGGTCCTCCGGCTGGCCAATCACCGGAAGGGGGAGGACGGCAAGTGGCGTGAAATTGAGGGAATCCACACTCCATACCCCAAGGCCCCGGACTACTGGCCTTACGCGGGGATGACGGGTTCGGTGGCCCTGTGGGAGGAGAGCGAGGTCACGATTCGCAAGGTGCAGGTCCGCACCGAGGGCAACGAGCTCAAGGGGCGGGTGGTGATTTCCAATCGTTCTGCGAAAAAGCAAGAGGGGAAAATCACCTTGGCCAGTTCAGCCCTGGCCGACGGGACTTTCGAACGCCAGGTCTCTCTCGAGCCTGAGTCCGTGCGGGTGTTAGAATTTTCAGAGACCCTCGATTCGGAGGCCGGACGCTGGAGCCCTGCGGAGCCGAATTTGCATCAGCTGCAAATTCGCTTCCATGGGGCGGGGGAAATCGCGGACGGCACCGAACTGCGCTTTGGCTTGCGCGAATTCGGTGTGCAGGGCGAACAGCTGGTTCTGAATGGCGAACCGATTTTCCTGAAGGGGGTCGCGGCCTATTGCGAAACCGAGAAGGGCGCGGCCATCTCCCGGGAAGAGCATCGGGAAATTCTCGCTTTGGCAAAAGAGGCAGGCGCCAATTTCGTGCGCTTGCCAGTGCGGCAATGTGATCCGGTGGTCTATCAATTGGCGGACGAGATGGGGCTGATGTTGACGGGGGAATGGGGCGGCTTTTGGTATAAGGAAAAGTCCATGGACGCGCAGACCCGCGATCCCTTTTCGATCTTCCAGTCGATGGGTCGGGTTGCGGTCTGGGATTTGATGAACCGGCCATCAGTCGTTCTTTGGTGCACGAACAACGAGTGCCACCAGTTCTGCCCCGAGTATGAGCCTTTTGTGAAAATGAACCGGAGCCTCGTGCGCGAGATCGATGGGGGAATGCTGCCAGTGACATGGGCAGCCTGGCATCCACACTTTGGCGAGCCACACTTCGAGTGGGCGGACGTGGTGGGCTTCAACGAATATCGGGGAGCGATGGACTCTTTCGATGACCTGGAACCGGACATGAAATTGGTCCGCGAGCAAAACCCCGGCAAACCGATCATTATCATGGAAAATGGCTCGTGGGCCGAATTGGGACGACGGGGGAAGAAAGGCCAGCGGGGGACCGAGGATTGGCAGGCGGATCTGTTGCGTAGGCAGTGGGAGGTTCTCCGTCAGCACACACCGCCCTTGGCGGGATATACCTTCTGGACCTTGAAGGACTACCGCTCGCGCAAGACCTACACTGGCAATCGGAAAGCCAATGGCTGGAGCGGTATGGGAATGTATTCCGAAGGCTACGAGCCCAAGATGGCCCGTGATGTGTTCCGCGAGCTCGACTTTACAAGAGAATAGGGCGCCTAACTCGACCGCAGCGCCTGTGGTCTGGGCGCGACGAAAGAGGTCAGGAAAAGGCCGGTGATGAATCCTCCCAGATGCGCGCCGTGGGCCACCCCGGTGCTCGGTCCGACTACACCGGAAATGTCCAAGATAAAACCGACTACGGCCAGAATACCCAAGCGGGCGGGGGGGATAGGGTGAGCCATTGGAAAGATGTGCGGCCAAGGCAATTTCCACCGAACCGCCAAGCCCAGGTAGGCTCCCTCAAAGCCCATCACCGCACCCGAGGCTCCCAACGCGGGAACGGGACTACCCGAACGCAGAATGACGTCTCCAATGGAACCGGCAATGGCGGTGGCCAGAAAAAGGCCCAGCATCCAACGCCAACCCATGAGGTCCACAATCAAGCCCGCGAAGATCCAGAGAAAGAGCATGTTGAAGAGAATATGATCCCATCCCCCATGCATGAATGCGGCCGTGAGAAGGGTGGAGAACGTTTGCCAATCCGCAGCGGTCGCTTCTCCAGCCCGCAGATGTTCCCATGCCGCTTCGATTCGGGCGGGGAACGCCATCGCATCCGCCATCGCGCCAAAGCTGATCAGCTGGGCGACAAAAGTAGTCACCATAGCAATTATCAAGCCCAACAAGAGTTTCTGCCCCGAAGAAATCATCGGGGTGAGTGATACGTGCGTAGGCTCAAACTGCAAGTTTAGGCCCGAAAATCAAAGGCTCAGTCCCAGAATTCTAATTTTTATTAAAAAAATGTAAAAGTTGAATTTATGGCTGTGTTCGCATTTTACCTAATGATTATCAGCGAGTTACGGGCTCGATTAGTATAAAAAAACCGACAAAGTTTAACTTTTTTAAGAACGAGATTATAAAAAAATGTTGCCTATCGGGATCCGTTGGGTTAATAATCGGGCGTCATGGAATTCAAAGTAATCTTCATCGGGTTCGCCCTCCACTGCGTTCTCAACACCGTCTTGATTTGCAAGTCAGTGATTACGAAAGATCAGGAGGAGAAAGCCGAAATCGTAATGGTTCAGGAAGAGCAGCAAATGCTTCAGTCCTTGAATGATGGAAACGGCGACTTCAAACGCCTTCGTCTCCAGGTAGACAATACCGATGGAGAGACCTCAATTCTTGTTCGCTAGTTCCCTTTAAAGCCTGGCTGGCCGGACTTTCTAACAATTAGAAAATCAAGTTGGACCTTGGGCGAGGCGGAGGTTTTCCGTGGCACCCCGCTTTGATCGAGGCTTGATTGGCCCCTCTTTTTGAGGGGCTTTTTCGTATCTACATCTCTGAGGGCGGAAGCTTTTGAAGGGCGATTTTATCCTTTTCCAACCGGTCTCTTCCTTGAAAGAAAGGACCCTTTGTTCTATCTTTGCCTAAAGCGGCAAAACTCTGGATGGACAAGCAGGTGTTTTCTTTCCTAACTTTCAGGTCGCACAGCCAATTGAACACTATGAAAAATTCTCGCATTTCCTCTCGCAAGGGCTTCACGCTGGTGGAGCTACTCGTCGTCATCGTTATCATCGTGACGCTTATGGCCATTCTAATCCCTGTTGTGGGCAAGGTTCGCCAAAACGCGGTGAAGCTACAGGCCAAGAACGCTTTGACGACTCTGGTGACCTCGGTTGATACCTATTATTCGACCTACAACATTCTTCCCGCCAATTCACGTTCAGCGCCTTCGGAAGATACCGAGGTGGAAACCACCGAGCCGATTATGTCTGTCCTCGCTGGAATCAACGTTGATGGGATGAACAAGAAGGAACAGGTCTTCTATTCTGGTGAAGCGGCCCGGGGCTCTTCCAAGAACTCGGCTTTCAACGGACTCTGGCTCGATAACAACACTGCGGAGCTCTATGACCCATGGCGCAAGAAAGGGAATAATCGCGGATACATTCTCCTTCTCGACTACGGCTACAACGAGAAGCTCGATGACCCCTTCAAGCCCGGTCGCATCATTGCCCGTCGCGCGGTGGGTTGGTCCAGCGGTAAGGATGGCGAGTGGAATCGCTCGGGAGCGAAGGCTGGAGCGAACAAGGACAACGTTTATTCTTGGTTCAACTAATTCTCTGCGGCTTCTGACCGCCGAAACACTTTTTGGAAGAAAGGCTCGCTACGGCGGGCCTTTTTTTATTTCAGCAAGGGTTCGCCGGGCGCTGCGTGTCGTGATTTCACCCATGGGAGACATTGGGACGGGGGAGTCGGCACACACAATTTCTCTTCCTACCATTGACAAAAGCGTCACTCTCCGTTTCATCATCGCCTTCATCTCCCGTTCCCCATGGCCGCCGACCTCCTTCTAACTGCAATCCGCCAGCACCTCGACCTTTACCCGACTCACAAGGTGATTCTCGAGCCCATCACCAGTGGCGCATCCGGCCGGACCCTTGCGCGGTTAAAGCCGGAGGGCCATCCCACCTTTATCGGTCTGCACTATACCGATGAGCGGGCAGACAATGCCTTTTTCCTCCCGATTGCCGCCTTTCTGAAGTCGGCCAAGCTGAACGTGCCTCTCGTGATTTATGATAATCCGGGCAAGGGCCTGGCTCTGGTGGAAGATCTGGGAGAGCAGGACCTTCTTTCGCTCAAGGACGAGCCCTATGAGGTCCGCGAACCCTATTATCGTTCGGTTTTTGCCCAGTTGGATAAATTGGCTTTTACGAAAGTTCCCAAGGACCTCGAGATGATGCCTCCCTTCACCGCGGAGACCTATGAGTGGGAGCAAAACTACTTCATCGACCACTTTGTCGGCGATTACCTGGGCCGCGATGGTGACGACCTCCGCGAGAGCGAGGAGTTGAAGTCCCTGAGCGCCCGTCTCGGCAAGAGCCACCGGCACCTCGTTCATCGCGACCTGCAGTCGCAAAACATTATTCTTTCCGAGGGAAAAGCCTACCTCATCGACTTTCAGGGAATGCGCTGGGGTCACCAGGAGTATGATCTCGCATCTTTCCTCTATGATCCTTACATGGACCATAGCGCCGAGGACCGCGAACGGATGCTGGATCTTTGGGAAGATATTACCGAAGAGCGCCCCATTCCCCAGCTCTTGCGCGATTGTGCCATTCAGCGGCTCATGCAGGCCTTGGGTGCCTATGGCAACATCGTGGAGAACTACCACAACGATTGGTATCGCACCCACATCCCCGTCGCGGTTCGCTTACTCAAGGAAGTGATCGCGGACTCGGAATTCGAGGATGTTCTCGGGCCGTTCCTGGATGTGTGATTTCGCTCGGCCAAGGATTTTACAGCCCTTGGCTGTTCGGCATCCAAAGCGATTGAGCGCGGACTGTAATCAGTCGGTCCAGAGAAGGTGGTCCAGCTGGATTTGTTCCGCGCGGACTTTAGCCTGCTCCGCCCCGGGGCCTTTGGTCTGTGCCAGCTTGCGAGCCAGGATGAGGGCGGCCCGCGCTCGGTTGGCCTCCAGCAGAATGTCGATGGCCTCGAATCCGCAGCGGTAGTAGTAGTTCCACTCTTCCTCGGTTTCATCAGGAGCCCGGTTCAGTCGATCCACAACCCGGATGCAGGGCTCGATGGCGAGATCCGGCTGCCCGCTCTCGCGATAAGTTTGGGCGAGCAGGTAATGGATTTGATTGGACCGCTGATAGGTCGTCCGGGGATCATCCAGCAAGCGCTGATAGAGCGAGATTGCTTTCTCGTATCGCTTCGGTTCGTTCGTCGCTTGCTCGCGATAGGCCTTGGCACTGAGCAGGGCCGCCTCGGGCTGGTCGCCTGGATCGCCTGGAATATCAGCGAGAACTTTGAGGCTCTCGTCGGCCTGTCCCAAGTTCAGAAGTTCCCGCGCTTTCAGTAAACGGGCTTCGGTAGCCAAGGGCCCGGAGCGGGTGATGAGCTTGTCCAAGATATCGAGACCAGCCTCAGTGAACTCGGGCAGCGGAATTTCAAGATTCGCCCGGGCGCAATAGTAGAGAGCGACTTCCGTCAATTCACCGGCATCGGGAAGGGCGGCGGCCTTGGAAAAGAGAGAGCTGGCGCGGTCAAAGTTTTCGCTTCGATAGCTGCTCTCTGCCAAGCGCAGCAGGAAGTAAGGGTCGTTCTCCGCCTCGGGGAAATTGCGGAGGTGCTCGTCTCCTTTTTTTACCGCTTGCTCCCAGCTGTTCGTGATCCCACCCAAGCGATAGCTGATGCGAAATTTTTCTCGCGAAAGCTCCCTCGAGAGAGGTTCGGGCAAGGTTGCCAATTGCTGTTCAATGAGCTCGAAGTCTGGCTGCAACTCACCTAACAAAACTCCCGCCAATGCCAAGCGAGCTTGCGCCATGCGAGGATGGTCCGGATGCTTCTCGAGAAAATCCAGCAGTGCCTGCCGCGCTTCGGGAGCTTGTCTTCGAGCCAGCGCGAGCGCTCTTTCCAAGGCGAGGGCGACCTTGCTTTCTTCGGAGCTCAGCTTGCTCGCTAGAGCTGATAGGGGAGCGTTCGGGGTGGTGGAGAGCTGGAGAACGGCCTCATTGAGGAGGGCGTTTTCTGCAAAGTCGGTATCGGGATGTTCCGCCGCTTTGGCGAATAGCTCCCGCGCCGTTTCTGGAGTTTGCTCTTGAATGGCGAGCCGCGCGAGCAAGTCGCTCGCCACTGCTGCTAGAGGAGAGTCGGGCGCGGAGGTCTTTGCTTCTGTGAGTTCGGTCCGAGCCCTCTCCCGATCTCCACTTTGCCAAGCGATTTCGCCCAGCCGCAGATGAACTCGCGAGGCCATTTCGGGCTTGGGCTTCAATTCGGTCATCAGTTGAAGCAGCGTCTTCTCTTGCTCCCCGCCCAAACTACGAGATAGGTAGTAGCAAGCGAGTAGCTTTGGTGCCGTCGCATAGTTGCTGTCCTCTCCCAAAGTCTTGGACTGTACGAAGGCATCCAGAGGAGGCGCGAAGGACTTTGGGTCTTCTGATTTGTTAAAAAGAATCTCGAAGCGGGCCGGCAAAATAGTGAGCAGAGGCTCTACGGACTCGCTTCCCAGCAGGTTCACGAGAGCGCTCAAGGCTTCCTTGCTTTGCCCAAGCTCACTGAGGGCGTCACACTTTCCCAACTGAGCCAGATTCTTGATTGGAATCGGGGCGGGGTCTTCAAGGATTTTTGAGAACGCTGTGAGCGCCTTGGACGGCTCTTGGGCGGCGAGCTCTATCCTTCCCAGAAGTATGAGCCTCTCACTCTCGGATTTGGTTTCGCTTTCGGTCGATGCAATTGATTTGCGTGCATCGTCTAGTTCTCCCTTGGCCAGATGGATCTGTGCTTTTAGAAGAGCAACCTGTCCCGGCCGATACTTCGCATGCTCGCTTTGGAGTTTTGCTATTCCTTCCGCCGCTTTGCTGTAGTCGCCATTGCTGACCAAGAGTTCCAGAGCGTTGAATCTTGCTTGGGGGAAAAGGGGGCTTTCTCCGCCGACCGCGTCGAATTTGGCTAAAGCTTCATCGCGGCGCTGCAGGTGCGCCAGCGCCATCCCTTGCCAATAGTTGCGCTGCTCGACAAGGCGATCGGGCAGTTTGGCGAGCTCCTCCAATGCCTTTTCGGCTTCACCAGAACGAACCAAGGCTTCTCCAAGCATCAGAATCACATCGAATCGCTCCGAGGCTGCCAGTTTGGGATTGGCCTTGAGGTAGTCCTGCAGCCGCGTTGCCGCAACGTCGGGCAAGCGTTCCGCCATCGCTTCCCGCGCGGATTCGATTTCTTCCTGTCCGTGCAGAATCAGACCGCCGAACAGCAAAGAGCCGATTGGCAGTAACAGGGTGAGTGCTCGCATGGGGAGAGGGTGGTCGGCCGCCGCTTGCCGCTAGCTCTTGGGCATCAGGTAAGCGAGAATCTCGGCGATCTTGGGGCGCAAATTCTTGCGGTCCACGATGGCGTCAACCAGCCCGTGTTGCAGCATGAACTCCGCGGTCTGGAAACCCTTGGGGAGATCCTGATGGGTCGTTTCCTTAATCACGCGAGGCCCAGCGAAACCGATCATACAGCCGGGTTCCGCGAGATTGATGTCGCCGATCGTTGCGAAGGATGCGGTCACGCCCCCTGTCGTGGGATGGGTGAGAATGGAGAAATACGGGAGGGATGCTTCCTGATGGCGGGAAAGGGCTCCACAGGTCTTGGCCATTTGCATCAATGATAGCATCCCTTCCTGCATGCGGGCACCCGAGGAGGCGGAGACGATGATGATTGCACGCTTTTCCTTCGTGGCGGTTTCGATGGCACGGGTGATCTTTTCGCCTACCACGGAACCCATGGATCCCGCAAAGAACTTGAAGTCCATCACCGCCAGAGCCACCGGGAAGCCATCGATGGTCGCCCGGCCGGTCACGACCGCGTCATTCAGCTCGGTCTTTTCCCGCATGGAATCAATTTTCTCGGGGTAGTTCGAGAATCCCAGGGGATTAGCCGAAAAGAGCGCGTGATCCATCTCTTCGAAAGAATCGGGATCGGCCAGAAGGGCGATGCGCTCACGCGACGGAAGGAGGAAGTGATTGCCGCAATTCGGGCAAACGTGGTTGTGCTGCTTCAGGTCCAGAGAGTGGATTAGCTCGTCGCACTGGTGGCACTTGGTCCAGAGGTCGTCGGGGAGACCCTGGTTGCGCTTGCCGCCTCGCAATGGTGGTTTTTTGAAGATGCCCATGTTGTGTTGGGAAAAGAATAAGGCTTCAATCGACGGGGGACAATGGCAGATTATGCCCAATCTCACGCCGCGTTCTGCCAATTCGTGCCGATTTTCATCGCGTTGGGAGCCGTTCAAACTGGACCTAGCTTGGATGAATCTCTCGGAATCTGCCGAAATATGTCCCTCCATCCCCGGCAAAAGAGCCCTCGGGCTCCGCGTTCGGATTGGAGGCCGCGACCGTTCAGGCTCTCACCACCGTGAGGACGGTGATCGAGGCGGGCCGAGCCGCGCGAAGAACTTTCGAGCATTCCTGTGCAGTCGAACCTGTGGTGAAAACGTCATCGATCAGAATGAGATTCTGTCCCGCGAGAACCTCCGGCCGAACGCGGAGAGCGAAGGATTTTCGGAGATTTTTGAGTCGTTCTTTTCGGGAAAGAGTCGCTTGTCGTTGGGTGTCTTTCACCCGCCTGAGCGCCTGCAAGACGGGGAAATCAAGGGCCGTTCCCAAGGGGCGGGCGATGACTTCCGCCTGGTTGAACTGTCGCTCCCGCAAGCGCTTGCCTGACAACGGAACAGGAATCAGCAGCGGCTCCTTGAGTTCTCGAAGCCGCCTCTCCTCGTGAAAAAAGTTGGCGACGATTCCCGCCAGATCAGCTCCAAGTTCGGGATGCTTGAGAAGCTTGAGCTGATGGATGAGGCTGATGCTGTCATCACTGGACCGCAGGGGAGCAACGGCGAAGTCGAAGGCTGGCTTCATTGACAAGCAATTCGGGCATCCTGCCGGAGGCTCGAAGTCTCCATCGAAAACCTGTCCGCAGCGTCTGCAGTGGCTTTTGGGAAGGCGTGGTAGCGCAGTCTCGCAGCTCTCGCACAGGTTCTTCCCTCCCCGGAGCGAGAGCTTGCAGAGGACACAGATTGGGGGATAGAGCCAGTCGAGGAGGGTGGCCAAGGCGGGGGATTTACTTGGGGGTTGAGGGTCGGCTAGGTAGGGGAGGGATCCAAGGGGCTGTCGGGGTGCACCTCTTCGTAGTAGTCGGGCTCTCGGTAGACGACCCAAATGATCAGAGCGCTCATCCCCAATGTGGCCAAGGGCAATAGCCCCTGCGCGAGGTTCTCCCCGATCACGAAGTTCGTCCACTCCGGATGACCTTCCCGGGGAGTGGCCAAATCACCGAATACGGTGAAGGCGAACACCCAACCCGCATGGAGGCCGACGGGTAGCCACAGCGACGAAGTCAGAAAGCGGGTCACTCCAAGAAGAACCCCTGCGAGGAGCAGCGGTGCGAACTGAAGCAAAATGAGCTCCCACTCGAACAAACGCTGGACTGTCACCTGCAGAAAATCGAAGCCCGTCCACAAGCCTTCCGGATTGGCCATTACCAGACCGTCCGGCGGTCTGAGGAAGTGAAGAAAGGCAAAGAGAAAAGCCGCAAAGACGATTGCGAAAGAAGGTCGAAAGGTCCGGAGAAAGATGCCCAGAATCACCCCGCGAAAGATGAATTCTTCCAGCAAGGCAACGACGGTCGCAGTCGTCATCGCCTCGGGGATCACGGCTGAAGGGGACGTTCCTTTCCATCCGAAGAACCCAAAGAGAATGGCCAAGGCCCCCGCAGCCGAGAGAAAGACTGAGCCCAACAAGAACCCGCCCAGCACCTGACGAAATGGGTGGGGAGGCCGCACCAGGGCCTGCCCTCGATTGGGAGCAATGGAGCGAGCCGGGAGAGCAAAGGACCAGGGGCCCCGCGTGGTCGCGATTGCCTTCTTGGCTTCCAGAGAAAAGAGCAGAAAAGGCAGGAGAATGAGAGCGGCGAGATAGAGCGAGCGATTGAAAAAGCGCGCGTAATCCGCCTTACGCGCATGAGTGCCCACATAGTCTAAAAATGGGTTCACCGACTTGTTTGCGGTAATTTCCCCTAGAAACATTCCCAAGTTGTAAACTTGAGGAACCAGAAACGCAGCCAGCGCGAACGTCGCCACCAGAAAGAGCAGCAGTTTCGTTACATCATTGGACCAGAGACTTCTCACGCGCAGTCGAAGCTTGCCGACCAACCCAGCCTAGCGCAAGCGCCGATCCAACCCTCACCCGAACCTGAAATTGCCATCACCCGATAGCTGGGAAACTTTCACCCAAACGCCTCCTGAAAGATCCTGTCTTTCCTGGCCAAAAAAAAGCACAAGGCAACGGCCTTCCACCCCTACTCCACCGGCGATTCTGCCGACAAGCGATAGAACCTCCCCTCGCCAACCGACTCAATGGACAAGGTCCCCGTGGTCCCCGCCGGAATCGGATTCACCGCTCCACTCAGCTGGCCACTTGGAAGGGGAGTCCAAGGCTCGACCGAATCCAAGTCTGTCGCGACCTCTACCACCACTTCGGCCACCGTCCCCCCGGCAGGCAACTCCAAGGCGAACGCGCCAGCTGCCTCCCTGTCAAAAATCCTGGGTGTATCGCCTGCCTCGAATCCCAAAGCCCAGAACAGACCATTTTCCAGCTCGATGTTAAAATCATTTCCCACGAAGGGCGCGTCAGAATCGCCGTTTTCCGCCGCCCATTCCAGATAAGGGTTCGGAGGCTCGGTCATTAGGCTCACCTGTCCAATCGCGCGAACCGTCCCATTGGCCGCAACAGTCGCGGAAAAGTCTTCAGTCACCTCAATCACCTGTGTGATCGCAACGGGATAGACAAAGTTGAGATCATAGACCTTCTCAGTGGCTGTCGAGAGCTCCACATTCAGAGTGGAAGAAATCTCAATAAAGTCACCCGGGCTTCCAGAACCGGTGACCGGAGTATCGGCAAAGTCTTGGGGCGGAATCTCGCCGACTGCCGAAGAGCCAGTCAAAGTTCCGGAATTGATGGTCAATTCATGGAAATCGGCCGCGCACAGGGAATCGAAGACAGGAGCCGGCGGAGCAGGAGTATCGAGCGTCACCCCCAGATCAGAGGTCGTGAGATCGTAAACCGTTGCGAAAATGAAGGTTCCGACAAAGCTCACCCCAGTGGTCGTGACGTCTGCGGTAACAAGCTCCAAAGTGGAGATTTCTCCAGACTCGGGCGCAATATCAATGCGCGCCGAAACCGTGCCGGAAGCCTCCGAAGTGTCGTCACTCGCGATACCCGAGACGGAGAGGCCCAAGTCCAAAATGTTTTCATCCGCCGTCGCCGCAGTCAAAGTTAGGGTCACATCGACCACTTCACCATGGGAAAAGGGAGCCAGAATAATCAGAGCAAAGGGCCATTTCATCACCTCTTGCTACCGCACCCCGAACGGCCTGTCGAGAACTTGGCACTTCCCGGAACTCCACCACGGGTTGCCATTCAAAAGAAAAAAGCCCCGTTCCCCAAGAAACCCAAACCGCTTGGCGACTAAAAAACGAGAGCCCTCGTCCGCCAAAGCCGACGTCCCGCGCGAATTCTGAGCCTCATTGCGGCCCCGCAAAGAAGGCTATAACGATCTACTTTTCCCGAACCCGTTCCACCTCCGCACCCAACAGCAAAAGCTTCTCATCAATATGCTCATAACCCCGGTCGATGTGATAAAGGCGATTGATTGCAGTCGTGCCTTTCGCCGACAGCGCGGCCAGAACCAGAGCCGCCGAAGCACGCAAGTCCGAAGCCATCACTGGCGCCCCAGAGAGCTGATTCACCCCCGTCACCACGGCAGTCCCATTATCCACCTTGATATTGGCACCCATTCGCGACAGTTCCGCGCAATGCATGAATCGCTGTGGGAAGATCGTATCCTCGATCACCGAGATCCCCGGAGTCGTCGCGAACAAAGCGCTGAACTGTGCCTGCATATCGGTCGGGAATCCAGGGTAGGGGGCCGTAGTGATTTGGGCCCCAATCGGATTCTCACCCGGCTTTACCGTAACCGATGTTCCCTCGTTGCTGAATTCCACGCTATGCCCACAGTTTCGGAGCACTTGCGTCGCTGCCGCCAAGTCTTCCTCGACCACCCGGTGCAAGGTCACCCCCTCGGAGTAAGCAGCAGCCCCAGCCATAAAGGTTCCTGCCTCGATGCGATCCGCAATCACCGTATGCTCAGTTCCACCTAGCTTTTCCACCCCTTCGATCGTGATTCGGCGGGTCCCCGCACCCTCGATCTTTGCTCCCATCGAGATTAGGAAGTTCGCGAGATCAACCACCTCGGGCTCACAGGCCGCTGACTCAATAATCGTCGTCCCCTTCGCCAGACAAGCTGCCATCATGATGTTGTCCGTGCCCAGCACGGTCGGGCCATGCTTTCCGCGCAAGTCCAACTCGCAACCGACCAAACCACCCTGCGGGCCCTTGAGATCCATGTTACCCCCTTCCACATCGCAATCGGCACCCAGAGCCGCCAGGCCCTTGATGTGCAGATCCACCGGACGGTCGCCAATGACACATCCACCGGGGAGGGAAACTGTCGCTCGATTCAATCGCGCCAGTAGGGGACCCATCACACAAATGGACGCCCGCATCCGGCGCACCAACTCATAAGGAGCATCCGGCACAATGTTCGCACACTTGATTCGCACCGTGCCCGACGACCGCTCAACCTCCGCGCCAAGCGCCGAAAGAATCTGCAGCATATAATTCGTATCCGAGACATCGGGCACCCGGCTGATAATAACCGTCTCTTCGGTTAGCAAGGTAGCTGCGAGAATCGGGAGGGAAGCATTCTTAGAGCCGGAGATATTAATGGCGCCCTTCAAGCGGGTGCCACCGTGAACGAGTAGTGTGTCCATAGATTTGTAATGGGGGGATTAGAGCCTTCGGGCAAACGGGAAACGGGAGACTCCCGAAAGATCGGACCGGATGTCAATGTCCGTAAACGAAAAGTGCAGCAGTAATTGTGACACCGCCTCCGCCTGCTCATGCCCGATTTCCAATGCCAACAGGCCGCCGGGATTCAAATATTCGCCTGCCTCTGCGATAAAAGCTTTCAAAAGATCCAACCCATCTGGGCCAGAGAAAAGCGCCAAATCCGGATCATGGGCCAGCTCCGGCTCCAGCGAATCCCTGTCATTCTCCGGCACATAGGGCAGATTTGCCACAATCAGATCGAAGGTTCCATCCACTGCCGAAAAGAGATGACTCTCAAGAAAAGTAGCCTCCACTTCCAGCGCAGTCGCATTTTCACGCGCCAACGACAGAGCGTCTGGCGAGACATCGGCCAAAACCAACTCGCCCATCGCTGGAAGCTCCAACGCCAGCGAAAGACCAATCACCCCCGACCCCGTTCCCACATCCAGCACCCGGGTCGGCTCAGCCAAAGTCTCTTTCTCCTGCAAAATCAGGGTCACCAACTCCTCCGTCTCGGGGCGGGGAATCAGGGCCCGGCCATCACAGAGAAAGTCCCGGCGCATGAATTCCACCTCACCCACCACATGCTGCAGCGGCACGCCCTGCCCCCGCCTCTTCAAAGCCTCCCGGATCGGAGCCAGTTGCTCCTCCGTCAGTGGTCGGTCGAACTCCAGATAGAGCTGCACCCTCGTATATCCCAGAAAGTGACCCACCAACCGTTGCATATTCAATCGAGCATCCGCGACTCCGCGCTTCTCCAGATAGGCCGTCCCCCCATCAATCACCTCCAAAACAGTCGTCACCTCCGCAAGGGTGGGGGACACCCGCCTCCAAATCCATCGCAAATCCTGCCCACTCCCCAAAAAAACCGTCCCCCAGCCCCAATCCCAAAAATTTAGTCAACTCTGTCCCAAAAAACCTCATCCAGAAAATCCTGTCCATCCTGTCGAAAAAACTCCCCACCAATCCCATCCCCAAAAACCGTCGTCCCAAAAGTAATTCCAAAAATTCAGTCAATTCTGTCCCAGAAATCCATCCTGAGAACTCCTGTCCATCCTGTCAAAAAAATCACCCCAAATCATCCAGAGGACTCACAAACACATCCCCGGGACGATTCAACACATGCGTATAAATTTCCGTCGTTCTCACATCCTCATGTCCCAACAACTCCTGCACCGTCCGGATATCCTTCCCGCTTTCCAACAAATGAGTCGCAAAGGAATGCCTCAACGAATGGCAGCTCACCTTCTTCGCAATCTCAGCTTGGATGGCAGCCGTCTTGATCGCTTTTTGTAAACCATTCTCATTCAGGTGATGGCGCCTCACATGACCCCCGCGAGGATCAACGCTGCGACGTTGGGAAGGGAACAACCAAAACCATCCCCACTCCTTCGCCCAGCTCGGAGCCTTCTTCTCCGCCGCATACGGAAGCCAGACGCCTGCCAAATTCTCACTCCTATCCAAATCGTAAAGAGCCCGAATCTCCTTCAAGTGAGCCCGCAACCTCTCTTCCAAACTCCTCGGCAATGCCGTCCGTCTATCCTTCCGTCCTTTGCCCTCCCTCACCACAATCATTCCCAGATCGAAATCGATATCCTTCACCCGCAAGCGCATCACCTCCATCAGCCGCAAACCCGAACCATACAGCAATTCCGCCATCAGGCCCCACGTGCCCTCCATCTCGCCCAACAAGCTCTTCATCTCGTCCCGCGAAAGCACCACCGGCATCCGTCGCTTTGACTTTGCCAGCGCAAACGAACCAAAATTCGGTTCATCCATTCCCAAGCCCTCGCGAAATAGGAACAACAAAGAGCTCAGCGCCTGCTTCTGGGTCGCAGGAGCAACATGGTCTTCCAACGCCAGATTCTCTAGAAACAACTGTGCCTGCTCAGTCGAAAATCGAGACTTGTTAGCCTCGACAGACCGCACAAACCTCTCCGCCCAGCTCAAATAGGTTCTTTCGGTTCGGAGCGCATAGTTCCGACCCCGTAGCGCAACAAAAACCTTCATCAAGATCGCCAAGCTACTCGGGTTAAACCCCTTGTTCCGCAGACGCCTCCCATACTCCTCGCGAGAAACCCGATCCACCTCCTGTGAGGTTTCCATCAGACTGAGCTCATCCTTCAGCTCCTTCCAATCTACCAAATTAATCCAGCTTTCCTTTAGAATCTCGCCATGTGCCCAACGCACAGCGCGCATCGCCTGCTGAATTTGGTAAGACTCCACATGCGGTCTTTCTGCTAAAGAACGGATCCAATTGACAAAAGCAACATCCTTGGGATTTTCAGCTCTTTCGCGCAAAACTCGACCCCAGTGCTGTAAACGCTTTTCGTAATAGGGAATAGCCGCCTCCGAGACCCCCTTTTGGGTAAGTAGGCTCCGGAACTGGACTGCAAATTGCTGTCTCGAACTCGCCTTATTCCCTGAATCCTGGTCCTTCTTACCCATGATAAACATTCAGAACGCCAAAAACGCCAAAAAGTCACCTCCAAATCGGACTAACGGGATTAGACAGATTCTGCCTAATCCCATTCGCACGTATTCTGCCGAATTGACAATATCCGCTATTCTGTCTAATTAACGTTCTGCCAAATCCTTAAAATGGAAATCTATTCTGGAAGCTATAGTGATGGGCAGGAGGCCGGACAAAAATTGCTTCGTCTTTTTGATGAACTAGGAGTGAGCCTCTCGTCGAAACTTCCAGCGTCAGAAAACGAGCTCGAGAAGGTGTTTGAACTGATTCGCCTACCAAGAACAAAGAATGGGAATCCTGTTATGAAAGGCTTTCTCTCTACTGTTTTGCGTAAAGATTACTACAATGCTGAAATTATTGAGGTTCTAGGTGCATCTACATTTATTGAAGATCAAACGGACTGCTCGCCACTCAGTGAGCTGGCTGCTGATTCTGGGCTAGTTCAGTTTGCGTCTTGGACCGGAGACTATTCTGATGGCGATGCGTGGTGTCTCGATATACTTGAAGATCGAGTTGTTTGCATACCAGTTGGCGTTCCTGAGACTAGAGCCGAAGCCCTCGAGAGAGCTTACGGTATTTTTCCTGATTTTTTGTATTTAGAGGCATACCTTAGATGCTCTGCAGAAATTCGAGGCTGGTTGCCAAAATAGGTGCAGAACAAGGCGCCGCTGCCAAACCCGACCGCGCTGGCGAGTTGGCAATTGACAGCATGCTTGTAGGTTGTAGAACAAGTGAAAGCTCGCTGAACGGTCGGTTTGGCAGGGCTGGAACGTTCGCTTGGAATCGTATTATTAGGACGATTTCTTTCGCTTTGACGAGGCAGTGGAACGTTGGTTTTTTCGAGCTGAACTCTAGGTTGGCTCCTCGGATTTGT
>NZ_BMXI01000020.1 GCF_014651675.1 Roseibacillus persicicus
TGGCGCTTCACACGCAACAATGGAATCACGGAAGGATTTCACCGAAAAATGAAGCTCATCCAGCGACGGGCCTATGGCTTCAAAAACTTCAACAATTACCGACTTCGCGTCATAGCCCAGTGCGGTTAAACAACCCCTGAAACCTCAAAAAAACGGCTCGTCCCCAAACTTTGGTGTAGACCCCATAATCCCACATGAACGGTGAGTGGCGGAGGGAGAGGGATTCGAACCCTCGGAGAGTTTAACCCCTCGCACGATTTCGAATCGTGTGCCTTAAACCAAGCTCAGCCATCCCTCCTCGCGGAGGCGGACGGTAACTTGGTGAGCTTGGATTTGACAAGCCTGCTTTTTGCTCAAATTGCGGCGTGGGCGGTCTTGCGCCAGGTCCGCCAGCAGAGGGTGCAGCAGGCGATGGTGAGACCTAGGGCCAGTCCCCACCACACCCCGACTGCTCGCCACTGCAAAAAGCTGGAGAGAATGACCGCGATGGGGATGCCGAAGAGCCAGTAGGAGACAAAGCCGATGAGGGCGGGAACCCGGGTGTCGTGCAGTCCCCGCAGCATGGAGCTGGCTGCGATTTGCAGACTATCAACCAATTGAAAAACCCCGACCACGACAAGTATTTTGGCCGCGAGCGAGACCACGTAATTGTTGTCATTGAACGAGGCCGCCAGCTGGCTGCCCATCGTGAAAAAGGTGACCGCAGAAATCAGTGCCCAAGTCGCAGCAATGGACCAGCCCGAGAGCGCAATGGGACGAAGCCGCTCGTGCTCTCCCCTGCCCGCCGCTTCTCCGATGCGCACACTGAGCGCCATGGCGATGCCCAAGGGAACCATGAAGGCGGTGGCGGCACACATGAGGGCAATCTGGTGCGCGGCCATCGAGGCCTCGCCAAAGCGGCCAATCAAAAGCGCGGCGCCGGAGAAGGCCGCCACCTCGCAGGTCATCTGAATACTGGAGGGAAAGCCAATGCCGAGAAAGCGCTTCACGTCCGAACGAACCGGTGCACGCAACCAGCGATTGGGCACCCACTCGGCGAGCACGCGGGAACGATTGAGCCAGGCCAACATCCCCACCACGATGAGAATCCGCGAGGTCAAGGTCGCCCAACCTGCGCCCTCCAGTCCCATGCGCGGAGCGCCCAGATTGCCGTAGATGAGGACCCAGTTGAGAAAGACGTTCAGCACCACTCCCCCGAGAAAGATCCAGAAAGCAGGCCAAGGCCGGTCCATGGCGTCGGCATGATTCTTGAGAGCAATGGACATCAGCGCCGGCATCATGGAAACCATGATGATGAGGTAAAAGGTCGGGGTGCGCGCCACCACCTCCGGCGGTTGGTCGAAGTAGCCGAGTAGCGGGGTCAGCGCGCAAAAGAGTAACGAGAGGACAAAGCCCAACACCGTCGCGATCTGGAATCCATGGCGGCAGCTGGCGCGCCCGGCAGAAGCATCGTTCGCTCCCCGCGCATTGGAGGTGAAGACCGAGATGGCGGTGAGAACCCCGATACCAAAGACAAAGGGCAGGTAAAAGAGCGAGTTGGCAAAGGTCAGGACTGCCAGTTCAGTGACCCCCACCTTGCCCAGCATCACGGTATCGGCCACCCCCAACAGCATCTGGCTGACCTGCCCGATGACGAGCGGGAAAGCGAGCTTCAGAGTGGTGCGGGCTTCAGTGTGAAAAGACATGAAAGGTCAGGGGTGCGTAAAAACAGCTTGGCGAATCAGGAACAGGAACCTCCCTGCTCCCGGGGACCTTAGCTGCGATTGAGGTCGGCGAGAACTTTGCTCACCACGGTGAAGACCTCGGGCTCGAGACTACGGTCCACCTTGCTCTTGGCGCAACTCGTGAACCACTTCTGCAAGACGCGGCGATCTTCGCCCTTGATGGACTGGACGATGCCGCCCTTCATGGAGTCGTGACCGAGGACCAGTTCCTCGCGCTTGCCGTGGGCCCGGCTGACAATCTCGCGATAATGGCCGAGCACGCTGTCTAACAGAATCCAGGCAAAGTTCTCATTCTTGGGCGGTCCCAGCCGCAGGGCCGTTCCTTCGCCATGGGCCAGCTTGACGCCCTTTTGCAAATCAAGCGCCAGATCGGGGAGCTCGCTACCTTTCCAAAAGGCTGCCGCCGCACCACCCACTGCACCTAAAATCGTTCCGAGGCCATGAGTCAAACCGCCGGTGCCGATATCAATCGTCGCCCCGCCGGCTCCACCTGTTAGACCGCCTGCGATGGCGAGCTGGCTCCGGGAGAGTCCCCACTTTTGCCAAGTCTCCTGCTGCTCCAGGTCAATCCCAGTGAAGTCCGTGGCAGTGACCTCGACGCGCCCAAGGTGATGGCGATAGAGGTGGAGAACCTTTTCCACTGTCTCTTTCTCCATCTTGGCAATCTGATCGTAGTAGCGTTTGGTGAGCTCCTGCCCCAGCTTCTCGCGCCGGTGCGGCATCTCCATATCGCGCTCCTCCACCCGCTTTTCCACCCGGTAACCCAGACCCTTTTCCAAGAAAGAAATGATCGCTTCCGCACTCTCCTCGCGGCGCTGGGTCCACTCTTCTTCGAGGAAGACGATGGTCTCTTCGATGAGGTCGCGATGGTCTTCGTCGATTTCCAGAAGAGACTTCAGCAAGCGCCGCCTTTCGTCGAAACGCGCTTCGTGGGCATCAAAGGTGCGCACAAGATTGAAGTAGCTGCCGAGCCGGTTTTTCCACTCGTCGCGATATTCCGGTTCCTCGCCCTTTTCATTGAGCAAGGCCATGCGCTGGCGTCCGGTCCAGCGGAGGATTTCCATCTCGGCGATGAAGGTATCGCGCAGGGGTTTGCTGGGATCGATGATGTAGAGCAGGCCCGCGCCATCGACCAGCGGCCCTAGAAGCTGGCACTCATCCTCGAACTCGCCCGTGCCCCCGTATTCCTCAACGAAAGCCTGGATGGCAGCCAAGCCGGGTGAACCGCTCGCCCCGCTATCGGCATGCATCTGCTCGATGGCGCGCATCGCCTCCAGCGGACGGGCAAAACCGGGGGTGTCGATGAAGCGAATCATCTCCCGCCCATCGAACTCGACGGGGAGAATCTGGCACCGGGTGGTCTCGCCGGGAGTGGAGGAAATCCGAATGACCTGATCATCATCCACCTCCAGCAAGGTCGCGAGGACGGATGATTTCCCCATGTTCACTTTGCCCACTACGGCAAAGGTCGGGATGTCTTTGGGAACCAGGTCGCTCATTTCATTCGGGCTGGGAGGAAGCTGCCACTTCGCCAAGTAAGTGGCAAACCTTTGCTCGTCAACTCTCCCACTTCACTACTTCCACCGCAGGGTCGCGCAGACCATCGACGAATTTGACCCACTCGGCCATTTCGGTCTCGTCCACTTCGGTCACTTGGTCCCCCTTCACAGTTCCCACTACGAGGAAGCGGATGGGTTTCTTTTCACCAATGACGCCCCGCACCATTTCGTAATTTCTCTTCATCTGCGGACCGGAGAGACTCCACCCCTCCACTGCCATCACCACGCCCAGGGCGGCTTGCTTCATCGCCTCTACCGCGGCCTCCTCCTTGCTGGCATCGAGAACCCCGGTCTGGTGCACGGACTCCGGATTGACGCGGAGTTGTTGCAGGAGAAAGGGTCGCACCGATTCCACGCTGAGCCCCGAGCCTCCGACATCGAGCAGGACCACCCCGTCGGCCTGGCTGGTTTTAACCACCGTGCGCTCTACTTTGGCCATCTCGCGCCACAAGTTGCGGTGGCGGCTTTCCTGAAAGTCCAGGCTCGCCAGCGCCCGCTTTTCGCGAGCAACGCAATAGAAATAAAGGACGAGACGCGGCAAAATGCCCCAGACCAGAATCGCCAGCACCAGAAAGCGCATCCAAACGCGATTGACCTCTTCCTCAGGTCCGGGATCGGGAGCCCGCAGGGGATCGCGCAGCACCTCCAGGCTCGCCTGCTCCACCCCGTAGGAGCCCGGACGCCATTGCTCCCCCGCCCAAGACCACGGCAGGGACAGTCCATCGGTGACCCGCACCAATTGCGTCTCGCTGAAGCTCTGCAAGGTCGACTCCCAGTAGAAATTCACTTTCAAGAACCACAAACAGCCGATGAAACTGGCCACGATGCCGAAGCCCAGCCAGACCGCGCCCAGCTGACTGATACTGGCCAGGCGCCAGCCCAGCACCGAACCATAGCCCTCGCTGCGCATCTGGATGAGCCGCGACCAGGTCGGCCCCAAGCGACTCCCTGCAAACTTGCGCCCGAGAAAGCTCAGCAACTCCTGGCTCCAGGTCAGTCGTCCGCTTTTGCGAAAGAGTAGCCAAGCAACGCCGCCTCCCAACAGGAACAGCCACTGCAGTCCCAGAGTCACCCCGAGGAAAAGCCAGATATTGTATCCCCGGCCCCCGCCCATGGGCAGCTCTTGCAAAAGACCGCGCGCGATCCCCAGACCGGCGAGGAGAGCCAGCACCTTGACCACCAGCCCAGCCAGGCGTAGGCCCGACTCCAGCTTTTGCCCCGCCAAATTATCATCCCCCCGCTTCGCCTCCAGCCACAGGCGCAAGCCCTGCCGCCGACGGGTGGCTTCATCGAGGTCGCTCGACAACTGCGGAGAAACCGTCTCCCGATAGATCCGACGCGCTCCACGGCTGGCGTCATCACTGGTCAAGACCGACTCGAAGTCCGCCAAATCCGCCAGGGTCCACTTGTCCTCTTTTACTGCTCGCGCCATTTCTTTGAAAACAGTCCTCTAAATTCCGGTGGGTTAAAATGGTAAAGCAGGAAAATCGCGGCTGCATGGCACAGCCTTTGCAGCGGAAAAAGACCTGTCCCGAACATTGCCCCTCTTTCGAAAATCCTTTATCTTAAATCACTAATGGCCGATGAAATCAGAACTCGCCAAACTCTTCTGCTACGACTGCGTAGCCCGGAAGACCGCGATTCTTGGGCGGAATTCACCGAAATCTACACCCCTTTGCTCTATGGCTACTGCCAAAAGCGAAGCATCAGCCACGCCGATACCGCCGACATCGTGCAGGACGTGATGCGCTCGGTCTCGCTGGCGATGGCGAACTTCGAATACGATCCGGCGCGGGGAAAGTTCAAGGGCTGGCTCTTCACCGCCGTTCGCCATGCGGTGGGAAAGCATTTCCGCAAATCCTCGCGCCGCCCCCTGTCCATTGCCGAAATCTCCGTGCTGCAGGCCATGGACGAGCGAGTCGACACCTCCCACGAGGAGGAATGGGAGACCGATTATCAGCGCCAGCTGCTGGCCTGGGCCTTGGAAAAGATTCAACCCGAGTTCAACCCGCGCATTTGGCAGGTCTTTGAGGCCACCGCTTTGCTAGACAAACCACCTGAAGAAGTGGCTAGCGAATTCGGCATGTCGAAAAACGCGGTTGCCGTGGCCAAATCCCGTGTCCTGCAACGCTTGCGCGAAAAGGTGACCTCCGTCGATGCGGAGCAGTGGGAACAGGATCTGACAAATAATCGAAATCTTTCGAAATCGAAAGCCGCGGACTGACTAGAGGAAGTTGACCCGCCCCATGCCTGACCCCGCCCGCCCCCCTGACGACGCCACAATTGATGCCTGGCTGGCGGGAAACCTATCCCACGAGGAGTCGGAGGGGCTGGAGAAATACTTTGCCGAAAATCCTCCCCCGGAGGAAAAGGTTCCGGCCGCGCTGAGCGAGATAGCGGCGACCACCACCCCGCCCGAAGAGGTCTCCCAGTTGATGAAGCTGCTGCGCACCATCGGCCCCTCCCCGCTGCCACCGGTCAGGCCCGGGATCTGGAAAGAAATCCTCACCCCCAGCGAGGTCGAAGGCGTGCTGGGCACCCTCGGTCCCTACGAAGTGACCGATGTCATTGCCACCGGAGGCATGGGCATCGTCTTTCGCGCCCGCGACCCGGTTCTGAAGCGCATTGCCGCCCTCAAGGCCCTCTCCCCCGACCTGGCCGGCAACGCCACCGCCCGCGAGCGGTTCTTGCGGGAAGCCCGCGCGGCAGCGGCACTGGAGCACGACAACATTCTCCCCCTCTACAGCGTCCACAATGATCCCAGCCCGTGGTTTGCGATGCGCTATGTGAGCGGCGGGAACCTGCAGGATGCCTTGGATCGCAAGGAAGACTTTCCGCTCCCCCGCCTGAAAAGCATCGCCCTGCAAGCAGCCTCAGCCTTGGCCGCCGCCCATCAGGCCGGCATTGTCCACCGCGACATCAAGCCGGCTAACATCATGCTGGAGGAAAACAGCGAACGCATCTGGGTCTGTGACTTTGGCATCGCCCGCAGCATCACCGATCCCTCTCTGACCTATCAGGGCAGCGTGGCGGGCACCCCTCTCTACATGTCGCCAGAGCAGGCCGTGGGCGAACTGCTGGATGGCCGCAGCGATCTCTTTTCGCTGGGTTCAGTCCTCTATCACTGTGCCACCGGTCGCTTTCCTTTCGCTGGCGAAACCAGTGCTGCAGTGCTGAAAAATGTCGCCAAGAGCGAGCCACCCCATCCCCGGGTGCTCAATTCGAGGCTCCCCACCTGGTTTGCGCGACTTTTGGAAAAGCTTTTGGAAAAAGACCCCGCAGAGCGTTTCCCCAATGCCGAAACCCTCATCGCGGCCTTGGAATCCGAGCGCGCCCCGATTGGAAAAAAGAAGGCGAGACGACGACGTATCCTACTCTCCCTTGCTACTATCACTCTAGTAGCTTTCGGCCTGCTCCAGGTCCCGCAGGTCCGCGACCAAACCAACCGCGCTCTGGTGATTCTCTCCGGAGAAAGCTTCACCATCAGAGGGCAACTGGGAACCCACAAAACGCTTTCGGGCGCGATCCAAGCCGCCGCCCCGAACGCCACGGTCGAACTCCACCGCAGCGAGGTGATTCCCGTCAACATCATCACCATTCCAGCAGGAAAGCCTCTCGCCATCCGCGCGGTCCACGGAGCCCGTCCCGTGCTGGCCAACACGGGGCCGAATGCCCACCTCAAGTCCTTTTCCCCACTTTTTCTGGAAGGGCTGACTTTTCAACCAAAAAAAATGGAGCGCACCTCGCCCGGTTGCCTCTCTCTGGTGGGCGAACGTCACCTCATCCGCAACTGCACCTTCATTGCGTCCACCGCGCCCATGAACGTCAATTCCGCCGCTCGTCCAGCAGTCATCCAATCGTCCAATGGGTCGCTGGTGCGGGTGAAGGACTGCCGCTTCCAATTATCCGAGGCCTCGGTCGCCTCGGTATGGGATCGCCGCCCCCATGACACCAACCCCGAACCCAGCCGCATCCTCTTCACCGACTCCCTGCTCACCGGCTCGCGCGCTCTCACCATAACCCGGGTGGACTCGAACTGTGGGGTCGACCTCGGATTCGAGCGCTGCCTCGTTTCGACCGATGCGGTCATCATGGACCACTGGAACGCTCACCTGAAACGCGTTCGCATCCGTTCAAAAGCCACCACCTTCGCACCCCAGCACGCCTTCATCTGGGCGGCCCGAGAATCACCAACCGCCGCAGCTGAATTGATCCAGTGGAACAGCGAGAACGACATCTTTCGGCTCGGTGCAGCTTTCTATTCCAAGGCAATCGTTCTACCTAAACCAACCAAAGGGACTCTGGTGACTCTGCGTTCGATGTGGACGCGCAAGGCCAAAGGAAGCTTTCGCAAGAGTCGCGACCTCGAGTTTGCCTTTCCTGGCAACGAACCTGATTTCGCCGCTCTGACCACCGCGCTGAATGAGGAGGCGCCTCCCGCGGCCCTCAAGGCCATTGAAGAGCTGGCACCCTGATTTTTGGGCAAGGGCTGAGATTTTTCATAAAAAGGAAGAAATCCTGAAATCGGGGGAGGACTGCGGGCTAGAGGAGGACAACACCTTCTTTCATTTCGCCGCATTCCGAAAGTGAGAGGGCCAACAACCTCACAACGACCATGAAAAAGCTCCTCCAGTTCCTCACCAGCCTGTTCGTCGCCTTGCTGACGCAGCAGGCCCACGCGGTCCCCAATATCATCATCGAAGGTAGTGATGGTATTGGTTGGCCAAACATCAGTGACAATGACCTCAACCCCAATCAGGTCGTCACTGACTTCGATAGAGAGTTCTGCAACGAGTCCAAGGACCGAACCTATCGCATCCGCAATACCGGAAACCAAACCCTCACGGTTTTCGTAAACGGCAATAGCCCGAGCAGCACCTCTTCCCAGTTTAGTTTCCCGGGTTTTCCTTCCAGCAACTTCACGATTGCTGCCGGTTCACAACGGGTATTCACCATCCGCTACACCCCCCTCACCCACGGAACGCGCCAGACAACAATCCGCATCGATAGCAATGATCCCGATGCGGAGAGTGTCTACACCTTCGCGGTGGAGGGCGAGGGCCGCTGTGGAGAGGCTTCGGTCTATTACAACCCCACCTCAGGTGGCGACTTGCTCACTCTCGACGGTGACAGCACCCCATCGACATCAGCGGGCACGAATTTCGGCTCGGTATCGGTGGGCTCGGATATTGAGCGGGACTTCTACATCCGGAACTCCAGCGCCGCGCCCGATGTGCTGCGCATCCGCAATCCTCGGCTCACCGGTAGCGGGGCCGCTCACTTCCAAATCGTCAGCCTGGGAACTTCCAACCTGGGAGTGGGCAACAACCGGAACTTTCAGATTCGTTTCGCCCCGACAAGCGCGGGAACCAAGACGGCCTCCTTTGTCTTCGACAATAACGACGTGGGCGAAAGTCCTTACAATTTCACCATCACCGGAGTCGGCACCGCCTTTCCCGAAATTTCCCTGGAGGGAAAGCGCGACCAATTTGGCACCACCTTCGACCCCATCACCGATGGCCAGAGCGTTCCCAACAGCGCGGACGGAACCCTCTTTGACAACACTGCGGTAGGCAGCTCCCGCGACTCCGTGATCCGCATCCACAACACCGGCAACGCGACCCTGACTTTGCAGAACCGCTCCATCACGGGAACCGGCGCAGCCCACTTCGGCACGGTCGGATTTTCCACGGCAAGCATTCCGGCGGGAGGCTCTCGCGATTTCGATATCCGCTTCACCCCACTGGAGGCCGGGACCCACTCCGCGACCTTTTCCTTTGGCAACAATGACTCCAACGAGAACCCCTTCAACTTCACCATTCGCGGCGTGGGAGAAGCTCCCGAAATCCGCATCTCGGGCCGTCCGAACGTGGGCACCGGAGGCTATGACAACATCGCCGATGGCGAGACTACGGTTCGAACTTCGGAAGGAACAGACTTCGGCAGCGTCCGGGTGAGCAGTGGCTCCAACACCAATGAATTCAAAATCACCAACGACGGAAACGATGGCCTCAACCTCTCCAATCCCCGCATCACAGGCAGCGGCGCGTCGCACTTCTCCTTCACCGGAGTCAACTCGGCCTTCAACATCGCCGCCGGCAACGACCGCGAGTTCACCATCACCTTCAATCCCTCCTCGTTGGGAACCAAGAACGCGACCTTCCTCGTGGACAGCAACGATCCCGATGAACAAACCTACAGCTTCGCCCTGCGGGGAATCGGCTTTGGCATTCCTGAAATCCGGGTGCAGGGGCGCCGCGATGTCACCGGAACTTTCCTAACAGAAATCTTCGACAACGACACCTCCCCCCGCAGCACGGACGGCACCCTCTTTGCCAATACCGACGTGGGCAGCACCTACAACATGCTGGTTCGGGTTCACAACGATGGCGACGACACCCTCTCGATTGGCAGTCGCGGCTTCTCCGGCACCGACGCCAATCAGTTCAATACGGCGGGCTTTCCCACCAATGGTTCCATCGCGCCTGGTGGGAGTGTGGACTTCCAGATTCGCTTTACCCCGACTTCTTTCGGCACGAAGAACGCCACCTTCACCTTCGCCAATGGCGACTCCAATGAGAACCCTTTCAACTTTGCCATTCAAGCAACGGCGGAAGCTCCCGAGATTCAAGTCGCCGGTCACCTGCCGGGTGAGGCTTTCCTCGATATCGCGGATGGCGACACCACCCCTCGCGAAGCGGATGGAACGGACTTCGGCGAAGCCAATGTCACCGGCGTGGGCAATGAAGCCCAGCGCGAGTTCCGGGTCTCCAACCTGGGGAACGTCAATCTGAATATTGAAAGCGGAACGACCATCACCGGTCCCGCCGCAGGCGACTACAGCATCTCCGGCCTCTTCGCCGGCAACCCCTTTGTCAATATTGGCGAGGGCAAGACCCAGAACTTCGTCATCACCTTCGACCCCTCTACCACGGGAGTGCGCAATGCCACGGTCTCTATCGCTAACAACGACCCGGACGAAGATCCCTACACCTTTGCCCTCACTGGGGTTGGAATCGGTTCCCCCGAAATCCGGGTGCAGGGCCGCCGCGATGTAATTGGCACCACCCTGACCGAGATCAATGACGGCGATACCACTCCCCGCTCGAACGACGGCACTCTCTTTGCGGATACCGAAGTGGGCGACACCTACGAAATGCTGGTGCGCCTTCACAATGATGGTGATGGCGTCCTGAATCTGGGAAACCGCAGCTTCTCGGGCTCGGGTGCCTCCCAGTTCAATACCGTGGGCTTTCCCGCCAACGGGACCTTGGCGCCCGGGGACAGAATCGACTTCAATATCCGCTTCACCCCCACCTCATTCGGGACCAAGACCGCTGTCTTCTCCTTCGGAAATGATGACTCCGATGAGAACCCCTTCAACTTCACCATCGAGGGTAATGCCGAGGCTTCCGAGATCGAGGTCCTGGGCCGCGGAGTGGCGAGTCAGTTCGGGCCCATCCTCGACGGCGACAATACGCCTCGGGTTGCCGATGGCACCGACTTTGACACCACCCGGGTCGGCTTCGATGAGACCTATCAGTTCCGCATCGACAACTCCGGCAACAAGGTGCTGCGCATCACCAGTCGCCAATTCATTGGCGATACCGAGAACGAATTCTCGGTCAGCGGCCTGCTCCCCATCACTGGAGTTCGCACCATTCAGCCCGGTGAGTCCCACTTCTTCAACATCACCTTCGAGCCGAACAATGTGGGGGTGGAAAACGTGATCTTCGAGCTCCGCAACGATGACCCCGACGAGGATCCCTACACCTTCTCCATGCGAGGCGAAGGCATCGGCGACCCCGAGATTCGCGTTCGCGGACTCACCTCCACCGGACTCCCCTTTGACATCAGCGACAATGACCTCGACCCCAATCAGGATGTCACCCAATTCGGCACCGTGACCCTCGGCCAAACCAAGACCCGCAACTACCGGGTCGTCAACGACGGCACTGACACCCTCAGCATCAGCTCCATAGTCAGCAGCGAGCCCGAGTTTACGATCAGCGGCTTGTCCGCCAATATCCCGGTGGGTGGTAGCGATGACTTCACCATCACCTTCACCCCCACCAGCACGGACGAAGTCGAAACCATCATCACCATTCGCTCAAACGACCCCACCGGACGCGACCCCTACACCTTTGCCCTCGTGGGCACGGGTGAAGGGCCCGAGATGGAAGTTCGTGGCGGAGGCTCGACCTTCAGCGAGCTCATTAGCGACGGCGACAGCACTCCCCGGAGCGCGGATGGAACCCTCTTCGGCGAAGTGAACCCCAATGGCGGCTCCCTCATCGTCCCCTTCCAAATCCGCAACACCGGCACCACCAACCTGGTCATCAACGACAAGAGCGTGCTTGGCGACCATGCCAGCGACTTCACCATCCGCAGCCTGTCGACCAGTCCGCTGAATGTCACCATCGCGCCAGGGGGAACCCGCGAGTTCGAAGTCGAGTTCGACCCTACCGACACAGGAACCCGCAATGCCGTCATCGTGCTGGAAAGCAATGATGCGGATGAAGATCCCTATTCCTTCGCGGTGAGAGGTATCGGACAAGACCCTGGTCTTCTGCCCGAAATCCGGGTGGTCTCCAATGCCGGCGGTCTGCTCATTGCCAACGGCGACAGCTCGCCCCGTCTTTCCGACGGCACCGACTTCGGCACCTTGACCGTGGGAGAGGCCAGCGCGACCCAGAGCTTTGTGATTCACAATGACGGTGATGCGGACTTGGAAATCTACGGTCTCACCGTGAACAATGCAGTGTATACAAACACCACTCCGGCGACCATTCCTCCCGGCCAGCAGCGTCCCTTCAACGTGACCTTGAGCACCGACCTGAGCGGAGTGCAGGATGGCGTAGTCTCCATCTTTAGCAACGACACCACCGCCTCATCCTACACCTTCTCCATCACGGCAGAGATTGAGGAAGCAACTGGCGCGCTCGCGATTACCGGGTTCGATATCAACGGGAACGACGCCAGTGTGACCTTTACCTCAATTCCGGGCGAAACCTATAGCATCAAGAAAAGCACAACGCTGGAGGCAAACAGCTGGGTCACTGTTCCTGGCTTCGGAAACATCACCGGCTCCAATTCCCCGCAGACGATCAATTTGCCCAATATTATCAACCTCCCCACCGACCCCAAAGCGTTCTTCCGCCTCGAGAAGAACCTTTAAAACGCACGTCCCCCTTTCGAAGGCAATCCAAATGCCGTCTCCGGGAAACCGGAGGCGGCTTTTTTCTTTCGAAGCAGCAGCCTCAGTTGAAGTCCGCCTTCAGCACGATGCGATGGGCGGGCTTGTCTTTCTCCAATTTGTCGAAAGCCTCGTTGATCTCGGACATCGGCATGACCTCCACCTTGGGCGCGATATGGTGACGAGCGGAAAACTCGACCATGCGGGCGGTGATTCCGGGACTGCCCACTGGCGAGGCGCTGATGGATTTCTGACCTTGAATGAGGGCAAAGACACTCGACTCCACCTTGGGAGCGGCACCCACCAAATGTAGGGTTCCCTGCGGACGCAGCGCGGCAACGTATTTTTCCCAATCCAACTCCACGTTCACGGTGGAAAGAATCAGGTCATAGCTCCCCGCCACCTTATCGAGTTGAGAATCGTCGCGCGAGTTGACGAAGTGATGAGCCCCCAGTTCGCGGGCCTGATCTTCCTTGTCCGGACTGGTTGAAAAAGCGGTCACCTCGCAACCCCACTTATTGAGAAACTGCAAGGCCATGTGGCCAAGTCCCCCAATCCCCACCACCGCCACGCGGTCCATGGGAGAAATATTGTTCTGCACGATGGGGTTAAAGACCGTGATGCCCCCGCAGAAGAGCGGACCTGCAGCCTCCGAATCGACACCATCCGGCAATGGAATCGCCCACAGGGCCTCCGCGCGCACGGATTCGGCAAAGCCTCCCGCACGGCCGACGATGGTGCCTTTGGAATCGGCGCACAGATTCTGATGACCACCCAAGCACGGCTGACAAGTCCCACAGGATCCCGCGAGCCAGCCCAAGCCCACCCGTTGGCCCACCTCCAGGTGAGCGACAGACTCTCCCTTCGCGCTCACTCGCCCCACCACCTCATGCCCGGGAACGATCGGGTAACCCGTCATCTCCCAGTGATTCTTAAGCATACTCACGTCACTATGGCAGAGGCCGCAGTAGTCCACGTCGATGTCGACCTCATTCGGCCCCAGTTCTCCCAGTTCCCAGTCTCGGATGGACAGTTTTCCTTCGGCTGAATCGGCGGCGTATGCTTGGTATTTCATATCCCCACCCCTCGACCTGCTTTTTCACCCCGTCAAGCAGAAGGAAACGCTTTCGCTACAGCTTCCCCATTGACGAGCGTCTTCCCTTACCCTTGCATCTCGCAATGAAAGCGTCCCTAGCCTTACTTTCTTTTCTCGCATTGAGTGCCTCGCTGCCCGCGATTACGAACGGTCCAGATAGCTTTGGGTATTCCGTGACTGATTCCAGCGAACCCGACGGTCCCGCCTTCCATTTCATCGACATTTCCACCACCGGAAGCCGAATCTTTTTTCAAGGCACTGGTGACGAAGGCGCGCAAACCGTGCAAATCCCCGCTGGCTTCCCCTTCTATGGCGAGACTCTTTCTGCGATTCGAGTTTCCACAAATGGCTATCTTTCCAGCGACCTGAGTGACACCGGAGGAGACTACAACAACCGCCCCTCAGTCCCCTTTCGAGTCTTTAGCGGAGGTGGATCTCGCATCTATGCTCTACACGATGATCTGGTAGTCGATGAGTTCGGAGATTTCCCTGGCCCTGCGGGAGGAGTCTTCTCGCAGAGTTTTGCCAATCTCCCCGAACACCCCTTCAAAAGCGACACCGCAGTCACCATTATTCAGTGGCAAAACGCGTTTCACTTCACGGGACTAGGGTCAGGTAAGTTCACCTTTCAAGCCTTACTATTCGCTGATGGAAGCATCTATCTTTCTTACCCCGAATCTGATGGAACTTTGCAGTCGAGCCGAGTCACAGTGGGCATCCAAAATGCAGCCGCGACGGTGGGCGTGCTTCATTCAGCCAATGCCACTGGCGCAATCATCGCTCCGCAGGCCATCGCCTTCACCTATGAAGAACCCGTCCCGCCCTTGGTGATCACTGACTTTGCAGTAATCGATGCGGCGAGTGGTGAAGCTTCTCTCACATTCGAGTCCACAATCGGAAGCGCCTATGTGATCGAAAGCTCCCCGACTTTGGATTTCGAAAATCCCACCACCACAGTCAACATCCCAGCCAGCGAGGTCACGACCGAACTCACCACGAAGACCTTCATCGCAACGGAAAACAGAGACTTCATCAGAGTTCGCGAAGTCCCCACTTCTTAAAGGTCTAAAATTTTTGGTCTAAGGATACCAGTTCGCAGCCAAGGTTGAATTGCTTCAGCTTCGACGACTTCCATGCCCAAGCGACTTGTCGAAAACTGATTTCACGAATGCGCAGCAAGGATTCCAAGCCAATCCTTACACATACTGTCTTTTCCAATAAAGCTCTTCATCAAATGCGCTGAACTCTTCTTAAGGAGTAGATTAGATCGAACTTGATTGCCAGCTCCCTATCGACCGTAACTAGTTCGAATAGAGAATCCTCCGAATTGACGCCTTCCATGCAGGCCCGCTCTCCTTTCTGAGTGAACAAACCAAGGGATCTTGTAACTCATTAATTTGAAGCAAGCTAAAAGAAAACAGTCAATTGAAAGCTTTGCCTAAATAAGCTAAGGAGCTTCTTGAAATACATTAGCATATCTATCGGAAACAAAAAAAAGGCGGGATACTCCGTAGAGCATTGCCCGCTAAATCTGATTATTGCTACGAAAAGAACAACAAGCAGTGATCAATTACCTCGTTCAGTTAAGGCTTTATTCTTTCCCTTGTCAAGTTAGAGTCCCTGTTAGATGAAAAATTATACCCTCGGACTCGACATGGGCGTCGCCTCCCTTGGTTGGGCATGCCTCTCCATAGAAGAAAAGACAATCGACTCTGGTGTTCGTATCTTCCCTGCTGGCATGGAAAAAGAACGAGATGCTTACACCTCCAAGAATCTCAAGCGCCGGAGCAAACGTACAGCTCGCCGCCGAGGTTCCCGCAAGGCGAAGCGCAAGCAACTGATTCGACAGATTCTCATAGAGTTGCAGTGGATCCCCAGTGAAGAATGCGCTCTTCAAGACTGGGAAAATCTCGATCCCTATGAGCTTCGTCACCGCGCCATCAACGAAAAAATCACTCTCCCCGAATTTGCTCGCGTCATCCTCCATCTCAACCAACGTCGCGGCTTCCTCTCACTTCGCAAAGCTGAACTCGATGCCGCCGAGGGCGACGACAAGAAAGAACTCGAAGGACTATTGGGCAATATCTCCCGCTTACAAACGCAAATAGACGAAGCCAAACACGAGACCCTCGGCAACCACCTCTATCAACTCCGAAAGAAAGAAGGCGGCGAGCACGGCAATACCATTCGACTCCGAGCGCGGCACATCCATCGCCACATGCTCCATCATGAGTTTTCCCTCATATGGAGGGAGCAAGCCAAGCACCATCCCGAACTCACCGATACCCTCCGCTACGGAAGCCACGGCCCACAAGATGACCCCACCGCCGTCACCAAACCCATTCCCCGCAATAAAACCGAATCTCTCCTACAACAATTCGGCCTCGAAAACCTCACCTTTTTTCAGCGTCGCGTCTATTGGCCCCTGTCCTCCATCGGCCATTGCGAACTCGAACCAGACGAACTCCGCGCCCCAGTCGCTGATCGCCGCTTTCAAGAGTTTCGCATGCTTCAAGAACTCAACAACCTTCGCTACCTTGACCAATCCAGCCCCGGCAAACCCCAAGAGCGCAAACTCAATGATGGAGAGCGGCAAGTTGCCATCACCTATCTCTCGACCACCCAAAAGCCCACCCTCAAAGCTCTCAAAAAGAAAATCACCAAGCTCCCAGATAGCCCCGAGGAAGCCCACATCACCTTCAACCTCGAAGCCAACAACCGCGAAAACATCTCCGGCCTCCCCACCGAAAACAAACTCGCCAACACCCTCAAATCCACTTGGCCCAAACTCGACGAAGCGGGCAAGAACCGCATCGTCGAAATTCTCACCCTACCCGACGACTCCAATTCAGGCAAAGTCATCCAACGCACTGATGACGAGACTCGCGAACTCCTCGAACAAGTCCCCACGCTTTCCCACGACGACATTGACAAACTCCTCAAGACCTCCCTCCCCACCGGCTACGGCCACCTCTCTGTCGTCGCGCTAGAAAAGATGCTTCCCCACATGCGCGAAGGAAAACTCTATCAGGGAAAGAAGGACGAAGACCATCTCTCTGCCCGCCACCTCGCTGGCTATCCCCGACGTGACGAGACCTCTAGTAAATCCTTCGATATCCTTCCTCACCTGACCCAGCTCACAAATCCCAGTGACACCTCACACTACGAACCCCATTTTCCACATCTCAACAACCCTCTCGTCCTCCGCGCCCTGCACGAGCTCCGCAAAGTCGTCAACGCCATCATTCGCAAGCACGGCAAACCAACCGCCATTCACCTTGAAATGGCCCGCGACCTCAAGATGTCTGCCAAGAAACGTGAGGAACACGCCAAGAAAACCAAGCAGCACGAAAAAGAACGCACCCGAGCCAAAAACGAACTCGCCAAATACAATGTCGCCCCTACACGTGACGCCATCCTCCTCTTCCGCCTTTGGGAAGAACAAAACAAAACCTGCATCTACTCGGGCGAGCCCATCAGCGTGCAAGACCTTTTGGGCGGAAATGTTGACATCGACCACATCTACCCCCGCCGCGCCAATGACGACTCTTACCTCAACAAGGTCGTCTGCTTTACCGAGCAAAACAGGCTCAAGGGAGACCGCCTCCCTAGCGAGTGGCTGGGCGAAGGTTCCACCGAATTCGAAGCCCTTGCCCAGCGCGCCCAAGACCTTCCCTACCCCAAACGCAAACGTCTACTTGCGGACAAACTCCCCGATGGATTCGCCGAGCGCGACGCCGTCGATACTGCCTACATGACCCGTGTCGCCCGACACTACCTCTCCACCCTTTTTCCTAAGAAAGAGGAACACCGAATCTTCTGCACCAAGGGCAGACATACAGCTCTCCTCTGCCGTCATTGGCAGCTCAACGATCTCCTCCGCCATGACCTCCTCGATCTCAAGAACCGCGACGACCACCGCCACCACGCCCTCGACGCAATCGTCATCGCCGCTTGCGATCGCTCTCTTTTGCAGAAAGTGACCAAGGAACTTAAATACGAAAACCACTGGAAAGACAAACAAGACGAAGAATCCAAAGAAAAAATTCGTATCTACCGACTCAAACCCCAGCTCGAAAACCTAGTCTCCCCCTGGCCCGAGTTCCGAGTCGCAGCCGCCGCCTCACTCGACGCAATCTGGGTCTCTCATCGGCCCAACCGAAAAGTCTCCGGCCCTCTTCACGAAGAGACAAATTACGGTTCTACGAGTGAACCGGGTATTCTTGTTAGACGCAAGAGACTCGCCACCCTCTCCGACGGCGAAATCGCAAAAATCCGTGATGTGTCAGTAGCTCATGTCGTTCAGCAATATCTCGAACAAGAGAAAATTCTCTACCCCGAAGACTTCGGTAAAAAGATGGATGACGATGTGCGGGCTCATTTTGAGAAACACCAAACCCTTACCGAGAGCGACATTCACGCCCTCGAAACTGACAACCGCAGATTGAAAGGAGACCTCCTCAATAAACTCAAAAAGAAAAATCCTCTCCAAGATGCCGAACTGGGAAAAATCACCCTCCCCAACAATAAAGGAGGCGAAGCCATTCCCATCAAGAAAGTCCGCCTGCTTATCCCCAACAAAGCTGCCGTCCCCCTCCGGCCCGACGGCAACGCCAAAGAACTCATCATCCCCGGCAACACCCACCACGTTGCTATCTTCTCCCTTGGCGACGGCAAAAGCCACTTCGAACCCGTTACCCTCCTAGAAGCCAGCCGCCGGAAGCGAAACGGAGAGGACATCGTCCAAAAGCACTATCCCAATATGCCCCCGGAAGCCGAGTTCCGCTTCCACCTAACTTATAATGATTCAATCACATCGGAAACAAACAACGAAACTCGACTGTTCATTTTCAAGGGTATTCATTCCATCCAGCTAACTGTGAAGTTTGTCCATCACTGCGATGCGAGACAAAATAATCAAAAGGACCCAATAACAGGAAGAGCAGTAAGTATTCAAAAGACCAGCTCACCGAACAGATTTGAAGATAATTTTCCCAATGCCCGCAAAGTAATAGTCCTCCCTTCTGGAGAAATTCGAGACGTCAACTGAGCGCTAGAAATGGTCAAACACACCCTTGAAATCTCCCAGCGGCCTGTTCGTCTCTCCCTTCGTCACCAGCAACTCGTCATCAAGCTTCCTAACGATGAAGGCGAACGCACCTTCGCCTGCGAAGATATCGGGGTTCTCATTCTCCAGCACCCCGCCATCTCGCTCTCTTCCGCTATTCTCCATGCCCTCCTTGAATCCGGGGCCGTTGTCGTTATCTGCAACGACAAACATCTCCCCGCCGGACTCCTCCTCCCCACCCTAACCCACACCGAGCTGGTCCCCCGCATGATGGCTCAACTCCAAGCCGACCTCCCCGCCCGCAAACAAGCGTGGAAAGCCATCGTCCGCGCTAAAATCACCGCCCAAGCCAGCCTCCTAGAGGACCCCTTCCGCAAAAAACTCCACACCCTCACTCAAGCTGTCAAATCCGGCGACTCCGAAAACCACGAAGCCCAAGCCGCCCGCATCTACTGGCCTGCCCTTTTCCCCGACCGATATCAAGAAGGCGACAAACGCGACCCCGCCAGCGAATCCCGCTTCAACGCCCTCCTTAACTACGGCTACGCCATTATGCGCGCTGCCACAGCCCGCGCCCTCGTATCAGCTGGGCTCCAACCCGCTCTCGGCGTCTTCCACCACAAACGCGACAACCCCTTCTGCCTCGCCGACGACCTCATGGAACCCCTGCGTCCCCTCGTCGATTACACTGTTAAACAAATCCTCGCCAGTGAAGAGGACATTCCATCCGCCCTAACCCCTGGAAATCGAAAAGCCCTTCTCAGCCTCCTTACCCACACCGTCACCCTCAACGGGCAAACCGGCCCCCTCATGGCCGCCCTTCCCCGCTACATCAACAGCTTCCACCGCTTACTCACCCGCGAAAGCCAAACCCTCCACTCTCCAGTATTCGAGCCCCAATGGCCTGACGACCCCTTCTAATTATGGAACTCTCAGCCTACCGAACCATGTGGATCATTGTCCTCTTCGACCTCCCTACCGACACAGCGAAAGCGAAAAAACAATATCAGCGCTTCCGCAAGGACCTTCTCGAAGACGGTTTCTCCATGATGCAATACTCCGTCTATTATCGCCACTGCGCCAGCAAGGAAAACACCGAAGTCCACCTCGAACGCATCCGCTCTTGTGTGCCACCCGACGGCGAAGTCCGCGTCTGTCAATTCACCGACAAACAATTCTCCCGCATGGAAGTCTATTTCGGAAAACGCAGAATTAGGACCGAAGACGAGCCAGCACAGCTCGAAATGTTCTAGCGAAAAATCTCGGAACCGACTCAATATAAGTTAATTCCGAGATTAAGATGGTAATTGATCACTGCCTGCAGTCAATCCGCAGCGGTTTTAAAGTCCTTAATAATCTGCCGCGCATGGTAATTGATCACTGCCTGCAGTCAATCCGCAGCATAACTCCCCACTTGCTCCAATCGATAGGTATGGTAATTGATCACTGCCTGCAGTCAATCCGCAGCGCGCTCGTCTTCCGACTTGTGGGCGTGGGTATGGTAATTGATCACTGCCTGCAGTCAATCCGCAGCGAGCGAGCGGTAAGGGTTCACCGTCTCGTCATGGTAATTGATCACTGCCTGCAGTCAATCCGCAGCGCAGGGGTTTGAGGAGAGTCACTTTCGAGCATGGTAATTGATCACTGCCTGCAGTCAATCCGCAGCAGCTCTTCGATGATCACCGAAATATTATGCATGGTAATTGATCACTGCCTGCAGTCAATCCGCAGCAAGATAGGCTAGAACATGGTCCCACCGATAATGGTAATTGATCACTGCCTGCAGTCAATCCGCAGCCCTAATTGGTGTTCGGTTAAAGTAATCGCTATGGTAATTGATCACTGCCTGCAGTCAATCCGCAGCGGGCCCTGCTAGATCAAGACTGCATTAGTTATGGTAATTGATCACTGCCTGCAGTCAATCCGCAGCAGCGGTCGGATTGCGTCTCTATGCGCGGGAATGGTAATTGATCACTGCCTGCAGTCAATCCGCAGCACGGCGGCCTTGTCGAGGGTTTCGGTGACCATGGTAATTGATCACTGCCTGCAGTCAATCCGCAGCGACGACGCTGTGTCCTCCCATCACCCAGGCATGGTAATTGATCACTGCCTGCAGTCAATCCGCAGCGCTCGCGGTCTTCACGCTTTCGGCGCTGTTATGGTAATTGATCACTGCCTGCAGTCAATCCGCAGCTCGTCGTCCAGGATGACGGGAAGGCCGTAAATGGTAATTGATCACTGCCTGCAGTCAATCCGCAGCCAGGTTTGAATAACGAATCAATTCCGTCCAATGGTAATTGATCACTGCCTGCAGTCAATCCCGCGGACCTCGTGAACTCGATAGAAAAATTGCCATTCGCAGTTTTTAGGCCCCCACTAAGGGAATAATCACCTCTTCTAATCCTCCTTCCGAGAAACTAACAATCCTGCTCGCCATCGATCCCCAGCACGTCAAAAAAGGCGGGCCAGATTTTGCGGAAGAGGGAGTTTTTCCCGCCGCGGGAAAGCTGTTCGGCGACGAGCTCCACCTTTCCGTCAGGGTCTGCAGGAGCGACTTGGCTCAGGGAGTGATGCGGTGCGTGGAGCTCCAGGCTGAGATGGCTATCGGCGGCCTTGCGGCTCACTTCCACGGTAGTCTTGCCATCAGTTAGCGAGACTAGAGAAAGCGGCGCATACGACTCTTCGGTCTCCCACTCGACGACGATTTCGCGGCCATCTTTGGCGGCAAACACAAATCGAGTTTCATCCCGCGATACGAATGCCCAACCGGCCTGGGTTGCCAGCCACGCAAGGGTCAACCAAGCGCTCGTCCAGTGACCAGGCTGCCCTGCAATTTTCACTGAGTTGACTTTCTCGAGCATCTCCTGAGCCAAAGGATCGTCGAACAAACCGGCAATCCCCAAACGGAAATGATAGGTCCGGGTCCAGGCCAAGTCCTGCACCGCCATCTGGCAGCGCGAGTCCTCCACCGCATCGCGCAGACGAGCAAAGCCCGCTGGCACATCCGACCACTCGGCGGAGTCGACGATGAAGCGGCTAGTGAGACGATAGAGCCTTTCCTCAAACAAGTCCGAGAGCTCACCCTGCCACCAGAAGACCAATGGCAAATCACTATTCAGATTGGAGAAGAGCGTGTTGCGCATCCGGCCGATGGCCTTTCCCTTCAAGCGGAAAGAAAGCTGTTCGCAGCAGACGGTCTTGCGCCCGTGCGCGAGGTGACAATGGGCCGTCACCCAGGCCTCGATCTGTGACTTGGGAGCGTCCCGTTGCATCTCCACGAGAATAGCCCGACAGGCATGCTCGCGAGTGAGCGCGAAGATCGCTTCCGAGTTCTCTTCCAGAGCACCGGCCTGCTCGGAATAGATCGCAAAGTTCATCAAAGAGGCATTGGTGGCGGCTTCATCCGCCTCCCAAATCTTCTTCAGCTCCTTACCGATGGAGCCGACTTCCACTGGCTGTCCAAGGTTAGCACTCATGGTCTACAGTCTCCTCCATTCTCTTCCCTCGCGACCCAGCATCTCGTCGGCCTCCTTCGGCCCCCAGCTGCCTGCGGTGAACTCGGTCATGGGCGGCTTGTTGTCGCTCTCGTGCCAAGCACGCTCGATGTGGTCGACGAAGCGCCAGGCCTCCTCCACCTCATCCCGACGGGCAAACAAGGTAGCATCGCCAGCCATGGCGTCTAACAGAAGACGCTCGTAAGCCTCGGGGCTGCTTTTTCCAAAGCTGGAAGAGTAGTGGAAATCCATCTTCACCGGCTCCATGCGCACCGCCGCGCCGGGCAGCTTGGAATTCATGCGCAGGGAAATTCCCTCATCCGGTTGAATCCGAATCACGAGAACATTCGCTCCCGGCACACCGCCAGGCACGGCATTGAAGAGGACACCGGGGACGTCTTTGAAGTGGATGGAAATTTCAGTAGCCTTCTTGGGCAAACGCTTGCCCATGCGCACATAGAACGGCACCCCGCTCCATCGCCAGGTGTCGAGCATGACCTTCACCGCCACGTAGGCCTCGGTCTCGCTCTCGGGATTGACCCGGTCTTCCTCGCGATAACCGGGAACCTCTTCCCCGTTGATGTAGCCTTTCACATACTGCCCGCGCACCACGTTCTCCGCTACCTTCTCGGGAGTGTCCCACTGACGCATCGAGCGGAAAACCTTCACTTTCTCATCACGAACTCCGTCCGCGCTCAGGTCGGTCGGAGGCTCCATCGCGACCAGGCTCAGCAATTGCAAGAGGTGGTTCTGCACCATATCGCGGAGAGCGCCGGACTTGTCATAATAGCCTCCACGCCCCCCCTCCATGCCGAAGTGCTCGGCGCAAGTGATCTGGACGTGGTCCACGTAGCTGGAGTTCCAAAGCGGCTCGAAAATGGCATTGGCGAAGCGCAGCACCATAATGTTCTGGGCCGTTTCTTTGCCAAGGTAGTGGTCGATGCGATAGGTGTCCTTTTCCTGAAAAGTCGCGTTGACCACTTCGTTGAGGTGTTGGGCTGTCGCGAGGTCGGTGCCAAAGGGCTTCTCCACGATCACCCGTGACCAGCCGCCCTCCTTGGCTTCATTGAGACCAGCCCCTTTCAGGCTTTCCAAAATATCATCGAAGAACTCCGGGGCACTCGCGACGTAGAAGAGCCGGTTGCCCTTGCCTCCCCTCTCGCTATCGATGGCGTCAAGCCGCTCCGCCAATCCCTTGTAACCTTCCTGGTCGGTGAACTCGCTGCAGTGATACTCGATGGATTCCGCGAACTTAGCCCAGACTTCCGGGTCATGCCCGCTGCGCGAGACCTCCTTGTTGATCTTCTCCAGGCTTTCACGGAAAAACTCATTCGACCAATCGCGACGGGCAAAACCGACGATGCGAACTCCCGGCGGCAACTCGCCATCGACTGCCAAATTATAAAGCGCTGGAATCAACTTACGGTGGTTCAGATCGCCGGTCGCGCCAAAGATCACAACCGTGCAGGCGTCCGCACGCAACCGTGCCACCAAATCATCTCGAAAAGGATTACTCACAGCCCTCTTCTTTCAATAAATCACCGCCCGATCAAAACCCAAATGAACCAATCGAGCCCACATTGACCATTAATTTCATTCATCCTTGAAAAATAGTCCCATGAACCGGCTATTCCGCAGGTAGTTTTCGCCGTGGCCGCAGCTCTACAACTTGGCGGCCCCCCAGAGCTTGGAATACTTTTCGCAGTGAATGATTACGCTCTTGTATTTGGAGAGGTCGACATTCGCCGGCAAGGCGTAGCTCTGGTCACCCTTGGTGGTTTTCAACTTGGCAACCAGGAGAGAACCTTGGGTCGCGTTTCGGGAGCTCAGGTCTGCAACCGTGCGCTTCGAGAGAAAAATCTTCAGGTCTGGCGCAGTCGCGGTCTTGAAGTCCTTGAGCACAAGGACTTTCTTCCCACCCTGTTCTTTGATCGACCAGGTTCCGTTGATGGTGTTCGCCTTCTTGGTCCAAACGCCTGACTGGCCGAAGGCAATGCCGATGGAAAAAGCGAGTGCGAGAAGCGAGAGAGCGAAAGTCCTGAGTGGTGAAGTTGTCATTGGGTGTTCCTTGTTTCAGTGGGACGTGCCTACCCTTGATACTATTCCCTCTTTCTCGAATATTCAACGAATCCCGCGTAAGACAGCCCGCAAAGGCCCCGGATATCCCTCGATAGTCTTGCTATGATCCGTGGGGTCCAGGAATTCGGGGAGAGACTGGAACTTCATCCACTCCGTCCCCCGCTGCTCCTCAACAGTCGTCACCGAGACGTCGAGCACTTCGACTTCCCGGAATCCCACCCGCTTCATCATGCGGGCCAAGAGCTCCACACTGGGGAGAAACCAGACATTGCGCATCTGGGCATAGCGCCCCTCGGGCAGCAGCACAGTATTCTCGTCGCCCTCTACAACCAGGGTCTCCAACACCAGTTCACCGCCCTTCACGAGCGTGTCACGCAGGGCTTCGAGATGCTCCACGGGCGACTTGCGATGATAGAGAACTCCCATGGAAAAAGTGCTGTCAAAGCACCCGAGCTTGGCAGGCAGGTCTTCAATCCCCAGCGGCAGCACCCCAAGGGGCAAATCCTCTCCGCCAAAATGGCGTGCGGCCAGGAACTGGCAGCCAAAGAGCATGGAGGGGTCAATTCCCAGTGCCAGCGATGCTCCCTCGTCCAGCATTCGCCAGAGATGATATCCATTGCCGCATCCGACATCCAAAATCCGTCGCTCATTTACGGGAGAAATTTTCTCCCGCAAACGCTCCCACTTCCAATCCGAGCGCCACTCGGTATCAACGAACAAGTCACCGAACTCAAACGGCCCTTTGCGCCAGGGCGAGAGCTTCATTAAAACCTCCTTGAGTTCACCGGCATCAGCCTGGGTCAAGAAATGGAGCCGTCCATCCCGCAGCTCGTAGCCGAGGCCTTCGAAGCGCTGCAATTCTTTCAAAACCGCTCGCCACCTCGGCAGGTCCCCATGACCTTCACCAGAGTATTGCCGCGAAACCTGGACGCGTAGAGACGAGAGCCAGTTCTGCTGCCCCATTCGTGCCAACTCCTTCCAAACACCCGGAAACTCAATGCTCTCCCCACTCTCAGCTCCAGCAGTCGCCGCTTTATCCCCCGTGATGACCTCACACACCAAGGCCGGACTTTCCCCCAAGCGATAGTGGAATCTCAACGACTCACCGGCAGACAAATCCCCCTTTTCAATCTCAAGCTCCCGCGGACTCGTGAGACCAGACGCATAATCTGAAAGCACATGCTTTCCGAAAGTCTGAATCCGCGTAAAGAGCTTTGGCTGCTTGTTGCCCAGCTCGCAGGTCGGCAACTGGACTTCCGCAGCGGGCAAAGTCCCGCCCTCCAAGGAACGCCAACTGGCCAATGAGTCGCGATTGAGCTTAAAGACGGCGCCAACCTCGACACGGTCCCGCGACTCATTCTCCCCCGCGAATGCAATCTCACGCACAAGGTCTACAAACTTCAACTCGATCGAAATCTCTTCTGGAACAAAGAGTGCCCGGGGCGCCTGTCGAAAGAGATGGCGAAAGATGGCCACCTGCGGTTCAGCCTTCAGGCAAGCCTGCATGGTCTCGGACACGATCACGTCAGGGACCCAACTACTAGAAACCTCGTAGTTCAAGACATCCCCCAACACGTAGTCCACTACCGACTCATCAAACCCCAGCCCCTCCACGGTCTGTCGGGCCGATTCCAAAGCTTCTTCGCTGATATCAGCAAACACAAACTGACAAACCTCTGCACCAAAAACCGAGAGCAAGGGCACGACCAAAGTTCCAAAGGGACCACACCCGGCGTAAAGCACCTTCACCGGCCTCCCACCCGCCGTGTCGCCAGCCGCGATAACAGCCTCGTGAACCCCTCGAATGAAGACGACCGTGCGGGCATAATCCTCCACACACATCGCAGCCATGACCGGAGAAACAGCCAGGCCCTCGGAAGTCCAGTTCTCCCCTTCAACGATATCATCCCGCTGCGTGAATTGACCTCCAGCCACCAGCCTGAAGACCTCCAAAACCTCGAGAATCAGCGGCCGCAAGGTGTAAACCGGAACGTCTTCATCCAAGATTGTGGAAGTCAGCGCGCGAAGCTTCTGAGAGAGTTCAGTCATCTGCTTTCCTCGGTAAAAGAAAAGAGGGCTTTCAACAAGAACACAATGACCACCCTCAAAAGCGGCGAGCTCTTTCACCGCCAACATCTGCGACTACTAGGAATCCAGTAGTTCGGAGATCGTTTCGGCCGGGAGCAGGTAGGTAATGACCCGTCCCGCACGCGCGAGCACGATGCCCAACATGCGACCGTTCTGGTCGACGACAGGCAGCCCCGTTTCCGAGGGAGAGATGGTCATATCGGTCTGCAGGACGCTCGGAAAGCGGTCGCGAATCCTGCTCAGCCCCCGCTCATCCATCGTATTCATCATCCGTTCGCGCTGACTGGTGAAGTCAGGCATGAACTGGCGCGGCTTCAAAGTCGCCACCAATTCGAGAGGACCGGTGCGACGGCGCACGTCCAGACGCACCTCCTGATTGGCCCCAATTCGGCTGAGAACCGTTTGCAGCTCCTTAACCCCGCCGATCTGACGTCCATTGACCGCCACGATGACATCTTCCACTTGCACACCGGCTTCCTCGGCAGCGCTGCCTCTTTCCACGCTCTGCACCAAAGTTCCTCCGCTGTTATAGGCGGGGTCCAGGCCCACACCGAGAAATCCTCGAGCACTTTCCAGAAGGCTCCTCTTCGCCACTGAGACTACTCCAATCCCCTCCGGAATCCCATCGGGCCGCACCGCCGCAATCAAAGTCCCCGCCACTGCCGGAGCACCAAGCAAACCGATGGGCCGCAAATTGATATCCGCAGGCAGCTTGAACACGACCAAGTCATGGGCGGCAAAAATCTCGAGCACCTCGAGCGAGAACTCACGGCCATCGGAGTCGACCCCCGCCAGCCCCTTGGCCCTCTTCACTTCACTCCATTTCGCCAAGACCCGGTTCCCTTCCCATACAGTGCCGAAGCCCACTTGCCGCCCGTTCGCGAAAATTCTCACCACCCCATTTCCCAGCTCGTCGGTCACCTCCTCGAACGCCCCAAAAAGTTCCGCAGCCTGCCTATTTAAATTCGCCTGTCCCTGCTCCGTTACAAAGGGCAGAGCGCTGACCCGCCCCAGCTTGACTCGCGTGATGAGCTCTTCCTGCCCCCGCAGAAATTCCAAGACCACTTCATCCCCCGCGTCGAGGTTGCGGAGATACTCCTTCAGACTTGCTCCACTGACAGGAACGCCATTGACACTCCGAATGATGTCTCCAGCCCGCAGACCTCCCTTTTCCGCCGCCGAATCCGCCAGCACCGCATCCAACACAACATTGCGTCCATGCGAATCGCTATTGAACATCACGCCCAGCACGGGAGTTCCTTCATCGAGGCTGGGCGGTGGCAATAACGTGCCCCACCTGTCTCCGGATTTCAGCCGCTCCCAATCGGCCAGGAATCCGCTGATCCCCGCGTGGGTATTAGTCTGCACATCCTCCCCAATCCACGAGTGAATGCCCACGACCTTTCCTTCCAAATCAAATAAGGGTCCCCCGGAATCTCCCCCGAAGAGCACGCAATCGCTGCCGATGAAGTAGTCGATACTTTTTGAGATGATTCTCCCAAATCGAACCGGAGCCGCGCGCAAGGCATCATAGCCGGAAGGGTGGCCCACCGCCACAACCCATTCCCCGGGGCGAATGGTCGCGGAACTACCCAAGGGCGAAAACGTCCAGGGACCAGGCCCTAACAGCTGGAGCATTGCCGCATCCTGCTTGCGGTGGATTCCCAAGACTTTGGCGCGAGCTTCCTCGCCATCGTCAAAAAGGATAGAGACCTCTTTGGCCACTTCGCCAGTATCCAGATTGGTCACCACGTGACCTGCGGTGAGGACCAATCCGTCCGCCGAAACCACTACCCCGCTGCCCGTGGACCCCATCGCTCCGACCTCCACCGTGGATTGTCGGGCACGCTCGACCACAGGCAAAATGGCAGCCTGCAAGTCGCGCAAAACCACCTCGCCGAGAGCAACGCTGCAGCTCAGGAAAAGGGTCAGCAGGGAAAGAATTCTCATTGCTTAATTTCGCTTCGGTTTTGCAACCGTCAACCCCGCCCGCTATCGCAATTTGGCAGCCAAGGCAGGATTCAGCACGAAGCTCCCCTTACCACTGCTTTTCACCGCACCGCCTTCGGGAACGGTGTATTCGAATACAGCGGGAATCTTCACGCCAGGCTTCTCCGACATCAGATAGACACGAATGGTCAATGGCTCCTTCCCCGTCGAACCAGGAAGGCTCTTCACCACATATTCAACTTCGTTGTTTCCGGGACTAGCCCCTCCGATAACGACCTCGGCCTGCTGGGTATTGGCCAGCACGTGTCGACTCCGGCGATTGACCTGCACCGTGACTTCGCGTCCCGGGCAGTAGGCATACACCTTGGCGATATATGGCACGGGGCCCTTGAGCTGAATCGGTGGATTAACCGGAGGAGCCCCCGAGGGAGCGAACTCGGGCTTATCCAGGACACTATAATCGCCCTTCGCCAGGGAGGCCCGAACATCAGGCAGAGCCATCAGGTTGATAAACTCGGCGCCATCGTATTTCCAACCGGCTTCTTGCACGAATGAAAGCACGAGAATGTTCTCGGTTGGAGCTCCGCCCACGCCAAAGTCGATTTTTCCAAAGTAGATCGCTTTCGCAGTCGGCCCCCGCACCTTCAGCCGGGCAGGAGTCAGCCCCCGCAAATCGGGGGGAGCAGCCGGCAGATCAAACAAGCTGGCGGGGAACGGGCGACGCTCGGAAAAGATGCGGTTGCGAATCTCCACCTGCCGGCGCAAAGAGGTCGTCTGGCTCCAGCGGTTCGGGCTCTTGGAAATCATTGACTGCCTCCACTGGTTGTAAACCCCTTCCAGAACCGGTTGCATGGGATTCTGGGCCGCCAAAAGCGGGGCAAAAGCAACCAAAACAAGGGAGATAACAGCCGTCGGCCGTAAAAGCGTCTTCATGATGCGAGAAACTATGGACAAACACCCTAGCCTTCGACCACCTTTTTTCTTCTTATGTCGTCTTTGTCCCGTTTGAAAGAGGCCCCGGCCTTTGGGGAAGCCCGTGATCGCGAGCTTCTCAAAGACGCTCACTCCTACGTCTACTTCGAGTCACCGCAAGGTCAGCTCATCGCCCACTTTTTCCTCCCTCCCGATCACAATCCGGAAGCCGCGCACCTCACCTGCGTTCTCTTCTTCCACGGTGGCCTATGGGACACCTCGATGCCGACCCAGTTCGTCCCCCACTGCCATCACTTTGCCTCCAGAGGCACGGTTGCGGTGACAGTCGAGTATCGCGTCTTCAACAAACATCGCACCAATCCGGTCGAAGCCATGGAGGACGCCCGGCTGGCCATCGGCTTCCTCAAGCAAAATGCGGGAATCATCGGCGTCGACCCCGAACGCATTGTCGTCGTGGGCGCGGGTTCGGGCGGCCATCTCGCCCTTTCATCCGCCCTGCAAAGCGCCTCCGCCACCCCGGATCAACCGGATTGCAGACCTGCGGCAGTCGCGGCCTATTCGGCCATCGTGGACACTTCCCCCAAGGGGGTTGGCCACGAGCGATTCCCGTCACCCAAGGAAGCCAAAGAGCTGAGCCCTCAGAGCCAACTCCCCTGCAAGAATCTCCCCCCCTGTCTACTGATGCACGGCCGCAATGACCGGGTGGCACCGTTCGATCAGATCGCCAAGTTCGCCAAGAGCTATCGCCGCAAAGGCAATCGCTGCGAATTAGTCGATTACGAGGGCGCGGGGCACACCTTCTTCAATTACAATACCAACGAGCAGCTCTATCAGCTTTCCCTCAATGCTCTCGACGGCTTCCTGGTTGACCTTGGATTCCTCTCTCCCGAAGAACCGCTCGTCTTCTAAAGGGGTCATTATTCTTCATCTAACAGACCCAGAACCAGCTTGCCGGTATTAAAGTAGCTCCTCTGGTTCACCTCCTTCACGACATATTCGCGGGGTGGAGCGGAAGTCTCTTTTTCCCAAAACTCGGCCACGGCCTCCCGATACCGATCCTTGTCCGGCACCTCGGGGCGATACGGATCCTGATAGATCCCGATTTCGGCGAACGGAATATCGGGAGCCCAGCTGGGACGTTTTCTCTTGTAAGCAAAGTTCAGCTTGTCGGGATCCTTGAAGATGGAAAGCGATCTCCGGGAGGTATTCCCGCTCTGTTTGGTAAACTCGGGGATCGCGTGCGGGTTTCGATCTCCGAAGCCAAATGCATGGTTGTTGCGAACCTCATTGAGGACGCGAATCCGCTTTTCTTTTTGCCACGTTGCAAAAAGAGATTTCATTCGCGGATAGCGCTCCTGCCAAAAGGGCGAAACGTAGTGATGCCAGTTCTCAGTCTTGGCCCCTTCCTCCCATCCCTCGGTCCCAATGACCTTGAGCATTTTCCCGATGAGGTTTTCTTTCTCGCTGGAGGTAGGATTATCCTCCAGGAAACCCGTGTAACGCTGATAGCGGGACTCGGAGCGACCGCTCAAAAACTGGAAAGCGTGAATCCCCTTGATGGTGATGTTGTCCTCCGCGAGATGCCCTGAGCCCGTATTCGTTTTGAAACCTTCGCCTGCCTTGTAAAAGACATTGCCAATAACATGGTCCCCGCAATCGCCATCATCGGAGAAGATGGCAGCCCGAGTATACATCTTCGGAACACACATGATGTGGTGAAAGAAATTGTGGCGAAAAGTATTTCCCCAACTCGACATCATTGCCCCCTGATAAAAGGCCCCTCCATCGCCTTCCTCTATCCCGGTATTGAAAACCTCATTCTTCTCCACGAGATGCTCGACACCCGCAATCGTCACAATCTGGCCATTGTGATTGTGAACCAAATTATTGCGAAACACATTGCCCGCGCCCCCCATACCGCAGACCTTGCCGTAGAAGTCCGTCGAGTAAATTTGGGTAAAGTGACAATTCTCGATCGTATTTTCTCCCGCCGTAAAGCCCTCCGCGTTGTAGCTCCCCCCGTTCAGACGCGAAGCATTCGCGACATCGAAAATATCGCATCCTAGAATGCGATTGCGCACCCCACCGGTGATGTTGAACGCCGTCATTGGAGCTGCCACGTTTTGAATTCGGCACCCGGCGACGAGGTTGTCGGTTCCGCTTCGAATATTGAGCACCCCGGAGCCATTGGGACGGCCGCCGAAATTCTCGAAGGCGATGTTCTCGATCTTCACATGACTCGCACCATTGATGGTAAAGGCATCGGTTCCAGCCCACACCCCGATGACTTCATCCTGCGCCAGATCGGTCGGTGGCCAGAGAAAGAGCTTCCTTGCGGCGACATCGTAGAACCACTCCCCCGGGCGGTCCAAGGCTGGCAGCACATTTTCCAGAAAGGCCCGACTACCGTGAGGCCGTGGCAAGCCGTAGCCGGTGGCATCCCGCATGGTGATCGCTCCATTCGAGCCGTCCATGTCCGCGATCACAAAGGATCCTTTGGCCCAGGTCTCGGTTATGTATCCACTTAACCGCGCTTTTTCCGAAGTTTTCACCTCCGCCGCCCACTCCTTGGGAACCGCCGGATTCAGCGTCACCGTTGCCCCTTTGGGCTCCTCCCGCGTTCCGACTTCATTGGCGATGCGAGAGTCTTTCTTCAGAACCTTGGCAAAGGTGGCAAATCCCAGATCGGGATAACGGGCGATCTGCAGCATCCGGGAACCGAAGCTGACCTGAGACTCGGGCAAAGCCAATAGCCGATGCAAGTCCCCCTCTGGAATCTCAGCCACCAGCACTTCGCCGCGTGCCGTTTCTGCCAATCGCTCAAGGGTGGCGGAATCCTCAACCGGCGCGAAAAGGCTGCGCTCGATCGGCTCACGACCATCGAACACCACTTTCTCATTTGGCCACGCGGCAATCCGGAAAGGCTTTTCCGCGGTCCCACTGTCGCCAGCTCTTAGAGTGACCGTTTCCTCCACTCGATAGCGCCCCGAACGAAGCCAAACATTCACTTGGAACTCCTCGGTCAACTCCCCCTCCTGCCTCAGCGCTCGCAATGTCCGCAGCGCGCCGTTGACGCTTGCTTTGGGCGCACTCTCCAAACCTGAATTCTCATCGTTGCCATCCGGGGAAACGAAAATGTTGGCGACTTGAGGTTCGGCTTGTTGGGAAAAAACAGGAAAAATCGAGAGGCTGAGAGCAAGGCAGATAGAGAGCTTCATGAATCGTTGCAGCGGACGAGCTGCTGACTATTTACGACCTCTCAAATCGTTTTTTCCCGCCTAATTCCAGAGTCACCCTCGCTCAAAGGAGCCTCTTTTCTCCCTCCGCCTGACTAGCGGCCATTCTACCGACCGCGATTGAAGCGCGCCATCTCTCTCTGCGCCTCGCGGAGCTCCACCTTCTTTTTCAAGTCGTGGCGCTGATCGCCATGAGTCTTACCCTTGGCCAATCCGAGCTCCACCTTCACGCGACGCCCTTTGAAATACATCCGCAGAGCCACCAGAGTTTCCCCCTTCACCTGAGTCGACTCTTGAAGCTTGAGAATCTCACTCTTGTGCAACAGCAGGCGCCGGGGGCGCTTGCTCTCATGCTGAAACCAGGTGCCCGCAGTCTGCCATGGCTGGATATCACAGCCGTAGAGAAAGACCTGCCCTCTCTCGACCCTTGCAAAGGCATCACGGATATTCGCCTTTCCATCGCGAATCGACTTCACCTCGGTGCCGCGCAACTCGATGCCACATTCGATCTTACTCAGAATATGGAAGTCGCGCAGGGCCTTCTTGTTTGTGGCGATGTCAGTGTTCATCGGATAGTTGGGAAGTTGCGGGGGCGCCACCTTTGCGGCGGCCACTAGAGATGACAAAGCCCGCAGACGACCTGCAGGCTTGAGAGCCAATGGGATTGGCCAGAATATTTAGCAGGGATTGGGCAAAGCGCAAATCCTTGCCATTGGGGCGATGACTAAGGCGCAGGCGTCTCGGCCAATTTGATTTTGCCCTCAATGATTTCAGTCAAGGCAATATCAGCAGCGCCCATGCTGGGGACAGTCTCGACCAAGGGAGCGCGTCCATCGTTGAGCTGCTTGACCCGGCAAGACACCATGTTGATCAGGATTTGGGGGTCGGGCATGACCTCGGACGCTTTCTCGACAAGCTCGCTTTTCATAGGTGTTCCAGAAAACCGTGACGCTGGCTTCGGTGGGTTGAATTGGACAATCTTATCCTCTTCCATCATCACGTAATCAAAAATTTAGTCCCCCCAATCAACGGGGGGCGAAGGGCTTTACATGGAATGCGGGCATTGACAAGACATTTCCGAACCACGGCTTCCCGATGACGAAGCCCGTGCCACAGAACCCGTCAAACGGTCCCTCCTCCTTTTCCCTTGTGTCCCCCTGAGGCCGAATGCACAGACTTCGCCGCAATCTCGCAAGATTGGCCATGGATTCTCGTAAATTCTTTATCGTGCTACGCTCTCTCTTTCTCACTCTCTGCCCCCTGCTTCCGCTTTCGGCGGCTCAGTTACCCGACGCCATTGACGAGGTGATGGAATTCTACTGCTACGATTGCCACGGCTACGGAAAGAAAGAAGGAGGAATCAAACTGGACGACCTCTCGCTCGACGAAGATCATGGAGACCTCTGGGAGCGAGTCTGGCGCAACGTCCGTACGGGGATGATGCCACCCGCCGACGGGGATCCTCTCGATGCCGAAGAGCGCAAGGACCTGCTCGATTGGCTCGAGCGAAATCCGCTGGGCATCGACCGGACCAACCCTGACCCGGGACGGGTGACCGCCCGCCGCCACAATCGCGTGGAGTATCAGGCGACAGTGAAAGACCTGCTCGGCCTCGACTTCAATACTGCGGAGAACTTCCCCCCTGACGACACCGGCTACGGCTTCGACACCATCGGGGACGTTCTCACCATATCCCCCCTGCTCGCCGAACGTTACTTTGAGGCCGCCAAATCTCTCATGGCGCGCGCGGTGCAGGACCATGCCGCCAAGATGCCCGAAACCACCATCTACGCCCCGGGCTTCGTCGACCCCAGCAACAAGGAGGATACCGGGCGCTTTATCGAGTTTGCCCGCCCCCAGACCGTCGCCGCCAAGCGCTGGCTCGCCGACGAGGGTGAATACGAGGTCATCCTCAGCTACAAGGTCGAAGGCAGCGCCGCAGCCACTGACCACAGCGCCACTCTGGTGATGGCCGTAGACGGGAAAGAGTTGGCCCGCAAGGAACTGGGCTGGGATTTCCAGGACGGGCTGGTTCTGCGGGCGAAAGTCCCCCTCGAGGCAAAAGAGCATCAGTTCTCCCTCCAAATTCTGGCAGGACAAGCTCCCAAGCCCGGCCAGGGAGAGCTAGGAGTTGCCGTGCAGAACATGAGAATTGTGGGGCCGCTCGGCACCACGAAACTCAGCTTTCCCGAAAGCTACCGCAAAGTCATCTCCGAGGAAAATCAACCCGCACACCGCTCCGAGTGGCCGGCCAAAACGAAAGCGGTCTTGCGTGACCTGGCCTCCAAAGCCTGGCGCCGTCCAGTGCCCGATCACACCCTCGACCGCTTGACCGAAATCGCTCTGGAAGCAGCCGAGATCAGCGGAACCTTCGAGGCAGGGATCCGCCAGAGCGGCACTGCCATCCTGGCTTCTCCCCGCTTCTTGCTCCGCACCGAGATGGCCGCTACCGACGCGACCGGCGATTACCCGCTCATTGACGAGTGGTCACTCGCGTCCCGCTTATCGTATTTTTTATGGTCATCTCTCCCCGACGACGAACTCCGCGAACAAGCCCGGGCGGGAACTCTGCGGGCAAACTTGGAGCAGCAGGTCGAGCGCATGCTGGAGGACCCCAAAAGCAATCGCTTCATCACCAACTTCGTAGGCCAATGGCTGCAGGCCCGGGATGTTGAGGAACTGGGCATGCGGCCCGAGGTCATTCTCCGCGTCCGCTTCAACGAGGGCCAACGGATGTTCAACAACAACCTGCGCAGGGATATGCGGGAAGAAACCGAGTCTCTTTTCCGCCACATTTTGCGAGAAAAACGCCCCGCCACCGAACTCATCTCCGCAGACTACACCTTCCTGAACAAACGGCTGGCCGACTTCTACGGCATTGAAGGCGTAGAGAGCGAGAAGCTTGAGAAAGTCAAAGTCCCGGGCAATCGGGGCGGCATCCTGACCCAAGGGACCTTTCTCGTGGTCACCTCCAACCCCACCCGCACCTCGCCGGTCAAGCGGGGACTCTTTGTCTTGGACAACTTGTTGGGAACCCCTCCTCCACCCGCTCCTCCAAACGTGCCGGAGCTGGAAGAGTCGTCCCACGGAGGCAAAAAACTGACTATGAAGGAGCGTATGGTTGAACATCGCAAGAACCCCGACTGCCGCTCCTGCCACCAACGCATGGACCCCATCGGACTGGCATTTGAAAAATTCACCGCGGTCGGAACTTTCCGTGAGAAAGAAAACAACCTCCCCATCGAAACTGCTGGAGAGCTGGTGACCGGAGAGGAATTCCAAGGAGTGGAAGAATTGAAGCAGGTGCTGGCCATCGACAAGAAAGACGACTTTCACCGCTGCCTGGCCGAGAAACTCCTCACCTACGCTCTCGGCCGCGGGGTGGAATACTACGACGCCCCTGCCATTGACGAAATCGTCGCCCGCATGGAGCAAAAGAACGGCACCCTCCATGAAGCCATCCTGGCTGTCATCGATTCCGTTCCTTTCCAAAAACGCCGCCCCTAGGACGCGGCGACCGAAACGGAATCAGTCCACAGGAAGAGCCTTCAGAATCTCTTCCGTTTTGGGCTTTGCCTCGACTTGGGTGAGGTCCGCGTTCAACCACTTCTGGCGACCGTCGTTTTCCTGCGCGGAATTATCTTCCTCTTTCTCCAGCAAGACATCCTTGGTCACGACCAGACCGACCTCTCCATTTTTTTCAATAGTATTGGAGGTCACCGTCAGCTTGGTGCCTTTATCCTGAGCAAAAACTCCACCCAACATATTGCCGGAAATGAGATTGCCATTCACCAAGGCGTGGACTCCGGAGGAAGCGACGATGCCGACCTCGCGGTTGCGCTCGATGCTGGAACTCTCAACCCGGCACTCTTTCCCTGAAGAAGTCAGAAAAATCCCCGTGAGTCCATTGTCCTGAAAGCGGGAACGCTGCACCCACACCCGGGCCCCATCCCAAGCATCCAGCCCATGGTGCAAATTGGCAGTGCAGCGCGACTCCTGAAGAATCGCCTCACTCCCCTCGCCTGTGACCGCGACTCCGTCCCAACCACAGCCCTTGATCTCAGTCGAAGTGATTTCGCACCGAGCGCCATCGATCACCGCGACCCCATGACCAGCCCCGTAGCTCACCTCACAATTTTCCAGAACAGCCTGTGCCCCTTGGATCAAAACAACAGGAAAGCGCTCATCGGCATTGGACACGCCCGAATGACGGATGGTCAGCCCGACAAGACGAGCAGGTGCGCCCTTGCCGGAAACCACCAGAACACTGCCCTCGTCCGAACTTGTTTCCAAAATTGTTTTGCCTTTCACCCCTTCGATGGAGACCCCGGCAGGCACCAGCAGGGACTCGGAATACTTTCCTTCGGACAAAATCACTTTGTCGCCCGAGCGAGCTTGTTCGAGAGCTTCGGCCAAAGTCGGAACATCATCCGGAACCGCGAGGGTCTGGACATACGAAGACATCTTTTCATAGAGAGCCGCAGCCTTCTCGGAAGGCGCCAGACGCTGGGCTTCCCGCAGAAGATTCAACGCCTCCAAAGAGAACTCCCCATTGTCCAGAGCGAGAGCCTTCTCGTAAATCTCGTCGGCCTCCTGCCGATATCCCAATAAAATCAGCTTGGCCTCCGCGACTTCCTTCTCAAATTCTGGCAAGCGAGGGTTCTCGGGATCGACTTTGGCAAGTTCTTCCGTCTTCGCGACCAAGACCTCCCACTGCTCTTCAATGCGCGCTTGCTCGATCCCCTCGGAAAGGCTCGCGATCTCATCGAGGCGCCGGTTCTCTTTCATGGACTCGGCAAAAGCCTTCAGCTGCTCATCGTCAGGCTCCATCGCGAGGACTTTTTTCATCTGCTCCTCAGCCTCATCCCACTCGCGCTTGTCGATGTGTGACTGCACATTGCCGAGAGCGAAGCGCACCTGCATGCGGCGCTCCACCTCCTGCTCGATCTCCACCGTCTTCAGACCTTCCAACGCCTCCTGCGACTTGGGCTTCAGCTTCAGAATGTCTTCGTAGATTTTTTCAGCCACTCCCCAGTTCCGCAAGTCGACCGCCTCGGCCGCTTCCGGCAAACGCGCCTCCGCAGCCCGCAACTTGTCCTGTCTTTCTAAAAATTTCGGACCGAGAACCACTCCTCCTCCAACCAATCCCACCAGCAACAGCCCCACGAATAGACCGGCAACGATCTTCTTCTTTTTAGGCTGATGACGCTCCGCCACGACGAGGGCTTCTTCGAAGCGAGCCAATTCCAGCTCGTAATTCGCCCTCTTCTCCGCCGTATCCGCCTCATCGCGAAGGCGTTGCATATGCTTACGGACTTCCTCGAAGGCACGCTGATAGTTATCGACTGTTTCGCCGCGTTTGAGGCCGAGCACTTTGACTGCCTCCTCGTAGGACATTCCGCTTTCTGATTTCATGGGGGTGAAGTTAACCTTGGAAGTTCTGCACGATTGGCATGCGACGTCCAATCCCGAAAGCCTTTGATGTCACTCGTAAGCCGGGGGCAGCTTGATGCCTTTTCCACTCGTTGAGGTCAACTCTCCTTTGCACCCACCGGACGATAGACTCCTCAAATTCATGGTGTTCGATGATATCAGAAGCACTCATGTGCTGCTCCACGTAGAGCTCCAGGATTCCATCCAACACCTCGTAGGGAGGCAGGGTATCCTGGTCTTTTTGGTCTGGGGCCAACTCCGCGCTGGGCGGCTTTTCAATAGTAGACCACGGGATGACTTCACGCTCGCGATTCATCCACCGGGCCAACTCGTAGACCCGCGTCTTGGGCAAGTCCGAGATCACAGCCAACCCACCGCACATGTCTCCATACATCGTGCAATACCCCACGGCCAATTCGCTCTTATTCCCTGTGGTGAGGAGCATTCCGCCTGTTTTGTTGGAAAGCGACATCAGGAAGAGCCCCCGCACCCTCGCCTGCATGTTTTCCTCGGTGACATCTTCTTCCGCTCCATCGAAAACGGGCTTCAAGGCCCCCTTGGCAGCCTCAAAGACTTCGCCAATTGGGACCTCTTCACACCGAATGCCCAAGTTGCGCGCCAATGCCATTGAATCACTGATACTGCCCTCCGAACTGAAGCGGCTCGGCATTGTCAGGCCTCTCACATTTTCAGAACCCAGAGCGTCTGCCGCCAGCGCAGCCACCATTGCGGAGTCGATGCCCCCACTGAGCCCCAGACAAGCCTCGCGAAAGCCGCATTTGGTCGCATAGTCCCGCAACCCCAGCACCAGAGCCTCATACAGCTGGGCATTCTCATTCAATTCGGGCCAGATCACGCCCTCCTTCCTGGTGCCCACATCGACCACTTCCACTTCTTCCCGAAAGCCCGCCAAACTCGCCATCACCTCCCCCTGGCCATCGACCACCGCCGAATGACCGTCAAAAATCAGCTGATCCTGCCCCCCGACGGCATTGCAATAGACCAGAGGAATACCAGCCTTCTTCGCCACGGATGCAAAGAGGTCCCGTCGCGCAACGGGCTTGTTGAGAGCGAAAGGAGAAGCACTCAGATTGACAACCACATCCGCGCCCAAGGCAGTCAGCTCCGCCACCGGATCGCGCTCGTAAAGAGGCCGATAGAGAAAATCCTCGGTCCAGATATCCTCGCAGACCGTCACCCCTACCTTTCGGCCTTTGAATTCAATGACCCGACACTCTTCACCTGGCTCAAAGTAGCGCCACTCGTCAAAAACATCATAGGTCGGTAAAAGGGTCTTCCAAATCCGCTCGCGAATCTCCCCCTCCTCCAACCAGGCAACCGCATTGCGAAACGGTCGCGCCGGCCGCTTGCCGCATCGATCCACAAAGCCAACCAACAACGGCACCTCACCCACCTCGCCAGCGAGATAGTCGAGCGCTTGCAGGCAACGGGGCACAAATTGGCTTTTAAAAACCAAGTCCCGGGGCGGATAACCCACGAGTGAAAGCTCCGGCGTCACCACCAGCTCCGCGCCCTTTTCCAGCGCTTCGCGGTAGCCAGCCAGAATTCGTTTTGCATTACCGGGGAAGTCCCCCACTACCGCATTGATTTGAACAAGCGCAATCTTCATAGCAATTTATCACACCCCCGAACCAAGAGCGGCGGCCCGCGCACAATAGCGGCGATCGGCGACAGATAAACCCTGATTCAGGGTCATTGCGAACTTTCGAAAAAACAAGCGGCCACCAGCCCTTCACCTCCGCTCCCTTTCGTTGAAAGAGAAGCCGTCCTTTTCATTTTCTCTCTCGAGCAGCTCAGTGTGATTCACTGCGACATCAATCAAAGCCAGCAAGCGATCCTGATCTGATCGTCGCGGTAAAGAGACCTGACACCCCCATGCAGAGGTGCCACAGGCCATAAATCGACGGGAGCGCTGGCAAAATGATGATTCGATTCGTCCACACCGTGAAGCCTCCGCTCACTAGCCAGCCGACAAAAAGGGCGCCACCAGCCAGCGACAGATAACCAACTCCTTTCCATATTCGCCCGCAACTCTCGTGACGGATGAAGCGGACTCGCTCCCGGAACAATTGGCGATAAAGAGATTCAGCCTGAGCTCGCGTGGCCCCATTCACCACAAGGCGCTTCGTAACGGTCTCCCGGGATTCACCCCAAAAGACCTGACGGCGAACGAGATCTTCATATTTGGCTACCAGCTCCGAATCGGTCATGGCTCGGCCTCAGGCTCCGCGCATCAGCGAAATCTCGGCCAAGCTGATGAAGGAATTGACGAGGTCGGCGCGATCTTCGTTCTTCAACTGATCGACTGTAATCGCCCGCTCGAGCGTGAATTTGCCAGACCGCGTGCGGCGCAAGGCACTGAGGTGAGCTCCGCATCCCAAATCCGCTCCGATATCATGAGCATAAGTCCGAACATAGAACCCCTTCGAGCACTGCACCACGAAGTCCACTTCAGGTAACTCGATGCGGGAAATCTCATAGCCCGTGACGTAGATCGGCCGCGGTTCACGCACCACTTCCTGCCCCTTTCGAGCCAGTTTGTAGAGCGGGACGCCATCCTTCTTGATCGCCGACACCATCGGGGGAATCTGCTCAAAGTGACCGGTGTATTTGGCGAATGTTTCCCGGACACCCTCCTCACTCACCTCATCATAGGGGCGCTCTTCTACAATTTCCCCCTTGGCATCCTGAGTATTGGTCGTGGCTCCCAGCGTGAGCGAGCCCACGTATTCCTTGTCTTCGCTCATCAGCAAATCCTGGATTTTAGTGGCTTTACCAATCACCAGCATCAGCAAGCCTGTCGCCATCGGGTCAAGAGTCCCGCAATGCCCGATTTTCTTAATACCCAGGGAGCGACGCGCAATGGCGACCACATCATGGGAAGTCATGTCCTGAGCCTTGTCGACTAAGAGAACACCGCTTGGAATTTGTTCGTTCTGATCCATCTATTTGTAAAATTGTTTAGCGACTCGCCGCTTCTTTCAAAGCCGTCACCACTTTCTCGCGGGCTTCCTCAATTGGGCCGTCCAAGCGCGCCCCTGCGGCCAGAATATGCCCCCCGCCGCCAAACAGCCCGCACAACTCGCTGACGTTAACCTCAGTGGTCTTTGACCGAGTGGAAACCCGGATGGTCCCATCGCTGATTTCTTCGAAAAAGACACAAGCGACCACCTCATCAATCCCGCGCATCACATCGACCAAGCCTTCGCTGTCTCCCGGCCGATATCCAACCTCCTGCTTCATCGCCATCGTCAGCGACCACCAGGCAAGGCGCCCATCCTCACTACGCTCCAGGGTCTCCAGAAGCAGGCGCAACAGCTCGACCCGACGGCAGGGAAAATTCTGATAAGTCATGCGATTGACCTCCGCCACGTCCAATCCCGCCTTCAACAAATCAGCCACCATCTCATGGGTCCGGGCGGTCGTATTGGCATATTGAAAAGACCCGGTATCGGTCGAAGCACCCACATACAGCGCCACTCGGGCACTTGCGGGCAACTCCCAACCTGCAGACTTTGCCAACTCCCAAACCATTTGCGCGGTCGCAGGCGATTCCGCATCAACCCACACATGGTCGCCATAACACTCATTGGTGATGTGGTGATCGATCGTCACCTGAACCGCGTCTTTCGGAATCAATGCCAAAACATCTTCGCCCAGACGTTCACGATTCGCAGTATCCAGCGCCACGAAGACCTCCGCCTCGCAGTCATCAAGCTCGCCTGCCCGACCAATCGGATTGACGGATTCCTTTTCGAGAAAAGCCAAGTTCTCCGGCACCCCATCCTGATGAAGGTAGCGCACCGTTTTCCCCAAGCCCTCCAGGATCAACCCCAGCCCCAACATGGAGCCGATCGCATCGCCATCAGGTCGCAGATGACTGCTGATTGCGAAGGTTTGATGCCCCTCGAAAAGAGAGACCAGAGCATCCTTGGAAGTAGCTTGAGACATAAGGGGCCCGAATCCTCAACACAGCAAAGCCTGCCAAGCAAGACCGGAAAAACATTATCCAGCGAAAGCCCTCTCCCGAACATCCGCGCTCTCGCTAAAAAAACGAAAAAAATGCCAAGCGCCGCAGCAGCAGAAACGACCCAATCTTTTTTAAAAAACGCCGCCTCAGCTTTTAGAAAAACATCTTGAAAGATTCTACAAAGACTTCAAAGCAAACCTGAGCGTCAAACATTTACAATCGTAACAACATGCAACAAATCAGATGTCATAAAATGAAAGAAGAGGAACACCGAAAAACATGAAACCAAACTCAGGAAATTTCATCTAACAGGTTAGCGAAAATTTATCTAACAATTAATTCATGTTGACCATTTGCAAAACTATAAACTAAAACACTTATGTTCCATGAAGACTAAACTGATCATAAAAACATTTGCATTCACATCTCTAGCAGCACTCTCGACGCTTTCAGCGCAGGGAGCTGTTCTTTCGGGACCCGGCATACTAGACTTCAATCACAAAGCTCGTCAGCCGGGCTCCAATGCTCTTGCAGTTGTCAACATCGCAGACCTGACTCCTCACCAGGAAGTATTCACATCAGGCACAACGACTTGGACCCATTCCCTCAGCGGCTTCTCTCAGGTGAGAACATCTCTGGGGATCGCTACGTTGGTTGACGTCCAGCTTGCCCCCTATACCCAGATGGATGGCAACAGCTTGAGCTTTGGACGGGAAATAACAACCGAGGTCCTGGTGGCAGGGTCGAGCTTAACCGACCCGCTCAACACTTTGGCTGGGTCTAGCGTCCTCCAGAGTTGGAACTCGACCGCAGCGGTAGCCGCAGACATTACAGCCGGCCAGACGTATCGAATTTCCTTTGATGTCGATACACTCAGCGGCATTCCAGTCGATCTCTTCTCGACTTCCACAGCACAGTTCACTGGCAACGGGCTTCAGAATAGCGCCGGCGGACTGCTAAGCGCAATTGACCTGCTCGGCCTCATTACTGTGGGCGGAGCTTCTACCGATACCATCACCTTTGAAACGGTAGCGACCCAGGACCTCACTTCAGTGGGGTTTAACTTCGCAGCTTCAGCAGTTGCCGACGTCTCCGCCTTGGGAGGGACAGCTGCAAACCAGAACCTGATCTCATTCAGCAATTTCACCGTCACCCCGGTCCCCGAACCCTCGGCGGCCTTTCTCTCTCTCGCGGCTTCGCTACTTCTTGTCAGCAAGAGGCGCAGATAGACTCTGCAACAAAGGGAAACCTCATTTACATACTTCATAAAAGATAAAGAGAAGCGGAGTCATTTCGCTTCTCTTTTTTCTGTAGGGGACTCCCACCCAACAACTCCAACAGTGGAGAACCCCCTAAACATTTAACCATAAGGCCACTATCCTCTGTGAAATTTGACAGACTCCCCTCTTTCACTTCCATCCCTCCCAGCCGCAAGATAGTGCCTCCAATCCGACCTTACTCATCCAATGCCCTACCTCCATGTCCAAACGAACGCGACTCCAACGCAACCCGAGCGCTCTGCATTCTTGGAGGCTGCAACTGAAGTAGTCGCGCAAGTTCTCGGGAAGAACCCCGCCTACGTCATGGCCTGTATCGAAACTGGCCTATCGCTTAATTTTGCGAGTTCCGAGCTACCGGCCGCTTTTCTGGAGCTCAAAGTCCTCGGGCTTGATCCAAGCAAGAACAAGGAACTGGCGACCCTTCTCTCCGACATGGCCCGCGTCCACCTCCACGTCAGCGAAGACCGGTGTTTCAGTCGCTTCGTCGACACACCACGAGGCCACTGGGGTCTCGGAAATGATGTTTTTTAAAAAAGCATTCAAACAATCGTTTGAATAACCTTTCGCCGGCCGGCGTTCAATCCGACAGCAAATATGAAGCTGATGAACCTGAAGACCCCCCTTCTCGCCCTATTCCTCCTCGCCCCCTTGTCCCACGCCAAGCCTCAGTGGATGTCCGAGGTCAACCTGACCGCACCCGGCCCGAACTTGAAGGTTCGCCCGATTGAGCTCACATACGACCTGAGCTGGAACGGCAGCGTGACCGCCGGACAGGCGACCATTCGCTTCGGCCATCCCGATCCCCGCTATCCCAAGAGCTTCATCGCTCAATCCTATGGTGAGACCGTTGGCTTTGCCCGGGGACTTTTTCCTTTTGATTTTAACTACACTTCATTTCTCCGGCCCGCGAACTACCGCCCACAAGTTTTTGTAGCCGACGAGAAGACCAAGAAGGAACAAAAGCTAACCGAAACCCGATTCACTTCCAAAAGCGTCACCTCGACCGAGAAAAAGGTGAAAAACGGGAAAACCAGCTCCTCCGTTTCCACCTTTTCCTACCCGAACGCCCTCGGGGTCCATTCGGCGGTGCTCTGGGTGCGCTCCTTGGACATGAAGCCAGGGCAGGAAGCGGTCTTCGTGGTTATGCCCTTCAAATCCCCCTACCTCTGCCGTGTCAAACACCTCGGCAACGAAGTGATGTCTTCCCGCCGAACGATCAAATACGACCTCAGTCTCCAGAAAATCGACAAGACCACCTTGGAACTCAAGGCCTACGACAAAGTCAAAAGCCTGGTTCTCTGGATTTCCGATGATGCCGAGCGCCTGCCTTTGGAATTTCGCTCCAAGGTCTTTATCGGAGACGTGCGGGCAGTGCTGACCTCGCGGAGCTACCAGTAAAAGTCGCCTAGTTGCCGAACTCTCCCCGAAAGAAAGCACGCTGTGCAGTGGGAGCCACCAGATAGATTCGATTAGTCCCCTCTTCGGCCTCCAGCATGGAGAGGCTCTGCCAACTTTCCAGATCGGAGCCCAACTCGAACTTCAGCAAGCTCCCAGCCACTGCATTCTGCAGCTCGAACCACGAGTAGTCTTCGGCAAGCTCTACCACCACCGGACCTGAGGAAGCATCGGCAGCATCGGAGCCCATCTGGAACTCCACTAGATTACTAACCCCGTCACCATCGAAATCTCCATCCGCTTGAAACAGAGGGTTGGTGGGATTTGCGGCCAGAGCAGCTGCTCCAAAGACCTCTTCCAACCAAGCCTCGGGCAAAGGGTTGTTCGCCCCAATGTCAGGATTACTTCCATTGTTATCCTGCCGAAGAGCGACAATTCTCACCACCCCTGTCGCTGAATTAGACCCATCGGTCACCTCGTATTCCAAAGAACTGAAGAAAGACCCCTCCGTCGCCACACTATCACTGAAATAAGTGGCAGGGGTGAACTCAAGAGTCCGGGTCGAGGGCTCAAATGACCAGCTTCCGACCCCGGAACCAAGACCGTTGGGAAAACTGTAACTGAGCGCCGCACCGGTGTTCGAGTATCCCTCCAATACAATTCGATTGGCAGGAGAATTCGGTTGGGAAGAGGGTCGGGTGCACACCCGCATCTTTCGTGTAAAGGCAATCGGAGGCAAAACCTCGGGATAGGCGAACAGGATCCGATCCTCGTCATAGCAATTCGTGACCGCGCCACGCCCATCTTTGTGAGCTTGGAAATACATCGTCGCATCTTCCAGAATGGCGTCGGTTTCATTAGAATCCTCGGAAGAATGCTCCAACCCTAGCGCATGACCAATCTCGTGAGTTAAGACCTCAGCGAGAGTATTCTGATCTTCTAGACTGGAAGAAAGATGATTAAGAACCACATATCGATCCAAGGCCTTTCGAAAAGCCACCCCTCCAACCGTTCCTCCGGAAGCTGAACTCGTCGACCCTCCCCCAACCCCCAAAGTGGAGGTAGAAGAAATTTCGCCATAGCTGTTGTGTAGCTGTATATGCAGGACGGTCTCTCCCCCATTCATGTTCTTGACCGTTTGTCCGAAGTCATAATTTGCCGTGATGATGAAGGACAAGCCAGAAACCGCCTCCCAAGCGTCAAGAGCGTTTCTCACTGCCGCGATAGCGATGCTTTGACTAATTCCAGAAGGCAACACCTCGCTATCAATCTCGACCAGAATAGGCTGACCGGTATCACAACGCCTCCAACGACCGGGCATACCGCTGCTTTCAAAGTACCCCGTCGAAGTGGTTTGAGAAGCAGGGACAGAAACTCCGCTACAATCAGACTTCGTCCCAGAGGACTTCTTCGCTGATTTGACACTGCCTCCCTCGAGAAAAGCGCTCTTTTGCTCAGCCAACATCACGACATCAACTTTCGTCGCGGAGGCCTGATAGGGAATCCATTGCTCACCATTTTTTTGCAAGTGCATCAGATAGCTGCCCCCCTTCTGAAGCTCGACATGACGGGAGTCAAAATGTGTGATTTCGCCCAATTCTCCCCCCGGAAAGGAAACCTCCAGCTGGGCTGGAATCTGACGTCCCTGCAATTCCTCCGAAATGGTGAGTGTCGCTACGGTCTGCAAGCGATGCCCTCCCTTCGGAAGGACTTCGATATTGGTCACCGTTGCCAGGACCATGGCATCTGCCGCCTCCGCGCGATGCGTGGGGCAACACTCGTCATAACAACCAGCGTGAGCCCAGGGGGTTAGAAGGAACGAGAGCTGAGCGCAACATACCACCTGGCGAAAGATAGGAGAACGAGACATCCCCCAAATTTTAACAAAAACCTAGATATTCCACAAACCTTAATCAAAGGGCCGACGGTCCTCTCAAGTAGAACAGACCAACTCCCCTTTCTCCTCGCAGCTCAGAAGCCCTACACTCCGCCCTCTTTCGCGGTAGCTTCAGAGGTCGGCGCAACGGCAGGCACCAGCTCGGGCACCACCACCAATTCGAGTTCCTCCGTGCCCCTCAAAAAGCGCACATTGGCTGGCTCGTCCTCCCGAAGATAGAAAAAGGCATCAATCGCATCGGAATACCGCTTCACTTGACGAGGTCCAATCTGCAGCAGGATATCCCCTTTCATCAACCCCGCTTTCGCCGCGGGGGAAGCCTGCCGGACCCCCTGCACGACCGCAAAGGGGTCGCTCGCCAATAGCTCCACGCCAAACCAGCTCCTTTGGACGACTCCATCCACAACCGTAGCCCCTTGAACCCGTTGCAAGGCCTCCACCGGGAAGGCGAAACTCCCATTTCCAAATTCAGGAGCCTTGCGATAATTGATTGCGACCAACCGCCCCGCCGAATCGAAGATCGGATGGCCGAGAAAAGGTTTTTGCTCCGGTTGATGATGAAGGCGAATCAACTCGAGGGGCAGAGGATTGTCCTTGTACTGACTCTCTCGGCTCACCAGTCGGGACAGCGAGGTGTCTCCTTCAATGCCAAGGTAAAGCGCACTCCCGTTGGGTAGCCCCAGAGAACTGCCCAGCTCCACCGGCTTGGTCTGGCTTCCAGGAGCCAGAGGGACCCGAATCAAAGTGAGCCGGCTCACCGGATCGTGCGCAATCAGCGTGACTGGCTTGCCATCATATCGGCCAGAGCGGAAATTGACCGTTGCCTCAGTGACGACCACGGCCAGACCATTCTCATCCAAGAAAATAAGCTCCGAGCGCGATTGTCCCGGAGCATCTTTTTTACTGAAAAACACCGAAAAGTTTTTTTCGGCGGCATTCAGCCCTTGCCCTAGACAGGCAAAAACCAACAGACCCGCAAAAAACAGGCCTGCTCCTGAGGCAGGACTAAAATTCCTGCGGAAGCACCTCCAGAGAACGCTCGCTAGGCTCCTCGCCCGGCTTCGTCTCGGTCTCCGTACCCAATTCAACATGTTGTAGTTTACTACCTTCGGGGAGAAAGTCTTCAGTTTCTTTTGCTACACCAGGAGAATCCTTGGTGCCTATCGTCCCGAAAAAAGCCAGAAACAGGACCGCATAAGCCACTCCGGCTCCAATAGCCCATTTGGCGGCACCCAAGTCATTGAACCAATCAGCGATCCGGGTCCAAAGGGAGGCTCCCTTGCCACTCACCGCTTCCGCGCGCTGGCGACGATGAAACTCATCGAGAAAATCTTCAAAATACCCATCAACCGGTTGCTCGTAATTCTTGAGACGAAGCAGCCGCTGGAGGTCTTCCAACTCGTCAGCTGGGATATCTTGAGTGTCGGTCATGGTTAAAACTTAGCTTGTTTTATCAAATTTTTTTAGTTCAGCAATCTTAAACTTCAGCTGGTCTCAGCCTGAACTCTTCGAGATGCCCTTGGAGCTGGCGATGTGCATAGAAGAGACGCGAGCGCACTGTCCCCTCCGAAACGCCTAGAATCCGGCTAATTTCGGCGTGGGGAATGCCCTGAATATCAAACATGGTTACCACTGCTCTATGGTCCTTCGACAAGGCTTGCAGCGCATCGTTCAATTTTTCTTGCAAAGAATGAACATCACTTTGTTTTCGCGGGTTCGCCCGGTTCGTATAATCGATGAATGCGGGGTCATTCTGGATGCCCGAATCCACTTCATCCAAGCTACTGGCCATGCGCCGCTTCCTTTTCTTTAAAAAATTGAGCGTCATGTTCGTCCCAATGGCGTAGATCCAGGTGTAGAAAGTCGATTTTCCCTGAAAGCGCCCCAGGGAGCGAAAGGCCTTCGCGAAGACGTCCTGCATCAGGTCGTTGGTGTCGTCCTTGTTGGACGTCATGTTGTAGATCAGTCCGTATAGCTTGGGACTGTATTTCATAATCAGCTCGTCAAAGGCACGGGTATCCCCGGCCTGGGCTCTCTCGACCAATTCCTGATCGGGATCTATTCTGGAGATTTCACTCATCCACTATCTACAAAGGGGTGTGCAAACAATAGACGTCGCTCCTTTACTGTCAAAATCAGAGCTCAGGTTCCGTGGCATCGCCCGAATCAGCGTCTGCCTTCGTAGCTCACCACCACTCCCTCGCAATTTGTAAGAATTGGCTTCTCAACCTCCACCTTCACCCCCGCGGCCCCAAAGTCCCGCAGAACCATTTGCGCGACTTCTTCCGCAAAGGTCTCGATGAGCTTGCGGGGACGCTCGCTGGCCAGGGCCTTGACAGCCTCCGAGACCGCGAAGTAATCAATCGTTCTCTCCAAATCGTCGGATAACTCGGCCAGACCTTCCAAGGTCTCGATGACCAAACTCACCTTGAGCTCCTGTGGCTTGGCCCTCTCCTCCGGTGGCACTCCAATGCAGATGGGCAGCCGCAATTTGCGCACTACGATGTCCGGCCGAATCGGAGCCACGGCAGCCGGACTGCAGAGCCCGACCAGCTCCCCCACATGCGGAAGAATAATCTGGGGTTTAGCGGCAGCCAAACGCTCCACTGGATCATATCCGGAAAGCAATGCGACCGAATGCAGCCCTCCCGCTTGGGCGGCATGAACATCGTGCACCATGTCCCCCACATAGGCGGTATGGAAAGGGACGAGACCATGCAAGCGCGTGATCTCACCGATCTTCTCCCGCTTGTCGAGAACCCCAGCGTAGATCTCTTCGAAGAACTTAGAGAGCCCAAAGTCTTCCGCCTGTCGCATCAGGGCTTCTTCATTCATGCTAGAGAGGACAAAGAGCCGAAGCCCCTTCTCTCTCGCCGACTCCAGGAAGCCAAGCGTCTGTTCCAATGGCTGCACCAGGGATTCAGCTTCGCGAAAAGCCTCTTTGAACAAGACCTCGAGGTCTTCCAAAGGCTTTCCAGGCAGAAACTCTTGATAGAATTCCGGATAAGGTAGCCGAAAATCGCGCCGGAAGTCGTCCGCGCTGAAGGGCGGCATGCCATGGACCTTGAAGACCTCATTGGTCGCTATCAGGGTCGCGCTAAAGTCATCCACCAACGTGCCGGACCAATCGAGAATCAGATTTTTAATCATGAGAAATTCTAACCACTAATCAACCGAACCTCACGCACGGCCTTCTTTCCCAACTCCGCCTGCACCTTCCGAAGCAGATCCCCGCGGGATTGATCCAAATGGAATCGCATCGCAGGCTGCAGAACCCGTAAAACAAGGACCCCGCGCTTGAGCGAAATCACCTCGGTCTGGGCGGCAACGAAGTCACCCGCCACTTTTTTCCAGCTTTGCCGAATACGCCCCTCTTCGAGCCCATCCGAAATTTTCAAGCTCCCAAGGATGGACTCCACCCAGTCACCGGCTTTGGAGCAATTTTCTTCGGTCGGCATAGGAGTGTCGCCCCCCTGCCAATCCCGCACCACCCTCTTCGTGAAGTGGGCCTTGCGCTTACCGAAGGACTTTTTCATTCACCGTCGTCGCCAATGGCTTCGACAGGACAGCCTTCCATCGCCTCTTCACACTGCTCGCGCTCCTCATCGTTCTCAGGCTGCTTGTAGACGTAGGAGTAACCCTCGTCTTCTTGTCGGGTGAAATTTGCAGGGGCCGTTTCGCGGCAAAGATCGCAATCGATGCACTGGGTATCCACATAGAAAGTACCCTTGATGTTTTCCTCATGCTTATCGTCTTTGTCAGCCATTTGTCTTGTTGAGTTGTTGTGGAAGGTGTCCGCCAAGACTGCTTCTGTTGCAACAGTTTTTTTAGTCTTGCCGGGATTCCATTGTTTAATCCTTCTTTCCGGATATCCAGACTCGCCAAGCCCTTTCGGCCTTTCTAATATCACCCCAAGTTTATGAGTCGTCGCCGCAAGCGGAAAAAAGAGAGAGCTGCTGAAGGAGAATCTGAGCTAGAAAAGGAACCCCTCCTGGACCGCGAGATCCCATCCCCCGAACCCGCCTCTCCCCCTGCTTCCCAGTCCGCGGATTTGATTTCAGAATCCGCTCCAGAGCCCTCAACCCCGGCTCCCGCGTCGACCTCCGAAGTCAATGAATTGGATTTGGAGCTCAGCGACGACTTCGACGACGCTCCTGCCGAAGAGACTGAGGTGAAATCCACCCTGCCAACCTCGGCGAGCAAGACCAACCTGCGGGAAATCCGGAGAGCAGAACTTCCTCCAAGCGACGAACCCAATCCGCCCCACCAGGCAGGAGCTTCAGCTCAAGAAGAGAAGGCCCCAGCCAAAATAGGCCGCATGCGACGCTCAGTCGACATGGCTATCCAGAAACCCGATCGGCTTGGGGAACTCGATGAGGACGACCTGACGCTGGAACCCGAGCCCAGCCCGACCACCGAACCTGAACCCGCACGATCGGACGAACCCTCGTTGGAGCCGGTCGCGGACCAGTCCACTCCCGAAAAACCTTCCCCAAGCGAGCCGACTCTCCCGGAGACCTCTCCTCCAAGGGGTTCCAACCAGAAGGACTACTCAAGCCTCATCACAATGGGCAAAGATGCATTGGGTTCGCTATCGATCCTGGAGCAGGCTTCTCTCGGTCTCCTGTTCGTCACTCTCTTGGCCGGGGCCATCTGGTCCTCCAGCGTCGTGGCGGCCCGGATCCCCAATACTGTGATCGTCTCCAAGCTCAAGTATCCTCTCAAAGGAGAGTCGGTGGTCATAGCGGAACTCGATAGCTATTGGCGGAGCCCGATTCGAGAAGGCGACGATACTGATGAAGGTGTCTCGGAAAGCATCGAGATTATCCCAGAGATTCAAATCACCATCGCTCCCGAATCGACAGCCAAGGCCCTCCGCTTCCTCTTTCGTGATGAGGAAGGAAACTATGTCGGCGATTCTTCAACCGTTGAGCTCTCGGGCGGTAATTTTTTGCCGGCCTCCGACGTAACCACCTCAACTCAGGGCAACGTGGCCACCATTCACTCCACCACCGGATTTCAGCACGAAGGAGAACTGATCTCCTACCTCGCGGACGAAAAATTCCAGTGGGAATTCGTCATCCTCGAGTCCAAGGACGGCCGAGAATACAACGAGTTCATGGCCATTCCCATTTCAGCTAGACGAAAAGATTCCCAATGACAGAAGCATCACAAGCACCAAGCGTCCGTCCCGAAGAAGGATGGCATGTCCTCCATCTCTACTATCAAATCGACCATGCCCAATGGTCCACCCTCTCCCGCGAGGAACAGCGGGACGCCAAAACCAACCTCACCGAGCTGATTCAGGAGATCCGCTCTTTTCCCGACACCCAGCTTCTCGCCTTTGCGGTGACGACTCCGAAGGCCGACATCGGGTTCATGTTGCTCACTCCGGACTTGGTGGCAGCCACTCATTTCGAAAAGAGACTTACCCTCTCCCTCGGACCTGAGGTTTTGGCGCCAGCTTACTCCTACCTTTCGCAGACCGAACGCTCGGAATACACCACTACCCGCGATCAATACGCGGAGGAGACGCTGAAAGCGGAGAAAGGCCTCACCGAAGGCAGCGAGGAGTTCGAAGCCGCGCTTAAGGAGTTCGACGAACGGATGGAAAAGTATAGCCAGCATCGGCTCTATCCCGTTCTTCCTCCCTGGCCCGTGGTTTGCTTTTACCCCATGTCCAAGCGGCGCGGCAACAATCCCAACTACAACTGGTATAGCACGGAATACGATGAGCGGCGCGAACTCATGAAAGGCCACGCTGCAACCGGGCGCCGTTACTCGGGGAAAATTCTCCAGCTCATCAGTGGTTCCACCGGCCTCGACGAGCACGAATGGGGAGTCACTCTACTCGCGCACGACACTTTCCAGATCAAATCGATCGTCTACGAAATGCGCTTCGACGATGTCTCCGCCCGCTACGGCGAATTCGGTGACTTTTACATCGGACTGCAATTGCCCCTGGACGAGTTGTTCCGTCGGATCTGTTTGTAGCGCGATCCTTTGAAATTTTAGGTTCATCGTCCTCCCTGGGCGGTGAGCCTTTTTTTGTGCTCGCAAAAGCGGAATCGCGCCTCTTTTGAGCGACGCCTCGACCTAACAAATCAAAGATACCAAAACACGCTTCTCTCCTATCGGTAATAGTCTACTGGACGAGGGCGGACTCCAAACTCTTCATATTTGAATCCGTCTTGCAGGGGCGTGTAGTCGCCAACGATAGACACATCGCTGTCCGGCTGAATTTGCTCCGCCAGACCAAGCCCCCAATAAAGAGCGTTGACCGTGATGCGACGAACTCCTTCATTTTCGAAGTCCTTGGCCGATCCCATCGTGAAATGAAAAACGGGAGAGGAAAGCCCCTTGTTCCCGACCCATGACTTCGTCCAAGCAATAGGTAGGGCCTCTCTCTCAAGATTCGGCAGAGCCTCCCGGTCCAAAGACTGCATGGGCTGGCCCAGCAGAATCGGCGTGCAGTCCTCAGGCACCTTGCCATCGACATGACATCGGTAAACATCGGTCGTCCCCCAAACATCCTGAACCCCTCGTAGAATAGGATGCTCCCTCGCCTCCGGCACGATCACTCCGGAGGTAGCCTCCCGCTTCCATCCCCCATGGTGACCACGGAACTTGCCGCCTAACAGCCTATCGAGACTCACGTCTTCGCCATCCTTCTGATAGGGTTTTGCATCACGCCACAACCCGTGATTGGCGGTCCGCAAAGCGATAATCGGTCTCCCTGAATCAAAGTAAGAGTATAGATGGCCCAAGTCCGAATCCTCCAGCTGCAAGAAACGCGACATCCAGATGAAGGCATCTGCCTTCTCCAAATGTTCCAAGCCCGGCACGATACTTTTGCGCCCCTCTTCCTTAAACGGTGATGGTAAAGTGGGGTCGACCAGCCCTTCTTCATTCATGAGAAAGAGAACGGTGCAATGAAATCCGTGATGCTTGGCCAGCATTCGCGCCAACATGGGGAGCGCCTGCTCGGCACGATATTCTTGCTCGGCGGCTAGCAAGACCACGTGCTTCCCCGCTCCCGGTCCTTCTCCCCCCTCAAACTTCAACCACTGGTCCGAATCTGGCAGCGGATGAGACGAAGCACCATTCGCAAGAGAAGTAAGAGCAATGGAACAAGAGGCAAGCAATCGAAGCACTGCGGCGGGAGTAGGAATTTTCATAGAAATGATTGCCCCTTCTACCTTCCCAGAAAGAAAAAGACGAAATCGAAATGAACAAATATCTCACTGAAAATAAAATCTGACTCCGGATAAAGAATCCGGCTTCGGGTATGCCCTCCAAAAAAAACGGCGGGAACCAAGTCCCGCCGTTCTTTGAAAAAGAATTTGATGTTCCGCTCTCTCTTAGAGGGAGTCACCGAGCATCTTCATGGCATCAGCAGCGCGGCTGGAGTAGCCCCACTCGTTGTCATACCAAGAACAAACTTTCACCATCCGGGTTCCCATCACCATGGTGAGGTCGGAGTCGTAGATGGAGCTGTGGGGGTTGCCCACGATGTCCTGAAGAACGAGAGGCTCTTCGGAATACTCGAGGACCCCTTTGAGAGGACCTTCAGCAGCAGCCTTGAAGGCAGCGTTGATCGCCTCCACAGTCACGTCTTCCTTAACGGTGCAGACGAAGTCAGTCAAAGAACCGGTAGGAGTCGGAACGCGGAATGAACCACCCGTCAATTTACCGTTCAACTCAGGAATCACCAGGCCGATCGCCTTCGCCGCTCCAGTGGAAGAAGGAACGATGTTGATTGCTGCGGAACGCGCACGACGGAGGTCGCCGTGTGGAGCGTCGAGAAGGCGCTGGTCACCAGTATAGGAGTGAATGGTGCTCATCATGCCCTCGACCACGCCGAAGCTGTCGTTGAGGACCTTAACCAAAGGCGCGAGGCAGTTGGTGGTGCAAGAAGCATTGGAAACGATGTTGTGCTTGGAAGCATCGTAGTCGCTGTCGTTGATGCCGAGACACATGGTGAGGTCGGGATCTTTCGCAGGTGCGGAGATAAGCACTTTCTTGGCGCCAGCCTCGAGGTGCTTGCTGGAACCTGCGCGGTCGACGAAGAATCCAGTCGACTCAAGAACAACGTCCACGCCCCACTCAGCCCACTTCAGGTTGGATGGGTCACGCTCTGCAGAGGCGTGAATCTTGTGGCCATTCACGATGATGTAGTCGTCGTCGTAGCTCACCTCTCCATCGAAGATGCCTTGGCTGGAGTCAAACTTGAGAAGGTGCGCGAGAGTTTTGTTGTCGGTCAGGTCGTTGATCGCAGCAATGTTGCTGAGTTCACCTTTTTCGACCAGTGAACGGAGGACCATGCGTCCAATGCGTCCAAATCCATTAATTCCGTATTTTGCCATAGAATGAGCGGTTTGTTTTTGTGGGTTTGGCGCACTCGAATTAGCCCGCCAGCGCACGGGACTTAGCGAAGGACTTCCCCACCGTCAACATCCGCTTGGGTCTTTGCTCGAGGCATTTTGGAACGCAAACTGAAAAGAATCGATTCTTTATTGAGAGAATTTGACCTTTTCGCCGATACCTCCTCTACCGTAGTCTCTTTTCATGAAAAACATTGAACTGTGGAGTCGACTGGAGGCATTCCAGCTCGACCTCCCGGAAGCCGCTCTACCATTCTCCCAACGTTTGGCGCGCGAGAATCAGTGGTCGCAAGGCTTTGCCGAGCGGGTGATGGAGGAATACAAGAAATTCCTCTATCTCTGCCTCGAGGCGGGGCATCCGGTGACTCCTTCCGACCAGGTGGACCAGGCCTGGCATCTCCACATCATCTACACCCGCTCCTACTGGCACGATCTTTGCCGCGACACCTTGGGTCAGGAGATTCATCACGGCCCGACGAAAGGGGGTAGAAAGGAAGGTGAAAAATTCAAGGATTGGTATCTCCTGACCATGCAAAGTTATGAGCGCGAATTCGGACAATGCCCACCTTCGGACATTTGGCCGAACGCCCGCGAACGATTTCAGAGCGACTTTCGCCGGATTGACGTCCGCGACAAATTGATTCTTTCTCGAAAAAAAGCTCTCGCAGTCAGCGGATGCCTCGTCGGGTCACTCGCCCTCGCGGGATGCGTCAACGACATGAGCGGCGAAACGATCGGAGTTCTCGTCATCCTCGGCCTGCCCCTTCTGGCGGTTCTTTCTCTCATTGCATCCATCGCCAAGGGAGGCTCCAAGCCAAAACGAAGAGGCGGCGCTGGCAGAAAGGGTGGCAGCGGGGTCGGAGGCTGGTGGTTCTTCGGAGGAGGCTGCAGCCACGACGACCATAATGACAGCGGCTGCAGTTCAGGCTGCAGTTCAGGCTGCAGTTCAGGTTGCGGTGGAGGAGGATGCGGCAGCTGAGCGCGCCCCACTACCCTTTTCCAAAGCCAGCCCGCAGATCTTTCACGTTGGTCGCCCGGAGGAACAAGGCTAGCGCTCCGAAAGCAGAGATTCCGGAGCCCACCAAAAGAATCATGGCGACCACTCGCTGAAGTCCGGTGCCCTCGAACCACGGCCCCAACCCTTTGGCGGCAAAGTAAAGAACGACCCCCATCAGCAGACTGGCCAAGACCATTCTACCCAACTTGAAGACCGTGGCCTCGGTCAGCGTCACGAAGCCCTTTAACCCACGCCAAAGCATGAAGACATTCACCCAAGCGGCAACCGAGGTCGCAACCGCCAGTCCCACATGCCCAATCCACGGGAATAGTAACAGACTGACGACGATATTGACCGCGACCATGATCACGGCCATCCGCATCGGATTCTTGGTATCTCCCTTGGCGAAATAACCCGGCTGAAGAACTTTAATCAAAACATAGCCCGGCAACCCCACACCAAAGGCAGCAAGCGCGTATCCTGTCTGGACGGCATCAGCGCGCACGAATTCTCCCCGCTGAAAGAGCCCCGCAATCAATTCTGTCGGCACCACGATCATCGCCATTGCGGCAGGTAAAGTCAGAAGCATTCCAAGCTCGATCCCGCGCGTAATGGTCTTGCCCGCTTGTCTCTCCATTCCACCCCGCAGCTGCCTGGTGACCTCTGGCAAGAGAACCACCCCCAGCGCGATCCCAATCATCCCCAGAGGCAATTGATAGACCCGGTCCGAGTAGTAGAGATAAGACACCGCCCCCGGCTGGAAGGAAGCAATGACACCGCCGATCAAGAGATTGATTTGCTGCACGCTGGCAGATGCGACCCCGGGGCCCATCAGCCCGAAAAGCTTCTTCATCTCAGGATCCATTTTAGGACGAACCACCTTGATGGGCGCTCCCTTTCGATAGCAGGTCCACCACAGTGCTGCCAATTGCAAGAAGCCCGCTAGTGCAACCCCCCAGGCCAAGGTCTCTCCCGGCAACCAGCCGAACCAACCGACGAACCCAAGCGAAACGAGGAACACCACGTTGAGAATAATCGGTGCCGCTGCGGGCATGCCAAAAATCCGGAAGGTATTGAGAACTCCACTGAGATGCGCGGCCAACGCCATGCATAACAAATAGATGAACATAATCCGCGTGAGCTTGACGGTCTTGTCAAAAGTGCCCGGATCATTGCGGTAGATCTTGAGCGTTCCATTTCCCGAAACCTGCACTGAAAACCAACCGAATCCCTTGCCGGCCTTACCCGAAGGCCTTCCAAACTTAAAAACATCTTCCCCACTTTCCCCTGCGAAGGTCCCGCCATCCCAAGAAATCCCCTGCAGGACGAAGTTGTCTTTCTTAATCTCGGCTTTGAATTCGTCACGGTATTCTTGAAGCCGCTCTTGGTAGTCTTTCTCGCTCTCCTCCGCTTTCCTCACCTCCACTTCAGCCGGAACCTTGAAGTCAATGGGCTCCAATACCGTGGCATAGCTGGAGCTATGAGCGACCTCCGGGGTCACCGGCTCTCCGAGCACCGTCGCCTTACTTTGCCCCTTCTTTCCAAAAAGGCTCATGAAGGTCTTCTTCTCTGTTTCGAAGGCGATTGAGTGGATCTTCACATCACCCTTCTCGACCAGCTCCAAGTAAACCGCGCGCGCGCCTTTCGTCGCAATCTCGATCTCCTGTGGCTTCTCATTGAGGACAATCTCAGTCTTCTTGCCAAAGAAGCTGGGATCAACGTCGCGGGCCTTGAAGCCAGGCACCACCACATTCATCAACAACGGCATGGCCGGAATGGCGACGACGGTAAAGACCCCCAGCACCAGCAGCAGCATCGAGAAAGCCTTGCTCGCAAACTCAATCCCATCCTCACGGTCATCGATAACCTTTTTGCCGAACAACGGGACGAAGGCGGCATTGAACGCCCCTTCCCCGAAAATTCGCCGGAATAAGTTGGGGAAACGAAAAGCAGCGAAGAATGCATCCGCGACCAAACCGGTGCCCAAAAATCGAGCGATCAGAATATCGCGCAAGAAACCCAAAAGTCGGCTCACCAAAGTGAAGCCCGACACTGTCATCAAAGACCGTAACATCTGGAAGAAAGCTGAGCCGCCCCGCCCACTTGTTCAATTTCAATCGCTGTCACGGGGAATCTGATTCGTCAGGACCTCTCCCGTCCTTCATCCCTCACTGGGACACGATGTTGAGCGCCTCCTCGATCTCGGCGTCCCCGGGCTTGAGCTCTTGCGCTCTCAGAAAACAACTTCGGGCCTTCTCCGGCTCCTCCTGGAGATGATGGACCATCCCTTTCTCAAACCAAGCGAGACCCAGCTTCGGCTCGAGTTCGACCGCTTTTTCAAAGGCCTCCACCGCATCGGGATGACGCTCGGTCAGGCGAAGAATTCGCCCCCGCAGATACCACACCTGCGCCTCGTCAGAGATCAGCTCAACCGCTTTGGCCGACGCTTCGAGCGCATCACTCTTGTAACCTCCCTCGATCAGATTGGCGGCATAGCTGGCCCATATCTCTCCTCGTTCTGGAGCAAGCTCGAGGGCCTTTTCGCAGGCAGTGACCGCCTTGTTCCACTTTTTGTCCGCCCCCGCCTCGGCCGCTTTCATGAGGAGGGCATCCACTTCATCCAGACCGAACTCCTCCGCCTTCGCCTTCGCGCGCTGCGCATCCTCCAACCTACCGGCTTGCGCTAACAAGACGGAATAAAGCTGCCAGTATCCACTGTCCTTGGCATCAGACATCAGAGCCGACTCGGTGGCCTCGATGGCAGCATTCAAGTCTCCTGCCTCCAAGGCATCCAGGGCGCGATTGTAGTCTTGGTCTCCGGCATTGGGCATGCCTCATTCCTCGCTGGATTCAGGGCACGGACAAGAAAAAAGTCCGTCGCCCTCGAGCCGCCGCTATCAATGGGAAAAAATCTCCAGGACTGCCTCTTTGCTCTCCGCACTCGCCAGAGACTTGCGGGTTTCGCAACTCAGGAATCGCTTGCCTATATCAGCAAGGGTCAAGAGATGCTGTCCGCGCTTTTTCTCAGGAATCAGCAGCAGGACTACGAAATGAACCGGAGCATGATCGCAGGCGGAAAAATCGATTCCCCCTTCGGAACGGCCGAAAATAGCCACCGGATCTTCCAGATCATCCAGATAAGCATGCGGAATGGCCACACCGCAGCCAACCCCGGTACTAATCTCGTCCTCCCGACACTGCAGGGCCGACAGGGCCCGAGCTCGCATTCCATTGAGAAGCACCCCCTGGTCCGCGAGGTGACCTACCAGCTCCTCCATCACTTCAGCGCAGGTCTTGGCATTCAAATCCAGAAAGACCCGCTGCTCATTGAGAAGTTTCGCTAATTTCATACTACTGGGTTTTCGGTCCTCGAGAGGACCACCCGGCTGGCTGATGCAACCTGCCGGTGCAATGGTCCATAACGGCGGCGGACCAGGCTATCAAGCCTAGACTCCCCGCCTCCCGGCCCACTGCTAGTATTGGTAATTGATGTAGAAGTTGAACTGACCGCCTTTATCAGCCTCATCATCAGTGCTGGGGACGAGAATGGGAATCGCGTAATCAAGCGCCAGAGGTCCCACCCCCGGGATATCCAAACGCAGACCCAGACCCGAACTTCCATAGAGATCTTCGGGAGCAAAGTCGAAAGAATCAGCATTCACGAATCCCACATCAAAGAAGCCAGCGCCCCGCACCCGCTCGAAGATGGGGAACGTGATCTCTCCGGAGATATAGCCGGAAGTCTTACCCCCAAGCGCTTCCTCGGTCGCATTCAGGCCGACATTGTCACGCTGACCCAAGTCCCGGTATTCGAATCCACGCAAGTCACGAGATCCACCAAGGAAGAGTCGGTCAAAGATGGGAACTTCGCCATCACCATACGAATCGACGGTGGCCAAGGAGCCCGTGAGGTTGAAGATGAGGTCCAGAGGCAAGCTCCAGTGCTTCGCAATGCTTGCTTCGAAGGAATAAGTCTCCACATCTCCTCCAACTCCCAGCGTCATCCCGACAGTCGCCTTGTGCCCTTTACGGGGAAGAACGATGTCATCGCGACTATCGTAAACATAGGAGACGCCCAGCGCGCTGCGCACATAGTCACCATCTTCAGCCAAGAATGCTGGTGAACTGTCGCTGTCCACATCCAATCCAATCTGCTCGAGACGATACTCTCCGCGCACATAGGCACGACGACCAACCGCCTTACGCAGGAAAATGGCACCTCCGACGTTTTGCTGGTCGTATTCAGGGCTCAAGTAATAGCGGTTCTGGTAATAGAGCTCTCCCCCCAAGGAAAGACGACGGCCCAAGAACCAAGGTTCGATGAGGGAAACCTTGAAGTCCTGCCGCTCACTACCCAGCTTCAGCTGAGCGGAAAAACGCTGCCCACCACCAGTGAACTTTCCAAAATTACGAATATCAAAGTTGCGCTGCTCCAAGTTGACATAACCCACGATGCTGTCGATGGAGCTGAATCCCGCACCGAAGTTCACCTCCCCGGTCTTGCCCTCCTGAACGTTGATATTGAGGTCGCGATAGCCCGCCCGCGAGCTGCTGTCGCCAGTAACCTGGACCCCCTCGAAGTAGCGAAGACCCTGCAAACGCTTCTGGGTGGTCTCGACTTCCACCGAGTTGAAATACTCACCCGGCTTCATCGGCACTTCCTGACGAATCACCCGGTCCTTGGTCTTGGTGTTGCCGCTGATATTGACGCGACCAACCTTGAAGCGACTGCCTTCCTTCACGCGATAGGCAATATTGACCAATCCAGGCCCCGCATCCTTCACTTCAGCGGACACTTGGGCATCGGCGTATCCACGCGACCCGTAATAGCTCCGAATGGCGCGGCGGTCGTCGTTCACCTTTTTCGCGGAATAAGGAAGACCTGAAATCAAGCTCATCGCTGGCGTCAACTCTTCGGGTGTGAAAACAGTCATGGGACCAAACTGAATCTGGTTGACCATGTATTTGCTCCCCTCCTGCACTTTAATGATCAAGTCCACCCGACCATCTCGGACAGGCACACGGTCCGCGCTGAGGACATTGGCGCGCAGGTAGCCGTTGTTCTGATAAAACTCACGAAGCTGCTCCAAGTCACGCTGCAGCTGCTGATTGTCGATGCGCCCGGACTTGGTCAAGAACGAGAAAATGCCTTTCTGTTTGGTCTCCATCTCGCGACGAAGCTCGACATCGGCGAAGGCCACGTTCCCCTCGAAGAGAATCTTGCGAACTTCGCTCTTCACCCCTTCGTTGATGATAAAAATGATACTGGTTACCCCGTCGCCCTCATCCTGCAGACGGTGGGTTACCGTCACATCCGGGTAACCATAGCCACGATAGTAATCTTGAATACTGCGACGCGCTTCCAGAATCTTGGCATCACTCAGGATTTCGCCCGCAGTCATCTTGACTTCCTTGGCCAGCTTGCCACTTGAGAACACTGTGTTTCCGTCGAAACCAACGACATCCACAGTTCCCCGGGTGGAAACCTCAAAGATGACCTTTACTCCCCCATTCACCTCTTCACCAAGCACCTGCACATCTTGAACAAGGCCACTTTCATAAAGACGCTTCACATCTTCATCGACGATGCCCGCATCGAACGATTGCCCGACCTTGGTCTCCGTGAAGCTTCGCAAACGGGATTCCGCAACGGACTTGGCCCCATTGTAACGGAAGACCACTTCCTTCACTTTCACATCAGGCTCTTCTAGAAAATCCTGTCCCATGGCCCGCGGTGAGAATGCCAACACGAGTGCCGCCAGCGCGCACATCCAAGCTAATCCTAACCGGCTTTGGTTTTGTCCCAATGTCATCCCCGCCATCACGCCTATCCCAGCTGTGTTTCGTCAAGTTTAATGACCGTCAAAGGACAATCTGAACTGGCATAATTCCCCTCAGTTTGCTTGAAACTCACTATGGCTAAAAAACCGGATCGCGACCTCGAGAAAAGTTATCCCACTTCGGAATTCATCGCCAAGCTTCGTCGACTAGCGGACAGCCTCGAAACCGGCGAGCCTTTCGAAATCCAAATCGCCAACGAACGCATCTACGTTCCAGTGCGCGCAGTCTACAATATCGAACATGAGCGGGAAGAGGGCTCCGAGGAAATTGAATTTCAAATCAAGTGGGATCTCGAGTAGGGCCGCCTCCACGATATCAAAGTTGAACAATTACCCCTGAAAAACAACTTCTGATATGAGTTTGTATAATCTCTCGATCTCACTCTTGCGCGAGAGTCGCTTGTGGATTAAGGCCACGTCATGGCCCATCGCGTCCTTGTCTCAGACCCTATTTCCGAAATTGGCGTAGCACTCCTCAACGACCATCCCGACATTGAAGCTGACTTCAATACCGGTCTCTCTCCCGAGGAACTGATTGCCATCATTGGCGACTATGAAGGCTTGGTCGTGCGCTCGCAGACCAAGGTGACTCCGGAGGTCCTTGCCGCTGCAAAAAGCCTCAAGGTCATTGGCCGAGCCGGGGTTGGGGTCGATAACATCGATAAGGAAGCAGCCAATCAGCATGGCGTGATCGTCATGAACACTCCGACCGGCAACACCATTTCCACTGCCGAGCACGCCTTTACCTTGATGCTCTCCGCAGCGCGCAACATCGCGCCCGGTCATGCGTCGGTTCTCGCGGGCGAATTCGCAGCTGGACGCAAAGCCAACCAAGGTATTGAGCTCAATGGAAAGCGCCTCGCGGTCATCGGCATGGGCCGAATCGGCACCGAGTTCGTCAAGCGGGCCCAAGCTTTCAACATGACGGTCGTGGCCTTTGATCCCTACCTGACCCAGAGCCGCGCCGACGAGCTCAAGGTCGAGCTGGCCGACACCCCCGATGCCGCCTTGACTGGCGCCGACGTGGTGACCCTCCATGTTCCCCTCACCGACGACACCAAGGGCATCATCAATGCAGAACGCCTGGCCTTGATGAACAAGGGAGCCTTGGTCGTCAACTGCGCCCGCGGAGGCTTGGTCGACGAGGCTGCTTTGAAAGCTGCCATCGACTCCGGCCACATCGCCGGATGCGGTCTCGATGTCTTCGAGAACGAACCTCCCGCCGCCGACCACCCGCTTCTCTCACTCAACAAGTTCGTCGCTTTCACCCCTCACTTGGGCGCCTCGACTGCGGAAGCACAGGAGAACGTCGGCATCCAGGTCGCGGAGCAAGTTCGTGATTTCCTCGCCACCGGCGAGATCCGGAACGCCATCAACATGCCTTCCCTCGACGCCGCCGCCCGCGAGGCCATCGGGCCTTATCTGGACCTGTCCGCTTCGCTCGGCAAACTCTTGGCCAAGCTTGGCCTCAGCAACCCCGATGCCTTGCGAGTCTCCTATCACGGGCCTTTCGCCAAAAAAGATACGGCTCTCATTTCACGCACCGTGCTCACCAACTTCCTGGAATCCAGCCGTTGCGATGGACAAGTCAATATCGTCAACGCCCCGGGCATCGCCGCTCAAATGGGCCTCGAGCTGGTCGAATCCACCATCAATGCGCAGACCGAATACAACGAACTTCTCGTTGTCGAACTGCGTAAAGGAGAGGAGCGTTTCCGCTTGGCGGGCACCCTCATCGGCAGCTCACCAAGAATTGTGGAGATCGACCGACTGTATGTGGACACTAACATCCGCGGCCACTTCCTCATTGTCCGCAATGACGACCGCCCCGGCATTGTGGGAGCGGTTGGCACCACTCTCGGCAACGAAAAAGTCAACATCGCGAACCTTTCTCTCGCCCGTAACAAGACCCAGGGCAACGCCTTAACAGTCATTGAAGTCGACGAGCCTCTCTCCCCCGAAATCATGGCCCAGGTCCGCGCCATTCCCGGCGTGACTCTCGGCACGGGGGTCAGCCTCTAATTTATGAAGCAAAGAACGATAATTTTTCATTGTCACTCTCTGCACAGTCCTTCACTATCTCGCCAGCGATGAAAAAATTGATCCTAGCAGCAGCATTCTTGTGCCTCGGCAGCGTGGCCTACGGAGACATTCAAGCCCCTCCTGGAGCGCAGTACACATCTTCCCGCAAGTTGGGTCGTGCCATCAGCAACATTCTCTACGGAGTAATGGAGATTCCTGAGCAGATCGTTCGCCAGTCCAACACCACCGGTCACAAGGCAGGTTGGTCTTACGGCGTGGTGAACGGAACTCAGCGTGCTTTCAAGCGCCTCGGTTACGGTTTCTACGAGCTCTTCACTTTTCATTGCCCCACTTACAAAGGCACCTTCAAGCCCCCTTACACCAAGTGTGGTTCTGATTGGCGTGTTGAGATGAACCCGAGCGAAGGCCTCTCCGAGTTCCCACCAGAACTTGGATTCGAAGACCACTTCAGCCACACCCGCACCCAGCGCTGGTAGTTCTTCCCTCTCTTTCCTTTTTCAAGAAGCCCGGTTGGTTCTGCCTTCCGGGTTTTTTTATCCCAAAGAGAAACTTTTTCCCGAACAATTCACCTCCCTTCGACGTTACAAAGCAGTGAAGCTCTCTCGATCCCTTCTCGTCCTCTCTCTTTTCGCCAGCTTTTCCGTCGCTTCCGCTGAAATGCGGCCTTGGAAGAGCAGCGATGGCTCAAAAACTCTCCAAGCCAACTTTCTCTCCCGTGACGAAACCTCGGTCACTCTTCGACGCAGCGACGGGCGCGTTTTGACATTCTCTATCGATAAACTTCACAAGGACGAACAGACCTTTTTGGAAGAGAACCATCCCTACCAAACGCCCGAAGGCGCCAAAGAGCCCGAAGGTGATGCCTTCGGGCCCCTCAAATTCGGCGATACTCGCAATGAAGTCGAAGCCAAACTGCTGGATTCCTCTTTAGTCAAAAGCAACATCGAGGCCGGGCTGTTTGGCCGTACCGGCCTCAATGGAGTCTTCGAAACCACCGAAACCATCGGAGGGCTCCCCTGCTTTCTTTACTTTGATTGGACCAATTCCGGCGGCCTGCAAGAGGTGACCCTCCGCACCAAGGACTTGGGAGCCATGGCCTACACCAGCAAGCTCCAAGCCACTTGGAACGAGCTCATCAATCTTCTCAACAAGCTCTACGGGAAGCCGCTCTCCGTATCCCCCTATCCCGAACAAAAAGAACTGCAGGACGGCCTCATGCTGGCCTCTCACTTGTGGCGCACCAATGACGGTCACTCCGTTCTACTCGGCACCAGTCAGGCCCAGTCAAACTACACTGTGAGCGTGCGCTTCACCACCAAGCGCATTCAGCCGGTAGTGATTCCTTAGGCTCCGCCTCATTAACAAGACCACACCTAGCGGCTTCGCCTCGTCACCAAACCAAGGAGACCACAAGCAATCAACATTGCCGAGGAGGGTTCCGGGACCGTTTCGACCGGCTGAAGAACAGTCCCATTGATGATGACTGAACGAAAAACAGGCTGAAAACTGATGGACCGGGCAGGAGGATCCGAGCGCCGGGCCGACATTGTCAGGCGATAGTTTTCCATCGGAACCGAGTCCTCGACCCTCAATGCCACCAGGGTCTCCCAGCCCTTCCAATGAGGATAGCTCAGTGGCTGCGGCGCCTCCTCCCTTTTTTCCAAAGGAAAACTCGCATACTGATAGAACATCCTTTCGGGAGGCTCAGGCAAAGTCAGGTCCACCTTGCGGTGGTTCTGCTCAATCTTCAGGTCGATATACGACACCTTTTGCTCGGTGCTCGTTCCAAATGAGCTGCATTGGGCCAACAAGAAGAAAAGCAGAGCATGAAGCCCAAAAATCCCCCCTGCCAAGTATGGCAGCCACCGTTTTCGAGACTTCTGCCTCTCCTCGCAAGAATACTGGGTCATGGAATGCTACTAATTTATCTAAATTTAAAATAAAGTCACTCAAATAATTCTTACGCACACAGACTCAACTTTTTCCGCCAAATTACTGATTGGGACACACTGCCTCCTCGAAAATTCCTTTCGCGAGAGCGTCCTCATTGCAAAACGTCCTGCCGCCACAGAAAGTAGATGCTTCTCCCCTCTTTTTGTTCAAAAAAAAGACGACTCGGCCTTCTCAATTTGCTCATGGCCTCCTAACAGAAAAGCAAGCAATAAAGTTTTCCTCTTTTGCCAAATTCAAATTGCGCGCATTCCCTTCTGCGCTACTCTTTCTCCGTCTCCCGTGGTCGCTCTTAAGACAGCGAGCTCGGACCGATATTTAAGTTAATGGGGGCAGCCCCGAGGGATGTGAATGTCGCGCCTTTTTAGGAGGGCAGACGCGGTCCCCGGAGTCCCCAACCTGTTGAGTCTTCGGAACGCAGCTTATCGCGTCTTTGTGGTCACGGAGGACTTTAGAAACCCGCTCTCGCACTTCGCGCAGGGCGGGTTTCTTCTTTTCACCACGTTACACCGAAATTCACTTCACGCCAGAGGATGGTTTCCTCATCAAAGACGAACTTTCCGCAGAACGTCTCGCCATCCAACATTTCGCCCAGCCAGTAACGATCGTCATCCCACATGCGCTCAAAAGGGAGGTCGCTCACCTTTGTCCAAAGCGGAATCGCCTCGGGGGTCGCAGTCGGAGTGCCCTCGTATCCGTCGGCCATATAGACGTGGCAATGGATGTCAGGCATATCCGACATGGCGAAGAAGAGCTCCCCCATCTTGCGCACGCCAGTCGCAGTAACGCAGAGTTCTTCCTGAGTCTCGCGAATGGCGCATTCCAGAGGGGTCTCGCCGGGATCGATTTTGCCACCGGGCCCATTCACTTTGCCCGCACCAATGCCGCGCTGCTTTTCAATTAGCAGCACTTCGTCGCCGACCCGGATAAACATCAGGGTGGCCCGCATTCCCGGCTCCCAGGTTTCCCAGTTCACCGGGCATGTTGCTTCGCTCATTGCGACCATCACACTTGCTCAGGCGCTGGAAATCAATCCTCGGTATAGGCATCCATCCCCTCGCAGGTGCAGACCAGGTTGCGATCACCGTGCACGTTGTCGACTCGACCGACAGGCGACCAGAATTTCCATTCCCGCAGACTTGCCACCGGCCAGGCGGCTTCGGTCCGACTGTAGGGATGGGTCCACTCATCAGCTGTCAGCATCGCCGCAGTATGAGGCGCGTTTTTCAGCACATTGTCAGTGGCATCGCTTTCCCCATTGGCCACCGCCTTCATTTCGGAAGCAATGGCAATCAGCGCTTCGCAGAACCGATCGAGCTCCCGCTTGCTCTCTGACTCGGTGGGCTCGATCATGAGGGTTCCCGCTACTGGCCAACTCATGGTTGGAGCGTGAAAGCCGTAGTCGATGAGACGCTTGGCAACATCCTCGACCCCGAGCCCACTTTCTTTGGCCATTGGCCGGACATCCAGAATGCATTCGTGAGCAACCAAACCATTGCGCCCCTTGTAAAGGACTGGAAAAGCCGGCTCCAACTGCTTGGAAAGATAGTTCGCGAGCAACAGCGAAATTTGGGTGGCCTCCTTCAAGCCCTGTGCCCCCATCATGCGAATATACATCCAAGAGATGACGTTGATGGACGCACTGCCCCAAGGCGCAGCAGACACCGCATTTTCGGAATCGGGAAGGAATGGCACCAGGTGAGCGGCGACCCCGATGGGCCCAACCCCAGGTCCTCCCCCTCCATGTGGGATGCAGAATGTCTTGTGGAGATTGAGGTGGCAGACATCTGCTCCAATCAAACCGGGACTGGTGAGACCAACCTGCGCATTCATGTTCGCTCCGTCCATATAGACCTGACCGCCGAACTTGTGAATGGTCTCGCAAATCTCGAGAATCCCCTCCTCAAAGACCCCGTGAGTCGAAGGGTATGTCACCATCAGGGCCGCCAGATTGTCGGCATGCTTCTCGGCTTTGGCCTTGAGGTCGGCAATGTCGATGTTGCCAGCCTCGTCACAACCCACCGCCACCACCTTCATGCCACACATCACTGCAGAGGCGGGGTTGGTGCCATGTGCGGAGGTCGGGATGATGCAGATATTGCGCTCCCGTTCTCCTCGGGAAAAATGGTAACGACGGATGGCCAACAACCCTGCGTATTCTCCTTGCGAACCGGCATTGGGCTGCAAAGACACGCCGGCAAAGCCCGTAATCTCCGCGAGCCAATTCTCTAACAGAGTCAGCATCTCCTCATAGCCCGCGAGCTGCTCCCTCGGAGCAAATGGATGAATCTCCCCAACCTCGGGCCAAGTGACAGGAATCATCTCCGCTGCCGCATTCAACTTCATGGTGCACGAGCCAAGCGGAATCATGGCCTGATTGAGAGCGAGGTCTTTTCCTTCGAGCCGGCGCAGATAGCGCATCATCTCGGTCTCGCTGCGATAGCGGTGAAAGACCTCGTGGGTGAGAATCTTTGTCTCCCTCGCAAACTCGGCAAAATCTGCCTCAGCAGTTTCGACCGACTGGACGCCAAAGAATTCTAACAGGACGGCCAACTCCTCGCTGGTGCTGAGCTCATCGAACGAGACCGACACCGTATTTTCATCTAACAGACGCAAATTGAAGCCCGACTCTCCCGCTTGGCGAACGATGCTTTTTGCGTCGGTTGTGGAGATCGTCACGGTGTCGAAGAACGGTTCGCCACCGACTGTTAGACCTGCCGCCTGCAAGCTCTTGGCAAAAGTCGTTGCCAGCTTGTTCACCCTTTCCGCAATCACACGCAGTCCTTCTGGCCCGTGATACACAGCATACATGGAGGCAATGACTGCAAGGAGCACTTGGGCGGTACAAATATTGGAAGTCGCCTTGTCCCGGCGGATGTGTTGCTCCCGGGTCTGCAAGGCGAGGCGGAAACCCGGATTCCCCTGGCTATCCAAAGAGACGCCAACCAACCGGCCCGGCAACTTGCGCTTGAGCGAATCCTTGACCGCGATGTATGCCGCATGCGGACCACCACACCCCATCGGCACACCGAATCGTTGAGTCGAACCGACACAAATATCAGCTCCCCAGGAAGCGGGCTCCTTCAGGACCACCAATGCTAGAGGGTCTGCCGCCACGATGACCATCGCCTTGGCGTCTTGGACCTCACTCGCAAACTTTTCGTAGTCATGGATCGAGCCGCGGGTATCTGGATACTGAACCAATACTGCGAACAAGCCCTCACAATTGGCAGGATCGAAGTCCTGCCACTTCCCGACTACAACTTCCGTCCCGAGAGGTTCGGCCCGGGTTTGCAAGACTGCAATCGTCTGGGGATGGCAATTCTCATCGGCAAAGATGACCTTGCCCTTCGGCTTGGATGATAAAGCGAGCGCCATGGCCTCGGCAGCAGCAGTGCCTTCATCCAACAGACTGGCATTGGCCACAGCCAACCCAGTCAGGTCGGTGACCATGGTCTGGAAATTCAAAAGAGCCTCCAGCCGGCCTTGAGCAATCTCGGGTTGATAGGGCGTATAGGCGGTATACCAACCCGGATTCTCCAACAGATTTCTCTGAATGACAGCAGGGAGAATGGTCCCATGATAGCCCTGCCCGAGATAACTGCGGGCCATCTTATTCTTCGCGAGTAAGCCCTTCAACTCGGCAAGGGCTTCTCTTTCCCCCAATGGTTCGGGAAGCTCCAACTTCCCTTCCATCCGAATCCCACCAGGCACGATATCGGAGGTCAATGCCTCCAAATCGCTGTATCCTAAAAGCGAGAGAATCTCGCTTGTTTCTTCTACCCCGACGCCGAGGTGACGATGTTTGAATTCTGTCTGCGCTGACACGCGGGCACATTCGTTGATTCCAAAAAGAAATCAACCAATATGCTCTTCGTAATCGTCAGCAGTCAATAGACCTTCCACGATTTCCATGTCCGAAACACGGATTTTGAACAACCAGCCTTCTCCGTAGGGGTCCTCATTGACCAAGCCCGGCTCTTCTTCCAAAGCCACGTTGACCTCGATGATCGTGCCACTGACCGGAGCGTAAATGTCGCTGGCAGCCTTCACTGATTCGACCACCGCCATTTGTTCTTTTTCTTCAACCTCACGCTCCAATTCGGGGAGCTCGACGAAGACGACATCGGACAATTCTTCCTGCGCGTGATCAGTCACGCCCACGATCGCGATGTCTCCGTCCATACGCACCCACTCGTGCTCTTCGGTGTATTTCAGTTCTGATGGAATTGCCATGGCAGATTTCTATGATGGAGTTCTTACGCAACGAAAGGTTTTTTCACAACTTTTGCGGGCATCTTTTTCCCCCGCGATTCAATAAAGACGTCGGTGCCAACTTTGGCTTTGGCGACCGGAAGGTATGCCATCCCAATTCCGAGTCCCAGAATCGGCGAGAGAACACCACTTGTCAGCACTCCGAGGGCTTCTCCATCAGCATCGAGAACTCGATATCCGGGTCGTGGCGGAGCGCCTTTTTCATTGCACTGGATCGCTATCAGGCGCTCGGTGGGCTTTTCCTCTTTCTGCTTCTGCAAAACGTCCCTCCCGATAAACTCGCCCTTATCCAGCTTCACAAAAAAGCCCAGTCCCGCTTCCAGGGGAGTGCGCTCGGGCGTCAAATCCGAGCCGTTGAGGGGGTAGCATTTTTCCAAGCGAAGAGAGTCACGTGACCCCAGTCCGCACGGTTTGGCTCCAGCTTCGGCAAACTCTTCCCACCAACGTTCCGCCGCCCCAGACGAGCAAAAGAACTCGAAACCATCCTCGCCGGTGTATCCCGTGCGGCAGATCCAGAGATTCTTTCCCTCTACGGAAAGCACATCGATCCCGTTGCGCGACGGGAGAGTCCTTCCTCCGAAAACCCTCGAGAACACATCCACCGAGTTCGGCCCCTGCACCGCGATCCCTGCCAATCCTTCACTCTCGTCCCGCAAGGAGACCCCCTCCACCGCATGCTTGCCGAACCATGCCAAATCAGCACTCAAACAGGCCGCATTGACCACGAGAAAATAGGAACCCTCCTCGATGCGATAGATGATTAGATCGTCGATCACTCCGCCCGCTTCATTCAACAGAAAAGTGTATTGTCCCTGGCCGTCTTCCAGTGCGGAAACATCATTTGTTAGAAGCCGGTTGAGCCACTCCTCAGCCCCCTCGCCTTCCACGAACAATTGGCCCATGTGGGAGATATCGAACTGCCCGACACTCTCGCGGACCGCACGGTGCTCCTCCAAAATGGATTGATACATCACCGGCATTTCCCACCCGGCAAAAGGAACCATTCGTCCTCCCGCTTCGCGATGAAGAGAATCAAGAGGGCTGCGTTTCAAGTCGCTCATGGCGGGAAACTGCCTCCCTTCCCTAGCGCTGTCAATGTCACTTGAGACCGAGCGCGTCTCGGAAAAGAAAACGGTGGCCAGACCACTCTTCCGAGTATTCACTCCACCCACCTATGGGATTCATCAATTCTCTGGAACCGCGGATGCGTTGGTTGGCCTTTCCCGGCTTCTTCCGTGGCATCGCCATTATTCACTTCACCTTACTCATCGGGCTCACGATTCGCCCTGAGGTCGCGACCAATTTGATCTTTGATTGGGAAAAGATTCAGGCGGGAGAAGTTTGGCGGCTCGTCTCCTTTCTCTTTCTCATTTTCCCCAGTTATGTACCCCTGTTGGGCACAGTGGGAGCAATCGTTTTTGCCATCTTTGGGTTAAGAATTGCATTTTTGGTGAACGATTCGCTGGAAAACGCTTGGGGTGTCTTTCGGACTTCACTCTTTTTCTTCGCCATCATCATCGGCCAATTGTTCGCCAATTGCGTTCTTGGAGCCACCGGTCTCCCCTATCAAATCGCTGGCGGAGCCTATCTGGAACTCGCGGCCTTCTTTGCCTTTGCGACCCTATTTCCGAAGCACACCTTCCTGCTCATGCTGATCATTCCGGTCCATGTCTGGATTCTCGCGGCGATCTCAGGGTTTCTTCTTTTGGCCAACAGCCTCTCGAATCCGTTTCTCGGCTTTTTTGTCCTCTTCGCCTTCGGGCCCTATCTCTGGTGGGCTTTTCCCCTCGTCATTCGCAACGGTCGCAATCAACGGAAGATTTCCAAGCGCCGGGTTGAGTTCCAGTCCAAGACCAAGGGAGGCCAGGCGACCAGCTTCCACAAATGCAAAGTCTGCGGAGCGACCGAGAATACTCACCCTGACCTCGAGTTTCGCGTCGCCGACAACGACGAGGAAATCTGCACCGATTGCCTGGATAAATAGCAGCCCGACCCTGAGCGATTCTGTTGGCGAAAGGCCTAGTCCAGCACAACCAACCCCGTGGCAATCATTCCACAGCGCAGGCGCAGCGACATGGCTGCCACCGCGGGCTGACGCTTGACGATTCCGCGAAAGGCTTCTTTGCCATTCAGCTCGATAACGACCTCCTGATCGAGGTCCAGCAGCTCGTCGCTTAGCCAGAATTTCAAGCCGCTCACATCCTCGCCAGTCACGCGGATCGTTTGCCCGTCGACCTCGCCAATCAACTTGCGGCCCTTGACTGCTCCCTGGAATTTCACCCCCAGCCAGTAGAAGCGTTCGTGGGTGACATCGTCTTGCAGCCAGACCACTTTCTTCGGCCATTCCGCGCGGCGCTTCTCCGCCATTCGTGGCAAGACCTCGGCATCCTTACGCTCCATCCAGTGACCAAGTCCGGGGTAGATGGTGACGCGGTGCGGATAGCCGTTCGGATCAGCCTTCTGCTTCTCCGCCAGAAGCTCCTTCCAATTGGCGGCGATTTGATTCCGCTTGTAGGCGCCATCCTCGCCTCCCATGAAGATTTCGAAAGGTAAGTTTCTCAACCCGTCGGGCTTGGTCTCATTCGGATGGCCCGCCATCATTGCCGCAGCCGCAAAGCGATCCGCCATTCGGGGAGCCAACTGATAGACCCCATCTCCACCAGCGGAGTAACCCATCAGATAGACTCGATTGGGATCCACCCCACGACAAATCACGTAGTTGGCAATCAAGCGGTCAAAGAGCGCGTCGATGTGGTCCTGATGCCATAGGTTCCACGTATCACTCGGGGCCCGCGGCGCCACATAGTAACCCTCTTTCGGTTGATAAAGTTTGATTTGGTTCTGCCACTGACCGTCGTTGACCCTCGCTGCAGCCCCACCCCCACCATGCATCGAGATCCAGAGAGCATGCCCTTCCGCCGGCGCATTCCCGAACTTCCTCTCGAGAAATTTCATTTCTTTCCCCGCGGCCTGAATCACCTTCTTCGCCAGCTCCTCCTCGCGCTCCTCGCGCCCCTCTTCTTTCCAAGCCGCAATGACATCGGTGAGATCTATCTTCGCGGCGGCGGCCTCGGGATGTTTCAAAATAATGTCGAGAGCCTGCTCCGGCACTTTCTCTAACAGAATCTCTGCGCGCTCCTGCCCGCTCAAAACGCGGAGCTTCCAAGGTGCCTTCCCTTTGAGGGATAGGACCGCCACATCATTCAGGTCAGCGCGACCTGCTTTGGAGAAAGTCGAAGAAATCACGTTCCCTGCCTCATCAAGCTGCGCGACCTCCGCTTCGACCCGCGGTCCATCTTTCTCTTGAAAGACGCGCACTCCCAGCTCCAGAGCTTTGTCTGCGGGGGCCTTCTTGGCATATCGTTCGGTCACATTGACCGCAAAGACAGTTTTGTCCTTCGGGTTCCACACCATGGGGAAGTGAGCGTCCGCGGTCTTCCATGAACTGGCCCAGATGGCGTGCTGCCATTCATCGGCTCTTGCTTGGGAGGCCCGGTTGATGAACCAACCGCGATTGAGCCCCTTGGCATCATACTCATCCGCGCCGAGAAACTTCCATTCGCCATCCCAAATCTCGACCCAAGTGTGGTTACCGCTCTTGTCAGACCAGAGGGCGGTTCCCGCCACCCTCGCGGGAATTCCGACCGAACGACAACCATAAGCCAGAATAATGCTGAGTCCCGTACAAGTCGCTTTGCCACTCGCCATCGATTCCGACGGACTCTGATTGGGCTTCTTTCGCCCCGTGTTGTAGTGAACGTTGACCTTGTTGAAGAGGTCCCGATTGAGGACCTGCGCCGCTTCACTCGCCGTCTTGCAGTCTTTGACCAAACTACTACAAATCTCGTAGAAACGCGGGCGCCAGTCCTCGCGAGTCTCATCCAGAACCGCATACGGCACGACATCATTGAAGAACAGCTCCTGCGAAAGCTCTCGGGCCCATGGGAAGTCCCCACGCGCTCTCATTGCGTGGGACAGGTTGGAATACAGCAAGTCGGCGGAGAGCTTTTCCTGGTCATCAACAGGCATGTAGCTGATCAGGAAGTCCGCAGCCTTGGCCCCCTCCTCTCCGAGCTCTGAGCGGGCCATTCCTCTCAACTTCTCGAGCTCCGTCTCCGCCTGAACTGCAAGGGGAAAGAGCAGGAGCAAAATTCCCAGCTTGGTAAACATGTTTCGCATGGCCTCACTTACGCAAAATGGCCTCGAGGTGACGAGTCAAATTCAGGGAGGATTTGTCAAGAGCGCTCCCCCTTTCTCCTCACTGCTCACTCGGGAGATTACGCATTTTCTTCAAATCAGGAGCCAATTTGCGGTTCCGGCAGCAGTATTCTTGGCGAGAACGATCCGAATTCCATCTTCACTCATCAAATGAACTCACCATTCAATATTTCACGACGCAATCTCCTTCGCCAGGCAGCCCTCATCTCGGCAGGCGGAATCCTCGCCCCCACGGCCAGCGCGATTCCACAAGCTTTCTCCCGTAGTGGTGACAGCAAGTTGAGGCTCGCTCTGGCGGCTTACTCCTTCGGAAAATATTTCGCGTATACCAAAGATCGCAAGAACGCGCCTGTCCCTGCGGACCAGCAGATGGACATGCAGAAGTTCATACGGTTCTGCGCCGCCAGTGGGGTGGATGGCGCGGAGCTCACGAGCTACTACTTCAACCCTCAGGACCAGGACCAAGACTTTCTCGCCTGCCGCCATCTGGCCCACATCTCGGGAGTTTCCGTCTCGGGAACAGCCATCGGCAACAACTTCTCCCATCCCAAAGGCTCGGAAGAGAGGGAAAAACAGATGGCCTACACCCGGCAGTGGATCGATCGCGCGGCGTTGATGGGAGCACCCCACATTCGGGTCTTTGCCGGAATCCCACCCAAGGGCGTCAGTGAAGAACAGCTCGAAACCAACGCCATCGAGTCCTTGGAGGAGGCAGCCGATTACGCGGGCTCCAAAGGCATTTTCCTCGGGATCGAAAACCATGATTCCATTAGCACCCCGGATCGACTGCTTCGGATCACGAAGGCCGTAAAGTCTCCTTGGGTGGGCATCAATCTCGATACCGCCAACTTCCGGGTCGAGGATCCCTACGCCGCCATGGTCGAGACCGCGCCATTTGCCCTCAACGTCCAGCTGAAGGAAAAGTTCACCGTGGGTAAAAAGCGCCTGACCACCGACATCCCCCGCGTGATGGGGATTCTCCGCGACGCCGGCTACCAAGGCTTCGTCGTGCTGGAATACGAAGAGAAGGGTAATCCCTACGAGGAGGTTCCTCGTCTGTTGGATCTCATGCGGCAGGAATTGTCAGTCGCATCCTAACCGCTCCCCAACTACTGGGGATTCCCCCATCCCTCAAAGCGAGAAGACATGAAGCTGTCGCTGTTCATCCTCATGTTCATTTGCCCTCTGGTGTCGGGGCGGGAACTGTATCTTTCGCCGTCCGGGCTCGACGAAAACCCGGGCACTAAATACGAGCCCTTTCGAACTCTGCAAGCAGTGGTCGAGGCCGTTCGCTCGTCTGAGATAGGCAAGGAACCAATTACGGTTTGGGTAGAGGGTGGTCACTACCCTGCCCGCCAAACCATCTCGCTCGACCGCGACTTTACCGGGACTCGGGAGAACCCGATCCGGTTTCGGGCCATGGAAGGCGAAGCCCCGGTCTTCGATGCCGGCCTCTCCCTGAACCTGTCACAGGCTGAAATCGTGCGCAGCGAGGACGAGCTGGCCAAACTGCACCCGATAGCCCGCGGGCAAGTCCGCTCCCTCCCCATCTCCGACCCCGAGGTGCGAGGCGCTCTCGGCAAGTATGGTGTGCGCTGCAGCCTGGATGGACGAATGTTGACCATTGCCTCCTACCCCAATGTCGGTTTCGGACACATCGCGCGAGTAGCGGACAAAGGGGCCATCTACGCGCAAGGTCGCACCCTGGGACCTCCCCCCCGTTGGTCTCTGGACAAACCGATAGGAGGCAAATTCACTTTACTCGATAAGGACCTCTCCGCTTGGCAACGCGAACTTGAATTTAATAAAGTTGCGAAAGTCACAGGCTACCTGAGCCACGACTGGTATCGCGAAACCCATCCCATCGCTGCCATTTCCGACGGACATATCCAACTGGCGGACTCGAGTCGCTACGGTGTTCTCGGAAACACCAAGGTTCCCCGACGGGTGCGGGTGACCAACCTCTTGTGTGAACTGGATCGACCCGGTGAATTCTTCTTCGATAGCGAGGCCTCCCTACTCTACTTCATCCCTCCACAGAAGCTCTCGCCAGACTCCCGCTTGAGCCTATGGCTGGGATCACCCATTCTAACAGTTGCAGACGCGAGCTGGCTTTCGTTCGAGGGGCTCACCCTTGAGGGAACGGGACAAGGCGAAGCAATGGTGAGCATCGCGAACTGCCAGCACGTAGTCCTTGCAGGTTCGACCATTCGGAATTCTTCCCGTCCCGGAGTGATCATCGAGGGTGGCAATTCCTGCGGCTTGTTGTCCTGCGATCTCTACGACCTTCCCCACCACCTCACCCTCTCCGGAGGCAGCTTGGAGACCCTCGAACCATCGGAACATTTTGCCAAGAACAACCACTTCACCCAAATCGAAGCTGCTGACTACTATGGCAAAATCAGCATCCGGGGAGTCGGTCAAATCTTCCGCAACAACCTCGTCCACAACTTCCCCGGGCAGGTGATGGTCTTTGGCGACTGCGACCACCTGATCGAGCGAAACGAGCTCTTCAACATTGGCTTCGAGGAAGGCGATGGCGGCGCCATTTACAGCGGGGCGTCCCGTTGGAGTTGGGGAAACATCATTCGCCACAACTTCATTCATCATCTCATGTGCCTGCCGGAAGCCCACCCTCGCGGCGGCATCTATCCCGATGATGGGGACCAGGGCGAAACCATTGAGGAAAACGTTTTTTACAAAGCCGCCCATCGCGCCGTGCTCATCAATGGTGGAGCGGGACACCGGGTGCGCGGGAACCTGTTCCTCAAAGGCTACATCGGAATCTATAACACCGAGAACTATGCGGAACGGACTTACAAAAATATTGCCCGCTATGATTCCGGTGAACTCAAACGCGGCGACAAGGGAGATGTCATCTGGCGCACGGAGCAGGTGGTGGGAAAGGAAGGATGGAATCGCGAACCTTGGATAAGCCGCTTCCCGCTCTTCGCAAAGATCATGAATCAAAAGCGAATGCGATTCTATCCCATCGAGTGTGAGTTCGTGGACAATCGCTTTTCCGAGAATCGAAAGAACTTCGAATACCTCACAAGAGGGGGTGAAAAGAAAATTTCCGAAGTCCCCTTCATCCGCAGCGGGGGCAATGAAGACGTGCCCATGTCCGTCTTCATGAACGAGAGCAACCTCGACTTTCGTTATCGCGGCGGGGCTGGACAAATCACCATGCCCTTCATTCCTTTTCAAGAAATCGGACTCTTCACCGACGGATTTCGAAAAGCGGTGCCACGCAAGGACCTCTATCGACGGGCCATCTACACTGAATTCAAAAACCGCCCCTCCTTCGATCCCAAGGCCCGCTATGATCCAAAGACCGTGAACAAGTCGATCTACTTCAATACCGGAATCCTCGTCCGCGACATGGGCGGCTTCCTTCGGTAACTGTTAGATTTTCCCTAACAGCTAATCTACCGTGCTACTCACCACCCCACCCTTCATCATCGTCTCCAGGCGCATGCCCGACTTGATGAGACTGGCATCCTTCAGCACTTTGCCGTCGGAATCCATGGTGATGGAGAAACCCCGCTCAAAGGCAGAGGCCGGCCCCAACGCCTCGACCAAGGATTGCAGGCGAGCCAAAGCGGCTTCCTTCTTTCGCAGATTGGCTTCCATCGCGCTTTCCTGTCGGGCACCCAGGTTTTTAAGGCGCTCCCCACGCCGTGCCAACACGACGGACGGCCGATTGGCCCGACACCGAACGGAGAGTTCTCGAATCAAGTTTTCCCGATTGAGAATGACCTGGTGCATCCCACGCTCGAGCCGCTCGGTGGCGTCGTCGAGGCGAGTCATGGGCTCTCGCAAAACTGCATCGGCCGAAGTGGCGACACCCGTGCGCTTCAGATAACGCAGGGCCTCCTCACGCTGCCGAATCCCCTCCTCCAATCGCCGTTGCAAGCGGCCGCCCAAGGTCTGAACACGGGCCTCCAGCTCCGAGCGTTCCGGCACCACCAGCTCGGCAGCGGCGCTGGGAGTAGGAGCCCGCAGATCGGCCACAAAATCCGCAATGGTAAAATCAATCTCGTGCCCGACCGCGCTCACGATCGGAATGGGACAAGCCGCAATGGCGCGCGCAACCACCTCTTCGTTGAAGTTCCAGAGGTCCTCCAGAGAACCGCCACCTCGCCCCACGATAACGACATCGCACTCGGGCAATCCGTTCTCCTTCCAATTGCCGATTCGCTCAATCGCTTTCGCGATGCCCCGCTCTGCCCCTTTGCCCTGCACCAATACATCCGACAGATAAACCGTCACCCACGGAGCCCGGCGGGAAAGGACGTTGATCATATCCTGCAGCGCGGCACTGCTTCCGCTCGTTACAATTCCAATACGGGTGGGAAACTTCGGCAGCGTCTTTTTGAGACTGGCATCAAAGAGCCCCTCCCCATCGAGCTTCCGCTTGAGCGCTTCGAACTGTGCTTGTAGAGCCCCGGCCCCCACCGCTTCGGCTTCTTTCACCACCAGTTGGGCCGTTCCCCGCGCCTCATAGACCGTCACCTCGCCGAAAACGCGGACCTTGGCCCCGTCCTCCAGCACCTCACTGCCCGGCCGTCGACGGGCACCGAACATGGCGCACACGATTTGACCGCCCTCGTCCTTTAGCGAAAAATACCAATGCCCACTCCCTTGCTTGCGCAAATTGGAAACCTCCCCCTCGACCCAGACTTCACCAATCTCAATCTCTAACAGATTGCGCATCCGCCGCAACAAACGCGAAACCGGAAGGGCCTCACGCTTCTCTTCGCGGTCGCTGGGAAAGTCAGTGAATAGGTTCACGCTGAAACGTTGCCACGATCCAGCCCCCTCACAAAACCCAAATTACGCCTGTTCGCGCGATTCCAACTCAATCCTTCCCAGCCGGAACGGCATCAACCCGAATCAAGGCCAAGAGTCCATGGGGCTTCCGGTCGGTATCAGGACGCCATGGCTGGGTGACTTCCTCCAAAGACGCAAAATCCTCCCGAGCCAAGCCCCCGATGGCGAGATACTGCCCCGGAGTGAGACTGACGGTGGAGGCGATCTTTCGCTGATCGAAAACGGGCATCTCGATGCGATTCTCGCTGACCACCACTTTCACCGGATTACCAAACAACCCGGAGCCCTCGGTCAAAATGGGTGAGCCATAGTTGATGAAGCCCAAGAACGCGGAACGCTTGATATCGAATTCAACTTCCAATTCCTGGGCCCCTTTTACTCGGCCAACAAAGCTGGCGGTGAAGCCAAGCTCCCTGCTTTCAAATTCGCTCGGAGCCGATGGAGTGACGGGAAAAGAAGTCCCCGTTCCCAACTTCCCAGTGCTTACAACAGGAGGATCATACTCGGTGGGGAAAATCATTTCACGAACGACCGAAACAGTGCCGCTTTTCCCATCTCGAGTGGTTACGGTGGGCTGAGAAAGAACCTCGAAGCCTCGTCTTCTTCGAAGACGTTCCACCAGCTTGTCGCCCTCAGCTTGCGAATAGACTCCGGCGAGATGGGCCTCCTTCTGGTCCTCTAACAAACTGAAATCCGGCGGGGTTTGAATCAAATAGCATTGAAAGCGAAAAGCCGTATCGCGACCAGCCAGGGTCGGCAGTTGTTCCTGAGTGCGTGCCGCCACTTTCGACTCCGAAGGACCGCAGGCATTGAGAATAAGTCCGGTAGAAACTATAACAAGCGACCGCGAAAGAATTTTTTCCAAATGCATACTAACTGCACTATCAGAAGCCCTTCGAACCGTCTATGAAATCCTCGTGCCGAACTCGAAGCAGAGGACTCTGGGTCACCTCACGCATCGGCCCATTTTCACCGCCCCCCTTCAACTCTGGCGTCCCCCAGCCAACCCCTGACGGAGCGCGGGTCTTCAGCCCGCCCCACCGGTCCGTCATTCAAGCACTAGGCCGAACTAAAGACTCGCGCCCCATTTGATTACTCCGCTAAAACTGTATTGTGAATCCCAAGGGCCATCACCAACGAGGCTACCTCCCCCACCGCGACTACGGATCCGCTCTTCAGGCCATTACCTTCCGAGAAGCCGATTGCCTGCCCACTTCCATCATTGAAAATGGAAAACCGAACTCAAAGACCATCTCGAATCTCCCGACAAAGAAACCCAGGTAAAATCCCAAAAAGAACTCACCCGCCGAATTGCCCGCTACGAAGACGCAGGGCACGGACAGTGCTATCTTCGTCACCCCGAGTGCGCACAAATTCTCCAAGACTCTTTTCTAGAAGGACACGAAACGAGATACAGACTCATCGCCTGGTGCATCATGCCCAACCATGCTCACGTTCTAATCAAACAAGGCGAAGAATGCAAATTAGGTGACATCGTACGACGATGGAAAGGGAGTAGTTCACGCAAAATCAATCTGGCCCTCAAGAGAGAAGGCAGCCTGTGGGGTAAGGACTACTTTGACCGCGTGATCCGCGACGACGAGCACTTCTGGAATGCTGTGTCCTACATTCACCGCAACCCCGTTCGCGCAGGTCTGGTCACAGAGGCTGCTGATTGGCCGTATTCCTCCCTAGGCTATGGTTGGCCTCTCCCTCAAAGCTAAATCCACCCCCCGAGACGGAGCGCGGATCTTTAGTCCGCCCCACTGCCTCGATGACGAACCGTCGGGGCGGGCTAAAGACCCGCGCTCCGTATTACCATTCCGAGTGACCGACCAAACTTCACCAAAAGAGAACATCGAGCTCACCTCCAGTCTCCCCTGCCAAAACATTAAGCCAAGTGCTGCGTCGAAGCCGCATCTCTCCGCAAAAATCACTCCGCCTCCTACAGCCCTCAAAATTCCATCTAGGGAAAATGTTCAGACGCGTGGGCTGACCCTTTTCTCTGCCACTTTTCTGCCACGGGCTCAGCGATGAAGACTTGGGGGCGCGCTGCCTTTCTTCGATTCGTTCCATCGCTGACACCAATTCATCGAGTCGGCAACAGAAGCAGCCCCCCTCGATTTCGGCGATGGCATCACTGCTTTGTTTGACCATTTGGGTGTCAATTAAGCCCTCTCCTTGGTCATTTGTGATAACCCCGCGGCGAAGACCTCGGGATTGGAGATAGCGAACTAATCTAGCTACCGAAGAGGTTTCCCCAGGTCCGAGAAAGCCGCAAATGATTAGAAATTGTGCTTCTACGGCACCTGAATCGTCGCTATTCTCAGGTGTCATAAAAAAACACTTGCATGATTTTTTCAGTCAAGACTTACCGCGTTGACGGTGTGAATTCGATATCTTTTCCCCCGCCAAAATATAGTTACCAACTCGCCAAATAAAAAAACCTCATGAAAAGAAGAAGCTTTGTAAAACAATCAATGGCCGCGACGGTCGCCGCCGCTAGTGCTACATTTTTCTCCGGTTTGGTTGAAGCGGATGCTCAAAATACTGGGGGAACCTCGACCAGCACCGGTTGGTGTGTGCATGGAAAGACTACCCCTTCTTGCAATGCTCAGGGAGTCTGCAAAGGTAGAAATGGTAGGTCTGATTGCACTTGCAAGAAGGCAGATGGAACGACAACGGGGTCAGGGCCTTGGTATTGTGGAGAGGCTCCTCCCGAAGATTGATTTCTTCTCCATACTCGCAGGAGATCATGCTCCTTTAATTGAATGAAATTGCTGTTTTGCTTTCTTTTTATATTCCTACTTAGCTGTAAGGAGAAGAAGACTTTACCAGCACCAGAAGAAAATTCTTCTTCTGGTGTGGTTGAAGAAGCGCGAAATCGGCGGCATTGGGGCACTCAGGCTAATTTCAAGTCGTTGAGTGATATGCCTCTTTCTGACCGAAAGCGATTGAGCGATTGGACCGATGAGATTGAAGACTTCGGGATTCTTTGGACTAAATTCTCGAATAGTGGGCTCTCAGGTGCGGATACTGAGGCACTGAAGCGGGTCCTTATTCTAAGACTTGCCGAGACCAGAGGGCTGCAATCTGCTTGTGATTTCGTTCGCAATCAAATGGGCCCGGGAGCAGCAAGATGTTTTTATCTAGTAGCAGCTTTCGAGGCTGCTGATGCCAATCTGCAGGAAATGTTTACGCTAGTCGAGAAACTAGAGTTTCAAGATGAAAGAGACGCGGCTATTGAGGCATTGCGAATAAGGGCTCATGACTGGGAAGAGTTCGCTTTGGGCGATTTTGATATATCTAGGAAGCTGAACCCAGTCGAAGTAGAAATTTACAAAATGGTAATAGGCCGAGAATTTCTGGCTGAACTTGGCGAAGGCCGAGCTTCCCGTGGCGATGTGGGCGATTTCCAAGAATTGCTTAGAGGATTCAATGGTCTTCTTGAGGAAGGGATAGTATCGAAGGATGACTATAGTAGTGTGATTTTCTCTGTTGCAAATCAGTATCCGTTTGAGGTGTTCGCGAGTCTTTCTGACGGAAAGGTTTTGGAGTCTGAAGTGACAAACGTGGGAAATCTTGTTTTTCCGATGATTGCGCAAGACGCTCCAAGAGCAGTTGAACTTTTGACAAGAAGCTCAGCAATTTCGAGTGAAATTCTGACCGATGCCTATTCAGAGTTTATAAGAATAGATTCCAAGGGGGCTTTTGAATGGTTTGAAAAGAGTGAAGCAGAGCTTTCCGAAACAATGAAAAATGCTATCGAATTGTCTTTCGTTGAGTCAGCCTTGAAAAGTTCAGAGATTGATGGAGCTAAAGAATGGGCGAGTCGCCTTACCGATCCTGAGTCGATTGCTAGAGCTGAAGGCAGAATTAACGTCAAGCAAGGAGAGCTGCTGAAATCTCAAACTTGGGACAATCCCTCGGAGACTCTGTCGGGTATAACCGGTGGCGCTGCATCGACAGAACCCTTTTGGGTAGAAGTGGCGATGGAGCAGTGGCTGAAGAAGGATGCGGCGCAGGCTTATGAATGGTATCAGGAAAATCAGAAGACCCTGACGCCGGAGCAGGATGAGCGAGTGGCGTTGGCTTATGCGCGGGAAGGGGTTCGGCAAGGGGACCTAGATGCCGCCGGAGAGTGGGCGCAACGGATTGTTGATCCAGAGTTACGCAAAGTGGTGGAAGGCGAGATTGCGGGAGCGGGAGAGTAGGTTGGAGCGGATTTTGGTCAGAGCTTTTCTTCTGCTCCGCTTGTGATTTGTTGACACAAATCTGGTGAGCGACCTGAAGAAAAAAGGGGTCAGAAAAAAAGGGGAAAAAAAGGGGTCAGTCCAGAATGGCACTGCATTAAGCCGGTTTTCGGTAGCTTGAGCGATGTGGGATTTCTTGGAATACGTGTCGGTGACTCGTTAAAAGTGAAAAAGGTTTCGGACGTCCTTTGACCGCTCG
>NZ_BMXI01000021.1 GCF_014651675.1 Roseibacillus persicicus
CTGATAAAGCACGTCCGGCATCTCTGTCGTTTTATTCTTCAAAGCAGCGACAGAGTGCCGGAATTTACTGATTTTGAAAAGCTTCCAATTTGTCCACACGGCCTAGAAGCTTTCAAAATGAATACCCGCTTAAAACCATTAACAGAGAAACCCCAGTGAAAACGCCATATGAAGACCACAAACACAGCCAAATCCCGCACATGATCAAGACCAACAAAATACTTATTAGAAGATGGCTTTATTAAAGGTGAAACCCGCTATAAACATTATTCAGGACACAGGAATCAATCAGGAATCAATCACTTCTCGAAAGTGAGCTAAATGCTGGTCAACCACTCGTTCAACAGTAAAGTCTTTAGCCCTCTCCAACCCCAATCTTTCCCAGTGAACTCTATACTCCTTATCTAGCAAGAGCCTAACAACGACGCTTCCTAGTTTGTCATCGCCTGCCAAAACTCCCGCCTTTCCTCCTTGAAGAACGTCGCCGGAACCTGGGTTCCCACTGGCGACGACTACCGTCCCCGAAGCCATAGCTTCCACGTAAGCCATTCCAAAACCTTCATAACTACTTGGATAAAGGAAAACCCAAGATTCTCGGTAAAGATTCCCCAAAACCTCATCCGTCACACCACAAAAGAGCTTCACCTGAGGATGCTCAGGACAAGAGTCGGCAAGAAACCACAATTCCGCATCCGGCACCTTTGGGAGAACCTCGTTCACAAAGATCTCATAGGCTAACTCTCCCCGCTTTCGTCCTTTCCAATACCCATTATAAAACACCACCGGAACCTCCGACTTCTTACCAGGATAGAATTTATCAGGGGAATACCCATTTCCTATATAGTGAGGACTCCCAAAAATTTCCTGGGTATCACTGCCCACACAAAGCAACCGATCCGCTAACCGAGCTGAAGAGCATTCTAACAAATTCCCAATTAAAAGAAGAGCCTTACGAAGCACATTGTCTGTATGGGCACACTCTCTCTTGGAAGCCCCATGCATCGTTCTCACGACCTTAACTCCTCGACGATTCAAAAAGAACCAATCTTCACCATGAAAATGAATCACATCATAACCTGAGAACTGTTTAAAGTTGAGAATGAGAGGATACAAGAAATAGATTCCCAGACGACTTTTGCACAATCGACTCAGAAACCCCGTCCCCACGGGATACCAAACCTCAAAAACATCATCACCATTACCACCACTCAGACAACCAACAGTCACAGAACAACCCGGCACTTGAGAAAAGCCTTCCGCAAGGCGTTTCACCGTGACCGACACCCCTCCAGCCTTCTTTCCTGCGTCGGGCAAACTATGAACCATTTGAAGAATCTTCATACTCATAAACTAAAGACAGCTTTTCTAGAAAGGCCTTTCAAAGCCAAATAGTTCAACATCTTTCCCGTAATATTTTTCTACGAAGGACATACTAAAATCATCAAAGTATCTCTCCAAAGGAATTTTCTCATCCATATACTCTCCAGTCTCAGGAACTCGACTTTTCGACGGGTTTACCGAATGCTGAAGCTGAATCGAAGGATACCCCAATTCCTCCAACCAAGTCGGCAACTCTTGCATGAAAGATTCAATTCTGAAAACCTTGTCTACGACTAATTCCCCCTCTGCACTGGTGACAAACTGGCTTTGAGGAATGACATGACGATAACTATCATAGCCGAGCAAGTAGTTGTCATGAATGCTCTTCGGAAAGCCAGAAGTGAGAAATTCTTTAAACGTCCATGGTCTCTTTTTAACAAGCCTCCAATAGGCATTTTCCCCCCTCCAATTATATTCTGAAACTAAACGCGCCCAAGGACACCTAACGATTGCAAAACTGGGGAACGAAGGCCACTCCTTCCTTGAGAGGTAACCCTTTTTCAACAGCTCCTGTGCGGTCAAATGGGCTAAGCGTGGAGGTCCTCTCCAAGGCACTCGATTTCTCCCCATTCCATGTTGAGCATTCCTTTTGAATTTATACCGGGAATTTTCAAATGCCTTCTCAATAGCCGTGCCGGCACATTTAGGAATATGCACAAAAACAAGCTTGGGGTCATAGCTAATCATCGTTCTAACCTCTGCCCGCAAGTGAAGAAGAATATCCGCAATCACGGTTCAGCTTTTCCAGCCGAGTCGCCAAGAGATGTTTTGACCCTGAGCCCGCAACTTCATTCCAATCCGCTGGCCTCTCATAACCACCTTTACCTCGTCCAAGAACAGCCGTCGAAGATGGCGAAAATTGAGTCAATCTAATCCATCTTCTTTGCCATTTGCTATGAAGCTTAGGAGGAAGAAGCTCTTTTCTTCCAATCGCTCTCTCACCTAGAAAACGAGCAATCTCATCCAAAACAAAGATCGGATTTTTGGTCAAATCTTCGTAACGAACGCGCATCAATTTTCCGGGATTTCTTTCCCCATAATCAGCCCATTCCGAGTAGTGTCGCTCGTAGGAATCAATGGACTCGCCACCATACATCGCGTCAGCCCCCTGAAGAAACCCGAGCAGGTCGTCGTCATTTCGAGCTGGCAACTCTTGGCGCATGAGCTGATAAGAACAAAGAACCTTCCGAGGATCTCTTACGACATGAATAACCTTCGCCGCCTGCAGTATTTCCCCAACAAGCTCTCTCTCAGTTTCATCAAAGAAGCCTAAGCTTGGTCCACTATGAGTCTTACAAACGGGGTGCTCTGCAAGCACAAGACGTTCGAAAGTACGCTCTACCGTATTGGGCCAAGTTGAGAACCTGCTGATTCGGTCAAGGTCAACGAAAGACAACTCTAGATACTGTCCAGGCCAACGAGGAATACGACATTTCTTAAAATTCCTACGAAGGAAATCAATCATTAGATGAGTTCCTGAGCGCGGAAAGGAAGCCACAATTACTGGGACCACACTTTTTGCCCTGACTTTGTCAATCGCTTCCAACATATATTTTTTCACCCCTAAGTCACCAAGTAGAACTCTTGAAAGTTAATTCGGCGCCTAACCGAGCCCTCGCCCAGCCTTCTGCGCCAGAGAAACGACTTCAGATTGAGCAACCTCAGTTTCACTCCCTTGCGTTTCGTTCACAGGCTCCCCCACGGCATTCTCTCGAGAGTAGACAATCGTCGCAAAGACCACCCCTAGACCTGTCGAAAGTAGGTAAGGCATGGGCTGCGCAAAAATCCCCAGACCTCCTGACAAGGATGCTACTGATATCGCCAAAGTAGTTGGCAATATAAAGCCTGCCAACTTACGATCTGGCCCCTTTTCCATCTTCCAAATCTGGAGGTGAGGATAGAGCATGAAAATAGCTGCTCCGGCTACAACCATGACCAATACCAAGCCCCCAGCATTGATGAGGATCCGAGTAAAAGCATCGTGAGATTTCACATCCGTTCCGCGACCCATTCCGAACAAAGTCCAATTCGATGGGTTCGTCAGTTCCATATACCCCTCCAATCGAGGGTTGAAAGTCGAAATCGAATACGCCTCTCCAAAGGTTGACTTCACAAAGGAATTCATGTGTGTCATGTTATCTCGTAGATACTCGGCCCCAAAAATCATCGCGAGTAGCAAGCCGCTGCAGACCCCGTATAAGAACAGAGTCTTGAACTTGCTGCCAATGAGACAAAGTGGAATAATGGTGATAATCGCGATAGTAATTGCACTTTTAATCGCTGATAGAAGAAGGCAGCTGAAGAAAAGGAGTATCACAGTGATATACACCATTTTTTGCTGGGATTTCACTTGCCCATATTGGTAGTAACAAAAAGCCAATCCGATTGCAAAACCGTAAAACCCTACTCGATTTGATCCGAAACCGAGCGGACGGGGCATATTGTTAGGGTAATCCGCCCATTCCGCGATACCTGAAGCTGTAGCAAGACCGGATTGGTGATAAGCAACTTGAAAATCTGCAAATCCGAAGAAGCGTTGCTTGAGAGCCATTACAGCCCATAGAGACATGAGAAACAGTAGAAGATTCATCAGTTTAACGCGGTCTTCCCGAGTGCGATACATTCCAACAATTAAACCACCCGAACCAAGGTAGACCCCCGAATTGAAAGCCCACTGCCCTCCTCTCAGTCCTCCCCCCATGCTAATGAAGACTGCACTCGCAATAATGGCTCCTACGACGTAAAAAACCCATTCTGTCACAATAAACTTGTCGCGACCAACCGTCACTTGGACCAGTCGACCGGCGAAACAGGCTAAGAGAGCCACCATCACGACCCCCATCACCTCCGCGACCGTCTCGTAGGAGAAGGTCCCGTAATATGTGGCCACCTTCTTGAGGAGGTCGGTTGTCATTGCCTCGATCATGACGATCATCACCCCCAACTTGGGTCTCACGAAGCAGAACACGGCAACCCCCAAGCCAATCCATTTCGTAGCGTTGGATACCGCGCTACTTGAATCAGTCAGGGAACTTTGCATCACCGCCATGGCGGCAACAATTCCGAAGAAAATTACGAGAATGGCTAGAAAGTTTTTTTGCATATCCTTTAATTACGAAAGTTTCCCCTCGGGGCTACCTTCGCTCCCTCTAGCGGTATTTCAACCAGTTTGATAATAATGGCAGACAAGAGGAACAGAGGAATGAGACTTACCCCGAATACGATAAATCCCGCGAATGGTATAGGTAAAGAACGGTACCATTCCTGGCTCACCAACGCCCTCTCAGTCATCAAGCCAAGGGGAATATGTAGCAAATAAATAAGATAGCTATAGCGACCTATTACTTTATCCCACTTTCTCCAGCCACTACTTGGACGCTGGTAATATAGTGCTACCGTCGCCGGAGCGGCTAATACCACCGTCAGATAAAGGAAGACAACCTTAAAATTGTGACCTAGATATTCCAAGACAGCAGCCACAATTGCTGCACCGGTGAGAATTCCACACCAAAGAAGACCTCCACCACCTATGTATCGAATCTTTGTGCGTTCACCAATGTATTCACGCCAATGGTAGCATGCAGCACCCAATGCAAAAGGGAGGGAGCCAGCAGCAATTGAAAAATACAACGCACCCCAGCCAAGGTTAAGAAAAGGAATAAGAAGCTGACCGCAAACAGCAGCCCCCAACCAGATCATTACTCTCGTTTTGGTCTTTGACAGGCCAAAGGCTATCAACGTATACCAAACTAATTCTACAGTCAATGCCCAACTTGGAGGACAAAGCCGCGGATTGACCATCCCCGGCATCACACTGGGATAGAACATTGTTACATTACCAATCCACGAACGCACTCCGCTTGGAAAGCCCAAATTCGCGCGAAAGTCAGTGGCTGCTTCAGAACCAGCAAACCAAATAATTATTGCCGATATCACAATGCAACACCAATAAACTGGAAACAGCCTAAGGAATCTATTCCTTGCAAAATTGACTCGTCCTTCTCGTGTATATCCATACTTCTCCACCATAATGAGAGTCATGAGAAAACCACTCAAAAGGTAGAATGAGAAAACAGCCATTGAGCCGATCCCCCCCACGGAGGTCAGATGAAAGAGCGCAACCCAAAGAGCTAAAAAAGTCCGATATATCCCAAACATAACTTTAAAACATTCGTCGTGCAGAGTCGAAAATTTCTTCTAACCGTTCTGCTCGGGAGTTCCACTGGTGACGACTCATAGAAAATTGCGAATTCTTTTCAAAAATCTCCCGTAAGGTTGACCGTTCTGAGAGCTTAAGAGCCAATCCTTCAGCCATCTCCTCAACTTCAAAAGGCTTTACCAGCACTCCCAATTCGAAATTCTGGATAATTTCGCCATTGCCGCCCACATCAAAACCAGCAACCAAGCATCCACAAGCCATCGCCTCAACCAATGCGTTACTATAATTCTCTGAATTACTAGTATTGAGAAGGACTTCTGACTTTCGATACAATTCAGCCAATTCACTTTGAGTCACACAATCGATGAACTCTACCTTTTCTACAATGGCTAGACTCTGAGCCAAAGATAACAGAGAGTCCCGCTCGGGCCCCTCCCCTACCACGACCAACTTTCGAGCTAGCCCTTGCACTGAAAGCTTCTCAAACACTTCCAGAGCTCGCCCGATTCCTTTTTCCGGAACCTGTCTTCCCACGGCTAACATCAGCCCCTTTTCTTTCTGGCCTAAATCAGGATAGAACAATTCGTGGTCCAAGCCATTTCGCACGGTCAAGGTCTGCTTATCGGTAGTTCCAAACTTGTTAATGAGTTCCTTTCTCGCGTAATCGCTTGGCGTTAGAACAAAGGTAGCAGTTCGCGCAGCTTTGGCTATCATTCTACCCCTCCGAAGCCCTCGCAATTGTCCACTCAGGAGTCGGTCCGTCAATTTCAAACTTTTGAAACCCTGAAGATGGCACTCCATCACAAATGGAATCTTCAATCGATTGCTGCTTTCAAGGAACCGACTATGAATTCCTGAAACACTGTGAATCGTATCAGGAGCCCACTCTTTCAGGATTTCCTCGAACCTTACAAAGTCTTTATTTGTGTAAGAAACTCCCTCGTAAGCAAATAGCCCATTCATTGTCCAATCAGTAGGATCACCGGGGGCGGCCACAATGATTTTGTGACCTCGGTCGACGAGAGCTTTGGCACATTTCCAGATATTGAGCACCCCTCCCCCTTCGCGTTCGATACGACTTCCAGCCCTCGGGATGACTAATATCTTCATTTGCGATAATCGAAAAATAGGAAAACGAACTAGGCCCTGAAAGCAAAAATCTCATGATCTCCGGCAAAGACCTTTGTTTCAAATCCAAGCTGACGTAGTTTCTCAACCAGAGGAGACGGATCATCACGGTGATACTCGAGAGACCACTGACCGATCTTTGCAGCAACCTCGGAAGTCAAATCATCGAGAATCCCCTCCTCAGCACCCTCAATATCCATCTTAAGGTAATCGATGTATCCGAGTTCATATTTCGTGAACAGGTCTCCCAGCGTGACTTGCTCGACTTCATATCGAATCACTTCCGCATCAACCGGAACCAGCTTGTCTTGATTGATGGTCCCCCATTCATTGTAAATCGGCACCCCGTCTTCACGTTCCTCACCGCGAATCTCAGTAAAGGTAATAGTTTCACCAGTCTGCACTCCAGTGAGTGCAGAACATTCCAAGACAACTTGATTCGAATTCAGAGACACGAGCTTCTCCAGATTCGGAATCAACTGCTTTTGACACTCAACCGAAATGATTTTTGGACCATACGATCCAAACATCTGAGTCATCAAGGAGGTAAACTCTCCCAAATTTGCCCCAGCATCAACAATCACAACACCAGGTCTTTGAAGGCGACCTAACATGAGCCGATGATGGAACCCGCTGCCGGTATCAAAGAGAGGGTAATTAAGAGAATTTTTCACCAGCTTTTTAGCCAATAATCGTCTCCGTCTTTTCAAATACCTGCTCCCTCTTGTCTTTAACTGCTGCAACATATTTTAACTCATCTCTTTTTAGGTTCGCTGACTTCGTAGCCCAACTCTCCTAACTCAATACCCACTATTTCGGACAAACGTCTATTTGACTCCGAAAAATACCCATCCAAGTCATCTGCCGCACGCCTTGCCCTTTTTCTGAAGGCCCATCGCGCCAAACTTTTAGGTTCAACCAAATCAAAAAACTTCAACAAGGTAATCAGCTGCTGGCTCCCTTTTACATTGAGGAGCGGTGCGGGAGCGAGATTTGTTCTTCTAAATCGATTTAAAAACCGCAGAAGTCCGAGACGTGTGAGTGAAGGATTCACATTTACGCGCTCATCGGAAAAATTGATCACAATCTCCCGCCCGCAGAAAGTCGCCAGCCTTTTCAAAAAATCATCGAAATCATTCTTGAGGATTTCATAAGGAAGGGCCAAAACATTTCTTTCGCCGTAAATCTCTTGATACCTTTGAACCTGAAGATCATACTCGAAAAAACTAGGTGAAAAATATGGCATCCTCTCGTGATTTGGAGGATTCAAGAAGCGCACAAATGACTCGCAACCTCCGTGCTTCAAATACTCAGGATAGAATGAAGCAAAATGGGAGTATTGCTCTCTGAACACGATCAGAATCTTTGCCTCTGGAAAGATCTCTTTTAGTCGTTGCGCAAGTACCTCCTCATCAAATCCACCTGAAACAGGATTACCTAAAAGGCACTCATGAGAAACAATCGGAATCATTTGATTACTCTCATCCGGCAAAGACATCGCTTCCTTGACTGCGTTATGGTCAAAACTTCGCAATTCTGGAGCGATAATCAGCTTGGAAATATCGCCATAGTCTAGAATATTAAAAAAGGGTTTCTGAGAAAAACAGCACCTTTGCAGAAAGGTGCTTCCTGTCTTCGTATGCCCGATATGAATAAGTGGGATAGACATTTAATTCTTTGCTTCCTGAGCATCGAAAATAACCGAACTCATAAAATTCTAACCGAACAAAGTGCTATAGAGGATCTCGTCCATTGCATTTTTCTCAGCAAATCGATCAAGCACTCTTTGGGAAAGTTTCTTCTTAACAAGTATTCTCCGAACAAATTGCCCGAAATCGCCTCTCAAAAGAGAGCGACTGGCACTCCTGATATTCTGATCCACATTTCGGTTCTCGGCCAACCCCTGCACTTGCCAATTCAAAGCAGAGGCAAACTCCTTGAGCCAATCCGAATTCTCTACATTATAAATATTTTCAAATTTTGCTAGATTGCTGAGCGCCAATTCGACATCAGCTTGCGTCAATTCACGTTCCGTGATTCCTATCTCCGAAAACACTCGGGTGAAATAGTTTTCATAACTCCAAAGGCGAGCACTTTGACTACGCCAGAACTTTTCAGGAGCACGAGGAACTTGTCCTCCCCCACGACAGTAGTGATGCCGATAGGCGGAAAAATATCTTTTCCTTGGGCTTCGTAAACCTGTCACAAGAATAATCTCTTTCCTTTCGACCAAAGACTGAAAATTTGGACTTCCTTGCTCACTTGCCGTAAAAGTTACGCCCCGAGAGATCAATCCGTCTACGAAAGAATTTAACTCATCTTCTCCATATTCCCAAATAGGAAGGTGACGCCCACTCTTATCACACGGGTTCCCGTTTCGATGACGCTCAGGAAAAGTTTCCCCATTCAGCCTAGCGAGTTCAACAACCGTCGATCCAGCACACTTATGAAGATGCTGAAACCAAATGAGTTTATGATTATTTTCACCCTTTATCATTACTTTCGACTAAAAATTTATTATCCGACAAAATGTCTACCTCTAAATTAACGACGAGCAATCACTTTAAGATCCCGTTCTGGAGCCCAAAAACTGTAAAGACAACTTCTCTTTGAATTAATGAAATCTCGCGCAATTGAAGACACTTTGAAACTCTTATCGTCAAATATTCCAGCATTATCAGAGCAGGTCTCATACAAACGAATATCGTCGTGAAAGATTTCTTCGACTTTCGCTCTTGCATCTTGGCTCACTTCAATTCTTTGTGAAGAAGGTGAAACATTTTCCTTTCCTATCGAAATTCTAATACCGAATTCATTCTTAACAAACTCTTCGATCTTCTCAAAATTAGGATACTGAAATAGAGTCATTGCAGGAAGACTTCCTGATTTAAGAGCTAGAGCTGTTGATTGTGTTGGAAAGAAACCGCCTTCAACTCTCCAATCAAGAAAGTCTTCTAAATTTCCAGAGACAGGCATTCCCTCGTAAAACTGAGCAAATTGACCTTTCAGATGAAATCGCAGGCAATGCTTATAATAAGAGGTTACCCATGCAAGAGGTTCTCTAACGACCGCAAATTTCGTCAATTCTGCAAAAATCTCCTCCGGAACTAGCTCCTCAGCAAACGCCATCCCCGCATGGGGATAATTATCAAAATTGAAAGTTTTCCAAGTTCTAGCGTGAGTGCCCACCTTTCTCCTGATTTTGGATAGTATCGAGCGATTCGGTTGGTTCGCAAAATCATGCAGCGCCCCCCTAACACTAGTCCCTCCGGATTTCGGAATGTGCACGTATAAAAACTGACTATTTTTTGATAATAGCATTGAATTTAGAACTAAAACCTCTAACAGATTCAAGCTGAAATTTTCTTTAGATATAAACGGAAGCCACAAAAGGCATTAGCAATCACTACGGGAAGCTTCACCGCTGCAACAAACGCTACAAACCATCCTAATAGCAACGACAATCCAACTAAAGGCACTGTTATAAGCATTCCAATTATTGAAGGCTTGAAATCAATATTATACTCAAAGATACGACCTACCGAGTTTGATGAATAAACAAGAAACTCAGCAATGGAACAAATTGTTAAGACAGCAAGAGGCCAGCCATTCAAGATCCCCTTCGAAAAAGAGAAGTATTTTATTGCAATCGAATAACCCACTAAAAGGATAAGAACACTCACGAAGTAGAGTGATAAACTCAACAGAGCGGTCCGATTTACCGACTTTTGGATTTTATCCCAACGCCCTTGAACATAAAACTTAACCCAGAGGGTAAAATTAGCATTCCATAGAGATTGACCCACCTGAGAACAAGTGGTTAGAAGATATCGAGTAAAGAGATAGTCTCCAACTAGTGCCGGCGAGAAATAAATCGGGAGAAGGTTGACACTTAATCGCTCTACAGAAGTCGCCATTCCTGATGCCAAATTCTTAAGAACCGGTCCTAATAGGTCTTTGAAAATCGCCATAGAAGGCTCCGCTTTCTCCTGAAAAGTGTTCTTCTTTAGGCGAAGAACACTTATCGCAACGCAAACACGAAACAAAGCCTCTCCAGCAACATAGACAATTAAAACTCCGGCAAGACCTCCGCCCATTAACAGCGATAATGTACCGCCTAAGTTTTGGAGTAGAACCCTGAGTAGGTCAATACGATTATTTAAGCTTACTCGTCCTGCGGCCCGTTGGGCTGCTATATAGGAAAAACCGAACGAATTCAAGTAAGGCCGTAACGTTCCAAGAAATATGAGTAAATAGAGATAACCGAGATTTGTACTCAATCCACTCCCAGCAATTTTTATGGTTGCTGCATAATTGAGAAAGGCAACAAAGAGAATCATTACTCCTGCTGCAAAAAACTGCATCCGCTGGAGTGTTTTGAAACAACTCCAGAAAGCTTTCCAATCAGGCTCGTTATTAGGCGAGTTTCTGGAGACCACATCTCTCCTCTTTTCTGAAAGAGAAGCCTGGCCTCCGATAGCAATCGAAAGAGCCCGGGTAAAGATACTTCCGATCCGGCGAACGACTATATTGCAAAATACAGCATTACTTAAATAAAGTAAGAACAAAGTTGACTCCCAAACCTCTAGCTGGATCAAGAGAACCGGCATAAACACCAAGAGATTCAGAGGCTTTGCTGAAAGCGTTGCTAGTTGGGTCGCATTATTGGACTTCCATAATTTTTTAAACATGCCATCAGACATTAATAAACTTGCCAGGTTTTGTTTATTCGATTGATTAATTTAACGCTAATTATTAGTCTAGAGAAGGTCAGACATTTTTTAAAATGTTTGCAGAAGCTGGCTTTTTGAGCCATGAAAACGCTTGCTCGTTTCTTTTACTGGTCTACACGCTAAATCCTGTTTTTTCAAAACTTAGGAGGCTCTGACGCCAACTCTTCACGGTAATCACACTAAAATTATCGCTTAACCTCTGACCTGATTTTCGGAGTCTACCTCATCACACTTTTCCAAGGCAGTTTAAAGAAAGGACAAAGCGGCTGTGGTTTTTCTTCGAGGAATCGTGACGGTGCCACCACTCTCAAAAATATAGTTGCGAAGCTCATCGCTATCGTAGCCTCTGGCCCCGATGACAATCTTGTCGCGAACAATGCCTAGCACTTCACTCGCCGCTTGTTATCCCAACTCGATTGCTTGGAACTAATTTGAGGTTGAGGAACTTTCCTTGAGGGTTTGTCACTGCACCAAGTTTCGAATTCCGGCCTCCTTATGTCTGAGAATTCGGAGAAATGGCAGGCATCCAGGTGAAATTTGATGTAAGTGTCATTAGTGACTTTGTAGCGGTCGCGATTGTATTGGCAAACCCTCTTGTCGAGAAGAGCCCAAAACTAGACCCGTTGGGTCCAACGGGAAAAGAAACGGTGAACGCTGTTTTACTTTCCGTAGTAGCCCGGCAACTGATTTGACGGCGCGCTGGTTATAAGAACTTGCCAAATTCTACTTATAGTTTTGAAAAGCTTTTAATTTGCCTACACGGGCTAAAGCAATTCAATAATAAACAAAGTCAATTAATCTCGAATAAGGGCTTTCGATTGCTTTTCCAAAGATGGGGAAAGTGATAGAACTTCCCCAAGACACTCTCAAATTAACTGCTTTTTCACTTTCGAACTTTCTTTAGTCTTTTTGTTCTAACACGACAGCCAGTAAAGAACCCGATTAGCACTTAGACGATCATGCCTGCACCAACAGTTTCGTTAGTGCCAGGATCAACAAGAATGAAGGAGCCTGTGAGTCGATTCTTACGATAATTGTCGTGAAGAAGAGGCGCAGCTGTTCGGAGAGTCACACGTCCAATCTCATTGAGGTTGAGCGAGATAGCATCCTCAACCTTGTGCAAGGTATTTACATCTACTTGATAGCGCATTTCACGAATAACGGCCTGAGTCTCGTGGCTGGTATGCTTAATGATGTATTTACCTCGCGTCTGCATGGGAGTGCTTGAGAACCAACAAACCATTGCCTCAATGTCCTGCTCGACTTTGGGTTGATTGTTTGGTTTTGCAATCATATCGCCACGCGAGAGGTCAATTTCATCATTAAGGGTGATGCAAATCGACTGAGGTGCAAACGCTTCCTCAATCTCTTTGCCGTCAAGGTAAATCGACTTGATAGAAGTCTTGAATCCGGACGGCAACGCAGCGACCTCATCACCAGGACGGAAAACTCCCCCTGCGACCCGACCGGCAAAACCACGGAAGTCATGCCAATTGTCACTTTGAGGACGGATAACCCATTGGACGGGAAAACGCGCATCAACGTGGTTCTCTTCTCCGCCGATGTAGACATTCTCCAAGTGATAGAGGAAGGTAGGACCTTGATACCAATCCATGTTGGTAGATTTATCAACGACGTTATCTCCATTGAGCGCAGAAATCGGAATGGGCTCAATATCAACGATATTTCCTAAGCGAGAGGCAAAAGACTCGTATTCTGCAACGATCTCGTTGAAGCGCCCTTCCGAATAGTCGACGAGATCCATCTTATTAACAGCAAGGACAACATGCTGAATGCGTAAGAGGTCTGCGATGAAAGAGTGTCGTTTGGTTTGCTCGATAATGCCCTTGCGAGCGTCCACCAAGATGATGGCCAAATTTGCGGTAGAGGCACCAGTCACCATGTTACGCGTGTATTGCACGTGGCCAGGAGTATCGGCGATAATGAATTTCCGCTTAGGAGTGGCAAAATAGCGATAGGCTACGTCAATAGTAATCCCTTGCTCCCGTTCGGCCTTAAGACCGTCGGTAAGGAGCGCAAGATTGACGTGTTCGTCTCCTTTCTTCTTTGAGCTCTCCTCAATGGCTTCGAGTTGATCCTCGAAAATAGACTTGGAGTCGTATAGAAGACGACCAATGAGGGTGGATTTTCCGTCGTCAACGGAACCGGCAGTAGTAAATCTGAGTAGGTCCATGAAAGTGGTATTTTTTTAATAATCTGTGTATGAGAGAGGGACTTCTAAAAATATCCTTCTTTTTTACGGTCTTCCATTGCAGTTTCCGAACGCTTGTCGTCAGCCCGATTTCCACGTTCGGTTTGACGGGCGGCTGCGACTTCATCGATGATTTTTTCGATTGTGTCCGCATCTGACTCAACGGCACCGGTAATGGTCGCGTCACCCATAGTGCGGAAGCGAATACGCATATTCTTCACTTCTTCACCGTCGCGAGGTTGCACAAATTCAGAAACAGCCAAAATAGTGCCGTTGCGAATGACACAATCCCGTTCATGGGCGTAATAGAGACTCGGAAGAACAATACCTTCCCGCTTCATATACATCCAAACATCCATTTCAGTGAAATTGGAAAGAGGAAAAACTCGGAAATTTTCTCCCTGATGCATGCGACCGTTGAAAAGATTCCAAAGCTCAGGGCGCTGATTCTTGGGATCCCATTGCCCGAAGTCATCGCGATGTGAGAAGAAACGCTCTTTAGCACGGGCTTTTTCCTCGTCACGACGGCCTCCACCCAGGGCGGCATCGAACTGATGCTCTTCGATGGTATCCAGTAAGGTAATAATCTGTGCCCGATTACGGGAAGCGTTCACTCCTTTTTCCTCTACGACCCGCCCCTTGTCGATTGACTCTTGGACTGAACCTACAACGAGTCGCGCATTGATTTTCTCAACAAACTCGTCGCGATAGGTCATCGTTTCGGCAAAGTTGTGACCAGTATCCACATGAACCAAGGGGAATGGTAAACGAGAAGGCCAAAAGGCTTTCGCAGCTAGGTGAGCCATTACAATGGAATCTTTTCCTCCCGAAAAAAGGAGAGCGGGATTCTCAAATTGGGCTGCGGTTTCGCGGAGAATAAATATTGCTTCCGCTTCGAGTTGATCTAAGTGACTGAGTGAATAATCAGGCATCGTTCTTTCTATTTGGAGAGTCCGGAAATGAGCGACAGAACTTCTGTGGCGCTTTGTGTAGGACTAAGTTTTTGAGTATCTAAAATAAGTTCGGCTTCCTCGGGCTCTTCGAAGCTGCTGTCTTTGCCGGTAAAGTTGGCCACTTTGCCATCCGCCACTTTGGCGTAAAGACCTTTGGGGTCTCTTCGAGCGCATGTCTCGAAGTCTGCTTTGACATAGATTTCGCGAAAATCTTCGCCCACAATCCCCCGGGCCATTTCGCGAAAGCGCCGCAGTGGGGTAATAACCGAAATCAGAGTTATGACGCCCTGAGAAGCAAAGAGCTTGGCGACCTCGGCGGTGCGGCGAACATTTTCATTACGAGCTTCATTGGTGAAACCCAAGTCTGCATTCAAACCACTACGGAGGTTGTCACCATCGAGAACAACAGTAAAGCGACCTTGGGCCGCAAGTTGTTTTTCAACCTCGGTCGCAATCGTCGATTTCCCGGACCCCGACATTCCGTAAAGCCAGAGAACGATGCCGTTCTGACCCAAAAGTTTTTCTTTACCTTTACGAGAAACGAAACGCTCGAAATCAGGATGAATATTTTCTGCCACAATAAAATTCCGCTAAAAATTTATACGATAGTTTTTAATGTCTGTCATCTGTTGAAAAATTCTCCAAACAAAAGTCGAATTATTTATGGAATACCGTCTAAACAGGCGCCGAGGTTCCATCAGCAGACGAAAGAACCATTCAAGCCCGCTTTTCTGCATCCACCTAGGTGCTTGTGCAAGATGTCCAGTATGAAAATCAAAAGCGGCGCCTACGCCCAACATTACCAGGCGATGTGGCCAATCTGTAGAGAGACTCGGATACCTCTTTAGAAGTTCAAACATAAACTTCTCCTGCTTTGGAGTGCTCAAGCCCACCCAAAGAAAATGCGGCCGAGTTTTGTTCAACTCAGCAACGAAATCAGACAATTCGTCTTCATTGAGTTCACGGAACGGTGGAGTCAGAGCCCCAACTGCTTTCATGTCCGGATACCAACTCTGCAAGCGAGAAGACAATTCTTGGGCTATCCCCTCTTTCCCTCCAAAAAAGAAATGCTTCATCCCTTGTCCAGCTGATTTCTCTACCACTCCAAGCATTAGATCCGGTCCATAGACTCTAGAGATTTGAGCGAACCCATTCCACCTCCCGACCCAAACCATCGGCATTCCATCGGGTGTCGACAGGAAAGAGGAGTTGTGCACTTCTTTTAGATACGGGTCTCGTTGGGACTCCATAACCCCGTGAACTCCAGTGACAGTCACATATTTTCCGCCCCCTGCCTTGTCTAAGGCGCCATCAATTACAGTTTGGATGGCTTCGTCGAGGTTGATCGCACTAATGCCAACTCCGAGGACATTGCTCCTCGGCTTAATTTGCAGTGATGCCGCGCGTCTATTACTAGAGTGTGCTCCGACTTCCAAATGCTCAGATTTCCCATCAAAATTGGTCAGCGTCTCGTCACTTTCCTCGACTATCGTCTGGCAGCCATTCAAACCATCCTGAAACACTTGTTTGCCCAATCTCTGAACAAACATGGAATTAAAGACCAAATAGCGCTCCCACAAACGACTAGGCTCTTGCGTTAATCGATAAAACCAAGTGAGCCCGGCCCGCTGCATCCAGTCTGGGGCATCTTTTTTTGTACCAGCATTGACATCAAAAGCAAATCCTACAGCCAACAAGGCCTTTGCTTTCAATTCAGATTTGAAGCGATTGATCCAATCTTGCTGTTTCGGCGTGCCCAATCCGACCCAAACAACATCGGGGTTGACCGCATTAATATCAGAAAGAATATCATTCTCTTCGCTTGAACCAAAATAACCATTGCGAGATCCAACTACCTTAAAGGCGGGATTCCGCCTATGGATATTTTCCAACAAACGGTCGAGACATTCTTGAGAACCGCCGAGAAAATAGTGAGTCAAATGCTCCGGCGTACTTTCAATCATATGACTCAAGAAACTAGGCCCATAAACACGGTCCTTCATCTTCCCCCCCCGAAGATTCACCGCCCATGTGAGGACGGTGCTATCAGGAACAAAGAGATCAACGGATCCAGTCATTCGACGGAACTCTTCATCTGAATCCCGCATCGCCACAATGTGAACATTGGTAAAGTCTACTGAAAGAGGTTCACTCTGAACCTCTTTGCAGTAGTCTCCCAAATCACAGCCAAGCTTTGCATAGCTTGTCACAGTACAATTTGTACTGATAACTCGCACTAATTGCCCGAAACTATGTGCTTTTGACAACATGAACTGTCTAGCGGCCTTTCAATTCGCCGCTTCTACGCCGGGCACTTCAAGTGCGAAACGAGCTACTGAACCACAGTCTCGCCCAACTTGCGGCGATCATACTGCTCTTTGATCCAGTGATAGGTCTTCTCCATACCCGTGACCAAGTCGATCTCTGGCTCCCAGCCGAGCTTCTGCTTAATCATGGTATTGTCGGAGTTGCGACCGCGCACTCCTTGTGGAGCGTCGAGGTTGTAGTTACGCTTCACCTTCACCCCGGCAATATTCTCAACGATATCAAGAAGACCGTTGATAGTAACCAATTCACTCCGCCCAAGGTTGAGGGGGTCAGTTACGTCGGATGCCATGAGCTTGTCGATTCCGGTCACACAGTCATCGATATACATGAAGGAGCGAGTTTGCTCCCCGTCTCCCCAAATCTCCATCTCAAGCTGACCCTTATCGATGCACTCAATGACCTTGCGGCACATCGCGGCAGGCGCCTTCTCGCGACCACCATCCCATGTTCCGAAGGGTCCATAGACGTTGTGGAAACGGTAAACCTTGGAGATGAAGTTGAAATCTTCTTCGAAATTCTTACAGAGACGCTCGGAGAACAACTTCTCCCAACCATAACCATTCTCAGGCATTGCTGGATAAGCATCCTCCTCCTTAAGAGCGATAACTGCCGCATCAGTTTGCTTGAAATCCGGATAAATGCAGGCGCTGGAGCTGTAGAAATAATCCTTCACGCCCTGCTCCTTGGCAGCCATGAGCATGTGGGTATTAATCAAAACACTGAGCATGCAAAGCGAACGGTTATTCTCGATGAATCCCATCCCCCCCATATTACAAGCAAGATTGTAGACCTCATCACAGCCTTCCATCACCTTGAAGCAGGCGTCCTTCTCCTCCATATTAGCGGAGATGTTCTCGGCGTCTTCATGAAGCTGATACCACTCACTCAAAGGCTTGATGTCAGCGATAACGACTTGGTTGCCGCGTTCGAGATGGCTCTTCGCGAGATGGCCACCGATGAATCCTCCACCGCCGGCGATTAATACTTTCTTACTCATTAGTTGTCTTCTGGGGTAAACTGTCAGTCTTTAAGATTGAACTGTCAGGGGACATTGATTTTACGCATGCGTCCGCCATTGGTCAATCTTCGAAAAAGAGACCTGAGGAAAGCTTTGCCTATCGCGCAGCACGGCTCCCATAAATAACACTGGGGAGATGAGTTCAATAAAAAATGAACCAAGTTAGGTCAGCTGGCTTTTTCCCGGACCAAGAGAGAGTAAATGTCGAGCTCAACGGGCCGGGTTTCTCCCATCATTTCCAGCAAAACCTGAACTCGCTCTTTCGAGGGCAAGACCTCCACCACAACCCCCCCTACCCCACGGAACGCCCCGTCGACGAGCTCGACCTCATCACCGACTCCCAACTTCTTCTCGATTGTCAGAATTGCCTCATCTTGCTCCTCAACGGTAAACTCTTGCCTGAGCTCGCTGACGAACTTTTCTGAAACCGGCGGGAGCACCCTTCCAAATTGCACCGCCCCGCTTACACCGTTCAAATGTAATAAGTCACGCAAATGGGTGGGCACGTCAAACTTAGCCAAAAAATATCCAGGAAAGAGTGGCTCTACCCACCAGATAACCCCGCGACGAGTCGGCTTTTTGAATTTGATCCGTGGACAAAACACTTCGATTTCACTGCCGAAATGATGCCGCACAGTCGTCGCCGCGATATGCTCTCGCTTGGTCTGGGTCCGGAGACAGTACCATTGCGGATTATACTCCGGAAGCTCTTCACTCATTCTCCTAGAAAACGTTGTAGAATTGGCAATACCATTTGGCCCCGTTGAGACCAACGCTCTAGCTTTCCGAGACGCTCTTGCACGAAAGCGCGCTGTTCTGGATCCTCTTCCAGCTCTGCAATCGATTGAAGACCATCTAGTTTCGCTTCGCCGCTCCGAAGATGAGGCCTGACCTGATTTCGAATAAAGCCGCCGACCAGACGCTTGAGATTTAAGTTCGCCTCAAAATAGTTTCGGCGGGAATCAGGTCCTTTCGCCTCGTTGAGAGCTCCCAGAGCTTTCAGCAAACTCAACCCTTGGCTTGCGGAACCCTTGCTAATACCCAGACGCTCAACGAAATCCGCCTGCGATAGTGGCTTCTGCGAGATAAAAAGGAGCCCATAGATTTCGCCGACTGAAGGAGGTAATCCCAAGACACGCACTCCATCGCAAAAATAAGCGATTGTGGCGCTCTCCATTTCGGTGAGACCGGATTCAGAACTAGCAACAGCTTCCGACATGTCCGGACGCTGGCAAAAAGACTTCAAGAGTTCAATATTTTTTGAACTCAACTCGCCCAACGCCCGATTGCAGCCTCCAATTCCGGACCAGCTTTGACCCAATATTCCTCCCCCACTTCGACGGTGGCTCTTTTGCCCGCACCATTGAGAACGTGAAGATAAACAGGGGTGCGCCCAGGATGAAGCGCCAGGACATCCCGAATTTGTTCCAAATCTTTGCGACTGTTTCGAGCAACCCTCACTTGTAGCTCCAAAGCGGCCTTTTTCGCCCCCGCTTTACTCTTTGCAGGCTTCAGCTCCCGGAATTCACTGCCGGTCAGTCGGCGTTGCTCGGTTCGATCGTCAATATTGATGGCGGCCTTGAATTTAATAATCTGGCCCGCCTCCATCAATCCGGCTTCGCGTGCCGGCGAGTAACTCTCCGCCCAGCACATCAACTCCCGGCTCCCGGTGAAATCTTCCACGACGAGAATCCCGAACGGCTTGCCCATCTTGGTGGTGCGGTGCTCGACGCTGCGAATCATTCCGGCGAAAACGAATCGCTTCCGACGGTCGATCTTGCCCCGCCCGTCGGTCAAATCCAATTCGTCAACTAGCCCCAACTGCTCAAACTTGTCGGAGTCAATGAGGCCACGGAATTTATCCAGCGGGTGACCTGTGACGTAGAATCCGAGGAGCTCTTTTTCCTGCTCCAGGCGCTCTTCCTTGGGCCACTCGGCCACCGCCGGCACTCCAGCTTCGGCAGCGGGCTCCGGAGATCCGGCAAAGTCCATGGTGTCGAAAAGCGCGCCCTGTCCTGCCGCCTTGTCCCGTTGGGCGGAACTAGCAGAAGCGACCACCAGCTCGAGACGCCCACACATTCCGGCCCGGGTTTCGCCCGTCCAATCGAGAGCCCCCGCCTTTGCGAGATTTTCCAGAATTCGTTTGTTGACGATCTTGGAGTCCAGGCGATTGGTGAAATCCTCCAAAGAAGCGAAGGGACCGTCCGCCTCGCGGCATTGAATGGAACGCGCCATGGCGGCCTCCCCCACGTTCTTAATCGCGGCCAAACCGTAGCGAATCGCCAGGCGTCCGCCCGCCTCTTCAGGGGCAAAGCGCAATTGGGAGCGATTCAGATCCGGAGGCAAAATCTCAATCCCCATGCGGTGACATTCCGCGACGAAAACCCCGATTTTGTCGGTGTTGTTGATCTCGTTGGAAAGAAGAGCGGCCATGAACTCAACGGGGAAATTCGCCTTCAGATAGGCCGTCCAATAGGAAATGTGCCCGTAACAAGCGGAGTGGGACTTGTTGAAACCGTAACCCGCAAAGCTGGCAATTTTGTCGAAGATTCGGTTGGCCAGCTTAGCATCGATATCATTGACCTCCTTGGCACCCTTCACGAACAAATCTCGCTGCTTGGCCATCTCGGAAGCCTTTTTCTTACCCATCGCCCGCCGCAGAATATCCGCACCACCGAGGGTATAACCCGCGAGGATCTTGGCCGCATTCTGCACCTGCTCCTGATAAATCATGATGCCATAGGTGTCTCCGCAAATGGTCTCCAACAAGGGATGCTCGTAGGCCACTTTTTTGCGCCCTTCCTTCACCTCAATCATCTCATCGATGAACTGCATCGCACCCGGTCGATAGAGCGCGAGAAGGTCAATAATGTCTTCGATCCTGCGTACTCCGTAGCGCTTGCAGGTCTCGGTCATACCACCGGACTCCAGCTGGAAAACCCCCATCGTCTCGCCTCGATCCAAAAGGTCGAAAGTCGGCTGATCCTCGAGAGAAATCGTGCGGATATCGAAATCGGGGGTGTGCTTGTGGATATGCCCCACCGCATCCTGAATCACGGTCAAGTTTTTCAGTCCCAAAAAGTCCATTTTCAGCAGCCCCACCTCGGTGATGGCCCCCATGTCGTATTGGGTAACCACCTCACCCTCGTTGCCTCGGGTCAGCGGCACGTGCTCGTCCAGGTCCCGGTCGCCAATCACCACCCCCGCCGCGTGAATCCCGACGTTTCGGGTCAGGCCTTCGAGCTTCAAGGCGTGGTCCCAGAGCTCGCGATAGGTGCTGCTGCCCTCGATCATCTCCCGCAGCTCCTCCTTGGCCTCATATTCGCCCGCCAACTTGACCCCCGGCTTGGTCTCAATCATCTTGGCCAGTTTGTCACCATCGCCGTAGCTCAGGCCCATCACGCGCGAAATATCCCGCAGGACACTCTTCGCGCCCAAGGTCCCGTAAGTAATGATGTGGGAGACGCAGCGCTCGCCATATTTTTGCCGCACATACTCGATCACCTCGGCCCGGCGGCTTTGGCAAAAGTCAATATCGACATCGGGAGGGCTCACCCGCTCCGGGTTGAGGAATCGTTCGAACAGGAGCCCGAACCGCATCGGACAAATATCCGTAATCGCTAGAGTATAAGCAACCAAGGAACCCGCTGCCGAACCACGGCCTGGTCCCACCGGAATCCCCTGGTCCCGCCCCCATTGAATGAAGTCCGCGGTAATTAGGAAGTAACTGGCGAATCCCAACTGGTTGATAATGCCAATCTCGTAGTCGAGGCGGTCCTCGAGCACCTTTTGCATTTCCTCCGGCGATTTTTCGAGATACTTGGCCAACTGCTCCAAGCGGCCGTCGGCATAGCGCTCCTCCATGCCCTCTACACAAACTTTTCGAAAATACTCCTCCCGGGGCGAACCATCGGGGGCATCGAACTGAGGATACTTTTCGGAACTGGTGGCATCCAGGTGCAGGACCACATTACAGCGCTCCGCAATCTCCAAGGTCGCATCGCAGGCTCCGGGATAATCGGCAAAAAGCTCCCGCATCTCCTCGGCAGTCTTGAAGTAGACCTCAGGCGAATAGCGCATCCGATCGGAGTCGAAGAGCAGCTTGCCGGTGCCGATGCAAATCATCACATCGTGAGACTCATGGTCATCACGATTCATGAAGTGAACGTCATTCGCGGCCACGAGCTTGAGCCCCCGTTCGGCGGCCAGCTTCACCAAGACCGGGCGCACCGTGTTCTGGTCCTCGAGACCGTGATCGTGAATCTCTACGTAAAAATTCTCTTTCCCGAAGATCTCCTCCAGCTCGATCAAGGTCTCGCGCGCCTTGTCCTCCTGCCCCTTCAAGATCCATTCGTTCACCGGTCCGCTGATGCAGCCGCTCAAACAAATGATGCCCTCCGAGAACTCGCGCAGGACATCCCGATCGACCCTCGGCTTGCCGTAGTAGAGCCCATCGAGGTGCCCCCGGGTGACCAACTTGGTGAGATTCTGCCAGCCGGTTTCATTCTCGGCTAAGAGGGTCAAGTGGGTCGCTCGCTTGCGCCCGGGAACCTCCTTTTTGTCCTCTAGGGAAAAGGGAGCCAGATAGATCTCGCAGCCGAAGATGGGCTTCACTCCCGCCTCCTGGCATTTGAGGAAAAAATTGACCGCCCCGTAAAGGTTTCCGTGGTCGGTCATCGCCACCGCGGGCATCCCCAATTCCGCAGCCCGCTGGGCCAAATCCTTGATGCGAACCGCTCCGTCGAGAGTCGAATACTCAGTGTGCAAGTGGAGGTGAACAAAGGAATCGGATGACATTGCGATTGAACTTAGTGAACCCACCCCGCGAGGCAAGCACGAGCCTCGGCTTAAATGATCAAGGAGCACGGGCGTCCCCGCCAGTGAACCCTTGATCAGATGTCGAGGCAGGGCTCTCAAGCTAGAATCAGCTCCTACGAAGCAGGATACCTGCCGCAAAGAGCGGAAAGAGGTCAGTGGCGCACGCCTCCCGGCGAGGGATTGTACCGGGGTCTTTCCAGACTCCGGCACTACAAGAGACTGGAATGTCTCTTGCCCGTTCCCACGTCAGAGATATGCGTTACTTTCGGGGAATTGGTTCGTTGGAGCGAGCTGAAAACTCGTGGTCCGTGCCGGAACGAAGGTAGCGCCATGGAGCCAACTTTTCCGCTGCTCATCGATCGATGGCTTGTCGGTGCTCGACTTGACTGGGGACGCAGATGAACAGGCGAGACGCCTATTCTCCTTGCTGATTTTCTTTGCGCTTTCGCTTCCAGTGCTTGCCAGTGAGATCCCCTTGCGAGCCGAGCAAATGACTTTGTGAGGTGTCGACGACAAAGCGACGACTGAGGGCGCGACGACCGATGAGAAGCGGGAAAGTCATCTCCGAGCGGTCTGCCAGGCTCACCAAGACCGGCCACTCCAATCCCCGTGGAGTGCGAAACTTCGTGCGGAGAAAGTAGCGCTCCCGAGCCTCCCCGTTCGAACTCTTCACTCTTTTGCGAAAGGCCACTTCGCACTGACAGGCCACCTCCCGTCCATCCTGGGAGTGGGTGATGAAGCGGACCCACTCCTCATCTTCCCTCATGAAGGCCTCCACTTGTTCAGCGTGGAGACTGGAACGGTAGGCTCCGGTATCGATTTTCCCGTGCAGGGCCGAAACTCCGAGCTGCGGGAGGCCGATCCATTCACGACGACCGATGACCAACATTTCCTTGGGCGAACGGTCCTTTCCCCACACCGCCTCAGCCTGTTTTTCGATTCGGGCAATTCGATAGTCTTTCATCGCGGTCAGTTTCTACGGTTTTTCCAAAAGTTTGCGAGCCATGGATTTGGCCTCTTTGCCTCCGCTGCCCAGCATGCGCACCAACTCGTTGACCCGCTCATCGCCCGTGACCTCGCGCAAACGGGAAAAGGTCCGGCCTTTCTCCACCACTTTTTCAACGAGGTAGTGATTGGCTGCCACCGCCGCCACCTGCGGAAAGTGCGTGATACTGACGACTTGGTGCGCCTCACCCAGCCCGGCCATCTTACGACCAACTGCCGCCGCGACCTCGCCACCCACATTGGCATCGATTTCGTCGAAGACCATGAGGGGGGTATTGTCTTTCTCAGCCAACGAACTCTTCACCGCCAACATCACGCGGGCGAGCTCGCCGCTGGAACCCACCTTGCGCAGGGGCTTGAGGGGTTCGCCGGGGTTGGGGCCAAATTGAAATTCCACTTCCTCCAAGCCGTGAGGGCCAGCCTCCTTGCGCTTCTGCAACACAGCCTCGAACTCAGCCTGCTTGAACCCCAAGTCGCGCAAGTGGACCTTCACTTCCTTGGACAAGCGGGGTGCCCCCCTTTTCCGCAAGCGGCTGAGCTCCCGGCCTGCCGACTGAACCTTCACCTGCGCCTCATCCATGGCTTGACGCAGCTCGGCAAGACGTTCGCCTCGATTCTCCATGGTATCCAGCTTGGCCGCAGCCGCGTCCCCTGTCGCAACCACGTCTTCCAGGGTGGGACCATACTTTCGCTTCAAAGACTCAAGAAGGTCGACTCTCTCTTCCAACTCGCGGGCCTCGGCAGGATCGATCTCCAAATCCTCCAAATAATCCCTGACACTTCCTTCCAATTCCTCGAGTTCAACCAAAGCGGTTTCCAAGCCCGCGAAGCGTTCTTCGTTGCTCACATCCAATCGCTCAAGCTCGCGGGCCAATCGCTGCAGTTCGCCCAATTGCCCGACTACCCCACTATCGCCCGACAACAGCGCCACCGCTTCCCCCGACAACTCCGCCAAGCGCGCACCGTTGGAGACCTGCTGATAGCGCTCTTCCAACCCCTCCATTTCTTCCAAATTAATTTCCGCGCTTTCGATCTCGCCCAACTTGTGGCGAAGGAGCTCCAACTCGGAGTCACCCGCTTCCTCGGAGCTTCGCAGTTCCTCAAAGCTCTCCCTTGCATCGACGAACTCCCGCCACGCCGCGCGGTATTTGCGCAAGGCCTTATCGCCATCGGCATAAGCATCCAGCATTCCCAACTGTCGCTCGACCGAGTGCAGGCTCTGTTGCTCCCCCGGTCCATGCAGGTCCACCAGCCGATCCGCGAGCAACTTGAGAAGGTTCAAAGTGGCTGGCGAGTCGTTCACAAACTGGCGATTGCCTCTTTCCCCCACAACCCGGCGCACAATGAGCTGGCCGTCCTCACAAGGAGCCATTCCCGCGTCTTCCAGAAGGGCATCAATCGCGCTTGTATCAGCCAGATCGAAAACCGCCTCGACCGTGCATGCCGTTTCCCCGGTCCGAATCAACCCCTTGTCTGCCCGCTCGCCCAACACCAGCTTCAAAGCCCCGACAATCACCGACTTCCCTGCTCCCGTCTCACCGGTCACCCCCACCAGCCCCCGACCGACTTCCCACACCAATTGATCGACCAAGGCGAGATTTTGAATTCTTAAAATAGCTAGCATAGCGTTGCGAAATGATTCCGAGCGGGACTATTTCACCTCGCCTGACACTAGGCAACCCCTCGTAACGACTGTTCAAAAGAAAACCTATCGCAAGCCATACTTTTGAAGCCATTTTAGCCTTTGGCAGCAGGACGCGGCGAGATAGCGTCCCTCCGCCCATGTTCCCTGCGAAGAAGCTTCTCTCATCAACCCCACCTTTTGCCCTTCAATTTGGGAAGTACCTGATCTGCGGAGGGACAGCTTTCACAGTCCACTGGACAATTGTGAATATTCTAGGCCACACCCTCAGCCCCGCGTTCGACGAAAGCCTGGGAGACGAACTTCGCTTCCGACGCTCGGCCATCAATAATACGGTGGCCTTCTTTTTCTCCAACACCGTTGCCTATTTCCTCAACGTCCGCTTTGTCTTTCAAAGTGGTCGCTTCAACCGCAAGACGGAGGTCGGCCTTTTTTTTCTGGCTTCGGCCATTGGATTCTTTCCCGCCCTGTATTCGCTCGACCTCATCATTCGGACTTTCTCTCTGAACACCCACATCGCCAACATCGGATTCCCGGCGGTGGCTGCGATTGGGAATTTCTTTGCGAGAAAGCTGCTCATCTTTCGCCGTTAGGCGAGAACCCCTTTACTGTAGGGTCCGCTGGAGAGCGTCGTCGGCATCTCTGGATTCCTCTTCATCGGGTTGCGGAACATCGCCCTCTTTAGCTCTCCCCGCAATTTCCATCTCTCCTCCATCCCGAAGGCCGCCTTGCTCCAGCGACGTCGAATTTGCTTCTGATTCACGCGAATCCAGCTCTTCAACAACGAACGGAAGGATCAAAGAACCAACCACGCCGACCAGAGATATGACTCCCAGTAGAGTCCACCTGCTGCCCATGAAATTCTTTGAATCTTCCTCTGCCATCCTGAGTCTCTTTCGACCTGTTAGAATGGCATTATGTCACATAAATTTCAATACCCCTATCTTTTGTAGTATTTTTTTCGACATGATAGAGTTTCGACTATCCCGCCTCGCGCGAAAAAACGAGGAAATCCAAGGCTTATTGCGGCTCTTTCAACGCCACGGGGACCAAGATGGCGTCTTGCATTCCGTGAATCTTTTTCTTATCCGCCGGGACAATCGTCGCCAAGCAGCCTCCCAACTTAACTCCTTCTCCAGTAACAAAATAGTAAGGACACAAGCGGGCGCGACCTGCCATGATCTTTACCTCTCCCGAATCGGAGTCAAAGTAGGGATGCTCAATCTGCTTCGCCTCGCGAAACTCCTGCATCATCCACGGCTGACTGGTGAAATCCTCGGTCGCTTGCTTGATCAAGCCTGCCCATCGCTCTCCAGGCTCGTCGTGACCCACGTGAACTCCACGGCTCCCCCACGCCAGTTCACTGAACCCAGAGACCTTGAGCACCAGTTGGCGCTCCTTCTGACTCATGGCTCCCACCTCCGCCCATGAGTTGACCTCCAATCTCGGCAAAGCGGCCTGGGGAGGCAACGGCTCTGGATCGAGCACCCAGCCCATTGGAATCCACTTTTTCAGCTGCTCGAAGTGCTTTCCTCGTAATTCCTGCTGCCAAATTGCTTTCAAGCCCGGGGTGTGGAGCAATGCCAGCCACAGCTTCTCTTCGAAGAGTGGCTTCACCGGGGGCGACAGGTCCCGTTTACCGGAATTCTCCTTCAGGCCGGGAATCGACTCCCAGTCAAACAGCTCAAAGAAGCGATAACCAGCTTCCCCCGCCCACTCTTCCGCGCGATGGACCGAAGCCTTGCCCATTCTGTCGGCCAACCACTTCATTTCAGGGCGATAGTCGCCGGACTCATCGGACACCCAAATTTTTCCAGACTCCGGCAAGATGGCTTCCAGCCCTTCCAGCATGCCGTTCTCCCCGCCAAGCACCTCCTTGTAAAGCCCACCCAACCACGCAGTGACCCCCATACCACCCGGCACGGAATCCAGCTCGGTGATTGCGAAACCGTCTTCGGTCAGGAGCAGGTCCGGCCGAATCACCCGCGGCACCACCTCAGCCTGCTCTCCCTCACGCTGCCAAGCAGTCATCCACTCCGGCTTCCCCCGGTCGAGAAGGTCCGCTACCCATGGTGCCACTCGACCCTTCGCACTACGGCGATAGATTCGGTCCTGGGCTTCCTGGAAGCTCGCCAGAACCGCTCCCATTCGTTCCAGCTCGCGAACCTCCTTGCTTTCGAGAAAGAGCGGTTCAGGCGAAAGGTGCCAGCTTTTATCGGCGAATAGACCTTCTTCAGGCCAGACTTCTTTGATTTGAGAAAGAGAAACCATAGAGCGTGTGTCGATGAAAAGACTTCGCACCTTAACTCAGACCGCGCAAGGCCTCGCGAATCAAATCATCCACTTCAGCTCCCGGATTGGCCTTACTAGCCGCCGTAATCGATTTGCGCGCCTCAGCTTGCTTGTAACCCAAGGCGATAAGCGCCAGCTCGGCATCACGCGAAGCATTGGCGACAGCCCCCTCATCGGCAACATTCCAGCTCTCCACCACTCCGACCTTGTCCTTCAACTCCAGGATAATCCGCTCGGCGGTCTTTTTTCCCAACCCTTTGATCCGGGAAAGCTCTGCCACGTCCGCTCCCACTACGTAGCGTTTAAAATCTTCCACCGGCATCCCGGAGAGAATTGCCATCGCGATGGAGGGGCCAATCCCGCTGACTCGCTCGATAAGTAGCAAAAACAAGTCCCGCTCTTCGTCGGTGGCGAACCCGTAAAGATTTTGAATATTCTCTCTTACATACATGTAAGTTTTTAAGAAAACTTCAGAACCTTTGAACGGATTGAGCCGATCGAATGTCGAAATCGGCACATGCACCAGATACCCCACGCCACCACAACCTACCACCAACCGGTTCGGGAGAGCATCCCAAACCTCCCCCTTCAATGCTGCAATCATTTAAGTAAGCTAAAACATTATTCGGTGACGCTCCAAGATTGAATCCCAGTAATGACAACGATTTTTCAAAATCAACTTAAGAAACCTTAAATATTTACTTGATTAACTAATTCTAAAAAATAGGCTAAGTCTCTTTTTTGAGTCGCTTTTGCCACAAAAATAAACTATAATTCAACTCCACTATGGCAACTACGAAACGAACCCGATTCTCCCGTCGACTCCCTGACCACGTTACTGACGAACTCGTCACGGTTCTCTCTGCTGATAAGAAATTCTTTGGTTTCAATGAACTTTTTGAAAAGGTCTTCGATCGCTTGAAAGCCCGCAACGCAGTAAGCGGTGGCGAAGAAATGCTTCGTCTCCGTGCATATGAGAAATTGCAAAATCTTGTGACTCGCGGCCTCGTTGAAAAGGACGGCAAAGAGTACAAGGGTCTCGACAAGGTCATGGACGCTCACAGCGACAACCTTGCCAACCAGCAGGCGTAAGTTCTCAACTTTCTTTCTGGCGATCTTCCGCCAATCTTTTACAAAACCCGCGTTGCCCAACGCGGGTTTTTTCTTTTCAAGCCATGCTCTCCGATTTTTTCCCAGTATTCCTTCAGATTCTCCTCGCTGTCGGCTTCGCCGTAATCGCATTGGTGATGAGCCTTTACTTGGGCAAACGCGGCAAGGCCCAAGGAGTCAAGAACGACGCCTACGAGTGTGGTATGCTCCCCGTTGGCGATGGTGCTCCCCGCTTCTCGGTAAAGTTTTACCTCGTAGCCATGCTTTTCGTCATCTTCGATATTGAAGCCGTATTCAGCTACGTTTGGGCCGTGGTGTTCAAGGACCTGATCCTGGAAGGACACACCATGGTTCTGTGGTCTATGCTCACATTCCTCTCGGTGTTGACTCTCGCCTACCTCTATGCGCTGAAGAAAGGCGCTCTGAGCTGGAAGTCGTAAAGGACAAAGCAGCCCCCATCACCGCACCAAGGGGTTACCGGGAATACGACGTTTCTCTTCAGGCAGCTCCGGCTTGACCTCGTCGGCTTGAGCGCGCTCTTCCAAGTCGCCGTATTGCTTCTTGGCCAGATCGAGGATCTCGGACACTCGCTCATAGTCCTTGGTTGCGACCACCCCTTGGGGAGAATCCCCTGCAGACTCTGCGATACGGGCGTAACCAATCGTGATTTCTTCGAGATCCTTGAGCGACTTTTTACCGATTTCCCGAACCAGTAAACGACGGCTTTCTTTCAAGATCCGAGCTTCTCGCGCAATCTTGGGATCCTTTTCCGCTGCAATGCGGTGAGCTTCGACCTTCTCCTTCCAACCTTCCTTCGCTCTTACCGCAGGACTCTCCGCCAGCTCGCGGAGACGCCACCACTTCTCGAAACCGTCTTCCATAGCCAATAGGCTTTTCAAACGTTCCTCGAGCTCATCATCCGAAGAAACCTGCCCCAATTGCAAGGAGAGCCATTCCATCAAACCGCGGGAACCCGCCTTGGGAAACTTGTGCCCGATACCCCGCCACTCTTCAAAATCGACCTCCGCACCCAACTGACGATAAAAAACCAACGCCCGGAGACCAAAGGGGTAGTTGCGATCGTAGCGCCCCACGCCGACGAACACCGGAGTTCCTTTCTTCAACGGTCTGGGGACACTTTCCACCGAAGTCATGTGACCAGCCCCCAAGATGGCGGCCCCGGCCAGAGTGCTCTCGGACTGCAAAAGCAAACCACTGACCCATCCCCCCTTACTAAAGCCGGAGAGATAGATTCGGGAGGGGTCGAGATTGGCACGATCTATCAGGCGGGCTCGAACCTCCTTGAGGACTTTCACCTCATCCGCCAGACCAGCCGGCGTCTGCACGAAGGTTCCCCGCTTGGCATATCCCATCCCCACTACAATCCAATCATCCTCGCCAGTGTGAGCTCGAATCAACGAAGTATCGGGACGTCCGTTGGTTCCGTGGTAGTAGAAAACCGCAGGCCAACTCTTGGCCGCATCATGATTTCCAGGCAATGACACCAATATCTCGTCCTCAACCCCTGCCACCTTCAGGGTAAATTCTTCTCCCGTGACCGCTGTGAGGGTCAATAACCAGAGTAACCACCTTTTCATCCTGTTAAAAAACCACGCTTCGTCCAGTTTGGCGACGAGATTGCTCTGGAAAGTCAGGGAGGACAAAATCACAGCGTCGAAAAATCTTGACCCGTCGCCCGAAAAACCCTTTTCTCCCCGCCCCGCAACACGGGGGAAATTTTATGTCGAGAGTTTGCAGCATCCGAGGTTCGAAGGTTCGCGTTGGTCGTAGGATCCACCGTTCTGGTTTGGCGAAGAAAAAGGGCGGTATCGGACGCCACGTTACTCAGGTCAACAAGCGGTTGGTTACCCCCAACCTGCACGTTAAGCGCATTTGGGTTCCCGAGCTTGATAAGTTCGTCAAAGTCAAGCTGACCGCCAAAGCACTCCGCACCATCAACAAGAACGGTGCGTACGTGACCTTGAAAAAGGCAGGCTTGATTTAAGCCCCAACCTTACCAATCACTTTTAAAAAGAAGGCGACCTGCAAGAGGTCGTCTTTTTTCGTGTCCAGCTCCCTGCTCCCAAAGATTGGCGCTTTGCGTCTATGCGCTCACACGCTTACCGCTCTTTCCAACAAGCGACTCGCACCCCATATCACCAGGGCCAAGCAAATCAAGCTGACCCAAATGGCCACTCGAGAGCCAACGACACTCTCTTTACGACCAAGCTCAACAATGCCACGAATGATCACCCACCCGAAGGGAATAGCCGAGAATACCAGATAGACGGACGGAAGCAGAAGCAATGGGTGCATCGCTCCCGGTTTGTGAGCGAGAGGGGTGAGATAGAGGAGGAAAGAGACGATCACTAGACCTCCATGGACTAGCAGAATTCGAAGGGACTGCGGAACGCTCTTCATTTGCTTAAGCCATCCTCAACCTTCCAGCTTCTCGCCGCACTTCCGGCAAAAACGGGCGTCGGGGAGGTGTCCACTGGAGCCGCAACCCGGGCAAGCTACGGTGTATTCCTCCTCCTTTTCGATCGCGTTCGCTACTTCCGAAACAAAAATTCCGGTTGGAACGGCAATAACCGCAAATCCGGATAATGAAGTGAAGACAGTCAAAAACTTCCCCATCGTGGTCACCGGCGTGATGTCACCATATCCCAGGGTGGTCATCGTCACGACCGCCCAGTAGATGCCTGCGGGAATACTATCGATTCCCCCACCCTGCCCCTTCTCCAAGATGTAGGCCAGGGTGCCCACGATTGCCGCAAAGATCGCCATCGCCATCAGGAACACGGTGATCTTGGCCCGGCTCGCATAAATAGAGCGGCCCAAGAGATTGGCTCCATGAACGTGGCTCACCATCTTGAGAACCCTGAACATCCGCAAAAGACGCAAGATCCGAATGACCAGCAGGGACTGCACCCCCGCCCCCGGAAACAAAAGAGTGAGATAAGTGGGCAAGCACGAGAGCAGGTCCACCACCCCGTAAAAACTCAAAGCATAACGCAGCTTCCGCCGCACCAACCACAGCCTCACAAGATACTCCGCCGTGAAGAGAATCGTGAAAACCCACTCCAAGGTAAAAAAAAGCGAGCGATGGGACGCTTGAATCGTCTCGACGCTCTCCAGCATGACGACCACCACACTGACCGCAATCAACCACAGCAGGGCGACGTCAAAGAACTTTCCCGCCGGAGTCTCGGCCTCAAAGACGATCTCCCAAATCTTCTGTTTCAGCCCGTTTGCCCCTTCGGCGGACTCCTCTTCGGGTAATCTCATCACTCGTCCCGACCCAGGAGGCGCTTGCTGTCATTCAGAGACATCTTCTCATAATCCTCGTTGTCCATCTTGAGCGGTTGTTGAAAGACCTCACGACGAATATCGGTTTGGACGTTGTTGGACTTCGACATACGGTAGCCACTCTGCTCGGAGGCGCTCCCCGTACGATAGTTGGAAGTGGCGTAGGCCTTTCCATTCTCAAAGGAAGACGAAGCCTCCTGTGCCTGTTTTTGCAAAAACCATTCCTGGTCATCCCAACGGTTTGAGGACTTGCCTGAGAATTGAGAACGGTCGAACCCCTTGGTGCCTTGCCAACTCTTCTTCGCGTAGCGACTGGCAGCGTATTCCTTTCCTGCCCAACCTCCGCCGATCGTCGTCAGCTGCTTGCCTTCGAAATTGCTTCGCTTGGAGTCTTTGCCTACGCGCCCGTCCTTATCCAGGACGACATCGTTTTTGTAGTCGGCATACTTTTTCTCCATCGCCATTTGGCCAGCCGCCTCATCATTGTAGTCGACAATCCGACCGGCGCTCTCGCTGGCAGTAGGAGCCTTCTTTGAACTCCCACAGGAAGACACGCACAGGGCACCCAAAAGAACCACCAATCGCCATCCCTTCAAGCTTCGCATGAGGTCTTCTAGCACAATCGCCCAGCTCTCCCAAACTTGAAAATTCGCCGCATTTTGGAACAGCTCTACGCAGCCAACCAGGCCTCAGGCGCACGCCCTATCGCCAAGTCCGCGTCACAACCCGCCACCCAAGACGACCGACAAAAGCAGCCAAAAGAGAAATCGGCACCAACAGCCCTCCAGCACTCGCCAGAAGGCCAGAAACGGAATCCCCCTCATCCCCCAACAGGGACAGGAGATCAGTCCGCCCCTTCTGGATCATGGTGAGCCCCAGACTAATCAAGCCGGTTGCCAACAATACCCAATCCAATCGCCAACTCATCGTCCTCATCAGTTTATCCTCTTTCACTTGCAATATGGAGCGCTAATTTTGGCTTTTCAAAAATCCACATTGGACCTTTCCAAGGCTTGCCACGATAGTTCCAAACAAATGAACGCCACTCTTCCCGATCCCAATCGCCCCATGCGAGAGCTCTTGGACGAATTTCCCTCCGCCCGCCGCTCCCTTTTCGCGGCATTCCACATCGGTGGCTGCCAGTCCTGCGCCTTTTCGGAGGACGACTCCCTCGCTGAGGTCTGCCGTCAACACGATCTGGACCTGCAGACCGTTTCCCAGACCATACTGCAGAGTCACGAGGAGGAGAAAGAACTCCTCCTCTCCCCCCTCGACCTCAAGGGGAAGCTCGACTCAGGAGAAAGCCTGACCCTGGTCGACACCAGAACCCGGGAGGAGCACGACGCGGTCAAGATCACGCCTTCTCTCCTGATGACCGAGAATACCTTGGCTACCCTCTCCGCAGAGAATCCAGATCAGCACATCGTTCTCTACGACCATTCGGGCAAATCTGTTCTGGATCATGTCTCCTGGTTTCGGGGACACGGCCTCAAGAACACTCACGCCCTAGCTGGAGGAATCGACGCCTACGCCCGGGAGGCGGACCAATCCGTGCCAAGATACCGATTGGAGATGGACTAAAACCCGCTCCCTGTGTCTTTTTTTCTCCACTTGATAGCGATCGGCCATCCGCCACGTTTCATTTAGCCAACGCACGCCTATGATCTCCTTTTTCGCCCGGAACGACATCGCCACCAATATCCTGATGGTGGCGATTCTGATCGTGGCAGGCTGGTTTGCGTTGGAGAAGATTCCTTACGAGATACAACCCAACGAAGTCTTTCAAGAGGTTCGAGTCAACATCAGCTACCGTGGAGGCAGCCCGGCGGATGTGGAGCGGGATGTCGCCATCCCCGTCGAGCAGGCCCTGGAGGGCTTGGCAGGAGTGAAAAGGTTGCGAACCGAGAGCAATCGGGGCGGCTGCGAAATTGAGGTGGAAGCCAAGGACGGCGTCGATCCCAAAGAGCTCCTCGAGGAGGTGAAAGCCCGCGTCGATCAGGTCAACACCTTCCCCTCCGAGATCGAGCGCCCCCGCTATCGCGTGCCTGCCACGGAAGAATGGCGTGAAGTCATCACCATCGCAGTTGTCGGCGACCTCAGTGAACACGATTTGCTTGAAGCCAGCAGACTGGTCCGGGATCAAGTCGCGGCCCTGCCCGGGGTCTCGAATGCCAAGATTGCCGGCAATTCCCCGGCGGAAATTTCCATCGAGGCCAAGCCGGACCGGCTGCTTCACTTTGGCCTTTCTCTCAGCAATATCACCGATGCCATCCGCCGCTCCTCCATCGACCTGCCCGCCGGTCAAGTCCAGACTCCGGGTGGCAGTGTCCTGATTCGCACCACTGGCCAAGCCTACTCCCGCGAACAATTCGAAGACATCGTGCTCCGTTCCCGGGACGGAGCGGAGATTCGATTGGGCGATGTCGCCACCGTGAAAGACGGCTTTGAAGAGAATCAAAAAATCGTCCGCTTCAACGGCGTCCCCTGCCTGCTGGTAGAGGTCTATCGCATCGGGGATCAGAATGCGCTGGAAATTGCGGACGTTGTCAAAGGTTACGTCAAATCCTCCGCCTCCCGCCTTCCGTCCGGAGTGCACCTGTCCATCTGGGACGACGACTCACAAGCTTTGCGCGGCAGACTTTCCACCCTCATCAAGTCTCTCGTTCAAGGCGCCCTGTTGGTCTTGGTTGTATTGGGGCTGTTCCTCCGCCCCACGTTGGCTCTCTGGATTCTTTTAGGTATTCCGGTTGCCTTTGCCGGCGGTCTCATCTTCATGCCCATTCTCGGCACCACCATCAACATGATGTCCCTCTTCGGTTTCATCATCGTCTTGGGAATTGTCGTCGACGATGCGATCGTGACTGGAGAAAATATCTACACCAAGCTTCGCGAGGGGTTGGAACCGACCGACGCGGCCATTATGGGGACCAAGGAGGTCTCGACGCCCGTCACCTTTGGCATCATCACCACTATTGTCGCCTTCATCCCTCTAATGTTCATGCCGGATTCCTGGGCCTCCTACACCAAGCCCATTTTGCCGGTAGTCGCTCCTGTTCTGCTCTTTTCCCTCATCGAGTCCAAGCTGATCCTCCCGAGTCACCTGAAGCACCTGAAGACCAACCGAAACACAACGCGGCTCAATTGGTTCGAGCGTTTTCAGCAAAAGATTTCCCGTAGTCTGGAGTTCTTCGTGGAGAAGGTGTTTCAACCCATCCTCAATCTCTGCCTCCACTACCGCTATGCCGCTGTTTCCCTCTTTGCGGCCATTGCCATTGCCTTCGTCGGTTACTGGAAAGGCGGACATTTGGGCTTCGTGAGCCTTCCTTCCATCGACCGGGATATGATCAATGCCTGGGTTGAACTCCCCCGCGACACCCCAATCGAAGAGACCGACAAAATGGTGGCCCGCATGTATCAGGCCGCCCTCCAGCTCCAGGAGGAATACTCCGATCCCACCACCGGCCAATCGCTCATCACCAACATCATCACCTCTACGGGAGGTTGGCATTCCCGCCCGAACAACGATCCTCAGCAAGGCTCGATTGCCTTTGAGCTTCTCCCTCCGGAAAAACGAGCCGAGCAATTTTCCAAGCTCCGAAATTCTGATATCTCCGACCGTTATCGGGAAATCATGGGCCCCATTGATGATGAAGTGAGACGCTTCAATATCTTTGGCGAAATGGGTGGCGGTCGCTTTGGTGAAGACTCGGGCCGCTCGATCGAAGTTCAGGTCCGCGGTCCCCATTCCCCGGAAAAAATCGCTGCCATGGACCAAATCGAAGAACTCTTCGACAGCTACCGAGACCGCGGCATCACTTCCACTTGGCATGACGCCGAACGAGGCCGCGAAGAAATTCAGCTCACTCTCAAGCCTCGAGCAACCGAGCTAGGCCTCACTCAACGTGAACTCGCCTCTCAAGTCCGGGCCGCATTCTTCGGCGAACAAGCCCAACGTATTCAAAGAGAAAGGGATGACATTCGAGTAATGGTGCGTCTGCCGGAAGAGGATCGCGCCTCGCTCGACACCTTGGACAACTTGGTGCTGCGAGCCCCCAATGGCGCGGAAATCCCCTTCTCTGCGGCCGCCGACATCAAGTTCACCCGCTCCCCGGGCCGTTTGAAGCGCATCAATGGCCTGCAAGTCAATGAGCTGACCGCCCAAGTGAGAGACGACGAAATCGACGTGATTGGAATCGCGAGGGACGCGGCTCCGCAGATCGATAAACTCTTGGCCTCCACCAACCTCTCATGGGCCTACACCGGATTCGTCGCTGACGATGGCGAGACCTTGCGACGCACTTCTTTGGGAGGAATACTTCTTCTTCTCACCCTCTACGCTCTCCTGGCCATTCCCTTCAAATCGCTCGTGCAGCCCATCTTCGTTCTCCTTGCGATTCCGTTCGGTATCATCGGCGCTATGCTCGGGCACATCATCATGGACCAGACTCCTTCCTGGCTTTCAGTCTTCGGAATCCTCGCCCTCACTGGGGTGGTCGTGAATGACTCGCTGGTATTGGTCGACTTCATCAATCGGCGAAGAGAAAGCGATATGAGCCTTCACGAAGCTGTTCTGCAGGCTGGGTCACGCCGCTTCCGCCCCATTCTGCTCACATCCCTCACGACCTTTGCGGGCCTCATGCCGCTCATCTCGGAACGCTCTTTGCAGGCTCAATTCCTCAAACCGATGGCCATCTCGCTGGCATTCGGTATTCTCTTTGCAACCTTTATTACGCTGCTACTCATTCCCACGGCCTATCTCATCACGGAGGATATCAAGAGGGCCTTCGGCAGCTTTTACCGTTGGTATCGCAAACCGTTTCAAGAGAATCGCTCTCCGACAAAGGTTGCCTCCGAGGAATCATCAGCTCAGTAAAAGCCCTCAATGAAACCCCTTCCCCTTCTCATCGCCCTGTGCGGTCTCGCTCTCGTGGGCGGCATCATCCTCGTTCAGACTCGGCCTACCCCACCCGAGCAAGCTATGGATTCCGCGCCCCAGGCGCCTTTGCCGTCCAACTTTGAGGAACTTGATGAGCCTCTTCCTCCCATTCCCCGCCCTCCTCTTCTGGAAGAAGACCTCGTCCCCGATCCCCAGCTGGTGGCACTGGTGGAGGAACACTTGGGAATGAGCTTCACCGAGTCGCCGGTCTTTGAGCCAGTCGATGCCGAAACCATCATCAAAGTCGTCAGTGAGGGCGTAACCGCGACTCTCAGTTCGGAAGGGAAAGACACGCTGAATACCATTTGCCAACGTATCGGCGCATTGCCCTCCTTTCAACCTCTCGACCAAACCGTCATCACAATTCTAGCTGGCGAGGTGCGTGGAGTCATCACTCCTACGCGTAACCTCATCATGCACGACTTCCAGAGCAGCTCCCCTCCCGAGCAGGCTGCTCTCGTTAATCTTCTCGCCCAGCGTTTGCTTTCCCAGCGCTTTCCAGCACCCGCCTCCTCCGCAAGCGTTGATCAAATTCTAGCCCGGCACTTCGCGGTCCAAACTCTCGCTCTTTCAGTGGAAAAGGAATTTCGGAAAACGTTGCCCGCCTACCCTCCGTCTCTCAATGAGAACATTCGCGAAAGCATTCTGTTAGGTCTTCCCGCATTCTTCCACGAACTCTCCACCTTCGGTGAATTCCACCTGTTAGACCAGCTCACCGGCACAAAGGTCGCGGAAGCTTACTCCGCAGTCAGGAGTGAGTCCTCGACCCCGTCGCGCGCCCTCCTGGCCTTTCCCTTCACCCAACCTGTATCCGAGGGTCCCAGCGATCTCGGAGCGATTCCACTGTATCTCCTTCTCCTCGAAGGCTCGGACCCAACCAGCGCCCGAACTCTATCGAAAAACCTCGTGGGCGACGAGGCCAGGCTCGCCGAAGGAGCGCTCACCTGGACTCTCCGCTTCAGTAGCGAGCAGAGCCCGCCCCGCGTCGCTGAAGCCTTGCGCAGCTACTTCTCCCTTCGCGACCCCGAACGCAAGGTGTCCATCGAGGTTCGCGGGGAAGAGATTATTCTCGTCGTCCGCCCCTAGAGGCCCCCGCCGCTCCACAAGAGCTTTTTGCGAAGGGTTTCGTAAAAGGAGTGACCGGGCAAGCGCACCACACGCAGTGGATTCGGAGCCTTGTCCACCACCACGACGCTATCCGGTGCAACCCGTAAGATATCGCGTCCATCCACAGTGAAAAGAATTGGCTCGGGGCTATCTCCACTCGGCGACAACTCGACTACCGAATCATCCCCAATGACCAGAGCCCGCCCGCTCAAGGTGTGGGGGCAAATTGGAGTCATCACCATCACCTCCGCCCGGGGCCCAACCAAAGGTCCTCCTGCAGCCAGTGAATAGGCCGTCGAACCTGTCGGAGTCGCGACAATCAGTCCATCGGCGCGATACTCATTCAAAATCTCCCCATCCACCTTGGCCTCCAGGGAAACCAAACGCCCGGTTTCTCCCCGCATCAGAACCACCTCATTGAGGGCGAGAAACTCGTGCTCTTTGCCACCCTCCTCCCGCATCCGAACCCGCAACATACTGCGCTCGACCTGCAGATGGAGTCCTCCGGTGACCACTTCCGCCAACTGATCCACATCCTCATCCTGACAAGCCGTCAGAAAGCCCAAATGCCCGATATTTACCCCCGCCACCGGAACCGGAGCGCCGCCCATGCGGTGAAGGGTCTCGAGAAAGGTGCCGTCTCCACCGATGGAAATCACCAAATCCGCCCCCTCCCAGAATCTCTTCACCCCAGGTCGTCCGACCACCGCCCCTCCTTCCTCATCGAGGGTGACTGTCCACCCACGCTTCTCAAAGGCAGCGCAAACCCGCCCAAATGCATCCGCCACATCAGGCTTCCGCGGATTCACAAATACCCCTAAATTCATCGAACTTCGATTGTGCCCTAAATTTGTCTTAAAACCACCCCAAGAATTCGACATTTCCGTCTGTTCCCTGAATTGGACTTTCCATCACTCCACGCCACTCGCGGCCAGACTCTTCCACCACGAAGTTGCGAATCTTATCAACCGCCTTCTGACGAAGGCTTTCCTCTCTAACAATTCCACCCTTGGACACTTCATCACGGGACAACTCGAACTGCGGTTTGATCAATGCCACAACCTGACCTCCCTCTTTCAAAACCGAAAACACCGCCGGCAACACCTTGGTCATCGAGATAAATGAGAGGTCCAGAACCGCGATATCGACCCGCTCCCCGAGATCACTTTCGGTCAGGTAACGAGAGTTGAACTTCTCCTTCACCACGACTCTCGGGTCCGTTCGCAGTTTGTAAACGAGCTGATTGGTACCCACGTCCACCGCATGGACCCGCGACGCCCCACGCTGCAAGAGGCAATCGGTAAAGCCCCCCGTGGAGGAGCCGGTATCGAGACAAACGAAATCTGTCACATCGATTCCAAAATGCTCGAGCGCGCCCTCCAACTTGAGCCCACCCCGACCGACGAACTTGGGTTTCTCCCTGATGCTCAGATCCGCATCAGGGGCGACTTTACTGGACGCCTTGCTCACCCGCTCCGTGCCGAGAAACACTTCTCCGGCCATCACCAGGCGCTTGGCGACCTCCCGCGACTCACACAGCCCACGGGAAACTAACAAACTATCCACTCGTTCTTTCACGCTTCGTTGATGGCATTGATGAGCAGGCGCAAGCGCCCGAAACTGCCGCGACGATGGCGGAAAACCAGCCGGGGCAGACCCAGCAACTCGGGCTCGTCTTCCTCATCGGGCAAAGAACCACACAGCTCCATCGACCCCGACTTCACGATATCGGCAAACTCCAGCTGCAAGCGCGAGAGATACTCTTCGCCCAGATCCTGCCGGAGGCGAATCACCAGCTTGTCTCCCACATACCGGTAGGAATGAAAGACCCGGTAGAAGCCCGTGATCTCCGCCACTGCCACCTCCACATCATCAGTAACTTTAAAAAGGGCGAAATCGTGATCGGAGATCAGCTTCAGACGTTGGAGATGCTCTTGGATAAACTGGTTCCAGAACTTCCAATAAGTTCCTCCCGGCGCATCTAACAATACAATGGGATAGACAGTAGCCTTGCCCGTTTGGATTAAGGTCAAAGCTTCGAAAATCTCGTCCATGGTGCCAAAACCACCGGGACACCCCACCGCGGCATCGACTTCTTTGACGAAAGCCAGTTTGCGGGTGAAAAAGTAATTGTAATCGATGAGCTTCGGGTCACCGGCAATGAACTCATTCGCGCAGGCTTCGAAGGGCAGAGTGATATTTAGACCAAAGGAATCATCCCTGCCCGCACCCTCATTACCCGCCGCCATGATCCCCGGACCTGCTCCGGTCACCGACATGAAGCCCTCCTCCCTCATCCGCCGCGCGAATTGCACCGCAGTCTGGTATTCCGGCTCCTCAGGCTTGGTCCGGGCCGACCCGTAGATGGCAACTTTGCGACAATTGCGATAGGGATGAAAAACTTCCTCGGACACCCTCATCTCTTTCAGAGCACGGTTCATGAGCTTGAAGTTCGACTCGCTCACCCGACCCCTTGCGATGCGAACCGCAGTCGTAATCATCTCGGCTAACAAACAGGGATTGCCGTCATCCTCGATCTCATTGGCCAGGGCCATAATCTTGTCGTCAAGCGTTCGCTCTCCAGTGGTCCCCACGAACGAACAAGACATCGAACGGGTCATTCCCGCCGTAAAGTCTCGTTCAGCAGGAATCTTGCTCGGCTGTACATGCTGTGCCATGGAAAGAACAATGAAGGGCAGGCGAATTTCGGCAAGGGTCTTGTGAGTATTTGCCCAACCACCGCTTCCAAGCTTTCCCTTCATCTAGGGTGGATCTTTCCTCATGCTCGGTCATGTTAGGGACATGAATCTGGCCGCGCTTCCTTCGGTTGAAAAGCTTTCGCAACGACTTGCCCAGCAATCCCAGCTGCCCAAATCCCTCGTCACCGGCTTTATCAAACGCCAGCTCAGCCCTTTTCGAGAAAGACTAATGGCAGGTGAAGAGCTCACGCGCGAAGAAATAGAAAGCGGGATCACGGATGCTTTGGAAACCTTCGAAAGCTCGCGCCTGCAACCCGTCCTGAACGGGACCGGCATCCTGATTCACACCAATCTCGGTCGCGCCCCCCTCGGCCACCGTGCGGCCCAGGCAGTCTACGATGTCGCCACCAACTACTGTAATCTCGAGATTGACCTCACAACCGGCAAACGCGGGAAAAGAGGCGCCTTTCTCGAAGAAGCCCTCGCCATTCTCGTCGATGCCGAAGCCGCAACCGTGGTGAACAATTGCGCGGCCTCCCTCGTCCTCACCCTGCGCGCCCTGATTGCGGAAGGTAAAAACGAAGTCATTGTTTCACGAGGCGAACTCGTGGAAATCGGTGGCGGCTTCCGCATCCCGGACATCCTCGAGACCTCGGGAGCCAAACTTGTCGAAGTAGGTGCCACCAACAAGACCCACCTGCGCGATTACGAACAGGCAATCACGGACAGAACCGCCCTCATCCTGAAGGTTCATCGCTCCAACTTCTTCCTCGGTGGTTTCACCGGCGAACCCGAGCTGGAGGAGCTCTTCGACTTGGCTAAAACCCACCACATTCCCCTCGTGGAAGACTTGGGATCCGGCGCGCTCATGAACACGGACCAACTCGCCCCCATCGAGCACGAACCCCGCCCGCAAGAGCAGCTGGGCAAAGGAATCGAACTCGTGCTTTTTTCGGGAGACAAGCTTCTTGGAGGCCCCCAGGCGGGCATCATTGCAGGCCGCGCGGACTTGGTTGAGAAAATCAAGCGCGAGCCCTTCTATCGCGCGGTCCGCCCCGACAAGATGATTCTTACCGCTCTTCAGGAGGTCGTGATCGACTACCTCACTATCAAGGATGACCCCACCCGCATCGACTTGGTTCCCGTGCTTCAAATGCTCAACGAAAGTCCCGAAGACCTCCGGAGGAAAGCGGCAGATCTGCAGCAACGAATCAGCGAACCCTCGGAGATCGTGGAGACCACGGGCGCTACCGGAGGAGGAACAATGCCAAAGAGCCAATTCCCCTCGGTGGCGGTGCGCACTGCCAAGAAGCCGGACCTGCCGCACCTCTTTACGCGGGTGGAAGATGACCAGCATCACATCGACCCGCGGACTCTCCGGCAACCCGAGCGGGAATAGTTTCCCGCCTCCACTCGTCTGATTTCGAGATGAAGCTTCTCCTCCCCTTTCTATTTTCCACCCTCGTGGCTTGTTCGACTCCCAACCCTCCCACCCCGCCCGAAATTGGGGCTGTCCGTTGGCAAACGGATCATGACAAGGCTCTCGCCGAAGCTTCCAGAACAGGGAAACCCGTCTTTCTCCTCTTTCAAGAAGTCCCGGGATGAGGCCCTTGCAAAGTCTTCGGGTCCGAAGTCCTCAGCCATCCCTTGGTAGTCGAATCCATCGAAACGGATTTCATTCCCCTCCTCGTTCGCAATAACAAGCCCGGCCGAGAGGCTGAACTGTTGGAAAAGTATCACGAGCCCTCCTGGAACTTTCCCGTCGTCCGTTTTCTCAATGGCGAAGGAAGCGACCTCCTGCCCCGGCGCGACAAACTTTTCAAAGTTCCCCAGCTGCTTCCCCGCATGACAGAAGCCCTCGCGCTCTCGAAAAAGACTTCGCAAATTCTGCCCCTGGTCCAACCCGGGACCATTCGCCCCGGTCTCATCGCTCTGTCACAACATTGTTTCTGGACGGGCGAATTGGAAATTGGAGGCATCGAGGGAGTCGTAGAGACCGAAGCCGGATGGCTCAAGGGCTCGGAGGTGACCTTGGTCTATTTCGATAAAGACAAAATCACGGAAGAGAGTTTGGTAAAAATGGCCAAGGAAGATTCGTGTGCGGATGAAGTCTTTCGAGGTGCCGCTCTAAAAGGCTATCGCCCGGCGAAAGAAGCGGATCAGAAGCGACAGCTGCAAGGGACCGCTTTCGCCAAGTTGACTGACTTGACGGCCTATCAAAAGACGAAGCTCAACGCCTTTGCTCGCAGCGAGCCCGAGAAGGCGAAGCGCTATCTGACGCCCAGACAGCGGGAGAAGCTTTGAACGGTGCCGTGTTACCGAAGAAACTCTCCCGCGAGTTTCCAAGCGAGGCATCCTTCTACCAGAGACCGAGCTTTCCAGTCGCGACCGCATACCAGCCCATCAGGAAGTTCGCGACGCCGTGCATCACGATGCAAGCTCCCAAACTCTTGGTCCAAATCGCGACCAGATACATCGTGGTCCCAAACGCGATGGCTCCAGCGTAATCGATGGGAGCATGCGCGACCATAAAGGCCAAGGTGGTCACCCCATAGGTCAACCAGCTCGGCTTGCCGAAAGGCACTTTCCAATAATGCCCCTCGGGTTTGAGCAACCAGCGCATCAGGAAGCCACGCCAGAAAATCTCCTCCACCAGCGACACCACCACCACCGCACGGAAGAAGCGCAAAGTCAGCGAAGTCCAATCCGCAGCGGAATCGAAAGCGAGTGGATTGGCACCGAACATTCGGGCATCGAATCCATCCAGTCTCTCCTGCACCCCCAGCTTCTTCATCCATCCCGGAACTTCCGAGTCCGAGGCAAACCCCATCCACTCGTAGGTCTGAGTGGGCAGCAGCCAAAAGCCAATACCAACCGCCCCCATCACCGCGCCAATCGCGATTCCTTTGATCGACCAATTGAAGTCGTAGTGTTTCCACCAAAAGATCAAGAGACCCAGGCAAAGCAAAGTCTGGGCAGGATAGATCCACTGGTCGGGATCACGGCGCCACCAGGACAGGTCGGAATGGTCGCGGAAAAAATCGTCGAACATCCCGACGACAAATCCCATGCCACCCATAAAGATCAGAAAGGCCATCAAGGGCACCACGTGCGCGAGATTCTTATCCTCTCTGATCTTCTTGAAATCCATTCCGACAGGGTCTCCTAAAGTCGTCCTACGAAGGCTTCCATCTTATCCATCGCCAATTCCAGTTGGTCAAAGGCGGTGGCATAGCAGCAACGGAGGAAACCTTCCCCTCCTTCGCCAAAGGCATTGCCAGGGACGGCGGCGACGTTCTCTTCCTCCAGAAGCTTCATCGCAAAGTCCTTACTGCTGAGGCCAAACTTGGTGATATCGGGAAAGACATAGAAGGCTCCCCCGGGCGAGTGACACTCCAGCCCCATTTCATTGAGACGGCGAACCATAAAGTCGCGGCGGCGTTTGTAGTCCAGACGCATCTTTTCTACGACTTCCATAGTAGCTGGATTTTCCAACGCTTCCAGCGCGGCAGCCTGACTGGTGATGGGCGCGCAGAGCATGGAATACTGGTGAATCTTCATCATGGCCTCGGTCAACGGCGCAGGCGCACAGGAGTAACCGAGACGGAATCCAGTCATCGCAAAGGCCTTGGAAAAACCATGCAACAGAATCGTCCGCTCGCGCATGCCGGGTAGGCTGGCGATGCTGACGTGCTTCTCGTCGTCGTAGCGAAGCTCGGAATAAATCTCGTCGGTCAAGACAATGAGGTCATGCTCGATGGCCACCTTCGCAATGCCTTCCAACTGCTCGCGAGAGCAGACCGCACCGGTCGGGTTGGTGGGAAAGTTCAGCATCAGCACCCGCGAGCGATCGGTTACCGCCGCCTTCACCGCTTCGGGAGTTAGCGCAAATCCGTCTTCCTTGCGGGTGGTTACCTCCACCGCCTTGCCATGCGCCATCACCACGCTGGGCGAGTAAGAGACATAACAAGGAGCATGATAAATCACTTCGTCCCCGGGATTGAGCAAAGCACGCAAGGCCAAGTCGAGAGCCTCACTCACCCCCACGGTGATCAGCACCTCACTCGCCGCGTCGTAGTCGACGTCGAAGAAGTTGGAGCAATACTTGGAGATCGCCTTGCGCAGACTCAGCAAACCGAGATTGGAGGTGTAGCTGGTCTGGCCTTTTTCCAAAGAATAGATAGCGGCCTCGCGAATATTCCAAGGGGTCGGGAAGTCGGGCTCCCCCACTCCCAGGGAGATGACATCGTCGCGCCCGATCACGAGCTCGAAGAAATCACGGATACCCGAGCGCGGGACCTTGCCAACTTGGTCGGAAATTTTTTCAGCGTAATTCATGGTGTTACGGGCAGGCGTTCCCCTTCGGTCTCGCTGGTAAACAGAAAGCCGTTTTCTTTGTAAGTTTTCAATCGGAAGTGGGTCGCGGTCGAGAGAACCCCTTCCATCGAGCTGAGCTTTTCGCTGACGAAGCGAGCCACCGACATCAGGTCGGCACCGCTCACCAGCACCATGAGATCATATCCCCCACTGGCCAAATAGCAGCTTTCCACCTGTTCGAACTTGGCAATACGGCTGGCCAAGCGGTCGAAACCACCACCGCGCTCGGGGGTCAGCTTCACTTCGATGAAGGCAGAGACTCCTGCATCAGCCGCTTTTTCGGTATTCACGACTGCCTGGTAGCCCAGAATGAGACCATCCGCCTCCCATGCCGCCACCTTGGCGCGCACATCGGATTCGGAGATAGAAAACCTTTCCGCCAGGGTCGCCAATGATTGACGGCCCTCGCGCCTCAATACTTCCAGCATCGGGTCAAGCGACATGGCTGGCAAATAGACCGCCTCAACCGACAAGTCGAGCCCCAACAATGGCTTGCGATTTAGATAACCCGGCGAAAAAGCCTAGCCGTGGCGACCTTGTGCCGTAGTCCACTTGCCACGCTGCACGGGCTCTCCGAAAACCAAGCCTTCTTTCTCTCCGGCTTCGCGCACGGCCGGCCACTGGGCATTGAGAATTCCGGAAACAATCAAGGTCCCCTCCGCTTGCAGCCACTTGGCAATCCGGGGCATGGCCGCGATAAGCACATCGGAAAAAAGATTGGCAATGAGCACCTCGGCCTGACGGGCGGGCTCCCACTCGAAGACATCCCCCACCTCGACCTTGACGCTCTCATCCTCCAGTGAGAGACCATTGCGTTCACAATTTCGGCGCGCGACAAGGATGGCGGCTTCGTCGTAATCGACCGCATCAATCGCAAGCGCCCCCAGATGTCTCGCGGCGATGGCAAGTAGTCCGGAACCTGTCCCGAGATCGAGAAAGTTCCAGTCCGTGCCTTTCCGGCGATGGGCCTCATCCACCAGAAGTCGCAGACAATTGGCGGTAGTCGGATGGTCGCCGGTACCAAAGGCCATTTCGGGCGGCACGGAGATGACCAATCGGTCGGAAAAGTCTTTGCGAAGCTGATCCAGTTTAGGTCCATCGCCTTCCATGGTCACCACGATTTCACTACGGATCTTCAGGGGCGGCTTCACCACCGCGGACTTGGCCACCCAATTCTCTTGAGCAATTTTGCGGACCGAACCTCCCCAGTATTCACGCAGCTTTTCAGCCTCTTCCTGGGTCTCGTTGTAAACCTCCACGCGCAAATTGGCCCCGCCCTTCATCAAGGTAATGACCGCATTCTGATTTCCATAGAAGCGTTCTTCCCAAGCATCCATCCACTTGACCGACGATAGCTTTGACCAAACCCAAATCATTCCCTCACCCTAACCTTAGGAAAGAGTCAGGACGAATTCAAAATTCACTCTCTTCGTTTAAAGAAGAGGTCGGATCTGGTCCGCGGCGAAATACCGTTCCACCTTCCCGCCATTCCTCACCAACAATTCTCCGCCGTCCCCGATTCCTTGGCAAAAGCCTTCCCGTCTGTCTTGGCCAACCAGGAACTCGATCTTCTTTCCCTCCAGAGCACAGCGCTCCCGCAGCATCTCGACCAAATAGGGGAAGTCGGTTGCGATCAAACGCGCGTAGTTCACGAAAGCCGCTTCAACCCCGAGCAAGTATGTCTCTCTTGCCAGTTCGCCCGCCCCCTCGGTTTCCAGCGAAGTCGCCACCTCCCTTAGCTCCTGGGGTAAGTCTGCCTGTCCCACATTGAAACCAATCCCGACCACGGCGAAATCCTTCTCCGCCTCCATCAGAATGCCGCAAACTTTTCGCCCCCCAATAAGGACATCATTGGGCCACTTGACCTCAGGAAAGAGACCCGCAGCCTCGATAGCCTTTGCCACCGCCAGTCCAGCCACCAAAGACAAACGGGGCCAAAGGGCACGCTCAAACTGAGGCCTCAATAGCATGGAAAAAGCCAAACCCTTGCCCTCGCCACAGAACCAGGAAGCTCCCCTCCTTCCCCGCCCGGCAAGCTGCCGCTCGGCTACGATGACAGAGCCGTCAATCGCTCCAGACTGCCCCAAACGCAGAGCCTCTTCGTTGGTCGAGCCGATTTCTTCAAAGTAGTGAAGCCTCTCCCCCAACTGCCCGCGCAGCACTGCCAAGTCGTAGGACATGACCGCTACTTCTCCTCGACGAAGTCCAAGCCCAGATCAAGCCCAACTGCGGAATGAGTAACCGCCCCCACTGAAATGTAGTCGACTCCAGTCTCGGCAATTCCCCGCACGGTGGTGAGATTGACACCTCCACTGGCTTCCAGCGAAGGACTGGCCCCTTTCCGCATTTGCACGGCCTCTCTCAACTCCCCCAGGGTCATATTATCTAGCAAAATGTAATCAACTCCGGTGAGTGAGAGAAAGTCCTTCACCTGCTCCAGGTGGTCCGCTTCCAACTCAACCCCGACGCCCGGATGGTCCTTCTTGAGAGCCACAATCGCCTGCTGGAGATATTCCAGCTTCCCTTCCGCCACGAGGTGATTGTCCTTCACCATCGCCCGGTCATACAGCCCCATCCGATGATTCGTTCCTCCGCCCGCCAGCACCGCGGCTTTTTCCAACAAACGCCAGCCCGGGGTAGTCTTTCGCGTATCCAGGATGCGGGCATCGGTCCCGCTCACCGCCTTCACAAATCGGCTCGTCAACGTGGCCACCCCACTCAAGCGCTGCAGAAAATTGAGCGCGGTTCGTTCTGCGGTCAAGATTGCACGGGAAGGACCGGAGACCTCAATCACGAGCGCCCCATGGGAGACCTTCGAACCATCCTCCAGCATCACCCGAACCTCAATCTCGTCGCTCACGCGGCGAAAGACCTCGGCCGCCACTTCCGTGCCAGCCAAAACCCCATCTTCGCGCGCATTGATATAGGCCCGGGATCGCCGATCGGCGGGCACGAAATAGGTCGAAGTGACATCACCCGGGCCGATGTCTTCGGCGAGAGCAAGATCGATCAATTGAGAAACGGCAGCGTCCATGCCCCTTCATTTGAGCGGAAGGAAGGGAAAGCTCCAAGCCCGAATCCCTCTCGAATGCTCATAAGTTAATCAGCGAGGATCTCCTCAACCCATTCCCCCACCTTCACGCTCGCGGGTCCCTCGCGGACTTCGTCGAAATTTCCCGAGTTATCGGTCCGGACCAGATTCAATTCCAAAGTTCTCGCTCCGGACAATCGGGCAAGGTTCACGAAATTTCCCGCAGGATAAACCGCCCCTGAAGTCCCGATCGCCACAAACAGATCACAATCCGAGAGCACTCCATCTATCTTTTCCAAAAAATAAGGCATTTCCCCGAACCAGACGATATCAGGCCTCATCCCGCCTGTTTGCTCGCACTCGCTACAACGGTCGTCTTGGCTCAAATCCTCGCTGCAATCCGAAACCGCCCCACACCACTCACAACGCTTCTTCAACAACTGCCCATGCATATGCCAAACCGAAGGACAGCCTCCCCGCTCGTGCAAATCATCCACATTCTGAGTCACGATCGTAACCTCGTGAAGGGACGAGGCCATCAATGCCCCCAAAGCCCGATGGGCCGCGTTTGGCGCGACCTCGGCCAGATCGCGTCTTCGCTGGTTGTAGAATTGATGAACCAAAGATGCATTGCGACCAAAGGCCTCGGGAGTCGCCACGTCCTCCACGCGATGCCCTTCCCATAGTCCACCATCATCACGAAAAGTCTTCAACCCGGACTCCGCTGAAATACCGGCACCAGTCAGAATCACAATCTTGGCCATCCGCCTTTGATATCACTGGAATTTGACTTGGCAAGAACCACGCCGATTCTTCCATTCCCAGCTACAATTCAACCTTGAACGGAGTGCGCTCCTCACCTACCACCTGCCCGCACCATGTCCGAAACTCATTCCATCGCTGACCTCCTGGCGTTTGACATCGACTCCCTCACGGAGCGCTTGTCGGAACTCAGGAGGTATCTTTGACATCCCAACTTTACAAGACCAGCTCGCCAATCTCGAACAGCGAATGGCAGAGCCCGAGTTCTGGGACAATCAGGCCGAAGCCCAAAGCACCATCACGGAAAAGAACGGCGTAGCCGGCAAGGTCGAGCCCTTCCTCAAACTCGAATCCCGCTTGGAAGACTTGGCCGCATCCATCGAATTGGCCAAGGAGTTTGAAGACCTTGATTCCGCGAGAGAAGCAGCTGACGAATTCATCGCGATCGGCAAGGGACTGGACTCTTTTGAACTCATCACCCTTCTCGATCAACCCGCCGATCCTAATAATGCTTACCTGAACATTCAGGCAGGCGCTGGTGGAACCGAAGCCTGCGACTGGGCCTCCATGCTCCTGCGAATGTATACCCGCTGGGCGGAGGACAAGGGCTTCAAGGTAACGACTCTGGACTACCAGGAAGGTGATGGAGCCGGCATCTCGGGCGTCTCTCTTCTGATTGAAGGTCAATATGCTTATGGCTACTTGAAGCAAGAGCGCGGCGTGCATCGGCTCGTCCGCATTTCCCCCTTCGACGCCGCAGGCAAACGCCACACCTCCTTCGCCGCCGTTGACGTCACCCCCGAGGTGGACATGACGATCGAGATTGATATTCCGGATTCCGATGTTGAAATTTCGACCGCGCGCTCCGGCGGCAAAGGAGGTCAAAATGTGAACAAGGTGGAGACCGCAGTGATTCTAAAACACCTGCCCACCGGCATCATGATCCGCTCCACTCAAGAGCGCTCCCAGCTACGCAACCGCGAGCTGGCCTGGCAAATCCTCAAGGCCAAGCTCTACCAAATCGAAGAAGAGAAACAAATGGCCGAGGCCGACCGGACTTACTCCGAAAAAGGCGAAATCGGATGGGGGAGCCAAATCCGCTCCTATGTCTTCCAACCCTATCAAATGGTCAAAGACCTGCGCACTGGATATGAGACTGGCAATATCCAATCCGTCATGGATGGCGACCTCAACGGCTTCATCGAAGCCATGCTCAGACACCAGAGTTAGACCAATAATACCTCTCCACAGTTTCCTTTTTTTGCACTAGTCTCCCCTATCCACTCATGACCTACGACGAGCTCAACGCCCTCTATCAGCTTCCTCTTTTCGAACTTCTCAAGAAATCCCGTGAAGTTCACGAAGCCAACTGGCCCGAAAACGAAGTTCAGCTTTGCACCCTGCTTTCCATTAAGACAGGTGGTTGTTCGGAAGACTGCTCCTACTGCGCGCAATCAGCTCGCTACAAATCCGGAGTCGATGCCGATCGGCTGATGGAATGTGATGATGTGATGGCCAGAGCCCGTGCTGCCCGAGAGAGTGGCTCTACCCGCTTCTGTATGGGAGCGGCTTGGCGCGGAGTTCGCAGTGGCACCAAGCGCTTCGAGCAAGTGCTCGACATCGTGCGCAACGTTTCCGAACTGGGCATGGAGGTTTGCGTCACGCTCGGCCAACTTGGCCCTGAGGAAGCGGCCGCCTTGAAGGAAGCCGGAGTCACCGCCTACAATCACAACATCGACACTTCTCCAGAGCACTACCCGGAGATTGTCACCACGCACACCTTTGACGACCGCCTTCAAACCATCCGCAACGTGCAGGATGCCGGCATGTCAGTCTGCTGCGGAGGAATCCTGGGCTTGGGAGAAACCACCGAAGACCGCTTGAAGATGATTGAAGTCATCTCGTCCTTCAATCCTCCCCCCGAATCCATCCCCATCAACAAGTTGATGCCCATGCCCGGCACTCCAATGGCGGAAAATCAAGGGGTGGACGTCTTTGAACTCGTCCGCATTATCGCAGTTACCCGCATCGCGGTCCCAGCAGGCAAGGTCCGTCTTTCCGCCGGCCGCACTCATCTTTCCGAGGAAGCTCAAGCCCTCTGCTTCTTCGCCGGGGCCAATTCGATCTTCTACGGCGACAAGCTTCTCACCGCCGCCAACCCGGCAGTGGAAAAGGACCTGAACCTGATATCCAAGCTCGGTCTTTCCACCCAACAGCCGAATCGGGACCGGCCCGCGCCCTCCGCGAAAGAGGATGCCCCCCTCCAGCCAGCGCTCGCACCCGCGTCCCAGTAGCTCATTCCTCACCCGACGATGAAGTCCCTGCATGTCTCCGTGCCCGATCAACGGGTTCGGCTATTCAATGACGGACAGATGATTCTGGAGCTTCCAGTGTCTACCTCCAGGTTTGGATTGGGCACCGAGGAAGGCTCCAATCGCACCCCCCTGGGCAGCTTTCGCATTTGTGAAAAATACGGAGCCCGCGCTCCGGAAGGAACAATCTTCAAAGGTCGAAAGCCAATCGGCTACTGGTCAGCGGATGAGGAATCCGAAGAAGACCTGGTCCTCACCCGCATCTTCCGTCTGGAGAGCGACGACCCCGAGACCAGCAATACCTATCAGCGATACATCTACTTCCATGGCACCAATCAGGAGCAGAAGATTGGCTCCCCCGCTTCCCACGGTTGCATTAGGCTCAGCAATCGTGCCATCGCAGACCTCTATCCTCTCGTGCCGGTAGGCACCCCTGTTTATATCTCGAACAATCCATTCTCATGAACAAACTTCTCTTTCTCGATTGTGACTCAACCCTTTGCGCAATCGAAGGCGTCGACGAACTCGCAGCCCTCCGCGGCCCCCAGGCTGAAAACGAGGTCATCAAATTGACAAATCAGGCAATGGACGGAACCGTTCCAATCGACGAAGTTTTCGGGAGGCGCTTGGATCTCATTTTACCCAGCCGGGAGATGTGCAAACAGGTGGGAGAACTATATATCAAAAGACTTTCCCCTGGTGTAGTTAACGCATTGACCCTCCTAAGAGAACGAGGATGGGAGCCTATTATCATTTCGGGAGGTTTTACCCCTGTCATTGAGCCTGTAGCTGACCTATTGAACATCTCAAAGATTTATGCGGTCGACCTCTATTTCAATGAAGACGGCAGCTACCGCGGATTCAACGCGGAAGCGCCTACTGCCCGCAACGGTGGCAAACCAGATATCATCCGGGACCTCGTCAGCGATATCACCCCCTCTCAAACTGTCATGTTGGGAGATGGCATTTCAGATTTAGAAACAAATAGTGTGGTAGATTTGTTTATTGGATATGGTGGAGTAATCAGCAGGGAAGCTGTCAAAAAGCAAGCAACTGCCTTTATTAAGTCGTTCGATGAGCTTCCATCCACCATCGAAAACTATCTTTCGGAGACCCCGTCAAGTTGCGAATAGATAATTTCTCCTTGCACTATAGTCAAATCGGCCGTTTACTTCCCGCCCCACATGGCAAAGAAGAAAACAACTAAAGGAAAGCGTTACACCGCAGAAGAAAAGCAGGAAGTCATCGACTATGTTGCTTCTGTAGACGCAGAGAAGGGTCGCGGAGGCGTTGCCGCCGCTGCTCGTAAATTCGGAATTACTCCACTAACCATTACAGCTTGGAAAAAGCGTGCTGGCGGCTCTTCAGCCCCCTCCGCTGCCAAAGGCGGTTCTCGTGGAGCTACTGCTCAATCACGTGTTCTGCACCGTCTTGGCGAAATCCTCGACGAGATTGAAGCTGGCAAAGCGAAGATTGCTGCTCTTGAAAAGGAGTACGCGAAGCTAAAGAAGAAGGTTTAATCCCCTTCCAACAAAGCAACACTATTTGAGAACAGGCAGTCCAGAATTGGTCTGCCTGTTTTCACGTCTAGCGATCAGCTTAGCGCTCCAGGCTCCACCGCAGAAGAGCCTCAGACTCCTTGTAGAGCGTGGATTCGTTGCTTGCTCCCAAGACGACGACTATCGTCAAGCGGCCGTCCAATTCACCGCTGGAGACCAAACAGCGTCCAGAAGCATTGGTTGTTCCAGTCTTCATTCCGGTGCAGTAAGAGACTTTACTCAGTAACTGATTAGTATTCGTCAAGGTCTTGCTGTCACCGCTCGGGCGAGTAAAAGTATAACTCTTCGTCCGCACGAAATCGCGTAAAACCGATGACTGATATGCCTCCCGCGCAAGAATTCCGATGTCTCTGGCGGAGGAATACTGCCCTTCCTCGGTCAATCCGTGTGGATTCATAAAGAACGAGTTACGCATCCCAAGGGATACCGCCTTGGTGTTCATTCGGGAGACAAACGCCGCCTCACTCCCCGCCACGTCACGCGCGAGAGCCTTGGCGACATCATTGCCGCTCTTGACCATCAGGGCCTTGACGAGAGCGGCACGGGTGTAGGTCTCGTTGGGGCGAATGTAGACCTTGGAGGGCTCCACCTGGGTATCTGACAGCTCGACCGTCACCGGATCGCTGAGGGGCCCGCTCTCCAGCGTCACCAGAGCGGTCAGAAGCTTCTGAGTGGAAGCAACCGCGCGCCGCTCGTCGGGATTCTTTGCTGCCAAAATTCGGCCCGTCACCCCGTCCATGACCAATGCCGCCTTGGCAGTAATGGGAGGAACCGGCTTGGAAGGCAAAAGATTGACCGGAGGGTCGACCGCCGGAGCTAGCACGGGCGCGGGTGAAGGAGATATTTGTCCTTGTCGGACTTGCGGAGGATAGCTTGCAGGCACGGGGGCACATGCATTCAGTCCCATTAAACCAACCAATCCCAATATTGCTATCTGCCTCTGCATCGCCGCGGAACCTCTCATTACCTGACTCTGACGGAAAGCGCGAAAAGAGTCTTCAATCGATTTGCGCCCTAGTCGGACTCCCCACCTGCCTCCGAAAGACTCTCTAAATACGCCTTGGCCGCCCGGGGGTGAATCTGATCTTTGATTGGGTAAAAAGGCGACTCCGAGGGATAAAGACTCATCAAAGGTCGACCCTCACGTGAACTGTTCCAGTAATGTGGAAGTATGGTGTGATCAACGGTATCCCCCTCGCCCCCGTTGTAAAACTCGAACAGACAAGCGTAGGCCACCTCATTTTCACGAAACCAGTCGATAGCTCCGGCAATGAAATAGGGATTATCATCACCTCCGTAACCGATGGACTTCAGCTTGGTTCCATCTTCGGAATTTCGCTGGAGGACAAAATTTGCCCACGGCCCCCACTCGCTAACCGCCAGTGGCAGCCTCTTGCTATCGGCAAATTCCTTGAAAAAACGCAGCCCGTAGGTTCGGGACTCCCCTTCTTTTGCAAGGTGTCCCCGCCCTTCGAATACTTTTTTCTGAAGAGCCAGAAAGGCCCTCTTTTGCTTCTCAGGATGCAGATTCCAATAACTGACCATCGATTCACGCTCAATTTCGATATCTTCATCCGACCGATAGTAGCACTCTCCATCGGCATCATAGAGGTCGACACTCATGAACTCCGCCAAAATTTTATCCTTCTGATCAGCAGGGTCGGCAAAGTTGAGGTCCGGATATTCAGGAAAGGCCTTGCTCGGATCAAAGTGGTCAAAACCCAAAGTGCAATTCCACACCCAGGTGAACCTTGGATTGACCTCCTCCATCGTCAGGTAGACAAATTTCCAGCAGTCCTTGAACTCCTCTGCGGTGCCTGCGTTTGAGCCCTCGGGCTCAATCCCCCACGGGAACCAGTCTCCGGTTAATTCCCACCCCAAGCGCAATCGCGCATCCGCCAATCCCGCCTCGACCAAAGCCTTGGCCAAGGCTCGAAAGGCTTGCTTGGCCTCGGTGTGATGACGATTTGCCTCCTCGCCCATCTGCCACCGGTCCTCCACTAGAGAGGCTCCCCGCAAATCTCCTTCCGTCCCCTCCATTCGATTTGGAAAAAGAGGAATCGCCATCTCAACCACATAGTCGGAGAGCGAGCCCCGCGGCCCTCCCACATACTCCTCCTCCCCCTCGCTACTTTCCAAGACCCCATTCCCGTCAAAAGCATTGCCCCACCGCTTCAGCTGCTGGGCAATGGCTCCCTTGGGCTCTTCGTCTTTCCATGAAAGAGCCTCTCGATACACCGACCATGTCTCTGCGGAAAGGTTGTCTCCGATCACCCCCGCCTGTTGGTCGGTGAACTTTTCCCACTCTACCAGAACCGCAAAGTTCGATGGATTCACGTTGGGCCCATGCAAGGGATCAGCAACAGCAGGAACCAAGCTGGCCACCCAACCAAGCGCTAGTAGAGCTCGCTTCATACTTCAGGAAAAAGCGCACAACAGGCAGGTCTCCAGCACCAACGTCTCCTGCGCATTGGTTTCCTGCAGAGCCACCAAGTCCTTGAGCGCATCGGTGCGGCGCAACAGAGAGGGCAAATCCTGGCTCCCGCCGAAGCTCTTGGTGAACTCTTTCTGCCGGGGCAAGTCAAAGCGGTCACCCCCGAATTTGGAACGAACGGCATCTCCCATCCAAGCAGTCAACCACTGCACCAAGGCAGTCTTGGCTTCCACCAGTTCTCCCGCCAGCTCGGCTTTCATCGCTTCCTCGCGCTCTTCGAGCCACTTGCCCTCACTCGAATTCTTGTAGTGCGCAACTTCAGCCTTCAGCTCGTCGGCGAAGACCTTCTCGCGCTCCTTTTTCCAAGCGGCCAAAATGTCTTCAAAGACCGCCTTAATCCCCAACGCCCCCCAGACGCTCGGTCCGTGGCTTGCGATCCCTGCCAGGGCACGCTCCAGCTCGTGAGTCCGCTCCGCCAAACGCTCCTCCATTCCCCGTCGATTGGTCAGAGAGATCTCCACGCAGCGGGAAAGAATCGTCGGCAAGAGCCGTGCCGGAGAGGCGGTGAGCAGGAGCAAAAGACAATCCGGCGGAGGCTCTTCCAAAGTTTTCAGGAAGGCGTTCGCCGCCTCTTCTCCCATCCGGTCGGCATCGACCACCACCCCGACCTTCCAGGTTCCCTCCGGAGCGGCAAGGTGAAAGGGTTTTTCGATTTCCCGCATCTGCTCAACCTTGATTCGTCGCGAGCGGGACTTTGGACGCACAATCCGAACAAATTCCCCCTCCAGCTGGTCCAAAGTCTTCTGCTCCTCCACCACCGGTTCTCCCCAGAGATCCGCTCCAGCGTCCGCTGGCTTGTTCAGATGCTGAATCAAGTTTGCCGCCAACTCCGCCTTCCCACTGCCCGCAGGACCACTCAGTATCAAGGCATGCGCCAACCGACCCCGCTCGTGGGCGGATTCCAGGAGTCCTTGCGCGTCCTCTAACTTCATCGGCATGGTCAGAAGATTGGCCAAAGCCGCAGTCGATTCAATTTTTCTTTCAGAATCAAAAGCGATTGCCGGGAGACCCTCCCACTTGCGCTTCAAAACAAAGCCACCCTCATTTCACAAATCCGGATTCTCTGGCGGACTCCCCTCTTGCCAGATCGACCATCAAGGCCGAAGCTCTCGCCACACACATGAGCAAAACGACCAGTAAACCCGAGTCCCAGGTCCCCGTGATGATCGCTGGCACGGGGAGTTACCTTCCGGAAAAAATTCTCACCAACGCTGATCTTGAATCTCTGGTAGACACTTCAGATGAATGGATTACCAGCCGCACCGGCATCAAGGAGCGCCGAATCGCGGCAGAGGGCGAATTCACGTCCCACATGGCGACCAAGGCGGCGGAAAAGGCCCTCGAACAGGCGAAGATCGACCCCTCGGACCTCGACCTCATCATCGTCGCAACAATCACCCCCGACACCTTGACCCCAGCCACCGCCTGCTATGTGCAGCAGAACCTGGGGAGCCGCAAGGCCGTGGCATTTGACATCTCGGCCGCTTGCTCAGGCTTTCTTTACGCCATGAAGATTGCCAAACGACTAATCTCGGACGGCGCTTTCCAGAACGCTCTCATCATCGGGGCTGAGAAACTCTCTTCATTCGTCAACTGGGAAGACCGCAACACCTGTATTCTCTTCGGAGACGGAGCTGGCGCGGCCGTCTTGAGACGCTCGGAAGAAGGAGAAGGAAACATCATTGCCACCGATATTGGCACCGACGGAGCGCAAACCCATCTCCTCAACATCCCCGGAGGAGGCTCAGCCTGCCCCATCACGATCGAAAACGCCGATCAGCGCCTCGCCTCGCTGGCGATGCTGGGCAAGGAAGTCTTCAAACATGCGGTCACCCGTATGAAGCAATCGGCCGAGACCGTGCTGGAACGCGCCAACATTGCACCCGAGGATGTCAAACTGGTCATCCCCCACCAAGCCAATCTCCGCATCATTGGAGCCATCGCCGACCGGCTGACCGTGCCGACAGAGCGCGTCTTCACCAATTTGCAAAAATACGGCAACACCTCGGCCGCCGCCGTTGCCATCGCTTTGGATGAAGCCCATCGTTCGGGACGATTCGAGCGCGGAGACAAAATTGTCCTCGTGGTCTTCGGAGCCGGCCTCACTTGGGCCGCTGCGGCCATTGAGTGGTAAGCACGAGCTCCCAAGCAATCAGAGATTTCAGCGCGGGGACGGCGAGTCCCCGCTTTTTTTGCCCTCGTTTCAGGCCTTGTTAAAACTCGACCGTCTGGCCGAGCACTCCAACTTCCACCTCTCCATCATGAATCTCCCGCAGAGCATCACACAGCGCCTCGGACCGGGAGGGCTCACCATGAATCAGCCAGACCTTCTTCTTGGGCCCGGAGGTTGCCTGAAAATAGTCTAACAACTCCGAGTGATCCGCGTGACCGGAGAAGGAGTCCACAATGTCGATTTTCGCCTTAACGGTGTATTCATCGCCAAAGATTTTCACCTTATCCCAACCCTCACGGAGTTTCCATCCAAGGGTTTGTTCGGCGCAATAACCGACGAAGAAAATTGTGTTGCGGGGATTGCCCACCCCGTTCTTCAAATGATGAAGAATGCGGCCAGCCTCGCACATTCCCGAAGCAGAGATGATGATGCACTGGTCTTCGCGCTCGTTGAGAGCTTTCGACTTTTCTACCGAACGAATGAGAGTGAGCCCTTCGAAGCCAAAGGGGTCCCTCCTTTCGTGAAGGAATTCGTAGACTTCATCGTTGAAGCACTCGGGATGAAGCCGGAAAATCTCGGTGGCATTGGTCGCCAGCGGGCTATCCACGTAGACATCGACGGTGGGAATCTTCTTCTCTTCGAAGAGTTGGTGCAGCACATAGAGAATCTGCTGGGTTCGCTCGACTGCGAAACACGGAATGATCACCTTTCCACCCCGCTTGAGCGCGCGATTGAGAACTTCCGCCACCTTGTCGTCAGCCCCCGTGCCCAGCTCGTGCTCGCGTCCGCCATAAGTGCTTTCCATCAGCATAAAGTCGATGTCCGTGCCCGGCACTGGGTCACGTAAAATGTCGTTATCCCCCCGCCCGACATCGCCGGAAAAGAGGAATCGCTTGGTCTGGCCGTCGGCTTCGTCTTCCACCTCTAACAGCACCTGCGCACTTCCGAGAATGTGTCCCGCATCAATGAAGGTCAGCTTGACCCCGTTCGCGATCAGCATGGGTCGGTTGTAGCCCAAGTTCACGAACTGGCGCAGACATTTCTCGGCATCGATTTCATTGTAAAGAGGCTCCACCAAGGGCTGATTCTGCCGCTTGCGATGCTTGTTGAGCCACTTGGTATCACTGGTCTGAATGCGAGCGGAATCCGGCAACATGATGGCGCACAAATCGCGGGTGGCGAAGGTCGCAAAGATGTTTCCCGCGAAGCCCTTCTTGCACAGATTCGGCAAATTACCCGCGTGGTCAATGTGGGCGTGGGAGAGAACTACGGAATCAATAGTAGCTGGATCAAAGTGGGGAAAACAGCAGTTCACCTCGAAGGCATCCTTCCGCCGCCCCTGATACAAGCCGCAATCCAGCAGAATGCGTTGTCCGTTCACTTCCAACAAGTGCTGGGAACCCGTCGTCGTCCCAGCCGCGCCACAAAACGTCAATTTCATCCCTAACAAGCTACCAGTTCACACCCACCCTCCAAGTGGAAAAGATGTCGCGGACAATCCAATTTCGAAATTGGGCTATTTACACCACGGCATCTTTCGAGAAACGCTGACTTATGCAAAGCCAGCGCCCATTTCACCTCGCCTATTCCATCTCTGATCTGGAAGCGACGAGAAAGTTCTACGGAAAGATTCTCGGTTGCCGGGAAGGCCGGAGCACGGAACAGTGGATCGACTTCGACTTTTGGGGAAACCAACTTTCCCTCCACCTCGGCACCTTTGTGGAGTCCTCCACCGAATCCCAGGTGGCCGGCAAGTCCGTGCCCATGCCCCACTTCGGCGCGGTTCTGGAGTGGCATGAATTCCACGCCTTGGCGAGTCGGCTGAAGGACGCCGGAAGCGAGTTCATCGAAGACCCGCAAATCCGCTTCGCAGACGAACCCGGCGAACAAGCGACTTTCTTTGTCAAAGACCCCTCCGGAAACGCGCTTGAGTTCAAGAGCTTCAAGAATCCGGAGGGTCTGTTCGAAAAGTAGCGTCTACCCTTCCTCCCCTTCACCCAAGGCCGCCCGCGGGTAACGAACTTTCTCCACGATGTCGGCAACCTCTTGCGGAGGTGCGGGGGTGACGCGCGAGACGATGACGGCCACCACCACGTTCAACAACATTCCGAGCGTGCCGATTCCTTCCGGAGAAATACCGAAAAGCCAGTTCTCGGTCGTATTTGCCATCGTCGGGATGCCCAAGCTGTCGATGAGCTGCGGGAATTTAAAGTAGATGATGTAAGAGGCGGTGAAAAGAAGGCCCACCACCATCCCCGCAACTGCTCCTTGCATCGTGGTTCGCTTGGTGAAAATCCCCAGGATAATCGCGGGGAAAAACGAACTAGCCGCTAGACCGAAAGCGAAGGCCACCACCTCGGCCACAAAGCCCGGAGGCTTGATCCCGAAGTAACCCGCGACCACCACCGCAACCGCAGCGCCGCCGCGAGCCCAGATCAACTCCTGCTTCTCGCTCATGTTGGGCGCGAAGGTCGTCTTGACCAAGTCGTGCGCAACCGAAGTGGAAATCACGAGCAAGAGACCCGCCGCTGTCGAGAGCGCGGCCGCCAGCCCACCCGCTGCCACCAGACCGATGACCCAATTGGGAAGCTTTCCGATCTCCGGGTTCGCCAGAACCATGATGTCGCGGTCGATGTAGAGCTCGTTGTCGTTGTCGGTGGGGGTGTTTTTCAACAAGCGCTGCCCCACTGATCCGCGAACCTTTTCACCCTGCTCGTCCTCTTGAAAGGCGGGCAAGGCCTTGGGCGCGTCGGGCATTTTTTCAAAGGCCGGCCCGCGTCCGGTATACTGGATCTTGCCATCTCCATTCTTATCCTCCCAAGCAATCAGACCGGTGTTCTCCCAATTCCCAAACCAGCTCGGCAGGTCCTTGTAGTTGGCGTCCTTCACGGTATTCAACAGGTTGGTGCGCGCAAAGACCGCGACCGCAGGAGCGGCGGTGTAGAGAATGGCGATCAGGAGAAGAGCCCAAAGAGCCGAATTCCGCGCCGCACTGGCCTTTTTCACGGTATAGAAACGCACAATCACGTGGGGCAATCCCGCCGTGCCACACATCAGCGCAGCAGTGATGAAGAAGACGTCCACGGTAGGTTTCACCCCTTCCGTGTAGCGATTGAAACCCAGCTCCTCGCTCAGGCCATCAAGCTTGGACAAAAGACTCACGGTCTCACCGGGCGTCGTGCCGCCAAAGCCCAGCTGAGGAATCGGATTCCCCGCCATCTGAATCGACAGGAAAATGGCTGGCACCATGAAGGCAAAAATGAGCACGCAATACTGCGCCACCTGCGTATAGGTGATGCCTTTCATCCCCCCAAGCACCGCGTAAAACAGCACAATCACCATCCCGATGACCACCCCGGTCTCCACCTCAACTTCCAAGAAGCGGGAGAACACCACCCCCACCCCGCGCATTTGGCCGGCGACGTAGGTGAAGCTAATGAAAATGGCGCAAAAGACCGCCACCAGACGAGCGGTGCGCGAATAATAACGATCGCCGATGAAGTCCGGGACCGTAAACTTGCCAAAGCGCCTGAGATACGGCGCCAGCAAGAGCGCCAGCAGCACGTAGCCGCCCGTCCAGCCCATCAGATAGACCGAACCATCGCGCCCCGCGAACGAGATAATTCCCGCCATCGAGATGAAGGAGGCCGCGCTCATCCAGTCCGCCGCCGTCGCCATTCCATTGGCCAAGGCCGGCACTCCTTTGCCAGCGACATAGAACTCGCTGGTCGAGCCCGCACGGGACCAAATCGCGATCCCGATATAAAGAGCGAAGGTGAGACCAACCAACAAATAGGTCCAAAATTGCACGTCCATTACTGTTCGCCCTTTCCTTCCAAAAGTTGCTTATCGAGACGGTTCATCACCACCACATAAATGGCGATCAAGACGACGAAGACGTAAATGCTCCCTTGCTGGGCGAACCAGAAACCCAGCTTAAAGCCAGTTCCGGGAATCGTAATCTTATCGAGAGCGTCGACCCACAAGATGCCACAGCCATAAGAGGCTAAAAACCAAACCGACAGGAGCCCTGCCAGCCACTTGAGATTGGACCGCCAATAGCGGTCGCGCGCATCTTTTGATACCTTTTTAGCCGAATCACTCATTGCAAACCTAGTCGTAACAAGCCTGCCAACCATCTGGCAACGCCCTTTCACGCCACCTGCCTGGACTCGCCTTTCATGGAAAAGAATTTGCGGTCTTTTGAATAGGGAGGCCTTTATCCTCAAAAGACCTGCCAGAGCATCAGAATCGCCAGCAACCACAGTCCTCCCCCAAATCCGAGATCCAGCCATTTGCCCAGCTTTTCGTAGACCGCCCGCACGTTTCCTTTTTGTAAAATTGCGACCCAGAGCCCCCACAGAAAAAGTCCCTCCAACACAATCGTCGCCCACAGCAGGATTGGCCACCAGGCATCATGCTCTCCTTTCAAAAAGACCGTGGTGATGCCAGCGAAGAAAATCACCACTTTGGGATTCAGGAGATTGCAAAGAAGCCCCTGCACAAACCACGAACCCTTCTCACCTCCCTTCTCAGCCTCACCTAAAGCTCCTGAATTGAGCCGAACGAAAGACCGGAACATTTGCCACCCCAGCCAGAAGAGATAACCCGCCGCCACCACGCCAAGAACCTTCTCCCATGTGCCCCCCTGCCTAAGTAAGGCGGTCACTCCCCCAATTGCCAATGCGGCGTGGAGACACAGCCCGGTCACAATTCCGAGCGTCACCTGCCATCCCGCGCTTCGTCCGCTCTTTAACGAAGTCCGGGTCAGCAGAATCATATCTGGCCCGGGACTGAACTGCCCCAGAGCCATCACTGCGGCGAACATCCCCCAGTCAGCCAGCCAATGCGGAGCCATCTTGCCTTTAACGCAGGTTGGCTGCGCGAACATAGTTCACGACTGCCGCATTCTCACTCGTGGAAAGCCCCGCATTGCCAGACATGCCATCCACCACCGGATGCCAAACTCCCTCGATTTGGCCTTTGGGCAATCTCGCTTCGTGGCACTCCATGCACTTGCGGCTAAAGACCCAGTAACCTTCCCCCATTTCATCAAGGCTAATGCCAGCCTTTGCCGCCAGCTCCGGACGAGGCTGGGGCAGACCACTTTCATCCAGCCCCGTAGGCCCACAACCCACGAGACAAGCAAAGACAGCAAAAAGAACGAAAACCAACGGTTTCATGCCCGTCTTTAGCAAGCCCCAACCCCAAACAACACCTCAATTTGTCTCAACTTGAGACAGCCAAAAAGGACCTGTCGGCACATCGAACGCATTCCGCGCTAGCCACCCGCGGAGAAAGCCCCTAAATCCCTTCGGGTGCACGCGCTCTACGTTGAAAAACGCCCTGAACACAATCAGCCCGCCCGAACTCTCCTCGCCGACTTGCGCGAGACCCTCGACTTGCCGCAAATCAGCGACTTGCGCATTCTCCAGCGCTATTTCGTCGATGGATTGAGCGACGAGCACTTCGCGCAAGCCCGCGAACTCATTTTTTCCGAGCCCTTCACGGAGGTCACCTTCGACGAACTCCCTGCCGCGACCCACCGCTTCGCGATTGAATTTTTGCCCGGTCAATTCGACCAACGCGCCGATTCCGCCGCCCAATGCGTTGCCATTTTGACCGGAGAAGAAGCTCCCCCCCTGACTTCCGCGCAGGTCTATCTCCTGGAGGGTGACCTTTCCGCCGAGCAAATCGAAAGCGTTAAGAGCTACCTCATCAACCCCGTGGACTCCCACGAGGCCAGCCTCGAGATTCCCGCCACCCTCACTCCCCCCACCAAAGAACCCGCCGACGTCGCAATCTTGATCGGCTTCATCGCCAAGTCGGAGGACGAACTGGCCGAGTTGCAGAACGAGCTCGGGCTCGCCATGACCCTGGCGGACCTCGCCCACACCCAGAGTTATTTCCGTGACGAGGAACAGCGTGACCCCTCCCTCACCGAGATCAAGTTGCTCGACACCTACTGGTCCGACCACTGCCGCCACACCACCTTCCTGACCAAGATTGAGGAAGTGACCTTCGGCGAAAACACGGAGACTATTCGTGCTACCTACGAACAGTATCAGAAGACTCGCGAAGCGCTCTACGGAGCCGATACCGAGCGCCCCGAAACCATGATGGACCTCGCCATCATCGCGGCCAAGGAGCTGAAAAAATCCGGCGAGCTCGACAACCTCGAGATCTCGGAGGAGATCAATGCCGCCTCCATCATCGTGGAGATCCCCATCCAGCGCGATGGCGAGAAAGTGCGCGAGGAATACCTCATCCAGTTTAAAAACGAAACCCACAACCACCCCACCGAGATCGAGCCTTTCGGCGGCGCCGCGACCTGTCTGGGCGGCTGCATTCGCGACCCCCTTTCCGGCCGTGCCTACGTCTATCAGGCCATGCGGGTGACCGGAGCGTGGGACCCCCGCACTCCCTTCGGCGAAACGATGGCGAACAAGTTGCCGCAGCGAAAAATCTGTCTCGAAGCCGCCCGTGGTTACTCGTCTTACGGAAACCAAATCGGTCTCGCCACGGGCCAGGTCTCGGAGATTTACCACCCCGGTTATCTCGCCAAGCGTATGGAAATCGGAGCGGTCGTCGCAGCCTGCCCGCGGAGTCAGGTCCAACGCGGTAATCCCGAACCCGGCGACATCATTCTCCTCATCGGTGGTCGCACCGGACGCGATGGCGTGGGCGGTGCAACCGGTTCCTCCAAGGAGCACACCGACACTGCTTTGGAGAATTCGGCGGAAGTCCAAAAAGGCAACGCCCCCACCGAACGCAAGGTGCAGCGCCTCTTCCGAAATCCTGAGCTGTCATACAAAATCAAGCGCTGCAACGACTTCGGCGCCGGCGGAGTCTCGGTGGCCATCGGCGAGCTGGCGGACAGTCTCGATATCGACCTCGATGCCGTGCCGAAGAAATATCAAGGTCTCGACGGCACCGAACTCGCGATCTCGGAGTCCCAAGAACGCATGGCAGTCGTCGTAGATCCCGCAGACGTGGCCTACTTCATCGCCGAATCCGACAAGGAAAACCTCGAGTGCGTCGAGGTGGCCCAAGTCACCGACAGCGGTCGACTCAATATGACCTGGCGAGGTCAGACCATTGTCAGTCTCACCCGCGACTTCATCGAGACCAACGGGGTGCAGGGCTCGGCCAAGATTCACATCAATCCGCCTACCGCCCCTACGCCTGAGACCGACAACACCAGCCTCCTCGACCAACTCGCTTCCCTCAATCTCGCTTCGCAGAAAGGCCTTGGCGAAATGTTCGACTCTTCGATCGGAGCAGGCACGGTGCTTTCACCCTTTGGCGGAAAAAATCAAATCACCCCACCCGACTCGATGGTGGCCAAGGTCCCCGTCCTCGCTGGCGAGACCGACGCCTGCACCCACATGGCCTGGGCCTTTGATCCCAAGCTCAGCAGCGACTCGCCTTTCCACGGCAGCGTCCATGCGGTAGCGGAATCGGTCTGCAAAGTCGTCGCCACCGGTGCCCGCCTGCAGGACACCCGGCTGACTTTCCAAGAATACTTCCCCAAACTCGGCGAAGACCCCGCCCGCTGGGGCTTGCCGTTCTCCGCCTTGTTAGGAGCTTTCCACGCCCAGCATGGCCTGCGTCTGGCGGCGATCGGCGGCAAGGACTCGATGTCGGGCTCCTTCAAGGACCTCGACGTTCCGCCCACTCTGGTCTCCTTCGCCCTCGCGCCCGGATTGGCCTCGCTGGCCCTTTCCCCCGAGTTCAAACAAGCGGGCTCAACCGTCTCCCTGGTCTCCGCGCCAGTCGACGCAGAAGGCCTCCCGCTCTACGCCGATCTCATCGCCTTGGCAGACCAGATTCACGAACAAGTCAAAGCAGGCAAAATCCTTTCTCTCAAATACGTGGGACAGCCCGGCGTGGGTTATGCCGCCGCGCTTTCTTGCCTCGGAAACGGCATTGGATCCACCTTGAACCTCCAGAATCCCCAAGCGCCAGCTCCCTACACCTTCATACTGGAAACCCCTTCCGAGGTCACTCTTCCCGAGAACTTCCGAGCCATCGGATCGACCACTGCAGAGCAGGCTCTCGTCCTCAATAACGAAAGCACTTCCCTCCGCGAGATTGAGCAAGCCTACACCGGCGCACTGGAATCTGTCTATCGCACCACTTCGGGAACCGCGACCAGCGCACAGGCAGCAAGCAAAGAACTGGGCACCGTCTCAATTGAGACCGCAAAAGCCACCGCACCCTCTTCCTCTCACGCCAAGCCAAAGGTCCTCATCCCGGTCTTTCCCGGCACCAACTGCGAATACGACTCCGCGCGAGTCTTCGAGCAGGCTGGAGCCGAATCCGAGATCCTCGTCTTCCGCAACCTCACCCCCGCTGCGGTGGAAGAGTCGCTCGCTGCTTTTGCGGACTCCATCCGCAATTCGCAAATCCTCTTCTTACCCGGGGGCTTCAGCTCAGGTGACGAGCCAGACGGTTCCGCCAAATTCATCGCGACCATCCTGCGCAACCCGCAGATCGCCGATGCCATCGCGGACCTGCATGAGACTCGTCAGGGACTCATTCTCGGGATTTGCAACGGCTTCCAGGCTCTCGTCAAATCCGGTCTCCTCACCCCCTCGGGTTCGGCGACCTTGACCCACAATCCGATCGCGCGACACATCTCCACCTACGTCACCACCCGGGTGGCCAATACCAATTCTCCTTGGCTGGCTAATTGTGCGGTGGGCGACCTGCATACCATCCCCGTCTCCCATGGCGAAGGCCGCTTCCTCGCCGACGAAGCCACCCTCGCCTCACTGGTGAAAAACGGCCAAATCGCGACTCAATATTGCGACGCGGAGGGACAGCCCAGCCTGCTCGAACCCAGCAACCCGAACCAAAGTGCACTCGCCATCGAGGGCATCACCAGCCCTTGCGGCCGCATCTTTGGGAAAATGGGTCACACCGAGCGCCGGGGAGCCAACGTGGCCAAGAACATCCCGGGCAACAAGCACCAGCCCCTCTTCAAGGCCGGGGTGCAATACTTTGCCTAAGCCGGCCTATCCCAGAGCGCCTATCAGATAGCGGAGTTCATTCTGAACTTCGCTTTCGTCTTCGACCGTAGCCATAACGTGGCGCTGCATCAACTCGCCGAATCGCTTGCGGAGGCGGTAAACGGCAACGCCAACCGCATTCTCCTTCATCCCCAATCGTTCGGCCACCCCCTGATATCCGTGTTGCTCTTCGCCGGGCATCAGGAAAGGACGCAACTCTTGAAAGAGCCGACTCTTCCCCCGCACCTCATACTCGTCGCCCAAGGCCTGAACCACGCCATCCAGGACTGCCAGAGCCCAGCGCCGTTCATAGAGTTTCTCAGGCGAGTCCTCGTTCTCATCGGCCAACCGCTCTTCGGCCTGCTCGACATCGATGGACAGAATCTCTTGGCCGCCTCCCCGCTTGTCAGCGGTCGCCTTTTTCCATTCATCCCGCAGATAGCGCTTGAAGCAGGTCAGTAAAAAAGTCCGCATTCGGCCTTTCTCCTCGCGGGCTTTCTCAAGATAGGCGCCATCGATCATCTTTGTGAAAAATCCCTGAGTGCTGTCTTCGGCGTCCTCCCTCGAATTTCCAATCCGGCGCGCAAAGGCATAGAGAGGAAACCAATAGAGCTGGCAAAGTTTCTCCATCGCCATCTGGGCCCGGTCATCACTGCCCCCAGCCTGGACAATGAGAGTCCAAGCGGTAGAGGGAAATTCCCCGCTTTCAATTCGCGTTCCATCCTCGGCCACAGGAAAAAGGTGTGGAAAAATCTGCCGGCTGGCAATGTCCATCGCAGGCAACCCTGCCTCGAGAACGCGGACTGTTCAGTCTTTGCCGAATCGGGCATACTCGCATCGAACCCACAATGCCCCGTCTGCTCCAGCGCCAGCGGCTCTACCGCCGACTCCTCATTGCCGCACTGATTCTAGTGGCACTCATTGCGGCCAATCTCTTCTGGCAGACTGAGAAAAAAAGACTCGCAGAAACCGAGTTGGCCCAGACTCAAGAGACCCTGGACCGAGTGCGACAGGATGCCAATCTGGGCAATCGAGCCCGGGAACAGGCTGAGGATCTCGCGACCTTTATGCTGGAAGATTTGCGCGATCAACTGATTCCGCTCGGCCGCAACGACCTCATCGCCCAATCGGCGGAACGAACCTTGAACTACTTCGACAACCTCCCGCCCGCCCTCGCAACTCCGAACACTCTGGGGGCCAAGGCATCCATCCTGTCCACCCTCGCCAACGTGGACTACGCCAATGGAGACTTTGTGGAAGCAGAACAAAAATGGCAGGAGGTGATCTCTTTGCGAAAGCAGCAAATCGCGAGCGGGCCACCCAGCCTCGACCTCGCGCTTCAACTGGTGAATGACTACAACGAGCGCGCGGTTCCACTGCGGGAAGCCAATGAAGTCAACGCCGCGAGAAAGTCCAATCAGGCAGCTCTTCAATTACTCGAAAACTTGAGCCCAAGCTTGGTCGCGAATGATGTCGAACTCGTCCGCACCTCGCGAGCCTCGACTCTGTTCGGTCTCGGGGAAATCGAGAGGGCGATTGAGAACCAGGAAGGAGCCATCTCCTACTATATCTCTAGTAGAAAAGCCTTCGAAGGCAAAGTCCCGGACGACATTCTCGCCCAGCAAGTCTACATGACCTCTTTCAATAATGAGGGGTGGTGCCAAATGAGCTTGGGTGACGACGAAAGTGCGGGAGAAGCCTATCGCCAGGGGTTGCAACCAGCCCGCCGATTGGTCGAGCTCCAACCGGACAACCGAAACTGGCTCAAGGAGATCGCCACCCTGCTCAACAACCTCGGCACCATTCACGACGAGAGAGGAGAAAACGAGATGGCCCGCCCCTATTACGAAGAGGCTTTGGAAATGCGTTCCAGCCTCGTCACGTGGGACCCCACCAATACTCTCTGGCAATTGGACTACCTCAATTCCCTACGCAATCTCGGCTCCCTCGCCTTCGATGAGGAACGCGACGAGGAAGCCTTCGAACTGATTCGGCAGAGTCTGCGGGGATGGCAGACTCTTCTTTCGCGAGAGCCAGACAACACCGAATGGATGCGCACCCTGCAGGAGGAGACCCGCCACTTTCAGGAGAAATTCCAAAGCGTGGAAAAGAACGATCTCGCCCTCAGGCTGAATCAGGAAACAAGAGAATTCGCGGAGAGCCTCAGTCAAGGCACTGCCGTCAACTCGGCCGCGTGGAACCAGTTTCTTTCCAAACTCTACAACGATATCAGCGCCAACGACGAAACCGATCCTGAAGAGGCCATCAAATCCCGCCTGCGGGCAACCACCTTGCGGGCGAACAATCTGGAGAATGCAAACGAAGATCAGGAGACCCGCTATCAGCTCGCCGCCAGCTATCTGGACATCGCCTTGGACTGCATTCGCGGAGAACGGATGGACGAGGCCCTAGCCTGCTTGCAGCTCTCCCGCTTCATCTTCACCGAACACACTCCCCCACTCCTCTATCGCCGCGAACAGTTGATCGATTTAATACTGCGGGAAGAACAAGCCCTCGCCAATTCCCCCCATCCACCCCTCATTCCAGCCGACGCGATTTGGAACTACTACGACTCTCGTAGTCCGCCTTCGGACGACTGGTTCTCTCCCGATTACAACGACCAGGGCTGGGCCAAGGGAGCTGCCGAGTTGGGTTACGGCGATGCTGACGAAGCCACGGTGATAGACTTCGGCCCAGACTCGGAGCGAAAGAACCTCACCGCTTGGTTTCGCCATGGGTTCACAATGACCGAGAGCCAGCTAGCCTCGGACTTGGGTTCTCTTCGGCTTAGTCTGCTGTGTGACGACGGAGCGATCATTTACCTGAATGGCGTAGAGCTCCTCCGACACCACATGCCAACCGGAAAAATCTCTCCTACCACGCTCGCCAGCTACACTATGAGCGGGATGGATGAAACCATCTATCGCATCTTTATCCTCGATCCAGCCAAGCTCCCCTTGCATGGGGGAACCAACATTCTTGCTGCTGAAGTCCACCAGAATGAGCCGCCCAGCAGCGACCTCTCTTTCGCCTTGGAGCTTCTGCCACGCGCTCCAATCTCCCCACCCATGGAAAACTTCAACCTGCCGCTGGCCAAACGCTTTCTGGGGGACGCGCTCCCTCCGGTGGTCTTATCCTGGGTCGAAGAATACGCGCAATCCGAGCGCCCCTAGTCATCCAGCTTTCTCGCCACCACCAGGCGACCTCTCAACTCATCGGATTCGACCGACTGGGACGGCTCAATGTCTCCATCTCTTCTCCCCCACACAATCCATTCTCCCTCGCTTAACGCAGCGGAACAGAATTCTCCCGCCGCAACACTTGTCGCCACTTCCAACTCTTCTGGGATTTCGACTTGCCCGAAACTGTTGTCGCCCCAAGCCACAACTTTTCCTTCTTGGGTCAAAGCCAAACCATGAGCAGCCCTTGAACCCCGCCCAACGGCGACTGCGACAAAACCTCTCCCGCTAGGCACTTCGGACTGCCCATATTGATTGGAGCCAAAGCCTTGCAACGAACCATCAGATAGAAGCGCCACCCCGAACTCCCGGTCCGCGTCGCTCAAGGCCATCGCCCGAACATGCTCGATCTTGTTTGGATACCCCTCCGGCAACGAGCCATCGGCTTCGACCTGAAAGGCCCAAGTCGCCCCGCCCTCAAGTTCCCCCCTGTTCTCTGCTCCACCCATGAACCAGCCTACCAGACCCAGCAAAGTGACACTCGCAGCCGTCAGCACGCTCGCCTTGATTCTAGAAAAAGGTTTGTGAACCAGCGATTCGAGAGCGTTCCCAAACAACTCAATAGACCTAAACCGGTCCGACGCCTGATCACTCATCGCCTTTAGGATGACCTCATCCACTTTCTCTCCCACCGGCAGCAGTTCGGAAGGAAGCGCGAAGTTCCCGCCCGGAGTCTTTCCAGTGAGCATCTCGTAAAGAACAACCCCAAGGGCGTAAACGTCGGTCCGCGCATCGACTACGCCCCCCTCCGCCATCTGCTCCGGGGCCATGTATCGCGGCGTTCCCATGGTTGCATTTGTCACCGTTAGGCCCGCTTCGCTCTCCCTCCCCAGAATCTTCGCCAAGCCAAAATCAGCCACCTTGAGCTGCCCCCGCGTATCGAGTAACAAGTTTCCAGGCTTGATATCGCGATGGAGAATGCCGCGTTGATGAGAGTGATCCAGCCCGTCACAAACGGGAAGCAAGAGAGACACCGCCTCCTCCAGAGACAGCCTTTTCACCCTCTGCAAGAGCTCGGCCAGACTTCCCGACGGAAGATATTCCATCACGAGAAAGAGCAGTCCATTCTGCTCCCCCCAGGTGCGCACTGTCACCACGCTGGGATGCTTCAACTCAGACATCACCTTGGCCTCGCGACGGAAACGCTCTACGAACTCCGGATTCTTCGCCAGTGATGGGGCGAGCACTTTGACAGCAACTGGCTCGCCCGACTTTCGCTCGGTTGCTTCATAGACCACTCCTGTGCCTCCCCGCCCCAACTCGCCATGAAACTCATAATCCGTGAGATAATCTTCCATCACCTCCCACGCGGGAGCGAGCTCTTCATCCTGCTCCGCGAGCTGCGCAATCGCAGTTCCAAAAAGACAAGAGGGACAAAATCCAGATTCCCCTCGAGTCAACTCTCGCCCGCAACTGCGACACTTCTCCTTCATGTCGTTGCGAGTTCGGGACCTTAAGATTTCGATACCGCCCCGGGCTTTTGCTCAATCGGAACTGGAATCGCTTCGCAGTATTTCTTCCAACCCTTGAAGTTCCACTCATTCGGGAAACCGGCACATTGCCGGGGCTTGACCTCTTGCAAGGTGCAGTCCTCGCCTTTCAACCAAACACAGGAATGGTCGGGATTTTCCATCAGCGAAAGATGCTTCCGGTTTTCGCTCAGATGGGTGTGTTCTTGGATGAAGGCCTCGACCTCCATTCCCAGATACTCCGCAATCTTCTCCGCTTCCCCCTCTTCCAAGATAACGTCACCCGGCCACTTGCAACAGGCCGTGCAGCGTTGGCAGACGTAATAGACGCCCTTGTGAGTCGCGGCAGCCATTGGAAAAAGGCTTAGCGGCGAGCGTAGACCGAACCACCACCACGAATCTCGTTGTAGTAGCGACCGACCTTGGCCAGGTAGGCCTGCCACTTTGCCCCCGGGCGACCATTGGTCATGAGGAAATGCGGGCAATTCTTGTTGGGTGGATTTTTCCCCCAACGCGGCCAGTGATAGTGAGGAACGACGCGGGAAAGAGGGATGTCGTGCTTGACCATGAGGTAAGCGGTCAGCTTGGCGGTGCGCTCCATGGTCGAGGTCCGGCTGCAACCAGGGTGCTCGCACATCTCGATTCCGATGCTGTATTTGTTGCCCGGACCGTCGTGGTCGGCGTGATTTCCTTGCTCCGAGGTGGGCAAGTGCTGGACGGCCTGACGGTCGTCGGTGGTGAAATGCCAGGAGATGCGACCCAGCTTGCTGTTTTTCAAAGCCAGTGCATGACGATTGGAATCCGCTCCGGCAGACCAGTTCTGGGTGCTGTGAATGGTGATATAACGCGGGGACATCGAGCGCCCGGTCCGGCCACGCGCGCTTCGCGAAATGATATCCTGCTTCAAACGAACCTCCGAAAGCAATGAATTCAGGCTGCGGGACCCCGAACGAGAACGCGAAGAAACGTAAGTTCGCGGGCTACTGGAGCTTCCTGCCGCTTGATAAAACGAGCTCGGGCGCTGATTCTGGATCGCGATAACTTCGGGCTCGCCTCCGCCACAACCTGTGAAAGACAGACCGATGAGCGGAGCAGTGAGGAGGAGGAAAAATCTGTTCATCACAAAAAAATAAGTCGGAGAAGGGTTCAGGATATTCAAAATATCTCAAAAGTGAAGTTAGGATTGCGTGTTTATTCGATGCGACGATAGTGGAGTTTCATGCTCGAAGGTGACGAATTCGTCTCCCAAATCCTCGGCTCGCTCCTCGAAAAAACCTCGGCCCACGCGGGTCAATCCTGGGGACCAGTCGAGGAACCCGCGCGTACTTTTGTCTCGGCCAGCCTGGCCCATGCCAAACGTGCGGCCGGTCACCGGCTGTGGATCGAAATCGATAACCCCCGCCAGCGCAATCAGTTGGAGGAAGAGCTCTCCTCCTTCCCCGGCCCCAAGCCCATCGTCATTCCAGCGCCCGAGCTCCAAAACGAGACCAATATCGGTGCCGGGGGCGACTGGCAGCTGGCCCTCCACCAATTGGCCGCCGATACCGTAGGCGCGCCCGTGCTGCTCTCTCCTTCCGCTTGGCAGGCCCACGCTCCCCGCGCCGATTCTTTGCGGGAGGCAGCCCTCGAACTCTATCCCGACCTCACCCTCGAACCCTCCGATCTGGAAAAGCAGTTGACGGAGCAGGACTTCGAAAAGGTGCCCAAGGTCCACGGCCGACTCCAGTTCGCGCGCCGCGGCGGCATTCTCGACCTTTTTCCCGCCAACACCACCCACCCCATCCGGCTGGAGTTCTTTGACGACACCCTGGAGTCGCTGCGCGAGTTCGACATCCACAGCCAGACCACCATCAAGCGGCTGGAGCACGTGCGACTGCAGCTGACCTCGCCCGATGCGGACGAAAGCACTTTGCAAGATTGGGTGGGCAAGGACGACCTGGTGCTGACCTTCGGCGACCGCGATGAGGTCAGCCCTTCCCATCTGGTTCTCACCGACGCGCCCACTGAGAACGAGATCACCTTACCCGCGCTTTCCCTACCCATTGCCTCGCTCGATTCCGGCGACTTTGTGATGCACGACTTCCAGCGCGATGCCGTTTTGCGGCAGATGGACGACTGGTTGGCGGACGGCTGGACCATTCTTCTGACCTCATCGAACAAAGGCGAACATCACCGCTTCCACGAGATTTCCAGCAACAAGTTTGCAAAGGCCAAAGGCGTTCTCACCTGGAATCAATGGTTGCCCCGGGGCTTCATTTTGCCCGAGCAAAAGGCCGCCTTCATCAGTCTTTCGGAACTCTTTGGACGCTTCAACAAACCCGTCCGGCTCTCCGAACTCGACAAGCAACGCGCCCAGACCACGCGCCTGGACGTGGAGGAATTGCGCGAGGAAGAGCTCGTCATCCATGCCGAATACGGACTCGGTCGCTTCGAGGGCATTCAGTATGATGACGAAGGGCGCGAGGAACTGATCTTGCGTTATCGCGACGAAGCCTCGGTCGCGGTTCCCCTCTCCCACGCCCATCTCGTGGCGCGCTACATCGGCACCGGGGGCGCGACTCCCGACCTTTCCAAACTGGGTTCCGAAAAGTGGAAAAAGACCCGAGTGCAAGCGGAAAAGGCCATCCGCGATTACGCCGCGCGCCTGCTGAAAGTGCAGGCCGAACGCGAAACCGTTGCGGGCTACGCGCACCCTCCGGACTCGAAGTGGATGTGGGATTTCGAGAACGCCTTTCCCTATACCGAGACCCCCGACCAGCTCAGTGCCATCTCCGCCACCAAGGCCGACATGGAATCCAAGCAACCCATGGATCGGCTCATCTGCGGCGACGTCGGTTTCGGCAAAACCGAGGTCGCCATTCGCGCCGCCTTCAAGGCCGTTACGGGCGGGAGCCAAGTGGTGATGCTGTGTCCCACCACCGTCCTCGCCGAGCAGCATCATCGCAACTTCTGCGCGCGCATGTCGGAGTTCCCCATCACCATTCACCTCCTCAATCGCTTCCGCACGCCCTCCGAAGTCAGGGAGACTTTGAAGGGGCTGGCCGATGGATCCGTCGATATCGTCATCGGCACCCATCGCCTCCTCTCCCCCGACCTCATCTATCACAACCTCGGTCTCGTGGTGGTCGACGAAGAACAACGCTTTGGAGTCAAACACAAGGAGGCCCTGAAAGAGCGCTTCCGCCAGATCGACGTGCTCACCCTCTCCGCGACCCCGATTCCGCGCACCTTGTATTTTTCCCTCATGGGGGTGCGCGACATGTCGACCATCGACACCGCGCCGCCGAACCGAAATCCCGTCAAAACCGAGATCCATCAATACGACGAACGCCTCATCAAAAAGGCTATCGAGAACGAGCTGGCGCGCGGCGGACAGGTCTTCTTTCTCCACAATCGCGTGGGCACCATCGACTACATGGGCGAACGCATTCAGGAGCTCGTCCCCAAGGCGAAAATCGTAATCGGCCACGGCCAGATGGACAAGGACGAGCTGGAGGTCGTGATGCACAAGTTCGTGTCGGGCGAAGCTGACATCCTGCTCGCCACCACCATCATCGAAAGCGGCATCGACATCCCGAACGCCAACACCATTCTCATCGACCGCGCGGATCGCTTCGGCCTCGCCGATCTCTATCAGCTGCGCGGTCGGGTGGGACGTTCGGACCGGCAAGCCTACGCCTTTCTCTTTCTTCCCCGCGATGCCGTCACCGGTGGCGACTCGCGCAAGCGGCTCAATGCCATCCGCCAATACACCGCCTTGGGCAGCGGGTTCCGCATCGCGATGCGCGACCTCGAGATTCGCGGCGCAGGCTCCCTCCTCGGCACCAAGCAGTCTGGGCACATGGCTGCTATTGGCTTCGACCTCTACTGCCAGCTCCTCCGTCAATCGGTGGAAGAGTTGCAGGGCAAAAAGCACACTCGCCCCGCCGATCTGGTGCTGCGCGCCGACATCATTTCCTTCACCGAAGGCCGCCACGAAAAAGGCCAGCTCCCCGCCTACCTACCGGCCACCTACATCCCCGAGGCGAAGGAGCGCGTGGCCGCCTATCGTGCCCTCGCGACCTTGGGCAATCCGGCCGAACTCAAAGCCCTCGGTGACCAATGGCGCGACCGCTACGGGCGTCTTCCCAAGCCCGCCAAGAACCTTCTGCTCTCCACCCGCCTCCGCCTTGCGGGGGCCGCCATTGGCGCTGACCTGTTAGAAATCAAAAACAGCCGCCTCATCATCCAAAAGAACGGTGGCTATCTCTCCGGCAACACCTTCCCCCGCCTCCACGCCAAGTCCGCCGAGAAGCAGATCGAGGAAGCCATCCGCTTGCTGAACGAGCACTAGCCCTCCCGAAATTCCCCTTCTAGTCGCGCCTCTTTGAAGAAAGAAAGCTCCCCAACAGCACCACCACCTAATCGATTCGACGAGTTCGCACCTTCTGCTTCCGCACCTGCACCCGATTGGCGATAAGAAGAACGAGCCCAATGCTCACGATTAAAAGCTCGGTTCCCAAAGATATAAAGGCAATCTCGCCTCTTTCCACAGTGGATTGCGAAGGCTTCCGGGGATTGACGAGAATGGAGATCGTCTTTCCCTTCTCGAATCGGGCTCGGATCTCGCTGCCTTCCGGCACGGAGCCTTCCCGAAGGATTCGAAAGCGAGTGCCCAGATAGTTCCTCCCCTCGAACTCATAGCGATAGAGAAAAATGGAACTCTTGGGTTCAACCGAAACAAAGGAAACCACCGCAGCCTGCTCCAGCCATTTCGCGGAGGCTGAAAAGACGAAGAGACGATAGAGTATCCCTCCCCCGAAAAAGCCGATGAGCAGCACGGCAATAGCCAAATAGGAGCGACCACTGACGTCGTGGTAGGCGGGTCTTCTCATAAATTGGTGGCTCAAGTGGCGGGAGCAGACCTCCCGTCATCGCCAGACAAGAAAAAACCGGGCCAATCGACCCGGTCTTGAGAGAGATTTTTCCGCAGGAGGGAGAAATTAGCCAATCTGGGTCGAACCCGAAAGAATGGCGCCTTCTTCCATCGCGAGAGACTTGGTTTTGATGTCACCTTTGAGCTCGGACTTGGGCTTCAGCTCACATCGGTCGGACTCGATGGTGCCTTCCACTTTGCCATACATTTTGACTTCGCCAGCCTTGACGTCGCCAGTTATCTGGGCGTTTTCGCCGATGGTCACCTTGCCTTTTTCGGACTCGATTTTGCCATCAACCTTACCGTCGATGATCATATCGTTGGAGAACTTGATAGAACCGTTGATCTCGATTCCCTGGGCGAGGACATTTGTTGCATTGGCCATGTTGAAAAGGTTTAAAGCCTATTCCCCGCCCCTTGGCAAACGCTTTTGCTGGCAGAATCGATGAGGATGGAGACAGCAAACTCAGGAAATGGCACCGCAGAGGAACGAGGATTGACGGGGCCTGGGATTCTGGTGTGGTGCCTTTCCGGAGGCTATTTCTCGAAGCGAAAGACGCTCTCGCAGACTTTATCGGTCGTTTCGACCAGCTCGGCCAGCGGAATGGCTTTCGCCTCCGCGATACGCTGGGCGGTGTGGGCGACGAAGGCGGGCTCGCAGCGCTGCCCCCGATTCGGAACCGGGGCGAGGTAAGGCGAATCAGTCTCGACCATCATGCGGTCCAGCGGCACCGCCCGGGCGGCATCGAGACAGATTTGCGCGTTCTTGAAAGTCGCCACTCCGGTGAAGGACAGCAGCGCCCCCGCCGCCAGCACCCGCTCGGCCAATTCCGTCGGTCCGGGGAAGCAATGGAAGACCGCCTGCACGCTGCTACTATAATCGCCGTAGATCGCGAGCGCATCGTCGAACGAGGCCGTCCCACTGCGATCGCGAGTGTGGATCACGAGGTTGAGTCCCGACTCCTTGGCCAATTCAAAGTGCCGCCGCAAGAAATCGCGCTGGCGGGCATGGTAGTCCTCCTCGGTCCAGCCCTCGGGAGCCGGATGATAGTAATCGAGCCCGGTCTCCCCTATGGCAGCCACGCGGGGATTGCACAGATGCGGCCGCACCACTTCTTCGAAGTCATCACGGGTCAGATGCACGTCACAGGGATGAATCCCCACGCAGGCAAAGACCTCGGGATAGGTCTCGGCGATGGCAACGTTGCGCGGAATGTCCTCCTCGTCGGTCGCTAGGGTCACCATGCGATAGACACCCGCTTCTTTCGCCCGGGCGATGAGCTCCGGAATCTCGCTGGCAGGGAATTTGTGGGAAGCCAGATGGCAGTGGGAATCGGTCATGGAAAAATCGTGTTGCGGGAAGCCTTTCCATCCCGGCGAGAGAGGCAAATGCTTTCTCCGGAAAAGTCGCGTCCTACTGGCGAACGATGCGCCGAAAGGTCAGATTGACCCGGGGAGTGGTCACCTTTTTCGTCTTGGGCATCTGATGTTGCCAGTGGGCTTGCGTCGTCCCCTGCATGACCAGAAGACTCCCGTGCTCGAGAACAACCGACACCTTATCGCGGCTTTCCTGATGGCGAAAGTCAAAGCGACGTTCCGCCCCCAGACTGACCGAGGCGATACTGGGCTGCGGCCCCAACTCCTTCTCATTATCCCGGTGCCAGCCCATGCCCTGATTGCCATCCTGATAGAGATTGAGCAGGCAGGAGTTGTAATTCGCTCCCGCAGCCTCTTCGACCCGCTCCTTGAGCTGCAGCAAGGGCGCAGACCACTCCAACGCGGTGTGGGTGTGGCCGGAATAAGTGTAGTCAAAGTCCTGGTCGCCATACCACGCAACCTGCCGGGCGGTGACGATGCGTTTGCCAAACATCACCGTTTCGTCATGCCGCCAAGGAACTTCGTTCAACAGCGTCTGCAGCAGGCCGTCGGCCTCTTCCCCGCTCACAATCTTTCCATAGTAAATAGCCTCACCGTCCTGCGGCAAAACCTGATAAGGCGGACGAGGTCCGGGAGGGTCAAAGCCGAGTTGAAACTGTTCTGCCATTCGGCTCTACGGGTCGCGCCGCTATCTTTTCTTCGCAAGGTGAATCTTGCCCTTGCCTTGGAAGGGCTCGGGATCGACATCGAACCAAGAGCTCTTTTCGATCCGGTCCTTGTTATAGGGCGGCGCAAAGATATCGACCAACTGGGTCAGCTCCTTGGCCTTCAGACTATGAATATTCCGCGCCTGGGAAGTCAGGGTCGAGACCTTCCCTTTCGCCAAAAGGTCATGACCCGTCTCTTCCAAAAGAACGCTCTCCTCCTCCGCCTTCTCGCCTAACAAGTCGTAGTTCCAAACTTCGATCTCGCCCGAGGCACATAGGATGACTCCCGTCATCTCGGGGTGATTGTGATGGCTGATCGCTTCATCTTTCTCGAACTGCAAGAGGGTGACATGAAAGTCCCGCTGCTTTTCCAAGGGCTCAAAGTCCACCCGCCCATTCCCCAATCCACGTTGAGCCTTCTTGAAAGCATCTTCTAACAGCGGGTCACGCAGATTCAGTCGCGCCGCCATTTTTCTGGCCGCCTCCACATAGGCCGCTTCGCTCCAGCTATCGAGGTGCTGCTTGGCCGCTTCTTTCTCGATCCCTTCCAGGAAAGCGTCCCAATTGATAGCTCCGTCCGAAGGCAAGCGCCCGTTGCAAGCGTTGGCCCGCGTCGCGAACGCCGTTAGCTGCGGCAAAGCCATTCCCAAACCCAAGAAGCCCGGCAAAGAAGTGCGGATAAAGTGCCGGCGGTCGTAATCGTCCATTGTGCCGAGAAGATATCGTGTCCGATTTTCAAAGTCAAACGGCCAAAAAGCGGCCCTCTTGCGGGCTTTTCTTCACCAGAAACCCATATTTTCCTCGCCCAAACAGTCTATGCATCCGAAAGATTTTTCTCTTTCCAAAAAAATCTAACAGAATAAAGAGGGAATGTTCACCATGAAAAAGAGTTATTCCCCCTTTATCTTTTTAGCCGCCTGTGGGCTCACCTCCCTCAACGCTCAGACTTCGACCTTCTACTTCACGGCGGAAGTCGATTCCTACACCAGCTTCTCTGAACAATGGGATGAGTATCCCACCAGTTTTGTCACCACTCCACGAGGTAGCGCGGAAAACGTTAGCGGCTCTATCAGAATTGATTACGCAACCCCCGACTATGCGCCCTTCGATCCTTCGCAGGGTCGCTATGTCAGTGGGCTCTATCGCACCCCGGCCTACACCGAGCCGGGCAATCCCGAGACAAATCTAACCGACTTCGCCTTCTCTCTTCATAACGACAGCGGCGATGTCTTCTCCGACGCCTTCGCCCCCAAAGCAACGCTTACGGAATCGAACGAAATTGTTTTCTATAGCCCCAGCGCGATTGTTTACGACAACACCAAGGAAACCCTGAACATTGCGGGATTCGACATCCCGGTAGGCAGCGATGTCATCCACCTGACCTCTTGGCAGCAAATTTCAAGCACCCGGGGGTATCTCAACCGCGAAATCCACCTTCTTCTTGTCGATCAAGGTGGCAACGCTCTCAGCGACGACCTCCTGCCAGAAACATTCAACTTGGAGGACTTTGACGCCGCCAATTTAGTTTACGAAGACAAGGGGCACACCGGCGCGGGCACCTTCGCCTACTACAATGAGGAAAGGAGTCTCACTGCCACTCTGACCCAGTTCTCGACGATTCCCGAGCCCTCATCCGCGCTCCTGCTTGCACTCACCCTGCCCGCTCTTCTGATCCGCCGTCGATAGCGAAGAGTAGCAAAACGAGTGGCGATCTTCCCTGAAGATCTTGGGGGTGTGATGGGAGATCGCTTCTTCTTTCTCGAGTTGCAGGAGAGTGACGTGAAAGTCCCGCTGCCTTTCCAAGTGCTCAAAGTCAACCCGACCATTCCCCAGTCCGCGCTGAGCTTTCTTGAAAGCCTCTTCTAACAGCGGGTTGCGCAGATTCAGTCGCGCCGACATCTTGCTGGCAGCCTCGATATAGGGCGTTTTGCTCCAACTATCGAGGTGCTGCTTGGCTGCTTCTTTCTCAATCCCTTCCAGGAAAGCGTCTCAATTGATAGCTCCGTCCGCAGGCAACCGCCCGTTGCAAGCATTGGCGCGCGTCACGAACGCCGTCAGCTGCGGCAAAGCCATCCCCAAACCCAAGAAGCCCGGCAAGAAAGTGCGGATAAAGTGCCGGCGGTCGTAATCGTCCATGGCTTCCAAACTACCGCTCGTCGCAGTCCACGTTGATCGTAGGAACTTTGACAAAAGCGACATCGCCCCGAAGAACACCGCTTCAAGCTCCTTTTCGGACAAACTCACGGAGCGCCGGTCTTCAGCCGGCCCCACCAAATCGTCATTCTAAAACGTCAACACCAAGGAAGGGTCCGAGGCTCGCAGCGCAAGGCAATGCCATTCGGTCCAACCCACTCAAAAAACGAGCATCAGAGCGTCCTCATTTGGCCCTTTTCTCAACAACATCACCGTATCAACTGCTATTTGAAAGTTAGTTTGAACTTCTCCACTGCCACTGGGACCGTCCAACGACGAGCTCTTTGCATCCCATGAAAAAGTCAGCTCCACCCTCCGGGTTGCATCAGGAAGTGAAATGACTGACCCCTTCGCTCGATAATCTTTCTTTGCCCAATCGAAGTAGGAGTAATCGGACTCTGAATCGTCAAAACTGAAATAACTGGGCTCGACACGAATATTTCTATCCAGAAAAGGCTGCATCAGGCTAGCAACGACTTCCTTTTCAATGACCAGGGCGATCAAGCTAGGGATCCTACCGCAGATAGAAGGCAAAAAGTCTGGTACACCGCATCAAGGGGCCTCAAGTTATTGAATGCCTCGAAACCCAGATAAAATC
>NZ_BMXI01000022.1 GCF_014651675.1 Roseibacillus persicicus
GATTTTATCTGGGTTTCGAGGCATTCAATAACTTGAGGCCCCTTGATGCGGTGTACCAGACTTTTTGCCTTCTATCTGCGGTAGGATCCCTAGCTTGATCGCCCTGGGTCGCATCGCCATTGTGGCGGATGGCAATTCACCCGATCCGGATGATATTGGTGCGACGGCGGTGATGCTGGGGCTTTTCAAGGGGGCCGGTTTGCGGGACAAGTTGGTTCACCTTTCACATTCCTGCGACTTGGACCCATTTCGGAATCCCGGTCGACAGGTGATTGATGCTACCAACGAGCTGCGCCGCCAGAACAAGTTGCATGAGTTGTGCGGGGAGGGAATCGACTTCTTCGGGCCTTTTGAGAAGCTGGTAAATTACTACAATTGCAGAACCTCGATGGTGGGTGAATACAATGTGCAAGCAGTCAATGATCTTCGTAATGCGATCAATGCCTCCAGCGTAGAGGATCCGTTGTGGATCATCGAAGCAGGGGAGCCGGATGTGATCGGATATGCTCTGCAGGCAGCAATTCCTTCAAGGCGCCAGCATGTGCACGTCATTTCGCATCATCCAGCAAACGACAATAGCGGTGATTTTTTTACCTGGCAGCAGATTCTGGATTTCGGGGTAACCGAGCATCAGGTTGGTGACCAGAATGTTGGGCTGCAGGTGCTCATCAGTAGTGGGCTTTGGGATTGGGCTGAAAATCATTCCTCTCCTGGAATAGCGTGGATCTGGGACCAACTGGATTATGCTGAGAAAGATGGCGTGGTGAGCTTTCAGAACAACAAGTTCGATTGTTCCGATGCTGGCATGCTGTATTGGTGGATGACGGGTGGACCCAATGGGGGCGACGGAAACTCCACTCCAGTGGAGATGCGCAACCTGCTGCTGAGAGAGCACGAGGATGCAGATCCTGCCCGCATCGAGCTACTGGCAGCTTGGGACCAATGGAGCAATGGAGAGGCTCCGAACCCGACCTTTTTGGCCGCGAACGTTACGGCCACAGCGGCCGCTACGAGCGAGGGCTTGTCTTGGGGAGTGAACGATGAACGGGGGGCGAGTAACGACGGGTCCTGGGGGAGCTTTGTGGGAGAACCCGCGGCGAGTGTCGGAGTTGCAGATCAGGAGAACCTCTCTCTTTTCAACGCGACCACTGGCGGGACTTTGACTTTCACGATTTCTAACAATGGTCCTCAGGCATTGGTTCTGGATGGCTTTCATTTTGATGCGTATGCCTTCCGGCCGAAGGCCGCACGAAGTTTCCGATTGGAAGTGTTGCCAGGAGGCGGTCTAACAGCAGGAACGGTTTTTACCTCGGCCGATCAAGCGATAACAAGCGTCGCTGGAGCCAATAACAACGGAGCTCATGATGACATCGACCTTTCTCTGACCGGGTTGGCGGACCACACCCTGGCTGTGGGAGAATCAGTTTCGCTGCGCCTCACGTTCACGGGAGGGGAAGGGGACGGTTCGGGTGGCCACCATTTGTTTGTGGACAATGTTGCGGTTACTCATGCAGTTCTTGAGGGCGCAAAATTAGCTCCTGAGGTTGAGGCGGGTGCGGGGGCTTCCATTAGCTTGCCGGTTGATGAGGTGATTCTAACAGGGAGTGCTTCCGATGATGGGGCGGTGGCTTCGACAGTATGGACTCAGGAATCTGGGCCAGCGATTGCGATGCTCAGTGATAGTGGCTCTCTCAACCCCGTAGCCTCCGGATTAAAGGAGGGGACCTACCTTTTTCGGCTGACCGCGATTGATGATGAGGGAAATAGTGCCTTCGACGAGGTGGAGGTGGTTGTGCTTCCTTCCGACTTCACGGTTTGGGCGCGCGGACAGATTATTCCTACTGAGTTGGACACGAGCGAGAATGGAGATCCCGATGGAGACGGGCTCAACAATCGGGTTGAGTATCTTTTTGGCTTGAACCCAATGGACAGTCGATCGGCGAATCCCTTTGCGGAAGGTCTCAGCAAGAGCGCTGGCACTTTTCGCTACACTCGCCGGAACCCATCCTTGAGTGGCACCTTTGATTACCAAATCTGGACCTCTGAGAATTTATCTCAATGGTTCCAAGACCTGACTGCTAGGCAAGAGGTCCGGATAGATAACGATGTGCAAGAGGTGGAAGTCACTCTCACGGGAGAAGGCCGATCGGAGAAGACTCTTTTTGTCCGCATTGCCGTGGAGTAGGGATGGGAGGATTCAATGAGGATGGTGGGTTTAAGCCAAAGTTCCTCGACCTTGCCGCAGAAAACGAATCCCGGTGAGGAAATTTGTAGTCAGACAGCAGGGCATTGATTCACCTGCGTTCCTGAAATTCTATGCACGTTCTTCACTGGAAAGTAGAATGAAAACCCTACTTTGCGTAAAGAATCCCCATGATCGCTTAGTCACTGATTTGTTAGATTAGGCAATGGTTTTGGGCGTAATTGAACTTGTCAATGCGGGGGCAAACCGAGGAACTTTAAAAGAATCCTTTCTTTTCGTGAAGCGGAACAAGCTTTGTTTTGCAGAACTATCGAAAGTAAGAGCGACACCAAAGATCCCATCAAATAAAATGAAATTCAGAAAAAAATCCGTTTATATATCGGTGCTTCTAACAGCCTGCATCGGACAATGTGCGAGTGCTCTCACAGTTGTGAGTGGAACGCCCTCCAGCTATGGAGTCCTTCAGGGTGAATTCCAAGCTGACCCGGAAAGTGCCCCTACCTGGGGACCCTCCAATAATAATGCCGACCGTTCGGGGGCGGGCGGCGGGAATACTGCGCAGCGGGTTAATGAACCGGTTTGGGGGTTTCAGGTTCCTTCAATTACCGCTGGAGAGTCTGTCTCCGAGGTGGTTTTCACATTTGATATGGCCAGCACAGCGGTTCAATCAGGGGCCAATCACACGGCGGTGGTGAGCCTGATGACTCACGATGATTTTACTGACTTTAGTGGCGGTGATTTTGTGTCGAGTCAGACTGCTCTCGGTGCAGGAGTTCTGGTGGGAACCTTTGACAATACCGACCTTTCCAATGGAGCTACTATTTCCTTCAGTCTGGAAGGCGCGGCGCTTACCCAGTTTGCCGGGCTTTATGATGCTTCGGGAAATCCTACCCAAGCTGAAGTTTGGTTTCGGATTTCCTATGACAATTTCACTTGGGAGTGGCCGGTAAACGCCAATGACCGATATCAATTTGCTGATAACAATGATGGCAATGTGACGCGAACCCTCACTGTCACCTCAATTGATGCCGCCACGATTGCGGACAGTTTGCGGGTGGAAACTGCCGATGATGGGAGTGGGGTCGTGGTTCCTTCTCAAACTTTAACTGCGGGAGATCCTGCTTTGACTGTTTTCTCTATTGGTCGAGACGCTTCCAACGGGTTCATTGGAAATGCTCCAGCCAGTTGGAGTCTCAATGTCATCGAGGGCAATATCACTGCGGCGGACCTTGTTCCGGCTGCGGATAATCAGAGCGCTCTTTTCTTTCCGACTGGGCCTGGTAGTGCCGAAATTGTGGTAAGTGGAGCGGCAAACAATTTCGTTTCTTCGGGCGTGATAACCGTGGTCGCAGGTCCTGCCGCAACCCTTACGGTTGAGACCGCCATTGATGGTAGCGGAGAAGTAGTTGGAGATACCGTTCTTCAGCCGGGTGAAGATTTCAATGTCTATGCCATCTTGCGGGATGCCGCTGGTAACTATCTCGACAGTGAACTCAGCGCCGACGCCACCTTTACCCTGGCCAATGTGACAGGAGATATCGAAGCGATCGATTTGTTGGACTTCACCGATGGTAGCGCGAACTTCTTGGCAGTGGGATTGGGAACAGCCAATATCCGGGCATCTCTAACAGGTTTCGCTGACGCTGATTCCGGGCTCATTACTGTCGAGCCTTTGCAAAATCGCTGGGTTTCGACGGGGGCTTCCAGTTGGCCGGTTGCCGCTCATTGGCTCAACGGCGTGTTGCCGGATTTCGACAATACCACGGACCTGTTTTTTCACGACGCTAGTGCGACCAAGAGAAACACCTATCTGCAAGGGAACCACACTGTCCGCTCGCTCAATTACAACGAGTTTGCGGATTCTCCATTCAATGTTAGATACACTACGAACGGATTGACTGGAGCGGAGAATCTGACCTTTGACACTGACTCGGTCGATAATCCCGCTGAGATTAATATTGATGCAGGAGCGGAAGGTAGCTTCAAACTTGGAAATGTGGGGAGCACTGCCAACGAATATGGAGTAACCATTCTTGCCGATGATTTGTTGATCACGCACGAAGGAACGGGAACTCTCACGTTTGACGTGCCCATTACAGAGGTGAATGGTTCGAAAAGCATTATCAAGACTGGCGCAGGCACAGTCTCCTTTGCCGCCGAAAATACTTTCACGGGCACAACGACCGTCAACGAGGGTCTCCTGTTGCTCAATGGCAAAGCGATCCACGACAGTGCGACTCTCTCCATCGATGGCTCCGGCCAAGTGCAGGTCACGGAAGGAAACATTGAAAATGTGGGCTCACTAGTGCTCGGCGGGATTGCGCAAGCCGATGGAACCTATGGACCCACGGGTTCAGGCGCAGAGACCATCAACGATCTCTACTTCGCCGCTACTTCGGGTCTCGTGAATGTGGGGGCGCCCGTGTTGAATGCATATGAGAGCTTTGTTTCAGTGATAGTGGACCCGGCTGATAGAGGTATCGAAGATGATCCTGATGGGGACGGAATTCCTAACGGAATCGAGTTTGTAATCGGCGGTTCTCCTCTGGACTCGAGTGACCTGGCCTTTTTGCCGACAGGAGAGTTCGTGAATGTGGACCTGGGCAATGGACCTTCGGATTATATTCAGTTCACCTATCGCTCTAGGTCGGATGTCGCTCCTTTGGCGCCTGGTGTTGAGTATGATACAGACCTTCAAGGGGATGATTGGGTCTTGTCGGCTGATGGAGTGAACGGGGTAGTGATTCAGACAACTGGCAATGGCTTCGAAGCGGGCATTGATCGAGTTGATGTTTATCTCCCCAGTAGCCTCGCTATTGACGGAAAAATCTTTGCCCGTCTTTCTGTTCGTCTTACCCAGTAATCTGCTAAGAGGACTTTGAAGTCTGCTTCGTGAAAGCGAGGCAGGCTTTTTTGTGTCCCGAGAAGAGGGGACAGCAATTGCGAGTGTTTTGTTTGGTTGTTCAAGCAGTATTGGGGACACTCGGGACTTATCCATATTAGAATGAAACAAAATCTCTCGCTGTTCAGTTCAGTTTCGCGCGCATTGATAGCCACCTTTCTCTGTTGTCCGCTGCTATTGGCGGAATCTGATGGGAAGAAGAATGTCCTCATCTTCTTTATCGATGATCTCAGGCCCGAATTGGGATGCTATGGGGTGGACAAAATTCAGAGTCCGGCAATCGATGCCTTGGCTTCGGAGGGGGTTCTCTTTGAGCGGGCCTATTGTCAGCAGGCGCTCTGTGCACCTTCACGGATTAGCATGATGACGGGGCAGTATCCTGACCACAATGGGATCGACGGCCTGTTCACTCCCTTGCGCCGTCACGACAAAGAGGCCATGACATTGCCGCGATATTTTCAGAAGCAAGGCTACTTCACTGCTTCGTATGGCAAGGTCTATCACCACCAGATTGACGACAAGGAGCATTGGTCTGATCTCCCGGATATTTCGCGGGAAAAGTTTGCCAATCCTGAGACCCTGGCGCGTATTGCAGAACGAGTCGTTGAAGCCAAAAAAAGTGGGAAAACTGTGGATGAAGTTCGTGCCGCAGGAAAGGGGCCGGCTATCGAGGTGGTCGAAGGACCAGACGAGCTCTATCGTGATGGTAAAGTCGCGAAGGCGGCCATCGAATCCCTTCGGAAAAACAAGGAGAAGCCATTCTTTATGTGCGTTGGATTCGCCAAGCCGCACCTTCCTTTCGCCGCACCCAAGCGCTACTGGGACCTGTATGAACGTGAGCAGTTTATGGTTCCTGAGCGTATCTTACCAGAGGGTGCTCCTTCACTGGGGGTCACCAAGTGGAACGAATTGCGTGGCTATCGCGGAATCCCGGCAGAAGGGCCATTGAGTGACGAATTGACTCTGGAGCTTCGGCACGGATATGCGGCGAGCGTGAGCTTCGCCGATGCTCAGGTTGGCAAGGTGATGGCCGAGCTGGATAGGCTGGGTTTGCGAGAGGAGACCCTTGTGATTCTGTGGGGAGACCACGGATACAAGCTGGGTGAGTATGGGCTCTGGTGCAAACACACCAACTTCGAAGTCGATACCCGGGTTCCTCTTATCGTTTCAGCCCCCGGGGGAAAACAGGGCAAGCGGTCCCACGCGCTCGTGGAGATCGTTGACCTCTTTCCAACCGTTGTAGAGATGACTGGAGGCACTGTTCCCGCCGGACGTGACGGAATGTCTCTTGCTCCTGTGTTAGAGGATCCGAAGCGCAAGTTTCGTCCCTTTGCTTTCATGCAATATCCCCGTGGTTCACAAATGGGATACGCGCTGCGCAATGAGCGCTGGCGTTACATCGAATGGATCAAATTCGATACTCAAGAAGTCGTGGCTAGGGCTCTCTACGACCACCAAGAGACACAGTTTCCAGATAAGAACCTCGCAGCCGATTCAGAGTATTCGGAGCTAGTTGCCGAGCTTTCCAAGCAGTTGGACGCGGCGCGGAGAGTGAAGGAAAGTCGGCTGAACCCTGCGAACAAATAGCAACAAGCGAACTCCAAGACTTTGCCACTGTGTTGATGGTGGCAATGACCGGCTAGTCCTTATACTTCTCCAAGAGTTCGCTGAACTCGCGATGGATTTCTGGTTCGGAATTGGAAAGTTCAGTTTCTTCACCGGGATCGGAGTCGAGGTTGTAGAGCTCGACGGGGCCTTGCATGGTGTAGCGGACAGCCTTCCATGGGCCTCGGCGGGCTGCCTGAAAGACGTCGCCGATGATTCCTGAGTTCGGATCTCCGGCTTGTTTCCCAAACTCCCAGTAGAGGTAGCGTTCGGGGAGTTCTTCGGGAGAGTCGCCGAGACGAGGGACTATGGAAGTTCCGTTGGTCTTGACGCGTGGAACCAGGTCGAGGGAGACGCCTGCAAGTTGAGCAAAGGTCGGCAGGACATCTGCGAACGCCCACGGAGTGTCGTCGACGCGGGCTTCCTGAATCGCTGCAGGCCAGCTCACGATCATGGGAACATGGATTCCGCCTTCGTAAAGGTCCCGCTTCATGCCTTTGTAGGGGGCGGAGGCTTTAAAGAACTGAGGATCGGCTCCGCCCTCGTCGTGGGGACCGTTATCGGAAGTGAAGAAGATGAGGGTGTTCTCATAGAGACCCTGAGCTTTGAGGGTTGTGATGATCTCCCCCACATAAGAGTCGAGCGCAGTCACCATCCCAGCAAGGGTGGCATGGGGATGTGGGACAGGTTCGGGATAATACCAGGCATACTTGTCGGACGGCTGTCCATCCACCACTCCTGAGTAGGGGGCCTTCGGAAATCGTCCTCGATAGGGCTTTTCAAATTCTTCGGGTGCAGCCAGTTCGGCGTGAGGCGAGGAGTAGGAGAGCATTACGAAAAAAGGACTCGTCCTCTCTTCCTTGAGATAGGATATGGTCTCATCAGTAAAGAGTCTCTGCGCGTAGGCTCCCTTCTTGCCTCCCTCGTTCTCCTGAATGCGAATCTGCCGACCATCGCGCCACAAAAAGTGCGGATATTGGCGATGGCCCTCGAGAATTGAATACATGCCATACCAAGTGTCGAAGCCCATTGCGAGGGGATCGGTGACACCCATCTGGGAACCAATGGAATACTTTCCGAAAAGGGCCGTATCGTAACCGGCATGTTTCAGGACGTGGGCGAAGGTGACGTCAATATCGCGAAGCTGGACGGTGTTCGAATTATTCTCCATCAGCCTGCCGTCCCGTCCGGTAAAGAGTGAGACCCGCGAAGGAGAGCAGACCGTGTTTCCCGAATAGGCTTGGGTGAAGCGAATGCCGTTGGCTGCCAGCTGGTCCAGATTCGGGGTTTGAATGGGCGTGTCCCCATAGGCACCAATCTGGTTGAATCCCAGGTCGTCAGTCAGGATGAAGAGGATGTTCGGTTTTTCGCGTGAATGGGCCGAGGTGATATTGGCGAAAAAAGCGATTGCTGCGCAGAAAAGGTGAGACTTCTTCATTTTGAGAATAGAGAGGCTGAATTCTGGAATTTAAGAACTGATTCTTTCATGATTCTACAGACCGTGTATTACTTGGCTAGCTCATCTTCGAGGGATGGTTTTTTTTGCGCCGAAGAGTGAACGCAGGCTGTTTTGATTCCTATTGCCAAGGCACGGAGAATCTGGCTAAAAGTCAGATGTCCCTAGGGTTTTTCTGTGGAGACGGTTTGAAGGAGAGACAGGTTGTAGCCTGTTTTTGTGACAAGAGATGACTTGTCAGAAACTCATTCGAATCTCATATTTATCCCGTATATCATTTGTAAACCCGCGAACCCATGAAGAACCCATTCTTGTTAAAAGCCGCCAGGACTCACCAGACTGAAGCGGGATTTTCGCTTATCATCACCGTGACGATGCTAGTTCTGCTCTCTCTGATTGCAGTGGGGCTATTGTCTCTCTCGTCAGCCACACTGAGGAGCTCGGGGAATGAGCAGGCCTTTCGCGAAGCTCAGGGGAATGCCCGGTTGGGGCTTCAGCTGGCAATCTCGGAGCTGCAGAGGACGATGGGGAGTGACCGCGCGGTTTCGGCCCCTGCTGCCGCTTTCGTTGCGGGTGCTGCACAGCCACACCTGGTGGGAGCTTGGGAATCGTGGTCATGGGATCCCTTGGCTTCATCCGGCGCTCCCGACTACCTCCGGGAAAAAAAGGACCGCTTTCGTGGGTGGTTGACAAGTCGCCAGTCGAGCGAAAACAGCGGTCAGGAGGTAGACTACGCTGCGACCCTGCCAAGCGGAAAGACGGTAGAGCTTCTCGGAGAAGGCTCATACGGCACAATGAGTGATGAAGAGCCAGTGGTGAGCGAACTAGTTTCTTTGTCTACCGAAGATGAAGGTGGAATTGAGAAGGGGCAATACGCTTGGACCGTTCTTTCCGAGGATACCAAAGCACGCATCGATTTGATTCGAGATGAAGCACGGCCCAAGGATGGTGAGCATCTGGCATCGAGTTTGACATTTCCCGAGCGCTTCCATCGCGACGCGCTCGAGCTTCAAGGTTACAATCCAAGTGATGAGAAGGAATGGGCTCGATTGATCTCGAGTCGAACCTTGGATGCTGCCGCAGATGTGGGAGGGGATAATTCGATTTCCCAAAAGCATTTTTTCGATTTCACCACCTATTCACGAGGGGTCCTTTCCGATGTTAGGAAAGGGGGCCTCAAGCGGGATTTAACAACGATTCTCGAGGAAAGGCTTCTCGACGGGGAAAGGGTCTATTCCGAGACCACCGATCCGATTGGAGTTGCCGATCCTCATTGGTCGTACTTGTCTGACTACTACAACCAGTATCTATCCTTCCAGGGAGGAGGCTCGGTTCAACCTATCGACGTGACTCGGAATATTACCGAGCCACGATATGATGCGAATGATTCAAGCCCCGAGCAGCTGACCTTGAAGCCGGTCATTGCCAAGATGCAGATCGTGTTTTCAATGGTCACGCATCCCTTGAATCTGAAAGATCGGCACAATCTGGCACCAAAGTATGCCACCGCTGACCGCCGCTATGCAGGCCGGCACTTGCGGCCTTGGCTGGTGTTTGAGCCCATCGTTACTCTTTGGAATCCCTATTCGGTTCCAATTGAATTCGAGTCTCTGTCAATCGGTTTGGATAAGATTCCAGTCGCCTTTCGTTTTGGCAAAGGGGAAGGGGGAGAAGAGTATGACTTCCGTGTGGTTGAACGGGGAGGAGGTCGCAGCAGCCGTTCGTATTGGCCTCTGTCTCACTTCGTCCATGGCGGGGGCAAGAACGATGCGATTAGTAATTTTTCATTCAACATCCGGGGCGGCAATATGGCAGAAGGGATGAACCGTGACCCGATTGTTCTCCAGCCCGGCGAGAACAAAATCTTCTCTTCATTCGTCAAGGAGGGGCAGAACTGGGGGAGCGTCATGGATGACTTTTCGATTGTTGGCTCGGACACCGTGGGTGCGGGTAACCAGCGTTCGCTGATCAAGGATGTGGACCTCGTCGAGGGATGGAACACGGTGGGTGGCTTCCGATTCGATCACCTGTCGCGGAACCATGAGAACCGAAATCCTCTCAGTCTTTATCCATTTGAGAAGAAGGACCCGGTTCGTTCCGGTTCCTATCACTCGGTCGCATTGAGGCCGCAGGATTCGATTATCGTCAAGGCAAAGCTCTCTAACAACGATGCCAACTCAGATAGCGAAGATGATCAACGGCAGGACTTCACAATGTTGGTTGAGATGGATCGGATCGGAGGAATCGAGAGCGACAAGATTCTAGGAAGTTCCTTCACCGTTCGGGAAAAGGAGCTGCTCTACGAGGAGGATGCGGACACCTTGATTGAAAGAAAGTTTCCAGCAGTGACTCTCCTGCAACAGGCCTCCGACACCACACGAGGCGGAAAGACTCCATTTGCCGTTTTCACCATGACAGCCAAGTCATCTCGCAATCTTCTAAGCCCGACCAAAGGATGGTTGTTTGGTAACCCTGTTCTGACTGCCTATGAACAGGATGAGAACGAGGCACCGCAGCCGCTGCAAAGCTATGAGTTTAGTTTTCGCGAGGTCAATTCCATCAACTCCTTTCCCATGGTTGAAATTGATCCCAATACGAACCGGGGATACTTCGGTTCCGGACAGAGTGCGGAATATGGACTGACGGCCACTCCCATGTTCGTTCTTCCGACAAGCCCCATGGTTTCATTGGGACAGTTTCAGGCCGCTAATCTGATATCAGCAGTCAAGCCACCGTTCTTTAACTATCCGTTGGGTAACTCGTTTGCTCATCCTCTTCTGGATTCGAACTCGGTGGTCTCAGGGACTTTCGTTGACCATTCCTATCTTCTCAACCAGCGACTGTGGGACAGCTTCTACTTCTCGGGGTTGAGTAAAAATGGAGGAAGCAGCAACAAGCGATCCCTTGAAGAGTTCTTTGACGGCAACAGCACTCTCACTCCTCGTCTCCAGCCGTATTTAGGGAAAGGTCGCTCCAAGGAAGACGTGGTCACCGAACTAGCGGCAGACCCTGACTTTGCTTCGCGTGAGATTGCGGCGAGTCAGATGTTGATGGGCCCGTTCAATATTCATTCGACTTCGGTGAAGGCGTGGAAGGCTCTTCTGCTGAGCGCCTTTGATGTCAGTGTGCCTACTCGCGATGCAAACGAGCATGAAGTGAAAGGGGCCGGTGCTTTCACTCGCTTGCTGCCAAGTTACAGCGAGAGGCTCGGGGACTTGGAGCGGGCCGCCGGATCGGGAGACGTCGGAAATGATGGCCTGCGCCGAGCGGAACGTTGGTTGGGATTCCATCAATTGACTGAAGAAAAGGCTGAGCTTCTGGCCGAGCAGATCGTGGAACAAATCAAGTTGCGGTGTTCGGAAGACAAGGGCCCCTTCCTGTCCCTTTCAGAATTCGTGAATCGTCGGGTTGGTCGTTCGAATGAAAGCTTCACCAACCGGGGGGTCTTGCAAACCGCAATTGACTTGGCCAATGACCCGCAGGAGCAGTCCAGTCAGCCGGGAGAGGGGTTCGAAGGTGAGCTTTTCTCTTTGGAGGATGGGGTCGGGATTAATAATATCGACGCCCGGGTCACCAATCCTGAAGCTCTTCGCGGAAACACAGCTGAAGGTTCTCCCGCGACCTTGATTCAGGGAGATCTCTTGCAGCATTTGGGCTCGGTGATTTCGGTTCGGTCCGATACTTTCCGCATTCGTTCTTATGGCAATTCGATGGCTCGGAATGGCGAGATTCAAGCCGAAGCCTGGTGTGAAGCGATTGTTCAGCGGGTGCCAGAATTCGTCGACTCCAAGCAGACCGCTGGAACGCCCTTTGACGAACTCAATCCTGTGAACCAGACTTTCGGCCGCCGCTTCGAGGTCGTCTCCTTCCGCTGGATGACGGCAGATGAGGTTTGAGTGAAACCTGTTGTTAAGCCCTTCAATTCAACCATTTTAGATTTATGATTCGATATATTGTTCTCTTTGCCCTTGCCGGACTCTCTCCCTTGCAAGCCCAGTCTCCTCGCTCTCTGGAAGTCCGGACTCTTTGTTTCGGCTATTCGAACCGAGTCAAAGAAGTCACTTTGGCGGGGGATGCCGAGGGCCAATCATCGATTGACTGTAAGCTCGTGAAATATTTGGAGCCCCAGCAGAAAAAGATGACTGTGTCGGAGGACTTTATCCTGATCGGAGAACCTGGTGCCGACGGCTTCGATGAGTGGAGTAAGGTAAAGATTGAAAAGGGGATCACGGAAGCTCTGCTCGTCTTCTTCCCTCTGCCTAGCGCTGAGCAGCCCTACAAGGTCGTGGTGCTCGACGATTCCAGCAAAGAGTTTCCGCTCGCGTCTTTTCAAATCGCCAACATGAGTCCCAAGGCTCTTCGGTTCATCGTTGGTGAGAATCCGATTCAGATCCAACCAGGGGAGACCAAGTTGATCTCGAAATTCAAGAATCAGAAAGCCAATGGTCAAGTTTCCTACTTCGCATACTATCAGGATGGAGATGAGTGGAAGCGATTGAGTACAGGTTTTTGGGATGTTATCCCTACCAAGCGTAACCTTCAAATTGCTTTCGGGAATCCCAAGTCCAAAACTGTCGAAATGCGTGGGTATGAGGATGGGCTCCCGGTTCTGAAGGCGCTGTTGCAAGAGCAGCAGGAAAAGAAGTAGCTGCGGGCGATTCCGACTCCTGTCGGAGTCCTTCGAAAGACGGAGGGTCGTGTCCAGAGTTCCTTGTGCTCAAAATTGGAGCGTCATTTGAATGAAGTTGTGAGGGAAGTACGCGAGGCCCTGACATCTGCGCATCGTCAATTCGCTCGTGCTGTGCCGGACTTCTGACTCAGTTCTTTCTGCTTCCTAAGTTTGATAGCTGCACTTCGGATGTAAGACGAAAGCCAGAAAGGTAATTTTTCCCCTCGGTTCTTTTTTTCAAAGTCTAGCCCTGAGGAATCCCTTGGATGTTTCGGCGGCGCTTCGAGGTCGGAAGTAGGGGCAAAGATTTGCGAAGGCGCGTGCGAAGTGAAAAATTCTCATCGGACATCGTTTGAACGTGGATGTGGGTTTGAGCTTTTCTCGGGCTAGCTCGTTAAGAAATTAGAATCGGTCTTTACCTTGGACCTTGGATGGACCGTGCCCGGACGAATGATGAAGAAAGGGTGAGTCACGAGCCCCAACCCTGTGCTCGATGAATCCCGGTCGAACGCGTGATTGGTCCCAGATGGAGTGTGGCTGAAGGATGCTTCTTGAGCCGTTTTGTTGAAACGTGGCGCCCTTTAGGAACAAAAGGGGAGTGATGGGTTCTATCCGCCTCAGCGTAAAAAAGCCCGCTCCGTTTTCACGAAGCGGGCCTTCAAGCGCAATGGAAAAGACTAGTTTTGGGAAACAGCGCTCAAGCGCGCAAAGAGCTTTCCATCCACTGCAAGGCTAGCCGGAAGGTAAGTGTCAACTCTGTCGACTCCTTCGCCGTAACCATTTGGCATTACTTCGATTACAATTCCATCGAAACCATCGAGAGCAAAGGTCCAAGGGTCAGCTAGCAGATTGGTGTCATATTCGACCCCTGGATCCACAAGAGCTGCGTCAGCTACCGAGCGGTAGCTGTAGAGTAAGTAGTCCGTTGGACCGTTACCGAGGTCGGTATTCACAACCTGGGCTGTGGGAAGGAGGGAAAGGTCGCTCCCATCAAGGGGAGTTCCTCCAATCACAAATTCAATTCCGTTGGGAATTCCGTCCCCGTCCGGATCGTCCTCGAGGTCTCTATCCGCAGCATTCGTGATGACTGAGGCGAAAATCTCGTAAGCATCAAGCACGGGAGCGCCCACGTTGATGAGGCCAGATCCTGCAGTGAAATTGACATCATCGATGGTGTCTGCACCTGAGCCGGTCGGACCATAGGTTCCGTCTGCTTGAGCGACTCCGCCAATGATCAGCGAGGTGACACTCTCAGTCTCCCCGAAAGCGACTTCCACTTGTCCCGTGCCTTCGACGACCAGAGTTCCGCTGTCGTTGATGGCATTTCCATCCAGAAACAGAATACCGTCACTGACAGTTGTGGTGCCGGTGTAGGTGTTGTCTCCCAGCAGTTCCAGTGTTCCGGTGCCAGCTTTTGTGATGCCGTAGGAGCCACCCATTTCGCTAATCACGCTATTCAATCGAAGGTAGCCAGTGCCGTTGTGAGTGACGAGAAGGTCGTCGGCCAGGACTGTTTGACCTGCCTCCGGAAGAGCGCCGTTGGAGCCCCCGAAGGTGATGTTGGTCGCGCATATTGCGTCGACATTGAACTCTGCCGGCTCGGTTGTCGAATCGGTGTCGAAGATCAGATCGACCGAATTGCTCAATCCGTTCTGCACATAACTGACGATGAGGTTCCCGGTGGTGGCTTCGTTGAAGTTGACTGAGCGAACGCTCTTCTCGATTCCGTCGAGTGGAATCCCGAGATAGTGGTTTCGCTTGGAGATGCTATCTTCGAAGAGGAAGATATCGGTTTGGTTGTCAAAGACCGGAAGAGTGTCAGCTTCCCACACAATCGCAGAGCTCCAGTTTGGAGAAGAATTGGTTCCGCCATCATAGCGATTGACCAGGTCTGCTACCGTTATCAGTCCGGAGACAGCGTCGGTGAATCCTTCAACGGCGGCACTGATGTTGGCTGTGCCATTCAGGTTGGGAGTGAAAGTGGCGCTGCCATCGAAGTTGTCGAACAAGTCGTTGGCATCGATTTCGCCTGTGATGTTGATAAGTGAGAATTCAGCAGCAGTTTCCAGGTCGACGAAGTTTCCGGATGAGTCACGGGAAATTGCGAAGACCTCGAAAGGATTACCCAAGAATGCGGACATATCTCCCACGACTGAACCGGAGCCGTCGCTCTCGGTTTCGATGGTGAGTTCTGTTCCCAGCCCGGCCGAAACGGTGATTACCGTGCTCTCTTCGCTCAGCAGGAGTGGGTCGCCGCTGGTTTGGGCGGCAGCGAGGGTGATGTCCTCTGCCGCTGTATATTGCACCGTGTTGAGGGTCACTGAGCTCGTCCCACTGAGGATTGTAGCAGTGTTTCCAGTCAAAGTGCCGCTACCCGAAGGAGAGAGAGAAATCTCTGTATCCTGAGAGACATTGAGAGGATTGCCATTCACATCCTGGGCTTCCACCGTGACCGAAAAATCAGACCCGGCGGTGGCGGTCGCGGGGACCGAGGTCACGGCGAGCTTGTTGGTGAGGTCGGAGACCAGAGTCACCGCGACGTTGTCGAGAAAGAGGTGATGGCCACCGCTACCGTCGCCTGCGCCGCCGGTAAACCTCAGTTGAAAGATTGCAGTGCCCCCGATCTCGAGTGTCGAGTCGGCTAGTCCGGTGAGGTCGATGTCAATTTCATCGTGCTGGCTGTGGCCCGAAAGACCTCCTCCAAGGCTGGTGATGGCACCTTCTTCCGATGTGAAAACGATCCCTTCGGTAATATCGCTACCCGATAGCACTTCCAGCTCATATGTTCGCGCAGCCTTGGGGCGGAAGGCTACCGCATCGAAGTTGAATGCGCCTAGATCCAAATCGACGGCATCTACTCCGTCATTGAAGATGGTGAAGGTGATTTCGCCATCGGTCTTGGCATTGGTTAGAGTGAAGTTGGCTGGCCCCACATCGGTGATCGTGCTTGCTGCGACGCCTGTGCTGTAGCTGCCCCAGGTGGTGTCGTCGCTGGAGCCCCGGCCGCTACCGTCATTGTTCGTCCAGTTTCCCTGGCCGCCGGATGCCGATGCGGTGGCGTCTACTCCTGTCGCAAGCACAGAAACAAAGGGAGCCGTCGGGCTGTCCCATGTGTCCCAACCAGCGACCACTTGGGCATATCCGGTTGTGGTTGATAAAATACCGAGGGCGAGTGCGGACCAGCACAAGCTCGGGGTGATAGGTGGATTTTTGAATTTCATTGCTTAGTTTTTTTTGGGGATTTTGGCACCTCTCGTGGTGAAAGAGCTGGCGCAAGAGATAGCCTTCATCTCATACACCCTAGTCAAAAGAATCAGTTCTTGTCCTGTCCCGTATTGATGTGACAAGTGAGATGAGCCGGGTCTTCAGTTTCAGAAATCGAAATTGGGCTTTTGGAAGGTTGAAGGACGGAAATGAGGGCGATCACAAGGGAATTCCTGAGAGGAGCTAATAGGGAGGCTGCTCGATAGGTATCGGTTCTTGATTGTTTGGCTTGATTTGAAAAATGCTGCTGGCCTTTCGGACAGCAGCAGCCCTAGAGATAACCAAAAACTCCGAGGACAGATGACGTTAGCATGAAGTCCGATTTCGTCTTGTCCCATGAACTAGTGTCAGGTTTTACCGGGTGATCCGCAGCCGGACGAAACGGCGTCCATTACGTCCCGTAGGGAGGCTGATGTTCACTAGTTGGACGAATGGGTCATCGGCTTCAAAAGTCTCAGCAACGCCCTCGGTGGACCATGAGTCGGGAAGAAGGGTTTCGCTCCACTCGACGATAAATGGAAGTTTGTCCGCGAGAGCCGCGCTACTGCGCGGATACTCGAAAATCAGCGTGGTTTGCTCTGGGCTGAGGCGGAGAGGTGTGGAGGCGAGACTGGTCCCGTGAGGGTCCTGTCCAGTGGCGAACTCTAGGAAATTGGATTCGCCGTCCTCGTTGGGGTCGGCAAGGGGGTCGGCTGTTCCGGTAGGAATGATTGTTCCGAAGTGCTGGTATCGCCATTTCTCTTCTTCGGTCGCAGTATTAGTCGTTCCAAATTGAATTTGAGGTCTTGTATCACTGCCGGAAGAGTTGCTTCCCCCCTCGGACATGGTGATCTTTGCCCGGTTGATGCCGCCACTGTTGGCAGCGGTATTGAGGCGAAGAAAAATGTAGCTGCCTGCTCCGGCTCCACCATCATACTGGGCGTTGAGGTAATCCCCAAGCGCACTCTCTCCAGCCGTGGAGGTGGTGATGATGCCGAACGGAGTGCTATTGTCCAAAATGCCGCCTTGGAAAAAGGTCGCGTCGCTCGGATCCAGGGAACGAGTCTGCCCGTAGTAGTCTTGGGCGAGAACGGCTTCAGAATTTCTACGGCCAAGCCCGTAAAGGTCGCAGACCTCGAGGTTGCCATCCTTATCGGTGTATTCGAATTGAAGGGTTGCGTGAGTGAACGGGGACTCAACCACTCCCAGATTGGGCAGCTGAAAAACGAAGACCGTGCAGCGATCAACTCGTGCACCTGAGGGGCCTCCGGTGCCGAGCAAAGTGGTGTTGCTGTCCGTGTCGATGACATCTGGAATGTCGCGTATGCTGGCATCGCTGGAGAGGGAAAGGAGGACCCCGTCCTCAATTGACGGAGTCGCGGCAGTGGTGAAGGACCAAACCTTTCCCTCTCGGATATTGTTGCTGCTGTCGACTTCGTCGATTCGCCAAAAGTAAGTGGTCGCTCCGGCGAGGGGCGAGGGAAGAAGATAGCTGGATGAGGAGAATTCGCCCCTGAATTCCGTAGACGTTTGGGAAGCCGCTTGGACGGCATTGGGATCCGTTCCCAAGTAGACGTGATGCGCGATGGCATTGAACCCCGGGGTCCATTGCAGGGCGGAGGGGCTGACCCCGCAGGTCTCGGGGAAAGGGATGGGTTGAACCGCACGGGTGGAAACTTGATAGTCGCGGATGTGGAGAGAAGTGGCAGCCCCATCGGAATTTGCTTTCTCCTGTCCGTAGACCGAGAGGACGTTGTCCAACTCCCAGCGGGTCGTGTCGATATGGCCTTCGCCCCCTTCGGTCGAATCCGACTGGGTGTGAATCAGGGACCAGTTCCAATGACTCTGGTTGGCGTGAGGCGTACCCTTCGCAATTCGGAGCCTATTTCCGGACGCATAGGCGAGGAAGAGATTGCCATTGTCTTCGCCTACCAATTTGGGACGGCTTCCGTTCAAAGGGAGGACCGAATAATGCCAAGTGCCGGAGGCGGACCGCCAATGGTGGTGGTATCGACGAGTGGACGTTCCCGCTTCATGATATGAGAGCATGATATGGCAGCTTCCGTCCGGATAAGCGTAGTGGGTGAACTGGTTCGACAGGCCGGTATTCTGGGGAATAGCGGCGACGACGAGACCCGGTGAATCTATGGAAAGAGCGCCCGAACCAATGGTGCCAATCTGACTGCCGGCGGAGTTGAACCAAGTTCGGCCATGGTCGTCGCTATAGGCATAATTGAGGTCATGGTTGTTGCTGGAGCCATTGGAGCTCTCGCGCCATCCCCAGGAAACATGCAAGCGATTGCCGCCGTAGGAGATACCATTGAGATAAGGGTTTCGGCTCGAGCTATTGGTGGAAACCGCCCCAGTGTAGCTGCCGTTTTTGGAAATGATTTTTCCCATCCCGGCACTCCATTGGCTGGTGGTGCCGTCGTATTCTTGCAACATCCCGTCTCCATTGCCCGAGCCACCGTCGCGATAGTAGAGCATCAGGTCGCCATTGGGGGCATTGAAGAAGGTCGGGTATGTGAAGCTGCTGCCTACCGAAACGGAGCCGAGTTGGTTAGAGACCGAGCCAAAGAGAGCGGAGTTCCATTCGACCGTTTCGGGTTCGCTGGCTGCGCCGGGGGTCGAAACGAGGTAGTTGAGTGGATCCGCGTGATGGTCGAAGGCGAGGTGAATGGTGCCATCCAGATGGCAGATTCCTATCGCTGTCGAATTGTGAGAGTCATTGTTAGTGATGTTGTAGTCAGGGTAACGAATCACCTCCCAAGTGCCCGAAGGCAATTTGCGACGTCCGACGCAGACTTGGCGATCCTGGTCGTAGTAGGTCGTATACTGATAACCTTTGAAGGTTGTCATCGGATGCCGCTGATAGGTGCGACCATTCACATTCTGGCTGAAGTTCGCGGCAGAGGATGAGAAATTGAGAGCGTTGGGATCGACGATGTCGTCGCCCAAGACCACCAAATCCTGGCCAAACAAAGAATGGCTCAGAGCGAGAGCAAGCAAAGTTGTGGTCGAGAGGAAAGGTGGATGCCGCATGAGTTTGTTCAATTGCCTGAGTCTTGGAATACGACAAGTCCCCAAAAATTTGGGAGCAAGCCGACTCTCCTTTCTACGATGTAGACACGACTACTCTTAGCCCGAACATCGCTCAATTCATGGTCTTGGCAACATCTGATGTCTCGTTCTCACAGGAATACGACTTGTCTCCGCTTTTGCGAAAACTACTTACAATACAGATATCGTGCAGGTCGCCCTCATCCCGGAATCCCGTGGGAGTTGGGCTATGATGGGGACTGCTTCGGCTCCGGGAACCATGTTGAAGACGCGGCCTCTCTTCGTCTCCTGAATGGTGAGGGGCACGGTGGACTCAATGACCACGATGCCATTTGGTTTGGAAATTTCGATGCGGGTCTCGGAGACTTGTTTGACCGCCTCTCCGGTTGGAGAAAGAACGGGCAGGATGAGAGAAGCTTGCTCTTTGGAGGCGTCGCCGTTTGTGCTCTGGGCGGTGATGACGGTTCGATTTTCCTCAAAAAGATATTCTAGATCGAATCGAGAAACTTCGTCCGCAAGGGCTTGGTAGTTGAGATTCGTCAGGGTTGTTTGCACGTGAAAACGGATTTGTTTTTCATTCTCCTCATGGGTGACCTTGGCGGTCAAATCGTAGAGATTGGTAAACCACTTTCCGTTTTTTCTGATCTCGATTCGTGGAGTGAGGGGGAAGTCTCCGCCGGGGTTTTCTTGCTGATTGAGAGGTTCGACTTGGAGATACTTGGGCATGCTTCCAGCGAGGAGGAGACCAACTTTGTCATGGTAAAGGACGGAGAGCGAACCACCGGTTGCATGCAAAATATGCTCGGGCTCTGATTTAGTGCGGTAAATGGAATCATAGGCCGAGACCGTGGCCCGCCAGGGCCCCTTCGCAGCGAGGGAAACTGCAATTTCTGGGAAGTGTTTGACGCCTTTGGCAACTTCACGGGGAAGGGGGGTGGCGTCGTCGACATGCTCGAGCGACTTTTTGTGATCTTGCACGAAAGCGAGAGTCTTGGCGTGGGCGAAGGTGTGATGGATGCAGGGTCTGACACCGTGCGAGACGTAATGCGGACCCCCATGAAGCAAGCCGTTTGCGGTGCAGCGGGCCAGAAGCTCGGTGCTTCTCACTGCTGCGGTGCCAAGGGCCGGATTGCGGTGAGCCATCATGGCAAAGGCCGGCTGGCAACCATCACAGGTGCGGCTACCCCAGTAGGTCCATTTGAACTGACGGGTGCCCCAGCTATTGTCCCATCCACCGTCGGGCAACATGAATTGAAGGTGGCCTTCGAGGGATTTCTGCAACAGTTGGAGCAGTTCCTCGTCCTTTTGGTGGAGGGCATAGAGGGTCACTCCGTTGAGGGATTCTTCGACGTTGTAGCCGAGGTCTACTGGCAGGAGGTTGCGAGCGCTGCGGACGTCGTATGGCTTCCCTTCGCCAAAGAGGAGCTTGTTGGGCTCTGTGAAGTATTCTTTGACTCCACTGGCTAGTTCGCTGCTTCGGTCGAGGTATTTTTGCTCGCCAAGAACTCGTCCCAAGAGGTCGAAACCATGAACGGCGGTGAAGCCATAGTTGACGTTGGTGAAATTGAGAGTCTTGAATTTTTTCCAAAGGTAATCGCTGGCGGCGTGTTTCAGCCGTGCTTTCCAAGTCGCGAGCTGCTCTTCGCTCAGTAAATCGCCGTGATACTGAATCGCCTCCGCCAGCGCGATTGCTCCGAAAATGGAGGTGCCGTGCCAAGACTTTGGATTCAGATCGTTGGTCCAGCGTCCATCAGCACCCGAGACGTTCTTGGACCAGTCGAAGAGTTTGATGGCTGCGGCGAGATACTTCTCGTCGCCGGTAGATTTAGCCATCCGAAGAATGGGGTAGACCGCCTCCCAACAACGTCCGTGAATGTGTTCGCAGGATGGGCAAGCGAGTGCGCCATCATGAATGGGATTGTCGGGTTCGTCGATTTGGTGGGCAAGCATGCCATCGACCCAATCCGCGAGGAGATTGCCGCTGAGAGAGTCAAAGTCAGAGAGCGATTTTCCGGCGCTGTCGTCGGCGAGGGCCAATGAAGAGGTGAGAATTCCCCCGGTGGAGAGAAAGATTCCGGCGGAGCCGAAGGAGAGTGATTCGATGAAGGTTCTGCGATTTTGCATGAAGGTGCGACAAGGTGGGGAGTTGGCGTTCTCGTTAGCTTTTCAGGCTAGAGACTGGGACAACTTTGTCGTGTCGCTGAAAGAGGGGACATTTCTCCCGCCCCATCGAACTTTCCTAGCAAGACGGTGTTCTTAAAGAATCGTCGGGGTAGAAGGGTGGGCATCGGAGAAGGAACAGTGGAGCTGAGCTCGCTGTACCTTTGAATTCTTGGATCGGCTGACGGCGGGGAGGGGGCTCTGGACACACTTTTCCATCAAGGTGCCGGAGCCATAGAGCCCCCAGCTGATTTGAGATAGTTCCTAGTTCTCCAGCTCTTTGACCTGATACATCATCTGCTGCTTGGAGGTGTCTTGGCGGACTTTTTTAACAAAGTCGGCCGAGACAGGAGAAGCGTCGTTGCTCCATGTCTGGCGCACATAGGTCATCACGTCGGCGATTTGCTGGTCGTCAAGGGTGGAGCCGAGGGGCGGCATGGCACTATTGAACTGATCTCCATTCCGTTCCAGCGGACCCATGAGACCGTGGAGGACAATCTTCGCCACACGTTCGGGGTCTCCCGTAGCCCAGGAAGAACCATCGAGCGGTGGGAAGGAGTGTGGAACGCCCTTTCCGTCCACGCCGTGACAAGCGACACAGGTAAGGCTATAAACGGCGAGACCACGTTCGTGGATTTCGGAGTCGGGTTCGAATTTTCGCTGGGTGGGAACGCTCGGTTTGTCACCCTGATCGGCGAAGGTCTGCAGGCTCTCGAGGGCACCCGCGAGGCTGTTGCTATTACCGAGCGCAATCAGAGAGAGGTCGTCGAAATAGACGGTCCCGCGGCCTACGCCATACCCGCTTAAGAGACAGTGGATGAGAGCGTCGCGGTCGGAGCCGGCCTCGAATTCGACTGAGACTTGGGTCCATTCGTTTGTTCCTTTGAGGCTCCGCGTGCGTTGCCCGCCGTGCAAATTGATCAATGCTCCTGGTGCATTGTTGCGAGTTTCCAAGTTCTCAGTTTTGAGCCAACCGGAAAGACGGTAGCGGACGCCACGCTTGACGGGGACTGAAATGGCAACACCGCAGTCGGAGTAATCCTTGGCGGTTATCTTCAGGCAGTTGCCCGAACGTCCGTCGGGAGAGGTAGAGACCGTGATTTGATCGGCACCTGCGCCGGCGTAGACCCTGAGGTCGTTCCAGTTGCTGGGCTGACCATTGTCGGCTTCCTCAAAGTCTCCGTTGGGCAGGAGGTTTTCAGGCTCGGATTTTTCTTCCGTGGTCCTGTCCCCGGCGGCGGCGAGAACTGTGGTGGCGTGGCGTCGGGCGGCGATGTTCCATGCGTCGCGCAGAGTGGAGTCCTCAAAGATGACCCCAGGCTGGTTGGCCGCCAGATTGTGAAGAGCCTCCCCGATTGCTGGGTCTGAGCCGGCGAGGGAGAGTCCGACCAGAATGTCGGCTAGTTCGCGACCTTCCGCCTTGATGGTTCCGTCCGAGAGGAATGCTCTCTTCAACTGGTCGGGATTCGCCAGAGCGATGGCAGCCCGGCGGGCTGCAGGCTGCCCTTGCGTCAGGAAGTCAGTGAGTAGCGAGGGTGTGAGCTGTCCCAAACTGTCGAGGGCGTAGAGAGCATGCGAGCCTGCCTCCGCGTTGGTTTTTGCCAAGCTAATCAACTCCTTCGCAAGAGTGACATCACCTTGTTCTTCAAGAAGTCGCTGGGCGGTAAGGCGCCAGAAGAGATTCGGGTGTTGGAGTCCCTTCAAAAGGCTGGCCGGCCGGGACGGGTCGAGTCCGGGATTGGCGTCATCTTTACTCCCTGTTGGATAGAGTCGATAGATTCGACCATGTTCCTTATCACGATGAGGGGTCTCGTAGGCATTGCCTTTTCCTGTTTGCGCATTGATTCCGGCGGAGTTGCGCGAAGGCGTCGGGTTGTGCTGGATGATGATATTATACCAGTCGCAAATCCAAAGGGCTCCGTCGGGTCCAACTTCCGCGCAGACGGGAGCGGACCAGGCGTCGGCCGAGTTGTAGGTATTGTTCGGGGACTGGGTGGCCTTCCAGCCCGCTCCTTGACGCTCGAGGTCGAAGTGACCGACTAGCTTCGCCGTTGGGCCACAGATGAACGCCACCTGATTGTGATAGGAACTCGGAAAGCGGTTGGCAGTGTAGATGGCGTGACCGGCAGCCGCAGTGTAACGGTCGAACTGATCCACCTGACGAATGTCGGCCGAAGACGGATTGAGCAGGGGATTATCATCCGCGCGCGGGGTTCGCCCTTGGTCTAACGAGACCGAATCGTAGGTCTTCCTCGGAAAGGTCATGTAGAAGCTGGGGTTGCCATTGGCAGTGGAACCGAGGATGTCGAATTCTGCCGTGAAGCCGAGTCCCCAAGTATTATTAGTAGTGGGTTGTAGCCATTCCATCTGGGAACCGTCGGGAAGAAAGCGGAAGAGACCTTGCGCGAAGCGGTGGTTCTCGTCACCAACCTTTCCATTGAAACCAGAGTAGCCGATGGTGGCATAGATCCAACCGTCGGGTCCCCACTTGAGATTGGAGGGGCCGGCATGGGTATCGCCCATATTGAAGCCGTCAATAAGGACTTCGCGAACGTCCGCCTTGTCGTCTCCATTAGTGTCTTTGAGAAAGAGAAGCTCGCTACCATTCGTGCAAATCACGCCACCATTGGCAAAGACGAGAGAAGTTGGGATGGAAAGCTTTTCCGCGAAGCGGGTGAATTTGTCGGCGCGGCCATCGTTGTTTGTATCTTCGCAAATTGTGATGCGGTCGTGACCGAGGTTGCCCCGCTGGAGGTTGTTGGGGTAATCAATGGTCTCGATGACGAAGGCGCGGCCGCGATGGTCCCAATTGACGTAGATTGGATTGACGATGTCGGGTTCGGACGCGAAGAGGGAGAGCTCGAAGCCGACGGGCACTTGTGCGAGCTTCATTGACTCTACGGGAGAAAGAGGCTTCTGGGCCATGGTGATTTCCTTCCGCTCGCGATAGCCGGGGAGTGAAACCTCCTCTTGTTCCAAGGTAGGGATAGCGAAGCCCTTCAGGAGACGGTATCGATCGGAGCCAACGGACCAGTACACGGCCCGCTTAATCAGTTCGTGAAACTCGGGAGTGTCCCACACGCGGTGGTCGTGTCCGGAGGCGGTGTAAAAGACCCGGCCTTGACCCACTTCGCGGACCCAGGTCCAGGGTTCGTCATCCCGTTTCTGAAGGATAACCCGGTCATCATTGTGGTCGGAGTGGACATAGGTCTCATCCCAAGCGTTCACCGGTTCCAGATCTTTCGTGATCGGATGGGTGCGATTGACATTTTTCGGCGAGAATACTGCGTCGCGGTGGGAGCGGAACTTGGCACCCACCAGCTCGACGAACTTTTGGGATTGTCCGTAGCAAGCAGAGGCACAATGGATGGGGAGAAAGGCTCCTCCGTTCTCCACATAGGAGATCAGAGCCTCTTCCTGCTTGGGTGGCATGGTGCCATTTTGTTCCCAATTTCCATACATGAGGACCGCGTCGTATTGCTCGAGAACTTCGGGATTGAAAACCACGGCGGGATTTTCCGCGTAGGTGAAGTCGATGCCGTCCGCCCCGAGGTGCTTCTTAATCGCCCGGTAGCGAGTGACGGGATCGTGGCCGGGGCCGTTCCCGGTTGGCGCTCCGAAGAAGAGAACGTTGAGACGGCGGGCATCCTCCTTGGGGATGACGAGCGCTTGACCAAGGGCCAAGGCCACTAGAGCCAGAGTGAAGAGAAGAGGCAGTTTTTTCATGTAATGGAAATTTGCAGAACGGATAGAAGAGGCTTTCCGGCTTCGGTAAAAGAGGCCGAAAAGCCTACGCTGAAGATCAGCTGGTGAGTTGAAAGGCTAGCTCAAGGTGAACTCGGGAAGCCTGACCAACTCGCCGCCTTTTTGCGCGGATTCGTGGGCCAGAATACCCGTGCAGGTAATGTTCGCCGATTGGACGGCGTTGGGATAGCCCTCGCCCCGTCCCGCAATATACTCGAGGAACTGGTGGACGAGGTGTGGGTGGGACCCGCCGTGGCCTGCACCTTGGGTGAAGGAGAGATGTTCTTCGCCTTCTTCTCCGCCGTAGACTCCGCCGGTGGTGAAGGGGGCGATCTCTTCGGGAAGGAGGTGGGCGAAGTCCGGGCATTCCACTCGTTCGGGAATTTCCGGCTCAGGCTTTTTGGCGGTGTGAATGACGAGCGGCTCGTGCTCGATAAGAGGCCATTCGACGGACTTCTTGGAGCCGTAGACTTCGATGGATTCACGATACTGGCGAGCTACGTCGAATAGGGACCGATAGACGAGAGCGGAGAGGTCGCTGTCCTTGAACTTGATGTGACAAGTTTCCACTGCATAGGGAGAGCCATAGCAATCGTGCATCTCCTCGGCGATGGTGCCCGAGGGAAAACAAGACACATACTCCGCCTGATTGCGTCCCAGGCCGAGAACGGGGCCGACGCAGTGGGTGGCATAGTGCATGGGGGGGAGACCGGGCCAATAGCCGGGCCAACCCTCCATGTCCTGCTGGTGCGACCCTTTCAGGAACTGGAGTTTGCCGAGCTCGCCCTTGTCGTAGAGGTCTTTCATATAGAGGAATTCCCGTGCGTAGACGACGGTCTCCATCATCATGTATTTCAGTCCAGTCTGCTGAACGAGATCCACGATGGTCTTGCAATCTTCCACGCTGGTCGCCATCGGTACGGTGCAAGCGACATGCTTCCCGGCCTTGAGCGCCGCAATGGAGTGCTCGGCATGATCTGGGATGGGAGTGTTGATGTGGATAGCATCGATATCGGGATCCTTCAGAAGATCTTCGTAAGATTGGTAGCGCTTTTCGATGCCGTATTTGTCGCCCACCTCTTTGAGCGTAGCTTCGGTGCGCTGGCAGATGGCAGCCATATTGGCACCCTTGTGACGCTGGTAAATTGGGATGAATTCGGCTCCAAAACCGAGGCCGACGATGGCGATGTTAAGTGGTTTTTCAGACATGGTTGGTAAAGGGTTTATTAACTCCAAAGATGCGAGCTCAATGGCGTTGAGGAGATAATCCTAGGATCTAAAGCGAGAAAAGTCTTGCTGGATCAGTTCTTAATTTGTGTAAGATTACGACATGGAGACCCAAGAGACGGCAGCGCAATGGTTGGACGGTTTGCGTCCGGGGACAGTGCGGGAGTTATTTGAATACTTGCCGAACATGTTGTATTTTGCAAAGGACGCCGATTTGCGGATTATGGCCGGCAACCGGGCTTTTGTTCAGCGGTGCGGATTCGAGAATGAGGCAGACTTGATTGGGAAAACCGACCAGGAGATCTTCCCGGTCGAGCTTGCCGAAAAGTATTCTCAGGATGACCGTCTGGTTTTGGAGACCGCGATGCCTTTGAAGGAAATTGTCGAGATGTTTCCCAATGAGATGGGAGATCCAGAGTGGTTCGTCACGGATAAGATCCCGCTTTTCACGCGCAAGGGGAAGGTTGCCGGGCTGTGTGGACTGGTGCGAAGCTACAAAGGTGCGCACGAAGATCTACAGCCCTACATCACCCTGCAACCAGTGATGGAGTATCTCAAAGAAAACTACGCCGAGAAGGTTTCGGTTCACGAGATTGCTAAAATCGCGGGCATGTCAGTGAGGCAACTCGAGCGCTGTTTCCGGCAGACTTTCAAAACCACTCCGAGGAGCTACATCATGAAGTTGCGGATTCTCCGAGCATGCGAGTGGTTGTCTGGAGGGAACAAGCCCATCACGGAGATCGCCCTGGATACGGGCTTTTATGACCACAGCTCTTTCTCCAAAAAGTTCAGCCAAGTCATGGGAATGAGCCCACGGGATTATCGGAAGCGCTTTCGGAATCCGGACTGAGTCCTTTCTATCCCTGCGGATTGTCGTGCCATTGCCATCGCGGGTCTCGCACGTAGGCGAGTGCTTCCTCGACCGTGAGACCGCCTTGAGCTTTTCGCTTGTTGGCCTCCAAGTGCGCCCTCCAGATTTTACATTCTTCATCCGTGGGTTGATATGGTTTTTGGTGGGGGACCCGGTGGCCCAGGAGCATTACGAGATAGCCTTCGAGGCCAAAGTCGTTCTGAGTTGACTGGAGGCTGTAGCGGCAGAATCCAGTAGGTCCGTTCTCCCGGTAGAATTCCAGCAGTTCTTCAATTCCGGAGAGATCCGTCTCCTCCCGGCATCGGTCCCAGAAAGGGGTTTTCATCGCCGTATCCGGCTTGTAGTGGAGCCCCAGAAAGTCACGGATGTCCAACCAGGTTTCGTGGGTGACGCGGTTGTAAAGGTCGCGCATGGAAGGGCTGGGAGCCAGCTGGGAATGTTGGATAAAGTTGATCAAAGTCTGCACGTGGGAGCAGACGATCATGAGAGCGGTGGCCTCCAGAGGCTCGACGAAACCTCCCGCATTTCCAATCGCAACCACGTTGTCAACCCACATTCGCTGGTAGCAACCACTGCGAAACTTGACGATGCGGGGATCGTCCGGAACCTTGGGGTTCTTGGCGCGAAATTCGTTCGCAGCCTCCTCGTCGGAAATCATGTCCGAACAGTAGACGTAGCCTCGATTGATGAGGCGCTCATGTTCGATTTGCCAGCACCATCCCGTGCTCATTTGCTCGGAGGTGGTGTAGGGGAGGATCGGCTCTTCGGTGCGTTCCCACCCGCCCACTACAGCCCGATCGCAGAAGAGGGTCTTCTTGAAATCGAGGAAGGGCTCTTGCAATGCCTTTCCCAACAGTTCGCTCCGGAATCCACTGCAATCGATGAAATAATCACCCTCTATCAATCGGCCGTCCTCGAGCAGAATCGCCTTCAGTCCATTGTCGTTTCTTCTGCAGTCGTCGACACGTCCGTCGATGAATTCGACTCCGGAAGCAACCGCGATTTTTTCGAGAACCGCAACAAACTTTTCGTTTTCGATGTGAAAGGCATGCCAAGGCTGAATATCCGGGCATCCGTTGGCTTGAGCAGGGAACACCTTCCCCTGGTTCATCAAGGCTGACGAGAGATCCAAGTTGTCGAAGACCTCGTCGCAATAGAAGCCGTTCGGGAGGGGGAGTTGCGCCAATCGTGCGTCAAGTTGGGGCGCGAACGTGTAGTTGAAATGTTCTCGAGCTCCCCAGTTGAAGCGGATTCCCAGCTTCCAAGTTGGTTCAGCAAGCTCGTAGAAAGTCTTTCGGGGAATCCCGAGATAGTCAAAGAGGTGGCGGGGGAAATTAGGGGTCGTTCCTTCTCCTACTCCGATCACTCCGATGCTGGGGTCCCTCACCACGCTTACCTGAATCTGAGGTAGTTTGCGTCGAAAGGAGAGGGCGGCGATAAGGCCGGCGCTACCGGAACCGAGGACGACAAGATTTTTGATCATGCGTTTGTTAGTTTGAAGCGAGATGCCTGTGACGACAAGCATAGAAGAGAACAAAGCCCACCGGAATGGTCGGCGGTGGGGCTTTGTCTCTGGAGGAAGATCCTGAAATGATTGTCAGGAGTTCCCGAATCGTCGTGCGCCCCGTTTAGCGGCGACGACGGAGGAGTGCGAGGAGGCCGAAGCTTCCGAGGAGCGACGAGGTTGGCTCGGGGATCGCGAGTGGGATCAGGTCACCGGCCTCGAGGGCACTGTCACTGAAGCGGACATTGTCGATCACGCCCGTGGTATTGTTGCTCTGTCCGCCATTATAGTAGTCGCGGAAAAAGGCGTAGTTGTCAGTTCCCGGGGTTACACCCAAATCGCCGGAAAGCCCGGTCAGCTGGCTGTCTAGCGCGTAGCCAGAGCCATCGTCGATAAACATCGAGATGGTTCCGGTGGTGGAATCGGCCGATACCGCGATGCCATACCACGTGCTTTGGGTCAGACTGATAGTGCTATTCAAGACCAGACGGTCGGCATTGGTGGCGGAGCCACTCATGTTAGGAACATAGTTCAAGCGAAACTGCCCGTTGGCTCCTTGGTCTCCCCGTCTTTGAAAGTAGAGGTCAGATTCGGCGGCACCATAGCTACTCCCCATCCGCGCAAAGAGAGTTTCCCAACCATTGAGGTCGTCAATGCGAGCGTGCATCTCGAGGGTCCAGTTGGGACTGGTCCATCCCAGCAGGGTTTCTCCGGTGTCCCCTGAGAAGATGTAGCCGTCTTGGTTTGCCGAGGACAGGCCGAGAGCTCCTCCGTTGGGGGAGGTGTCGGTGGTGTAGCCCGCTCCGCCGGCGCTGTCCCAGCCATGGATGCGATTGCCATTGAGGCCTTCCGCGTAGCCACTGCCACTGGGTTCACCGGCAGGAGTGAGCGGGCCTGCGGTGCCGTTTTCAAAGTCCCAATATTCCACCACGGCCGAATGGGCCAAGGGGGAAGATGCCAGGAGCAAGAGGTTGGAAAGAATGACTCCGGAGAGTGTGTGATTAGGTTTCATTGGTTTGTTAGGTATTTCTTATAGGTTGTTGGTGTTTTGAAAAAAGGCCCTTCATTCATCGCGAGTGGATGACTCGCGAAATCGACGAAGGTTTGAGTTTTTAAAGAATAGAATTCTTGTGGAAAAAGGAGCCGCCCGGATAGGGGCGACTCCCTCTATGGATTGCCTGCGAAGGTTTTTAATCCCTATTGTGTGACGCGGAAGAACGAGTCACCGTTGCCGTCGGGGTCGAGGTTGGCTGAGGCAATGGTGATTGTGCTGCCACTGATGGTGGCCGCAACCGCAGCCCAGTTGGTCAGATTGGTTGATTGCTCAACCGTCGCACCGGTGGCATCGCCCGCCAATTGAATCTCGAAGTCTCCGAAGTTGTTGAACCCGGAGGATACGATCTCCAGAGTTGCGGGGCTTGCGCTGCCGAAGATGACCACCGTGAAGTCGTCCAGTTCCACAGTGCCAGGACCGGAACCCGCTCCGTCGTGTAGGCTGAAGACCCCCGCGTTGAGGTCGGCAGTGCCGTCCAAAAACACGGGCTGTGCGATGGGAGTGGCTGCATTCCCGTTGGTCGTGGCCGACCACACTCCACCAATTCGTTCGATAATGACGGTGAGATTCCCGTCGAACACGCCAGCCTCTCCTGCAGTTCCAAAGAAGGCATCGGCGTCATTGGTGCCGTTGGTGTTCACTCCCAGTGACTGGAAGGAACCCTGAATCGAAGACGAGCGCGTGAGTGCGGTGGTACTAGTTCCCACGTAGGCGCCAATTTGATCGAAGCTCGCGGTCGCGGGCAAACAGGCATAATGGGCGCGGATGCGGAAGTCCTCTGCTCCGGTAAAGCCGAGGCTGGATAACTCGAGGCCGAAGGCTTCCAACACATCCATCCCAAGTTGCCCATTGATATCCGCTGGACTGCTGGTGATGGCGAGAGTGCTGTTCGCAATGTCCAGGTCAAGATTCGCATCCTGAGCCGCCAGAGCAGTGCCGGAGCCATCAAGTCGTGTGAAGGGCGTAGCCTCTCCTTCGAAGTCCAGAATCCCGCTCCCGGTTGCATCCATGCCCAGGAAGGTGACCGAGTCGGTCGTTCCATCACCGTTCACATCGCTCGCCGTGGAATTGATGTCGCGAGGGTCGGAGGTGGCTTGATACTCGGCCAAGTTGCTGTCGAAGTCTCCATCGGGGTCATCGTTGGCTCCGAATTCACTGAGCAAGGATGCTCCAAGAATGTTGATTTCCCAGGTGTCGGGAAGTCCATCGCCATCGCGGTCATCAAATTTCACCACGGGTTCCAAGGGGTTGGCTGGATTCGTCAGGCCAAAGAACTCGTCGACATCGCTGGAATTATCCTCGTCGAAGTCGCCCAAGCCGTCCCGGGAAAGGTCGCCGAAGAAATTGATTTCCCAAGCGTCACCCATTTCATCGGTATCACTGTCAGTGGCATCGGTTGGATCCGTTGGGTCAGTGAAGGTGCCGCCCAGTTCGTCTGCGTCGGATTCAAAGTCCCCGTCGAAGTCGCCGGTCCCGTCACTGGTGGTGAGGTCGCCGAAGTAGAAGAGTTCGTCGTCATCCAGCAGGCCGTCGGCATCGCTGTCGTTCGGTGTGCTGGCACCATCGTTTGGATCTGTGCCGACAAGAAGTTCGTCGCGATTGCTCACGGAGTCATCATCGGAGTCGTCCAAGAGGTTCTCCGCGAGATTGCCGAAGTAGAACTGCTCGAACTGGTCGGGGAGACCATCCGAATCGGAGTCCGTCATGGAGATGCTGGCAGCGTCGGGTCCGAGATCATGCAAACTCTCCAATGCCCAAGGAAGAAGGCAGCCGTCGTAGATGCGGAACTCGTTGTAGCTAGCGCTTGCCGTGTTGTCCGCCCAGCGGGAGCGACCAAGAGCGGCCACCAGATCGTTCAACGAGGAAATCCGGGCGTTGATGGTAAAGCCGCCTTTCGCCGCTCCCAGATCCAGGGAGGAGGCTTCCGCACTATAGAAGGTCACCACAGAAAAATCCGGGTCTTCCGGATCGGGGCAGATGGTGACCGCGACGTGGTATTCTGTTCCCAGGGTGAAGGTTCCATGGATGTCGGGAGCGCTGGCATCAGCACCATTGGAGTCGGGGTCGTTGACGTCGTTGTACCACGAGCTTTGATTGGTGGCGTTGTCGGTGCCTCGGGTCCAAGCCATGAAGAGGCTTTCTGCATCGGTCGTTCCGGAATCATCGTGGAAAGAAAAGATTCTCGCCCAGTTCTGGATAGCGTTGTTAGTCGCCCACGTTTGGAGCGTTACAGCCGTGTTTTTCTCTGGGAGAAGATTACTACCCAACTGAATCCACTCGGAGTCAGCCTTGGCTCCGCCGACCATCACTACTTGATTGGCACCCACGGCAGCTGTGTTGGTGGAGGTGGTGTCTCCCGCTTGGATGGTGGCGGTCACTCCTCCCACGGAGTCAGTGAGGTCCCCATTGAAGCTCCAGCGGTGCGCAGGAAGGGGGAAAGCAGGGGACCAGAGGCCCGTGCTCGGGTCTGAACCATGCTGATACTCTTCTAGGTTCGAAAAGTTGTCGGTATCGAAATCGCCGGAGTCATCTTGCGAGAGGTCGCCGAAATGCGCGATCTCGTAAGCATCTGGCAGTCCGTCGAAATCTGTATCGGTGAAGACTGAGGCACTGGTTGGATCCTGAAATTCGTTAACCTCATCGACGTCGAGTTCGCAGTCGCCGTCGGTGTCTCCGGTTCCATCCGAATAGTCGAGAGACCCGAAATAGAGATTCTCATCCGCATCGAGCATTCCGTCGTCATCGACATCGAAGGGGTCGTCGCTGGAATCGGTCGGGTTGGTTCCCGCGATGAACTCTTCTCCGTTGGAGGCAAAGTCATTGTCGAAATTGTCGTCGTATCCCTGGCTCAAGTCGCCAAAGTTCGCGATTTCATAGTCATCGGGCAATCCGTCGTTATCGGAGTCATTGAGGATGACTTCGACTGTGATAGCAGAGCCAGTGTCCGCGAAATTGTAGACGAAGCCAACCTCAGAGTTTCCAATCGAAAAGTTGCTGAGGTCCCCGGAGAACGAGCCTGTGTATTCAAAGATTGTATAGGTGCCCTCTATCGTTGCTTTTGAGCCATAGAAGGCGGTGTCGTCGGGGACAAGATTCACCGTGACAGAACTTCCTGCGGTCAGAGCGGTGGCTGTAATTTTATCGGCCATGTCGGTCTCCGCGATGTCGAGAACGACTGAAGTATTGTCGCCAAAGGTCAGGCTGGCCAAGGAAAGGGTGCCGAGTGCGTCGAAGGTCGGGTCTTCATCGGTGACTCCGATACTGCCGTTGGCGGGGATGATGATGCTTTCATTTGAAAAATCTCCTCCAAGTCCGATCCCACCCTCGCTGACGATGATATCTCCGGTGAAGGTGACGCCACCATCTCCGTCGCCAACGATATACAGTTGACCGGCTCCGGATTTTGTCAGGTTGCCGACTCCGCTGAGTGGGACGTTCATTGTGACGTCGAATCCCTCGCTGTCGATGAAGGCACCGCCTGCCTGAATGTCGACGTTGACCCCGGTTCCGATGAAAGTTTCGTCATTCTGGGTAGCGTGGAGAGTGCCGCCATTGAGGTTGAGTTGAGCGGTTCCGCCGCCGACCCGGATGCGTGAGGTATGGAAATCGCCTCCGTTGAGATTATAGGTTCCGATGCTGTCGGCATTCTCGCCCAGAAAGGTTCCATAGTTGCCCGTTCCAGCCGTGCCATCAGTAATAGTGCCGCCGTTCTGGTTGACCGTTCCGTCGGCGCCACCGTTGGCACCGATGGTGAAAAAGGAGCCTGCGCCGACCTTGTTGATGACTGTTTCGTCTCCCGAGACGTTCATGACCGCGTTGCCACTCACGTGTCCCACTACGAACCAGGAATTGGAGCTAATCGTTCCTCCCGTGACATCCAGTGTGTGGGTTCCACCTTCGCCCGCGACCCCAATGAGCAGCTGTCCTCCGGTTGAAATCGAGCCGCTATCGATGGATGAGTTGCCGCTACCATTCATGCGAATATTTCCAGAGACATCGATGATACCGTCGTTGGTCACCTTGACAATTCCAGTGCCGCCTCCTTCATCGAGTCCGCTTCCTCCCACCGAACCTCCATTGACATTGAGGGTTCCGGTTCCACCTCCTCTACCCAATCGGATATTGTTGTCTCCTACGAAAGAACCGCCGGAATTGACGTTGAGAGTACCAGCGCTTCCAGCTCCGTTCCCGACGAGGGTCCAGTTGCCCGAACCATCCAGCGACCCTCCGTCATTGATGTCCAGAACTCCTTCGCCACCCCCATTTCCAATGAACATATCTCCGCCTCCACCGTCTGGATCGAGGGTGTAGGCAGTGGTCAGGACGGGCGCGTGAAGGGTTCCGTCACTGACGTTGTTGATGGTCACATTTTCGGTGCCGTTGGGGACTCCGTTGTCCCAGTTGGCGGCGGTTGACCAGTCTGAACTGGTGCCGCCGGTCCATGTCGTTGCCATCGAGATGCTGGTGGAGCAAATGAGGCATCCTGCTCCATGCAGGAATGGTTTGATTGTTAGTTTCATAGGTTTTGTTTTTTTTGAAATCCGCGCTCTGTGTTGTGCCGGAGAGCGAGGCTTGCTTGATCCTGAAGTAGCAGTTTTCAGCGTTACCACTATGAGTAAGGTCTCCTTCATAAAATAGGTTTCACTCGACGTTATTGTGTAAAGATGCGCCATCCGGGTTTCGGTGGGTCTGACTGAGTATTTATTTTTTTCTAAGATAATCCCTACCTTTAGGCGTTCTTGGAGGGTCTATGGCTGTTTTAGGGATTTGTGTTTTGGTATTTTTGTGTTCTTGTTTTATCTCTAAAGGGCGGTTTGGTGCTCGCGGTTGTTCGGTGAGATGCCGTCGAGCGGTGAAGAGAAACGAGATGAAAAGCGCAAACAAAGTTCGAGATTTGCTGGTTCTTGCCGTAGCGGCAGGTTCCTCTTTGGCGCACGGCGACTTGGTTCACCGTTGGACTTTTGACGAGCCGGTCGGGTCAGCTCCGAGCGGCACGATCGTGGCCGATTTGATTGCCGGTGCAGAAGCGGTTGTGATCGGCGAGTGGCAGGCACAAGCGACCTTCACCGGAGAGGGAATTCGTTTGCCGGGGACTTCCAATGGAAATCATTCCCTCGGTTTCATGTCACCCTATCTCGACCTGCCCGATGGTCTCATTTCGTCAAAGGTGAACCTGACTATTGAAATTTGGGCAGCTCCTCATTCAGTGACAAACTATGATCGCCTTTTCGATTTTGGTCGGTCGAATTTGACCCATGGACCCAATGCGGAACCGGGGGAAATCAACGACATCAATGGCCAAGGTGCGATTCCCGGAGCATCCAATGCAGACGACAATCTTTATTATTCCTTTGCAGTAGGAGATGACCCCAATGTCCAGCGGTTGGATGCGGTCGTTAATGATGAACGGGGAAATCCCGCCTATCACCACGATGTCGCTCGGGCAACCAGTCTGGGGCAGACCTACCATTACGTGTGCACCTTCGAGGATGGAGTGGGCACCTACGGGCAGCAGGGGGGCAGGTTGACTTGGTTCCGGGATGCCGAGCTAGTCTATTCTGCGGACGTGGACTTTCGCCTGAATGAGATGGAGGACGTGAACAATTGGTTGGGACGATCGCAATACACGAACGATTGGAATGCGGATGCTGAGTATGTTGAAGTTCGGATCTGGGACCATGCGCTGAGCTCACAGGAGATTGCAAACAATTTCGTCAACGGTCCCGACTTTCTCCAAGATAGCGATAGTGATGATGACGGGCTTCTCGATGTGGCGTTCGAGGACGTGTATTTCGGGAATCATGATGGCGTGGCGACTCCCTCTGAGCTGGCCCTCCACGATGGAAACGGCGACGCGGATGGGGATGGCTTTTCCAACTTGGAAGAGCAAATGATCGGCACTGATCCCACCGATCCGCAATCGCCCCCACCACTCCCGAATCCAGACCATCTTTGGACATTTACTTCCCAAGCTGATTCTGCGGTAGAGTCAGGATTAATATTTCCTGATGAAGGGGGAGGAGACCGCAAAGTGACCTTGGTGGGGCAAGGGGGTGCGCTCGATGGGCGGCAGGTGATTTTACCAGGGAGCACGACAGGCAATCAGCCTCTTGCCGGAATCGCAGCTTACCTGAACTTGGATAATGGAATTGTTTCGTCGTCGCCGAGTGTGACGTTCGAGGCATGGGCGACCCCTTTGTCGAACAAGACTTGGGCCAGGCTCTTTGACTTTGGTCGGACGGTGGAAACCAGTGGCCCGGGGGCGGAACCGGGTGAGGTCGTCGATGGCGTGGGGAATCCCGGCAACTACAGCGCGCATGATAATCTGAGCCTCACCTTCAATGTGGCGAATGACCTCAACCAGCAACAACTGGAGGGAGAGATTGATGACAACGGGCCAGTCTTCACATTCTCCACTGCTCCCACCATTCCTGGAACCGAGTATCATTACGTCTTCGTGGTCGAGGATGGGGTGGGAGAATTCGGGAGTGCTGGGATTCGCGTGAGTTGGTATCGCGATGGGGTCTTGCAGAATTTCGACGATTTCAATTTTCGTCTCGAGGACCTGGAGGACGTGAATAATTGGGTTGGACGCTCCATGTATGGGGGAGATTCGAATGCTCATCTTGCTCTCAATGAACTCCGGATTTATCGCTCGGCTCTCGGTGAACAACAGGTTCAGGCGAGTGCTTTTTTGGGGCCGGATCCTACCAGTGGTCCGCCTGAACCCCCAGCCCCCGCGGTGATTCCGACCTTGCGCTGGGACTTCGATGTTTCCGCTGGTAATGCGGAGGAGGGGATGACTTTTCTCGATGCCAGTTCGCGTGAAGAGTTGGTGGTGAAGGGGAATGGGGCTCTACTGAACGGTAGTGAGATTATTCTCCCCGGTGGCACGAACGGCGAGGAAAGCGCGGCAACAATCTCCGCATATCTCGAGCTGCCAAATGGCCTCATCTCTTCCTTTCGGGAGTTTACTATCGAAGGATGGATGACGCCTCTTTCTTCGCGCTTTTGGCAAAGAATTTGGGACTTCGGAAACTGCACGGAAACCCATGGTGCCGGAGCTTTGCCGGGAGAGATCGTGGATGATGCCGAGGCTCCAAATTTCTTTCAGGCCAACGATAATCTCTTTCTCTCCTGGAACATGCAGGGGACTTTGGGCGCTCATCGTCTTGGGGGCAAAATCAATGCCGGAGGGGAGACGCAAGTGGATACGGATTTGTCGGGCACGACTTCCGTTGGGAGCGAATACCACTTTGTGATGACTGTCGAAGAAGGCGCCGGAAGCGCGGGTGCGGGCGGGTGTCGGGTGAGGTGGTATCGCGACAGTGTTTTTTCGGGGAGTATCGATTTGCCGTTTCGTTTGCAAGATATGGAAGATGTAAACAATTGGATTGGCCGTTCCAATTGGTCGCCTGACGAAAATTCCCATCTTTCGCTAAATGAGCTTCGGATCTATGATTCCGTGTTGAGTGCGCAAGAGGTGAAGACAAGCTTCCAAGACGGTCCCAATACAGTGTTCGCACCGCCGGTAGCAGAGGATGATGCCGCCACACTACACGAAGGGCAGAAGGTGTTGCTTGATGTTTTGCGCAATGACTCAGGCAATCCTGACCCCACGACGGTCGCGGTGGTCTCGCCTCCTGTGCGGGGAAGTACTGAAGTTCAACCTGATGGGAAAATTCTTTATTCACATACCCACGGGAGTGGCGCATTTGATTCCTTTACATATACGGTAGAAAACTTTGCAGGCGCTTCAGTGCCAGCTTCGGTGGAGCTCACAGTAACTCCTGACTTGCGCATCACCAATGAGGCCTGGACCATGCCGGAGGAACTCCCTCCGCCGACTTGGACTTTGGAAGACGCGTTGCCGGGCTTGACCTTCGAGCGTCCGGTCTGCCTGACTAACGTTCCGGGGGATATCAATCAGATTTATGTCTGCGAACAGGAGGGCGTTATCAAACGAGTGGCAGATGTCACGGCGCAGGCACCAGTGGCGAACAATTTTCTCGATCTGACGGCCTTAGGAACCGGCTTCGATGAAGGCCCCTTGCTTGCCGGTCAGCCCGAAAATGGATTGCTTGGTTTGGCCTTTCATCCGGACTACGAGAACAACGGTTTTTTCTTTGTGGCCTATACGGTGAACGAAGGGGGAGACTACTTTCAAAGGGTATCAAGATTCTCTCGGGATGCCTCTGATTCCACGGTTGCGGATCCAAACAGCGAAGTCGTTCTCCTCCACATCGATGACTTTGGACTCAATCACAATGGGGGAGATCTTCACTTCAGCCCCCTTGATGGCTACCTCTACTATGCGACTGGAGACGGGCAAAATTCCTCGAGCGGACAGGCGCGTAGTCAGCAGATTGACGACGATTTTTACTCGGGGATTTTCCGTCTGGATGTCGATAAGAGGCCTGGAAACCTAGCGCCCAACGCCCATCCTTCCATCCCGACCAATGGCAGTGGAGAAGCCGGTTTTTGGGTGCCGGTGGACAATCCTTTCGTTCACGCCAGTCTTGGTGGCGACTGGGATGGGATGTTCAATGGAATCGATTATTCGAGCTCATTGGGCACAATTCGCACTGAGTTCTGGGCAACTGGAATCCGTCACGCTTGGCGGATGTCGTTCGACGTGGAGACAGGCGAACTCTGGGTGGGCGATGTGGGACAGGTTCTCTATGAAGAGATCAATCGCATCGAGCGGGGCGGAAATTATGGGTGGGCCTATCGCGAGGGCGCTCATGATTTCAACGGGGCTCTCGGGGACGCTCCGGTCGGATTCAGTTCCATCGATCCAGTCTACGAGTATGTGCACACCGCCCAACCAGGGGATCCCAATTTCAAAGGGAATTCTGTAGTAGGAGGTTCGGTATATCGGGGGGCGAGCTATCCCTCGCTCGTGGGGAACTACGTTTTTTGCGATTCTATTTCGGGCCATGTTTGGAAAATGGATCTCGAGAGCGGGGCTGTTGAAAGGCTTACCGGCTTGCCGGGGGCTTACGGGGTTTTCTCTTCCATGGGGACCGATCCAGCGACTCAAGACATCTTGTTTTGTGCTTATCTCGAGGGCAAAATTATGCGGTTGACCCTTGGCAGCGCAGACTCCCATGATTTCCCCCAGACTTTGAGTGATACAGGGTTGTTCGCTGACCTCGGCGAGCTCTCTCCTTCTCCAGGGCTTCTGCCTTATCAACCGAATCTTCGTTTCTGGAGCGACCATGCGACCAAGAACCGGTGGTTTGGGATCCCTCATTCGGACAAACGGATGACTTGGACTCGCGAAGGTGCGTGGACTTATCCGTCGGGTATGGTCTGGGTGAAGCATTTTGAATTGGCGACTGAGCGCGGGAATGCGGCAACCAACAAACGCTTGGAGACTCGAGTTCTAGTGAAGAACGAAGAGGGTGCCTACGGGGTCACTTATCGCTGGAATGAGGAACAGACGGAGGCCTATCTGGTTCCCTCTTCGGGAGCGCAATTCGAGTTGGCAATCGATGAGAGCGGAGATGAAAGCGAACCTCATATCCAGACTTGGGAACTGCCAAGCCGAAGTGCCTGTATGACCTGCCATCAAGGGGACCCGCTCTCTTTCACCACACGGCAGTTGAATCTTTCCCAAGAGGTCAACGGATTCTCTGGTAATCTCCTGACGCTGCTTGAGGCTGGTGGATACTTGTCCAATTCTCCTGATCCGTTAGAGACCTTGCCCTTTCATGTTCGTCCCGATGAGTTGCAATACTCTCTGGAGCAAAGGGTGCGATCCTATCTCTCGGTCAATTGCGCCTACTGTCATCAGGATGGTGGGAGTGTGGGAGGATTGTGGGATGGAAGGGAGGCGCTCATGCTGGAGGAGACAGGGCTAATCAATAGGGCCCCGATAGTTGATGGGGGGGATGCGCGAAACAAATATGTCGTTCCTGGTGAGGTGGCTCACAGTGTTCTTCTCCACCGCATTGCGGCCACCCCTCCCTTCACCCGTATGCCTCCTTTATCGACCTCAGAGCTCGACGAAGAGGCGATCGCCCTGGTAACGGAATGGATTCAGTCCGGTCTGCCCCAGAACCGCCTTTACCCCGACTGGGCTGGCCCGAACGGTTATCAACTCACTGGCACGCGAACGGACGATGACGATGGTGACGGACGGAGTAACTATGATGAATTTCTATTCGGAAGCAACCCGCTCACACCGGATTCTGAAGCTTTGCTAAGTCTGACAGGCCATGGCGAGCTGACTTTTAGACGACAGCCCTTCCGTCGCTACACAGTTGAGACCAGCTCGGACCTGTCTGGTTGGGAGAGCTGGAATGCGTTGCCAAATACAGATTCATTTTTCGATACCAGCTTTCTGGAAGTCACACCATTTGACACCAGTAACGAAGCAAGGCGCTTCTGGCGTTTGCAGGTTCGAGAGCCATAAATACGATAAAGAGAGTCTGTTATGAAAATAACACATTGGGTCCATCTTGTATGGTTGTTGGTAGCTGGGGGAGCTTTTCTCGCAGGGCGAAGTTTGTCGGGCCCCGCTTCAGGAGAACAGTCCGCCCAGACCGCTCCCACTCGCTCAACGGCTGCACGACAGCAGTCGACATCTTCATTGAGTCGAAGCGATAGTTCGGTTGGGGGTGGTGAGTCGAATGCATCTTCGGGTGAGTGGATCCCCGGATCGGGCAAAGAGTTGAATCCCGAGGCGATGGCGGAAGCTTTGACCACCATACTCGGTGAGCCTGATCCTCTGAAGCGTCAGCGGGAGTTTGCGACCTTGCTGGAATCGTTGACGAAGGAAAATGCGGCAGCAGCAGTGGAAGCTTTCGAAAAAATGCCGCGGTCGGGTTGGAGTTATGGGCATGAGTTTACCTTGCTGACCAATGCCTGGGGCAGGCTCGATGGTCCTGCCGCTACCGAGTTTGCCATGGCGCGTGAAGGCCGTGGACGTGAGTGGGCTCTGGGTTCGGTGATGTCCGGTTGGGCCTCCGAAGATCCTGAGGCGGCCAGGCAGTTTGTTGCTGGAATCGAAGGGGAAGGGGAGCGGCACACCCTGATGCGGGGATTGGTTACCGGAACGTCCCAACGCGATGTGAATGCTGCCACGGCTCTCGTTTTGGAGTTGGAAGATGAAGGACGCGCGCAGGATTTGATGGGTCATGTGGCCCGACAGCAATTGATGCAGGGTTTCGAGCTAGCGTCTTCTTGGGCCGATTCGCTCCCGGAGGGGCAGGTGAAGGGGAGTGCCTTGCATTCATTGGCGAATGGTTTTGTCAGAAGCGATCCTGAGCAAGCAGCGCTTTGGATTGGACAGTATGCGAATGATGAGCACGCCACTGGCGCGGTCGGTGAAGTTGCAGAAGAATGGGCAGAGCGGGAGCCCGAATCCGCAGTGAGCTGGGCTGCCAGTTTACCCGAAGGGGAAGGCCGCAATCGCGCCATGTCGGAGACGATGTGGGAGTGGGCGGGGCGTGACATCGTCGCGGCTGGCGAGTTCTTGGCAAGCTCGCCGCAGGGAGAAGATTTGGACCATGCCGCAGGTTCTTATGCTCGTCGGGTTGTTCGGGAGGAGCCGGAATCCGCTATGGAGTGGGCCTTGGCCATCGGCAACGACGAGGTGCGCCGGGATGCAATCATCAACACTGCCCGGGGATGGATTGAGCATCACCCTGACTCTGGTCAGGAGTGGCTCTCCGGTTCGAATCTTCCTGAAGATGTCGTGGCCGAGATTAACCGCCCCCGCGACCGACGTCGCCGCTAGAGAAGTGAGAGGATGAGAAATGAGTCTATGAAGAGTTCTATACAAAGATGCGGGGCGATGGCGTGTTTCGCTTTCTTGATTGGCCAAGACGGAAGGGCACAAGTTGTTCGGGAGTGGACTTCTGCCGACGGGCGCACCCTGCAAGGGGCCTATCTCGAGGGTGACGAGGAGAAAGTGAAGTTGAGAAAACGAGGCGGGACTGTGGTGGAGATTCCCTTGAAGCAGCTTTCGAAAGAAGACCGGGAGCTGGTTTTGGAGAAAGTGGAAGCGGAGCAAGAAAGAGCAAGGGAAGCCAATGGCGAGCTGGAAAAGGAAAAGCTCTTAGCCGGCCCCTTTACCTATCAACTATCGGATGGACATGAAAATTGGCCCGAGGACCGAAAGAAGCGAATCGTGGACGCCATGGAAGCAGCGGTGATTTACATGAACAAACACGGTAAGTTTAAGAAGCATGTCTATGCCAACAACAGCCCGGGAACACCCACCGCTGATGCGAACTTTGACGGTTGGATCAACTGGGGGGGAAGCATTAGCCGACGAGTCGCGCTACACGAGTTTTCCCACACTTTGGGAGTTGGCACTCATCCCAATTGGAGGAAGAACATTAAGGATGGCAAGTGGACCGGCGAACATGCACTCACCCAGCTTCGGGAGTTCGATGGTCCCGACGCTGTTCTGTATGCGGATCGCCAGCATTTTTGGCCCTATGGTTTGAATTTTGACAACGAGTCTTCCGAAGTCAACGACCTGCGCTTTGTCAAAATGCTTGAGGCTCTCCGCAAAGATATGGGGCTGGAGTGAAGCCTTCTTCGGCCTGCATGCTTTCGACAGGCGGATGCCCGTTACTCAAAAACCAACAGCGAAACACCTTGTCGGGGAAGTGTAAGGGAGAGCCGGGTGTGGTCGTCGCTCACTTGAAGGGTGGAAGTGGTCTTTATCTGAGCCAGTTGGCCCGCTGATTTGAGTTCAACGAGTTGTTCGTTCGTCGGTTCCTGCGGCGAACCGAGAGCCAGCCAGAGATTGTAAGAGTTGCTGTGTTGTTCATCGATCCGGAAGTGGCTGAGCTTCTTGTTCCTCGCGGAATAGCCATCGAGTTGGAGGGTGATGCGAGCGTCTGCGCCCGGGACGTCGAAGTCGTGATAGTGCCAGAGCATAATGGCGAGGCGCTCTCCGGATCGAGTGGCTACCGCTGAGACATCAGGGCGGCCACGCACACCCTGTTTGAGCATTTCGTCGAGAGATACCTCGCAATCGCTACGCACGAGTAGACGGTCACCCTTTAGCTGGGACATCATGCGAAAGGTATTGAGTACGGGCTTGTCGATGCCCCGGGTGGCAAGTGCCCGGAAGCCGGCGAAATAGGGTTGGTCCTCGAATTCGAAGGCCCACGTGAGCGCGCCCTCCAGATTGACGCCACGGCGGGTAGCGAGATCGAGCTTGCGGGGGAAGCTGGCAGCGGTGTAGCTGGAATACATCGTGCCATTGCGGTAGGCCAGATTCGGACCTTGGCACGCGGCACAGCCTTCGGGATCTGACTCGCCAATGACAATTGGGGTGTTTTTAAGTTCCGGAAACTGGGCGATGACGGCAAAGGCACGGTCGATATCGCGTAGTTGATTGGCGATTCCCATTTGCACGTGGCCGTCTCTGTGTTGGGGCGCTCCTTTGGCATGGAAGGACAGAAAATCGAGCGGGGTGCCCTTTTCTCCGGTCGCGTGGTTCTTTCCTTCAAGACAGTGTTTGATATATCTTTCCAAGAAGTCTCCTCCCGGTCCACCTGCGACATCAGGGCCTCCGACCTTGGCGTTAGGAATGGCTCGGCGCACTCCGGCCAAAGCATGATCATTCAGCTTCATGAATTCCTCGGTGGTTCCTCTCCAATAGCCGATGTTAGGTTCATTCCACGTCTGCCAATACCAGTTCGCAACTTCGTCTTTCCCGTAGCGTTCCAGGCAGTGCTTGGCCCATTGGTAGCAGAGCTCTTCCCACTTTTGATAATCTTTCGGAGGGTAGGTCCATCCGGTATAGATCTCGTCGTAGCTGGCCCTTGGTGTCCAGTGGTGACGGTAAGGGGTTGGCTTGGAGGAAAGAGCTTCAGGCATAAAGCCGAGCTGCATGTAGGGTCGCACATCATTCTCGAGGTAGGCATCGATGATGTCGTCGATAATGGTGTAGTCGTAGATGGGATTGCCCTCCTCGTCTTCGGTGTAAATGTTGGTCGAGCCCCATTTCAGAGCTGCGGTGCCATCTCCGGTCGTGAATAGATTGTGAGCGCGAAAGTAGACGTTCTTTGGACTCATCTCGCCAAGCTCTCCCAAAAGTGAGCGCCCGTCCTTCATCGTGGCGTAGTTGGGTTCGTCGGCCCCAAAGAAACGCCAGATGGGTTTCCACGAAGTGAGCGGTTTGTTCGTTTCCACAGTGATTTGGACTTCAAATGGTTCGGCGGCGAAGACTGGGGTAGCCAGCGAAAGACCGGTGATGAGGGGCAAAAGGTGTTTAAACATGGTTTCGGAGATGGTGGTGGTTGGAGTGTTTTTTTGGTTCTCTCGGTATTGTTCGAGTCGCTGATGATGGAGCCGCTTGATGCAACCTTGCTCCCAAGTGGTCTCGCAGTGAGAACGACAATGACTCGAGCCTTACCCTCGGTTCCCGTGGGAAGGATGAAGAGTGTTTTCTTCCAAGTTTATGTCGCTAATATACAAAAGGACCTTATTTGTTTCCTTTTATACTGGGGTTGAAGGGGGTATTTTTCATTTTTCGATGCGGTTAGATACAATTATGGTTCCCCCGAAGGTGTATTGGAAGATCAGCTCAACCGGCTTCCACTTTGTTCGATGGAACTATCAACGCAACGGAGTATTCGAGTGCTAGGACGGCTGAAACCCAAGAGCTGTTAGAAGTGAATCTTCCTATCGCTAAAGTCTGCTACAGGTCAAACAAGCTGGGAAGCCAGAGGCTAAGCTGAGGGAAGAAGGTGACGAGGAGCAGAACAAGAATCATCATGGCCAACAATGGGAGGAGGGGGCGCACCACTTCCGTAACGTTGACCTCTGCGATCGACGAGCCGATGAAAAGCAGCGAGCCGACTGGAGGGGTGCAGAGACCGATACAGAGATTCAGAACCATGATCATACCGAACTGAATCGGATCAATTCCGAGAGGGATGACGACCGGTAGGAATATCGGGGTGAAGATAAGAAGTGCCGGCGTCATGTCCATGAAGGTGCCCACTACCAACAGAATGAGGTTGATGATGAGTAGGATGACAATGGGATTATCCGATAACGAAAGTAGGGCTGCGCTGATTGCCTGAGGCAGGTGAATATAGGCCATCAGCCAAGACATTGCGACCGAAGCAGCGATGAGAACCAAGACCATGGAAGTGGTGCGCGCGGCTTGTAACAGGACCATGGGGATATCCCGCCAGGCGATGTCACGATAGATCGCAACCGCTAGGATTGCACTATAGAGCACGGCAACACCGGCAGCCTCCGTGGGCGTGAACCAACCCGCGATGATGCCACCCATAACAAGGAAAAGCAGAAGTAGACTGGGCGCCGCAGCAAAGAAGCTCTTGGCGATTTCCCTAAAGCCAACGCGAGCCTCCGTGGGATAGCCCCGGCGCTTGGCATAGAAGAAGGCGGCCGCCATGAGGGATAGTCCGACGAGTATGCCTGGTATATATCCGGCAAGGAAAAGGCTTCCGATGGAAAGGCCTCCGGCTGCAAGCGAGTAGACGATGAGCCCGTTGCTGGGGGGGATGAGAAGCCCGGTGGTGGAAGCTGTTAGATTGGTGGCGGCGCAGAAGGCGCGCTCGTAGCCAGCCTTGGTCATGCGGCCGGTCATGGCTCCTCCTACGGCAGAAGCCGCAGCTCCAGCGCTGCCGGAAATGGCTCCGAAAATCATGGAGGCGGTAATGTTGACGAAGGACAGTCCACCCGGGAGCCAGCCGATGCAGTTCTGAGCAAAACGGATCAGCCGGCCCGCGATGCCCGGCGAGTTCATGAATTGTCCGGCCAGGATGAAGAGGGGAATTGCCAGGAGGACAAAGCTATCGAGGCCGCTCGCCACCCGTTGTGCGATGGTGGTCAGGGCTGGATCGAGAGGAAGAAAGACACACAGGGTCAGGGTCGTTGAGCCGATAATGGAAAAGGCCACTGGAACGCCCAGGATCAGCATGATGGCGAAGCTGAGGGACAGGACAAGGACGGGAAAGATTTCCATGATTCAGTCGGTGACGGTTTCGGGGTGGGAGTGTGGGGAGGTCATTTGCTGAAGACAGGAGATGACCATGATGAGACCGCTGGCAGGAATGACGGCGTAGACCCAGATCATCCCGATGCCGAGCGCGGGGCTAGTCTGCTTCAGCTCGTGGGCGAGATAGGCCAAACGGGCCCCGCCAAAGACGAAGACGCTGAGAGCAATGAGGAGTACGAAGGCGGGAATGAGACGTTCCAGTTGAGCGCGGTGTGCGGGCCGGGTCTTCTGAAGAAAGTAGTCCATGCGAAGGTGGAAACCTTCTCCGACTCCAAAAGCCGCGCCGAGGCATCCCAACCAGATGAGAATGAATCGAGCGAGTTCCTCGGTCCAAACGCTGGGGTCACCTACAAAGAAGCGAGTGAAGATCTGCCAGAGAACGTCCAGAGCCATAGCTGCCATGAGGGCAACGAGCAAATGCCGGAGGCCCTTTTGTAAGGAATTGTCGAGGGTCTGCAGATTCATGGTTGGCGAAGGGGTTCAATCCGGCGGTAGAGCTTTGGTTCAGTGGCTTGAAAGTCCTGATAGAGAGGTTGCACGGCCTCGATGAATGCGGCTTTGTCCGGACGATGAATGGTAACGCCTTGTTTTTGCAGTTCGATCAACGCGTCTTTCTCGGCTTTGGCCCAGAGTTCGTGTTGGTAGGCGACTGCGGCTTTCAATGATTCACTGACCCAAGCCCGTTCTTGCTCGCTGAGCCGGTTCCATGAGGCGGCGCTATAGGTCACCACATCGGGAATCGCGCTATGTTCGTCGAGGGAGAAGTAAGGTGCGATTTCATAGTGCCGCGCAGTAACCAGAGAAGGAGGATTGTTTTCGGCGGCATCGACAACCCCTTGCTGCAGTGCGGTATAAAGCTCTCCCCAAGAGATGGGTGTAGGCGAGGCTCCGAGGGCGCGAACGGTGCGAATGGCCATGGGACTCCCCAAGACCCGGACCTTAAGACCCGCGAGATCCTCTGGTGTACGGACGGGAGCGTCCTTGGTGTAAAAGCTACGGCTTCCGGAATCGAAGTAGGCCATTCCCCGCAGTCGGTAAGGCAAGCCTTCCTCCAGAAGGCCTTGACCAAATTGACCCGAAAGAGCGGCCAAGCGTTGCTCCCGATCCTTGAAGAGATAGGGGAGTCCGAAGATTTTAAATTCCGGAATGAAACCCTCCAAGACCGCCGCGGAGGTAACGGTCATGTCGAGACTGCCGATTTGAAGAAGCTCCAGGCACTCGCGATCGCTACCCAGTTGCCCGCCTGGATAAAGAAGGGCTTCCATCTTTCCCCCCGACTGTTTCGCCAACTCTTTCGCAAAGAACTCGAGGGCCTGATTGTTGGGGTGGCTGGCATTGAGTGGGTGAGCGATCCGGAGGGTAGTCGCCAACGATCTGGAGCCGTCCTTGCATCCGACGAGTTGGAGAGCGGTGATGAAAAGCAATAGAACCCAAGACCGCCGACGGAAGCGGGAGGTAGAACGGCAGGCGAGTAAGTATTGAGGCATAGCGAGTAGTTAGGATTTTTCCGCATGGCGGAGTCCGTGCATAAGCCCGCGAATCTCAGCCAGACCACGGGTGCGGCCAATTGCTGGGTATCCGGGGGTGATGCCAACGGGCTTCTCCAGGTCGTCCATCATGACCTGTCCATGGTCAGGACGAAATAGAATTCTCCAGTCGTCACGTCCCTCGCTCTGACGTCGGTCCTGTTCTCGCAGCAATGCATGCACGATGCCGGCCATGTCAGCGGTTCCTTCAAGCTGACCACTCTCGTGGAATCCACCCTCTTCTTCGCGTTGGGTGTTGCGGAGGTGGGCGGCATGAATGCGAGAAGCGGAGAGCTCAATGATTTTCAAAAGATCGTTGTCGGAGCGTGCGCTGAAGGAACCGCTGCAGAAGCACAAGCCATTGGCCGGACTATCAACCATGGCAAGAATCTGCGCGACATCATCGAGTGTGCTCACGATGCGGGGAAGGCCCAATACTGAGAAGGGAGGGTCATCGGGATGGATGGCCATGCGGATGCCACATTCCTCGGCGACAGGAATGACGGCTGTTAGAAAGTGCGCCAGGTGGCCTCGGAGTTTCGCCGAGTCAATTTCACTGTAGCGGTTGAGCATATTTCGAATGTCGTCGAGAGATAGGCCCCACTTTACCCCCGGAAAAACATCGATGATGCTTTGGATAAACTCTTGTCGAGAAGTTTCGTCCCGCGATTGCCACCATACCGCAGCCGCCTCCTGTTCGGACTCGGAGTAGCTGTCTTTTGCGTCGGGTCGGGCCAACGCGTAGAGCTCAAAGGCCGCAAAATGGATGGGGTCGAAGCGGAGGCAGCGTGCGCCACTCGGTAGGGTCCAGTTCATATCCGTGCGCACCCAATCGAGCACCGGCATGAAGTTGTAGATGACGGTTTCGATACCCGCCTCCGCGAGATTTCGGAGGGTCTGGGAATAGTTTGCCAAGAGGGTGGTGACTTCACCTTGCCCGGTCTTCAAATCCTCATGAACAGGCACCGATTCGACCGCGCGCCAGACGAGCCCAGAGCTTTCAATGAGGGACTGGCGTGCGCGAATGGTCTCTAGAGGCCAGACTTCGCCATAAGGAATTTCATGCAGGGAGTGAAAGAGCGAAGTGGCTCCCGCTTGTCGAATATGACTGAGCGGAACAGGGTCGTTTGGGCCAAACCAGCGGAAGCCTTCCCCTAAAAATTCGCGATCGTGAGAGAGCTTCATGAGTTAGACACCTGAGAACGCGATGAAGCCGCCATCGACGGGCAGAACGGTCCCAGTGACGAATTTTGAGGCGTCGCTCAAGAGATAGTGAAGGGCTCCATGCAGCTCATCCGCCTGACCGAAACGATTGAAGGGGGTGTTCCGTATCACCTGCTGCCCTCTTTCCGTATAGCTTCCGTCCTCATTCATCAGCAAACTGTGGTTCTGCTCACTGAGGTAAAAGCCCGGCAAAACTGCGTTGACCCGGACCTTCCCTCCAGTCTTTCGCGCCAAGTCTACGGCGAGCCAGCGGGAGAAATTTTCGACCGCTGATTTGGCGGCTGAATATCCGACTACCCGGGTGACCATAAGGGGAGCTGAGACCGAGGAGAAGTTGACGATAGAGCCACCGGACTCGAGCAATGCGGGGGAAAAGACGAGGGACGGTAGGACCGTGCCATTTAGGTTTAGGTCCACCACCTTGCGAAAGGCTTCAAAGTCGAGATCGGTGAAGTCCTGCTCTGGAGTGATGGTGGCCTTGGGCATGTTGCCTCCTGCGCCATTGAGGAGACCGTCGATTCGGCCCCATTTCGCGAGCACCTCGTCGCGGGCTCTTTCCAAGGAGGTTCGATCGAGAACATCAGCGATCACTCCCATGCACTGCGCCTCGGGCGATTGACTGCGACACTGCGCCAAGGCCTTGTCGTTCTTCTCCGCATTGCGTGCAAGGAAGACGACGCGTGCACCTTCGGCGGCCAGGTAGCGGGCCGCCGACCCGGTGAGAGTTCCGGTCGCGCCAGTGATGACGACAACTCTATTTTTGAGATCAAAAAGCTGATTCATGAGTGGCTTTATTCCGGCTGGATTTCCTCGACAAGGTAGAAGGCTTGCCCAACGGGAGGGGTGGTATCCGTGAAGATTTCGTTCTCGGATGAAGGTTGCTTGCTTTGGACTTCGAGGGTGAAGTCGAGGAGGTCGCTGCTACGAAGGAGGCGATAGCTTTTGGCGACATCGAGCCCGCTAGCCCTAATCTCGAACTCACCTGATGCGTTCAGCCCAATTGCCTCGGCAAGAAGAGGGGCGTCAATGGGGAAGGAGTTTGCATCCAAGGGATCGGAGCCTTCGGAGAGTTCGACATCGTCATCGAAGCCGTCCCCATCGGTGTCCGCGAGAAGGGGATTCGTCCCAGCTTGAAATTCGGCAAGGTTGTCGAGAGTGTCGGCGTCGCTTTGGTCTGCCGCATCTTCCGGGACCTGAGGATCGAGACCGTAGCTCAGTTCCCAATCGTCAGCCATCCCGTCGGCGTCCGCATCGAGCGATAGAATGCGCAACGAGACTTGATCAAAGGCGATATTGCGAACGGTGCCCACTCCTGCTCCCAGATTGTCGTTGAGGTTTCGGGCACTGAGAACGATGTGCACTGAACGGGTGCTGGCTGGCGGGTAAGCTGGGAAAGTGAGTCGCTGCCAATTGCCGACATTTCCCCGACTCGCGAAGGACGCTTGGCGACCGAGGTCTGTTCCTGAGGCATCAAGAAAGCGCATTTCAACGATGCCCAAGTCAGACGGATCGGAGTCGAAAACATCGAGACTTATCAAGATGGAATTGGGCTCATTGTCGATGTCCGTCGCGAGGGCTCTGATATCGACTGTCTGTTGGACGGACATGGTTGCGGCATTTCCGCCCTCCAGTGTCGCAGCTTCGATATCAGGATTTGGCGACTGCCGGTTCATGGTGAGAAATTGTAGTCCTTCGTTGGAAAAGCCCGGGTCTGCCGTGCTTCCGACTTCGAAGCCGTCGGCGACCCACGCATCGTTGGTGAGTGTTGTCCAGCCTGGGAAGTTACCCGAAGAAACCGGATCTCCGATGAGAGAGGTGGTTACTAGACCTTCTTCGAACCCACCGTTGACGATTGTGACCGGGGAGCCGGGGAGACTGAGCTCTTCGTTAGGGTCCGAGCCGTAGACGACCTCCTGTCCGTCGTTGAATCCATCGAGGTCGGAGTCTTCAGCGAGTGGGTCTGTGCCTGTGTCCGAGGGGCTTTGATAGTTGCCGGTAAAGGTTTCCACTCCGTCAAGTAGTCCATCGTCATCGGTATCGGGATCGAGAGGGTCGGTGAACTCATTGTATTCGTCGGAGTCGCTGAGACCGTCGTTGTCGAAGTCGGTGGTGAAAGAGTCATTCGGGCCTGCGACATGGCTCAGGTCCGTTACCGCATCATTGGGGTCCGCGTTGATCAGGGTTAACTCATAGTCATCAGGCAGTCCGTCGCCATCTGAGTCTTCATTCGTGATTTCCGCACTGAAGAGGTCGAAGTGAAGATTGGTCGCGGAGCCTCCGGTTCGGTTGGTCGAGATATTGATGCGAAGGGAAACCGCATCGGTAGGCACCGGATCGATCAGAGAGGAGAGAGTCCAAGGGGCGTTGACGGGATCGTAGGGGGTGCCGTTCGGAGCCACGTTGGGCAGCTCTCCCGTAGTGGCGGTGGCAATGAGTTCACCGGTGTTGTCCAGATAGTCAACCGTCACGGTAGCGGAATCGTTATTGTCCGTGTCGCTATAGAGAAAGCTCAGATTGAGAAAGGCGTCGCCGGATTGCACCAGGGCGAGATCAGATGAATCGATGGCGGCTTCCTGGCTCAAGGTCGAAGTTGCGGGTTGGGCACCCGCTGCGCCGGCGAGTCGGTTTGCACTCAAGTAGAGCAAGCCAGCCCCAGGCTCGGAAGGGTCTTGGGGGAAGGAGCCTCCTCCGGTGCCATCTTGAAGAAAGAAGCCCGCCTCCGTCGCACTGCTGTCGGTCCACCCCGCAATTGGGGTTAGACTGGAATCGCCGTCGAGCCCGGACTCAAAGCTGGGATTGATGATAGGCAAAGGAGCCGCTTGAGCGACGAGGGAAAGAGCCGGGCTGAGGCCGAGAAGGTGACGGAATGTCAGTTTTGGAAGAGAGTTCATGGTTGCGTCATTGGGGGGGGAAGAGTTGATGGAATGGGGGAGCGAAACAGCGCCCCCGCTGAGGGGGCGCTTTTCTGGGGAAAAGAAAAGACCGACCGAAAAAGGAAACCTATACCCAAAAACGGTCGGTCTTATTCTGCTTGGAATCGATAGAAACGAACTCGCGCTAGCGTTTTCGGCGGAGGAGCGAGAACAGCCCCAAGCCGCCCAAGAGAGCAACACTCGGTTCCGGGATGATGGAACCGGTAAAGGCATCGAAGTGGGTGTTGCCTGCTGAACCACTGGTGCGGTCGTTGACGATTTCAATTTGCAGAGAGCGTGCGGAGGCTGGGACTGCGCCAGAGAGTGAGCGGGCGGCCCACGGCGCATTGCCAGTGCCATCGGCGGCAGTTGGGGTGATCACACCCGTGGTGAGCGATGTTCCGAGGAGTTCGGAAGTTCCCGCGATATCGGAATAGAAAGTAATATTCACCAGACCAAGGTCGGCAGGGTCGGAGTCTGAAAACATGAAGTCCAGATTGACCGTGGCAGTGCCCAGGTCGACTAAAGAGGAGTCGGCAGAGATATCAACAAGCTGCACGATGGTCGCAGGGTCTGAAGTGGAACCGAATCCGCCTGCGAGCCGGTTTCCCGAGAGCCAGTTGCTGCCTTCCGCGGCCGCATCTGGATCGATTGAAGAGTGAGTGAGGCCCGCGGTGGTGGTGAACCAGTCACCGTTCCCCGAGGTTCCGGCGGAAGTGATGGTCCAACCGCTTGCACCCAAGACTGCCGATGCTCCCGAAGAACCGGGCGTATCTGCTTCGAAGCTTGGGTTGACGATGAGGAGGGAGGCTGCGGATGCATTTGAAGCCAGGACTACTGCCAAAAGGCAAGGCGTCGCAACAGCCGTGGACTGAAGGAAGCTTTTGGGAAGGTGTTTTTTCATGGAGTTTTCGCGGGTTGGTTTTTCTGGTTTTTTGGGAACATGACAACAAACGGTATTCTGAAGCCGAGTAGGAACTCAGCTAGCGGAACTCATCCGTTGATCATCTTTGAAGCAGCAGTGTCTGGAATGGATGGCTTGCGCTCAACGGAAATTATGCGCATTGTTTCTAGCGATTTGCGCAAATGAGTTCTGTTCCCAAAATCGCTGTAGTCTACCCGGCCTCCATTCCTTGGATGGGTCAATTTTTGGATGGAATCCGGCGCTTTTCAGGCCCCTTGGGAGGGTGGCGCCTCTACACCACTCCTCCAGCCCTGGCTTCGACCGGAGAGCGAACCTTGGCAATTTCATCATTGGTGGGTTGGCAGGGTGATGGGGTGATTGCGGTGGTTAGCAACGAGGAGGAGGCGCGCGAAGCAAGATTGCTCAAGGTGCCTATCGTGAATATTTCCAGTTGGGAAAAAGAGAGTTTCGGGTTCCCGCGGGTCGGCGTTGACAACTTTCAAGCCGGGCGGCTCGCTGCGGATCACTTGCTTTCGCGGGGGCTGAAGAATCTAGCCTTTATCGGATGGGACGGTGTCTACTACTCGGATCTTCGTCGCATGGGATTTATTGGACGAGCCCATGAACTCGGGAGCGAGGTCAGTGAATTGTTGAAGCATCCCAACGAGTTCGATGAGGAGAACTGGGGGCAGCGTCTGAGGGTCTTGTCCCACTGGATTCATCAGCTCCCCAAGCCGTGCGGAGTCTTCGCCGTGCATGACTATCGAGCCCAATTGGTGATCGATGCCTGCGATGTGGCTGGGGTTCGCGTTCCGCAAGATGTGGCAGTTATCGGAATGGATAATGATGTCATTATCTGTCGTCACTCTATGCCAACGATCACCAGCATATCTCGAAATTCTGAAGAAGTCGGCTGGCAGGCCGCCGCCTTGCTTCATAGGCTGATGGAAGGCAATGCGGACCTAGCAAAAGATGAGGAAATCAGAGTGCCTCCGGAATGTGTTGTGGCCCGGGAAAGCACCGACACTCACTATCACGGAGATGAAGTCGTTCGCGTTTCGATACGATATATTGAGAACCGACTGCGCTATCCTTTCAACGTGGAAGAGGTCGCCAATCATGTCGGAGTTTCCAAACGCAAACTCGAGATGCGGTTTCGCGACTGTGTGGGCAAGTCTCCCCATCAGTTCATCACCGAGGCACGGGTTGCTCGTGCCCGCGAGCTCCTGAATCGTCCCGGGGGGCAGTCACTCCAAGTGATATCCGAGAACTGCGGCTTCGTCAGCTATTCGGCATTTGTCTCGTCCTTTAAGAGAGTGACCGGGGTGTCGCCCAAGGAGGCTAGGAACCAGAAAACGACGGGAGAAATTAGTGAACTCTGAGCGCTACTCAAGACGCACGCGAAAGAAGCCGAGGTCTTCGGAAAGGGTGATTGGGCGAGTGACTTCGAGAAGATTTCCCGTCCCGATTTGAGCCTCTCCCAGCTCTAGCCAAGAGTCGGCCGAAAGCGACGGTGAGAATTCAATCTGGTAGGTGCGACCCGTCACCGAATCAGTGACGCTAAGATGAAGGGCGGCTTGGTTGCCCTCGATATGGGACAAGGTGAGTCGAGTTGCTTCGAGCTCCTCATCTGTGACAGGTGGCAGCTCAGCTCTTGGAAAAATGAGGACTCGGTCGATGAAGACGGTGTTATCACCCCCGTGGTTATTAGTTCCCAGGAAAGCGATGGTGTGACTCGCGGCGCTGGCGGTGAAATTGCTTTTCTCTAACTCATACCCGCTGTTGGCCTGCGAAGGGGAAAAGCTATCGAGGAGGACTCCGTCGAGGGTGAGGTCGAAAGTTTGGCCTGTCTGTCCGCCGGTCTTATTTTGCCGTTGTGAGCAGAAGAAGCGGACCTCGTAGCTGATGCCTGGCGTGAGTCCGCTCAGTGTCTGAGAGCAGCTTGCCTCGGATTGGAGAAAGGCGACTTGAGTGCCCTCGGGAGCTTCGCTGTTTCCGTTAGTGAAGCCACTGTTGTTTGTCGTGACGCCAGCGCTGGTAAAGGCCCATCCGGCATCTGCAGGGGTATAGAGATAAGAGGTGGTGGAAGGGGATTCGAACCCACCGTTTACGGGAGCGAAGGGAGGGAGTGAAATCTGGTCCAAAGGCGAACTCCCGGACTCGACCTCGATTCCGTCCAGATAGCCATCTTCGTCCGTGTCTGGCATTCGAGGGTCTGTCGTGGCTACGAATTCGTCGTTGTCGTTTAGTCCGTCGTTGTCGAAGTCCGTCACAAAGGTGTCGTTCGGACCCGCGATGTCGGTCAGACTTTCAACTGAGTCGTTTGGATCGTCGTCAATGAGGAGCTGTTCGTAGGAGTCGGGGAGTCCATCTCGATCGAGGTCGGCTTCGAATTGAGCAGAGAAGGAGTCGAAATTAACATTGGTGGCCGAGCCCCCGATGCGATTGGTGGTAATGTCGATCCGAATGGCGGTTGTGCCGCTGGGGACGGAGGATGCGAGTTCGATTTTTTCCCAATCGCCATTGCCGGGTAGGACGCCGCTGGAGATCGAGTCGATAGGGCTGCCGGAAGAATTGAGAAAGTGGGTGACGACCTCACCAGTGTCATTGGAATCACCGTCCTGATAGTAAAAGCTGAGTGTCCAGAGAGCGCTTCCATTTTGGCCCAGGTTGAGGTTTTCGCCATCCAAAGTAATGGTTTGGAAAAGGGTTGACGATGCGGGCTGGGAGCTAGCTCCTCCGGCGAGTCGGTTGGAGCTGAGGTAGGTGCTACCGCCTTGTGGTTGGGAGGGGTCGCTAACCGAGCCGCCGGCACCGTCTTGGAGCCAGAATCCCGGGTTGGCCGGATTGGAGTCGCTCCAGCCATTGATACTGGACGAGCCATCGGTTCCCTCGAAGTCCCCGTTGTTGAGAAGACGCGGATTTTCAATGGTAACGAGAATGGCGAATTGTTGGGTCCAAGCGCTGCCTTGGGAATCATGAACAGTGAAGTCGAAGCCCGCACGACCCACAGAGTTGTTGGTGGGGGTGAATTTGACAATGGGTCCGTCTGGATCGGGAGTGATTCCGTCGGAGGCGAATTGCTCGGTGGTTCCTCCTTTGAGATGGTGAAGAGTAAAGGTGGGTGAGGCCGTAAAGCCATCGGTGTATCTGTGGAGGTCTATGAGCTGAGTCGAGGGTCGGGAGCTGGTGCCGCGCGGCATCATGGCGTGTGGAACGGCCTTGAAATGCAGATATTCCTCGAGGTGGGTGTAGCCGACAGGGGTGCCAGCGGGGAAAAAGGTGCTCGCGAGTTGGGTGGAGGTGAAGACGGTATTGTTGTTAGATGAGGTCACGGGATAGGAAAGGCCGTTTCGACCATCAAGTGAGAACTCCCAAATGTTAGGAAGCCCGTCGCGGTCCTCATCGATAGGGGGAGCGGTGCTGTTGAGTGTTCCGATCCCACCGTTGGAGACACCGTAGGCGTCGGCGAGGTGTTGCTCGCCATTGTTGGGACGGTTGGGGTCTTCGCCGCTTACTTTTCCGTCCTTTTGCACGAGAACGCTGTATTGATTGACGACGCTGTCGATGAGCAGGGTATCGGGCTCGTCACGAAGAGGAGCCGGGTGATTGGCATCGTAGCGCAAGGGGCCAACCGAGGAGATCACTTTCTTGTAGGCCGTGGGAGCATCGTCGATGGTGACGGTCGCGAGTCCAGCCGCACCAGGAAAGCGGCTGTTGGATTTGGCATAGCGGTTTTCTCCCTCTGCATCGCCGGGAGAGAATTCAGTTCCGGAGACGATGGCGTAGCCGAGGTCGGTCCCATCAACGAGCCCGTTGTCGTTATTGTCGAAATAGGTGTCCTCGAGATAGAGGCTAAAGTTGGGTTGACCATTGGAGGCAACACGTGCCTTGGAAAAGGCTTTGCTGCGAATACCGTAGCCATCGTCGGGGTCGTCGATGGAGAGGTAATAGTTGCCAATGGCGTTGGTCTTCCAATTGGCGGGGGTGGTGGAATCTCCCATGATGAAAGGTTCGCTGCGCCAGTGGAAGGTGACGTTGTTGATCCACTCGAGGACGCCGTTGGGGCGGGCTTTGGGATTGCGGGTCTTATGATGGGCCCAAAGGGAGCGGAGGCAGGAACCGTTGTTGAGGTCCCAGAGACCACCCGCATTGTGACGCTCCATGCCCCAGGCCGAAGAGGAGTTTTGCATCGTGAAATTGTTCACGTTGCCGCCAAAGAAGGAGAAGTTCTCGTCGGTGCTGAACATCATGGAGATGTGGTCGAGCATTACGGTGTGGGCAGAGGAGGCAATGTTCAGGCAATCACCGCCGGTGCCGTTGCGGCGGTGACGGATTCGGAAATGACGCACGACGACATTATCACCGCTGATGAGCATTCGGCCACCGGTGAGGCTAATGCCGTCTCCCGGGGCGGTCTGGCCCGCGATGGTGACATGGGAAGGAACGTTGAAATTGGTGTCTGAATTGACCGGAATGTGACCACTGACAGCGAAGATAATAGTGCGTCCGGTGGAGGGTGCCGTGTTTAATCCTTCGCGGAAACTCCCGGTTCCGTTGTTGTTGAGATTAGTGACGTAGTAGACGTCGCCACCACGACCTCCCGCTGCAAAGGCGCCGAAGCCTTCTGCCCCTGGGAAAGAGGGGATTTGTGCGGTGAGGGGCAGCGAGAACAGAAGGGAAAGGAAGGGGAATCTCAAGGTTCGAAATCTATGGCGACTCAATTTTGATGAATAGGATGTTTCGGTATGATTATGTGGAAAGTTGAGTTTTTTTACCTTTAAGAGTTTCATTCGGCAAAGCGTGAATCCTGTTTCTGTAAATGGTAATAATGCGACATGGATTAGGGGTCTTTGCGCGTGAAAGACATGAATTTTCTCTGGCGTGAAGTTTCTGGTTGTGAGTGCTAGTCCTGCTTGCTAGTTCCCAATTTGGACTCGGATGAAAGCGATCTGATTTATTTTTTTCTTAAGATAGAATGATATATTGGTCTTTCGAGGAACGTTTGATTCGACGGGAGAGCGAGGTTCTTCAGGAATTGAGCTCCTCTTTCATCCTTCTCTTTTGATGCGTAATGAGAAATTTCTTTGCCTTTGTTAATTGTGTTTTTTGGACGTTTTCAGCTTACTTGTCTGCTGGACCTCCCAAGCATTTGAGCTATGAGAACTTGCCGATGGGGGAGGTCGTTCGCCCTCTTGTTTTAAGAACCTATATTCCGAATCTTCATTTGGGTTCGGAGGTGTTGAAGAATCATGGAGAAGGACGAAAGACCCCTCGCTACTCTCCTGCTACCGGTTTGCTTTCGCCGATTTATGACAAGCCGGCTTTGGGCCTCCCTGCCGCAATTGCCGTCAATTCCGGTCCTTCTTTTTCCTATGTTTGGGATACCACCGAATGTCGCCTGCTCTATGTCTGGCGCGGAGGTTTTCTGGATATGGAGCCTTATTGGGGAACGCCGGAAGAAGGGCTTCGCAAGAAGAATGACTACGTGCCGCGTCTAGTGGGGGAGTTGTTCTACAAGGCGAATGGAGAGCACCCCTTGCGGGTTGCGGGGAGAGCTCTAGAGTCGGTTCAATACGCAGGGTTTCGCCGCACTCCTGCAAATCGAGTCGTATTTGATTTCGTTGCCAACGGGGAAAGGGTAGAGGAGGAGATTCTTCCGGGTGCCGAACCCATGTCATTCGAGGTGCGGTATCGGAGTTCGGCTCAACTGGACTATGAGATTGCACCCGAACTGGGAAAGATTGTCTCGTATGAGGAGGGAATAATGAAAGTTTCCTTCACGGCAAATACCCGCCAGATGTTTGAAGGGTATACCCCGGAGAAAGTGGAGATTGTGGCAGCCAATGCGGAAGATGGTGAGCGGCTTTATCAGAATATGGGGTGCTTTGCCTGCCATAGCCGTGATGGGAGTAAGGCACACGGACCCTCATTTCTTGGTCTCGCGGATAGCGAGCGAGTTTTCGCCGACCATTCGAAGAGTTTGGCTGATACCGCCTATCTCAAGCAGTCGATTCAAGACCCGAATGCCAAGGTAGTGGAGGGGTTCGCGCAGGGCCTGATGCCAGCCTATTCCCTCAAGGACAAGGAAGTCGAATCTCTGGTGCTTTTCATCCAATCTCTCAAGTAGTTCTCAAATATGAAATCCATTTTCTATAATGCTATTGCCTTGTTAGGCGGCTGGTCTGGTCTTGCTCGAGGTTATCAAATTGAGACCGTATCCTTTCCCGAAGGGGTGCCGGTCGAGGTGGGCGCCATTGAGTTCGCCGCAACGGGCGAGCTCTATGTGGCTTTGCGTCGCGGCGATATCTTTGTCGCAACTCCCAAGGAGGACCCCACCGAGTTCGAGTGGAGACTTTTTGCCTCCGGCTTTCACAATCCTTGTGGCATTCATGTGGTCTCTCCCGGGCATCTCTACATTGCCCAGATGGCGGAACTCACTGAGGTGATCGATGACGACCAAGACGGGGTCGCCGATCGCTATGTCGCACTGTCGACTGAAATTGGGTTAAGTGGAAATTATCACGAGACGATGGATCTCTGCCCGGATGGTGAAGGGGGCCTCTACCTCGCTCCCGGGACAGCTTCTCACAACGGACCGACCTTTACCACCACCCGGGGAGAGTTTGCGGATAGTGGCCGGTTGGGACGCAACTACTCTTCGGTCAAATGGAGAGGATGGATTCTGCATTGGCAACGGGGGAAAGAGCTGGAACCCGTTTCCTCGGGTTACCGGATGCCCAATGGCATCGAGCGTTCACCGAAGGGGGAGATCTGGTGCGGCGACAATGAAGGCGACTGGCGGGCTTCATCGCCAGTCTATCATGTGACTCCGGATACCTTTGCCGGGCATCCTTCCAGCCTGGTGTGGGACTCTCGCTTCGAGGGGATCGAGAACCCGTTGAGGCTCCCTCGACTGTTGTTAGATGATTTGTGGAACAAGCCAGCCTTTCAGCTCCCGCGAAATATGATCAACTCCTGTGCCGAACCGACCTTCATCCCTGAGGATGGCGCATTACGGGACTTTGCCGGTCAAATGTTGATGCCCGATCAAAGCGGCGAGCGCATCCTACGATTGATGCCTGAGTGGGTGGATGGCAACTATCAGGGAGCGGCGACTTTTTTCATTGCCGGTGCCGGGTTGAATCGGGGCAACAACCGGCTCGCGTTTTCACCCGAGGGGGATGCCCTTTATGTCGGGCAAACTGGCCGGGGATGGGGGAAATTGTCCGAGGGCTTACAGCGTGTTTCCTTTGGCAAACAAGAGTCCTTCGAGGTCCGTCGTTGCGGTCTGCAGGAGGATGGTTTCGAAGTGCTCTTCACCCAAGCTCTGGAAGAGGTTTCCGCAATTACCATCGAGCGCTATCGTTATTCCTATGGATATCGCTATGGAGGAGAGGAGATCGACAAAGTGGAGTTGAGCCCTAAAGTCATTCGAAAAGAAGAGAACGTGCTGCATCTGGGACTTTCCAAGGACGAGCTACTTCCAAACCACGTCTACCGGATCAATCTGAAAGCAGTCACCAGCGAAGAGGGCCAGAGGTTTGACAATGAGCTGGTATATAACCTCAATCGTCTCCAGCGACCGAGAGGAGAAGTTGAGGCGACAGTTGCTGTCGAGAAGGGCGAGAAGGCAAAATTCCGCGTGGAGGTGGGGGGAGAGCTCTTTACCGAGTATCTCACCGAAGGTTTTTCCAACCCGATTCTCTATCCCATTTTCAATGAGAGGGGACAAGGAATGACCCGCGACTGGCCGGTGACCTTGGAAGGTCGAGCTGGGGAAAGTCATGATCATCCACACCATAAGTCGCTCTTCATCGGACATGAGGATATCAATGGTGTCGATTTTTGGCACGATACCCGCGAGGGAGATGGTCGCATTGAGCACGCTCGCACGATTGAGACTCGTGGCGGCGAAGGGAGAGCTCTCATTCGAACCTTTAATCTTTGGAAGGATGCTGAAGGAGAGGTGATCTGTAGCGATACTCGTGAAATGAAGTTCGGGGAATTGGATGGAGTCCGCTATCTCGATTTGGAACTGAATGTTCACGCCAGCCATGGCGAGCTCGTCTTTGCCGAGAAGAAGGATGGGGTGGTGGGACTACGCACTCATCCCGACCTCAGGCTCACGGCTGCTCCGGAAGTGGGGGTGGACGAGGTCTTTGGCCAAGCTGAGAATAGTGAGGGAGTGACCGGGAAAGAGGTCTGGGGAAAGAAAGCGAATTGGGTTCATTATTGGGGCGAGATCGACGGTCAAGCGGGTGGGGTTGCGATCTTGGCTCATCCTGAGAGTGCGCGGGAACCGACCTGGTGGCATGCAAGAGATTACGGGCTGGTGTCCGCCAATCCCTTTGGTCCTGTCAAAGAGGGCGGAGACGGTGAACTGACTTTGCCGGAGGGAGAAAGTCTCACCCTTCGCTACCGCTTCCTCTTTCATGGGCGGGAGAAAGAACAAATCGATATATCAAAATTTTACGCAGCCTATTGCGCTGAGCCCATTCCGCCACGAACGGTCTGTCTCGCTATCCCGGAACAAGCACCGTTGATTTCCACTGAGGAAGAGACTGATGTGATTCCACGCGGCGGGGTTATTGCCCGGGTAAACCGTCAGGTCCGGGGTCAAGCTCCCTCAGACGTCGTGGTCAAAAGCCATGGTCTTGTCACCGGTGAGAAGATTTACGCCGACCGGGACTATCGCTACCGCAAGATCCCGGAGTTCATCGTGGGGGGAGATGTGATGGTTAGTCACAACGATGACAAGCGTGGTGACAAGGAGGCGAATTATACCGTCACTCTCGGCCAACCGGGTATGCTCTACCTCCTGGTCGACGAGCGATTGGAAGGAAAGCTGGATTGGATGGACAGGGAAGCTCTGAAGTTTGAGAAAACGAACCATCGGGTTGAAACCGATGGCGATTTTAATTTTCTCGTCTACGAAGCTGAAGCGGACCCCGGCGAGTATCTCCTTGGAAAGCAGACGGGAGCGAGCTTTTACACTCTGGTCGCAGTGAACCGGGACTGAGGCTGGCTACCTGGTGTTAGGCAGGGCCTTGTAGATAGAGTCTCGAGGTTAGCTTTGGGTCTTGAACATTTTCATCTGCGAGACCCTCGAGTCCCCCTCCACAGGGGAGAGGTTTTTTTGGGTCGAGCAGATTGTTTGGCGACGGTGTTAGAGCGCGGCATCGATCTCGCGATAGGACTTCACCAAGTCAGCTGCCGTGCCTGAGATGCCGTGTTCAAGACCGAAAACGCCGCGGTAGCCCTTGTCGCGAATATGCTTGGTCACATTCGCGTAATTGATTTCGCCTGTTCCGGGCTGTTTACGTCCGGGAACATCCCCGTATTGAATGTAGGCAATCTCCTCCCAGCAATCGTTCGTGTTTTTGATGAGGTCTCCACCGGTCTGCTGCTGATGATAGTAGTCCGCAAGCAGTTTGCACGAGGGACGATTGACGAGCTTGCAGAGGTCGAAACCGTCCTTGAATGTTCGCAGCAGAACAGGCTTTCCGCTCGAGGGATGAGAGAGGGGTTCCAATACATAGATGAGGTTGGCTTTCTCGAAGATGTCGCTGCATCGGTTCAGTAGGTCCACGCATCCTTTCATCTGAGCTGGAAGTGGTTTGCTCTCGTCACGGGAGCCGGGGATTAATGTGAACCACTTGTGACCGACTCTCTTCGACAATTCCACTGCGGTGTGGCAATCTTTTATGATTTGGTCGACCTGTTCTTTCGTGGGGTCAAACCAGCGGGCACCGCTGCCGGTCGTGACCACGCTGACACCCATGGTCATTTGGTTGTCGCGCAAAAAGCTCCCGATCTTTTCTTGGTCCGAGACAGGGCGACGGGTCAGCCAGTTGTCCTCCCACGCTCGGAATCCGTTCTCGTATGCTTTCTTCATCGCATCGAGGTAGCTGTCGATTGTTTCACCGCCTCCAAAGTGGCTTGCGTTAGGTGCAAAAAGCGCTTTGAAAGGCGCTGTGGTTTCGGAGGTCTCGCTTGCTTCCTGAGCGAGTCCTTTGCTTGCGCCGGCCAATGCAAGGGCAGTACCAGTAGTGGTGATGAAGTTTCGTCGTTTCATGGTTTTTAGTAAGAATATGAAGGGCTTGTGATGCTTTGAAGAGAGAAAGGAGAACTGCTGAGCGAACCTACTTACCGGCATGCGCAGGTGACTTGAGACTGCGTGCGAGGGAGGAGTTCGGGAGTTGCCGGATGGCGTCTGCGACGACGCGGGCGTTGAATGTCGCGCCACGGGAACTGGTGTGGGTGTGGTCGGTTTCGCAGAAAATCTTGTCCACCTCGTCTTTCTCCATTTGGTTGAATGCTTGGCAGAGGAGGGCGTTGAGTGGGATGAATGATGCTCCCGTTGCTTGCGCGGCTTCTTTAGCCCACTTCGCATAGGCAGTCTCGTCGGGGTGAAACTTTCCATCTGCTCCTCGGATGTTGCGGGGAATGGGAGAGCAGACAATAGGGGTGGCTCCTCTGTTGATACTCTCCTGGCAGTATTTTCGGAGATACCAGCCGTAGGAGTGCACCGCTTCCTCTTTCCCAGTCTCCTCGACCACCCCGGAGGTGCTTTCGTCTCCATTGCCTTTGATGCTGGCGCGAGGGCGATTGCCGCTAAACATCTTTCCGCCATCGTTGTGGCCAAACTGAATGAGGACGAAGTCTCCTTTCTTGAGCTTGGTGAGCACTTCTTCCCAACGACCTTCCGTAAGAAAAGTCCGGCTGCTTCTGCCCCCAAGGGCTCTGTTGGTGACGGTCATCTGATCGCTATCGAATTGTTCGGCGAGAGGGTCGCCCCAGCCTTGTTGGCCCCGCGTGTTGTTGCGAACGGTAGAATCTCCAATGATCCAGAGAGTGGGTTGACCTGATAAACTGAAAGTGAGAGCGAGAAAGAGAAGGAGTCGGATATACATGAGTCGAAAAGAACAGCCTCGGCAATCCTAGGCGAATCGCCTGAGCCGTCTAGGCGTGGAGTCCGGCCTTTTGTGTGCGAAGGCGACAGAGAGAGCGCGATCAAGGAGGTGGTTGTCGCTATTTTACTCAAAAGGCTAGGCAGGCCTCCTAGTTTCTCAGGCTGCGATGCGTTATGATTTTAGACCGCGCTTCTTGAAGCCTCCCTCGTCATTAGGTCGTCCGGCTGAATTTCAAACAGTCTAGGAATGGATTTCTGCCGGGGCCTTTCCCTTCAAGATTGCACTTGTGATGATGAAACGAACCAGTTCTTTCCTGCTGCCTCTGTTGCTTTTAGGTAGCCAGATCTCACCTGCCCAAAGATTGGTGGAAAGGCTCGACCGGGGAGTGATAGCCGTGCCCTCGGACAAAGGAGTTTACGTGGGTTGGCGCATGCTGGGAACTGAGCCGAATTCGATTACCTACAATGTCTATCGCAATGATTCGAGGGTGAACGAGAGGCCAATCAGCGACTCAACTAACTTTTTTGACGACGATGGCACCTCCCGTGATTCCTACAGCGTGTCGGCAGTGCTCGATGGCAAAGAGTTGCCAGCTTCTAGTCCAGTTGATGTCTGGAATAGCTACTTCAGCGAGGTTCCTTTACAAAGGCCTGGCGGAGGAATCCTGCCTGGGGAGCGAACCTACGATTACGCGCCGGGTGATATTAGCGTTGCGGACCTCGATGGTGACGGGCAACTCGAGATCGTCCTAAAGTGGAATCCTTCCGAATCCAGAGACCCCTCACAGGCTGGCTATACTGGAAAGGTTATTCTCGATGGCTATGAGCTCGATGGCACTCATCTCTGGCGTATCGACCTCGGAATGAACATCCGGGCTGGGGAACACTACACCCAGTTCATGGTCTACGATCTCGATAGTGATGGCCGCGCTGAAGTTGTTTGCAAGACCGCTGATGGCACGAAAGACAATGCGGGCACCATTCTCGGAAGTGCGACAGCGGACTACCGGAATAGCGATGGTCGTATCCTGAATGGTCCGGAGTATCTCAGTGCATTTGATGGACTGACTGGTGAGTTCATTGATACCGTGGACTATATTCCCGGAAGAGGGCGTGTCTCCTCCTGGGGAGACCGCTATGGGAACCGGGTCGACCGCTTCTTGGCAGGGGTAGCCTACCTGGACGGTCGAAAGCCCAGTGTGGTGATGTGCCGTGGATATTACACGCGAACTGTTTTGGCCGCTTGGGATCTTGTCGACCGGAAGTTGCGGCAGCGATGGGTCTTCGACACCAATGACGAGGCTCATTCCTCCTATGCGGGGCAAGGCAATCATCAACTCAGTGTGGCGGACGTCGATTCCGATGGCCGAGACGAAATCGTGTATGGCTCGATGACTGTCGATGATGATGGGACAGGCCTCTACACGACTGGCTTGGGCCACGGAGATGCCCTTCATGTCTCCGACATGGATCCGAATCGCCCGGGGTTGGAGTTGTGGATGCCGCATGAAACTGCGGCCGGAGGTGCTACCTACCGAGATGCGGCTACGGGAGAAATTCTCTTGGAGCACAAGAATGCTGGTGATGTGGCTCGTGGGGTGGCCGCGCATATCGATTCCCGCTACCCCGGATACCAATTGTGGTCTCACGCGAGAGGGGGAGTTTATAATACGGACGGAACTCAGATTAAGGGGAGATATTCTAACAAGATGATGGGCTTCCTTGTCTGGTGGACAGGAAGTCTTCAGCGTGAGTTTCTTGCCTCCGCCAGCGGATCAGGAGAAAGTCCGGTTCTCGAACGATGGACCGGGGAGGGGTCAACCCGGCTCCTCAGTCTCTACAACGTTCCCACCGCATACGATACTCGCGGCATCAAGGGGACTAAGGCCAACCCTTGTTTTTCGGGGGATATCTTGGGAGATTGGCGCGAGGAACTGATTCTATACTCCAAGGATAAGACCAAGCTGCGCATATTCACTACTCCGGAAAAAACGAAGACCCGGATTCGGACTTTGCTGCACGATTCTCAATACCGTCTTGCTCTCGCTTGGCAGAACGTGGGCTACAATCAACCTCCACATCCTAGTTTCTATCTAGGAGAAGGGATGGCGGCCCCTGCCGCACCTCATATCGAACTCGTTCATTCAAAACTGCCTGAACCCTCTCAGGAATCCGAATGAGTATTTTCTTGGAGGCGGAAAGGTGGCTCTAACGAACGCTGAACAACGGAGATAGACCGTTTGAAGCTCAGCGGATTGTTTTGGAAATTTTTGCCCGTGTATCAGCCAAGCGGGATTTGTTCCCGTAAAAGGGAGTTGTGAACCCTCGTCAGCTACCAGAGCACCTTTCCAAGGTCGGGCGATGACCGTTTTTGGTTCCGCTCCTACTCGGAGAGTGAGGATGATGTGTCTTCCTTCTGGCGGCTCGGAGAAGCTTGCCCTCGTTTGGGCTTAGCAGGCCAGACGCCGTGAACTTCAGAGGTTCGAAACGACTGCCTCAATTTCACTCCGACTCCGGAGGCTCCGGCGCGATATCCCGAATTCCTCGGATTTCGATCTTCTCGGTTCTCGGATTGTAGTATGCGATTTGAAAAACCCGCTTGGGGCCAGGGTGAGTCCAAACTGTTTGCCCCACCGTCTCGACCTTTTTATTCCGAAGCGCGATCGCTTCCATGGAACTTGCATTGCGCTCATTGACCGGAGGGTCTTCGACTACGATATGATCGTGGGGCTTTACGTCGTAGACCTTCTCTTCGAGTTTAAATTTCATCGGAAGCGGGCTCAAATTGATGATCTTGAATCCACCGGTCGGAAATTCCCTCAAAGTGTCGTCAATCGGGAGAAGAGACGTTTTGGGAGCGCCGTCCTTACCTGAACCGGGCAGGAATAGAAGCACGAGAGAGTTTGCTTCCGGAAGAGTGGTCTTGGCGACCACCTTGGAGGAATCGTTGATACTTTCCCGAGAAGGATCGGTGGTGAAGACGACTTTGTCTCCGCTCACCATGATTTGGTTTCGCTCGTGGTTGAGATATTTTTTGATCTGAACTTCTGATGCTGCGGTCTCTTCAGTGCTTGTGATCGAGTGGGCATAGACCGTGGCTAGCGGCTCTTTGAGTAGCATCGAAAGTCCTCGCACGGAGATGGTGCGCGTCTCCTCGGCAAACAAGGTGGCCGGGATGAAGAGAAGGGTGATGAAGAGAGAAGGAAGGTTCATGGCTTGTTAGAGAATAGGCACTGTGTAATCTGAGCTGTTGTTAGACTTCTTCGGAAGAAAGCCAGCGGAAGCTCGTGACGATGAACCTCCGGCCAAACTTAACGTTCGTTTCGCTTTGGAGTTCATCTTCGCGGAGATGCGGTTGGTCGGATGGGTCCAGGTAGTCGGGTGTTCTTTGGATAACGGCTTCGCACCAAGCTCTCGCAATGGGAGCGTTCTTGCCGTTTCGGGCTTCCCCATAAGCTCGAATACGGAAGGTGTCGCCCCGAGTGGTCATGATTGCCGCCAGAGGAGCAAGTAGATCTGACTGGGAAAGCATGGGGGGCGCTCCCTCTGCGGTTTCCCCATTGTAAGCCTGACCGTGGGCTACCCCTCTGATCATTGTCGGCGGAGTTGAGGCCTCGGAGATTGATTTGGAGTAGTCGTCGAGGGCACCTTGATTGAAGCCGGAGGCTTCGATGGCACTTTCAAGAATGCCCTTCAAGCTGTGGAGATCTCCCTCTCGGGTGATGCGTCGATTGACGAACTCCGCTACCGTCATATTGGGTGCTTGGTCCTCGTCGCCGCGCAGGCGTAGTTGGTTCACAATGTTCGTTGCAAGGGTGTCGATATCGTCATCATCGAGTGACCGGTAGCCGGCCCATTCCGCGATGCCGATCGGAGTGATTCCTTCATTGGAACCTTGGTCATCGACGAGCGAGAAGCCGTGTCTGGGGAACGAAGTCCGCCCGGAAGAACCGAAAGTATTGCCTCCCCAAGCTGCAACCTCTTGATCCCGCAGAGAGGTGAGCACCGCCTGCCAAGCGGCTTTCGAGTCGGTGTTGATGTTGAAGCCTCCCCGGATGGCCATTGTGCCACCAATTCGGTTCATGAACTCACTCTCACTGAGTTGATCCAATTCTTCCGCTAAATCCGTACTCGCATATTCTTTCGAACTTATGGGAGTGAGGCGCGGATTGAGAAGTCGAGTGTTTCCTTGGAAAAAGTCTTCCAACAGGTTGGCTCGGTTGAGGGGGTCCAGAAGAGGGGAGTCGAAAGAGGCCGCGGTGGAAAAAAACGTGCGGTCCCACAGGGCATCATTGATGAGATAGGAGTGGTCTAACAGAATACCACTACCGTGAGTGTTCTGGTCCAAATTCGTTCCCGAGAGTTGGGTGCTAATCCCGTTGGAAGGGAGGAGAGGGTGAGCCCAAGAACTGCCCAACGGGCGGGGCACGCGTGGCAAGGTTGAGCTGGGATCCAGATTGGAGTGCAAGAGGCTACCCAAGCTGCTGGCAGGGACGACCGGAACTTTAAACATGGGGACGTGGGTGGATCCCCCATGGCTCGAACTACTTGCTCCATAGAAGCTCTGATTGGTCGTGGGATTGAGTTCGACGCCAGGCAAGGTGTTGAAGTCCTGCACCTCCTCGAATCGCAAGTCGTAAGTGTCGAGAGCATTTCCCACACGAGTGGTGTCCTGATCCGCGCCCGAAACCACTGGGTGACTGTAGACCCATGGCTTGGAATAATCCGAGGAATCAGAAGTTGTCTTGGCGGTCATCGTGAGCGTTGCGAAGGGACTCTTGCCACCGGCGGAACGGTCGGTGTCCCTTTGCATGAGGTCCCGCACCCGGAAGGTTCGCTCAATTTCATCAGTGCTGTCATCAGTAGAAATCTCCGAGGAGACGTCGCCGAAACGGAACTTGTAGCTGCGGAGCACATCGCGCTCGGCAGTGGGGTCTCTGCCAGCCAGGAGGTCGACTTGGAAGTCGGGAGAATTCCGTTCGGTGATGGTTCTCTGGGCTTTGGCAGTCACTCCAAAGGTATCATTGAGGTGAATCGCCAGCCAACCGGCACCGTCGAATCCGGTTCCTCGTTCCCAAGGGTAGATCGTGCCGGGTGGCCTTTTGCCAGAGATAGCCAAGTGGTCTGTCTGCAAGCCTGCCCTCACATCCCATCCGGGCACAGTTTCGACCCCCATCTGATTGTTAGTGCGATTGTCTTTGTTACCCAATTCACGGCCAGCATTCCAATCGAAGAATGCCCGGGGGCTATATCCTCCGGAGGTTTCCAGCTGCCAGCTCCAGTTGTTTTCAACCCAAGGGGAGAAAACTTTGACCTCGCCAGGCTCGAGCGTGAGAGGGTTGCCAGGGTTTCGTCCCCGCATTTCTCTGAGGACAAAGGTAAACCATTTGCGGGCGTCAGGGTCACTTTGGTTTGCAATTTGGAAACGGGCAATGCCGTGATAGTCGCCGTCGTTGTGTTCACTGCGTAGGTAGACTTCGTTCTTCTTAAAGCCAAAGGCAACTGGAGGATCCCAAACCCGAATGCGCAGTTGGTCCAGCTGAAGTGCGACATCGTAAGGGTTGTAGAGAGTGATAACGGGGTCGTAGACGAGATTGGGGCAGCCGTAGTTGCGGTATCCTCGTGGAATTGCTTTGGTATCTAGAGTTTGGCGCCGGTTGTCGACATTGAGAGCCTCGTGGGCCACCAGGGAGAAGATGATCTGCATTTTGGCGATGACCGGCAGAAGCGTCTCCTCTTCGGGAGAAGGATCCGTCCCCCTTGCACTACCCCGGAGCTCGTTGCGGGAGAATGTATACTTAGGGGTGCCACCAGCCACATCTGAAAAGCTCCGATAGTGCTGATAGTGGTCTTTGAGGTAGGCCCAGGTAGGGGCTCCATCGTTGGGCTGATAGTAGAGTGAATCGCTTCCGAAGGTTTGCTTGAAGTCTATACCGTTCCCGTCGTCTTCAAACGCAGTGGTAAGGTCTTTTTTAAATCCTCCGTCGATGGGATTGGTCAATAGGGTGAGCGAGTGAGCCGTAAGATGCTCCTTGTTCTCCTCAAAGGTGCTTTCATCCATGATAAGTCCGAGGGTCTCAAGGGTGTTGATCTTATGGAGGTCACCACGGCTGTCCGGGTCGAGCTCTGTCACTAGGGTTTCCACTCGACTCCGCGCCGGGGCGGAACGATGGGCGATAAGCTCACCAATGTTCTCGGGCTCCTGTTCCTCGATGTTGATTGGAACACGCATACTATTGTCCACCACGGTATAGGCATAGCCTCCGGTCAAGACGCCCTCCGAATCGTTGATCGGAACCAAGGAGGCTCGTAAAGGGGCGGACCCTGAAACAGACGGAGTGGGAGAACTCAGCCGGATGGGGGCATCCAAGGGTGCGCTGGGGAAGTCGAGGTTTTCAGCCTTACTCATTGGTGCGGAAACCAACCATTTTCTGAAGTTCTGTTTCTTCTGGGTATAGTCGGGGCTTCCTCCTTGCTCAGGGTCCCAATGATAAGTCTCCCATGCACCGACAAGATTAGGTTCAGTGGATTGTGCGTTGATAAGAGAGGATTGGGCGGTTGCGCTGCGGTCACTTCCCAAATGCTTCTGTAGATCGCCAATCGCGAGGGCTAGCGCCAGACGAGCATTGGATTTGGCGAGGGCCTCGGCCTGACCTGCCTGTGAGTCGCGAATGGTGATCGAAGACAGGCTTAGAAGTCCGACAGCGATGAGTGATAGAAGGATCATCATCGTGATCGTCACAACCAGTGAAAATCCACCAGATTGACCTGTTGCGGAATGAGAGAGCGGAGATTTCATAGGTTCGTTGATTTCAATGAATAGAAAGCTGCCTGCGGCGGCTTTGTCTTGACTAAGTAAAGCACCGGTCGAGGTAGGATGATTGTGCTATTTGTCTTTATTGTTTGTATGATTGCGACAGGCGTTTTTTGTCGGGAGTGTGTTTTTGCCCTAAAATAGGGAAATGTTGCGGAGTTTACTTGTCTGTTTTCTCGTCTTCTCCTATTTTTGAACCCTTGTTGGGTTGAGCGAAGCCCATGATGAAATTGCGAGTAATGATGAAAGAGTATTTTCCCGATATCCCCAAGGTGGTCTATGAAGGACCCGATTCTGACAACCCCTTTGCCTTCACTCACTACAACCCCGAGGAGGTGGTGGCAGGTAAAACGATGCGGGAACACTTACGATTTGCCGCGCCATATTGGCATGTAATGCGCAATGAGTTGAGCGACCCGTTCGGGGCGGGTACGGCCTTGATGCCATGGGACGATGGCACCGATTCCTTGGACAATGCTCTGGCCCGGGTTCCGGTCTTTTTCGAATTTTTGGATAAGATCGATATCGATCTCTACTGCTTTCATGACCGCGACATTGCGCCGGAGGGGAAGACCCTTGATGAGACCCATGAGATCTTTGCTCGGGTGGTGGAGGAGTTGGAGAGTTATCAGCAAAGCACGGGTAAAAGTCTGTTATGGGGCACGGCCTGCTTGTTTGGTCACCCCCGCTACGCCCATGGCGCCGCTACTTCGCCGAGCGCCGAGGTCTATGCCTACGCCGCCAGCCAGGTGAAACACGCCTTGGAAGCCACCCATCGCCTTGGGGGGACGGGCTATGTGTTCTGGGGAGGTCGGGAGGGCTATGGCTCACTCATCAATACCGACATGAAGCGGGAGCTGGATCACCTTGGGGCTTTTCTTCATATGGCAGTTGACCATGCCAAGAAAATTGGATTTGAGGGCCAATTCTTCATCGAGCCCAAGCCGCGCGAACCCTCCACTCACCAGTATGATTCGGATGCAGCGGCTTGTTTGAATTTTCTGCGGGAATACGATTTGTTGGAGCACTTCCAACTCAACATTGAGACGAACCACGCCACCCTCGCGGGTCACACCATGGAGCATGAGCTGCAAACAGCCATCGGGGCTGGTGCCCTTGGTTCCATCGATGCCAATCGGGGTGATGAGCTGTTGGGCTGGGATACCGATCAATTTCCAACCGACATTTACGGGACCACACGCGTAATGTTGGAAGTTCTAAAGATGGGAGGTTTCACCAAAGGTGGTTTGAACTTCGATGCCAAGCGACGGCGGGAATCCCATGAGCCTGAAGACCTCTTTCACGCCCACATTGGAGGGATGGATGCCTTTGCGCGGGGACTGAAGATTGCGGCGAAAATCATTGAAGACGGAAAGTTCTCCGACTTCATCGCGCATCGCTATGCCAGCTTCAACACCGGAACCGGTGCCGAGATCGAGTCGGGGAAAGCGAGTCTGGACTCTCTCGATGCCTATGCTCGTGGAATCGACGCTCCGCAACTCGCGAGTGGACGTCAGGAATATTTGGAAAACCTCTTCAACCGTTATCTCTAATCATAATGAAATTTGGAACTAGTACTTGGCTGTGGACTTCACCCTTCTCCAATGAGTCATTGGGGCTCTTTCGAACCATCAAGGAACTTGGCTTTGATTGTGTCGAGCTCCCGATTGAAGACCTTGCAATTGTCGATGGAGAAAAGGTGAGGGCGGTGTTGGATGATGAGGGACTCGAGGCCACGGTTTGCGGAGCCTTCGGGCCCGGGCGGGACCTATCGAGTGATGACCCGGCAGTCGTCGCGGCTACTCTGGACTATATCAAGGGGTGTCTGGACCTGTGTAATGAAGTGGGCGCCGGGTTCTTTGCCGGACCGATGTATGCGGAGGTTGGAAAGGCGAGACAGCTGCCCCCCGAGGAACGCTTGGCGGAGTGGAATCGCTCCGTGGAGAACTTGCGTAAAGTTAGCATTGAAGCCGAGGCTCGAAATCTTCAGATCGCTATCGAAGCGATCAACCGTTTTGAATCCGATATGGTCAATCTGACGGAGGACTCCTTGCGGATGATGCGCGCTGTCGACCATCCGGCGACCAAGGTCATGATTGATACATTTCACATGACTATTGAGGAGGCGAGCATGGGCGATGCAATTCGCGCGGCTGGCGAAGATTTGATCCACGTTCAGGTGTCTGAGAACCATCGTGGAGTGACTGGAACGGGCCTGACTCCCTGGGGCGACTTTCGTGACGCTTTGGCCGATATCAATTATGACGGCAAAGTCGTGATCGAATCCTTCACTCCAGAGAACCGCGATCTCGCGGGCGCTGTTTGCATATGGAAAAAGTTCACCGAGACGCAGGATGAGTTTGCAGCGCAAGGCCTGCAGTTTCTGCACTCCTTGTTCGATCACCAAGCTGCGGAGAAATCAAAAAGCAGCTGCCTCGTCGGTTAGCAGGAGATGAATCACAGAGAGGAGCGTCCCTGAGCGCCGAGATCTTCTGCGTGGTTCGTCGGCGATCGCCAGGTTGGAGGCGTGTTCGGCGAGCAAGATTGATATCTCTGCTCGTCCGAACGTGTCGTCATCAAGAGGAGTCAGCTATTTTTGTCGGAGCCAAGAATCAGAGAGTGAAAGGAAGCCACAGGCGCGAAAGTTCCAGGTCGAGAACTTTCCCGTCGAGCTTCCAAAGCTGTGCGCTCAAGTGGCCAACTGCTCAATGGACTTGTGGGGATTGAGTGTTTTCGTGTTGTTCGTTTTTCATGCTTCAAGGAGAGTAATCAAACCGTGATGAATCTCCGTCCAATCCTGGTCCAGGTCGATACTGGCGATTTGGAGGCGGTAGCCGTCTAGCTGGAGATCGTGGCGGAAGTTCTGAGCGACTGCGGGGTAGAGGAGAATGCCTTCCACATTACTCCATCCCTTCTCGCGCTCGGCATTTCGGAGGTAAGCGGTGATTTGATAGAGATGGTTCGAGTTGAACCGGGCGGAGGCGGTTCCTTTCGCTTTGAAAGCCTCTTTGTAGAATTTGCAATCCAGCACAATCTGGCGCTCGGCGGATTCGAGCGCGACGTCCGTCTCCATCCGGGGGATGAGGTCCAGGCTTTCCCTGGGCCCGTCTTGGCTCCAATGCAGGTGTGGGGCACTGACTTCGAAGTCCGAGTGGCGGCTGTAGAACGTCTTTACGAATTTTTCGAAAAGAGCGGCCATCGCTTTCTCTTCTCGAAGGAAATTCTGAAAGCGGGATTCTCCTTGATTTTCGGTGGGGAGGAGGGAGTCGTAGATGAGCTCACAGACACTCATCAAGAAGCGGTATTGCCGATTGTTGCGATGAATGCGGACCCGCCGGAAGAGCGGCTTGGTGAGCACGATGCTTTCGATTTCACCCATGAGCTGCAACTTCTGTTTCAGTTGATCCGCCAGCTTGTGGTCCAGCCGACTGCAGCGAAGCATTTGCTCGATGGTTGTTCGCAGAATACGGTTGTGCAGGACGTTGTAGCTAAATTCATCGAACTCGCAGACCATTCGTCCCTGCCTCCAGGTCTGGCGCTGCATGCTGGCTCCTACGTCGATTCGACCACGGAGCTTTGGGGTCTTTTCCCGTTCGAGGATATAGTCGCGGTCGAACCCGTGACGGACCAGATAGTCGGTCCCGTTGATGAGCACTCTGGCAAAAAGGTCGTCGAGAGTTTGGCTGTCTTCCGCGCTGACATCGATCGTGCCAGCCACGTCCAGTTTGTCCCATGCATAGCACAGCAGATAGTAGACGTTCTGGATGGGGATATCTTGGGGCATGAGAGTAAGACCCTAGTCGAGGATTCGCAGAAGAGTTTCCGCTTCCGCCTTCACCTTCTCCGACTCATCCAACCAATACTCCGAGAGCAGGGGAACCACTTCAAATTGGACCACCTTGCGATACCAGGATTCGAAGTCGGTGAGTCCCACCGGTGGACAGAAGAAGCTGTGTCCGATGCTGAATCCGCTGCCGAGGGCTTTGTCCTTTTCAATGGTGTCGTTCAGGTTTGTTAGAGCCTGAATCAGAGGGCGAATGAATTTCGCGGGAACTTTTCGTCCGGCAAGGAATTCAGAATACTTCGGGCTTTGGAATTCCGCCTCCAGGGTGATGAAGGCAAAGCGACGCCGCAGGGCATAGTCGACTACCGAAAGCGAACGGTCAGCTGTGTTCATGGTCCCGATGAGATGGATGTTGTTGGGAACGTAGAACTTGTCAGCGGGGTCCCTGGTGTGGGTGAGCTGGAGGGCGAGATTGGGATTCCGCTTGTCGGCTTCAATCAGCATGAGGAGCTCACCAAAGATCTTGCTCAGATTGCCTCGGTTAATCTCATCAATGACGAGGAAGTAACTCTGTTCGGGATTGGCTTGGGCCGTTCTGCAAAGTTCAAAGAAAATGCCGTTTCGGAGCTCGAACCCTCCCTTTCCATCGGGACGATATCCTTGGATGAAGGGCTCTTCATCAAAGATTGGGGACATGAGGCGATAAAGCCATCATGTCCCCGATGTTTAATCACCTAAAGATAGGCCTGAAGGGTTACGACCCCCTTCAGGATTCC
>NZ_BMXI01000023.1 GCF_014651675.1 Roseibacillus persicicus
AGAAGGTTTTTCAATCCATCCGAGCGCTCCTCAAGGAACCTGATGTTCTTAAATCAGTCTGCAATCCCTACTCCGAATAACGGCAAGTTCATGTGGAAAACGGTCTATCGGGTTGTTCGAACCAGCCCCCTTTTTCCAAGAGATCGGCTCGCCCATCGCCATTGACATCCCCGACGCCCACACCATGGACATAAGGAGTGTTCGCAACCACCTCCGAGATGGGGTGAAATTTCCAAGGCTGGGTAGTGTCCTCCCAATTGGGCTCCGCGAATCCGAAACGCCCTTTTTCCATGTAAACAAGTTCGGGCCGTCCATCCCCCGTCAAGTCGGTCCACTCCGGACACTCGGTCGCCACTCCTTCGGCCACTCGATGGGCCTCCCATGATGGGCTCGGCTCTTTGCCCGGATTGCGATACCAGGTCGCCTCGTTCCCGGGTCTCGAAACCATCAGAATATCCTCGTGGCCGTCTCCGTCCAGGTCATCGACCCAGCTCAAAAACGAGTCTTCCGCATAGCCTTTGACCTTCCAAGGGGTGGCTGGTCGGTAAGGAATGGCTTCCGCAAAGTCCGGCCCCGCAAACCAATAGGCTCCTGCCACCAAGTCCGGCTTTCCATCCCCATTCAAGTCCCCGAGAGAAACTCCTTCGGTAAGAAAGTCCAGGGTCAACAACTGCCGCTGCCAAGTCGGCGCCGCCTTTTCCCCCACGAGCGCCCATAGCCCGCCAGCGAGAATGAGAGTGGGAGCCATGAGAGTCAGGGTCGATTTTGTATTCATAGATATCCTGACTGATACGGTCGTCTCTCTCCCGTTCTCGCAACCTTGACGAGGGATAGCAAAGCACCTTGACTGCTCAAATGCGCAAAGGTCTTTTGGTTCTTGGTGGACTCCTTCTTTTTCTCGCCATCTTCTTTGCGCTCGATGCAGGAAGGTCAAAAGCGGAAGCGAAGCGGGAAAAACTCAATCGACCGAGGCAAGCGAGCAAATCCAATCAAGCCCTCCGAGCCTCGCAGACCACAACGAAATCCGGCGCGGGAACGAGTCGATTGCTCGCTCTCGTCCCCAGCGAAGGGATCGAACCGTCGGAGAACTTTCCCGATGGCGGCACACACGAACCCGAACATCTGCCAAAGTTCCACCTTCCGGCCTTCGAAGCGGAAAACGTCAGTCTCCCCGAGTTGGTGCAAATGATTCTCCAATCTTATATCGACGTTTGCACGGTGACTAAACAAGAGCCTCTCCGATTCTCCGTCAGCTACCCGGACAACCTCGGTGACCGAAAGGACTTTTCTTGGAAAGGCGGCTCTCTCATCACCGCTCTTCGGATGGCGGGAATCATTTTTGACGCAAGGCTTGAGCGGGCCGAGACCCAACTCCATTTCGAAAGCTTTGATGAAAAATCGAATTCAACGAGTTCTGAACTCCTCACTCAATCTTTTCGAGTATCTCCCTACATTCGAGATGTCATCCGAGGATTACTACCGAAAGAGATGTCCAATCCTGATGATTCAGTACCGACTCTTTTAGCAAAAATAGGATTCAATCAACATTCCGACGCCGAAATCCTATTTGACCCAGTCACAGCAAACCTGTTTGTTCATGACGATGCCACTCAACTTGAGAAACTCTCTCAAATCATAGAGGAACTCGCGTCAACCAGCACGACTAAGCAAGTCCACGTTACAAGTAAAGTCGTCCAGACCAACGAGAGTATCACTGACCTCCAATCCAGAGTGCGAAACGAGGGAATGGAGCTTGTCATGAGGAATTTAGCTCAGCAAAAAGGAACCGATATCATGACGATGCCGTCCGTTCTCTCCCGATTTGGAGAAGAGGCTACCATCGAGATTATTCAGGAGAACGGAGACGATTGGACCGGAATCCGCCAGACGGGCAATGTGACGGGATATGGTTTTGGAGTGAGCCAACAGATCCATTTCGAAAACCGACCAGGCGAGAACGCGGACGGCCTTTCGAGCCAAGATTGGCAGACTGAAGATGTCGGACCACAGGGTTTCACGAAGGTTCACCAAGAGACTGATGCCAACGGACTCACCTCCATCCACTTTTCGACCTACCAAGTGATCGATGCCACCGGGAGACCGGTCGACCCGATTGGCATGCCCCTCCCCGATACGGAGTAGCTTGGCAAGCTGGCCAGGTGGTCCTCGCCTTGGGAAAGTTGACTCACAATTCGTTCCAATTTCGCCCCCCAGCGGAAGTAACCGGGGTAGAAAGGCTTCGTCTTCGCGGGGTAGAAAGGCTTCGTCTTCGCGGGGTAGAAAGGCTTCGTCTTCGGGTTCAGCAGTCCTCTTCTCTTCTTTGCAATACGAGCAAAGGAGCGGGAGAGGCGCAGACCCAGAATTCAGACGCCAAATTGACACAACAAACGAAACTTTGCCGTATATTGACCCTGAATCTTCCTAGAATGCTTTCAAAATCCATCCTCACACTTCCAATCGGGTTGCTGACCTTTGGGAACCTTGCAGCCGAGGTCTCTTTCAACTTCGAGATTCGCCCCATTCTCTCGAAGAATTGCATTGGCTGCCACGGTCCGGATCCTGAGGATAGGAAGGCTGACCTGCGCTTGGACACCTTCGAAGGAGCGACCGCGGAGGTCCAAGGCTACGCCGCAATCGTGCCCCATCATCCCGAGAAAAGCACTCTCATCGAACGGGTCCGCACCGACGATCCCGATGACGTCATGCCGCCCCCGGAACATGGCCATACCCTCTCGGAATCGCAGATCGTTTTGCTGGAGACTTGGATCAAAGAAGGAGCCCAATATGAGACCCACTGGTCCTTCGCCCCCATCGCCGAGCACACTCCTCCAGCCGTGGAGAAACAGGGCTGGGCTGAGAACCCCATTGACGCCTTCATCTTGAAAGGGCTGGAATCCGCAGATTTGAGCCCGACTGAACCAGCGGATGCGGTTGAGATGATTCGACGTCTCTCTCTGGACCTGATCGGTCTTCCCCCCTCCTTGGACGAAGTCGAGGCCTTCAAATTGGCTTACGAAAAGAACCCACGCCAGGCGGTTAGCGAGGCCGCCGATCGGCTCTTGGCCTCACCCAATTACGGGGAGCACTGGGCGTCCATGTGGCTCGATATGGCGCGTTATGCGGACACCGTGGGCTATTCCGGAGACGAGCACCGCGACATTTGGCCTTGGCGAGACTGGGTCATCGAGGCCTTCAACGACAACAAGCCCTACGACGAATTCATCATCGAACAGGTGGCGGGAGATCTTCTCCCCGAGGCGACTGAGCAGCAACGACTGGCCACCGCTTTCCATCGCCTGACGATGAACAATAACGAAGGTGGAACCAATGACGAAGAGTTCCGCACCATCGCCGTCAAGGACCGCCTGAGCACCACCATCAATACCGCCATGGGGCTGACTGTCCGGTGCGCGGAGTGCCATACCCACAAGTATGATCCCATCAGCCATGAGGAGTATTATCAACTCTATGCCTTTTTCAACCAGACGGCGGACGCCGACAGGCGGGACGACAATCCCCGCATGGACGTCATGCCCAAGGCCGATGAGAGCAAACTGGCTGAGATTCATGCCAGAATTTCTCAGTTAGAAGAACGAGCCGTCAGCGAATCTCCCTGGTTTCTGTTGCCTCTGGACGAGGTGCACGCGACCGAGGAAGTCCTTCTTGAGAAAGAGAGCGACGGGTCCGTTATTGCCAAAGGTCCCAATGCCGATTACCCGACTTACACCTTGGCCGCGCCCACTCCAGTGGAGCCTGTCACCGCGATTCGGCTCGAGTTGCTGCCCGACCGCCGACACAATGACAATGTGGGACGCTCTCCATCGGGAGCGATGGTGATGAGCCAGGTCAGGTTGGTCGAAATCTCACCCGACGGCACCCGGACAGTGAGAAAGTTCGCTAGCGCTGCCGCCGATCATTCCCAACCCAACTATGGAGTTGAAAACCTCATTGGCGACGAGCCCCACGAAAATGGATGGGCGGTCAAGCACGACAAGGAAGGTTTCCGCGCCAAGAGAACCGCGGTCTTCGAACTTGCCGAGCCACTCACCGCTCCGCAGGGCAGCCGTCTGGAGGTCAAACTGGTCTTCAAATCGCAATGGCCAAGAATGACCGCGGGACGAGTTCGTCTGGCGACCACCTCGGTGGAGAATCCGGTTGAAAAATTCAAGAACAATACTCTGGAGCCAATCACGGTTGAAATCGCCGAACTGAAAAAGCAGCAGACCAAGCCTGTGCGCGTACCCATCGCGCAGGATCTCCCTCCGGACAAGCAGCGCGAGACCCGCATGATGACCCGGGGATCATTCATGCAACCCGGGGAGAAAGTCTCACCCGCCCTTCCCGTAGCCTTTGGAAGCCTGCCGGAAGGAGCACCCCGCAATCGTTTGTCCCTCGCCCAATGGCTGGTGAACGATGACAACCCCCTTACCGCGCGCGTAGCAGCCAATCGCTATTGGGCTCGCTTCTTTGGGATCGGGATCGTGGAAACCGAGGAAGACTTTGGCACCCAGGGAACTCTCCCCTCGCACCCCGAGCTTCTCGATTGGCTGGCTAGCGAATATCGCGATAGCGGCTGGGACACGAAGAAATTTCTCAAGCTCCTCGTGACCTCGGAAGCCTACCGCCAAAGCTCGGTCACCACTCCTGAACGTCTGGAAAAGGATCCTCGCAACATCCTCGTCTCCCGCGGACCGCGCTTCCGCCTGTCCGCCGAGGTTGTGCGGGATCAGGCTCTTGCGGCCTCGGGGCTGTTGACCAACAAGCTCTATGGCGAGCCCGTCTACCCCCCGTCTCCCATCAAGACCTTCACCAATGCCTTCTCGGGCTCCACGGTCTGGGTGGAAAGCACCGGTCCGGATCGATATCGACGTGCGATCTACACCTACCTCAAGCGCTCCAACCCACATCCTCTCTTCGAGACCTTCGACATGGCTACCCGGGACGTCTGCGTCCTCCGCCGCTTCCGCACCAATACACCATTGCAGTCCTTCATGACCCTGAACGATCCTGTCTTCGTTGAAGCCTCGCAAGCCTTGGCCCGGATCATGGATGGCCACTCCCCCGACCTCAGGGAAAAGATTCGACAAGGTTACCTCCGGGTCCTCCTGCAAGAGCCTGGCGAGGAACAGCTCGACGCCTTCGAAGACCTCTATCAGGAGACTCTCCTAGACTATCAGGACTCCCCGCAGGAAGCCCTCAAACTGGCCGGCAATACTCCGACTCCAGCCATTCTCGACAACGCGGCCGAACTGGCCAGCCTGACGGTGGTCGCCAACGTCATGCTCAATCTCGACGCCTTTCTCTGCAAGTAACATGAACACCATCGACCCACTCAACGAACTCGCTTTCACCCGTGCCAGCGCGCTGACCCGGCGGCACTTTTTGCAACGCTGCAATGCTGGACTGGGAGCGCTCGCTCTCGGGCAACTGATGGGCCAGAGCGCCTCTGCGGCCGACACCAAGCCCTCTGCGGAGATGCAGCTCCCAATGTATGCGCCCAAGGCCAAGCAGGTGATCTACCTCCACATGGCCGGCTCCCCTCCGCAGCACGAGATGTTCGATTACAAGCCCGAGCTGATGAAGCATCACTTGAAGCCCTGTCCCCAGGAGTTCATCGAGGGCAAGACTTTCGCCTTCATCAAAGGACGCCCCAAGCTCTTGGGTTCGATCTACGACTTCCAGCAATATGGCGAATCCGGGGCTTGGGTCAGCGAGACCATGCCGCATCTGGCAAAGCATGTCGACGACCTGTGCTTCATCAAATCGATGCATACCGATCAATTCAACCATGCTCCCGCCCAGCTCCTTCTCCACACCGGAAGCTCGCAGTTCGGGGGAGCTTCCATGGGCTCTTGGATCACATACGGACTCGGCTCGATGAACAACAATCTCCCCGGATACATGGTCATGGTGTCCGGCGGAAAGAACCCTTCCGGCGGAAAATCCCTGTGGGGCAGCAGCTTTCTCCCCTCCGTTTATCAAGGCGTGCAATGTCGCGCGAAAGGCGATCCCATTCTCTATGTCTCCAATCCCGAGGGAATGTCCCGCAAGGTCCGCCGCAAGAGTTTGGATGCACTCAGTAAACTCAACCGCTTGGAACTTCAGCAATATCAAGACCCCGAAACCTTAACTCGCATCGAGCAATATGAGTTAGCTTATCGCATGCAAGTTTCCGTCCCCGGAGTAATGGATATATCAAAAGAAAGCCCGGAGACTCTTTCCAAATATGGAGCGAAACCCGGTGAAGCCTCTTTTGCAAACAACTGCTTGTTAGCTCGTCGTCTGATTGAGCAAGGCACCCGCTTCGTGCAGCTCTTCGACTGGGGCTGGGATATCCACGGAACAGCGAAAGTGGACGATCTGGAAACCCAGTTTCCGCAAAAATGCCGCGAGACGGATCAGCCTATCTCAGCTCTGTTGACCGACCTGAAAGAACGGGGACTTTTGGAGGAGACTCTCGTGATTTGGGGAGGTGAATTTGGCCGCACTCCCATGAACGAAGCCCGTGGAGGCTCTAAATTCCTAGGTCGCGATCACCATCCGGATTGCTTCACAACCTGGATGGCTGGAGGCGGAGTCAAGCCGGGAATCACTTACGGAACCACTGACGACTTGGGCTACTCGGTCGTCGACAACCCGGTTCACGTGCGGGACTTCCAGGCAACTATCCAACACCTGCTCGGGCTCGACCCGCACAAGCACAGCTTCCCGTATCAGGGATTGAATCAACGGCTCATTGGGCCGACGGCTTCACCTAAAGTGGTCCACGACATATTGGCATAACTCCCCTCCCGGCAAAACATTACCGATTCATCAAACTCAAAAAAATACATTAAATAACAATCTCTCACATAACTTTCACACAACTTTTTCTCGACACCCAACGCGCACTAAAGTTGTATAGGAAACATGAGAGCTTTTTTGGGTCTTTTCTTAACGGTTTCCACTTTCGTCCAAGCAGAACAGGAGTCCCCCTCTCCTAAAAAGCTCGACGAGCTGCTGCTCTCCCCGAGCCTCTGGGAACAAAAGCTAACGGATGTAAAAGGCCAATTTGGCGCGGCCGAGACGAAGGAAGACGAGCCGATCAGAGGAATTTCTCCCGCGGACCTCGAGCGCCTGAAGAAGCACGGAGTCAACATCTCAAAATACGAAGTTGTTCTCCCCGAATTGGATTGGCTTTCCTCTGCCCACAAGGGCCTCCGTTCCGAGCGCGGAGGCTACTCTCTGGATGAAAAGGAACTGGGAGAAATCGTCATCCGGGGGACAGGCAACGGCCTCTCCGGAGTCACCATCTCCCTCTACAATCGTGGTGATGATTCGGAAATTGGGCCGACCAAATACCAAACCGAGCTCGACGCTTGGAAGGCGAGCTTGGACCGATTGCTCGAAGTCCGACCCAAATCCCGCGACCAGCGGGGGGCACTCCCCATTACCGGCTGGATCTGGCAGAAAGGAAATTCCGCCTACCTCCTCGAAGGCTCCATCAACCGGCGCGAAAAGAGACCCGAGTTCATCCGCCTCCGCATCGCCCCTCTCAATGCCACCTCGGACACCAAGACCACCGTTCGTCGCGATGACTTGGCGGACCGGGTCAAAACCGAAGGCAAGTCGACCTTTCTGGAAGGAGTTCCCATGGTGGACCAAGGTAGTAAAGGCTACTGTGTGGTCGCGACGATCGAACGGGTGATTCGCTTCTATGGGCGCGACTTTGACCAGCATGAAATGGCCCGCCTGGCGGACACCTCTGCTGGCGGAGGCACCTCGATGGAAGCGATGGAAAAGGCCTTCCGTTCCATCACCGGCAAGGCCAACGTCCGGACAATCAAAATCATCGAGTTCGACGAGAACCAGTTCAAGCGGGACATCCGCTACTACAACCGCGCCGCCAAGAAGGCGGAGAAAGCGACTTTCGATTACGACCTCGACGAATGGATCATCTCCCCCACCATGTTCTGGTCACGTGTCGATCCCGAGATTTTCCGTGAGGTGAAAGCGGACCAGAACGGCTTCGAGTTCTTCAACAACAAGATTAAGGAGTATATCGACCAAGGGGTGCCATTGTGTTGGACGCTCTATTTGGGAATGTTCAAGGAAGGCGACCTCCCCCAGTCTCACGGCGGGCATATGCGCCTCATCATTGGCTATGACGAGGCAACCCAAGAAATCATCTACTCGGACTCTTGGGGCGAAGGCCACGAGAAGAAGCGTATGAGAGCGGACGAAGCCTTCTGCATGACGACAGCCATCTACGCGATGCTGCCGACACGCTAGGTTCCAAGCGGTCGCTTAACGCCGGCCGCCCTGCCCGCGGTAGGGCTTCTTGCCACCGTGGCCCCCGTCGATTCCGCCTGGGGCTCCGGTGTTTTTGTCAAAGTCGAGGCGGAAGGGCTTGCCGCGCAATTTGGCGTCCTTCGAGACCGCGATGGCATCTTCCACCACGTCACTGCGCACTTCGATGAGGCAATGCTTGGGGAACATGTGGATTCGGCCTACTGAACCCGGAGGCAGATTGGCCTCATTATAGAGGAGCCCGGCGATATCCTTGGGCTGGAGGTGAAGGGCCTTCCCCATATTGAGGAAAAGACGGGTCATCCCCTGCTCGGCCTCGCCGCTATCGTCCCGGCTGCGACGGGGACCGCGCTCATTGCGCTCCCCGCGGTCTCCCCGCACGTTGCGCTCGCGACGGTCACCGCCCATCTCGCCGCCACGGTCGCGTGGTTCGCGCTCACGACGACGGCCGGGGCGATCTTCGTCGATCTCCTGGCCCTCGCGACCTGACTTTTCTGAAAGCATGTTGAACAGGACCGAAGCGATATCGGTTCCGGTGTGCCCTTGATCGAGAAGACGGTCGATTTGCTCGGAGTAGTCTTTCCACTCCCCCGCTTCCAACTTCTCACGCACGCTCTCGAAGAGTTGGTCCGCGATTTTGCCGCCCACTTCTTCCAGAGAAGGGATGCGACCGCGTGGGATGCGCTGCTTGGTGTAGCGCTCGACGTTCTGCAGGCGGTAGATATCGCGGCCATAGACAAAGGTCACGGCCCGGCCTTTGCGCCCCGCGCGACCAGTCCGGCCGATTCGGTGCACATAGTCTTCGGGGTCCTGGGGAAGGTCGTAGTTGGCAACGAGGTCAATCTCGTCGATATCGATGCCTCGCGCCGCCACATCAGTCGCGACGAGAACCTCGACAGTGCCTTTGCGGAAGCGGGCCAAGGTGCGCTCGCGCTGGTCCTGGGAAATGTCGCCATGAAGTCGGTCAGCAGAATAACCGCGCGCGTTCAGGGTCTCGGTGACCTCGTCCACCACGCGACGGGTGTTGCAGAAGACCACCGCGAGACGGGGCTCGTCCATATCGAGGATACGGGAAAGAACTTCCACGCGGGAGCGATTGCGCACCTCGTAGGAAACTTGTTCGATGGCCTCCACGGTCAGAGTCTTGCGCTCGATCTCGATGGTGCGCGGATTGTTGCCAAACTTGCGAATCAGCCCGCCCACGGCTTTGTTCATGGTAGCGGAGAAAAAGAGGGTCTGATGCTCATCGGGCATTTCCGAGAGCAATTCCTCCATTTCCTCGCGAAACCCCATGTCCAACATCCGGTCGGCCTCATCGAGAACGACGGTGCGGATATTCTTGGGGTCGAAGGTGCCGCGGCGCAGGTGATCCTGAAGGCGCCCCGGAGTTCCCACAATGACATGAACCCCTTTGCGCAAGGCGCGCAACTGACGGTCGATGGGAGCACCGCCGTAAACCGGCAAGGCGCGGAAACCCGGCATGAACTTGGCCAAGTCATGGACTTCCTCACAAACCTGGTTGGCCAACTCGCGGGTCGGACAGACGATGAGGGCCTGGGGAGACTCGTCCGCCAAATCAATGCGCGCCAAAACCGGCAAAGCAAAGGCCGCGGTCTTTCCGGACCCGGTCTGGGAAAGGCCGATGAGGTCTTCCCCTGTCATCGCAGCCGGAATGGCGGATGCTTGAATAGCGGATGGATTTTCATAACCCAACCCCTTGACTGCCTGTAAAAGATTCTCCGGCAGGCCCAACTCTTGAAACGATAACTCACTCATGGTCAATATCCCCACGATGACTTGAAGTTCCAAAATGCCTTTCAAAGAAGGCGTTCAAGGCGCTGCGGGGGCCGAGGGCCTTAGCAGGGACCTATGAGAAAAGAAATAGAAATCGGGATTATTAGTGGATGGGTCACATCTTTGTCACATCTAACCCATTCCATCTTGGCTCACCCCGTGCTTCTTATCCCCCGCTACGAAAAAACAAGGTGAGCTCCCCTGCTGCTTCCAACCGATTATGAAAACCACGATCCCACTATTCCTACTTGCTTTCACCGCTTCTTTTCAAGGGGCTGCCGGAGTTGTTCTGAGTGAATTCGAACCCAATCCCGCCGGAGGCGACCCAACATCATCTTCGATCGAGCTGTCTGGAGGAAGTCCTTTGGACACTTTCGATCTCTGGATTCTCTCCCTTGAGAATGATACCAACTCTGCTCTAGGAACTGTAGACCGAGCTTCCAATGTCACGGGTTCCTACGATGCGAATGGTTTTGCCACGGTTGCCATTCCAGACTTCGAGAACCCTTCTTTCACCGTCATTCTTACTGACGCCTTCACTGGCACTATCGGTGATGATTTGGATCCGACAGACAATGGAACAGTAGACCTGAGTTCTCTCGGCACCGTTTTCGACGCCGTTGGCGTTTCTGATAGCACTGATGACGATACTGCTCTCTACGGAGCAACGTTGGGAGGGACCGATATCCTTTTCAACGGAGAGTTTGAACCTTTGCTCGTCTTCAGGGATGGAACGACCGGAGATTGGTTCCAGACCGTAACCATCGATTTCGGCTTGGTAGACGAGCGCGTTGGAGCTTTTGCCGCAGCTGGAGGGCCTGAACTTGTCCCGAGCGACTTCGATTCTGGTTCACTTGCTCCAACTTACGGGAGCGTCAACCCCTCCTTCATTCCAGAACCCTCTGCAGCCCTCCTCGGAGGCCTCGGATTTCTCGCTCTCCTGCGCCGTCGCCGTTAATAATAAGAAACTTAACAATCCCAACTATTGGCGGCTTCTTTAAGACTTTGTCACCGAATTTGCTTCCATTATTGGCTCAATAACTGCTTCATTCCTTAAATTCTTAATAGCTAAGAAAAAGAGAATTGGCATCCAAACCCAACCAGTGTCCCCAATGAAACAACAATTATTTCTATCCGTCATCGCCTGTAGTCTCTCCAATTTCTGCTCGGGAGCCCTTATTATATCCCAATATGTCGAGACTGACTCCGGCTCTACGCCAAAAGGAATCGAGCTCTTCAATACTGGCTCATCCACAATCGACTTCTCATCGACCGCACTAACCGTTCTAAAGGGGACCAATGGTGCAGCTCTTTCGACAGATTTCACACTCAGCTCTGGAAGCCTAGCTGCTGGCGAAGTTCTTGTTATCGGAACATCGGACATCGGTGACTACCTTGATGCGACCTTCGGCGTTGGTGTGATTCAATTTCACGAGGAATCATTTACCTTTAATGGCGATGATGCTCTGCAGATTCAGCTCGACGGAAATGTTGAGGACACCTTTGGAGTTCCAGGGTCAGACCCCGGCGCAGCTTGGGTTGGAGTCAATGTAGAAACTAGAAATTCTAACATTGCATTGAAGGACGGAATCACTACTGGAGACGTGGACGGCTTTGCTGATCCCGATGAGCGATTTGTTGTCGTTAGCACTACCCCCTCTGCGACAGGTGGTTTGGAAGGTTTTGGAGTTGCTCCCGTTCCCGAACCTTCCGCAGCCCTTCTCGGTGGCTTGGGTCTCTTGACCCTTCTTCGTCGCCGTCGATAAGATTGAATTACGACCAGATTTTTTAAAGCAGCCTCATCGCGAGGCTGCTTTTTTTTGGCCGTGACCCTTGGGATTTCCCTGAGTTCACTGCTCACCATGATACGCACTTTCCTTCTTTTCCTCTCCTTCGGCTCGGCTCTGGCGGCTCAGAAGCCCAATATTCTGATGATTCTCGCCGATGATATGGGCTACGGAGATTTGGGCTGTATGGGTTCGGAGGTCATCAAGACTCCGCATATCGACAGTCTGGCGACGAACGGGATTCTTTGTCCCCAAGGCTACGTTCCCTCCTCGGTCTGCTCACCTTCGCGTGCGGGGATTCTGACCGGACGAGACCCCCGCCGCTTTGGCTATGAGGGCAATCTCAACAAGCCCGCGCCGGGCTACCCCACCCGTCCGGAACTTCTTGGTCTGCCTACCAGCGAGCACACCTTGGGAGATCACCTCAAGGCTGCAGGATACGCGACTGCCCTCATTGGCAAGTGGCACCAGGGTATGGCGGAGCCCTTTCATCCAAACGCCCGGGGATTCGACCACTTCCTGGGCATGCTCAATGGCAGCCACGGCTACTTTCCCACGGTGGACCAGAATCATTTGGAAGAAAACGGCACCCCGCTGACTGAGTTCCCTTCGCCCTACCTCACCGACCTTTTCACCGATGAAGCGCTGGCTTGGTTGAAGGAAAAGCGAGAGCAACCCTGGTTCCTCTTCGCCTCCTTCAACGCGCCCCATACTCCGATGGAGGCGACCAGGGAGGACCTCGCACTCTACCGACACATCTCGAATCCGAAGAGGCGGACTTATGCCGCGATGATGCATGCGCTGGACAGAGGGGTGGGACGGCTTTTGGAGCACTTGCAAGCGTCGGGTGAACTCGAAAACACCCTCATTGTCTTTTTCTCAGACAACGGTGGGGCGACCAACAATGGCTCCTGGAATGGCCCCCTCGCAGGTCGAAAGGGATCCTTGCGGGAGGGCGGTGTCCGGGCGCCTTTCCTATTCAGTTGGCCAGCTCGCTTGCCGCAGGGAGCAGTCTATTCCGAGGCCGTTTCGGCGATGGATCTCCTGCCCACCTTCCTGGCGGCAGCGGAGGCCGAACCTCTCCCGCTCAAGCCCGCGCCCTCCTACGAGGACCAACGCAACCGCAACCGTTCGAACCAAACATACGGTCCCTACGACGGACAAAATCTTCTGCCCTTTTTCCAAAAGAAATCCGAAGAAAAGCCAGCGGAACGCCTTTTCTTTTGGCGGCTTCAGGGGCAATCGGCAGTGTTGGCCGGGGATCGGAAACTCATCAAGCTCTCCCACCGGCCGGCGCAACTTTTCGCCCCGGCGGCCGATCCTGGCGAGCGGAATGACCTCGCGACATCGGAGCCAGAGGAACTCGCAAAGCTCTTCCGTTTGCTAGGCGATTGGGAGTCTTCGCTGGCGACAGTTCCCCTCTGGGACTCCTCGCCTTTCTGGAGCAAGGACTCGGCGAAAATCTATGACACGGCGCCAATCGAAGAACCGAAGTAGAACTCTCTTATTCATTCGCAAGGTGGGAAAGATGGGGTAAACTGCACAATGTCGATCTTTCTTCAACAAGCGTATTTGGGTTCACTAGCTGCCGATGCCCTTTCGATGCCGGTGCATTGGTATTATGACCGCGAGGCCTTGCGCGAGGACTACGGTGTTGTCGACCACTACATGGCGCCCGACAACCCTCACCCGGACAGTATCCTCTGGCGCTCACAATACAGTCCCGTCAATGAACGCGGAGAGATTCTCCATGAGCAGGCCCAATATTGGGGAGCTGAGCGAGGAATTCACTACCATCAATTTTTAAAGGCTGGCGAGAACACCATCAACTTGCAGCTCGCGACTTTGCTTCACCGGCAGGTTGCCACCACCGGGCACTACGATCCCGGCTTGTGGTTGGATATCTATATCCAATTCATGTTGAACCCGGGCAGTCACAACGACACCTATTTGGAAGAGTATCATCGGGGATTTTTCACGAACTATTCCAATGGAAAGAACAGGCGGAAGTGCGGAATCAAGGACGAACACATTGGCGGTTTGGCACAGGTCCCCGCCCTTCTGGCTTCTCTTCCCGAGGATGCTGACTGGCGCACCGCGGTGAAGGAACACGTCGCCCTCACCCATCGGCACTCGAATGTTTTACGTGCGGCGGATTGTTTAGCCAGATTGCTCAAGGCGATGGAAAACGGGGTTCCCATGCGCGAGGCCATTGCCAAAGCGGCAGGCGACTGGTTCTCCACCGCCAAAGCCCAGCGCTGGTCCATTCGCCCGGACGACGTGATTATCGGAAGAGTCCTCAGTCCCGCCTGCTACATTGCGGAGGCATTTCCTGCCGCACTCTATCTCGCTTGGAAGTATCACGACGATTTCGATGCCGGTATTACAGCCAACGCTCAGGTTGGCGGCGACAACTGTCACCGCGGGGTGATCGTTGGAGCGCTGCTCGGAGCAAACAACGGAGTGGACCCAAAGTGGGTCGATGGCCTTTATAGCCTTTCCAAGAATGCGGATCGGATCTCGGAGACTCGTTCGGAGGTGTAGGATTGCTTCGCATCGCAGCTCCAGACCACCCCCGGCCAGGCGGGGTCGTGGGGTGTCCGGCCTACCACGTGGAGATGCATCTGACGGACTTGATTGCCGATGCAGGCCACGTTGAGCTTTTCCGGTTGAAAATACTCGCTTACGAATTGAGATACCTCGCGCACCAGCGACATTACCTCTGCCGCGCGCTCCTCGGTCAGCTGGTGAAGGTCCTCTTCCCCATTGGCCACTTCGGGCACGATGAGGAACCAGGGGAAATGGCTGTTGTCCTTTAAAAGAACATGACAGCTCTTCCGCTGTGCGAGTTCAAAGGAACTTTTCAGGAGACGGGGATGGACTTCGAAGGGCGTCATGGGATGGCTGGACTATTCGCCATGAACCACCCGACGGCGAACCAAATCGAGGGCGAGCTGACTGACCTGTTGTTTGAAGGAGAGACGATTTCGGGGGTCGCACTTTGTGAGAACAAAGGTCTCCTTTCCCTTCTGAGCCAGACCGACGAAAACCGTTCCGATTGGCTTCTCATCACTCCCTCCACCGGGACCCGCGATCCCAGTGACCGCGATTGCCAAGTCGGACCCACTGGCCGCGAGGGCTCCCTCCGCCATTTCCCGGCAGACTTCTTCACTGACGGCTCCGACCTTCGCCAAGGTTTCCTCTTTGACCCCCAGCACGCCGACCTTGGCCTCGTTGGCATACGTCACAAAGCCGTGGGTCAAAACCGCACTGGAACCCGGAACGTTCGTCACGCGGTTGGCGATTAACCCGCCGGTGCAACTTTCCGCTGTTGCCAGCTTCAAGCCTCGTGAGGCCATCTCGCGCACCACGACCTCTTCCAGGCTGGAACCGTCATCGCTCACGTATTGCTTCGAAAAGGACTTCGCTACCAAGTCGCGGGCCGCGGTGATGGCATCATTTCCCCCAATGAGCCGAAGGTCGAGTTCGCCCAAGCGAGCGCAGTAGCCAAACTCCAAGCCTTCGATAGCCTGCAGGTCCTCGTCAATCCCATCCGCAAATGAGCTCTCGCCGATCCCCACAAACTTTAGCTCCACAGCCTCGCCCGCATCCTCGATCCCAGCGAGAGCCCGCAAACGGGGGGCGGCCTCTTCGTGAAACATCGGCCGCAGCTCGCTGGGAGGCCCGGGCAAAAGAAAAATGGCACAAGCGGAAGCCTGACCCAAACGTGGAGGAACATAGATCCCCGGCGCGGTTCCGTTGGCATTGGGCAGCACATCGGCTCCCACAGGGACGAGAGCCTGTTTCCGGTTTCCCTCAGGCATCGCGGCATAACCTCGGGCACGGAAAAACTCGCGCATGGTTCGCACCGCCTGCTCGTCCTCGATCATCTCGATCCCCAGGACTTCGGCGGTTGCCTCCCGGGTGAGGTCATCACTGGTCGGCCCGAGACCTCCGGTGACTATGAGCGCGTCGCTACGCATCACGGACTCCCTCATGGCCTCGTGAATCGCTTCTCCATCAGGAACCGTGGTCTGCCGTTGAACCCGCAGCCCCATCTTCAGTAGCTCCTGCCCCATCCAATGTCCGTGGGTATTCAGTGTTGAACCCAGTAAGAGCTCAGTTCCAGTATTGAGAATTTCGATTCGCACGCTGGCAGCTTCCACCCTTTTCCAGATTCCTCAAATAGGGATTTGGAGAAAATCGGTTCTACTCGAGAACTTTCCCCCTCAGGCTGGCAGGCGGCAGGGTGCATTCCTCCGATGAGCCCCACCATCTCCGTCGATTTCGCGCGATGAAATTGTAGCTGGCGTCTCTCAGAAAACGGGGCATCCAGGACATCAGAACTCCCACACCCGCCCAGATGCCACCCAGCTCCCGCAACATCTGAATCGCCCCGTCACTGCGAAAGAATACTTCGCCCTTTTCCTGATTCCAAAAAGCAAAAGTCTCTGCCCCCTCACCGGGGTCAGGCAAACCGAGCTCGCTCCGGTGCTTGGCCGCAAAGCTGCTATCGAGAGCCGCAAACCAAATGCGCTCGTGCCGATCCATGCGATGGCACCATTGAACCACCCCCGAACAAAGCAGGCAGCCCCCATCAAAGAACACGACATTTTTTCCCGAATCCATCGTCTGATAAGCTAACCCCTGAAACCCAATCTGGCGAGAGCCGACCAGGGGGAAAAAATGGTCATCGAACTGAAACTGACCCTCTCTAAAAAATATGACACCTCGGAAAGTTTTATCGACAGAAAGGGCATCTCTTAACAGTATTTCACCAAAGTAACTTCCATATGAATATTCCAACTACTCGCCGCCAAGTTCTCAAAACTGCCACTGCTGCCGGGACCCTGGCTGCCATGGGCATGCCCCACATCGCCAACGCCCAAGCCGGAAACAACGATACCATCAAGGTTGGAATCATCGGTTGTGGAGGCCGTGGCTCGGGGGCCATCGTGCAAGCTCTCAAGGCGGATCCCAACGTCAAGGTGTGGGCCGCTGGCGACGCCTTCCAAGCGCCCATGGACCGCTGCCTCAAGAATATCGCTTCCCTGGGTGAGCGCGCCATCGTTCCCCCCGAGCGTCAGTTCACCGGCATCGATTGCTACAAAGAAGTGATGGATTCCGGCATCGACGTCGTGCTTCTCACCGCCGCTCCCGGCTTCCGCCCCCGCCACATCGCGGCGGCAGTGGAAAAGGGCATTCATATGTTTGTCGAGAAGCCCATGGCAGTCGACCCTGCGGGTCTTCGCTCGGTGCTCGAGTCGGTCAAGAAAGCCAAGGAGAAGAACCTCTCCATCCAACACGGCTTCTGCTGGCGCTTCCACCCGGCGGTGAAGGAAGCGTATGGCAAGATCACTTCCGGCGAGTATGGTCGCGTGAAAGCGGTTTGGGGCACCTACCTAGCCAGCCCTGTTCGCCCCTTGGCCAATGACGCCAAGAAGCCTGAAGGCATGGGCGACGTCGAGTGGCAGGTCGCCAACTGGATCAACTTCGACTGGCTCTCCGGAGGCGCCCTTCTCGAGCAGGCGATTCACACCACCGACAAGGTGGCTTGGGCTATGAACGATGCCCAGCCCATCGCAGCCATCGGCACCGGCGGCAAAGTCGGCCGCACCGATCCCGGCAATGTCTACGACCACCACAATGTGGCCTACGAATATGCCGACGACGTCTTTTGCCACGTCTCCCAGCGCCAGATTCAGGGTGTTCACAACGAGGTCATCGACCGCGTGACTTGTGAAGAAGCCACCGTCTTTGGCCCCGGTCGTTGCTACGCCAAGGACGTTGCTGGTAAAATGATCTGGCGCTCCAAGCCCAAGCCCGGCGAGGTGCAGGACATGTATCAGGTAGAGCACAATGAACTCTTCGCAGCCCTTCGTGCTGGCAAGCGCATCGATGGTGGCGATCACATGATTCGCTCCACCGCTCACTGTCTCTTGGGAGCTTACGCGGCCCAGACAGGCAAGAAAGTCACTTGGGACGACCTCTGGGGTTCCGAGCTCGACCTCGCGCCTGACCACCTGAAGTTCAGCGACGACTTTCAGCCACAGAGCATGCCGATCCCGGGCCAATTCACTCTCGCCTAAACTCGGAAAGCTCTTTAAGGCATTTTAGAATGAAAGGCTCGCTTGATCAGCGGGCCTTTTTTCCGACCTCTCCCTTTCCCATCATGAATTTCCATCCCTTTTTCCTGGCCTCCCTGTTGCCCTGTCTAGCCCACTGCGAGGAACAACCAACTGCTCCCGAAGACTCCAGCAAGAGCTCCGAGGCTAAGGACTATACCGTCACCGTCTTGCCAGCAGCGCCCGCCACATTGCCGGTTGCCGACCAACTGGAGCTCACCAAGAGGATCCACGCTCTGATTGTGGAAAAAGCCAAGGAGGAAGGCCATGAAGCCTATCAACTTGCGATTCCCAAGGCCGCAGATGCCCCCCTCAAGCTGGTGGCCATCCCCGGAGGGGAGTTTCAGATGGGCGACCCAGCCGCCGATCAACCCAAGATCAAACTTTCTCCCTTCTGGATGTCGGCCACCGAAGTCACTTGGGCACACTACAACCCCTTCTATCTCAACGACCCAAAGTTTGATAAACCCCGGAACAAAGACGGCAGCCGCGATCTCGACAACGACCGCTACACCTCCGAGCAACCGGATTTGGACAAGTCGACTCTCGTGGACGCGGTTTCCCAGCCCACTATCCAGTATCACGACATGTTCATGAGCGGGAGCTTCGCCAACGAAAAGGACTACCCCGCGATGGATATGACCAACCATGCCGCCGCCAAGTTCTGCCAGTGGCTCTCAGCCCAAACGGGCCACTTCTATCGCCTTCCCACCGAAGCCGAGTGGGAATACGCCTGCCGCGCGGGAACAACTACCACCTATTCATTCGGTGACGACGCGAGTCAGCTCGGCGACTACGGCTGGTATATCGACAACAGCGACTTCACGTATCAAAAGGTCGGTCAGAAGAAGCCCAACCCCTGGGGCCTCTACGACATGCACGGCAATGTCGCGGAATGGACCATCGATAGCTTCGAGATCGACGCTCTGAGCAAGCTCAAGGACGGCACGGAGAATCCCTGGTTCTTTCCCTCCAAACGCTACCCGCGGGTGATTCGAGGAGGGTCTTGGGATGATGACGCCGAGATGCTGGCTTCTGCCGCCCGCGTCGCTTCCCACAAGGACCTCAAGATGCAAGACCCCCAGAATCCAAACTCAGTCTGGTATCATACCAATGGCCAGCACATTGGTTTTCGGGTGGTGCGTCCGGTGGCTATTCCTTCCGTTGAAGAGATGCATCTCTTTTGGAACACCGACTTCATTTCGCCCGAGCGCACTGCTGAGGATTTTTAGGCTTTCGCTCGGGAAGGCCGAACCACTCTGTTTTTTAGTTTTTCCATAGATCTAAAAAGGCAGCCCGTGCGGACTGCCTTGATAAAGTCTTTTTCGGAAAGAGCGCTTACTTCGCGGCCGCGTAGTTGGCAGCGACCACGTCCCAGTTGACCACGTTCCAGAAAGCGGAGATGTAGTCCGGGCGACGGTTCTGATAGTTCAGGTAGTAAGCGTGCTCCCAAACATCGAGTCCGAGAATCGGAGTGCAACCACAAGTTCCAGCGGCCTTGCCCATGAGAGGGCTGTCCTGGTTCGGAGTCGAGTTCACGCAGACAGTGCCGTCAGCCTTCACACCCAACCAAGCCCAGCCGGAGCCGAACTGAGTCGCGCCCGCGTTGGCGAACTTCTCCTTCATCGCGTCGAGAGAGCCGAAAGCAGCGTTGATAGCTTCCAGGAGTTCACCGCTCGGCTCGGAAGCACCGCCGGGAGCGATGACTTTCCAGAAAAGGCTGTGATTGGCATGTCCGCCGCCGTTGTTGCGCACCGCGCCGCGGATGTCTTCAGGAACAGCATCGAGGTCGGAGATCAGCTCCTCGATACTCTTGGCCTCGAGGTCAGCCTTGCCTTCGATGGCAGCGTTGACCTTAGAGATGTAGGCTGCGTGGTGCTTGCTGTGGTGAATCTCCATAGTGCGCGCATCGATGTGCGGCTCCAGGGCGTCGTATGAGTATCCCAATTCGGGTAGTTCGTAAGCCATGATCTGTTTTCTGTGTCAGTTTCGTTTTGCCAGCGTCTCGACCTTATGTCAAAACGCTCTCCCGCGAAGCAAAGCATGCCAATCGTTTTGCGCAAGTGACAATCACCATGGTTTCCCTTTCATTTTCCATTCCCTTCCTTGCCCTTTTCTCTTCCAACGAGGCGGCCATCATCTCCTATCAGCTGGCTTGCGGGCTTTTCGGCTTCGTGGCCGGTCTCTTCATGATGTGGCTCATCCTACGGGCCAAATTCGCCACCCTCCGCGTTCGCCAGGAGGAGCAGGCCAGGTCCGCTAAAAAAGCCATCGCCTCTCTCGAAGCCGGTTCTGCAAATCTGGAGGCCGAGCTGACCGAACTTCGCAATACCGAAGTCATCCTCCTCAAGCGTCAGGGCGAACTGGAAGCGACCCTGAGTGGACACAAGCGCCGCCACGTCGAGCAGCAGCAGCTCCTTTCCGATATGGAGGCTCGCTTCGCCAACACCTTCCGCACCCTTTCCACCGACGCCCTGCGCAGCAGCCAGCAGCAATTCGTAACCCTCGCCCAACAAGCCCTCCGCGCCCAGCAGGAGGAAGCGCAGGGAATCTTCGACAAGCGTCACGTCGCCGTCGAACAACTGGTCTCTCCGGTCGCGCAGTCTTTGGAAAAAATGCAGTCCCGCGTCGGCGAGATCGAACAGGCTCGCGAGAACGCTTACACCTCTCTCTTGGAACAGGTCCGCCATCTGGCCGAGTCCCAGGCCTCGCTCAACAAGGAGACCCACCGCCTCGTGCGTGCCCTGCGTCAGCCCAGCGGCCGCGGTCAGTGGGGTGAGATGCAGCTGAAGCGCTGCGTGGAGATGGCCGGCATGCAGGAGCACTGCGAGTTCCTCAACAATAGCCAGGACCCCAGCAACAAGGAAGCCGAAGTCACGGGTGCCCAACTCCATCCCGACCTGCTCGTCAAACTGCCGGGTCACCAACAGGTGGTCGTCGACACCAAAGCGCCAATGGGTGCCTACCTGGATGCCCTGGAAGCGGAGGATGATCAGGAGCGCGACACCCTTTTGATCCGTCACGCCCAGCAAATCAGCGAGCACATCCAGAAGCTGGCCTCTCCAGACTACCTGCGCCAGTTCGAGTCCGCTCCGGAGTTCACCGTCCTTTTCCTCCCCTCGGAATCCTTCTTCTCGGCAGCTCTCAATCACGATCCTTCCCTCATCGAAAAAGGGGTCGACCAAGGCGTGATTCTCGCGACCCCGACAACATTGATTGCTCTGCTGCGCGCCGTGTCCTACGGCTGGCGCCAAGAAGCACTTGCCGAGAACGCACGCCAAATCTCGATCCTCGGCGGCGATCTCTACAAGCGCCTGACCAATCTCACCGACAACTTCACCAATCTGGGACAATCCCTCGACAACACCGTGAAGGTCTACAACTCCGCGATGTCCTCGCTGGAGACCAAGGTCCTGCCCGGAGCGCGTAAGTTCGAAGAGTTGGGAGCGGCAAACATCGAACAACCGATTGCCGAAATCCCCCGCTTGGAAATCCAGGCCCGCAACCTCACCTTCGCGGCAGCGGACAGTGACTCCGACGAGTTCGACAAGTTACTGGAAGCCACCCCCGAAGTTGCGCCAGAAGACAAACAGTTCGAGGGCTTCACCGTCGAGACGCCCGAACCAGAGCCCGAGCCCCCCAAGGGCGAGGACAAGGACAGCAAAGCCAACGCCGCCGCCGAAGATTTGCGCGCCGCCCTCGGGGAAGCCGGCTAGCTCTTTTCCCTGAACTCAGGGCGTCATTTTGCTGAAAACTGGATTTTTTCGGGGAATTTTCCAATTTCAGTGCGACTCTTATCGCTAAGCGGCGTTTATAAGCCATCCCTGTTTCATGAAAATCAAACCGCTAGAGCTGACCCTGATCTCCGTTTTTCTGGTCCTCGCTGTGGTTGGTGGCTGGCTCTTGGTCAGCGATGTGGCGGGGCGAACTGCTCAAAAGAAGGAAAAGTCCGAGTCGCGCACTCCCGTTTTGGTCCAAAGCCATCCGACTGCTCGCAGCAGCGGAAATGCCCCCACCCGCTCCCGCCCCGACACCCAGGGAGATCCTCTTTTTTCCATCCCCAATCAACGACTTGTTCAATTCGACAATGAGGAAGATTACCGGAAATTTCTAGCTTCCCTCGCTGATTCCGACCTCCGCCTTCTCGGCTCCATCGACGCCCTCCGCACGGCTTTGGTCGGCTTTGACAGGCTCAGCGATTTCGACGGCCTCCTCGACTCAGAGGAGATGGGCTACAACTATCTGGTGACCCTTCCCCTGCCTCCAGGAGAAGGTGAGGTGCAAGCCGGAGCGGTCGGATTCCACGGAAATGCCCTCGAGTGGCTCGGCATCACGGGTGACAACAGCACCTGGGGCAAAGGGGTGATCGTGGCCATCATTGATACCGGCGTCACCAACCACGAGGCCCTTACCGGGAGCATTCGCCACATCAATTTGGTGGAGGGCGATGACTCCGCTGACACTTGGCACGGCCACGGCACTGCAGTTGCGTCGCTCATCGCTGGCACCAGCGCCTTGACCCCCGGGGTCTCGCCGGGGGTGTCTCTCTTGGACGTGCGGGTGGCCGATGTGAACGGGGACTCCACCTCCTTCAAACTCGCGGAAGGAATCGTGGCCGCGGTTGATGCCGGGGCGCAAATTCTCAATATCTCCATGGGCAGCTATGGAGACAGTCTCCTTGTTAGAAACGCAGTCGAGTATGCCTATACCAACGGCGCAGTGATCGTAGCATCATCCGGCAACGAAGGATACGACCAGCCAGCCTTCCCCGCGGACTACGCCCAAGTCACCGCCGTGGGAGCGGTCGATCAGGAGGGCACCGTGATCAATTTCTCCAACTACGGAGAGAACCTCGACATGACGGCGCCGGGCCTGGAAGTCTATGCGGCGTGGACAAACGACCGCTACATCGAGTTCACCGGAACTTCCGCCAGTGCTCCCTATGTGACCGCCGCCGTCGCAGCCGCGATGAGCGAATACGAGCTCAACGCGAACAACGCGATGAACCTAGTGACCCAGAACTCGAACGAAGCGGGTGACCCAGGGGCGGACTCATACTACGGCGTTGGCCACCTGGATGTCGGTCGAGTGGTCAATTCTGGCACGAGTGGCATCTACGACATCGCTGCGGTCTCCAATCTCATCACGACCGATGACGGCAACATGGTTCTCGCGGTGGTGCAGAATCAAGGCACGGAGGCTATTACCGGAGCGAAAGTGACCATTACCACTCCCTACTCTTCCGTTCCATTGCAGGTGCAGACTCTGAGCCCCGGCGATATCCAGACCTTCGAAATTCCGACTGCACTCCCAGCGAATGGAGACTTTGAAGTGAGCACTTCGGTCAGCCTCAATTCATCCTTCCAAGATGTCGATCCAAAGAACAATATCAGGAGCAACGTTTTCGAATTCAACTCCAGTCAGTGAAGCTCCTTCTCCTCTTACTCCTCAGTCTGTCGCCGACGTATGGACAGATTCTTGACATCTCGGCGGCCAACCGGGAGTTTGACTATGTCGATCAGAAAAATGGCGTGGGCAATTCCTGCGGGCCCGCGTCCTTGCTCAATTCGTTCGGCGCCGGTACCGAAAGATGGCAAAAGGCCTATCTACAAATTCCCGGGTCCAGCGACCGGGCCCGAATCGCATCCGTGATCAAATCCTGGGGACTCCAACCGTCCACCACCTTCACCAACCGCTCCAGATGGCAACAACGCGGTGGAGTTAATTTTGAAGACTTGGCTGCAATGGCGGAAGACATGCGCAAGATTCATTGGACGCTCCCCAAGGTGAAGTCCGAACTCTTCTTCTCGCCCCCCGGGACAGAGAGCGTCGGTCAGCTGAAGCTTGCCCACAAGCGATTGAGCAAGTCCTTTGACAAAGGCATGCCCCCCATTCTTTCGGTCCGTCGCTTTGTTCTGCGCAAGGGCATTTGGCAGAGTGTTCATGGACACTTTGTGGTTCTCACTGCCATGCCTTCCAAACTCAACCGTGGGGAAACCTCCTTTCCCGTTACTCTCGTAGACCCGGTCGGAGCCAAGTCCTTCGTCGGGACCGTGACCATCGCGGACAGCAGAACGTCTCTTCCTTGCCTCATTCTGAACTGTCCCACAAATCCCGTGGGTAAGACTGCAGTTCAATCCGGAGAACGACACGCCCTTGGCTTGGCAGGCGCAATAGGAGCTTGGTAAGTCCCCTCCTCATGCGTGCAGTCATCCAAAGAGTTAAAAAAGCATCCGTTCATAGCGAGGGAGAGCTTCTCGCCGAACAAGGTCCCGGCCTCCTCATCTTGCTGGGCGTCTCCCACGAAGACGTGGAAACCGATCGCGATTGGCTGGTGCGCAAAGTCGTCGCCATGCGCCTCTTTGAGGATGAAGAGGGCAAGATGAACCGCTCGATTCTCGATACCGGCGGCGAGATTACCGTGGTCTCCCAGTTCACCCTCTTCGCCTCGACCAAGAAAGGAAACCGACCCTCCTATCTGGGAGCCGCGCGGCCGGAGAAAGCCAATCCCGACTACGAAAGCTTCTGCCAAGCCCTATCCGAGGCCTTGGGCAAGCCGGTGGGCCAAGGCCGCTTTGGAGCGATGATGGAGGTCTCGCTCATCAACGACGGCCCCGTGACCATCACCATTGATTCCCGCGATCCCGCCTAACAATTCTCGGGACTACTTCTTCGTCCGCACCGCCGTACCGCAAAACATACAGCGGAACCACTTGAACAAAAGCACATGCAAGGCAGTGCTGACGATCGGACCGGTGAATAAAAAGCGATGGGTGTTCCGATGCTTGTTCGCCCGACTGGGGATAAATTCCTTCTGCCCACACACCCGACATCGCGCCTGTTGCGCGGTGATCAGGTGCAAGAACCCGGCAAGCGGCAGCAAGCCGAACCAAGCTAGCATCAGCCCGTCCACCTCGATCTTTTCAAAAAGGATCAAGGCTCCAAAAACCAAGCTGGCGACGAAAACGAGCCGAAAGACGATAACGAAAAAGGCCGCAGAGAGAATCTTGAAAGGCGCGGGGTGCAGAATTCCCCTCACAAAGGTTCTCGAGTTCGGGTTTTTCCCCCGGTTTGTAGACTCCAAGGCCTTCCGATTGATAGAGGCCGGTTGCTTGGCAATCGGCTCCGGTCGCGGCGCCCGCCGAGGCGCAGGCCGCGAACCCGAGGACTCCCCTTGCTCTTCCTGCTCCGGCTCTTCTTCCAGTTCTTCCTCCGGAAAAATCACCTGCTTCGTCTCGCTGGTTAGACGAGCCTTGGGCAAATCCTGAAGCTCCACCCGCACCTTGCGCAAAGTCTCGCGCGGCATGGGGATGGCTTCTGGGATTTCGTTGGATTCTTCCGGGGGCATGGGACTGGCAAATCAGATTGAGCTACTCGGCATCGAGGGCGGCATGAAGCTCCCGCAGTTGCTTCAGCTTCTCCAACCAAGTCGCGTGACGATCTTTTTCCACCGCCACGACTTCAGGTTTGGCATTTTCCACAAACTTGGGATTCTGCAGCTTTTTCAGAGACTTTTCGACCTCTTTCTCCACCTTCGAGATTTCTTTGGAAAGGCGGTTCTTTTCAGCATCGACGTCAATCAGTCCATCCAGAGGAAGGACGAACTCGCCCGCATTGGTCACCGCAGTTGGAGTTCCTTTGTTGACGACAAAGTCTTGATCGATTTCGACCTTCTCGGCACCGACCAGCAACGCCAGCACATCGGCTTCTTCCGCCAGCCAGTCGACCGCGTTTTTCACCACGAAGCGCACGTCCTTGCGCGTTGCGAGTTGGTATTCGGCCTTCAAGTTGCGCAAGCGACCGGCGACCTCGTAGACCACTTCCGCCCGCGAGACTCTGTCGGGAACATCTGCCAGAAGAGGTTCGCCCGGCAGAACCTCGTTCATCAAAAAGACTCCCTTGTCCACGTAGCCCATGCGCGAGGAGAGTTCCTCGGTAAGGTGCGGCATGAAGGGGTGCAAGGCTTGCAGATAGCGCTGCATGATTTGGTCGAAGACCGCCAGCGTGACCGCCTTGGACTCCGAACCATCATCAGCTCGCAGATCTTTCTTAACCGCTTCCAGGAAACGGTCACAGAACTCACTCCAGAGGAATTCATAGAGCAGCGATCCCAACTCATTGAAGCGATATTCGCTATAGGCCAACGTGAGGTTCTCGGCCATTCGATCGCACTTTTGCAAGACGTCCAGGTGATAGGGTCGCAGCTTGGACACCTCAGGGAGGGACTGCGCGACCGTTCCGCCAGCCATCAACCGCAAGCGGCAGGCATTGTAGAGCTTGTTGGCAAAGTTGCGCCCCTCTTCCACCAACGATTCGTCGAAACGGACATCGGAACCCACTGGTGCGGTTCGTAGCAAGCCAAAGCGCAAGCCGTCCGCCCCATACTTGTCCATCAGGTCGATCGGGTCGGGCGAGTTACCAAGAGACTTGCTCATCTTGCGCCCCTTGATGTCGCGAATGATAGAAGTGAAAAAGACATTGCGGAAAGGCAACTCCCCCTTGAAGTGAAAACCAGCCATCACCATCCGGGCGACCCAGAAGAAGATGATATCCGGGCCCGTCACCAAGTCGTTGGTCGGGTAGAATTTTTTCAATTCAGGACTTTCCTCACCCAACTTGGTCATGGTCGCAAAAGGCCACAACCAGGAGCTGAACCATGTGTCCAGCACATCGTCATCGCGAACCCACTCGCCCTCAGACGGAGCCTCTTCTCCCACGTGAATTTGCCCCGACTCCATATCGGCCAATGTCAGGGACTCGGCGTCTTTAAGTTGAGCCACTTGTTCGGCGCGGTACCACACCGGGATGCGGTGTCCCCACCAGAGCTGGCGCGAGATGCACCAGTCCTGGATGTTCTCCAGCCAGTGCGCATAGGTCTTGGCCCAGCGCTCGGGTCGGTAGGAGATATCGCCATCTGCCACTGCGGCCTTGGCCTCGTCCACCGCAGGATACTTGAGAAACCATTGCATGGAAATCCGAGGCTCAATAGGCACATCCGCCCGCTCGGAATATCCGACATTGTTCTCGTATTCCTCCACTTTCAGGAGCAGTCCCATCTCCTCCAACTTGGCCGCAGCCTTGCGGCGGGCAACGAAGCGGTCAAGACCGTCGAACTCCGGCATATCCGGCAGATTCATCGTCCCATCGGGATGGAGGGTATCGATGATCTCCAAATTGTTTCGAACCCCGATCTCGAAGTCAGCCTTGTCGTGGGCAGGCGTAATCTTGAGCGCGCCAGTTCCAAACTCCGGGTCGACATGCTCATCAGCGATGACTGGAATTTCAGCTTCGGGGAAAGGACGACGCACGGTGCGACCGACATATTTGCCCCAACGTTCGTCCTTGGGAGTCACCGCCACGGCCACATCGCCCATCAGAGTTTCGGGTCGGGTTGTCGCGATCTCAATGAACTCCCCGGGAGCGTCCACCACCTCATACTTCATGTAAAAGAGCTTGGAACGCTGGGCCTTCATGATGACTTCTTCATCCGATAGGGCGGTCAAAGAAACCGGACACCAGTTCACCATACGCTTGCCTCGGTAGATGAGCCCCTGTTTGAAAAGCTCGCTGAAGACGTGGCTCACCCACTCGGAGTAATCCTCATCCATGGTGAAGCGCTCGCGGCTCCAATCGCAAGAGCAACCCAAGCGCTTGAGCTGTTTGATAATGATTCCCCCGTGCTTTTCCTTCCAATTCCACACGCGCTCGAGAAAGGCCTCGCGCCCCAAGTCACGCCTGGTGGTGCCCTCCTCGTCACGAATCTGACGTTCCACTTTCGTCTGGGTCGCAATGCCAGCGTGATCGGTCCCGGGCAACCAGAGCACTTCCTTCCCCTCCTGCCGCGCCCGACGCGCCAAGACATCCTGGATAGTGTTGTTGAGCACGTGGCCCAAGTGAAGAATTCCCGTTACATTGGGTGGTGGAATGACGATCGAATACCCCTCTTTTTCAGAATGAGGGTCGGCGGTGAAGCACCCTTGCTCCAGCCATGCTTCATACCAGCGCTTTTCGACCTCCTGCGGCTCATAGGCTTTGGACAATTCCATTTCGTCAGACATCGCGCCTGCAATGCCTCAAAGGAGCCGGTTTGTAAATAGTGGCGAGCGATTTGCCGCGACTTGCAAGGGGGCCGCAGCCGCCACCCTCTACTCCGAAGACGGCAGAACCCACTCGGAAGCAACGTATTCCTGAATCTGGAACTCATCCTCGCGGAAACCTTTGGCGTTCGTTAGCCGGACCGTCGCCCGCAAGTAGTCTTTCCGTTCTCCAATCAAACGACCGTAGTTCAACTCTTTGCGCAAAGCCTCATCAATCGCATCACCCCGGGTGCAATAGGCCCACACGAAGTCCACCTTGTTCGGAGAAAGAATCTGATACCAAGAGAATAGGCGCTCATCACTGCGAGCATCGAAATGAGGCTCTTTGGCCAACCAACAACGCATCAGCACGGGCTGGGTCAAGGTCTGGCCCGGCAGCTCGATAACGGGTATGTCGGAGCGTGCTTCGGTGGCATCGACATCCATCAACACCTCACCCTCATCCCGGACGAAGTAGGCTCTAAAGTCGTGAAAGTCCTTCTTTTGCCCCATCAAAACCATGAATCCCGCATCGCCCGAAGACCCGTAGTCCCAAACCAGATCCGTTGGCACGCTGGTATCGAAGGCCACCCATTCTCCGGCACGTTCCAGTTGAACCAAGCGCTCGGCTTGCTCGGGACTGCGCACCAATGGCGAAACTTCCTCCAGAGTGAAACCCTCCTGGCTGACCGTTTCGAGAGTATTGAGACCGATTTCAAAGGCCTCGCCCGGATTCTTGATAAACCAATCTTCCGCTTCAACCTGACCCGCTCCACTCAGGACATCGAAATCCAGACCCATTCCGCTATTCCCGGATGCCGTCTTGCCACGCTTGCCACCGCTCACGATCATCAGGCCCACCAGAACCACGGGTATGGCCAGACCGAGAATCGCCCACAACATCCACGGACTCCCTTTGCGTCGCTTTTCCTTGGAGCCCCAATCCTCCTCCTTGGTGCCCTCGCTGCCGGCATTCTTCAAGGTCTCTACCTGCTCGCGCACGTTGATCGGCCGGAGCTCTTCCGTCGATTGCATTTCACGCAAGAGCTGCTGCCGCTTCAGATAGAGCGTCTCACGATTGGAATTGCTTTTACTAACGCGACGCCCCTCGGGCAGGTTGGATGGATTTTCTGGTTCACTCATAGTGACTCTATTCTTCGGTGGACTCCCCTGATGCGGCATTTTCCACATCCAAGCTACGCCAATGTTCGGACAAAAGCTTCTGAATTACCATTCTTTCTTCACCGGTAACGGGGTCTTGGACCCACTCCAGCTCCACGGTTGCACGCCGCAGTTCCTCGGGGTCTCTGGACCACAACTCGGAATAGCCCTCGCTCTGGCCTTCGCGGTCGGCAAAAAGGTGCACGAAATCGGAAACAATTCCATCCGTCCCCTCCAGGAGGATAGCCTGACTCGCTTCCCGACGACGCCGCTCCCGATTGCGGTAGGGTGGCTGAATTCTGACTTTGAGCCACTGGCTGAAATCCGAGCCTTCCCCTTCGGAAACCTTTTCCACATAAACCCGAAAGACCCCTTTCCTGGTGCCTCCGATTCTTTGCCGGAAGACGGTCCAGCTTTCCGTGGAGTAACGGGCGAAATGCTCCCAATCGACTACCCAAGAGTCATCAACCTTCACAAAGACAGCCTCGACCGGACCACTCTTTCCCCCATCCCAAACCACCTCGACGAAACCGGGACTTTCCTCGAATGCGACATTCCAAAAAGTCGGGTTCCCCTTCAAATCCGAGGCCGAGAACTTGCGTGAATTCTCCTTGAAGTAACGAGTCATCTTTCGGTCGAGCTGATTGGCCTTCAGGGCGAACTCCGCCATCTGACTCGTCGAACGCGCTTCGAGGAAATTGCGGAACGTTCTCGTGATGAGGGGATACTCCTGTTTGTAAAACTCTCTCTCCTCCCCGGACAGCCGCTCTTCAACCGTTGGAGCATTCTTGTTGTTGGCTGCAAACTGCTTTTGCAAATTGGATACCACAAAGAGGACCAAAGCCACCGCGCCCAGCCACAAGATCCCCCAGCCCAAGTAGACTTTGACCGCAGGCTGATTCTTCTTCTTGAGCCGTTTGCGTCGCTCACCCCGCTCCCGCTGGACGTCCTCGATATCCTTGGTAGGCACGACGGGTTCTGGAATCTTTTCCACGCTGCCGAATTGCTCCGCTCCCCCCTTGGGCTTGAGCGCAATATTCCGCTGGATCGCATTCGACGAGGAGGCAGGAAGCACAGGCGATGGCGCCAAGACCTTTTGCTCGACCTTCTTTGGCAGCTCAAACTTCCCCTGACATTCGGAACAACTCGCGAAGCCATCCCCTGTAGCAGCAGACGGCCCCCCGCAGTCCGGACAAATGAAGATGCCCCTCGCCTTATCAATCATTGGGAAAAAGTCTCTCTTACTCCTTCCTTCGCTGCAAGCCTTGAGAGCCCCTACTGCCCCATCATGGCACGTTCGACGACCAAAGCGGCCAACTCCTCGGTGGCTTGGTCCAATTCTTCCACCGCAGCCTTCAAGAGCGGTCCGCTCTGTTGCTCGGCCCCCAGCTGTTCACGGACCTTCGTCTCAGCCTCTCTCACCTTCTCCAAATCATCCGCAGACAAAGCCTCACCCAGCTCGGCCAAAGCCGGAACCAAAGCCCCCAAGAGCTCTTCCGCCTTCAGCTTGGCTTCCACAAACACCCGCGCGCTCATATCGGCAAAGGCATGGTCGACACTCTCCGAGACCATCTGCTCGACCCGAGCATCAGCCACATCCACGGCGGAACTTTCGATGGTCAAGACAGTGTCTTTCCCCGTCGCGGTATCCCGGGCCAAAACCTCCAACAAACCACTGGCATCCAGCGAAAACTGCACCCCGACCCGGGCCTGCCCCTTGGCCGCCGCTTCGAAGGGGACCTCGACCATCCCCAGTTCCCAATTGTCTTTCGCCAACTCGCGCTCGCCCTGCAAGATTCGGATCCGCATCGCCGTCTGACCAGCCACCGCATTGGTGAACATTTCGCCGGCCTTGCAGGGAATGGTGGTGTTGCGCGGGATGAGCACATTCATCAATCCGCCAACGGTCTCAATCCCCAAACTCAGGGGGGTGACATCCAACAAAACCACCTCCCGAACTGCCCCGCTGATGATTCCCGCTTGAATCGCGGCACCTAGCCCCACCGTCTCATCCGGGTCCACGCCCTCAACCGCAGACCGCCCGAAGATGGTCTCCACGCGAGCTTTGACCGCCGGAACCCGGGTGCTGCCACCCGCCAGCACTACCGCTTCAATCTCTTCAGGCCGCACCCCGGCATCGGACATCGCACGCCGACAACACGCTTCTGTTTTTTTCAAGAAAGACTCAATACTCGCTTCGAAATCCTTTCTGCGAATCACCTTCTCCACCCCTTGCCCGAGCAAGAACGGGACTCGAAAGACCGCCTCCTCGTCCTCACTGAGCGCAAATTTGACTCGCTCGGCCTCTTCCAAAACTCGCCCGCGCTCTCCTTCGTCCAGTTCATCCAGCCTGACCCCGGCGGCTTTCACAATCGCCTCGTCAAAATCGTCACCCCCCAGGCGCGTGTCCCCGGCAGTCGCGAGAACCTCAAATTGTCCGGACCGGATTTCCAGAATCGATACATCGAAAGTCCCCCCGCCCAAATCGTAAACCACTACCCTCTTGTCCTCCCCCAGCTTGTCCAGACCGTAGGCCAAGGCCGCCGCAGTCGGCTCACTGAGCAAACGCACAACCTCCAGGCCCGCCAGTTCACCCGCCCGATGGGTTGCTCCCCGCTGCCCTTCGTTGAAGTAGGCGGGGACCGTTATCACCGCCTTCTTCACCTCGACGCCCAGGCGTTCTGACGCAATCTCTTTCAACTCCTTTAGAATCTCGGCACTCACCTCTTCAGGACTCCGCCCTCCCACCGTCTGCGAGGTGCCCATCAGTCTTTTCACACTGGTCACCACGCCCCCCATTCCGCGACGACGCTTGGCACGAATTCCCACCTCGACTTCTCCCTCACCGCCATACCAAACCGCGCTCGGGGTCAAGCGGCTGCCGGCGGAATCGGCCAGCAAGATGGGAAAACCCGACTCCACTACACCTACCGCCGAATTGGTTGTTCCCAAGTCGATTCCTAAAATCACCTCAATGCTCATATCAAAAAAATTCCTAAACCAGTCCCTCCCACAACTTCCCATAGCAGCTCTGCAACTGCGCCTTCCACTTGCGCAAGAAACCCAATTCCCCGCGAACCCGGAGCGCTTCCTCGAACTCCCCCAGACGAGCCTGGCCCTCCAGTTTCGAGAAAGAAGCGGTCACCCTTTCCTTCCAATCATTGACTTCTTGCAAAAGCTCTTCCACCCGCGACTTCCACGCGAACCCCTCCTTCTGCCACAGGGCTTTTCCCAGAGCCGAACTCACCGCGCCCCCTTTGCCCAACCAGTCATCGACGCCTGCCAGCACCTCACTGACCCGGGCAAACATCCCGCCCACCTCCTCCGAGACCGCTCCCGAGTGAGCCACCGCGACCTCGTGCACCCGTAACCATTGCTCCAGACGCTGGTAGTCATCCCGCAAGCCATCATAAGCTTCCCGAAGGCGCTCGAACTGACCGCGCTCTCCCCCCGCATCCGGATGAGCTCCCTCGCTCGCCACTCGAAAGGCCGCTTCAACCTCCGCTGACGCCACCGCCAGTTGGACCGGGATCCCCAGCACTTCCCAATGGTTCATGCCGCAAAACTTTCCCCACAGGAACAAGTCACCAGCGCATTGGGATTCTGCACCTTGAAGCCACCCTGCTGCAAATCATCGGAGTAGTCCAATTCACTCCCACTGACAAAGAGCGCGCTCTTGGGGTCGATCACCACCTTCACGCCATTGCTCTCCACCAGAACGTCGCGATCTCTGGGACCATCGACCAAATCCATCTGATATTGAAGGCCACTACAACCGCCTCCCACCACCGCTATCTTTAAAGCACCCTGCTCCCGTCCTTGCTTTTCCAACAATGAACGCAAATGGGAGGAGGCTCCATCGAGAACCTTCACCAGCTTTTCATTCCCAACCGTATACTTGACCGTTGCCACGGCGGGATACTAGCGCAATCGCACCGCCCCACAACCCCTGACCGTGCTTTGCGAGCGAAGAAAAGACGTTTTTAAGCGCCACGACTTGAAAATAGTTGTCGAAAGAAGCAAATTACCCTCTTGACGTCCAGCGTCAGGGCCCCTAGCCTCCGCGCCCCTAAGAAAAACTGATGGCAACTATGGCAAACGATAATTTCCGCGGAGTCGAGATGAAAAAAGGAGAGCCCGTCGACCGTGCTCTCAAGCGACTCAAAACCAAGCTCGATACCGAGGGAATCTTGGAGGAGATGCGTCGCCGTCGTGCTTTCGAGACTCCTACTCAGAAGTTCCAACGCAAGCTCCGCACCGCTTCCAAGCGTAACAAAGTGCGTTGGCAATACTCCAGCCGCACTCCTGAGAAGGAAGGCGAAACCAGCGAAGATTAATTTTCTTCCAAAATCAATTTTTCAAAGAGGCGTCCAATCGGACGCCTTTTTTGTGGGTAGTTGACTCGCTCCAAGCAGGACCTCAAGAACACTTGTGAACCCGACCGCCAATGTCCAAGCAAAGAAGAAGCTGCGGCAAGCGCAGCTATCTGATGGACACAAAGCGCCCCGCCCCCGCCGGCACTACAGCAACTGGGTCTCAGCCAAGAGACGGTAGGTTCCATTGGCCGCCAGCAACTCATCGTGGGAGCCGCTTTCCACGATTTGCCCGCCGCTCAAGACGTGGATGCGGTCGCAGGTGCGCACCGTTCCCAGACGATGGGCAATGATCAAACTCGTGCGACCTTGCATGAGCTTCTCCAATGCCTCCTGCACCAGTCTCTCGCTCTCCGAGTCCAGCGCACTTGTGGCCTCATCCAACATCAATATTTTCGGATCGGCCAGAATCGCCCTCGCGATGGCAATTCGCTGACGCTGCCCTCCGCTCAGACGCATTCCTCTCGGCCCCACCACCGCTTCGTACTTTTCGGGAAAGCCTTCAATGAAGTCAGCAGCATTGGCCTCGCGCGCCGCATGCTCAATCTCCTCCTGACTCGCGCCAGGTTTTCCGTAGGCAATATTTTCCGCAATCGTTCCGCCAAACAGATGCACATCCTGCGGCACGACCGCGATGGCCGAACGAAGATCTTCCAGCGACCAGTCGGTCAATAGCTTGCCATCCAGAGAAAGCTCTCCGCCGGTGACTTCATGGAATCGCTGCAACAAGGCAAACAAGGTCGACTTCCCACCCCCACTCGGACCGACGAAGGCGACCTTTTCCCCTGCCGCCACATCGAAGGACAGTCCCTTGATCACCTCCACATCGGGTCGGGAAGGATAGGCAAACCGAATCTCTTTCGCCGCAAGGCGCCCCTCCACCTCGTGGCTCTCACTTCCGCCTTCATCCTCGGGCTTCTCGTCGAGAATCTCGCGCAAGCGCTCGGTCGCACCGTTGGCCTTTTGCACCTGGCTTACAATCTCGGGGAAAGAGCCGAGGGAAGCCCCTACGAAGACGCTGAAGAGGATAAACGCTACAAAGCCCTGTTGGGTAATCTCGGCTCGCGCCAACATCCCGGCCCCAAACCACGCCACTACCGAAATTGTTCCAAAGAGCACAAAGATAATGAAGGCAATGAAGGCCGCGCGAGCCTTGGCACCCTTGAGAACCACGGATAGATACTCCGAGAGTGATTCTTCGTAGCGATTCTCTTCAAAAGTCTCGTTGCGAAAAGACTTCACCTCGGAAATTCCCTGAGTGCTCTCCTCAATCACAATCGAACTTGCGGCGAGAGAATCCTGCGCGGACTTGGAATAGCCCCGCACCTTGCGGCCGAAAAACGCCACCGCCAGCACCACCACCGGAATGATGGCCAACATAAAGAGCGCGAGCTTCCAGGACGTTACGAAGATGAAAACCAAGCCCCCGATGAGAATGACAGTCTGACGAATCATCTGCGGCACGGTGGTCAGAAGAGTTTCCCGCAAGACCGAAAGATCAGCCGCCACGCGACCGGAAAGCTCTCCCGCCCGGCTCTTTTCGTAAAAGTTCATCGGGAGATGGACGAGATGACTGAAGACCTCCCTCCGAATATCATTCAAGGCACTTTCCCCGGCCTTGATAAAGCCTCTTACCCGCCAATAGGAGACGAAGGCTTGCAGCGCGAGCACCGCAATCAAAGTCAGGACCGTACGGTTGATCCCCTCGGTCACCCGCTCGACATCGAGCATCTCAGCCTCACCGAATTTGACCCCGCCGATCAATTGACTCAGGAAAAAAGGAAAAGCGAGAGAGAGCCCGGCCGTGATGAACAACGCAACCAGAGCCGGATAGAAAGTCGATTTGTAATTCCCCAGATAGCTGTAGAACCCCATAACCGGCAGCTTCTTACCCGACTTCCCCTTTTCCGATTCGCCCGACTTGGCCTTACGCTTCCGCATGGGTGCAGTGGAAAGCAGCAGGCTTCATCCGTCAAACAACAAGGCTGGCGATGCCGAAATAGAAGTGGATACGATCCGAATGAAACCAACCAGCTTGGCGCCGACCGACGACGGAAAGGAACAAAGTTTGCACTTGGGTCTCTCGAGGTTCTAGTTGAGATTCCCGCACACAAATTATGTCCGAAGTCGATGCCCAGCCACCCAAAGAGAACCCGCTTACCAATATCCTGGTCAATGTTCTCATTCCCGTCATCGCCCTCAGCAAGCTCAGTAAAGATGCCGCCTTGGAGGCCGACCCCAAGCTCTGGCACGTGGGGCCTATCTGGGCTCTGGTCATCGCGTTGGCTCTACCCCTCGGCTACGGCATCTGGTTTCTGTTCAAGCACCGCAAACTCAACTTCTTCTCCGTTGTCGGGCTTGCCTCAGTCTTGCTCACCGGTGGCTTGACCCTCTTTCTTTGGAACAAGGACGGTTCGGTCAACCCCTCTGCCCCCCTTCTCTTTGGACTGAAGGAAGGCTCGATTTCCTTTATTCTCGGCATGGCTGTTTTGGTCTCCCATTGGACCAAGACCCCACTCCTCAACACCTTCCTCTACAATGATCAGATCTTTGACCTGAAGCGCATCAATGGGAGGATTGAGGAAAACTCCAACCAGGAGTCCTACGCGAAGCTGCTTTTCCATTGCACCCTCATCTTCACCTCCTCCTTCTTCATCTCGACCGTGTTGAACTTTTTCGTCGCCCAATACTTTCTCAGCCCGGACAAGATTGACTACTCCGCCGTCAACGCCCGCGAACTTTACAACAATGCGGTAGGCAAAATTACCTGGTGGGGTTTCCTCGTCATTGGCCTTCCCATGACCGCCTTTCTCGTCTGCTGCATGCTCTACCTACTCAAGGGCCTGCGCCGCTTGACCGGGCTGAAAAATGACGAGCTGATGCTTCCGCGATAAGGCCCGGCCCCTAGTCAACCGGCAGAGCGCGCAAAGGCTTGGGCTCCTGCTCTTCCTCGTCTTCCACCTTGAGAGCCTTCAACGGCTGCCTCTCAGCGGGGGAAGGAACCGGCACGGGCAAGGCCTCTTGCACCTCGGGTTTCACTTCTGCGGCGGGCAAATCCTTGCGCATGAGGATATCAACGCGCCGGTTGATGGCCTGCTCCTCAATCGAGCCCTGCATCACCTTGGGCTGGGTGCTTCCGTATGCCCGAACGATGATCCGCTCTCCATCGAGCCGCATAGAGTCGACCAGCCAGCTCTTAACAGCCTGAGCCCGCTGGCGCGAAAGATTCATGTTATAACTCCTGTCGCCAAAGAGGTCCGAATGGCCTTCCAAGATACAAAACATCTGGGGATTTCGGTCGATCAGCATGGCGAGCTTCATCAGTCCCAGCCGGGCCGTTTCCCGCAACTGGGCGCTATCATATTCGAACAAAAGGTCGCTGGGCAAAGCGGCACGGCTCCGACTGAGTTCACCGGTAGCCATCCGTAAAAGGCCATCGATACTGGCATACCCCGACGGCAAACCATCCTCGGACAACCCACCGCTCCCCTTACTGGCCATGTCCTTGAGATACTCGTCCGGGTCCACGATATCAGCCTTCACCGAGCCCTCCTCGACCATCACCTGCCCCGTGGCCGCCTCTTCGAAAAGATTCTCCGTCCGCCCAATCTGGTCCAAAACGTGATCGACCTTCGGAGCGGCAACCGGCTCCAGCAATTCGCCGAAATCCTCCCCCGCATCCAGCGGAATACTCGCTTCCAGTGCCACTTCGGGTTGGGCAATGTCGGGAGAAATATCGAGCTCGGTATCATCCAGCTCGGGAATCAACTCCTCCACCTCCGCAAGCAATTCTGTGGCATCGGCGGTGGTCTCCGGAACGATGACTTCGTCCTCGATCTCAGGCGGCGGCTCCGTTGCAATTTCAACCTGCTCGAGATTGAAGGCCTTGCTCTTGATTTCCAGCGGCTCGACAATCCCCAACCACACCTTGAGCTCGCTCATCCCGAAGAGCAGCGCACCAAAAAGGCTCACCCCGATGATCACGGAGAGAAGAACCGAAAAACCATAGCCGACGCCGCCCCCCTTGGATGAGCCGCCATCGTAACCACCGTTTTCCCACTGATATGCTTTCGCCACGTCGCAAGTATAACGTCGCTCACCCCCTACGCAATTCACGGTTTGTTCAGTTTTTGCTAAAAAAACGGCAAATTGCAGTCAGCTCATCCTTATAAACTCTCTGAGGCCAGCACTCTTCTCCCCATCCAAACGGCTTCTGACAGCTCGCCTGATTCACTCGCCCTTCCGTCCCCTTTCGATTCCTGCTTTACAAGGCGGGGAGGACTTTCATTGCTTACAGCACATGAAAACACCCCTATTATTCAGTGTTTTACTCGGATCGCTCCTCGCGGATGAGCTTCCCCCGACAAGCATCGTGTCCCACGATCCGTCGTTCGACAAGCTGATCGCAAAGGACGCCGAAATTGAGGTTTTGGCCTCTGGATTCAGCTGGTCCGAGGGTCCGGTGTGGGACTTTTCTGAAAGTCGGCTCCTCTTCTCGGATGTGCCCAACAACGTGGTTCACTCGTGGTCGGAAGAGCGGGGCCTGGAGGTTTACTTGAAGCCCTCGGGCTTCACGGGCGTCGCCAAGCATTCCAGAGAACCGGGCTCCAATGGTCTGGCCTTCGACTCCACCGGACGCCTTCTCACTTGCGAGCACGGGGACCGTCGGCTTTCGGTCCTGACCCCCAGCGGCGGAAAGATGACTTTGGCGGACAACTATCAAGGCAAGCGCTTCAACTCCCCGAACGACCTCGTGGTCCACTCGTCAGGCTCCATCTTCTTCACCGACCCACCCTACGGTCTGCCCAATCAGGGAGAAGGCCCCGAGCGGGAAATGCCTGAAAATGGCGTCTATCGCTGGGACCCTGACGGCAAGGTCACACAAGTGATCGTTGACTTGGTCCGCCCCAATGGCGTTACTTTATCCCCCGACGAAAAGACCCTTTATATCGCCCAATCCCATCGCGAGGCTCCGCACATCATCAGCTATCCGGTCGACGCGTCCCTCCAGCCCGGAGAACCGAATGTTCTCTTCGACTCTTCCCAGCTAACGCCCAAACTGCCAGGCCTGCCTGACGGGCTGAAAGTTGACCGCGAGGGCAACATCTGGTCCAGTGGACCCGGAGGGGTGATTGTGCTCAACCCCGAAGGAAAATTGTTAGGCCAAATATTAACCGGCCGTCGCACTGCCAATCTCGCTTGGGGAGGGAGTGACCGCGCAACCCTCTATCTAACAGCGAACCATGACTTACTGAGAGTCAAAACAAAGACTGCAGGCCCCACTCCAAGACATACAGAAAAAGAGAAGACTTAAAAGTAACTGGTCCGCTGACTCAAACTGCTACATGAATGGGCCCAGACGATTGACCATGACTTCAAAAATCAACGATGTGATCATTATAGGTGCCGGGCTGGCAGGCTTGTCCTGCGGCTTGGAACTTTTGAAGAACGGACTTAGGCCTCTCGTCTTGGAGAAGGCCGACCGCCCCGGCGGGCGAGTGGCGACTGATGAGTATGAGGGCTTTCTGTTGGACCGGGGCTTCCAAGTGTTCCTGGATGCCTACCCAGTCTCAGGTGAACTGCTCGATCTCGAGGCCCTTCAACTCCGTGCCTTCGAACCTGGAGCCAAGGTTTATCTGTTAGATGAATTATATCGAGTTATGGATATATTCCGCAGACCTAAACATTTTCTCTCTAGTGCCTTTGCTCCAGTCGGCAATCTCTTCGACAAGGCTTTGGTTGCCCGCCTGAGACTGCAAATGGGAAAGTCTGAGCTGGAGGACATCAACGATCGCGAAGACATGACCACGGTGGAATACCTTCGTCGCTTCGGCTTCAGCGAACGAATGGTCGATGACTTCTTCCGAAGCTTCTACGGCGGAATCTTTCTGGAAAGAGAGCTCCGCACTTCGAGCCGGATGTTTGAGTTCACTTTCAAAATGTTCGCAAAAGGAAGTGCTACCTTGCCAGCCAAAGGCATGGGCGAGATCCCAAAACAACTCGCAAGCCGATTCCCGGAAGACTGCATTCAGTATCACTCCCGCGTGTCCTCGATTAATGGCAACACTGTGAAAATCGCAACAGGCGAAACCTACACCGCAGAGCACGTCGTCATCGCCGCCCCATCTCCGAAGTCTTTTCTCCCGGATCTCAAGTATCCCGAAATCGAGTGGAGATCGGTCACCAATCTTTATTTCGCAGCTCCTCAATCGCCATTGAACGAGCCTCTGCTCGCTCTCAATGGAACCAGTGAAGGAATCGTCAACAACGTGGCCGTGGTCAGCGATGTCGCTCCAGCATACGCGCCCGAAGGTCAATCGCTCATTTCGGTCTCTTTGCTGGGTCTCTACCCCCAGCGGGATCTCGTGGACCGGGTAAAGTCCGAGTTGAAGGAGTGGTTCGGAGAAGAGGTCGCCCAATGGAAATTTCTCCGGACCTATGAGATTCCCAAAGCGCTTCCAGTTCAGCGTCCCGACGATATCCCGCCCCCCCAGCCCGATGCCCCTTACCATCTTTGCGGAGACTTCATGAATTCAGCCTCCATTGAGGGTTCCATTGTATCGGGACAAAACACCGCCCGGCGCATCCTTGAAGGGTTAACAAACTCTTAACCATTTCTTTCGCAACGATTGGTCGAGAGGAGAGTTTCTTCCCTCGACATGAAAACCATCGCTCTCCTTCTACTCGCCTGCTCGACAGCCTTTTCCCAAGGCCCACGTCCAGAACAATTGGAGGCTTCTCCCCAGGCCGTCGGAGAGGCCGGGCTCGTCTGGTATACCACTTGGGAAACCGCACTCGCGGAGGCCAAGCGCTCCAACCGCCCCATTTTCTTCATGGCTGCGGCAGCGACCTGCAATGGCATTCCCGGGGTCTTCTGACCGGGCTACACCAAGACGCAGAACAGTTTGTTCTCGCAAAAAGAGTTTATCGCCGCCAGCCGCCAGTTCGTCTGTGTCCGCCTCGAGTCCTACGAGTCCGAGGAACACCAGAAGATGGTGCGCAAATTCCTCGGAGGAAGCTTCGCCAATACCGCGTTCGCCATCCTCGCCCCCGATGGCGAAACTCAGCTTTCGCGCAGCGGACGGAGCCCCCATGTGCTGTTGGGTCGAAGAGGGCGCACTGAAGACGCGGCGCCCGCTGAGGTGATTCAGGAACTCACCCGAATCGCCGCGAACTATCAGCCTAAGGGAAATGCCTCAGAGGCGACCCTACCGGACTTCCATACAACCCGACAGGCCCTAAACGTAGCCGCCGGGGATCAACGCCTTCTCGTCCTGACCGTCGCCTCCGGAAGGTCGCTCCTGATGGCAAAGACCACCTTGCGCACGGTTCTCAATGATTCCGAACTCATCGGACGCTTCCATCACGACTTCGCGGAAAAAGAGTCAGCTCCGGAATGGACGAAACTTTTGGAAGGCGAAAAAGAGACCAGCGGATTCCTCGTGATAGCCCCGGATTCATTTGGCCTCAAAGGGAAAGTCATGGCGCAACTTCCGCTCACCGCCAGCGTGGACATACTCAAGAATACCCTCATTGCAAAGAACAAAATCTACTCCAACGAAACCGAGCGGACAAACTACAGCGAACACGTGCGCGAAGGGCGGCAGAAGAAGGTCTACTTCCCCAACGCGATGCCCTATGGCGAAGACCGCGATGGGGACGGCGTGATCGACAAGCGCGCGGAACGCGGCCCTCGTCGCTAGGATCTACTCTGCTTCGCGACGCTGGGCGCCGGGCCCGACTTGGAAATCCGCTTTCAATTCGGCGAGTTTTGCATGCTCCTCAGCGAGACCGCTCAAGGTCAGGTGGCATTCGAAGGTGTCGTGGGCTCCTTCCTGGTAATAGACCCTCAAGGTGCGGCGAATGGCCTCAATCGTCATGCTGACAATTTGCCTCGGGGTGAGCTCAACTGTCTCGGGAACTTTCAAGTCGGCACAATCCAGTACTACCTCGATGGAATTTTCGGAACGAGTGACTTCCAGCGCCAACCCACAGATGAGGAGCAAATTGACTTCTTCGACTTCGTATGTCGGATTGTTAGTAGGCAGGCGATGGGGCATCGCCACGCTCTTGACCAAGTCTTCCGGGAAGGCCCCCGAGAGAACAACCGGCCGATCCACCACTGCAGCCTGCACCAACTGCCCCTTCACCCCGTACTCACTGGCACTATCGGTATCGTGATACGAGACGGGCTGGAATACCCTCACCACCTCTTTGGTTACCCCGCTGACCGAGCCCAGCATCAGGAGCGAGAGGAATATGACTTTCATGGTTTAAATTCTCTTCACAATCGACCGAGAGAACCAGCTGAATCAACGTCTTCTATCTTGTTTCTTGACTCTACCAGCCCGTTTGGGTCCCTCTTGGACATGCCCATCGCGTCCGACCGTACCCGCGTCGAATCCATTTTCATCCGCCATCGCAACACCTTGATGGTGCGAGCCAATTTCACGGACATCTTCACCGATTATTACCTGCATCTCGCCGATAACAATCTGCGTTATCCACCGGAGCTGGATCATAAGCTCAAGGAGCTCCTTGCCGTCCTCACGCTGCACTCTGTCGCCCGCCCGTGGTCGGAAGTGCACGCTTGGACGGTCAATCTACGTGCCCCCAGAGTGAACTTCTTTGCCACGGCCTCATCCACTGGTGAAAATGTCACCGGTCGGGTCTTCACGGAAGATGTGCGCGAGCCGCCCCAGAACCTCCTTTACTCCCAAGTCAACGACACGAGTGCCGGAGGCGGACCGCGACGTTCCACCGTGGCGGTGGAAAACGAGAATCCTCTGGATTGGCTGAGCCACTACTACTCGCAGTCCGAGCAGCGTCCCGGGAAAGTCTTTGAGCTCCCCGATGAGAACTTTGTTCTGGTGGCCGCCCAACCCGATTACGACGAGGAATGGTTCGAGAGCCTGACCCCGGAAATGGTGGCGGCGTTCCCCGAGACCGAATCACTTTCACCCTTGGAAAATCGGGCCTTCCACTTTCACTGCGGCTGCACCCGCGAGCGCATCATGCCAGCCCTCGCAGTCTGGTCTGACAAGCTGGACGAACTTTTCCAAGGTGCGCAGCACGTCAAGGTCCAGTGCCCCCGTTGCGCGGCCAAGTATGAAATCACCCGCGAGGACTTTGCCTCAAACGACTAAACGGGAGGAGAAAAGCCGGTGTAAACAGACGCAATGCCTCCGCTGAGGGGCTGCGCGGTCACCTGCTCCAACCCGCTTTTTTCAAACAGTTCAACCATGGCCTCTCCACTGGGAAACTTTTCAATCGTGCCTGCCAGATACTCGAAGGCCTGGGCTTGTCCCGTGAGCGCGCCCGCTATCTTCGGCAAAACTTTGTCGAGATAGAATCCATACGGTTTTCCCAGGACACCCTTGGGAAGCGAGAAATCCAAAACAAGCACGTGCCCGCCCTGGCACACCCGGGCCATCTCACGCAATCCGCCTTCCCAGTCCGCCATGTTCCGGAGTCCAAAAGCTACGGTAACGGCGTCGAACGAGCCATCCTCATACGGAAGGTTGAGGGCATCAGCGACCTTGGTTTCCTTGATTCCCCGCCGACTGGCATGAGCCAACATCTCCGCGCAAAAGTCGGTCGCCACCAACTCCGCCTCGGGGCAGACTTTCTGCATTTCCAAGGCCAGGTCACCCGTCCCGGTCGCAACATCAAGAATCCGTTTCGGCTCCCAGGCCTTAACCATTCGGGCGACCTTTCTCCGCCAAAGAATATCAGTTCCCGCGCTGAGCACGTGATTGGTCACCACGTAGCGGTCGGCGATTTTAGCAAAGGCCTCCCGAACGAATCCGGCATCCTGGCCTCCACTTTGAGCGCGCTCTCTTCCTTCTCCCATAACTAAGCTTCGGTCGGGGGTTCGGGGAGAATGTCCTGATAGATTCCCGGATCACTTCCAGGCACCTCGATTGCGCCACAGGCCTTTTCGTAGAACTCGCGCGGTCCCACTCCACCGATGAATCCGTAGGCATAACCCGTGTCCCGCAGACCTTCGAGGGCCTTGTAGAGCAAGGCCTTGCCCACCCCTTTGCCGCGGGCGGCCTCCCCCACTCCGGTGGGACCGAAGTAGGCCTTGCAGGTCGTGTCGTAACAAGCAAAGCCGAGAATCTCCTTATCCTTCGTCGCTATGAAGCAAGTGACTGGCTGCCGGGTCATCGCGACCTCGACCTCGCTCACCCACTTGGGAGAAAAATGCTCGCCCACCCACTGGGCCACCAAGTGCTTTTCATAAACCCCGGGACGCCGCAGAATAATCCCCTCACTGGCAACCTTCTGGTAGGCGACTTCGGTTTCCGGCAAATCATAGAGCCGGACGAGCATGTCAATCATGGCGGGAGATTAGTCCACCTTTGCCTGGCCGCAACGCCAATTCCCGCCAGCCGAATGATGCTGGGCCAGGTTTTCCCGTTTGCGCTTCACGCGAGAGCCTTTAGGATCCCCTCGTGATTCCCGAAGACGAAAGTCGCCCTCTTCCACCCGACGCCAGACTGGATGCCACCCTCCGTGTCGTCGTGGGAGCGGTCATTCTGATTGGAGGAGGCTTCCTTTTACTGGAATTCGTGCACTGGCTGGCCAACGGGGGTTTGAGGCCCTTTCTGATAGGGGCGGCCTTTACTGCAATCTTCTTTTTCCTCCTCGTTCTCTGGTCCCGGCTACTCTCGCAGGGCGGCCGGGCTCTTCAGAAACGCCCCTCCCTTTATGCGGTGTTGGGGGCGCTGACCGCAGTGGGGATCTTGATTCAGCACTTCATGGCGCGATAATTAGTTAGCTTTTACTGACAATCTCTATATTCTGACGTCTTGACCAGCTGAGAGCCTTTCAGGCATACTCTTGGATCAACAGAATTGTCATTCTGCTCACATCTCACCCATGAAAATCTATCACAATCGATTAGCCCAATCCGCGATCCTTGGATCTCTTTTCGCAGCCCCCAACCTTTTAGGAGCCGGATTTCAACTGGCAGAACGCTCTGCCTCCGGACTGGGGCGGGCCTTTTCGGGCGAAGCCTCCATTGCCGACGACGCTTCGGTGGTCTCCTCCAACCCAGCGGCGATGCTCATGTTGGGCGGCGACTGGAACTTTTCGGTTGGCGGCGGCTATATCAATCCCGGCGCCGACGCCACCCTCTACCCGGCGGTTACGGGAGGGAATGCCGGTCCCGTGCTCAAGGACGATGACATCGCCGAATCGGCCTTTGTCCCCTACCTCTACCTCACCAAACGAATGAGCGAGGACATTGCGGTAGGCCTGGGAGTTTACTCTAACTTCGGACTCCGCACGAACTATAGCGATTCCGTGGCCGACCTGGTCGGAACCAATTACTCGGATATCACCACCATAAATTTCAGCCCGAGCATTGCCTACCGCATCAATGAGATGATCAGCATCGGAGCAGGCTTGGACGTCGTCTATGCCGAAGGAGAACTAACCGCCAACGCGGTGGCTGGCACTCCCGCCCCCTCTTTCAAGCTGAAGGGTGATGACGTGGCCTTTGGCTACAATCTCGGTATTTTGCTCAACCTTTCGGAGAGCACCCGGGTGGGAATCAATTATCGCTCGAGGGTGGAACTCGCGCTGGACGGTTCCGCTTCGGGCTCCCCCTTTGGCGGAGCCAGCGTCCCCGGCGAGCTTGATGTTGATTTGCCAGCCAGCGCCGAAGTCAGCATTTTCCATCAGTTGAATGACAAGTGGGCGGTTCACGGCGATATCCTTTGGGCCCAATGGAGCTCCTTCGACACCTTGGAACCCATGGTCAGCACCGGAAATCCTGCTTTGGACGCGGGGGTTAACGCCGGTTTGCGCACCGTTGAGAACTGGGACGACACCTTCCGCTACTCGCTCGGTGCCACCTACCAAGCCAACTCACAGCTCACTCTTCGGGGAGGGGTTGCCTACGACTTCAGCCCGGTGGATGACGAATACCGCACACTTCGGATTCCCGATGGAAACCGGCTCTGGCTCAGCATCGGGGGCAGCTATGCTCTCAACGAGAATCTTAAAGTCGACGCCGGCTACTCACTCATCTTTGTTGATAAAGTCAAATTGGGTGAGAACGACAATGGCTTGATTGGCACGAACAGTCGTGGCGAAGGAAACATCCATCTCTTCGCACTCGGTCTCAGCGGCAGTTTCTAACAAAATAACGCCAATTTTCTTCGAAAGCGGGCCCTCAGCAGTGAGGCCCGCTTTTTTTAGTCTGACATGTAGGTGTTTTGAACTAAAGTGACCGTGTTCAGATAAAGATAATGTCTACACTTTCTCGAAATCTTCTTAGACGCAGGACCTACGCTTCACTGGTCGAAGAGGGCATTAGGCCAAACTTGCGGGATGTCCTTCCGGAGTGGCTGCGCACGATCAATGTGTTTCGCTATCAAGAGGCTTGGGCCACTTGGGTCTGGCTGAGCCAGCATCTATTGGGGCTCGTGTGTGGGGTTCTCTTCTTCACCCACTTCTTTTCCTGGACAGGGGTTCTCTGGTGGTTGGGCTTTGCGCTCGTTCACGCGCACTTTTTCCATACCTTTTGGTATCACCGCTATTGCTCTCACCGCGCTTTCCGCTTTCGGCACCTCTGGGTGGCGCGGCTGATTTATTGGCTCAATCCTCTAATGATCAAGGAGGAGACCTACGTCATCCCCCACTTTGTTCACCACAAGATTTCCGACACCCCCGGCGATCCCTACGGCCCCCGTAACGGCTATTGGGGCACGGTTTCCGCCACCGAGTCGGCGAACTTCTTCAACCGCCAGATGTCGCAAAAGGAATTCAACTTTTGCGACCGCTTCCTCGCCCACATTCCGTCGTTCTGGAACAGCGAAGACCGATTCAGAGCCACTGGTTCTTTTGAGAAACGCTGGCTCTACCCTCTGCGATTCTTGGTCTGCAACGGTTTCTGGTTTACCCTCTTTCTCGCTATCGGAAGGCCGGACTTGCTGATGGCGTTCTACTTTGCCGCTTTGACCTTTCTCCTCATCATGCGCGATTTCAACTACCGCGGCCACGATGAGCATAGTGAGCACGAGCCCAAGCTCGATACCAAGTCTCTTGCGGTGAACCAATGGTTCTACGGAATCGTTGCCAGTGAGTGGCATGACAATCACCACCGCTTCAGCACCAGTGCCAAAGCGGGATTCGAGCGCCTCGAACTCGATGTCAGCTTTGCCATCACCCGTTTGCTCCACAAGCTCGGGATCCTCGAGTCCTATGTCGATAGCAGCCGCGGCTATGAACGAGAGATCGTCAAGGTCATCGCCGGACGCAAAGCACGCCAAAATAGCGAAGCATTCTCGACAACCGTTCATCCGAGGGAATAGCCTCAGGAGTGAAAACGAAAATCGTCCAGTCCATCACCGTGGGAGAATTCTATTCGCGGCATAAGGACGAACTGGAGCTGAGCCTGGTTGGCGAGGAGTATGGATTCGATGAACCGATTCGGGAACCCGCCCCCAATCGGCCGGGTCTCGCTCTCGCGGGTTTCTTCACTTATTTTGCGAAGAAAAGAGTTCAGGTGCTCGGAAACTCGGAGCTGTCCTATCTCCGAAAACTCGACGATCGCACGCGGGCCAAACGATTCGAGGCCTTTTGCAAACAGCGCCCTCCCTGCCTCATCCTGGCTCGTAGCCATCCCTTTCCCCCCGAGCTCATCGACCTCGCGAAAGAGCACCAGATCCCTTTGTTTGGTTCACCCATGGTGACCATGAAATTCCTGAACCTGGCTACCCGCTGTCTTGAATCGGACTTTGCCTCGACCACCACGATGCACGGCGTCATGGTCGACTATCGCGGCATCGGTATCCTCCTCATGGGCAAGTCGGGAGCAGGCAAGAGCGAGACTGCCATCGGGATGCTCGAAAAGGGCGCGGCCCTGGTGGCTGACGACATGGTGCACATCCAGAGCCTCGGCGGCGAACTGATCGCCAGCTCTCCCGAGCTTTCGCGCGGATACATCGAGATGCGGGGCATCGGCATCATCAACGTCGCCAACCTCTACGGCCTCTCTGCCATTCGCCCCCAGAAACGACTGGACCTGATCATTACCCTCAAGAGCCAAGCCGACCTCAACGAAGTCGATCGCCTCGGCATCCGGCGCAAAACCTACCCCATCCTGGACCTCAAAATCCCCAATGTCGAAATCCCCGTCGCCCCCGGCCGCGATACCGCCCGTCTGGTCTCGGTTGCCGCTCTCGATCTGCAGCTGCGCAAGCTCGGCTACGACATGGCTGATGAGTTCAACCAAAGACTGTTGGCAAAGATGAACCCAGACCTTAAGGACAGGCCGTGAGCACCTCCTTCATCCTGACCCAGCTGACCCACCTCCGCTTCCGTGGCCCCGATGCCGAGCGTTACCTGAGCGGACAAATCACCCAGCAGGTCTCAGATCTTCCACTCGATTGCTCTCGGTACACCTTCGTCTGCGACGCCAAGGGACGCATTCTCTTCGACGCTCACGTGCGGCGCGATGAGCAAGGCTTTCTTCTCAGTGTATGCGGCGGTGACAAGGATGAAATCTTCGCCCGCATGGACCGCTACCTCATCGCCGACGACTGCGAATTGAGGGATGAGAGCGATGAGTGGGTCGTGCGGCACACCCTGCTCGATGGAAAAGAAGAAGGCGCGGTCAATCGCTTTGGCTCATGGGGCCGCGATGAGTATCTGCGAGGAGAAGAACAAAACGACATGACCGGTTGTGACCCGGACCAACTCGAAATTCTTCGAATCAGCAACGGTGTCGCCCGAATCCCAGACCTTGTCGGGGCCTTGCCGGCAGAAACGGGTCTCGAAGACGAGGCGATCTCTTTTCACAAGGGCTGCTATCTCGGCCAGGAGGTCATCTCGCGGATGAAACGAGCCGGACGGACAAACCGGAAACTCGTTTCTTTCTTCCTGGAAAAACCAGCAGAAGAACTCCCCCTGTCCTTCTACGCCGAGCCTCAAAAGAAGGCATTGTTGGAAGTCACTTCAGCCACCACCGAGGGCCTCGATGGCAAATTTCCCGCACTAGCGTACCTCAGCTCCCGCTACGAGCCCGGCACTTCGCTGCAAAGCTCTGCGGGAAACTCGGTAATTGGTCTTTCTTAGCTCTTACTTAAAGTCCTCTTCACCCCAGACCATCGCATTGCGCATGGCGTAAGCCAGACAGGTGTGAACCCGTGTGATACGGGAATTGCTGCGCCCCAAGTCGCCGTTTTTCATTGCCGAGAACTGGTCGACCACATTCTTACACTGCGCCAGAAGACCGCTGGCGTACTCCTGAACGCCGGGGCGCTTAACGAGGAAGCCTGCGTGAATCTTTTTAGCGGTTGCGTGCATTTCGCTCAGAGTGTCCTTGAGCTCGTCGCTCGGGCTCCCTTCACAGGCGCGGAGCTTGGGCTCGATGGCCATATAGTCGTCCCGCAACTGCAGCATGGCGGTCATCTCCTCGGGATAACGTGCCAGGACCTTGGCCCCCTTGACCTTTACGATCGTTGCGATGCTAGGCGTTTTGATCACCTGTCCGACGTAGATCTTGGTCGCATTCACCCCGTTCCAGTGCTCAATGACCGGGAAATATTGTGAACTGCCATAGCGGTCGGCGGCAATCGCTCCCAAGGTTCCTCCGGACTCGATCGTATAAGAGTCCCGACCGGCCGATTCCCCCGCCAGGCGAAGGCTTTCCGGGTCGATCAAGGGGTCTTTTTTAGCCGCTTCTATCGCAGCCTGCTTTCGCTCTTCTTCCAACCTCTTGGCTTCTTCCTCCAATCGGATTTGCTCCAGGCGAGCTTCCTCCTTTAACCTCTCCTCTTCCGCGGAGGCCCGCAAGTCGTCTAGATTGGGTTTGACGAGGTCGTGGATTCCGTCGGCTGAAAGCGGGTACATTTGTGCAACCGTGAGGGCAGCAAAAAGCAGGGGGATATGAGTTTTCATGGTCAGGAAAGTCTCTTTGAACACTGCCCTAAGGCGGACACAAGTTCAATTTCATTCAGTTTTTCTGACAATACTCATCAAGTCCTGAACGATACGCATTTTTAACTCGTATCTTGAAACCCATTTTCAAGACTAGCGCCAATGAAACTCATTCTAACGACATTTATAATATCAGCGGCCTCCTTGGCGGCTCAAGAGACCACTATTTTTCCAGACCAAGTCGGTGATTGGAAAATGGCGGGGCCCGGAGAATTCGTCGTTGACGACGGAACCGCCACCGCCAAGGGTGGAATGGGTCTCTGGTGGTATTCCAAGGAAAAGTTTGAAAACGCGACCCTCAGCCTCGAGTTCAAAATGGATGATCCTTCCTATAATTCGGGAGTGTTCGTCCGCTTTCCCGAGCCCGGTAATGACCCTTGGGTAGCGGTCAAGGAGGGCTACGAGGTCCAAATCTCAGGCCGGGGAGTGGACGATGTTTCTACCGGAGCAATCTACAAACTGCAGGCAGCAGTCGCCAATCCCCTCAAGCCAGACGGCGAGTGGAACAAGATGGAGATCCACACCTTGCGAAACGAGATCGCAGTGGTCCTCAACAACCAGTTGGTCAACGTCTTCAAAACGGAAAAGGGCCGTGGCGACAAGGAAGGGTATTTCGGAATCCAGAATCATGACGACGGCTCGCCGGTGCAGTTTCGCAACATCACCGTCACCCCCCAACATCCCAAGGCCCGCCTTCGCAACTTGACGCCCCGGAGTGCGGAGACCGTCTATGAGCTGAAGCGCAACCCTGAGACCAAGAAGAAAAAAGAATGGTTCGATGACGCCGACTTTGGTCCGGCCTTCATTCAGACTTGGGGAGACTTCTACAATGATGAGTATCGCCCCGACGCGGCCCTCAAGGGGATGCTTCTACGCCCGGATCCCAAAGCTCACAATCTAGTCGCACTTTATAACCTCGAGACCATGCAGGTCGTGACCGCCACCGACCGGGGGGTCTCTCTCGACAACACCCCCTTCGGCGGGAATCACGGGACGCAGAACAAGGTGATGAACTTGGGCAACCCCATGTTCAATAGTGAGACCGGCCCCGCTTGGGCTGATGCGGATGGCTCGTTCGAGGACTCGCGCGAGACTCCAGGCCACGGCAACTTCGACCACTTGGAATTCAAAGGTTACTTCCGCCACGGACATCGCATTGTCCTCGACTACACAGTCAACGGTCAGGACCTCCTGGAATCGGTGAAGATTGGAGACGACAACGATTTCGTTCGTGTTCTCGACAAGTCTGCGGTTGAAAAGCCAGAGCTCCTAAAGGCCGCTCCCTCCCCGGTGAAAATCGTTGAGGGTGAGCTGAAGGCTCTCACGGAAGGCGGCCCTGCCATCTATCCCGAAACCTTCGAGGTCACCCCAAAAATCGCGACTGGCGATGACCCTTTCCTCGTCGATCAGATTCCTCTTCCCCCCGTCTTGAAGGACTCACCCTACAAGAACAAGGTTCGCCTCACTGACTTCGACTTCTTCTCGGATGGAGATCGGGCTGCCCTCTGCACCTGGGACGGCGACGTCTGGCTTCTTTCGGGCCTGAAGGAATTCAAGACTCTCACCTGGAAGCGTTTTGCGGCCGGACTCTTCGAGCCCCTGGGCCTGAAGATCGTGGACGACGTTATTCACCTCAATGCCCGCGACGGCATCTGGCAGGTCATCGACCTGAACGGCGATGATGAAGCGGACCACTTCAAGGTCTTCAACTACGACGTGGTCATCACCGACAACTTCCACGAATTCTCCTTTGGCTTGGAGACCGATAGCGAAGGCAACTTCTACTTTGCGAAAGCTTCCCCCGTGAAGCCCGGAGGTCGCAACTTTGACAAGATCCTCAAGCACAACGGAACGTTTCTCAAGCTCACCCCCGATGGCAAGGAATTGACTGTGGTCGCGACAGGTCTGCGTGCACCCGGCGGAATCGGGGTCGGCCCCAATGGCGAGCTGACCAGTGGCGAGAATGAAGGAACCTGGCAGCCTTGCTGCAAGTTGAACTACTTCACCAAGGACGAGCGTCCTGTCTTCCTGGGCACCGAGCAAGCCCGCCACGAGGTCACCAAGGATTTCAAAGAGCCTCTCTGCTACTTCCCTATGGACGTCGACAACTCCGGCGGTCAGCAGGCGTGGATCCCAGATTTCGCCAAAGTTGGCCTTCAGGCAGGCGAGATGCTTCACCTCTCCTACGGTCAATCCTCAGTGTACCGCGTCCTTCCCCAAGAGCTGGAGAGCGGACAAATGCAGGGTGGAGTCGTCAGACTGCCCATCACTCTCTCCTCATCAGCTCAGCGCGTGAACTTCCACCCCGAAGGCTCGATGTATATCTGCGGAATGCGCGGCTGGCAGACCAACGCCGCCAGCGATGCTGGAATCCAGCGCGTCCGCTACAACGAGGGAACTCCCCTCAACCTGCCTGAGGCCATGAGCGTGAAGGGCGACAAACTCACCCTCGTGTTCGACAGCGAATTGGACGAAGAGCTCGCCACTGACCCTGAGTCCTTTTCCATCAAGCGTTGGAAGTATATGCGCACTCCCCAGTATGGTTCCGGGCAGTTCTCCATCGACAATCCCGATCTCGAAGCCGAAGCCAATGCTCAGAAGCAAGAGAGCAAGGGTCACAAGCAACAGGATGACGTCGAGGTAACGGCCGCTGAATTGGGTGAGGATGGCAAGACCATCATTCTCACCATCCCGACTCTCAAGCCAGCCCAGCAAATGAAGATCGATTATGACCTCGAGACCCTGGACGGCGATGTTGTGATCGGCACCATCTACTCGACCATTCACAAGAACTAGACTCTTCCATTCAGCCAGGCGGAGACGGAAAAATCTCCGCTTGGCGAAAATCGGCTATCGCAGCAGGAAAAACGTTCTATCCTCTGAGCATCAGAGCTGAACGTTACCTGCTGCTTCTTTTTTTAGGTCTACTCCCAATTCTCCTTTCCTCATGCATTGAGGGAGAGGAAGAGATTTGGGTCAATGCCGATGCCTCGGGGCGCGCCCACTTCACCCTCTCCGCTCCGACCCTCCTGTTTGCCAAATTCGGTGGCGTCGAACAGATCGTTCTGGATGCCCGCTCCGGAGCTGAAGCATCGGACAACATTGCACTCACTGCCATTGAAGCCAAAGAGTCTGGCACCCGGACCACTTTGCGCGCGGAAGTCACCTTCGACGATGCCAGAGGCGTGGGCAATTTTCTCAAAAGCTTTCGCGATCCTCGCAATCCTTCCGTAGAGAGCACGGAGGAAATTGTGCTGGGTAGCCCGAACCTCGAATTCAACTTTCCCGACCTCAACTTCTCCCGGGAGGTCGACATCTCCTCCCTCGTTCCTCCTGAAAGCAACAACCTGCTAACAAAGAAGCTCCTCGGCAACGCTGCGATCAAATACCGCATCCACCTCCCGACCCCCGCAGCCAACCACGATGCCAAGCAAGTCTCCGCCGATGGCAAAACCCTGGAATGGGAATTTCCCGTGGCCACAATGATGGATGGTCCCGTCGAGATGAACCTGACCGCTCCGCTTCCCAGATTATCACTCTACTTGACGCTGGCAGGAGTCGTGCTTCTCTTACTCGCGATTGCATTTCTTGCTTTTCTCAAACTCCGATCGCGACCTCCTTCAACCCAATTATGAGCGGAATCCATATCCCCGAGCTCTGCGGAGCCATTCTCCTGCCCGATACAGTCCTCTTCCCACACGGAGCACTACCGCTGCACATCTTTGAAGACCGGTATCGCGAAATGCTGGAGGACGCCTTGGAAAGCGACTGCATGATCTGTGTTGGAACTCTGCTCGAGGAAGAATCTAACAACTACGCCCAGTGCGTGAACCCCATCGGCACAGTGGGACTCATTCGAACCTCCCGCGAGATGGAGGATGGTCGCTCAAACCTCGTGCTTCATGGCGTCTATCGCGTGAGGTTCTCGGCTTGGCCCGGCGGCAAAAACTATCCCTACGCCCACATTGTCCCCATGAGTGCGGATCCCTTCCCATCAGACAAAGGCCCCGCCATGGCTAAAAAACTGCGCGGCAAAGTCAACGAAGTGCTGACCGTGTTTCCCGAAGAAGTGAAACGCGAGATCAACCTCGTGCTCGACCGCGCCCAATGCGAACCGGCCATTTTGGCCGACGCGATTTCGCAACAATTCGTGCAGGACCCTGAAGTGCGCTTGCAACTCCTCGGCGAACCCGCCATCGACGCACGCTACGAAATCCTCTTCCGCTACCTCACCCAGATTCGCGAGAACTGGCAACAGAACTAACAATCAGCTGTTAGATTTTATTGGGCTGCGTCCCCCATCCTCTTTATCCAAAGCGATATCGCCACGGTGGCGAGGCGACAATTGAACTCACTCCTCGCCTTGCTTCAGGAGATAGAGAACCGCCATTCGCACCGCGATGCCATTTTCCACCTGCTGGTTGATCAAGCAGCGTTCGTAATCCATCGCGGCATCACAGAGCTCCACCCCGCGATTAACAGGCCCGGGATGCATCACCCAAAGCCCTTCCTCGCTGATTCGGCGGAACCGGTCTTCAGTGATTCCGTAGAGCTTGTGATACTCACTGACACTCGGGAAAAACTGACACCCCTGGCGTTCCTTCTGAACCCGCAGCATATAGAAGACATCCGGCTTCCACTGCCACGCCTCTTCAAAGTTGGTGAAACGCGCAATCCCCGGCACCTCCGGCACCAGCGACCCCGGCCCCAGATAGGCCACCTCGTATCCCAGCTTTTTCAAGACCGTGCTCGTCGAACGCGCCACCCGACTGTGGCGAATATCTCCCGCAATCAGCACGCGCTTTCCTTCCTCGGTGGGATAGACTTCGCGCAAAGTGAAAGCATCTAACAGACCTTGGGTCGGATGGGCATGGGCCCCATCACCTGCACTGATGACGCTGGCTTTGGTCATCTTTGCAATTCGGCCGGGCAACCCGGGCATCTGATGGCGCACCACGATGTAGTCCGCCTGCATGGCCTGCAAGGTGTCGACGGTGTCCCGCACGCTCTCCCCTTTGACCACCGAGGAACTCGGAACGTCGAAGACCGTGACATCCGCCCCCATCCGCTTGGCCGCGACCTCGAAGGAGCTGAGGGTCCTCGTGCTGGGCTCATAGAAAAGCATCAGCACGGTTTTTCCCTTCAGGGCTGGAAACTTCTTCACCGACCGCTGGAAAACCTCCTTCAGCGGCTTGGCTTGCTCCAAAATTTCCTCCGTCTCCTCCCGCGAAAGCGAGGCCAGGTCCAGCAAATCCTTTCTTACCATCTCTTTAGTCGTTCGATTCCAAAATCACCGAGTCCTCGCCATCGGTTCCCTGCAAATTCACCACCACCCGGTCCAGCCGTTTGGTCTCTAACACCTTGCCCACATAGGTCGGCTCAATCGGCAGTTCACGCCAACCGCGGTCAATCAGAACCGCCAGCTCCACCTTCTGCGGACGGCCATAATCCGTCAAAGCATCCAGCGCGGCCCGAATGGTCCGACCGGTGAAGAGCACGTCGTCGACCAGAATGACGTGCGCGCCATCCATCGGGAAAGAGATCTCGCTACTTTGCAGCTTGGGATTCTGCTTCAAATGCTCGAGGTCATCGCGATAAAGCGAGATATCAAGCACGCCATACTGCAACTCGCGGTCGGTCTCCGCCAAGCGATTGCAAACCCGCTCCGCCACTTCATCCCCACGACTGCGAATCCCGACGATACAAACCGGGCCCTCGCCACTGGCCATGATTTGGTCCGCCAAACGGTCCACAGCCTCCGCTATTTCTTCCTCATTGAGCAATATCGCCATCTCCCCCGTTCTTAACTGCCGCCCCCAATACCCGCAAGACCCGAAACCGTTGGCGCGCTTGGATATTTGCATTTCGCGCAAAGAGAGACATCGTGTGGTTATGGCCAACGAATTGATCTCCCCAAAGCCCGCTGTCGGCAGCCTGACTGTCCATCGTCAGAGCGCCCAGACCGCCGGCTTCGAGTTCATCCCCCTGCCCTTCATCGACGACTGGCTCATCAATCGCGAGCGACGCAATCTGGTCCGCAAAATTCTCCAACAGCGAGGCATCCAATATGATGCCAAGTCAGTCAAAATCTTAAGCGGTAGCGGCACCAGCCTCTTTGGCAAGCTGGGCGGAATGGCCAAAGGACTGGTCCTGAAACCCATTATCAAACTCTATCGTTCCGTGCTCTTTTGGCTCACTATTCGTCGCGCGGTGCTCACCTTTGCCGAAACCTATTTTCTCGCCCGCTTTCTTTCCAAGCCAGAGGTCATCCCGGATGGCACGACCCTCAATCAGGCCGAGGCCAAAAGACTGGCCGATCTCTATCGCAGTGTGGTCACCAAGCTCGACCGCCGACTCGCCACCGAAGGCACCAAGCATCTCTGGGAATTCATGCGGAAAAAGAAGACCGAAGATCACAACAGCGTCTCCAGCCAAGAAGTCGCCGATGCCATCGAGAAAGAAGCGCCCGGCATCCTCGCCGACTTCGACCGCCGCGTCACCGCCGCCCTTCAAGCTTAGATAAATTGGGTAGGGCTGTTCTGAAGAGTAACCCAGGGAGCTTTCTGACAAACTCCTGACAAACATCTTCACCTGGTGGCGCTAGTATCAGGACAATGAAAGCCTTCCTGCCCTTCCTAGCCCTTGCCCTCACAGTCTTTGCCGAGGAGAACCCACTGGCCTCCGCCGACTCCGCAATAGCTCGCCAAGCCATTGCCTCCGCCATCAAAAAGGGCCCCGCAGTTCTTCCCGAACTCCGCACCTACGGCAAGTCTGACGACCCGCGCCTCCGTGTTCGCGCCAATGAAGCCATTGGCGGAATCACCGGTCAGTATGGCTCCGAGGTCGACCTCATCTGGAAACGCTCGGTCAAAGAGGCAATCAACCCGACCAAACCTCTTCTCGTGCTCCACCTCTTCGGCAACTTCGACGAGGAGTTCTGCTGAGCAAATGGCACTTTAGCGAGAACCGTGACGTTCTCCGATTCCCGTGTCGTCCAATTCATCAACGACAATTTCGTTCCCGTTTGGGAAAGCGTCTCCCCCGTGCGAACGGTCACCTTCGAGCTCGGCGAAGGCCGCTCCGTCAAAGGCACCATCTCCGGCGAAATCGCGCTCTATTTCTGCACCCCGCAAGGCCACGTCTACGACATCTTACCAGCCTTGCAATCACCAGCAGCGACTTTGGAGGCCATGAAAGAGGCCGCGGCCTTTCATAGGGGCAGAGTGCTTTCCAGCGAAATGGATCGAACGCAAAAATTCCACCTCAAGCGGATGGAGGCAATCGCTGGAACCTATTTTGACAAGAAAGAACACAGCCCCGAGGAACTCGAACTCCCCGAGCCACCTAGACGTCTCGTTCGAGCTTTATTAAAGGCTGAAAATGGAATCACGGCCCGGGACCAACACATCAGCGAGGCCATTGACGAAGCCACGATCGATCTCCGCATTATGGCCATGTCAAAGGTTGCCATGCCCATGCCAACCGGCTCGCCCCTCATCGTCGTCGAGCCGGGCGGGAAAGACTACTACCGCTGGGAGATTGCGCGGAGGTTTCAAAATCTAACCCCATGGAAATCCGAACCGAAGGGTTGGAAAGCCCTCGGTCCCCCCGACCCACCCCTCGATCAACGCAGTCCTGATGAATGGAAAGAAGAACTCTTCGTCCACATCCTCAAGCAGCCCCTCGACCAAGGCCAGGAAGTCACCTACGACTCCGATTCCCTCAAAGCCATCCGCATCATCCAAGACTAAGGCACGGAGCAAGGACATTTCAGCCCCTACGGTAGGGCTGTTTTGACAAAACTGCCGCGAATGTTGGGGGAAGGTCCCCAGCCCTCCGGCAGTCGTCCGCGGGATGGCCATTCGAACACACCTGACCACTCGCGGTCCTTTTATCAAAAGGACCCTATCGAGAGGTCTTCTAACGCGGGGCCCATATTCAGAGTTCCATTCTTCATCTCCCCTTCATCAACTTTTCACAAAGCTTCTTCATCGTCTCGTCTCGATGAAACGTCGCTACTTCACCATTCCCCTCATTCTCGCCGCTCTGGTTCTCCTCATCTTTATCCAAAGTGCCAGCAACCGCATCACCTCCCCCGATCGCGCGCGCCTGCGGGACCGCCATTACGAAATCCTCGCCGCCCCTGCTGAACACGGCATGGAGATCACCTCCCACACCGCACCCGACGGCACCCCTTATCTCCTTTGCCAAGGCCTCCCTGCTACCGGCGAAAAAGGACGCACCCTTCGTGGTCAACTGCAACAACGTCAAGTCCCCCTCGCCAGCGACCCCGCCGCCATCCTTCTCCTCCACGGACATGGCAGCCGACGCGAAAGCCAACTCGCCATCGCGGAACGCTTCTGCGCGGCTGGGTTCACCTGCCTTCTTCCCGACCTCCCGGGTCATGGTCAACATCCCGACCCCACTGCCACCTTCGGCAAGCGCGAAGTCCCTCTCCTGCTCCGCCTGCTCGCCCACGCCCGGGCCAAGCATCAAATTCCCGAAAAGGTGGGCCTTTTTGGACTCTCCCAAGGCGGAGCCATCGCCTTACAACTTGCCGCCGCCGACCCGCAGCAATTTACCGCCGTCGCCTCCCTTTCCAGCTTCGCCCATCTCAAAAAAGTCATGACCACCACCGCCGAACGCAAGTCCCCCGCGCTTGCCGCGCTCGTCCCAGCCGTTCAGCTCAATCTCCGTCTGCAACACCGCTTCGACCCCAATGAAATCTCACCCGCCCGAGCCGCTCAAAAAATATCCATTCCCACCTTCCTAGCTCACGGCGCCAAGGACTCCTTCGTCCCCGCCACCCACGCCCAAACCATTTCTAACAGCCTGCCAGACACCACCCCTCGAAGCCTCCACATCGTCCCCCACGCCACCCACGGCAACGTCCTCCTGTTAGGTCACGAAATCTACGCCGACTTGACCGAGTTTTTCCTACTTTCAGAACCCAGCTAAAACATCCTTGCTCAAGACGAACAACACAATGTCCTTCAAAAAATTTCTCTCCAGCTTCCGAGAGCGTCCTTGCCCCGATTTCTCTGCTGGAACGATTTTGCGTGATGGAAGAAGACCGCGAACAATTTCTTATCCCGACAAGCTAGCGGCCGAAATCAACTTTCTGAATACTGCCGTCCAGAGTCTTGCGGGTGCCCGCCCAACGGGTGCCACCTCCGGCTGATTTTTTCTCCAGACTCCAAACCGCAAGTGCGTTCCCACCCTCGGCGGCATCAGTCTCAACAAGGAAAAGTTTGCCTTGAGAATAATTATGGCCGGTCAAGATCCGCTCGCCAATCTTCCCGCGCACAAAGCGAGTGTCGTGCCACTCCAATCCGATCTCCAGCTCCTCGGTGTCCAGAAGGCCGGTATACCGGGTCAACGCAACGTCATAGGAAACAGGATTGGGCTGCTTGCGGAGCTTAAGCACAATAGGAGACTCACGACGTCGCTCGTCAAAAAAGCGACCACGCAAATCACCATCTTCATCGCGTACGAAACCACGGCCGATTCGAGTGCCCTCTTGCCAAGCCTCAAAGACCACCCCGCCTCGCTCCATCTTTCCCCCATAGAGGACGATGGAATCTCCCCGGTCGGCCAGAAACACCCCACGCCAAAGTTCCTCTCCGCGCCACTGACCACCCAAGACTCCGCTCACTCCTTCGATCTCGGCCTCATACAACGCGACCGTCGCAGCCGACGGCTCGTCCCCCACTTCGTTCTTCCAATCTCGCGCCGAGCTATTGCCTGAACTGGAGGCACTCTCCGTGCTGCTCGCGACGTCGCCCCGAACGCCAATTTTTTCCGCCTGCAACCGCTGCAAGCAACCTTCCAGCACCCGGGTCCGGTAACGGGTCAGCTCCCGCATGGTCTGAAAATAGGACTGGGGATACTTCGCCTCACCGCTAACCCCGTCGGCATCGGCCTGGGCCTGCTCCTTGACGTATTTAATCCACTCGTTTTGGGCCCGGCGGAACATCTTTCCCCTTTCACTTTCCTTTCCGACGATGGTGAGGATCTCGTCGAAGGTCGTCTCCATGATTTTACGTTCAGCCTCAGCAGAACTGGCAGCTTGCTCGTTGCCATTGACTGCATTCTGGGCGCTAACAGAACCAGCCATCAAGAACAGGCTGGAAAAAAGGATACGGAAAGTCACGCCGCAGTCTTTGTGGCAAAATGAGTTCCGTCAAGACTGCGCCCTGTTCGGCTCAGCCTAGCCGCGCTTTTCCTTTTGCTCTTCGATCCACAATCGGTCTTCTGCCGACAGATTGCTCTCCTTTGTCTCATAGCGCACCCCGTTGGGCGCTATCAAGATCAGGTTCCCATCCTTATAAGCTGCGAGCCGGGCCAGAATTTTCAGGTCATTCTTTCCCGTCCATCTGCGATATCCTTTTTTCTGAAGCTTTTCCTCGAATTTCTTTTGCCGAGCCTTGCTGGTCTCCAATGCAGTCCGCAGCAGACCCCAGGTGAATTCGGAATTCCCACTCCGGTAACCACGGACGTGCTGCACGACCGAACCATCGGTAGCGACCACGATGAGAGCGGGAAATCCCCCCACCTTGTAGCGTTTCTTTAGGGAAAGAAGATACTTCTCCTTCGCCAAAGCGATGCTCTGACGAGCCGTGTCGGCCGACTTCCGGTCCTTGACATTGAAATCGAGCTTCAAGCGGACAAAGTTCTCTCCAGCCCAATCTGCAAAATCCGAACGGGCGATCAGCTCGCTTTCCAAACGAGCCGCAGCGGGACTCCCTCCGCTTTGCGGACTCGGTGTGTCAGTGAAAAAAATCAGGAGGGGCTTGGACTCCACCAGAGAAAGGTTTTTGGCAACGGTATGACTTTCCTGCCAGTCCTTTCGAGCGACACCGAAGAGACCCTGGATGGCGGCTTCCGACCCTTCGAAATCGTCGGGGTTGGTGAAAATAATATCATCTTCGGACGGCAGACCCGCTACCCCGCCTTGACTTGCAGCCAAGGAGGCAGGATCGACTCCCGCCGCCACCAAACGCTCTTCGGTCGGCTCCACCTTGGCTGTCGCGCTACCGCCAGCGCGCAAGTGAGCGGGAACTTCCGGAACCTTTCCAAAATTATCCTCTTCTTCTCCGGGCTTCATCTTGGAAATCAATCCTCCCACTTGCCCGCAGGAAGAGAGACAAAGAAGCGAAAGTAAAACTGAATACCGAACCATGGGGACGAACGCTAACCTGCTTTAATCAGAATGACAATCTCGCCGCCTGACTGACAGAAGACCGCATTTTCGAAGGCATATCGTCCAGTTTCGCTTGCCTTCCTCTCCCTGAAACGGCAAGTCTGCCGCCCTCGCAAGTCATGTCCGGTCTACTTCGTTCTCTCATTCTTTTCGTATTCCTTTTTCTGCCCACTTCGCTGTCCGCTGCAGGCGGCGGTCACGAGGTCGAACCCTACTATCCCGAGAACAAGGAACTCCATCAAAAGGCTCAATACTCCCAGTTCCCGATCCCAACCTACAAGTTGCCTTCGGAAAAGAACGCCGATGGCTCGCTCAACCTCGGCGCTACTCTGGGAGCTCGCATCAAAGCCGACCCTTTCAATCTGGTTGCCTCCCTGATCTTCCTTCTGGCGATCTGCCATACATTCATGGCTGGCTGGTTCAATAAAATGGCCCACGAAGCTGAGGTTGAACACCACAAGAAGATTCACAAACTCGGACTCACTGCTGCCGCCAAGCCCCAGCCGGACGCTCAGGATGACGTCTCCTTCAAGGCGACCATCTTGCACTTTTTTGGAGAAGTCGAAGCGATCTTCGGGATCTGGATCATCGCCTTGGCTGCTGCCGCCATCGGATTCTACGACTGGGAAGCCTTCAAACTCTACGTGGGACATGACCGCGAGTTCGTCGAACCTGCATTCGTGGTGATCATCATGGCAATTGCAGCATCTCGCCCAGTTCTTCGCTTCGCGGAAATCCTCATGGCTTACGCCGCCAAACTGGGTCACGGCTCCCCTGCCGCGTGGTGGCTCTCGGTCATGACCGTTGCTCCCATTCTAGGCTCCTTCATTACCGAGCCTGCCGCGATGACCATCGGAGCCCTTCTTCTCGCCAAGAAATTCTACAAACACAAACCGAACGCCGTTTTCGCCTATGCGACCTTGGGATTGCTATTCGTCAACGTCTCCGTTGGAGGAACTCTCACCCACTTCGCCGCCCCTCCTGTGCTGATGGTAGCTGGCACTTGGGATTGGGATATGGCCTTCATGTTCTCTCACTTTGGTTATAAGGCGGTCATCGCCATCTTTATCGCCAACGTTCTGTTCTACTTCAAGTTCCGCGGCGAACTCACCCGCCTGGCCGATAGCGCCGACGGGGTGGAAGATGGCATCCAGCACCCCATTGCTTGGCATGAGCGCGAGGACCCTATCCCTGCCTGGGTGATTTCGGTCCACGTTTTCTTCCTGGCTTGGACCGTGGTCAACGTTCACGACCCCATTCTCTTCATCGGTGGATTCTTGTTCTTCCTCGCCTTCGTGGCAGCAACCCGCCATCACCAGAATGCAATTTCCATGAAGGGGCCTCTTCTGGTCGGATTCTTCCTGGGAGCTCTCATCATTCATGGTGGATGTCAGGCTTGGTGGATTGACCCCATTATCGTGTCCCTCAACGATTCCCCCAACCTTCTCCGTCTGGGAGCAACCATTCTGACCGCTTTCAACGACAATGCCGCGATCACCTACCTCGCCTCTCAGGTTTCTGGAATCGGATTTGATGCCAAACATGCGGTCGTCGCAGGAGCGGTTGTTGGAGGCGGTCTGACCGTAATCGCCAACGCCCCCAACCCTGCAGGTCAGTCTATCCTTTCCAAGCACTTCGTTGGAGGAATCTCTCCGCTCAAATTGGCAGCAGGAGCCCTTGTCCCCACCGTGATTTGCTACCTCTGCATGACCTTCCTCCCCAACCTCGACAGCTTGACCAGCAAGTCCAAGCCAACCACTCCAGAGGTTGAGCACGTCGAATCCCACTAGGCGAATCTGATGTTTACCGGACTAGTCGAAGCTGTTGGCACTATAACCCGGCGGGAAGAAAGAGGCGAGCAGGCCCGGCTAACAGTGGCCCTGCCATTCGCTGGTGAACTTTCCCTGGGGGACTCCGTGGCCGTCAACGGATGCTGCCTGACAGTGACCCAAATTTCGATCTACGAAGCGTCCTTCGACATTCTGGCACAAACCATGGAGGTCACTTCGCTGGGTCAGTTGGAAGAAGGAGCCCAGGTCAATCTCGAACGGGCCCTCCGGGTAGGAGACCGATTGGGTGGACATTTTGTGCAAGGCCACGTTGATGCGACTGGGGAAATTCGCGATTGGTCCGAACACGGCCAAGACCATCGCCTGGAGGTTAGTCTCCCCCCTGATATCCGGCAGCTTTGTATTCCGAAGGGCTCCTTGGCAATCGACGGAATTTCTCTGACCTTGGCCGACCTCACCGAGGATTCGGCGATTTGTTGGATTACCCCGCATACGGTATCTGCCACTCATCTCGGAACCGCTCAAATTGGGCAGAAGGTGAATTTGGAAGGCGACCTTCTGGCAAAGTACGTGCGCCAGCAACTTCCATCGACTGAAACGAACAAGTAGTCAGAAAAATCGATTCGCCCTTTTCGGTGAGCCTGCTTTTATTGCTCTCCACATGAGCACCGCAAACGTCGAAATCATCGGAGCAGACCGATTGCCCACCACTGGAACCCTCTTGATTCCAGGCAATCTTAGTCTTTCTCAGCTGCTGGCTTTGGAGTCCAAGCTCGCCGACCGACGCGTCACCTTCCTAATTGAAGAGAATCTGGCAATTGATCCAGAGGTTCAGAAGCACCTCGACCGCCCCCAGGTCAATGGCGCGGTTTTTTCCCGCAATGACAATCCGATTACTGTCGCCGGAGCTTTGGCAGGAGCTTTGGCCAATAATGGCGTGGTCCTCTTCGTTCCCGGCGTGGCCAATGCCCGCCCCGGGACCCCCACTGTCGTTCCTTCTGCAATTCTCAAATTCCTCTGCCTGCTTGGACTAAGCGTCACTCCGGTGGCCATTCACGTCCCTTCCCAGTGCAAACTCAGTGTGGAACCTTCGGCTTCGCTTCCGGACTCCATCATTACCTTCGGGATCCCCTTGGCTGCGGGAGAAGCCAGCTTGCCAGCCTACCAAGAATCTTTGTTCGAAGCCTCTGAGGCCGCATTTTCCAGCCGCGAATTCCTCAACGGCTCTCTGGCAGTGGCTCTCTTGAAGGGTCTCAAACTCCATGCCAACACCTCCGTCCTCCACGATGGGACCGACGACTCGGAACTTCCTTTTTCCAAAATTCTCGGAGTCGCCATTGCTTTTTCCAAGGAAATTGCGAAGGCAACCACCAAGAAACGGGTGGGAATTCTCCTTCCTCCGGGCAAAGGCGGTATGATTGCGAACCTCGCGGTCCTCTTTGCGAACAAAGTTCCGGTCAATCTAAACTTCACCGCCTCGCAAGAAGCGGTCCGCTCATCCATCAAGCAGGCTGATATTGATAAATTCATTACCGCCGATCCCTTTGTCCGAAAAGTTTCCTCTTTCCCCTGGCCCCCGAACCGTGACCTGATTTTCATCGAGCGCACTCTGCCTCAAATCAAGAAACACATCATCAAATGGGTGGTGCTTTCCAAGCTTTTGCCCGCAGAAATCCTCGTCAAGATTCTCGGGATTGGACAGAGCAAGGGAGACGACGAAGCCATCCTCCTTTTCACTTCCGGTTCTTCAGGCGAACCCAAAGGCGTTCCCCTCACCAACCGAAATCTTTTGGGAAATGTTTGCCAATTTTCCAGTCGGATCAAACTCCCCGAAGACTCCAAGATTCTCGGTTGTCTTCCCCTTTTCCACTCCTTCGGCTGTACAGTAACGTTATGGTATCCAATCATCGAAGGGCTGAACCTAGTTACATATTCCTCTCCGCTGGAGACCAAGCGACTCGCCGAACTCATCGAAGAACATAAAATCCCGCTTTTCCTCGCGACTCCCACTTTCCTCCGCGGCTATCTGAAACGCGTCCAACCCGAGCAGTTGGCCTCTCTCGAAATCCTGATCACTGGAGCAGAAAAGTTACCTGAGTCCCTGGCTGACTCCTTCGAAGAAAAATTTGGGATTCGCCCCCTCGAAGGATACGGCCTTACCGAAACCTCTCCCGCAACCAACGTCAATCTCCCCCCGCTGGAGGGCAGCGAAAATCTCACAGTCGTGGCCAGCAGCCGCTCGGGCTCCGTTGGTCATCTCCTGCCAGGAATTGCGGCCCGAATTACCGACCCCGCTACAGACCAACCCGTTCAATTGAATCAATCGGGCATCCTCTGGTTGCGGGGCCCCAACATCTTTCCCGGCTACCTCAATCGGGACGACCTCACTGCGGGCGTCTTTGAAGATGGATGGTTCAAGACCAACGACGTGGCTCGCTTTGATGATGACGGCTTTCTATTTATCGAAGGGCGGATGTCTCGCTTCTCGAAAATTGCAGGTGAGATGGTTCCTCACGAGGTCGTCGAAGCAGCCGTCGACAAGGTTCTTGGACTTGAAAAAGATGATGTTCGCAAGGTTGCGATCGTCAGCGTGCCGGATCAGCAAAAGGGCGAAGGAATCGGACTGCTCTCCACCGTGGCAGGCGATATGCTGGAGCAGGAAGTCATCGACCTCAGATACAAGTTGCTCGATGCGGGACTCCCTTCACTCTGGTGCCCCAAAGTCATCATTCCTGTCCCCGAAATTCCTGTTCTGGCTTCCGGAAAACTCGATTTGAAAGCCTGTCAAGCCATCGGGCAAGAGCACGGGAGATGATCCGTTTCGACCGGTTCATGCACGCCGCGCTCTACCACCCCGAGCGCGGCTACTACACCTCTCGAATCAAGTCAGTTGGCTCGCGGGGTGACTTCACCACCACGCCACAGCTCTCTCGAGCCCTCGGCCGAGCCATTGCATCTCTCTTCCAACAATCAGGTTGTCGAAACCTCGTCGAGGTAGGCCCCGGAACAGGCCTTCTGGCCCAAACGGTTCGCCAAGCCCTTCCGCCGCTAACAAGGCTACGCATCAAACAGCATTTGGTAGAAATCTCTCCGACCTTGCGCAAGCTACAGAAGGCTGCCGTCCCAAAAGCTCAGCATCACTCCACGATTCAAGATGCTCTCGCCGCCTGTAGGGGCCACGCCTTCATCTACTCTAATGAGCTCGTCGACGCCTTCCCAGTCCGAATCTTTCGCAAGGAATCAGAGGGCTATACCGAGCTCTATCTGAGTGGAAAACAACAGACACTTTCAGAGCAATTTCGCGCAGTTGAAGAGCTTCCAGACTCCACCCAGTTCAAAAGAAACTACCCGAGGCAGCAACGACTGGAAGTTCACGAAAGCTATCATCAATGGCTACAGGATTGGCTTCCTTCATGGGAGAAGGGTCAGATTCTAACTATCGACTACACTATCCGACAGCGTCAAATTGCGGGCTCGCTCCGGGGTTACTTTCTCCAAGACAGGCTCACTCGAGATAATCTCTATCAAAATGCAGGCCACGTCGACCTGACGACTGATGTCGATTTCGCTGACTTGGAATACTGGGGAGAATCACTTGGCTTGGAGACCCAATTTCTAAAAACACAAAGCGAGTTTCTTCAACCATTTGCATCCGGCTCCCAAGAAGACAGATTCCTCCTCGACCCCAATGGGGCTGGGTCAGCTTTTCAAGTTCTCCTTCAAAAAAAATAGCCTAATTATCTCCTGAAACTTCATCTGACCGAATAGCTGCATTTGAGAACCAGTCCAAACGAAGAAATCACACTTCATCCCCAATCATGAAAATTATCGTCGCACTTTTGCTCGCCATTGGCCCCCTTTTTGGATTTGAGCTCCCTAAAAGCACCAGTCAGGCGATAGTGGGTCTTGCCGGTGATTGGAATTCTTCACACGTCACCCTCCAACTTTACCAAAAAGACGCTGGTGGAACTTGGACTCAAGTTTCGAAACCTTGGAAAGGACGCTTGGGCTCAACTGGACTCGCCTGGGGTCGGGGGCTCCATCCTCTTCCCGCTGGCGTCACCCTCAAAAAGGAGGGAGATCGCAGAGCTCCTGCCGGCGTATTCACCTTGGGTGGAGCCTGGGGCTATGCGGAAAAAATCAAACATCACCCGAATCTCTCCTACACCCAAATCACACGCCGTGATCTCTGGGTCGAAGACCCGACTTCACGCTCTTACAACCAACACATCCGACTCGATCACGAGCCATCGACCACTTGGGAGAAAAAACAGCAAATGCGACAAGGAGACACCGCTCACTCCCTCAAACTCTTTATCAACCACAATGCCCCGCACTCCATTCCAGGAGCGGGCTCAGCTATCTTTTTCCATATTTGGCGAGGCGGGGGCAGCAAGGCAACTTTTGGATGTACGACTATGCAAGAAAGCAATCTTGCCGCCATCATCCAATGGTTAGATCCAAGCCAAAACCCAGTATACATCCTCCTGCCTCAAAAAGAATACCTCGCCAAACGGGCAGGATGGAAACTTCCCTGATTACTGAATCGGAATTTCAACAGGCGGGAGCTCTTCATCGATTTCGTCAGCATCAGGAACTGGCGAATGACCTTCAGCTTCAGGCGAAACCAATCCGGGGAATAATTCAGTTTCTTCAATTACGGACTCTGATTCAATTACGGACTCTGATTCAGTTGAGGACGAGGCCGAACCTTCCTGAGCCACGGGATCCTGCACAGCTGGCGCAGTCTCTCTGGCATCATCATCCTCCTTCTTCATAATCTGAGATTCCTGGCCCGGCCCTAATTCTTCCATTACTGACTCGGGCGAGTGAACATACCGCACTTCTCTGGCTGGACCGCGAGTCGCGAAGAAAATCCCCAACCCCATCAGCAAAACGAGAAGAACGATAAGAGTGATATTGGATAAAAAAAGTCTCTTCTCCAGTCGCATCATCATGTCACCCACGACTTCATTGGTCTGACTGGCTTGCTGAAAAAGCGCGGTCATTCGCTCATCGGATTGACCAATTCTATCCTGAACCTGATTGAGAGTTCCCAAGGCATTGTGATTTGTCGCGCTCACCTCCTTAATCGTCGAATTGAAACCCTGCATGTTCTCAAGAAGCTTCTGATCCTTGAGATTTGAATCCTCCATATGTGAATTGATTCGGCCGAGAATTGCGGTGACCTGCTGCTGCGAAGTCGCTAACTTCTCAAAGCTATTGAGGGCCGGCGGCAGAGACTCAACCAGAGCACTTACTTGAGAATTTTCCTGCTTCTGCCACTCAAGATGGCTGCTGATTGAACGAATGAGCTCAATTAACTCGATATAACCTTCTCTCAGCTGGGACAACTGTTGGTCCCGACGATTCTGTCTCTTCCAAGGCAACCATGACCTTCGTGTATTTTGTTTGAGATTTCCTCCAGTGTCCTTCCCCTTTGAAAGAGCCTCATTTGAAATAATTTCAACCGAAGATGCTTCCTGAGACTCATTGCTGTCAGTTGAGATAGGAGCAGACGCCTCACTGTAGAGACTATCTTCCGGTGGGTCTGATAAATCAGTCTTCGAAGTCACGATGATTCAATTGGCAAGCTGCTCCTTTTTCTGAAGCAAGAAAGAGGCCTAAGCAAACACATTTCCGTATTTAGTCCAGATTAGTTGAATTTCTATCAATCTAAATTGAGATGGGAGTTGATCCTGTCGGATGCTTCTAGAAATATGGGAGAATCGAAATACAGCATGTATTTCATAAAAGACCGGAACACCTAAAGAGCTTGGACCTGATTGGCTCCAGTAGTTGTTCTTGTGGCGAATTCGACCGCGCAAAATCATACCGTCGAAGCGCAGTCCGCAAAGCAAACTGAGCAGTGAGAAAGCGCCTGAAACGCGGGCAAAAAAAGAGCCCGACTTCGTCGTTAGACGAAATCGGGCTTATAACTGGCGACGACCTACTCTCACAGGACCTATCG
>NZ_BMXI01000024.1 GCF_014651675.1 Roseibacillus persicicus
AAAGCCAACTTCATCTCCGAAAAACACGACCGTTTGAGGGTCTTCCATCAACGTGATAAGTTCCTCGGCAAAGGCCTCACGCTGCTCTTCCCAGCGCTGCGGGTCGGAAGGTTCAGGAACGGGGCGGGGTAACCGTCGAACGAAACCTTTCTCATGAAGGTAGCGCACCAAGGTTGAATAACTGAGGTCTAATTTCTTTTCTCTCCGCAACCAGCCACAGAGCTTCGTCGCAGTCCAGTGAGTTTGCCCAGCTTTGGAAGGCTCATTCACGTAAGGAGTAATTTGGGAGTCGATTTCAGTGCTTGTTAGCTTACGTGGAGGTCTTCCGCCTGGTCGGTAAGTGAGCCCATCAATCCCGGCCTCGTTAAACCGACTAATCCAAAGGCGAAGCGTCCTTTCGCTCATATGAAAATGAGCAATGGTATGCTCAAAAGTCACTCCAACAAGTAAGAGATGAATGGCGGAAAGTCTTCGCTCTGAACGCTTGTCCCGACAACAACTCATCGCAACTTGGATTTCCTCCAGTGAAGCGTTCTGATGATTTGGAAACTGACGTTGACGGCCGATCTGCGATTCTCAGAAAGACACCCTAAAAGTACAGTTTGTTTTGCGTCTTTTTCGGCAACTTCATCTGGAAAACGGTCTAACCCCTTTTGTTTTCCCCTGGACTGACCCCTTTTGTCTGCCCCCTTTTGTTCCTGAGGCACGATTGGTCGAAGATACTCCTAGAATTTCTTCAAGCAGATAGATGAGCTTGGAAAAAATGGAGGCGGCGGGCGGATTCGAACCGCCGAATACAGGTTTTGCAAACCCGCGCCTTAGACCACTTGGCCACGCCGCCTTTTCCCTTGCGGGGCGGAATGCTTAGGCTGTTTCAGATGGGCTGTCAATGCTCCTGTTGCGTGAATCTGTCTTTAAGGGGCCGACCCCAAGGTTCACGCCACTTGCAACTGCTCGCGAACGGTGGCTTTTGCGCTCGGAGCGGCTTTCTCTCCGGTTTTTCCAAGTTTTTAGCCCACTAGGATCCTCTCCAGCGACGAAGCCCCAAAAGACATGGAGGCCCCCCTTCCCTACCCGCGGGAAATCCCCGCATTCCGTCACAGAAAATCGTGTGTTCTTTCCGCGTGTTCAGGTTAAGATTTTTTCCGCATGGAATCATATGCCCGAGAATCCGAAAATCGCAGTGAAGCACCGGCAATCCGCGCCTCCATTCACGTGGGGGCCTCGGCGGTTTCGATGTTGATCTTGGACTGTGCCGATTCGGAAAACCCGGTGCCCTTGGAGTTCTTGGAGCAACCTCTTCCCCTCGCGCGTGATATATTTTCCAAGGGCTTGGTCACCCGCTCCACTGCAGAGCGGGTGGTCGAGATTCTGGCGGGTTACATGGTCTCATTGCGTGAGCTAGGCGCTGGGCTGGCGGAAGTCTCGCGAGTGGTCGCCTCCAATATTCTTTCCGAAGCAACCAACCGGGAGTTGATTGCCAATCGTTTGGCGGTGGCCACCGGATTGCCGATCGAGATTCTGGATGACGGCGAGATGACCCGATTGGTCTATCTGAAGACCCTTCGCCGACTGCACGAGATCGAGTCCATGCGCAAGCGGGTGACGCTGGTGGTGCACGTAGGGCCCGGGAATACCCGCGCACTTCTTTTCTCCAAGGGGCATATTGAAGAATACGAGTCCTATCGGATGGGAACCCACCGGACGGCGGAGATTATTGAGGCTTCCTTTGCCGAGGGCGAATCGCAGCTGCGCCTGATTCGCGACAACGCCTCGGGCCCGATTTCGCGCATTCTCTTCGACCTGCGGGACCAAGAGGTTCAGGAATTGGTCTTGATTGGTTATGAGATCCAGCTTCTGGCTCCCTATCTTCTCAAGAGCTCCAATTCGACCCGCTGCTCGGTAAAGGCCTTGCGGACCTTGACTTTGGAAGCGGCCCGCCTGCCGGAGGACCAGCGCGCGGCGGCTTATCAGTTGGACTACCATACCGCGGATGCCCTGTTGCCAGCTTTGCAAATCAACCTCGCCATTGCGGAGGCCTTCGGTGTCAAGCAAGTGCATATCCCGACTTCTGATTATGAGCGCGGATTGCTGCACGATCTTCCCTTCTCAGCCGGACTCACGCGGGAGTTCGAGACCGAGGTGATTCGCTCGGCAAAGAATCTGGCCGAGAAATACGAGACCCACAGCAATCACGGTGAGCAGGTGGCCTTTCTTTGCAAAAGGCTCTTCGAAGAAACTCAGGAACTGCACAACCTCTCGGATCAGGATGCGCTCTTGCTGCATGTCGCTGCAATCGTTCACGAGGTGGGGGGCTTTGTGAGTCCCCATGCCCACCACAAACATTCCGAGTATATCATTCTCAACTCGGAGATTTTCGGTCTCTCTGCACGCGAACGCACCTTGGTAGCTCTTGTGGCGCGCTATCACCGCATGTCGCCACCCAAGCTGACGCACGATCTCTATCGTTCCCTTCCCCACCCCGAACGAATCCGGGTCAGCAAGCTGGCCTCTCTTCTCCGCGTAGCGGATGCTCTCGAGAGAACACACTCTAACAGGGTGCGGGATTTGACGGTTCGCGTCATCAAGGACAAACTCCTGTTAGAGCTCAAGGACATCCCGGATGCCACTACCGAGCGGTTGGCTCTCGAGAGCAAGGCGGATCTGTTCCGCGACATCTTCGGCCTGGAAGTCATCATCGCCGAATAGGCCCTCACCTTTCCACCATTTTCAAAATCATGCCCGACCAATTCATCAACCGCGAACTCTCTTGGCTGGAGTTCAACCAGCGTGTTCTGCAACAGGCAACCCGCTCCGATGTCCCGATTCTAGAAAGGGTCAAATTCCTGGCGATCACCGCTTCCAACTTGGATGAATTCTTCCAAGTTCGCGTCGGAGGACTGACCATGATGCGGCGCTCGGGCTCGACGATCCGGGATCTCACCGGGATGACTCCTTCGCAGCAATTGACGCAGATTCGCAAGCGCTGTCAGGAAATGTCGAGCGAGCAGTACCGTATCCTGGTCGATGAAATTGGACCGGAACTTTCCAAGAAAGGCCTCACCCATCTGCAACCACAGGACCTCACCCCGGAAGAACGGGTTGGGGTGGACGACTACTTCTCGTCCTTCATTTTTCCCATGCTCACCCCCTTGGCGCTGGAATCCTCCCAACACGCCATTGCGCTGCCCTCCCTGCAGATTGTCATCGCAGCGCGGCTAGAGTCCTCCGAAGAGACCCGCTACGCCTTCGTTCCCATCCCGGTCAACATCCCGCGTTTCATCTCCGTTCCGCGTGAGGAAGGGGAAGGATTCGTGATGTTGGAAGATCTGGTTCGCTTCCATATGGGCGACCTTTTCCCCCGCGAGACCGTGACTGGCACCGCTCTCTTTCGCCTGACGCGCAATACGGACATTGCGGTGGATGAGGAAGACGCCTCCGACTTGATTGACGAGATGGAGGAAGTGCTTTCCGCCCGCCGGTTCTCGGCCACGGTGCGTCTGCAACTGCGAACCGGGGCACCACGGGATATTACGAAGCTGATTCAGAAACTCACCGGGACGGGTCCAGCCCAACTTTATCGCGTGCCTGGTCCGCTGGCACTGGCCGAGTTCATGCAACTCGCCTTCCGCCCCGGCTACGACCATTTGCGGGAAACGCAGTGGCCGCCGCAACCCGCCCCGGCCCCTGACCCGTCTACCTCGATCTTCGAGGCCATCGCCACCCGCGACATCCTTCTTTCCCACCCCTTCGAATCCTTCGAACCCATTGTGAGATTGTTGAAGGAATCAGCGAGCGACCCCGGGGTCCTCTCCATCAAGCAAGTGCTCTATCGCACCGCCGAAGACTCGGCCATCATCGACGCCTTGATCCGAGCGGCGCAAAACGGGAAGCAAGTCACCGTCCTCATCGAATTGAAAGCGCGCTTCGATGAAGCCAATAACTTGCATCGCGCGGAGGAGCTGCAACGAGCCGGCGTGCAAGTGGTCTATGGGGTCAAAGGCCTGAAAACCCACGCCAAAATCACCTTGGTCTCGCGCAACGAGGGCGGACGACTCCGCCGCTACGTCCACCTCGGCACCGGCAACTACAATGAGTCCACCGCCCGACTTTACACCGATATTTCCTATCTAACCTGCCGTCCTGAATACGGCGCGGATGCCTCCCTCTTTTTCAATGCGGTGACAGGACGCTCCAAGTTGGTTCGCCTGCAAAAGCTCGCTCCAGCTCCCACCATGCTCAAACAGCGGGTCTTGGAGCTCATCGAGGGCGAAATCACCCGCGCCCAACAAGGCGACAAGGCTCTCATCATGGCGAAGATGAACTCGCTGCAACACCCGGAGATCATCTCCGCACTCTACCGGGCTTCACGGGCCGGGGTAGAGATCAAACTCAATGTGCGTGGCATTTGCTGCCTCAAAACCGGAACCCGAAAGGACGCCAAGAACATCACCGTGGTCTCCATCATCGACCGCTTCCTTGAACACTCCCGCATTTTTTACTTTCATCGCGGCGGTGACCCGGAGGTCTACATTTCCTCGGCTGACTGGATGGTGCGCAACCTCGACTCCAGGGTTGAACTCATGACCCCGATCGAAGATCGGTCCTGCAAGCGCCAACTCATCCGGATTCTGGAAGCCTGCTTCAAGGACAATACCAACGCCTTCATCATCGAGTCCGATGGCAAAGGCAGACCTGTGGTGCCGGAGAAAGGCGAACGCCCCTATCGGCTGCAGGAACATCTCTACAAGCAAGCGGCCAAGGCTGCGCGCAATCACGCGAGGCGAAAGGCCACCACCTTCGAGCCCTATCTACCCAACGAGTAGCGCCAAACTGACATCGGTGATCTGGCGAGAATTCAAACAGAATGATCCAGGCAAAAAAAATTGCCCGACCAGCGGGCAATTGGAAGAAAAGTTCGAAACAAGGTCTTCCACCCACTCCTAACAAGAAGCGGGTGGAAAACAGGAATTAATTTCGCACGCGATAGAAGTCGGCGTTGTCTTCATCGGGGTCTACCAGACCCGCATCGATCGTGAGGGTATTGGTTCCCGGAGTCGAAGGAATATCGGCGAAGGAGTCTTCGCTCAAGTCGTTGGACTGTTGAACCGTGAGACCGAATTCCGAACCGTCGAGGGTCAGGACCACATTGCCACTCTCATCGAAGGCCACATCAATGATGTTGGGAACGGTCAAGGCAGGCCCGTTTGTCACGGTCAGACTTCCGCTTCCAGTAATGGCACCATCCAGGTCGGCTTCCGTATAAACTCCCGCATCGACCTGCACTCCATCAACGACCAAACGACCAATGGTGTCCGTTCCTGAGAAATTGAGATCGATGACTCCCGGGAACTGAACGTAGACCGTGCTATCGTCGGCGATTCCACTCTCGTCGGAACCGTCGCCCACCGACAGGACTCCGCTGTTAACGTAGGTATCGCCGGTGTAGGTATTGGTTCCAGTCAGAGCCAGAACTCCGTCGCCATTTACGATCAAATCACCCGCTCCTCCGATACCGCCTTCGAGAGTAGTCGTCCCATTGGATGTGAAGGTTCCGCCGCCTTCCGCGAGAGTGAAGCTGCGGGTGTCAGGGAAAGTCACATCGCTCAGACTCGGATAAAAGGTTCCACCATCCATCGTCACCACCCCACTCAAATCTCCCAGCGAACCGTTCTCCAGAGGACGAACAATGCCGTTCACCAAAAGTCCACCGGTGAAGTCATTGGCGGTATGATCGAGGTAAACGAAACCGCTGTCAGCACCGATAGTGAGTTGTCCGGGCCCTGTAATCAACCCGGCAGCCGCTAACAGCTTCGCCCAGCCAGCAGTCAGAGTTCCACCGTTTTCGGTTAGAGTAATCACCCGGGTTGCCGCTAGGTTGAGCTCGGAGTCCAAATTAGTCAGAGTCCCTCCATCAAGGGTGACTCCCAAGATATCTGAACCCAGGGAGCCATCACCCACAGCTTGAATCTTACCAGCGCCCTCAATGACAGTTCCTCCTGCATAAGTATTGGCAACACCTTGCAGCCAGAGAGCACCGGTATCATTTCCGACGGTCAGTTGGCCTTCCCCCTGAATCACCCCGCTGGAAACAATCCGTCTATTGCCATTTCCCCAGCCAACGATGATGGTCGCCCCATCGGCCCCGATATTGATATCACGAGCACCAAGTTCAATTGAGGCATTGTTGTTCTTCAAGGTTCCTCCATTGAAGGTGATCGGACTGGTTTCGAGCCCAAAGGTTCCTCCGGCCTTCGCCTGCAGAAACCCGTTGATGACGGTTCCTCCCTCGTAGGTGTTGGCGGTTCCATCCATGTAAACGATGCCAGAATCAGCCGCGATTGTCAGTTGGCCGGGACCGCTAACAAGGCCCTGAATTGCAATCCATTTTCCCCAACCTGCTTGGAAAGTTCCATTTCCGTCCCCCAAGATAATCTCGTGGCTAGGTGCCACCACAGTATTCGAATCGCGGTTCTGTAACTTGCCGCTGTCCAAAGTAATGGTATTGGATTCGGCGCCCAAGGCGGCATTGCTTCTCAACCAGACGACACCGTCGTTATTAACCACGATTCCGCCGGAGAAGTCTCCAGAGCCCCACATTTCGAAGCGACCACTCCCACTATTCTGAACCAAGAGCGAGGTAACATGCGAACCATTGTTCAACTCACCGGCAAAGACACCGGTCCTTGTTCCAATCCGGACGTCACCGGTTCCCGTGTTGGTCACAATCCCGCTGCCGGACAAACCTCCAAAATTCCAGTTGGAGCCGACGGTCCCGTCCCCTTTCAAATCCAGAGTTCCATTCACCGTTGCAGTTCCCGCGATCTGCCCGATTAAACCACGGTTGGTGCGGTTCTCACCAAACTCAAGCGCCGCTTCCGCGTTCACCGTAACGTTGAAGAAGGCGCTGCCATTATCAGCGGTTCCACCGGGCGTTCCTTTGTTCACCACGGTGGTTCCCGAGGCAATGGTTGCCGTTAGATACGGGTTGTCGTTCACCCCCTCCATATAGATCGTGCCTTCTCCTCCGATGGTGAGATTGCCACGATTCGCATTGTCCGCAGAGATATCATTGAGAACCAGAGATGTCCCTGCTGCAGCGGAAATGGTCTTCAGCTCTGCATTGGCAACATTCAATCGCACCGCAATTTCATTGTCGCCGGCACTGGTGATATCTCCTCCCAAGAAGAGAGTCGAACTTCCGCCCAAGGTCCATCCCCCGGACTGAAAGTCGAGACCAAACACACTCCGGTCGCCCAAAGACAATTCGGGTTGATTCGCGGTCACCGGACCAGAAAACACAGCAGTATCGGTGAGAAGGTCATCACTGGGGGCCAAGTTTCCGACCCAGTTGGCATCGGATGCAAAGTCCGTGCTCGTGTCACCGTCCCACGAGATCGATGCGGCAGATAGAGATCCAGCAAAAGTCGCCACGACCAAGAGAGGCCGGGTAACTGCTGACAACAACATGGGGTATTTAAATTTCATATGGTTTGCGCTTGAATGACGAAAACTCACAAAATTTCAAAATTCCGGCGTCTAAGATACTCCACTGGCATGCAACTTGCTCGCAAACCATCGAGTTTTGGGTTTTTCTCCGACGCGAAATAATGCGGATTTTTTTTCGTCAAGGGGTGAACTAACAGCTAGTTGAGGCCGCCAGTCAACTAACTGTTAGAAAATGCACAGAACTTGCGGAGGAACGACAAACCCAGTCTTTTCCCTAAAATACTGGGCTTCACCATCCCCTCACCGCGGACCTTACGGAAGGAATTCAAGGAGAGTCTGTTTGGCAAGAATACGGAGCCTTTTCTCCATCAGTCTCGACTCCTGACAAAAAATTGCACAATGTTCGCCAGCAATGCCCAAGCAGGATAAAAATATTCGTCGCGCCGCCGTTTCCATCCTTCGCGCGTGGTCCAAAGGTCATGTTTACGCCGAGAACCTCATCGACAAGCACGCCCGCAGAAACCACCTCTCCAGCGCTGATCGGGGGCTCCTGAATGCCATCATCCTCGCCGTGCTCCGCAACCGTCGCCTGCTGGACTTCTACATCGCCCGTTGTCGCCATGGCAAACTGGATCACGAAACAAGGGATATTCTGCGAGTGGGGCTCGCTCAAATTCTCATTCTGGGCATCCCCGAACACGCCGCCGTGAACGAGACCGTCAATTGTGGGCGAGCGCCCGTGCGCGGTCTCATCAACGCCGTTTTGCGTCGGGGAATTGAGAAGCGCAAGAGCTTGATGCAACGCGCGGCCGAACTCCCCCCCGCCGAACTCTATTCCCACCCCGACTGGCTCACCAAACGCTGGCGCACCCAATATGGCAAAAATGCCGCCACCGCGCTAATGCAGTGGAACAATGAGCCGGCCGACACCACCCTGCGCCTCAATCCCCTCCGCAGTGAATCGGAAGCGTTAAAGGGAGATCCCCGCTTGGAGGCGATGCCAGACTTGGAAGGTTTTTACTATCTCGACGGCCCCGTTCCCTCGGAATGGACCGAGGCCGGCCTGGTCTACATGACCGACCCTGCTACTAGACTCTCCGTAGAACTGTTAGATCCCAAGCCGGGTGAAACGGTTCTCGATGCCTGTGCCGCTCCGGGCGGAAAGGCTGCTCTCATCGCGGCGAGCATGAAAAACGAAGGTTCGCTCGTGTGCACCGACTCCAACGAACTGCGGATTCCCCGTTTGGAGGAGAACCTGTCCAATCTCGGAGTCACCATCGCCGAGAGCCAGGTCTTTGACTGGACCCAGGCCCCGCCCGAGGACTGGCACAAGCGTTTCGACGCCATCCTACTGGATGTCCCCTGCTCCAATACCGGAGTCCTGCGCCGCCGTGTCGATGCCCGTTGGCGACTCTCACCAGAGCAAATTACGGAACTGAGTGAGATCCAAAAGACCATTCTCTCCAACGCCAAGAAGTGCCTGAAAGCCGACGGACGCATCGTCTACTCCACCTGCTCTATCGAACGGGAGGAGAACGAGGACCTGGTGGTTCCCTTTGCCAAGGGCCATAATCTCCAGGTAGTCGAAACCCGACAGTCCCTCCCCCATCGCGACAAGCAGGATGGCGCCTTTGCCGCCTTGCTCAAGTATCGTGAGGGAGCCGATGTCTGATTCGAAAGGCGATCTCATCCGTAGAAGACCTCGCGCGAGTTCGGAGCTCTGGATAACTGCGTATCGGGCCTTGCGGAGACTAGCCTTGCACTCCACGGAAGGGCCGAATTAAGATAGCGGCATGAGAACGTTCCTGAACTTCACCATCGCGATTTTGCTCCTGATTGCTTTCGTCGGCTCAGGGGCCTTCTTTGTGATCGTGTCCAAGGACCTCAAACTCGAGCGAGCTTCGACCTCAACCTCGAGCAATGCCAGCCCAACGACGGAATCGACTTCGGACGAATAAGGGAGGTCGATGACATTCGAGGACTACCAGGAATTGATGCAAGCGGTTGTGGCCCGGCAAGGCTACGCGGGCTTTCACCCCTCACTCTATCTTGTCGGGGACGAGGACCCGTTTCGAATTCATGACTGTCCATTGAGCGAAGATGGCGAGGAACAAATCTCCAAAGACTTTGCCGCAGGCCTGCTAGAGGATGGTCAAACCGCCTATCTGGCCTATCGGGCTGGTGAGCGAACGGTGGAAGTCTGCCTCATTGAAGACTTTCAGCTTACTGATAAAATGCGAATCCGCGTGGCGAGCTAGCGCCTCGACCTCGATTGAGCCACTCCGAAAGCGGCTGGGAAGAGGCATGAACCTGTTAGGAAAAGCGATAGCGCGCGGCAGAGACGAGGAACATGCAAGCGGTCTCAACGCGGAGAACAATGTCCCCCAGCGTCACCGGACGAAATCCCCGATCGGTGGCGGCTGCGATCTCGTCGCTGGTGAAGTCTCCCTCCGGGCCAACGAGAAAGCTGACCTGCGAACAGGTCACAGGGAGGGACTCCAGATGATCCCGCACGGGAACGGCACCGGGAGCTAGCGAGGCAATGACTCTGGCTCCATCCCCGGAGTTCTGTAGAAAGGTTTCCAGCGAGGCCACCGGAGCAACCGAGGGCAAATCATTCTGCCCGCATTGCTTGCAGGCCTCCAAGGCCACCCGCTGCCACTTCTGCGACTTTTCAGCCCCTTCTTTGGGCGAAATCTTAACTACGGTATTTCTAGTAGCAAGTGGTTGGATCCCGTTGACCCCGAGCTCAACCGCCTTCTGCACAATTAAGTCCATCGTCTTGCCTTTCGGGATAGCCACCGCCAAGTTGACTTGGGGGGAAACCGCTGCGGAAGAACCTTCTTCCTCGCAGGTCAGGCTCAGCTCGGAGCGCTCGCAAGCGGAAACCACCCCGCGCGCCCAGCGTCCCTTTCCATCGAAGACCTCGATGCGGTCGCCCGGCTTCTTGCGCATCACCCGCACGGCATGGTGCCCCTCTTCCCCCGTCAATCGCAGGTCGTCCGGCGACCAGCAATCGGGGGAAATATAGAAGCGGTCCATCGTTGGGGTCTACTTGCCAAAGAACTTCTTGGCGCGCTCGAGGAAGCCTTCCTGCATGGGTGAATTCTTCTGGCCGATGGACTCGGCGAATTCACGCAGCTTCTCTTTCTGGCCGGAGTCCAGGTTGGTGGGAACTTCCACGCTGGCCTGAATGTGGAGATCGCCCTTTCGGCCGCCTCCCACTTCCGGCATACCACGTCCTCGCAGGCGGAAAGTAGTGCCTCCCTGGGTCCCGGCTGGAACCTTGATGGAAGCTTTCCCCTCCAAGGTCGGCACATCGATTTCGCCACCGAGGGCCGCCGTAGCAAAAGGAACCGGAACCTCGCAGAAGAGGTCATTGTCCTCGCGCTGGAAAACATTGTGAGCACGCACATGAAGGAAGACATAGAGGTCGCCCGAAGGCCCTCCACGCATTCCCGCATCGCCATTCCCTGAAGAGCGCAGACGGATGCCATCGTCCACTCCGGCTGGAATCTTGATCTTGATTCGGTCCGACTTCTCGACCCGGCCGTCGCCGTGACAATCGTTGCAGGGATCAGCAATCACTTGGCCGGCTCCGCGACACTCGGGACAGGTCGTTTGCTGGACGAAGATACCGGCCTGACGCGTCACCGCCCCCCGACCGCCACAAGTCGTGCAGGGACGGGAGCCGCCTCCCTTGGACCCCGTTGACTTGCAGGTCGAACACGGCATTGCACGTTCCAGTTCCAGCTCCTTGTCCGCTCCGGTTGCCGCTTCCTCGAGGGTGATCTCGAGGTCATAGCGCAGGTCGCTACCGCGCTGTTTGCCAGAGGGATCGCGACGACGTCCTCCGCCTCCGAAGAGGTCTTCGAAGCCTCCGCCACCACCTCCAAAGGCACCGCCGAAGACCTGCGAAAAGATATCCATCGGGTCGCCGAAGCCACCGCCGAATCCTCCGCCACCACCACCCATGCCGCCTTGCTTGAAGGCTGCATGTCCGTAGCGGTCATAGGCCGCGCGCTTGTCCTCGTCGCTGAGCACCTGATAGGCCTCGCCCAACTCCTTGAACTTTTCCTCGGCCTTGGGATCATCCGGATTCTGGTCCGGATGAAACTTCATCGCCATCTTGCGATAGGCCTTCTTGATCTCGGATGCGGTTGCGCCCTTGGAAACGCCCAACACCTCGTAAAAGTCGCGGTCAGCCATTTAGTTGCCACCCTCCTCTCCAGCCTCCGCAGCCTTCGCCACGATGACATTTGCAGGACGCAAGAGACGGTCCCCCAGGAAATAGCCACGGCGTACCACGCGCAAGACCTTGCCAGCCTCCACCTCGTCGGACGCCTCCTGGCTCACCGCTTCATGGAAGTTCGGGTCGAAGTCTCCCCCCGCTTCCAATTCCACGGGCTTGACTCCCTGACTGGAGAAAAATTCGTCCAACTGGCCCTGAACCATCGCCATGCCTTGATAAAGCATCGAGCCCTGTTCCTTCTCGGCCATTTGCATTCCCATTCCGAAATTATCCAGCACGGGAAGCAACTCCATCAAGAGGCGCTGATTGGAGAACTTCCGGCTCTCCTCCAGCTCTTTCGCCATGCGCTTGCGGTAGTTGTCCATCTCGGCGGCACGACGGAGGGACTCATCCTTATACTTCTGAACTTCCTGCTCCAAAGCCACAACGGGGTCGACTTCCTCCACCGCAGCTTCGGGCGCAGCCTCAGCCTCGCCGGTCGGTTCTACGTTGGTTTCTTCCGCCGCAGCGGCTTCCTCCTCGGTTACAACTTCTTCCAATTCTTCGTTCACGCCCGTTTCCATACCCCATCACCCCTTTCCGTCAACCCCGCGTTCGGTTTCCATGGCGGGAAAATCGCTCAAAATGCATTTCGCGTGGACTGGAAACCTGGTTGCTTTGCGCGAAGGATGAGCTGAAACTGTCACTTGGAATGGGATCCTCATCTTTTGTCTACAATTGCCTCTGCGGTTCACGCCTGGCAGTAGATGAGTTCTTTTCACGAAAAATGCTGCAATGCCCCTCGTGCCGCAAATTTGTGATTTTGCCCTCCGAACGTGATGGGGTGGCCTCTTACCCCCAATTTGAGTTCGAAACTTCCCGCCTGGCCCTCCGTCTCGCCAGGCGAAAGGATTGGAGAGCTCTGCACCAGGTCTACAATGCTCCGCAGAACTTCGCCTACGAATTGTCTCAACCAGACACCGAACGGGGCACCCGCGACAAGATTCGACGCTCACTCTTTCCATCCAAATTCGCCAAGTCGAACATCCTCCTTTTTACTCTCTGCAAGAGAGAGGAGAACGAGATTTTGGGCGCCATCTCGGTCACCTTCAAACTGCCCTACTATGCTGCCGATCTAGGCTTTATGCTGCGAACGGACTGCCAAAACCAAGGTCTTGGGACTGAATCCGTTGCGGGCATCTGTCAGTTCCTATTCCAGCGAATCGGAGTGGAAAAAATCTCGGCAATGACCGATGCCAAAAACAAGGCCTGCCGGACCGTTCTGGAGAAGACGGGATTCACCCGGGAAGGCTACCTGAACAAGTTTTTCCACCACCCTGAGCGCGGCTGGCTGGATGCCCCTCTTTACTCCCTATTTGCCTCCCCTCCCGATGCAACTTCCGAGGCCTAAACGCCGAAATCACCTGAAAGCTCGCTAAAACCGTGACACGGTTTGCTGACACTCTGCCAGAGATCGCACTTCCGTTTCGAGCTCTCAGGGCTTTACCTAGTGGTAAGTAACCATGTCTGACTTTCTAGCAGTCCCCCGCAAAGACCACGACGCGCTGGTCGCCACCGCCTTTTTGAAGCGCGGCTTCAAGGCTGATGAAGTCGCCCCCGGTGTTTACCTGTGCGCCGAAGCCGCTCGCCATGGGGTGCGACCCCATATCGCCTTGCGGGCGCTCTACAACGATCACTACTTTGGCTCGAAGACCGGCGGCTGCGTCCCGGGGGCGGAAGTCACCGTCGTCCCTTCCCGCTTTCCCGCCTCCGAGACATGGAACGCGAACAAGAAGTTCGGCCCTGCGGTTGCCTATCGCGCAATCGACCGGGCGATTGAATTGGCCAACGAGTATGGCATCGCCCAAATCGCGGTCGACAACGCCTCCCCCTATCTCTGGGGCGCCGGCTACGTGATGGCTGCTGCCGAACGTGGCTTCATCGCCTACACCCATGCGACCTCTCCCCTGGCCGAGGTCGCTCCCCTGGGAGGCAATCGGCCCACCTTGGGCACCAACCCGCATTCTTGGGCTTTCCCCACTTCTCCAGCCTTGGGCTTTCCTCTGCTAGTCGATTGGATCACCTCGAACATCGATATGTATCGGGTGGAGGCCTGCCGCAGCTCGGGCAAAGAACTTCCCGCCGATTCCGCCATCGATGCGAGCGGCGAAGTCACCACCGACCCTCACCGGGTTCACGCCCTTCTCCCATTCGGCACGCACAAGGGCTACGGGCTTTCTCTCATCAATGAGATTCTGGCGGCCTTCATCGGAGGCTCACTGCCCAGCCTGCGGGGGCGCTTGACTGAGAACGCCCGCGAGAAAAACACCGCGACGTTCTACTTCCAAGTGATTCATCCCGAAGCCCTCTCCTCAGACAACTTCGGGATGGGTCGCAACCAGCTGGACAACCTCAAGCACGTGCTCGCCGACATCCTCCGGGGAAATCCGGATGCCAACATTCCCGGTCAGATGGAGGCCGAATTCCGCCATCGTTCCGACGAGGCAGACGCCCTGCTTTTCACCCAGGACGAAGTCGACGGCTTCAATCAGCTCGCCTCCGAATTGGGCCGCGACCCGTTGCAGGCAAAGCCTCTCTAAGGTCGGCCTGACCTCGACCTTTTCCGTTCAGGGAATCCGACCGAGCAGGCTTCTTCGCGCTGATTGGTCTCAGGCCTTTGGCAAAAAAAAATCACCTGACCAACCCAGATTCCCGACTCGGAATTCCTTTCCAAGCCAGCATCCAAGTCGAGTCAGGTAATTACGGTAAGAGCTCGTTGATTCCAGGGAGAATCCGCCACTATTCGGCCAAGCCGCTCTGTCGATATTTCTTCAGCAGCGCCCGAAGCTCGGCTGCTTTTTCCGATTCGGCTTCGGTCAGATCATTTTGCTCCATCAGGTCTTTCTCAACGTTGAAGAGCTGACCTTCATCGGTCTTTTCCTTCGGGTTGGCCTTTTGGCCCTTGGGACGAAACTGAACGGCTTCTCCGGTGAAAAATTTCCAGGGCCCCTGGCGAATCGCAACCGACTTGGCTTGCTCCAGGATCACCTCCGCCCCCTGCTCATCCTTGCCGAGGAAAGCGTCCAGATAATCACGGCTATCGCGCGCTGCATCAGCGGGAACCTCCACCTCCAGATGGTTGGCAAAGGACTTGAGGAAATCAACCTGGGTCACGAGCGCATCGGAAACCCCCGGCTCAATTCCCTGCGGCCAGCGAATGATGAGAGGAACCCGGGTGCCGCCCTCGTAGATCTGATACTTGCCCCCTCGATAGGGCCCTGAACCATCGTGACCGCGATCCACTTCTTCGGAAGAAGTCTTCACCGTGGTGCCGTCCTGATAGCCGTCGTCATAAACGGGACCATTGTCGCTACTGAAAATCACGATGGTATTGTCGGCGATTCCGTTCTCTTCCAAAGCCTCCATGATCGCTCCGGTCGTCCAGTCCAACTGCACCATGGCATCACCCCGATAGCTCAGATCGCTTTTGCCACGGAAGCGCGGGTGGGGAGTGCGGGGCACGTGGATATCCTGCGAGCAGAAGAAGAGGAAGAAGGGCTTCTCCTTATTGCGGGCAATGAACTCGCCAGTCTTTTCCACCAAGACATCCGCCATCGTTTCATCATCCCAGAGCGCGGACTTTCCACCCTTCATCATCCCGATCCGTCCAATGCCGTTGATCACAGTCTGGTTGTGACCGTGACTGTTCATGTAGTAGGTCATCGCCTCGGGATTGTCGCGTCCGTCAGGATACTTTGTCCCAGGCACATCATCGGGAATCCTCTTTCCATATGACACCGTGATGGGGTCCTCGGGGTCCAGATTGACGATGTGATGATTCTCCAAATAGACACACGGAACACGATCATTGGTCGAGGGCAACATGAAGCAGTAGTCGAAACCGATCTCCAATGGACCAGGCTTCACCTCTCCATTGAAATCAATCGGAGTCTTTCCATCGCCCAGGCCGAGGTGCCACTTTCCAATCACTCCCGTGTGATATCCACCGGCTTGAAAGGTGTCCGCCAGAGTGAACTGCTCGGGAGCGATCGCCATCTTGGCATTTCCTGCGAGAATACCGGTTCCTTCTTTGCGAAAGGCCATCTCACCAGTCAGGAGAGAATACCGAGACGGGGTGCAGGTCGCGGCCGCACAGTGCGCGTCGGTGAAACGAACGCCTTCCGCAGCCAGCTTGTCCAGATTGGGTGTCGGGATCTTTTCGGCGCCATAACATCCCAGGTCCGCGTAGCCCACGTCGTCCCCGTAGATGATGACCACGTTCGGCTTACTCGCTTCCGCCGGTTTGGCCGCGACCAACTCGGTGATCTCCAGATTGCGAAAGACCATCTTCTGATGCACGCCCGCGTGGACTTGCAGTCCGATGGGACCTTTTTCTGGAATGGTCTCGCCGACATAGTCGACGAAGGACTCACCGTTGAGGAAGGTCTGGATACGTTTTCCCTCCACCACGATGCGAAGGTGGTTCCACTCCCCCAGTTTGTGCACCTTGGCAACCTTGTCGGACTTGGCCGGATAGCTTCCTTTGCCATCCTTGGGCGCGTAGATACAGCCGGTCAGGTCGACTTTGAGTGAGCGGGAGATTCCAATCTGAACTTGATGGGACTCGCCACGCACAAAGATTCCCGAATCGTAGTCAGGAGAAGAGGTTCGATAGTCGAGGTTGAGCTCAAAGTTGCCGAACTCACGGTCGGTCCACAGGATGGAACCCTTTTTATCCTGATTGTCGCCGACTATTCCCTCATCACTCACTGACCAGTGGCTTTGAGAAAGCTCCTTGGGCTGGCAGGTCCACCCCGCCAGATCCTTGCCATTCCAAAGTGCTTCCCCCGAAAGAGAACAGGTCGACAGCGCCACGATCGCGCAGAAATTAAACTTCATGGTCTGACAAAACGAACAGATGGAAGCCCATCTAGCAAGAGAGTCTTCCAAATTGGTCAGTCTGAGCTCTTTCCGTCAGTTGCCGAGCCCTGCCCGGGAACTCTGTCTAGCGGAAGAGTAAAACCGGAATATGACAGTCACGCACGAGGGCAGTCGTGGTGCTACCAATGAAAAGACGACGAATCTTGGAGTGCCCGTAGGACCCCATCACCAGCAGATCCACCCCACGTGCTTCGACCTCGCGGGTGATCACCTCTTCGGGGTCGCCTTGCAGAAGCTCAGCGGAGACATCGTAACCCGCGCCAGCCAAACCAGTGGCAGCGCCATCCAATTCGCGGGCCAAATCGCTGTCAGGCTTTCCGACCGCGACGAGGTGACACTTCAGCCCTTTCAGTAGCGGATTGGAGGCGGCGTAGTGCACCGCCTTCAGCGCGCTCGCTCCCCCGTCGAAGGCGATGAGAAAGGACTCGATGGGTTGAAAGGCACGAGCAGCTACCAGAACGGGAACCTTCGCCGATCGCACCACCCGCTCCAGATTGCTCCCGAGATGACCCTTGGCAAAATCAGCATGTTCTCCGCGCTTCCCGAGGATGACCAACTCAGCATCGTCTTCGAACTCTTCCACCGTGTCCACGAGTGATCCGTGGCGCTGGAGAGCTTCCACCGAACTGACTCCCAGCTCGGTCAACTGCTTGCGAGCGTCCTCCAACACCGCTTTCCCCCGCAGACGGGCAACCCGCGCATGGGCCTCATCGAGCTGCACCAATTCCTCCATCAGTTCCGCCCCGGCATCAAAGCCCAAGCTCCCGGTCAAGTCGCGCCCTCGGGTCGACTCATCGCGCTCGAGAACGTGCAGGACACGGACCAGGGAATCATCGCGTTTCGCAGCCCACGCGGCGTGCTGATAGAGACTGGGGGCGTAGAGAGAGCCGTCGGTGCAGGCGAGGATCGGTTTCATAATCGGAAAGCTTAACGTGTTTTTTGGGAAAAGGGAATCAATGACCTCCGGGTTCGCCGGTAGCTCCTTCTTTATCGTGGGTGCCGAGCTTGCCTACGATGGTTGCACTGGCCTCATTGAGCCCCAGCACCTCCACCTCGGCTCCTTCGCGACGGAACTTGAAGACCACTTTGTCCAGCGCGCCCACCGAAGTGAGGTCCCAGAAGTGGGAGTCAGACACGTCGATCACAACCTTGGAAAGAACCTCCTTGAAGTCGAAAAACTCCACAAAACTATCTGCCGAGGCAAAGAAGAGCTGCCCCGAGACCCGATAGGTCCGACACTCTCCACTCTCATCCAGCTCACTGCTGACCGCGATGAGCTGGGCGACTTTGCGCGCAAAGAAAATCGCACTGAGCAAGACCCCGACTCCCACTCCAAGGGCGAGGTTGTGCTTCCAAATTACAACCGCAACCGTCGCCAACATCACGATGCTCGTAGTCGGCGGGTGCACCAGGAGGTTCTTGAAGGACCCCCAGTTGAAAGTTCCAATAGAGACCATAATCATCACTGCCACCAGAGCTGGCATGGGAATCAGCGCCACCCATTTTCCGAGAACAATACACAAAATAATCAAGACGAACCCTGCCAGGAAAGTCGAGAGACGGGTTCGCCCGCCGGATTTCACGTTGATCACCGATTGTCCAATCATCGCACAACCGGCCATCCCTCCAAAGAAGCCAGTCACGAAGTTGGCGATGCCCTGCCCCCGGGCCTCACGGTCCTTGTCGGAAGGCGTGTCGGTCAGGTCATCGACGATCTGCGCGGTCATGAAGGACTCGAGCAAACCGACCGCCACCAGACTCAGCGCTACCGGCAAAATGATCTTCAGAGTCGCCAAGGCAAAGGGAACTTCCGGCAACGCAAAGATTGGGAGCGCATCGGGAAGCTTGCCGAGGTCACCCACGGTGCGGACATCAAGCTTCATCAGCTGGGCAATGATGGTCACCACAATGATGCAGATCAGGGGTGATGGCACCGCCTTGGTCAGGAGAGGCAGGAGATAGATAATCGCCAGCCCGACAAACAGAAGCACCCAGGTCACTCCCGTCACACTGAAACCTCCTCCAATCCCGAGCTCGGGCAGCTGCGCGAGGAAAATCACAATGGCCAGCGCGTTGACGAACCCCGTCATTACCGCCTTGGAGACGAAGCGCATCAGGCCTCCAATCTTGAAGTAACTCAGCGCGAATTGAATCACCCCGGTCAGAATCGTAGCCGCGAAGAGATACTGCACCCCATGGTCCTCAACCAAATGCTTCATCAGCAAAGCCATCGCTCCAGTGGCAGCGGAAATCATGGCTGGCCGGCCACCGACAAAGGAAATGATGACCGCAATGATGAAGGATGCGTAGAGACCAACCTTGGGATCGACTCCTGCCAAAATGGAAAACGCAATCGCCTCGGGAATCAGCGCGAGAGCGACGACCAGACCTGCCAGGATATCGGCCCGCACATTGGAGAACCACTCTTCTTTAATCGACTTTTTGTTCACAACAGCATCTATCCGCCCCCTGCGGAAAGTCCGCCATGCCAAGGGATGCCGCCAGATGCAAGGTCTTTCCCGAATCGACCGCTTTCCAGATGACGACAGAATCAAGTGCTCAAACTGCGCTTTCAGTTCTTGGCATTGCCAACTCTCTCGCGGATAATCGGCAAACAATGAGCAGCGACAACCTCCAGCAGGAAATCACCCAACTCCGTACCGACCTCCAGAACCTCGGCGAAATCGATGACGCCACCCGGGAGGAGCTCAGCCTCTTGGAAAAGCGGATCGAGGATCTGCTCGATGAAGGAAATGAGGAGGAGACTGTTCCCGAAAAGGTAATTTCCCAAATCGAGGAAACCGCCACCAACTTCGCGGTGCAACATCCCAAGGCAGAAGGCCTCCTCCGCCGAATCGCCTACGCCCTCGGGCGGATGGGCATTTGAGGCCAAAGACCATATTTCAGTCTATTTCGGGCAGCTTTGTGAAATAGTGCTACTCCGCGACGAGTTAGTGAACTACTTGTCGCACCATGTTTACCTCGAAGCCGCTTTCAACCACCCTCTCGCTCAGCGTTCTTTGCGCCATTGCCCCGCTATCCGCCGAGCCCAATTTGGCGAACCCCGACCTACACCCCTACGCGGCCACCTCCGGAGGTCGGGAAGGCTACGCTTTGGCTTCGCAGCCGGTGAACAAATTTCGACTCTATGACTTCTACCAAAGGCAGGCCGACTACTACATGGCCCACCCCGATGAAATGCCGGAGGTGCTGCCCGCCTATCCCGGTCTCGATGGAGGAAACTTTGGTCACTGGGGAAAGTTCAACCAGAACCAGTATCGCGACCTGCGTTGGAATGAAGGCGAGTTGGGGGAAACCTTCACCCACGTCTTTCGCGCGGGGGACTTTTCGCTCCTCAAGCCCGTTTTGCTGCAACTCGGAGAGCAGCGCGAGCTCTCGGCAGCCTTCGATCCACTTACCCTCCGCTATCGCGCGATTTGGAAAGACGGTTTCGTCCACTTCGACGGTTTCCGCTGGGGCACCTCGCGCAATGCCGCGCTGCAAGGGACCTCGCTCTTTCTCGAAGAGAAAGCTCCTTCCCCCGCCGATTCGCGTTATCTTGGCTTCCGTCGCTACGGTAAGCGGGTGGTCTTTCTCTACGAAAAAAACGGAACCACAGTCGGCGACGAGCCCTGGGCCGTTGGCAACACGTTCTACCGTCGAATCGAGATCACGGAGGCCGATGCCACCGTTTCGATCGGTTTGCCCAAGGGAGAAAACCTCACCAATCGCATCGTGAGCCAGCAAGGGCTCTCGGCGACGCTGCAGGATGGCGGCAAACTCGAGCTGGTCACCGCCCATGCGCAGGCCAGCGTCATCGTGGGCACCACCTTCGGGAAAAGCGAACCCAGCGACGAGGCCGCCCTGGAGCACTTTGCCCAAGAGCGGGAGCAAACAAAGCGCTGGACCGAAATCCTCACCACCTCGGGCACGAAGGGCGAGGCACCCGCGACCTCTCCCTATGCAGTCGACACCATCGGCATCCCTTTCGACAATCCCTACCGAACAGTGATGCAGCTCACCAGCATCGGCTTTTTACCCAATGGCGAAGCCCTCATCGCGACTTTGCCAGGCGATATTTGGAAGGTCTCGGGACTGGACAAGAACTTGGAAAAAGTCACCTGGTCCCGCTTCGCCACCGGCTTCAACCAACCCATCGGTATCCACATCGATGACGATGGAATCTTCGTGCTCGATCGCGGACAGATCTATCGCCTCCATGACGAGAACCAAGACGGCGAGGTCGACTTCTATGAGAACTATGCCAACGACTTCGGTGGCTATCAGAACAGTCACTCGCACACCTTCGGACTGCATCGCACCGCGGATGGCAGCTTCCACTTTACCCAACGGGAAAGCATCTTGCGCACCGGCCCCGATCGCAAGACGGTGGTGCAAGGCAGCGGGGTCCGCAATTGCATGGGCATCGGTGGTTCCGACGACTACTTCTGGGTCGCTCCTCAGGAAGGAACGTGGACCCCGGCATCCTCCATCATCGAAGTGCGTGACAAGGAGTTCTACGGCCTCCCCTCCAGGACAGACGCGACCTCCAAAATCTCTCCCCCGCTCTGCTACATCCCACGTGGAATCGAAAACTCGACCGGCGGAATGGTGGAAATCACCAGTGACAAGTGGGGCCCCTACCAAGGTGCACACCTCGGGCTGAGCTACGGCTCAGGCCTACACTACCTCATCCTCCGCGACCCGACGGGTAGCCGTCCACAAGGCGCAGTCGTTCCTCTGGAAGGCGAGTTTCTCGCAGGCTCCATGCGTGGCCAATTTCATCCCCAGGACGGACAACTTTACCTCGTCGGTCTCGATGGATGGGGCGACTACTCCACCCAGGATGGCTGCTTCCACCGGGTCCGCTACACAGGAGGAGAATCCCACAAGCCCAATGGCTTTCGCGTTCATCGCAACGGAATCCGAGTCGACTTCCCCATCGCACTGGACCCTGCCACTGCCTCCCAACCCGAGAACTTCTTTGCCCAAGGTTGGAACTACGAATACGCCAAGCGCTATGGCTCTCCGGAGTTCTCGGCAAAGGTTCCCGACTCGCTCGGCCATGACCCAGTCGCGATTCGAAGTGTCAAACTACTCGACGGTGGCAAGTCCCTCTTCATCGAAATGCCGGAGCTTCTCCCCGTGATGCAGCTTCACATTCGCATGCACCTCGCTACCGCTGCAGGTAAGAGCTTTCGGACCGACCTCTTTCCCTCCCCCCTCTTTCCCTCGGAGCCCTTCGAGGCCAGCGGTTTGGCCAAGGTCGAAAGCCCTGCGACCCCCGCGGTGCTCCGCATCGCACGCGCCAAGAAACAGGGCAACCAAAGCGGCAAATTGGTCGAGGGCGAGCGCAAATTGGTCGTGAATGCAATCGGAGGCTTGGTCTATGAGCGAACTGTGCTGGAAGCCAAAGCTGGCGAACCCCTGGCGCTGCACCTGCGCAATACCGACGTGATGGAACACAACCTTGTGATCGTGAAACCCGGGGCCACCAAGCTGGTTGGCGAAGCATCCTTCAAAATGCTGAACGATCCCAAAGCCGGCGAAAAACACTACGTCCCCGACCTCCCCGAGGTGGTGGCCTACGTCCCCATCGTAGACCCCGGCAAGCAGCACGTGCTGCACTTCCGCGCACCCAAGGAACCCGGCGACTATCCCTACATCTGCACCTACCCCGGTCACTGGCAGGTCATGCAAGGGGTCCTGAAGGTCCGCTAGTACGATGCTCGAGCAAACAACCCCGGGCCTTTTCAAACTTTCTGAAAGAAACGTTTCTTCTCGACAGAATATGTTGCTGAATGAACGCTCCGAATCTTTTAAAATCCCTGTTGGTCAGCCTGGCCGGCATCAGTCTCGCATCGGGTGCACCTCGTCCAAACATCGTCTTTATCGTCGCAGATGACTTGGGCTGGATGGACACAGCAGTTTATGGCTCGAAGTATTACGAGACCCCGGCCATTGACGCTTTGGCACAAAAAGGGATTCGGTTTACCGAGGCTTACTCGGCCAGCCCCCTCTGCTCTCCCACGCGCGCCTCGTTACTGACGGGTCAGTATCCTGGCCGAATTCGGCTCACCACTCCCGCCTGCCACCTCCCCAAGGTCGTGCTCGATCCTCAGGTTCCGAAGAGCGCCGCCCCTCACCAAAAGGCCGCTACCCCCGCAACCCGAACACGCTTCCCCAATGACTATCTCACCTACGCGGAAATTCTTCGGGACCAAGCAGGATACGCCACCGCCTTCATGGGCAAATGGCATCTTGGACACAAGCCCTACCTGCCGGAGGAACAAGGCTTCGACCTGGTCGTGGGCGGCCGTCATCATCCCGGCCCTCCGCCTCCGGGGGGATTCTTCGCACCGTGGAATATCGACACCATTCCCGCGCACCCCAAAGGAACCCCTATCGCCACCGCCATTACCGATAGCGCGCTAGACTTTATCGATAACCACAAGGACGGCCCTTTCCTCCTGAACATGTGGTACTACGATGTCCACGCCCCCTTCCAAACCACCCAGACCTTTCTCGACAAATACAAGGCGAAGGTCGATCCCCGCGAGAAACAGGACTGCCCCACGATGGGCGGAATGATCGAGATCATGGACACCAACATCGCTCGCCTGGTTGCCAAGCTGGAAGAACTCGACCTCCGGGAAAACACTCTAATCATCTTCACCTCCGACAATGGTGGCAACATGTACAACAGCGTCGAAGGCACGCCTCCGACCAACAATGCCCCCCTGCGGAGCGGCAAGGGGAATGCCTACGAAGGGGGTTGCCGGGTGCCTTTGATCGTCTCTTGGCCGGGCAAATTCAAGCCCGCGATCGATGAGCAGTCCCTGGTCTCCACCATCGACTGGTACCCCACCCTTCTCGACTTGTTAGACATCCCGGCACCGGCCGAACAGGCGATCGATGGCGTCAGCATTCTCCCAGTCCTCCAAGGAGAAGCACTCGAACGCGAAACCCTCTTTTGTCACTTCCCTCACTACGTGAAGGCCACATTCAACCTTCCCAACACTTGGGTGCGCCGGGGCGACTGGAAACTCTTCCGCTTCTATGCCGACAATGAAGACCAGAGCGATCGCTTCGAGCTCTACAACCTTCGCGACGACATTGGCGAGACGAACAACCTGGCGGAGCAAAAACCGGAATTGGCACGAGAACTCAATCAGCTCATCACCGAACATCTTGCTGAGACCGAAGCTCTCGTCCCGATTCCAAATCCGAACTACCGCGGTGACTCGCATTGGCAACTGTCCAAAGACACCCGAATGGTCCATGGGAAGGATTCCATTGAAATCACTTCCACCGGAAAGGATCCTTTCCTTTCGACCAACCGCCTCCCGAAAGGACTGAAGGGCGACCTAATCCTGAAAGGTGAAATACGCTCCAACGCGGGCCCCGGTAGCATCCACTGGGCCACCGCCAAAAATCCTCGCTTCGGTCCCGAGCACAAGGTGGAGTATGCCTTTCCCCAAGGAGAAGTTTTCATCCCCTTCGAAATTCCCTTCTCCAGCGACAACCCCCTCACCTCTTTGCGGATTGATCCAGGCAGCCGCAAAGGTCAGGTAACCCTTCGCAAACTCAGCCTGCAGACCTCTGATGGAGCGGTCATCAAGCAATGGCTTCCCACCACAAAATAGGAGCGCGCGCAAGGCCCCGCGGTCCATCCCTGAGACCCGGAAGCTCTATGCGGTCAACTTCGCCCAAATTCGCTCCTGCTCTTTCGCCATCACCGCCGCATCTTCCTCGGTCCGGTCATCCAGACCGGCGAGATGAAGCATGCCGTGGATGAGATAGAGAAAGGTCTCCCCGCGCTCGCCTTTGCCGAATTCCTCAGCCCGGCGAGCCGCAATCTCGACACTGACGAGAATCTCCCCATGCGGAAAAGTAATCACATCGGTGACAGTAGGGTCGTCGAGAAAGTCGCCATGGATTTCGGCCAAGGTGGCATCGTCCACCAGCGACAACTCCAGCTCGTCAAGCTGCTCCAACTCGCTGCCGGGATAGCTGGCGAGCACCTCTAACAGCGCGGGCTCAACCTGGTGTTCAAGCCACTCCAGATCTTCTCCGCTCAGTCCGCCCTGACAGTGGACGAAGAGTTCTACCGTAGGCCTCGCCATTACTTTCCTCCCGCTTTGCGCTGACGTTCCAGCTCCTCCACCGGAACGACGTTCTTCGCCTCGTCCTTGCTCTTTTGGGCTGATTTCTTGGCCTTCTTCTTTTCCTCGGGATAGGCAATGCGAGTGTGGAGCATGCTGCGCAGGGTCTTGGAGAAGACCTCCCGAATGACCTTCACGTCGTTGAGAGTCAGGCCGCAGTCATCCAACTGACCATCCTTGATTCGGCTCAAGACAATCTCATCCACCAAAGTCCGAATCTTAGTCGGATTGGGTTTTTCCAAGCTTCGGGAAGCACTTTCCACCGCATCAGCCAACGAGATGATCGCGCTTTCACGGGTCTGGGGAACTGGGCCGGGATAACTGAAATTCTTGCGGTCCACCTCCACAACATCCTCGTCGCTGGGGTGGCCCTCCTTGTTCTTGTTCTGCTGCTCACTCGCCTGCTCCTGCGCCTTGCGATAGAAGTAATAGACTAGCGAATCACCATGATGCTCCTGAATCACATCGATGATCTCGGGAGCGAGCTTTTCTTTGATGGCCATGTCGACGCCGTCCTTCACGTGGGCAATAATGACCAGCGCGCTCATGGTGGGTGTGAGGTCATCATGAGGATTTCCCTCCACCTGGTTTTCGACAAAGTATTGGGGCTTTTTGAGCTTACCGATGTCGTGGAAGTAGGCGCAGACCCGACACATGGAGGAGTTCGCCCCCACTGCATCAGCCGCAGCTTCCGCCAACTGGGCCACCATCAGACTGTGATGGAAAGTCCCGGGAGCCTCGAGCTGCATTCGCTTGAGCAACTTGTGATTCAGGTCGCTCATCTCCAGCCAACTGATCTCAGTAGTGAGCAGAAAGACGCCTTCCAGAATCGGAAGCACCGCACTGACCGCCATCCCGGTGAGCAATCCAGTGCCGAAAGCGACCCCCAACTGAACGAGACAAGCCCGGCATTGCTCGGGTCCCCCCCACAAACCGGAGGCATTGATTTCGCCGAAGAGAATGCCCAGCAACATGCTGACGATACCCACATAGAAACCCGCTCGCAGGAGACGACCACGCTTCTTTACGCGCCGCGTCACCAGCACCCCAGTGTAACTCGCTACCAAGGCATAGGCCAGAAAGCGCATTGCCTCCCCGGGCTCCATCAAAAGCGCACCCAGAATGGCCGTGAAGATCGCGGAGAAGGTTCCCACCCGCTGCCCCACCAGGACCGAATGAAAAATCGGGATGAGCGCCACGGGCATGATCAGAATGCCATTCTCAGGGCTCATCGCCATCACTCCACGGAGGAGAAACAGCTCACCCAAGAGCCCTCCGATCACGAGAAAGGTCTTACTCGCCCGGCTGGAGGTCTGGGGATAGTTGAAGTGAAAGATGAGAATCGCAGCGGCCAGAATCACTAGCGTCACCGTCCATCCCGCGACGATGTGACCCTCGAACGAACCACCGGGCACAGTAGTCACCAGCCAGCCGGCAAAAATGGCCAACAATGCATAGAGACCCAAACGCACTCCCAGACTACTCTCGAGCGACTCGGTCACATGGCGGTCTTCTTGCGTGCGCCGCTTCTTGCCCGAGGACAAACCGCGACGAGCGAGACGCTCTCTTTTGATTTTATCGAAGAATTCCAAAATCGTTCCTGTTTCGCCAAAAGCCATCCAAAGAAGCCTTTCGACAGCTCCAAGGCTACACCGCCAGCTCGGCTCTGCCAACTTCTCGCTTCGATTTTCACCGCAAATCACATTCCTCAAAACCCACTTAAAAATAGACACTTACCTCGAAATCAAGAGCCTTTTTTGACAATCAAAACCTCCAAAACAGGGTCAGCGTCCCCTTTTTCCGCCCGAAAACCCCGCTTCATCAGTCCAGCCAATCCCGCCGAGAATTCTGGACTCGGAAGCTCTTCTCGCAAAGATTTCTTCCATGCGTTTCCACTCTCTCGTCGCCTCTCTTCTGCTGAGCCTATCGCTCTTCGGACAAGATGAAGTCTCTCCTCTCCCCGACCAGGATGACGGCTATCAGCACGTGGAACGATTCATCAAGATTCTGGAGGAAGTCCGAGCCAATCACCCCGATGCCGACAAGGTGACGTATGAGCGCCTCATCAATCGCGCCTTGGAGGGCATGGTGGGATCGCTCGACACCTTCTCCGCCTTCTACCATCCCGAGACCGTTCAACACATGGATTTCGAAGGCCCCGCGATTGAAGAACAGTTCGCTATCCCCAGCCTGGGACTCACCTTGGCCCAACGCGACGGACAAGTCTACCTCGCCAATGTTCGCGAACATTCCACTGCCCAGCGAGCCGGACTGCGGGAAGGCGATGTCTTGCTGAAAAGCCAAGCGAAAGACCTGAGCGCCCTCGATCTGCCTGCAGCCAAAGCCGCACTCGCGGGCCAACCCGGAGCCAGCCTCACTCTCACCGTCTACCGCAAGACGGCTCGCCGCGAGATTACCGCCGAACTCCTGCACGCCGTAGTCAAGCAGGCGGCTCTGCCAGACGCCTTCCTACTCGAACAATACGGAGCCCCTAAAGTTGGTTATGCCCGGCTGACTGAATTCAGTGCTACTGCCGCCCGCGAGCTGGAAGCGGCCTTGGACGACCTGGAGGACAAGGGAATGACCGCTCTCATTCTGGATTTACGCGGAAACGGAGGCGGTCTTCTCAACGTCGCGGTCGATCTGCTGGGACTTTTTCTCCCCCCCAATACCGAGGTCGTCACCACGCAAGGTCGTTCGCCCAAGGCCCAAATCCCACCGCTCAAAACCGCCGAACGGCAAAGGGTAAAGCGTGAGTATCCCCTCGTCGTATTGCTGGACCGGAATTCTGCCAGCGCTTCCGAGCTGGTAGGCGGAGCCCTGCAAGATCTCCAGCGAGCCACCCTCATCGGCGAGACCTCCTTCGGAAAGGGCTCGGTCCAGAATATCGAGGCCCGCGAGGGAGGAACAGCTCTTCGCCTGACCTTCGCGACCTATCACACTCCCTCCGGCCGCACTCCTCACGAGGTGGGGGTCGAACCCGATATTGCGGTGGAGATCTCCGATGAAGACCTGAGCAACTTCGAACGCTTCAAGACCCGCAAGTCAGCTACACCGGAAACCCTGGAAGAGCTCGAAAAGTGGACCGATCCCGTTCTAAAGGCTGCAATCGATAAGCTCCAGGCTCGCTGAGCGCCCTTTCTGGCAGCCCGGAACCTTCTCCTTGATTCTCGCCAGAATCTCTTCAACTGTTATGGCATGACCAAGACGGAAATACAGGATCTCTACTTTATGGACTCCCGCGCGAAGCTCATCGACATCGCTTCCTTCCTGGATCGACTGGACCGGATGGAGGGCGACCCCGACTTCCGCCACCCGGCATTCATGGCTGCACTGGAAGCCATGCAAAATCCGCCCAAGGGCCGCACCCGGGTCCAGGCCGTTCTCGAGTCGCTCTCCGATCATTCCACCGAGCCCCTGGAGACCGCCACCATCGGTTTCGCCTATGGCGCGCAAAAGCCAGCTTAGCCTCAAGGCCTCCCGGTCTTATTGGCAACCAGACTGATTCAGATCGCCAGTTTCAACGGCAGCTCATGCCACCAGTCGTTCGGACCTTGGTTCGGGGCGGCATCATCCATTTTCAACCAGCATAAACTCTCCAGCCAGAGTCACACTTGCCGCTTGGTTAGAAGACTAGACTTGGCTAAGATCTCCTCATGAAGACTCTCCTCTCGATTTTCCTACTTTCTCTCCTCACGCAGCTGAGTGTGACCGCCCAACAGGTCCACGTCATTCTCTGTGGCGGGCCGGCCCTCCGCAGTTGGGAGGACCTCCGCGTCCCTCCCGACCAGCATGACCGTTGGTGGGCCAACTTTGTGCGGGCATCGACCATGCGCATGGACGAGTTGCAAAAGGCCTATGGCACCACGACCCAGATTGTCTGGATGGTATACAAGCCAGGCTACGTCACCCGGGGACGGGAAGATGGCGACCCCTATACAACCTGGATTGCCGAACAAGCCTCCAAGCGAAAAGCCAAATTGGTTTGGCTCCAGAACAGCAACGATTTTTTCCGCACCATGAATTCCTTCCCCAAGGGCTCGGTGACCAATTTCGATTTCTTTGGCCACTCGAACAAACACTGCTTCCTCCTGGACTACAGCAACGAGATCATGGCCTCCTGCAAGTCGTGGATCCACGAAACGGAGTTGGGCCGCCTGCGAGCGACCATTTTTAGCCGCAACGCCCTCTGCCAATCCTATGGCTGCCACACGGGCGAGTCGATGTCCGCCTATTGGAAGAACGCCACTGGCGTGACCCTGATCGGAGCCAAGGGCAAGACCGACTACACCTCCCTCACCGAGGGTAAGCTGCCCAAGGTCAACGGCTCTTGGGTCCGCTAATGGCCCTCGCAATCTATTGCCTTTTCCCTCAAAACACCCTAACGCACCCTCAACAACATGGCTGACAAAACTGCAATCACGCCCACCCGAAGCGAAGATTTTCCCGAATGGTATCAACAAGTAATCAAGGCCGCCGACATGGCCGAGAACTCTGAAACCCGTGGTTGCATGGTCATCAAGCCATGGGGCTACGGAATCTGGGAGCTCATCCAAAAGGACCTCGATGCCCGCTTCAAGGCCACCGGCCACGAGAACGCCTATTTCCCCCTTCTCATCCCTCTCGCCTACCTCGAAAAGGAAGCGGAGCACGCCGAGGGCTTTGCGACCGAATGCGCCGTGGTCACCCACCATCGTCTGGAGGCCCAAAAGGATCCCGAGACTGGCAAAACCAAGATGATTCCCTCTGGAAAATTGGCGGAACCCTACGTCATCCGCCCCACCTCGGAGACCATCATCGGAGCCGCCTTTGCCCGTTGGGTCGAAAGCTACCGCGATCTCCCTCTCCTCATCAACCAGTGGGCCAACGTGATGCGTTGGGAAATGCGCCCACGCCTCTTCCTACGCACTGCTGAATTCCTCTGGCAGGAAGGCCACACCGCCCACGAAACCGCCACCGAGGCCGTTGCGGAGACCACCACCATCCACCAACTCTATTCCGACTTCCTGCGCGACGTTCTCGCCATCCCCGTGGTGATGGGAGAAAAGACCGAGGCAGAACGCTTCCCTGGTGCGGAGATGACGCTGACTGTCGAGGCCATGGTCCAGGACAAGAAAGCAATCCAAGCCGGCACCTCCCACTACATGGGCCAGAACTTCTCTTCTGCGCAAGACATCAGCTTCGTTGATCGCGAGAACAAAAAGCAGTTCGCGCACACCACCTCCTGGGGAGTTTCCACCCGTCTGATCGGCACCTTGATCATGGCTCACTCCGACGATGACGGGCTCGTCCTGCCTCCTCAGGTTGCCCCCAAGCAAATCGTCATCATCCCAGTCACTCCCAAAGAAGAATCACGTCAGGCCATCATCGATGCCTGCCACGCTTTGGCCCAAACCCTCACCTCCCAGACCTTCCACGGTCAAAATTTGCGCGTCCACGTCGACGATCGCGAAATCGGAGGCGGCCAGAAAAAATGGGAATGGGTCAAGAAGGGCGTCCCCCTTCGCATCGAGATCGGCCCCCGCGACCTCGAGTCCCACAAAGTCTGTCTCCAGCGCCGCGACCAGGGAATTCGCGACAAGTCTTTCCTCGACCGGGAAGAGTTTCTTCGCGAAGTCCAGAGCCACCTCGACGCCGTCCACCAGAGCCTGCTCCAGCGAGCCAGGACTCTCCGCGAGGAAGGCACCAGCGAGTGCACCGATTTGGCGAGTTTCGAAAGCCACTGGTCCAGCTCCGATTTTCCCGGTTGGCTGCTCACCCCTTGGGATGGATCCCGCGAACAGGAGGAGGAGCTGTCCAAGAAGCACAAAATTGCCATCCGTTGCATCCCCATCAGCGAGGAAGTAGCCTCCGAAGCTCCCTGTATCCTGACAGGCAATCCCACCACCAGACGAGCACTCTGGGGACGGAGTTACTAAGGGAAAGAAATCAGGAGGAGGGCACTTCGGGTGCCCTCTTTGACAAAGCACATGCTGGACACTGGCCAACGGCCACCACAGCCTAGCACCCTTGTGAAAGCTCTCGCCATCCTCCTTCTTTTCCTAGGCACTTTGGCAGCTACGGCCAAGCCCAAGATCGCCTATGTCAACATGGACGTCATCCTCACCAACTACTACCGCAAGGCGATGGTGGAGAAAGATGTGCAAGACCGAATCGAAGCGCTGAAGTCATCTCCAAGAGTCCTCGCAGTGCAAGAGATGGACGCCAAACTGAAGGAGCTGGCCGACACCGTTCGAGACAAAACCCAAAAGGAGGCCACCCGCGAAACGGCCGCTGAAGAATTCAATTCCATCTCCATCGAATACCCTGCCCTGATGGAAGAAATGGAACAGTTTCTCACCGAAGAGAAAAGAAAAGCGACCACCGAACTGGTCGAAACCATCGAGGATATCCAAGCCGAAGTCCGCGCCGAAATTAGCGCCATCGGCAAGTCTGAAGGCTACGACCTGATTCTCGAGCGCGGCGGCAAGACCTCCAGCCAAGTCTCCCCCATTATCTATCTGCGCGACGGCACGGACCTTACCGAAATCGTCCTTAGCAAGCTCAATGCAAACGCTCCCGCCGAAAAGAAAGAGGAGGAGTCCGGGGAAGCAACTGCCACCTCCGAATAGCCATTAGAACGGAATGCTCTTGAAGCGCTTCCAATCCACATTGTTCATTTCGCCAGGCGCGATGTAGCCAGTGTAAACCACCACATTCTGCCCTTCCACGATGGCGTAGGCCTTGCTGCCACTCTCTTCTTCCGCGTTCTCGTCCCAGTAAAGAGCAGCAAGAACCGCATCGGCAGGCACCCCGAGTCCGGCAAACTCGGTCTTGGCCTGGGGTTCAAAGCTCTCCCCTTGCTTCAGGAAATAATCCCGACCATTGACCGCAATATTGATCTGCTGCCCCCCGCCCGCCAGGTTGACCGGAGCCCACTCGACGGTCGGGGCAATGTTCGGAACAGGCGGAAGTGAATTGTCACTTGGCGGCGGAAGCGGACTGCTTCTTCCCGGCATTGGTTCGACGACGCAGGAGGTGAGAGCCAGTCCCGCCGCCAGCGGGTATAGGAGAGCTTTGTTCATTCCTCCTGAACCCTGTCGAATCTCATCCGAAAGTCAATCCAATCAGAAATCCACACTCGCCTCCCCGCCGCGCCGGGAACTACTAGAAATCTCGTAGCGCCCCTTCTCGCGTCGGCCTATTTTTGCAAGGCCTCGATGAAAAGCTCGCCGGTCTTCTTCGCCGACGCCGGATTCTGTCCCGTCACCAGCAAGCCATCCCGCACCGCATTTTCAGAAAAATTCTCCCCAACCTTGGCCTTGGCACCTGCTTCTTCCAACGTGCTTTGCAAAAGGAAGGGAACGACCTCGGTGAGACCGACCGCTTCTTCTTCTGCATCGGTGAAGACCGCCACGGTCTTTCCATCCACCAATTTTTTCCCATTGCTTAGGGTCACGTTCACCAGCGCCGCCGGCCCATGGCATACTGCGCCAACAGGCTTGTCCGACTCATAGGTCTCGCGAATCACGTTCTGCACTTGCTTGGAATCAGGAAGGTCCCACATCGTGCCATGGCCACCTGCGAAGAATACTCCGTCGAACTCCCCCACCTCGATCTTTTCCAAGGGAACGGTGTCCGACACCGCCGGAGAATCCTTGTCCGCGTTACCAAACTTCTCCCAGAAGACCTTGTTCTCCTCATCCTCGAGTTTCAGGCTCTTCGGGTCCACAGGAGCCACTCCACCCTTGGGACTCGCCAGAACAACTTCATGCCCCGCTTCAACGAAAACCGCATAGGGATGCGCTGCTTCAGAGAGAAAGAAGCCCGTCTTTTTCCCCGTGTCTCCCAACTCCTCATGATTGGTCAGAACCATCAGGATTTCCCCTGCGTAAACAGAGCTTGCCGCCGTCAATCCGAGTAAAATGAGCTTGGTCGTCATGCCAAGGAAGTAAGCTCGTTCAATCGGAGAGCAAGGGAAAATTCCTAGCATCATGACCCAATGTTCCGCATCTGCCTCGCTCTCAACTTTTTGCATGAGACCTCTTTCTCACTTCGTGCAAACCGCATGATTTCCAGCAGGAAAATCCAGACTCCCTCCAACTCCGAAAGCCAAAAATCACCGTCAAATAAGGAACCAGGCCAGAGTTGGCTCAACTGGCCTGTCGCCTGCAAAAGCTCGGAGCTGTATGGCTAAAAAGAAAACAACCCAAAAAAAGAAATCCACTTCACCCTCTATTGGTCTCTCGGCCGACACGCGGAAAAAGGCTTGCTCGATTCTCAACGGCATCCTTTCCGACCAGCACGTGCTCTACATCAAGACGCGCAACTTCCACTGGAACCTCATCGGAGGCCGCTTCCACACCCTGCATGAGCATTTCGAGGAAATGTATAACGAACTGGCAGTAGCCATTGACGAGACCGCCGAACGAATTCGGATGCTGGGCGGAGTTTCCCCCGGATCCATGAAAGAGTTTTTGGCGAACGCCACTTTGAAAGAAGAGAAAGGCGCTATCATTGATGGAGACGCAGCAATCGAGTCCCTTCTCTCCGACCACGAATCCGTCGCGCAGTCTCTGCGAAAAGACATCGAGAAGCTTGAGGAGGATCTCGGCGACGTTGGCTCTGCCGATTTCCTCACCGCCCTCCTCCAGAAGCACGAGCAAACCTCATGGATGCTCCGCAGCTACCTCGACGTCAGCGGCTCATAATCACTTTCCCCCATCCCCACATCCCCCCAAAGACCAAAGCGACCCTGTCAACACAGGGTCGCTTTTTTGTCAGCATCCTCCACCCCCGACCACATCCCGCGACCAAACGTCGGGTATTGATAAGTTGCACACCCAAGCTTCCCATTGACGAGTCTTTCACAGCCTCTTCAGATCACGACAAGAAGATCCGATCCTTCGAACCCTGAGCCGTGTGGACGAATTGGTTATTTAAGGCAATCCATCGAAGACGCGAAATCCACCTTTCAGAATCGCGAGGCTGAAAATGAAGTTGTTCCGCTGTGATTGAGCTCGTTCTACACGCTGCGAATCAGATCTTCTTCGCAGTAGAAGTCGTTGCGGTCCTCGCTCCACATCACCCCATCGGTGCCATTCCTCCGAAAAGTCAGATCCTTAAACGGAGTCGAAAGACGCGACCTGAAACCACTTCCCGTTCTGATAGTTCTCCAAGCGATACCAGGCGATGAGCTTCTTCCACGTCTCTCTAACATTCCAACCATTCACAATCTGGCTCGCTCCCAATTCCACCTCACGGCCATAATCCAGCTCCATCCACCAGCGACAACAAGACCAGCACAATCAATCGACTGTTCATTTTCCCAAATTCACATTTTTCTGAAAGATCCTTCCATTCGCCTGCGCATTCATTAAAAATTCTTTCACCATTACTTTGATCCTCGGCATTTTTTCTCTATCAAAGGAGCCCAACTCAACGATTCCCTAGGAACTTAAACAGCCACCACATGCATACTATCGATTGGATTGTCCTTGTCGCTTACCTTGTCGGAACCGTCTTTGTTGGCGTCTTCCTCGGACGTCTCGTCAAAAACTCCTCCGACATGTTCGCCGCTGGCGGGCAGTCCCCGTGGTGGATGAGCGGGCTCAGTGCCTTCATGACCATGTTCTCCGCCAATACCTTCGTGGTCTGGGGGGGCATTGCCTACGAGCAAGGCGCGGTCGCAGTCATCATCAACCTTTGTTACGGCATCGCGGCTCTTCTCGCGGGCTACACCGTGGCCGGCAAGTGGCGAGAAATGGGCATCGCGACCCCCGCCGAATACGTCGACAAGCGCTTCGGCCGCTCCGCGCTCCACTTCTACACCTGGTTCATGATGATCTTCCGCATCGTCGGAACCGGCGGCGCGCTCTACGCCATCGCCCGCCTCATCCTCGCCGTGGTCGCAGGAGAAGACAGTGCCGCCAACGCCGCTCTCTCCAGTCCCCAGCTCAACTTCGCCATCCTCATCTTCGCCCTCGTCGTCGTGGGCTACACCATGATTGGCGGTCTCTGGGCCGTCCTGATGACCGATACCCTCCAGTTCATCATTCTCAATCTCGCCATCATCTTCGTGATCCCGCTCTCCCTTGCGGAAGTCGGCGGCATCAACGCCCTCGTCACCCAGACTCCGGAAGGCTTCATGAACGTGACCTCGGAGAAATACACCCTCCTCTTCCTCATCGGCTGGGTCGCCATTCACTACTTCATGATCGGCGCCGAGTGGGCCTTCGTGCAACGCAATCTCTCCGTCCCAACTCCCAAGGATGCCCGCAAAAGCAACGTCCTCTTCGGACTCCTCTACCTCTTCAGCCCCTTCCTCTGGCTCCTTCCGCCCCTCCTCTGGCGCATCCAGCAACCCATCCCCGAAGGCGCTTCCCCCGAAGCCATTACCCAAATGTCCGAGACCGCCTACATCATGTCCTGCAAGGCCGTCCTCCCCGTCGGCATGCTCGGTCTCATGATCGCCGCCCTTTTTTCCGCCACCGCCAGCATGATCAGCTCGCAGCTCAACGTCTTCTCCGGCGTCCTCACCAAAAACATCTACGAACCCCTCGCCGGCAATCCCACCGAGAAACAACTCGTCCGCATGGGCCGCATCTTTACCCTCATCCTCGGTCTCGTAATTGCCGGTATCGCCATCGCCACGCCCTACCTTGGCGGCGCGGCCAAGCTCATCATCTCGGTGACCCAAATCATGGTCACCCCTCTCCTCGCCCCCACCCTTTTCGCTCTCTTCTTCCGCAACCTCGGCATGTCCGCCATCTGGATCACCGTCGGGCTTTGCTTCCCTCTCGGCCTCCTCACCAAATTCACCAGCGTGGGAGAAGGAACCATCATCGCCGACGGCACCTTCACCGGAGTTATTCTGCCCCTCCTCGTCATCGCCGCCCTTCTTCTGCTTCAGAAAAAAGAAGCTCCCGGCTGGAAGAAAATCCAGGACCTTTCCAAACAAGCCGAGGATTCCGACGAAGCTCCCAGCTCGAGCGCCCTCCCTGCTCGCATCGTCGCCATCAGCCTCGCGGTCTGCTCCGCAACCTTCCTCATTCTCATTCCTTTCAACTCTGAAAACCAAGGCATGCTCGCTGGCTTCGGACTCACCCTCGCCGCACTTGCCGCCTTTCTCTTTTTTATTCTTCGCAAAACGACACCCACCTCATCCGAATGATCCACCAAGACGCCTCTTCTGAAGTTCGCGAAACCAAACTCGAAACCATCTCCTGCGACTTCGTCGTCATCGGCGGCGGCCTCGCCGGAACTTGCGCTGCCATCTCTGCCGCCCGCCAAGGCATTCAAGTCACCCTCGTGCAAGACCGCCCCGTCCTCGGTGGCAACGCCTCCTCCGAAGTCCGCCTCTGGTCCCTCGGAGCCACTTCCCACATGGGCAACAACAACCGCTTCTCCCGCGAAGGCGGACTCGTCGACGAAATCCTCGTCGAAAACACTTTCCGCAACAAAGAAGGCAACGTCCTCATCTTTGACACCATTCTGTTAGAAAAGGTTAAAAACGAACCCAACATCCGCCTTCTCCTCAACACCGCCGCCCACACCGTCGAGAAGTCCGACCCGAACACCATCTCACGCGTCCACGCTTTCTGCAGCCAGAATTCCACCCGCTACACCCTCGAAGCTCCCCTCTTCTGCGACGCTTCCGGTGATGGCATCGCCGCTTTCCAGGCCGGTGCCGCCTTCCGCATGGGAGCCGAAGATGGCAGCGAGTTCGACGAAGGCTTCGCTCCCGACGATTCCTACGGTGAGCTCCTCGGCCACACAATTTACTTCTACAGCAAGGACCTCGGCAAACCCGTCTCCTACACCGCCCCCGAATTCGCTCTCAAGGACATCACCCAGCTTCCCCGCTTCCGAAACATCGACGTCCACGACCACGGCTGCAAATTCTGGTGGCTCGAATACGGTGGCCGCCGTGACACTGTCCACGAAACCGAGGAAATCAAATGGGAGCTCTGGAAAGTGGTCTACGGCGTCTGGGACTACATCAAAAACTCCGGCAAATTCCCCGAAGCCGAAACCATGACTCTCGAGTGGGTCGGCACCATCCCCGGCAAACGCGAAAGCCGTCGCTTCGAAGGCGATTACATGATCAGCCAGAAAGACGTCATCGACCAAATCGAACACCACGACGCCATCTCCGCCGGTGGATGGTCCCTCGACCTTCACCCCGCCGACGCCGTCTACTCCGAACAACCCGGCTGCAACCAATGGCACTCCAAGGGTGTCTACGGCCTCCCCTACCGCTGTCACTACAGCCGCAACGTTTCCAACCTCTTCCTCGCGGGTCGCATCATCAGCTCGTCCCACGTGGCCTTCGGTTCTACGAGAGTGATCCTCACCTGCGGACACGGAGGAGTCGCCGTCGGAGCCGCTGCCGCCCAGTGCATCCACGAAAACAAAAAGCCCGCCGACCTCCTCGAACCGTCTTCTCTCAAGACTCTCCAAAACACCCTGAACATCACCGGTCAAAGCATCCCCGGCATTCCCATCGAGGACTCTTCCGACTTGGTCCTAACGGCTCAGCTCTCCGCCTCGTCCACCCTCGCCCTCACGGAAATCCCCGCCAACGACCAGTGGCTCCCACTCGAATATCCCGTCGCTCAACTCCTTCCCTTTCAGGCTGACACCAAGGTCAAAGTCACCGCCACCATCCGTGCAAAAAAGAACGCCACCATCAAAGTCGCCCTCCGCACCGCTGAGAAGCCCTACAACTACACCCCCGACCTGACTCTCGAAGAATTCGAACACGCCGTCACCGCCGGAACCCAGACCATCACCACCGAGTTCACCCAAACTCTCGGCGAAGCGAAATACGCCTTCCTCTGCTACTACGGAGACCCTGACATCGAAATCCAAACCAGTGCCGTCCTCGCCACCGGGCTCGTCTCCGTCCAAAAGAAATTTAACAAAGCGGTCTCCAACGACGGCGAACAAATTCCGCCCGAAGGCATCGGCATCGACCGCTTCGAATTCTGGGTCCCCAACCGCCGCCCCGCCGGCCAAAACCTCGCCCTCCGACTCGACCCTGCCCTCCCGGCCTACAGTTTGGAGCACCTGAAAAACGGTTACACTAAACCTTGGATCGCATCCAACGCCTGGGCTGCCGACCTTTCCGACGAAAAACCGCGAATCGACCTCGCTTGGGAATCACCGCAGACCATTTCAAAAATCACCCTCTACTTCGACACCGACTACGACCACGCCATGGAAACCTCCCAGTGGGGTCACCCCGAGAACCTCATGCCTCACTGCGTTCGCAGCTACCGCATCCTCGATGAACACGGCACCGTCCTCCATTCCTGCGAAGCGAACCACCAGACTATTAACCGCATCGCTCTCGACTCCCCCGTCACCACTTCGAAGCTCACCCTCGAAATCGACCACCCCTCCGCAACCGTCCCCGCCGCCCTCTTCAAAATCTCATGCCACTAAATTTCATGCGCTCACTCCTCATCCTCCTCATCCTCCTCGCCACCCTCTCCCTCGTCTCAACTGCTTGGGGAACTGAGCAAACTGAGGAAAAACTGCCTCTGAATGGCGACTGGAAGTTCTACGCCATCTACGGCGAAGGCTCGAACTACATGCAGATTCAGGAATCGGAGACGGACCTTGTCATCGACAACAAGAATCCGAATGTCGAAGCGAAGGGATCCTGGCGAAGCTTGCAACAGGGAGAGCGAAATTCGAAATTCTATGGCGAGGACTACCAGCAGCACTCCTTCACGCTAACAAGCCTGAAGGGAGGGAACAAAGAAGACGATTCCTACTTCCGGTTTTATCCCAAGTTCGAAAAGTCGGGCTACTACGAAGCCTTCAACTTCTATCCTTTCGCCTCCCACCTAACTACCCAATACAACGTAAAGCACGCCGGAGGAATCACGACCCAATACCTGAGCCAACGCGTCTTCTGCAACGAATGGAACAGCCTGGGCATTTACCGCTTCGACAAGGATGAGGAAAACTATGTCGAGCTCACCGCGATTGTCAGCGGAGCGGTGGCCGCAGACGCGGTGATGTTCCGCGAGATTTCCGAAGAGAAATATCTCCAGGCCAAGCAGGAGCCGGATCAGGTCTATCGTCGCGACTTTGATGATGCAGACTGGCACGATTTGGAAGTCCCCGGGCACTGGGGCATGCTCAATGAGTTTTCAAACTACACCGGAAAAGCCTGGTATCGAAGGACGATCGAGCTTCCTGATGATTGGAAGAAGCAACCCGACGAGAGATATTATTTGAAGTTCGGCGGGGTCTATCACCTGTCCACCGTTTATCTGAATGGAAAGCTTATCGGCAAGCAACGAGGCGGTTTCACTCCCTTCGAGTTTGATGTCACCGATGCCTTGGACTTTGACGGAAAAAACGTGCTCGCGGTTCAAGTTGATAACAGTGCGGTCGTAGGTGCGACCTGGAACTGGGGCGGCATCATTCGTGATGTCAGTCTCACGAAGAATCACGACGTCCGCATCGACTACCAATACATTTACGCCGAGCCCGACCTCACAACTGGAGCCGCAAAACTGACGCTCAAGGTGCGGATTGAGAACAATTCTTCCGAAACAAGGACCATCAAGGTCGACTCCCGAATTAAGGACGGCGAGGAAATTGCTGCTTTGAAAGGCTCCATCCAAATCGAACCGAACTCGCAGGAGGATGTGGTGTTAGAGACTGTGCTCGATCCTTCCTTGGTTAAACTCTGGCACTTTGATCACCCCAAGCTGTATCAAATCGAAACCACGATTTCCGAAAGCGAAAAACTCCTGCACCGCAAAGACGATCACTTCGGTATTCGAAAAGTCGAGCTCACCGATTCCCAGCTGCTCCTGAACGGCGAACCGGTGCGTCTGGCTGGATACAACCGGGTGAGTGAGCACCGCTACTGGGGCTCATCCGAGCCGCTGCATGTGTTGGAAGAAGACGTCGACCTCATGAAAGAAGCCGGCGCCAACTTCATGCGAATCATGCACGGGACCCAAGACAAAAAGCTCTTCGACGTCTGCGACCGAAAAGGAATTCTGATCTTCGAGGAAGCGAATGTGCGGGACTTGGACAACGACGAGTTTCGAGCCAACTACTATCCCGTTGCTCAGCTGGAGAAAGAGAAAGGAATCACTCTCAACCCGGAGGAAGAGGAGATCCTCATCCTCGACGAACCCTACGTGAAGCTTCGGGATGAGCATGGCGCTGAGGTCACCGAGAAGAACTATTTCCTTTCGAAATATTGGCTCAAGGGAATGATCGAGCGCGATCTCAACCACCCCTGCATCATCGGCTGGAGTGTCGGCAACGAGCTGAACAACCATTTCGAATACGGGAAGGCAGCCATGGCCTACGTCAAGGAAGAGCTCGACCCCTATCGCCTCGTTACCTGCGTGAGCAACTCCGGGCAAAAGGAGGAATACACCCCCGAGACGGACCCCAACACCTTCGTCGATCTCATCATGCACAACATGTATCGCTGGCAGGGTGAACCGCAGGAGATCTTGAACACACTCCGGACGAAGTGGCCGGACAAGCCCGTCTTTATCTCCGAGTTTGGATTCGACCCCTTTCCTTCGACTGCGCTCGACGGCGATAAGGAGATTTTCTCCGAGTGGACGAACAACTTCCGCGACAAAAACGAGTTCGTGATCGGAACTTCGATGTGGACCTTCAATGACTACCGCAGCGCCTATGCCGGAACCACCGCCGAGGAAAATCGCGTCTGGGGCGTCATCAATTCTTGGCGCCAGAAGCGACGCTTGTTCGACCGCATCAAGAAGGAGCACGCCTCGGTTAAAGGAATTGAAGTGAGCAATCTCAATCTCGAAACAGGAACTGCCGATGTCAGCATGCCAATTCGTGGCGAGCGGGATTACCCAAGCCATGCCATGCGTGGCTACAAGTTGCGCTACCAGTTTACGGACACGAAAGGAAAGGTGACTTTTAGCGATGCCATTGCCCTTCCGGACATCCAGCCGACGGACGGCGAGTGGAATGGCTCCATCAAATGGGAGGGCGACCAGTCCGACGCCTTGGACCTCACGCTGAGCCTCATCGCTCCCACCCAATACTCGCGACTCGACCAGACGATCTCATTTCAAAACGCACTCACTCCAGAGATTTCCGAGGTCCTTCCTGGCAAAAATTCCGTCAGAGTTCTCTTCGATGCCGTGCCCAATGCGACCGAATACTTTGTGACCTACGAAGGCTCAGATGGCGAAGTTCACGAATCCTACAAGACCATCGAGAATCGCATCGACGTGGAAGGTTTAGAAGAAGGGAAAAGTTACTCCTTCCGCTTGCTCGCCCTCAACGACAAGGGAAACAGCGAGCCCTCGACGGCGGTCAAGGCAACGGTCGGAAAAAACGAACTTCCTCCCATCATCTGGGACTCCTTCATCACAGGCGACAAGCTCGTGATTGGTTATTCCAGTGACTTTGACGATGGCGACTACACCGTGAAATATGGCGCATCTCAAGATAACCTGAATCAGGAGTTTGTCTCCAATGTGAGAGGCATGATGTCCATCGACTTGCAAGGCCAAGACGAGGTTTTCTTCAAAATGAAGCGCGGTGTTGAGTCTGGCGAAAGCCACTGGTCGGAGACCGTCAAAGCAACCCGACGCTAACAAGGTGTCCTCGCAAATCACTCTTCTCTCAAATCAAGAATCATGAAAACACTCGCACTCCTGCTTCTCACCACCCTCTCCCTCTTCGCCTCCCAAACAGGTCAATGGACCCAGTCCCTCGACGGCGAGTGGCGTTTCACCAAAGTCTTCAACCCTAGCGAAGACGACTGGTCCCCGATCACCGTCCCAGGCAACTGGGACTCCACCGAGGAACACAAGGACCACCGTGGCATCGGCTGGTATCAGCGCGAGTTTACCCCCGACTCATCCCTCCAAAACAAACCCCTCCGCCTCCGCTTCGAAGCCGTCTACCACGAGGCCGAAGTCTTCCTGAACGGCGAGCGCCTCGGCTCCCACATCGGCGGCTACACCCCCTTCGAATTCGAAGTCACCGAGAAAGTCATCTTCAACCAGCCCAACATCCTCACCGTCCGCGCCGATAACACCTACCAACGCGGTGCTTGGTGGCCATGGGGTGGCATTAGCCGAAGCGTCAACCTCATCGCCAACAATCCTCTCCGCCTCGTCTGGCAACACATCCGCACCGAACCCGATCTCGAAGCGGGCACCGCCGAAGTCTTCGTCAAATACCGCATCGAAAACAAAACCGACGCCGAAACCATCACCCTTCTGAACTCCACTCTCCCCGGCGATTCTGTTCCTCGCCTCAAGACATGGGTGAAAGTCGCACCCAACAGCACCAAGGACCGCGAAGTCTCATTCACTCTTTCCAAAGACGAAGTCCGCCTCTGGCACTTCGACTTCCCCGAGCTCTACACCCTCAACACCGAACTCCTTTTCGGAGGCAAACTCCAACACGCCATCAGCGACCGCTTCGGTATCCGCAAAATCGAAGTTACCCCTACGTCCTTCCTTCTCAATGGCGAATCGGTCCGCCTCGTCGGCTTCAACCGCGTCTCCGACGACCACGGCCCCTCGGGCAACACCGAACCCATCGAACTTCTCCGCAAGGACATCGACCTCATGAAACAAGCGGGCTGCAACATGACCCGCATCATGCACTACCCCCAGCACCCTGACCTCCTCCGTCTCTGCGACGAAAAAGGCATCCTCCTCATCTGCGAAATTCCCGTCTGGCAACACGACCCACAAATCATTCGCGACAACCCCCTCACCAAGCAGTGGCTCACCGAGATGATCCACCGCGACTACAACCACCCTTCCATCATCGGCTGGAGCGTCGGCAATGAAATGTATGACTTCTACCCCTACGCCATCAGCATGATGAGTTTCATTCGCAAGGAGCTCGACCCTCACCGCCTCGTCTCCTACGTCAGCCACCTCGCCTTCCAAAAACAAGGTGCCGACGAGCCCATCAACGAAACCGACATCGCCCTCATCAACTTCTATAACAACTGGGCCGGCTTCACCGAAATCGTCTCCGAACGCTGGCCGGACAAAGCCATCTTTGTCTCCGAATTCGGGCACAAACAGGAAAAGCCCAACGGCCACTTCATGGATGGCTTCGAAGAGATGTGGCACAAGCTCACCACCGACCGACCCCGCCTCGTCGGCGTCTCCCTCTGGACCTTCAACGACTATCGCAGCGACTATAAAGGCACCCCCGAGCACGGCTACCGCACCTGGGGCGTCGTTGATGAAAAACGCAACCTCAAGCCCTGCTACTACACCATTCGTAAACTCTACAGCCCCCTCCAAGTCCTCAAGGTCGACAACGGCACCCTCACCGTCCAAACCCGCCAACCCACCCAGACCCCATCGTACCCGTTGCGCGGCTACAAAATCCTCTGGGAAAACGGCGAACTAGCCGGAGAACTCAAACTCCCCACCCTCCACCCCGGCGACCCCGCCCACACCCAACAACTCCCTTCTGAAGCCGGTCCCACCCCTACTCTCCACCTCATTACCCCCCTCGGTTACAAAATCGACGACACCAAGTTCAACCAGTCTTGAGAGAGAGTCCCATGAGTCCACAAAACAGGCTCCCTTGGGGTTCCAAAACTCAACTCACGGCATCGACGGCACCAGCGGCGGCTCATACCCTGAATCCAAGGCTTTCTTCGGCACCGCCTCCTTGAAGAACCCGTCCCTCGCTTTGTGATACTTTTTATAAGGCATCAAACGGCACGGGACATTGTGCTCATTCCACGCCTCCCACAGGCCGCGCAGACGCTTCGCCTCTCCCGCCTTTTTTTCTAACAAATCATCTGTCTCCGCGACATCATCCGGCAGATGATATAAGCATGGCCCCTTCCATGGCAGGTCCATAGCCCATATCATCGGCCATAAACACAATCACGTTGAGCCTCTCTCCAAAGGCCACCATACCAGAAGTCGCCAAGCACATCAAAAGTCGTCTCATTACAAAAAAGTATGTCTCTGGAGGTCTTTGATTTGCATCCTAAAAGCCCATTCGGCCCCAGCACTCCTCCATCAACGAGAAGGGGTGAGTGGAGTGGCCGTCTCGTCCACTCATCTTGATTAAAGGGTGGACGAGACGTCCACCCCATTCGCGCGATCGCTTCAGCGAAAAGGTCTTTGCCGATTCTCTTCTCCTGTTTCAGACGACTTCTCCGTCGAAAAGACACGCTCTAGGCTAGGCTCTACAATAACTGACCGTGGTTCAGTGCCCACACCTCGGGGCACCAACTTCACCCCGCCCCCACCAACAGAAAACCAAAACCATTGGTGTTGCGCGACATGAATTTCCCCCTCTCAGACCTCTCAACTCAGGGAAGGCTCAACTTTCCATCATTGGCCCCTTCGGCAAATTTTTCAGCACGGAAGACTTCGGTGCCCAGCGCTTTGTTATCCCCCCAATCGACCTCGATGCGACCGTCGCCGATAACAATGTCGATTAGCTTCTTCTTCATCTTCATAGCCACCTCTTGGTGCTCTTCGTCGAAGGCGAGGTTCTTGACCTCCTTCGGGTCACTTGGGAAATGATATAAGCCAGGATCCAAATCAGCGTAATCAGCTTTCACGGCCCAATGCATCTTTTCGCCGCGCTTGATGTTGGGCCGGGTTTTCATCGAGAAGCAATAGTCCTTGGTCCGAATAAAGGCGCGGGGACCAGTCGCAGCATGGCTTTCTCCAACAACATATTCGCGAGGTGGCAACTCACCGGAAGCGACTTCTTCCAAGTTCCGCCCGTCGAGATAGGAGTAGGTTTCGGTCGCAAGATCCGCTCCCCCAGCCGCCAGCATGGTGGGAGCCAGGTCGACGAACTCGGTGAAACTCTTCACCACTTTCCCCGCCGGGAAAGCTTCCTTATCCGAGGAGACGACGACCACGGGGTTTAGCGTATCGATGCGCCACGGGGTGGTCTTGGAGACCGAACCGTGGTCATTCAACTTCCACCCATGGTCGCCACAAACGTAAACCACCATCCATTCCTGCTCCTTCTTCTCACTGTAATCGACGAAGGCCTTCACCGCACTTCCCACCAAGGAATCTCCATAGGCGCAGTAGGCATAGTAGTCCTGAATCATGGCCAACTTCTCCGAATCCGGAAAGTGATCAGTAAACCCATTCTCGACCGCGTTGCGCATTTGCCTAGGCATCGTTTCCAGCTCGTCGCCGATCACTTCTGGAATTTTATACTCCTTTTTCTGGAAGCGCTTGCGGTAGCTCGGTGGCGGTAGGACAGGGGTATGCGGGAAGTCGAACCCGAGATGCGCAAAAATAGGTTTGGAGGAATCCACTCCCTGAAAAGTACGCGAGCCAGCGGTGAATTCTTTGCCTTCGCTTGCCAAGAAGTCTCCGAGAATTTGCTCGTAGTAGGCATCCTGAGTTTCTCCTGCCGGTCGGGGACTGACTCCAGCCAGAATCATGCCTTTGTCGAGATGAGTGCCCTTGCGTTTATTATAGTGCCGCAAGATATCATACCTTTCGTTCGCAGCCTTGGTCTTGCCCGCGTTCTCGGGAAACATTTCTTCGTATCTGAGGGAAAGATAGGTAAAGCCATCTTCCGGGGTGTAAAAGTACTCCACGTTCTGGAGTGGCTCCGCCAATTTTTTCCCTTCGATTTCATAGAACCAGCTCTTTCCCCAAGCGGTTAATCCGTCGAGGTGCAATTGCTTGAAGCCAACACTTTGCTCGTAGGGAATCGACCCTTTCGACCACTTGCCTCCTTCCTGAATTTCCTTCAGCCGAAAGCCCATCTTTCCTACATGGAAGGTTTGATAACCCAGGTCGGCCATCCGCTCTGGCAAGGTCGATTGCCAATGCGCGGCACTACGGTTGTGATACTCGAACTGATACACGCCCGAGTGCCATGGATAGCGCCCAAAGTGCATCGCAGCGCGCGAGGGCGCGCAAACTGCCGAATGGCAATAGGTGTTGATGAAGGTGGTTCCCTGCTCAACCAGCTTATCGACCTCCGGTGACTCAACGTAGCCGAGCTCACTCATCTCCCGCCCATCGATTATACGATTGAAAGCTCGAATGGAATCGTAGCGCTGATCATCAGTTACAATCCACAATACATTGGACTGGGGCTTCTCTCCGCCTTCCAAGCTCAAGGCCGTAGATAGACCAACCCCACCCATCATGGCGAGGACCGCCATCAAACTCCGATTCTTCTCTCTCATCACAATTACTAGATTTCTCGTTATTCGGCCAAGCGCGTGGGGAACCAATCAACAGTCCCCTAAAACTCAGCCCACTCAGGTCACAACCGATACGTCATGGAACCCAGAAAATTGCGCTGTAATGAACTAAAATTTAATTTTTCTGCAATAAAGCATCCTATTTTGGCTTAGCCCCGTCTTCTCTCAACAACGGAGATCACGGCATTGCTAAAAGAAGCAGGTCTTTAGCGCCCCTTAATTTGCATCCGAAAAGGCCATTCGCACATCTCCCCCGATACTCCATGAATCATCGCTCTTCTCTCTACGCCTTCCTGGCTACCATTGCAGCCCCATTCGGACTCCTCACCTCCTCCCAAGCCGAGCGCCCCAACATCATCTTCATCCTCACCGACGACCACCGCCAGACCGACCTCGGTTGCTATGGCAACGACATCGTCCGAACGCCGAACATCGACAAGATGGCCGAAGAAGGAGTCCTCTTCGAAAATGCCTCCATCACCTCCGCCATCTGCACCCCCAGCCGCATCAGCTACTTTCTTGGCCAATACGAGCGCAAGCACGGCGTCAACTTCAACTCCGGCACCGCCATCTCCCAATCCGCTTGGGCAAAAAGCTACCCCGTCATCCTCCGCGAAAATGGCTACTTCACCGGTTATGTCGGCAAAAATCACGCCCCCATCGGCGCCCGCGGTTACGAGACCGGCATCATGGACGCCTCCTTCGACTACTTCTACGCCGGCCACGGCCACATTCGCTTCTACCCCAAACAAGTACATCAAATTTTCCAACACGCCAAAAACGACACCCAGGTTGAACTCATCCAAGAAGGCGTCACCGAGTTCCTCACACCCGAGCAACCCTCCTATCTCGGCGGAGCACAAAAGTTCCTCTCCGCCCGCCCCAAGGACCAGCCCTTTTGCCTCAGCATCTGCCTCAACGTTCCCCACGGCGCCAGCACCGAATCCATGAAGCTTCTCCCCACCGACCCCGAGCTCTACCGCACCGCCTACCGCGACCAAATCGAAACCCTCCCCCTCCCCCCCAACTACCTCGCTAAAGCCGACATCGAGACCCCCAAACTCCCCGCCGACATTCTTCACACCGACTACCGACAGAATGGCTACGACTGGGCCGACACCCCCGCCACCACCCGCGAGCGCCGCGTCCGGCATTACCAAACCATCACTGGCATCGACCGCATGGTCGGCAAGATCCGCGAACAACTCGAGCAACTCAATCTGACTGAAAACACCCTCATCGTCTTCTCATCCGACCACGGCCTCTTCGCCGGCGAACAAGGCCTCGGCGGCAAAGCTCTCAACTACGAGGTCTGCCTCGCCGTCCCCTTCATCGTCTACGACCCACGCCTCCCCAAGGAGAAACGCGGCCAGCGCCGCACGGAACTCGTCCAATCCATCGACCTCGCCCCCACCCTCCTCGACCTCGCCAACCTCGATCCCGAGCCCTCCATGCAAGGCGAAAGCATCCTCCCCCTCCTCACTGAGGAAGACCCCGCCTGGCGCACCCACGCCTTCGCCGAAAATCTCTGGTCCACCTACTTCGGCAATCCTCGCGTCGAATCCGTCCGCACCGAACGCTGGAAATACATCCGTTACTTCAAGAACGATCGCAACAACTGGAAGGACCTCGAAGGAGCCAAAGGCGTCCGCCTCTACCAAGTTTCCTCCAAACAGCGCAAACTCTACAACCACTGGCGAGCCGCCTCCGTCAACGGAGAACAACCCGTCTACGAAGAACTCTACGACCTCGCCAACGACCCCCACGAAACAATCAACCTAGTAGACAACGAGAAACACTCGACCACCCTCGTCGAGCTTCGCGAAAGATGCCAGCAATCCGTCACCCAAGCCTATGACAACACCCCCACCGCCTCAGTTGTCCCCCTCACCCCTGGCACCGATTCAAAATAGAAGATCACAAGTCCCCTAAACCTTGGCACCCAACCGGCTCTTCATCAAAGATTGGGGACATGAGGCGATAAAGCCATTATGTCCCCGATGTTTAATCACCTAAAGATAGGCCTGAAGGGTTACGACCCCCTTCAGGATTCCTACCATAACGGCCTGTATATTCATGTCGAGCTGAAGCCTGCTCTTGAGCCTAAGCGCTGTCCCTATTGCCAATGCTCAAGGCTTCTGAGCAAAGGTCGATATCAACGCAAAGTTCGTCACTTG
>NZ_BMXI01000025.1 GCF_014651675.1 Roseibacillus persicicus
CGAGCGGTCAAAGGACGTCCGAAACCTTTTTCACTTTTAACGAGTCACCGACACGTATTCCAAGAAATCCCACATCGCTCAAGCTACCGAAAACCGGCTTAATGCAGAGCCATTCGGGTTAGTCCACGCATCTGAACATGATGAGTTGTTCTTAACTCCTTCCTTCGGCTCTCGTATCCGGGGGCGAGGTAATGGGGGCGGTTCGTGCAGGGTTGGTTTTTCCAATCTGTTAGAGTTGCAAAAGGTGCCCTTTAATTTGGTGAGGAGGGGAGGGAGTTCTATGAGCTGTGTCGGAGTTTGGATGACCACCTGTGTTTATCGAAAGCGAGCTCAAGTCCGTCAGCGCCGAGACCATCACTGCCGAGCGCGTGGAGCCTTCACTCTTAACAAGAACTCTTGCAGGAGGCGTGGCAACGCGGAAACGGACGCGATGTTTGATTACCGGGAACCGGAGTGAAATCTGCACCCAAGGAGGAAAAGACTAAGTTGGAGTTGTGCAGAGGCCAAGCTTGGCCTCCTTTCTCTTTTCATTCAGAGTTACCAGGTTGCGATGAAAGAACATTTGGGATGGAAGGTTTCCGCAGCGATTTTGTTCGCGATAGGGTGCTTCGCAATGGCGGTGTCGCGTGATTTGGGAACCCTCATCTTGTTTCTCCCATTCGTTGCCCTCCTAAGCGAGAAGGGGCAACTGCGTGGTAAGATCGATCTTCGTGACTGGAAGCCAGTTTTGGTTTGGGTCGTGGTCATCGTTCTCGCGGTTGTCGTTGACTGTGTCGTCTTTAAGCCGAGTTGAGGGGTTGGTTGTGACTCCGCTGGGAGCCTTTTTCTGCTGGCTGGGAATGACTGTCGGTTTGTTCCGAAAGGACGATGAGGCCGAGTCCGCTCCTGGCTCGGGGGAGACGAACAAGTCTTAGTAAGTGGAGGGGCCCTTCAAGTTCGCCCTACTCCGTCAACTCGAGCTGGATTCGCATGAACTCGCGCTCAGTCAGGCTCTCACCGCGATGAATCCAGTAGGTTTCTTTGAGCCTTCCGTCGGGGAGAACTTCGCGCCAGAGGAGTTCGCTTCCGGCAGGAGGGGCGCCCCAAGTATTCAGGTCGAGGGAGTGTTCGATTTCGGCATCGAATCCGAAGGCTTCCGGATCCCGCGTGAAGGAGTAGAGGTAGCCGGTGCCATCGGAAGTTGTGCCGAGTGTCAGGCCGAAATCAGGCACGCTGGTGGCGTCCATCTCGTTGGTGCCGGAGAAGTATTCGAAGAGCGCTGAGATCCCGTCACTGTCGAAGTCCGCATCGGCCGCGCCGATGAAGGGGCCCGTTGCGCTGGCTCCGGGAGAGCCGTTGGTCGTGATCGCCATCCAGGACAAGGGGTCGGAATAGTCGACGTCGGATTTAAGGGCAGCGAGTTGTAAGCTGAGCCCGTCGCCGTCTGCTTCAAGCGGCCAGGGTTCGGTATCGTTGTAGCGGAAAGAGGCAAGAATGTCTCCTTCACGATTGATGAGGCGAAGCCATTCGCCAGAGTTTCCCAGGTTCCCGGAGAATTCTCCCCCGATAGAGGAAGAGGTATTCGGGTAGCGGGCAATGAAGGCATTCCGGTCGGACACGACTACCAGCCGCTCACCGGGTTCCAGCACGCGCCCATCGATGAACTCGAAGCGAACTCCTTCGAGGTGGTCGTTGATGACTTGTTCCGCGAGCGCGGAACCTTTTAATTCAATTTGCTTGTTAGAAATGTTGACCAACTCGATGAACTCAAAGTCGCTGTCGTCATCGCTCGCAGCCAGCTCTTGGGTAGTGGAAGGGTTTGCGGGGTGATAGTGAACTTCGGAAATGAGGAGATCGCCCAGATTGGGGGAGCCCCCGGTGGAGTAGTAGTTCGAGGTCAAGGGGGACCACTCTCCATTGGATAGGATGCGAGCATTGATGGTGAGGGGGTCGTTGATGACAACTCCAGTAGTCGCCTGGGTGACCCAAGACAGCTCCATGTCGAAGCCCAAGTCGCTGGAGCTGTCGTTGACCTGATGGAGCTCTACCGCGACGACGTTTTCTCCATTGAGGAGGGCGCCAGGGTCGAGGGAAAAGGAATTGTAGGAGGATTCATTGCCTCCACCGACAAAGGTCGTTGCATTCGTTGCAAAGGTTACATTGCCTGATGGCATATTCTGGCGGTAGACCTCTTGGCCGTTCACATAAATGATCACTCCGTCGTCAGCGAGGAGACTTCCGGTGAGGGCTGTGATCTCCGAAGTGTCGGGGACCGTGAATTTGCGGCGCAAATAGGAGGTCTTGGAATTGCCTCCCGTGTTGGTGCTGCCTTGGCCCATACTGGTCGCGATGGGCGCGAAGGCCCCACTGTTTCCCAAGTTGCCGAAGCCCAGAATGCCTGGACCGGAGGACCAGCTGGAATCGTTAAAGTCAGGGTGTTTCCAATTGGTGGAATCATAGCTGCCATTTCCTTGGACAATAGAACTGCTACCCCGATTGACTCCACTGTCATCAAAGCTCCAGATCGAGTTTTTTCCGAAGCCGTTGCCGCTGGCGCTACCGGTATTGAAAGCGGTCGCATTTGGGTTCGCGGTATTGTTTGCAAGCCGGGGATCGCTTCCGTCGGTGGTGTAATAGAGGGTGCCCGCGTCTCCTCCCAACTGAATGGTTGTGCCGATAGTCACGTAGCGAGAGAAGTCACTAAAGGCTGGCGCGTTGACATCGGGATAAAGATTGCCTGTGCGAAGATGCCCCAGAAAATCGTCGCCGCGGGTGTTGAAGAGGTTGATCAAGGAATTGACCGCTCCTTCCCAATCTTCCTTGTCGGCGGGATCACTGCGCTTGGCGTCTCCCCAGCGGGCAGACTCGGCGATGATGACGGATTCCACGGTCTGCCGTCTTTCTTCCAGGAGTTCTAGGATCCGGTCTTTGGTCAAATAGCCGTTGTTGAACAGGGCTGCGTGCGCCCGGTCGGCGAAGCGCAGTCGATACTCCGGAGTGCTTTGGGCGAGCTTGATGTGGATGACTTGGGGGTTGCTCTTGTTAAAGTTGTTCCAGTCGTTGCTGCCATTGGTCGTATTGATGCGGTCGTTTGCTCCATTCCATCGGCCACCCGCACCCAAGGAGTGCTCCGCGTCATGCATCAGATGGACGAAGCCGCGGTCATCGCGGGCAGTATTGCGAACGGAAAACCAATTGTTGGAAGCTCCCACGAAGTCGGAGAGACTGCTGTCGTAGGAACCCGTATAGCCCAGAACGAGCATGTAATCGATGAGGTTGTCGACATCCAGCAAGACGGGCAAAGCAGGGTTCCGTTCTCCGTTCGGGGAAAGGCCTTGCATCTGGAGGTAGCGGGCGGTGGTGGGATTGGAGACTTGAGCCTGGACGAGATTCCAGAGTGCCAGCCAGTCGCCGGTCAAGGTTCCGTCGGTGGCCTCGGTTCGGTAGCCGTCGGTATTGCCTGCGGACTTGATGGTATCGAAGTTGTCGTCGTTTCCTCCCAGATAGCTGCTGCCCCAGTTTGCCTCCGCCCGTTCTTGGCTCATGAAAAGGCCCCAATAGATTCCATTGAGATAGAGGTGATAGTATCGGCTCCGGGTGTAGGGTTGGCCACTGGCACCCTGGAGATCCCGGGCCAAGACTTCGCGGAGGAATGTGTTGGAGTTCACATTGCCATCCTTGGACCAGGAGTAGTTCTGGGCAGTGCGGAAGTCGATTTTATCGAACTCGTCGACTCCTTCGACTCCGAAGAGGGGGTAATAGAATTTGGAATCGCCGTATTCTTCCCGGAAGAAGACTCGAAAGGCATGTTTGGGATTGGATGGATTCCGACTCGCACCGCCTCGAACGCGAAGTCCGCATCGCACCGAGACATCCAGATTATCAGGGCCTCCGATGATTTCCAGGTGGCCCGGCTTTTCCAGTCCGCGCGTTGTGGGATTGGAGTAGATGCCGTCGCTGGCATTGGTAAGGTTCTCAATGTCGGTCGTGAGGGCAACTGATGGAATGGCTGTTAGAGCATCAACCATTTGCTGGGCGCTGTAGCGGGAAGTGATATCGGGATCCATTCCGAAGTCGTAGACTTGTCCATTGATGGATTCGCCCGGCCATCCGGCGGGGGCAGCTCCATTGGCGTTTTGGGTGCGGATTTCGAATGGAAAAAGATAGGTCTGGGTGTCGACATTGGTGGGGAAAAAGCCGGCCTTGAATGCCGCAGCCCGCACGACGGTGGAGTTGATGATCGAAAATGGGCCGGTGTAAACGAGGCCGGACGTGGCGGTAGGGGTGGAGCCATCCAGGGTGTATCGAATTTGGGCGTCTGGGGTTGCCGTCGTGATCTCCAGAGTGAAGCGGACGTATTTGATTCCTCTCTGCACGGAGAATTCCGTATCTGCCACTTGCCCACTGGGGGAGATGGTGTTGGCGCTGCCCGGGGACGGATTCGTGAAGTAGCCCAAGGTGATTCCGTCGGGCCCGACCCCATAGGAGATGTCTTCCTCCTGCTCGGGAAAGCTGGGGTCGAAAGCGTTCAGAAGCTCGCCGGCAGGGGAATAGAGTCCCAGATACTCTCCGCCGGCTGACAGCTTGAAATTGGTGTGGAGCTCGCTTCCTGCAGTTTGGCGGTTCTTGTCAGAAGCAAAGACTACCAAATAGTCGTCCGCCCCGAGATTAACGTCGGGAAATACCCATTTGCTTGTGTCGGAAGAATCGTCGGTCAGTCGGTATCCCAGGAGTGAAACCTCGTCCGGGCCGGTATTGTGAATTTCGACCCAATCGGAGCCATCGGCATCCTCGTCGACAAGGCTTGCGCCCGAGTTCGAAGCGAGAAATTCGCTAATCAACAGTTCCCCGAAACTCAATCCGGTTGATGCAATGAATATTAAACCGACAAAGCCAAAGTTGATCTTGAGGAAACGCACTAACTTATAACGATAGGGAATCCAATCGCTTAGGCAATAATAGAAACTTGTCGAAACCCCGCAAAACCTTCGGGTTACTGTCGCACTGCAGCAACCCAGCGTTCTTCTTTAAGGTAGCCAGTGCAACCTTTGCGCAGATTGAGCCGTCTGCCCTATTGGGAGTTGAGCTTTGCCATCAACTGCGTAGCCGCCTGGTGGTAGGGGGAATCCGGAGTAGTGAGAGCCACCGGATTACCGGAGTCGGCGCCCTGGCAAGTCGCGGGATTGATTGGGATCTCGGCCAGAAGGGGGACCTTCAGTCTTTCCGCCTCGCGGGCCCCTCCACCTTCTCCAAAGATTGGGTAGCGGTTCCCGTGATCGCACTCGAACCAAGACATGTTTTCCATAATGCCAAGGATTGGGACATTCACTTTCGCAAACATGGTGACCGCTTTGCGGGCGTCGATGAGGGCGATCTCTTGTGGGGTGGTGACGATGACCGATCCAGTGAGGGCGACCGATTGCACGATGGTCAGCTGAATGTCGCCGGTGCCCGGAGGGAGATCCAGAACCAGAACGTCGAGTTCGCCCCACGCCACCTGCTTCAAGAACTGTTGAGTGTATCGGTTGGCCAAGGGGCCGCGCACGATCACAGGTGACGAGTCGGAGAGCAGAAAGCCCATCGACATGAGTTTGATGCCGTGTGCTTCGATAGGGATAATGTTTTCGTTCTCGTCCGAGGTCAGGTCGTGATGAGCGACGCCAAACATGTGTGCGATGGATGGACCGTAGAGGTCACAGTCGCAGAGGCCGACTTTCAGGCCCTGGCTGGCCAATGCAACGGCCAAGTTTGCGGAAACCGTGGACTTTCCTACTCCGCCTTTGCCGGACGCGACCGCAATGATGTGTTTCACTCCCGGGAGAGACTGCTTGCCGACCGCGGAATCTCCTTGGGCGGGTGGGTCCTGAATATCGATGCCGACTTTCACATTCTCCGGGCCATTGAGCTGCGGATCGAGCAGGGCATGGATGGCGGTGAAGATTTGGCGGGGGACCTCGGCGTCGCGGGTCTGAATCTGCAGATGGATGTCTGCAGTGTCATCCACCATTTCGGCGAGTTTCACCAAGCCAAAGGAAACAATGTCGCGAGAAAATCCGGGATACTTGATAGTGGCGAGCTGGGCCCGCAGTTCTTCGTTGGTCATGGCAGCTTGGGGCGGGAGCCTAGCTTGGGATTCACCGAGGTAAATACCGAGTCATCATTTTCTTACGTCAGTTGTATGGGTTGCGCGGGGAAGGTAGGGAAAAGTGCTGATTTTATCAGGGTTTTGCAGGCGCGAACCGCTTTTGCAGCCCACTTTGGAAAAGGATTCGATTTCATGAACAAACCCGCCCCGGCTATTACTTGCCTTTTTTCAAAAGACAGTGCTAGTCTCTGCCCCCCTCGCTTCTCGAAGGGCTGGGGAAACGCTCTCTTTTTATTATGTCGGAATCTTTGATGTCCTCCCTCAACCCTGACCGGGCTACTCTCAATTTTCTCAATAGCTTTCCAGAAGCTGTTCAAAAGCGTGGCGAGAAGCTGCAGCAAGAAGGTGGAGTCTCCCAAATTTTTGGTAACCACCTTTTCATTCAAGGCCGCGTTGAGGATAAAGGGAATACCCATCGCACGACCTTGCGTTTGCAGGGAAACCGCTGGTTCGGAAGTTGCACCGCCGATGACGAAAAGGCCTCCGGCGCCGCGCAATACGCCACCATGTTGGAGCGGCTCCAGCGTGGTGAAGATCTTCCCGAGTCTCCCAACGAATTCGATGATGCTCCCGTTCTGGACCTCATTGAGGAAAAGCTCGACCGTGAGCTCGACGACAAGGAGGCGGACTTTGTTTCCAAGGTTGAGAAGCGTTACCGCCGTTACGCGATCGAAGGGGAGTTGCATGACCATGACATGGTTCGTCTGAGCCCTCGCTGGGAGATCCAGAGCTACGAGCCCCTCGAGCTCTGGCCCGTTCCTCCCGGCGACATCCTCGAGTTCTGGAACTACATTGCCTACGCTTTCTACAAGAAGAAGCTCCCATACCCGGAGTTCATGAACTGCATCACCGACTTGGCGGCGGTGCAGAAAAAGATGAGCGAATGGGAGCAGGAGCGAGAAATCGCAGCTTGGTATGAGCGGATCGAGAGCGTCAACGAACGCCCCCCCCAAGAACTCCCCATCAAGGTCGAACTTCGCGTCGTTGCGACGATGAACGAGGCCCGGATGCAAGCCCGGGAAGAGGGCGGAGAGTGGTATCCGGTGGCGGAAAAGCCTGAGATTGAGCGACTTCGCACACTCTACGGTAACTCTGCTCTGCGCATGGATGCATCCAGCCAGATTCTCTGGGAAGAGTTTACCTGCTATCTCGACAAGACGAATGACTCCAAGCTCGACCTCGATGACGAGGATGCTTGCTCGATCATGAACCGCTTGTTCCAACAGGACGCACTCAAGGGTTACCTCGTCAACCTCGACGAGCGACACTTCAAAGTGGTGAAGGAGCCCCTGCGCTGGCAGTGTGAGGACGTTCCTGGCAACAAGAGCATTTTCGGCCTGCAGTTGGTGACCAAGGCGGGCGACCCGGTTTCTCACTCGGTCAGGCTTCTTCCCGGTCGCGAGGAACTCTATCAGTCTGATGAAACAGTTTTCCCCGGTCCTCCCCGCTGGTTGGACGATACCGAGGTCATGCCTCGCTACGATATCCCCTTGGGCGTGATTGATTCCTTGGAAGGGGTCGAGTTCCTCCGGAAGATTGGAGCGACCTTGCCTCCATCCATGAAGCGTCGCGTGGTCGACCTGGACCTTTACCCTCGTTTCGAGATGAAGATTGTGCAGGGGCTGACTGCTGCTGAGACCGAGCACCTGGTGATGGATGTCAGTGCCCTCGAGAAGAAAGAGCGCCGCACCGAGAAGTTGATTCGGAGCGGTTGGGATGTCATCGAGCAGAAGCCGGTGAAAGGAAACCAGCTTCTCCGTTTTGCTCGCGAAAAACTTTATCCCGTGCCGGACCTTTTGTCCGAGATGGGGCTGACCTTTGATGAAAAGCTTGGCGAATTCAAATCAAGGGTGACCAAGCAGTTTCCCGAGCGATTCGCGGAGTGGGTCGAGTCCATGCCGGACTTTGTCGACGTGGTGATGGATGGCAAATTGAAGACCATTCTGGCCGACCCGGTTTCTGCCGCAATCCGCTTCGAGGTGATCAATCAGGAGATCGACTGGTTCGACCTTCGGGTGGTCATCGACGTGGAGGGCGTCAATCTTTCCAAGGCGCAGATTCGCCAGCTGGTGGCTGCGCGAGGGGGCTACGTCCGTATGGACGATGGCACGTGGATGCGCCTCGAGATCAAGCTCGACGACGATCAACGGGATGCGGTCACTCGCCTCGGTCTGGATCCTTTCGACCTTTCCGGGGAAACCCACCGCATGCACGCCATGCAGTTGGCCGACCCCAAAGCAGCCGAGGTCTTCGACCCGAAAGCTTGGAAGCGCATCAAGGATCGCGCGAAGGATATTCAGCTGGAGTCCAACGCCGAGGTTCCCGATTCTTTGCAGGCGGATCTTCGTCCCTACCAGAAAGAAGGTTTTAAGTTCCTGGCCTACCTCGCAACCAACGGTTTCGGTGGAATTCTGGCGGACGATATGGGTCTTGGAAAGACGGTGCAGAGTATCGCCTACATTCTCTGGTTGCGTGAGGCTGCCATCGCGGCCAAGAAGAAGACTCCCGCGCTCGTGGTTTGTCCGAAGTCCGTTCTCGATGTTTGGGCCATGGAGACGACCAAGTTCGCTCCCAAGTTGAACGTTCAGGTGCTTCGAAGCCGTGACGAGTTCGACAAGGACAACATTCGTGAAAATGTGGACGTTCTCGTTCTCAACTACGCCCAGTTGCGAGTGTGTGAAGAGGAGCTCAAGTCTGTTCGCTGGTTGGTTGTCGTTCTCGATGAGGGACAGCAGATCAAGAACCCCGACTCCAAGGCTGCCAAGGGAGCCCGGGAGTTGGAGGCCGAGAACCGCCTCGTGCTGACGGGGACTCCGATTGAGAACCGTTTGATGGATATGTGGTCCTTGATGGCCTTTGCAATGCCCGGGGTTCTCGGTAGCCGTGCCTACTTCAAGAAGCGCTTCGACAAGCGCAAGGATCCGCTTTCGCAGAACCGCCTCGCGGCCCGCCTGCGTCCCTTCCTTCTCCGCCGCACCAAGTTGCAGGTGGCCAAAGACCTTCCGCCCCGGACGGAGGAGGAGGTCTACTCCAAGATGGAGGGCATCCAGCTCGAGATGTATAAGGCTGAGCTGAAGCGCATTCAAAAGGCTCTTCTCGGACTCGATTCCGATGAAGCGGTGAAGAAGAACTCTTTCGCGATTCTGCAGGGCCTCATGCGCCTTCGCCAGATTTGTTGCCACCCGGGTTTGATCGACCCCAAGTATCTCAAGGAAGAAAGCTCCAAGCTGACTTCTCTGTTCTACCTTCTCGATCAGCTTCGGGACGAGGGTCACAAGGTGCTCGTTTTCTCCCAGTTCGTTTCCATGCTGGAGATCATCAAAGCGCAGCTTGAGGTCGACAGCCGATCCTTCAACTACCTCACTGGTCAGACCAAAGATCGTCGGGGCGAGATTGAAAAGTTCCAGACGACCAAGGACCCATCAGTCTTCTTGCTTTCTCTGAAGGCTGGGGGAGCGGGGCTGAACCTGACGTCGGCATCCTACGTGGTTCTCTATGACCCATGGTGGAACCCTGCGGTGGAGAACCAAGCCATCGACCGGACTCACCGGATTGGTCAGAAGAATAAGGTCATTGCCTATCGCTTGCTCACCCGGGACTCGGTTGAGGAGAAGATTCGGGTTCTTCAGCATCAGAAGACCGCGTTGGTGACCAACGTGCTCGGTGATGAAGGCTTTGCCAGTAACCTTGGCATTGACGACTTGCAATTCATCCTCAGCCATGGCGGCGAGATGGGTGATGAGGAGGAAGAAACTGGAGACGAGTAAATGATCCGAGTCTACGTCTACGACAAGTGTTCTACCTGCCGCAATGCCCTCAAGTGGCTGGATGAGCGGGGGATAGAGTGCGAAGTCCTGGCGATTAAAGAAACTCCGCCCAGCGATGCCGATCTCAAGGCCATGTTGGAGAGCAAGGAAGGTGAATTGCGCAAGCTCTTCAACACCTCCGGCATGGACTATCGTTCCATGGGCTTGAAAGACAAAATTCCGACTCTCAGCGAGACTGAGGCTTTTGCCTTGCTGCAAAGCAATGGAATGCTGGTGAAGCGTCCTTTCTTGATAGGCGACGGCCACGCTTTGACTGGTTTTAGAGAGAAGGAGTGGGTTGCTTCCTTTGGGGAGTAGGCTGCAATGGAACTTTTGAGAACATGATTCGTCCGGATTTCAATTTGCAAGAGGCGCCCCGGATTGTCGACGATCTGCGATACGAAGAGTTGGTCGCAATGATCGAGGCGATCGGCGACCCTGATATCGATGAGGATCTGGGGTTTTATTATATCGAACTTATCGAGTTGAATCTGCCGGGGGCGGAGGTCTCGGACTTGATCTTTTGGCCCCAGGAGTGGTTTCAGGACAAGGCCATGCGGGAGGTTGATATGGAGGCGGATGAGATCGCCAACTACATCTTGTCGTGGACTGGCAAACACCTTCCGGGCGCCGAGGCTGTAGAGTTGCCGGAGATTCCGGAATCGAAGCAAGCAAAGCGCAGGTGAAGAACAAGGCCCCCGCAATATCGTATGGGGCACCGGGTGCTTGTCGGTCCTTCTGTTAAGACTCCGTTAAGGGCATCCTTTCCAGTTGTCAGCAAGGGGGGCAGAGTGGGATGATGTATCCTCATGACCGAGCAGGAAGCGACAAAACGGATCCTCGTGATCGACGATGATCGGAAGCTCTGCGGCTTGATTGCAGACTATCTTTCGCCCTTGGGATATCATGTTGAGATGCGGCACTCGGGAAGCGAGGGCCTCGAGGCGGCTCTGGAGGAAGAGTGGGAAGCATTGATTCTCGACGTCATGATGCCAGGGATGGATGGTTTCGAAGTTCTGCGTGAACTTCGCAAGACCTCGCAAGTGCCGGTCTTGATGCTCACTGCAATGGGCGAAGAAGCAGATCGCATCGTTGGTTTGGAGTTGGGCGCGGATGACTACTTGCCCAAGACCTTTTCCACCAGAGAGCTTCTTGCGAGGCTCCGTGCCGTCACTCGTCGGGCGAAGGTCGCAGCTCCCGTGGAGGACCCGGCCACAGTGGATCTCGTTTCCGATGGTCTCATCGTCAATGAAGCTGTTCACACCGCCATTCTGGATGACAAGCCGCTTGACCTAACCGCGCTTGAGTTCGCCATCCTGGTCACCTTGATGAAGGCCAAGGGTCGGGTCAAAACTCGTGAGCAACTCATCGAAGATGTCAGTGAGCGGAAGTTCGATATCTTCGACCGCTCGATTGATGTTCATATCTCGGCCTTGCGAAAAAAGCTGGGAGAGGATGCCCGGGAACCGCGCTTCATTAAGACTGTGAGAGCTGTCGGTTATCAATTCGTTTCCAAATAGCCCATGAGTGAGAAGGTCCTGGTCCTCAAGATGCCTCGCTGGGGGTTGCCCTTGTATGGGCAGGTTCTGACCTGGTTTTTTATCAATATCGGGATCGTAGCCTTCCTTTTCTGGCTCCTGATGAGGCTTCAATTTGGAGTGAGTCTGAGCGACCTTTTTGCGGAGCAGCTGCGAGGTCGCGTCGAGCCTCGCACTGAGCTGGTCGCAACGGAATTGCGGGAGAGTGGTCGCGAACTGTGGGGGAGTGTTCTCGAAAGCTCTGGCGAAGAGCTGGGTGTTAGACTGGCAGTCTACACCCTGGACGATGAGTGGTTCAATGGCGCGGGCCTGCCTCAACAGCTTCGGGAAGAAGCGGTGGTTGCAGTCGATAAAATGAAGACGGAAGACCTTCCTCCGCGCCGAAGGGATGAACGCGGGTCTTCGGGGGAATATCAAAAGGGCGGCAGGCGGGGGCCGGGAGGAGACCGAATGGGGCCGCCCCCACGTGCGACGAGGCCTCCGGCTCGGCTCGTTTTTGCGTCCAAGGGGAATCATGGCAGCCAGTGGGCGGGGGTGGAAATCTATCTGGGGGGCGATCCTCATCGTCATCCGCCAAGGGCTGTATTGGTCGCTTATTCTAAAGAACGAAAAAGAAATGAGCTCTTCGTCGACTTCCGTCCGCTCGTCGCTACGGGAGTCGGGTTGATCGTTTTTTCGGGGCTTTTATGGTTGCCCTTTGTTCATCGCGTTACCAAACGACTGCGAGTGATGGCGGAAGGTGCCGAGAAGATCTCCGAAGGGGACTTTAAGGTGAATGTTGCTTCTCCACGCGGCGATGAAATCGGGCGCTTGAGCCGGGTTATTCAAAGGATGGCCGGGCGTTTGGAGGTGCTCGTTGACGGGCAAAAGCGCTTCCTGGGGGATACCGCGCATGAGCTCTGCTCGCCGCTGGTGAGGGTTCGGATGGGCCTCGGCGTTCTGGAGCAACGCTTGGAAGGGGCTGACCGTGACCGGCTCCAAAACGTGGAAGACGAAGTGGGTGAGTTGGCCCGACTGGTTGATGAGCTTCTGGCGTTTTCCAAAGCGTCTTTGGCGAAAGGGGATGTGGGCAAGGAGCCAGTATTCGTCCACGAGCTGTGCTACGAGGTCACCCAGCGTGAGTGCCTGGGGAACGAGTTCACGGTAGAAGGAGGGCAAGGCCTGGAGCTCTATACGAGTCCGGATCTTTTGCGGCGGGCGCTAGGGAATCTGGTTCGCAATGCGGCCCGATACGGAGAAGGCAGCCCTCTCAAGGTGAAAATTGAGAAACACGGGGAAGAAGTCTGGATTGGGGTGCTTGACCGTGGTCCCGGGCTTCCTGAGGGGTGGAGTGAGCGCGTCTTCGAGCCTTTCGCGCGTCCCGAGGCCGCGCGGACCCGGGAAGGTGGGGGTGCCGGACTCGGATTAGCCATTGTGAAGACCTGCGCGGAATCCTTGGGAGGGCGCGTATTCTGTCGTAATCGCCAGACCGGAGGCTTGGAAGTGGTTTTGGTAATTCCTTTTACTGAACCAGTTAGGAAAACTGAGAATTAGTTCAAGTTTTGCGACCTTTTTAAAGCATCGACTTTCGACTACTTGGGACTAAACTATTCTTCATGTGGTGGATGTTCTTCCTACTGCTCTTGATTGGTATTTTGTTGATGCCATTGATTTGGGCGATGTTCCGGGTCTCCAAGTTGAGATTCGCGGACGCTCGTGGCCATGTCATTGCTCCAGAGCAGGTGCCTACGGAAACCCTGTTGCGCCTTAAGAATCAGGTGGAACCCCTTCTAGGAACGGGCTTCGAATACTTGGGGATGCGCCGTGAAGAGCGGGGAGAGAAAGCCTATTGGCAGGTGTTCCTGTCTTCCGCCGGTGGGATGGTTTGGGCTGTTGCGGAGGAGGATGATGAGGGGGCTGGTCGTCGTGTCAGTTTATATAGTTTTGGTAGTGATGACCAAGTAGCGATTACTAGAGATGGAGATGAAGTTTTCGGTGAGCAAGAACCGGGTGTGCTGCGATGTCAGGAGTCTTTTGGCTCAGCAATGGAGCAGGCTGAAGCGCATGCCGCGCTCTTGACGGAAGAGGGTGTTCAAGTTGTTCCCTTGGATCCCGAGACCTTTCTGACCCGCTACGAGCGACTGGTCATTCAGAGCCTCGATTCTTTGTTTGAGAAGGGATGGCTGCAGGAAACAGCTGGCAAGGAGTTGAAGATTTCATTGGGCAAGCTGCCTTTGACTGCAATTGCTTGGGCCAAGCACCAATTGCAGTCGCGAAAGCGCGCCAAAGCGGGAGCTTCCTGGTTGTTGGAGAAGAATTTGGCCGCTGGAGTCGAGACGGAGAGTGAATTGGCGACGACCCAGCTCGACGAGGACTCTCTGGAGAAAGAGGATTTGTCTGGCGAACTCGAGTCCGCGATGCCGGTCGCAAACCTGGAGGAAGAGCCGGTTGTTGCGGAGCCCGTTCAAGAGAGATTGGCTGATTCCTCCGCGATTCTCGCTGAACAGTCCACGGCGATTTCTCCAGATGAGAAGGCTCTCGCCACATCCGCTGTGGAGGCCTTGCCGGTAGGGCCCATCGATGAACCCCTGGAAGGCTCCGGAACACTGGGTCAGCTAGAAGAATCTTCCGTCAACGAAGTGGCGGAGCAAGAGCCATCTGAGCAAGAGGTGATGGAGCCCATTCCCGAAGAAGACGGGTTAGAGCGGGACCTCGCTCTCTATCACAGACAAGCTTCTGCCAGAAAATGGTCGTATTGGTTGGGAGGCTTTGGAGGGAGAGCCTTTTTCTTTTTCAGCTTGCTGGCATTTGCCGTCTGGATGGTCATGAGCGGTGCTTGGGTCGGTCGTGTTGTTCTCTTTGGGGTGTTGGCGTTGTTCGTTCATGAGGTTGGGCATGCGGTGTTGATGTTGCTGCGCCGGTCTTGGGACTGGTCGCATTTCCTATTGCCTCTCCCCAGACCAATGTCGGCGCGCAGCTGGAATGTTAAGGGCGGCTGGGGTGAACTCTTTACAGTCTTGGCAGGTCCTTTGCCCGGCTTGCTCTTTGGATGGTTCTTCATTGTGAGGGCTTACCTCGGTGTTCCGGTTAGCGACTTGCTGTTAGACGCGGCTTTTGCCGCTGTGGTGATCAATACTGTCGCCCTCTTGCCTTTCCTGCCATTGGATGGCGGACGTTTGATGGATTTGGCGGTTCTTCGACGCGTTCCCCAACTGCGCGTTTTCGGTCTCGTTATTACGGGGCTCGTTCTTTGTGGTCTTTCCTTCCTCGGTGGGGGGGCTGTTTTTCTTATCCTTGGAGTTCTCATGTGGAGCGGCATTCCCGCTGCCCGGCGTAAGGGTAAGCTGCTTCCATGGTTCCGTGCGAATGAAAAGGATGAGGAGGAAGCGATGCTGACCGCCGCATACGCCATCACGCGTGAGCGCGCGCAAAGAAAGTCTTTCAAGGGAGTCGCCGGAATCGCGCGTCTTGATGAACTAATCGGACTAGCCCGTGCCAAGCCACTGGGCGCAATGGGTGGGATGCTGGCTCTGGGGATTTTGGTTCTCACTTTCTTGGCGCCGTTCGCAATCCCTGCCGTTGGTTTGGCGCGGAGCGGACAGGACTGGTTCAAGGAGCAAGAAAGAGCGGAAGAGTTGGCCAAAGGATATTTGGGTAAGTTGAGGCCGCTTAAACCAATTGGAGATTCGGAATCTGAAAAGCAGGCAAGAGAAGATGCCTTATGGAATTTAAACAGTTGGCAGGAGGGGGTTGCGTCGGCACCAGGCCAGGCGAGTAAGGTCTTCGCTGATGATGAAGTTCTCAACGATGTTCGAGCCATGCAGTGGAATCTTGCCGCTCACTGGATTGCTGATGCGCCTGAACAGCGTCAAGTTGTTGCGCGTGAGGCTGCGCTGGCACTTCGAAGCGAAGCGATTCTGGCTGCAGACAACGGCGAGGCCATGCAGGCGTTTCGAGATCTGAGCTTCGCGCTACGCATTATCATCCAATGTGAACCCCGGCATTCTCTGGATTCTTGGATATCCTGGTTGGAGTTGGAGAGGGAGGTTCTCAAGGAGGTCGAAGACGTGAGTTCTCGCTACGCTCTAGCCGATACCTATGTGAAGTGGTTCGAGGGTGCGCTGGAGCAGTGTCCGCGACCGAGTGGACGAAAGTTTGCCGGGCTTCTATTGGCCGAATCGAAGGGCTATGAATCACTCTTGGAGCAGTTTCAATCGGGAGGCTCTTTACTGGGGCAGTCGAATCGAGAAGAGGCGGGCACAGGAAGAAGGTTCCTCTCTCGTTTGGAGGGAATTGGTCAGCTCTTTTCCGTTGCGCCCCTTCAGAAGCGTATTCGCTTGTCTGATTCCTTGGCTGCAGCCTCTTCATTACGCGAAATCGTTTCGGTGATGAAGGCTCACGAATTCTATTCTTCTTCTATGGAGGAGAGTTTCACCAAAGTGGAAAACAACTCGGCATTTCGACAGATTGCTCTGAGCGCACTGAAAGTGAAGCGGCTGGGTATGGATGGCGCGAAGCCAGAACTCGCCAAACTGAGAGACGAATATGGGTATCAAGCCCGCGTCGATACGATGGGCAAGAGAGAAGCCCTCAAGCTCAGCCGGCTGACCGCAGCTGGAGAAGTGGTCGAAATGGAGTGGCTGCTCCAGCAATAGAGCTTTCCGAACCAGTTGCGAATCCGGCCTTCAGCGAGGAACGGAGCCCGTGGGTCGGATCTCTATAGAGCCTCCTGCTCGGTGTTGTGAACGAGGCTGGCTGCCTAAGAATCTATCTTCTCTCCTCCAGCCCTTCCTCTTTCGACTCAAAGACAGTCCGGAGAAGTGGTCAAAGCGAGGGGAATGAGGGTAAAATTGTAAATCTGGCGTAGCACGGCGTTGGGAAAGCCAGCCTGAGGAAGTCTTTTCGAAAATTCGAGCCCGCACTTCGACAGGAATAAACGGAGAGTTTTCCGCGTAGAATGGGGCGTGAAACGGACCGTGGAAAAGTGTTCCTCAGTCAGGGGGCACGAAATGTCGAAATTAAGCTGAAAAGAGATTGACGTGTGCCGTCCTCGTGACTAGCTTCGCGCCCC
>NZ_BMXI01000026.1 GCF_014651675.1 Roseibacillus persicicus
CACGCGTCGAAAGCACTCTTCTCTAGGATACCAATCACCCTCCAAATTCGAAACTCTCTTCAACCAAAACTAACCCTCAAACTGGTCCAGAAATCAGTTGCACCTCAGAGAGCTGGCCCCGTTGCTGGCCCTTGCGGAGGAAAGGGTAGGGGGCACGACCTTTACCGAGTGGGACCGCTTCTGGTATGCGGTCGATGATGTGAAGCGGACCAGTCTCCTTGCTTCTGCCGGGGTCTCGACCTGGCGGGTCCTGGATACTTGGAGCGCTAGCCCGGAGAGCTACTGCGCGCTCCAGTCCCATGGCTGGGGAACGAACCAGCGGCTGGAGGTGCGCGAGCTGTTGCTGCGGGTGCTTGCGGAGCGGAAGAGCTCCGGGCGCGAGGAGCGGTTCTGGGCTCGTGATTTTCTAACCGAAACTCTCCACCCATTGCAGGTCTCGGGCGGTTATTTGTCTCTCATGATTCCCCACACCCCACCCGCCCGCTATTGGGTTGCGGTGGATCTCGAGTATTGCCAACGGAATCATCCTGCCTCCGAGCTCGTGATGGCGCCGCAGAATCAGGCTTTTTTGGAAGAGGAAGAAAGAATCCCCAGTCTCATTTACAAGGGTTACGAGATGCCAGTCGCTGGGGTCTACAGTTGTCATCAGAGTTTGCCCGTTTTTTCGCAGGAGCTCGCGGCGGTGCAGGAGTGTTTGTTAGAGACCTTGGATGCCTTTCATCGTTTTGCGAAGAGAGAAGGGATCCGTTATTCCATGCATGCGGCGAATCTTACGGGCTACTATACAAGCGGTGGTTTTCTGCCTTGGGACGATGACATCGATCTCACCGTTCATCCTCACGATTTTCCGAAGCTTCGCAGGATTTGGGAGAAGTGCCCGCCTGCTGAGCGTGTAGCCAGCTACCACAGAGGTTTTGAGAATGACCTCACCCGTCACTTGGAGCTCGAAGGAAGGCTCTACGAGTTTATCGAAAATCATCCGCAAGATCCGCGGACCCTGATGAAAATCCGTCCCGTCGGGTGCGAGTCAATTTTTACCAATGATGTTGGCGGCGTGGACCTGACGACGATTCACTTTGCAGACGGTGAGTGGCGGGATGGTTGGTCACGCGAGGAAAGACGGCCCACTCTCGACAACTTCGAAACCGCGCTGGAAGAGGTCGTGTTCGATGGGGTCACGACGATGGCCTTTCGCCGGGAGGCGGTGGAGGAGGTCATGCGGGAGAAGTATCCCTTCGACTGGGGAAAGCATCCGCGCCTGCAGAGGGAGAACTCCCGTCCAATCGACGCGTTGGCAGGGACGGCGGAGAGGGGCACTCCGCGTCGCCCGCTTCGTTGATTCTACTTCAGCGTCTTAAGCCACTCGGCCAACTCGGTGATGGTGGCGACTTCTTTGTCGGCGGGGATGGCGAGGGGATAGGTGGTCTTGCCGGGGCGGGTGACGAAGACTCCGGTCATGCCAGCCGCCTTCACGCCGGCGATGTCCCAGCCGTGAGCGGCGACCATCATCGCTTCCTCGGGTTTGACGCCCGCTTGCTTGAGAGCCCACTCGTAGGAAGCGAGGGCAGGTTTGTAGATTTTCTCATCCTCAATGCTGAGGCGCTCGTCGAAGAATTCGATGAGACCGGCGTTCTCAAACTGGGTTTTCACCCCTTTGTTGGAAGAGTTGGTGAAGCTGATGATGCGGAAGCCTTGTTCCTTGATAGACTTCAGCCCTTCCTTGACATCGGGGTGAGCGGGCAGACTGCGCAAGGGGGTGACAATGGCCTCGCGGGCTTCCTCCTCAGTGAGTTCGATGTCATTGTTCTTGGCGACCATCATGAGAGCGGCCACTCCGATATCGCCGAAGTGATGATAACGCTCGGTGACGGTATCGACGAGGGAGTAGTGCAGCATGGTGGAGAACCAGAGCGGGAGGAGTTCGTCTTTGCCACCGAGAGCTTTGCCGACGGACTCGCGCATGGTTTCGAGGTCGAGGAGGGTCTCGTTGACGTCGAAGAAGATGACTTTGGGGCGGGTGGGTTCTTGCGTTTCCGCAGTGAGGGCTGGAGTCATAAGGAGGAGGGAGGTGAGTGCGATTTTGAGGAACTTCATCTTGATGGTCTTGGTCCGATAGGATGGACGAGATTCGAAAAAATTCCTGCGATTGTTGAGGGCGTGCGGGATTGTCGTGGTGGAAAGCCCGGTTCTTAGGCCTCTGCGCACTTGCCAGCTTCTGGCCGCGCGCTTACTAGTGTCGCCATGCGATTTTTCATTCCTCTCATGGGCGCCGTTTCCGCTCTGTCTCCTCTGGTGGTCTCGGCGCAGGAACCCACTTGGATAGACACTTATGAAGCGGGATTGCAGCAGGCAGGCGAGACCCAGAAGGACCTCCTGATCACCTTCATGGGGTCGGACTGGTGCGACCAATGTAAAATCCTAAAGGAGACGGTCCTTTCCAAGGAGGAGTTTATCAAAGGTGCGTCGGCGAAGTTTGTTCTCGTTGAACTCGATTTTCCCCAGTTGAAGCCCAAGCTCTCGGAGCGCAATGAGCCCGTGCGAGCGCAATTCGGGGTGCGGGGATATCCGGTTCTCGTCACCGCCGATAGCACCGGCCATCCCTATGGTGAGGTCCGCTATCATCGCAATTGGGTGACGGCCGATTACCTTGCGGCGATTGCGGATCAGAGCGCGAACAAGGCCACCCGGGATGAGGCCCGGGCCGAGTTTGAGAACGCGGATGACGATGAGGCCCGGAAGCAGGCCTTGGAAAAGCTGCTGGGCGCAGTTCCCCAGACCTCCATTGCCCAACTCTACCTCGAGGAGTTCAACCAACTTCGCAAAGTGTCGAAGGACAAATCACCTCTGGTTCGGGATGTTGTATCGAAGGAGCGTGTCGAAAAGATGCAGCTCGAGCTGAAGACCCTGATGGGTCAGCGCCGTTACAGCGATGCCGTCGCCTTGTGTGACGAGTTTTTAGCTCACGACAACTTGAGTCAGGGTGAGCGCCAAATGGGCCTGACTTTCAAATTTTATTCTCAGATGGAGCTCCGCACCTTTGGCCCGGCGGTGAAAACTGCCGAAGCCCTCGCGGAAATCGATCCCGACTCTCCAATCGGCAAGCAAGCACTGAGCTTAAAAAAGCGGGCGGAAGCAGCCCTCGCAGCGGCCGACAAGCCCAAGCCCGTGGTCCCGGTGAAGCCGAAGGAAGAAGGCTCTCTCGTCGGAGAGAAGAAGGATGAGGCCGGAACTGCGAAGACCGAGGCGATTAAGCCCACCAGCGCACGCCACAAGCAGACCCTGATGGAATTGGAGAAAGTCCATGCCGAGCTCGGGGCCGCGGAAACCGCACTCGCTCAGGCAAAGGCCGACTTGGAGGCTGCCCGCGCAAAGCATGAGGAGGCTCATCGTGCGGAAGCGGCTGCTCGCGAGATGGGGGAGAAGCGAAAAGAAAATCAAGCTGGAAGCAAAGAAGAAGCACCTGCGGAAAAGCCAGCCACCCAAGTCGCCATCGAGGAAATTGAGAAAAATGTAAGCGACCTCCGCCAGCGAGCGGAAGAGATGCGAAAGAGCGCGGAGAAGCTTCGCCAAGCGGCCGAAGAATAAATGCGCCGGCCGCTGTTTGAATTTGACTAAATGCCGCGTAAGCTTCGTTCTATCGCAGTAATGAAGAACAAATTCTTGGCGGCAATCGGATATTTTGGAGCACTCGTCACCTCCACGCAGGCAGAGCTCACTTGGTTGACCGACTTTGAGGCTGGCAAGAAGCAGGCTGCGGAAACGGGCAAGACTCTCCTGGTTGATTTCACCGGCTCCGACTGGTGTCACTGGTGTATCCAGTTGGATAAAGAAGTCTTCAGTCAGGAAGCCTTTGAGCCGGTGGCGGAAGAATATGTATTGGTCGAACTGGACTTTCCCCAGGACGAGACGCTGATCACCCCGGAGCAACGGGGAAAGAACGAGGCCCTTGCCGAGAAGATTGGAATCGAAGGCTTTCCCAGCGTGATTCTGTTCGATGCCAAAGGACGCCCCTTTGCCCGGACGGGTTATCAGGAGGGTGGCCCCGAGGCCTATCTCAAGCATCTTGCAGAGCTCAGCAAGCCCTACAATGCGCTGAAGGGAGCAGAGGGTGATGCCCGCAAAGACGCGCTCGCCGGCTTCTTAAAGACCATTCCCGGTCGTGAAATCGAGGAAAGCTACCGCGAAGAGTTTGCGGAGCTCAAAAAGCTCGATCCCAAAGACGAGACCGGCTTGCTCGCGGAGTTGGAGACAGCGAAAGCAATGGCTGAGTTCGAAGACAGTGTGGAGCAGAACTTGTCTGCCGGTGACTTCGATGCCGTGATTACGAATGTTGACGACTTCCTCGCAAAACATGATCCGCAGGGAGAAAAGCGCCAGCACGTCCTGATGGGAAAAGTCATGGTCTACGTGGAGCAAGGCGATACCAAGAAGGCCTTTGCGCAGCTGGACGAAATGGCGGGATTTGCTCCGGAATCTGAATTTTCCCGGAACCTCGACGAAATCAAGAAAAGCATCACTGAACACCTCAAGATGCGGGAAGAGATGGAGAAGGAAGCCGAGGCTGAGCTGCCTGTCGAAGCGCCAGAGCCCAGTGTTGTTGAGGAAGCTGAAGCTGCCGAGAAGGAATAGCTTTTCTGAACAAGGTTTCGTTTGAACAGTTTTCTCTTGACCAATTGTCGAGAGGACGCTAAAACCTCTGGCGAACTCGAAAAGAATCGCCATGGTCACCGCTACAGAAGAAAAATCAAAAATGTCCGAGAAGCCCAATAAAGCCAAAGTTGACCGCGCGAACGCGATTGATGAAAAATTGATGCAAGCCCGCGCCAAGAACCTCGATCTGGCGATCACCCAGATTCAGAAAGACTTTGGCGAGGCTGCCATCATGCGTCTGGGGGACGACACCCGCATGGATGTCGACGCGATTCCCACTGGCAACCTCCTCATCGACCGCGCTCTTGGAGTGGGAGGATTCCCACGTGGCCGGATTATCGAGGTCTTCGGGCCGGAAAGTTCTGGTAAGACGACTCTGACTCTCACTGCCATTGCCCAAGCGCAGAAGGCGGGCGGATTGGCTGCTTTCATCGATGTGGAGCACGCCTTGGACCCTTCCTATGCACGCAAGCTCGGGGTGAACACCGATGACCTTCTCATTTCACAACCTTCTTCTGGAGAAGAGGCCTTGCAGATTTGCGAAACTCTGGTGCGCTCCAATGCGCTGGATGTGGTCGTGCTGGACTCCGTCGCCGCTCTCGTCACTCGTCAGGAATTGGATGGCGAAATCGGGGATGCGACTGTGGGTGCTCAGGCACGTCTCATGAGTTCCGCCATGCGGAAATTGACGGCAAATATCTCCAAAGCCCGCACCGTTTGCATCTTCACGAACCAAATCCGTGAGAAAATCGGCGTGATGTTTGGTAGCCCCGAAACCACTCCAGGTGGCCGCGCTCTCAAGTTCTTCGCCTCGGTCCGAGTCGATATCCGTCGTATCGGACAGATTAAGGGAACCGATGGCGTGGTGTCGGGTAGCCGGACGAAGATCAAAATGGTGAAGAACAAGGTCGCTCCTCCTTTCACTGAAGCTGAGTTCGACATTATGTATAACGAGGGTATTTCCTCCGTCGGCTCTCTTCTCGATCTCGCGCTCGAGTTTGGCATCGTCCAGAAGCGTGGAAGCTGGTTCAGCTACGATGGTAACCAATTGGGCCAAGGTCGGGACGGCACCAAGAAAGCTTTGAAAGAAGACGAGGCTCTTTACCTCGAGATCGAGGAAAAGGTGAAAGCCGAGATGGCGGAATAAGATCCGCTCAATCTTTTCAGCCACCGCTCAGTACGCCAAAGCGTTGTTGGGCGGTGGCTTTTTTTGATCTCATTCTCAATCCCGATCGAACCTGAGCTCGAATCCGCAATTGGGAAACATTTTCCCGAACCCTGAAGTTCGAACCACTTTTGCGCTAACCATCCAGCGGGAGGGCCATCAGCTGCCGAATACCGGAAGAGTAAAATTGAAGTCACAAAGCATCCAAACCGCGAAACTGGACCGAACCCGGTCTGATTCTTGTTTGTTCGCGAGTCCTCCCGTCGAACACCCACTCTTAAAGGTTGCGCTTTAGCCAAAAGACGGGAACGGTCTCGCTTGTCCTTAAAATGAATTTCAGTCGACTTCTCGCGGGCCGCTATCTCAATCCCGCCCGATCACACGTCTCGGCCATCACCCTGATCTCCTTGATCGGAGTGATGCTGGGTGTCGCGGTTCTGATCGTGGTTCTTTCGGTTCATGCCGGTTTCGAACGTGATGTCAAAAAGCTGCTCCTCGGATTTGCTCCCCATGTCGAGGTTCAGGAAATCAATGGATTTGTCGGCGACTGGGAGGGGCTGCGGGAGCAGCTCAACGAAATTGAGGGAGTGACGGGAAGCTATGCCCTCATTCAGGATATCGTCCTTGTCGATGCGCCCGGTTATCGCAAGCCGGTTGCTTTCCGCGCCATTGACACCGAAGACAAAGGGCAGATCGAAGCCCTCGAAAACCTTTTGGATCAAGAAGGCTATCCAGGCAGCCGGGCTGATATTGGCATGGATGAATACACCGTCATCTCCCGCCAACTGGCGAAGGATCTTTTTCTTAATGTCGGGGACACCATCGAAGTGTATGCCTCACGCAACTTTGACGTTGTCAAAGATGCGTTTGAACGAACCAGTGTCGAGCCACTCAAGGTGAGGCTCGCTGATGAACTCACCCGCCTGCGCGGAATGACCACTGAGCGGACGGGGGCAGGGGAAGTTCCACTGGCCGAGCTCCAGCAATATTATCAAGCCATTGAGAGCCTGATACAGCAGGAAGCGCGGGAAGCGGAGGTGGAAGCCATCAATCAAGCCCTGATGGCACTCGGTTCCGTGGACCGCAACGAGGCCGGTGACGCCTACCCGGTGCCAGATGAGGTTTGGAAAACTGTTGATGATTCGCTGGCCGCAATCGAGAACCTCGATACCGAAGCTGCCGATGCCGCTTCTTTGAAAAATCTGCAGGAAATCGTTCTTCCGAAAAAGCTCAAGGTCTGGGGGGTCTACGGAGATTCCCAGCGCACCCCGGGTCCACAGATGTTCATTCCACTTCCCATCGGCCAGGAATTGACCGGGTTGGTTGAGGGTGTGCAAGCGGTCGCCGTTCGTCTGGAGGATCCCTATCATGCCATGGGAGCGGCCCGGCGCATCGAGGACACCCTGGGGATGGAATATGTCACTGCCACTTGGATGGATCGTCATGTGGCACAGTTCTCTGTTCTCCGAACGGAACGAGTGATGTTGACCCTTTCTCTCTCCCTAATCGGCCTCATCTCAACCTTTTCCATCATGGCGGTGATGTATACCTTCGCGATTCAGAAGAAGCAGGAAATCGGGGTGATGAAAGCCCTGGGCGCGACTGGCTCGCAGATCTCATGGGTGTTCGTGTGGCAAGGCTTGGTCGTGGGGTTTTTCGGCGGAATCGGAGGAGTGGGCCTGGCCCTTCTGATCATTTGGCAACGCCTTTCGATTCAGAAGTTTCTCGCGAAACTGGGCTTCGATCCTTTCGACTCGGATTTTCAGGGCTTTTCCGAACTGCCGGCTAAGATTTTGCCTGGCTTCATGGTCGGGGTGGCTCTCGCGGCATGGTTTCTCTGTGGCTTGGCTGCCCTCCTCCCTGCGATCAAGGCGGCCCGCAACGACGCCGCACGCTCGCTACGAAATCTTTAGAGGCGCTGATTTATGGAATTCTGGCTGAGTAAAGAAGGGGAGAAGGATGGGCCCATCCTCGATTTTGAGCTACGGTCACGGATTCGTGCGGGCGAGGTCGAGAAGGACCAAAAGGTCTGGTATTCCGACTTGGATGAATGGACTCCCATCGGGGAAGTGGAACTCTTCGCCAATGAGTTCACTCCTCAAGTCGTTACCGACGAGAATGTTGGAGAGTATCTGGAGAAGCTGGAGCAGGAGGACCATCAAACCGTCACCCCCCCGCCAGTCCCGGCGGAGCTTCATCTTTGGCGTCGATTTGGTGGGCGTTGGTTCGATTATTTGGTCTACCTCATGATCTTTTTCCTGCTCGTTTTGGGTCTGGACCTCGACTTGTTGGCACTGTGGGAGAATCCCTATTTCGCCTTCGTTTTCATTCTTCCCTGGCTCTTTTTGGAGACTGTTGCCCTGCACTACTGGGGCACCACTCCCGGCAAGTGGCTTGTAGGTCTCAAGGTTCGAGGTCCGGAGGGGAACAAACTTTCACCCGGTGCATCTTTCCTAAGGACAATGCGGGTGATGATTCTTGGAATGGGCTTCGGGCAAGTCTTTCTCCGTGAAGTTTGCCATCTTGTCGCCCTCTGGTTCGCGGTAAAGAAGCGCATCGTCATGTGGGACACCGCAGCCGGTATTCGCTTGGTTCGCACACACGATTCCACTCCCAGATGGACTGCCTTTGGCTTGGGATTGCTCTTAGCTCTGCTAGTGAACGCGGGATCGATGTTTACTCTCAGCTACGAGAATATGTCTCCTCAGGAGCGAGAAGAATTTCATCGGGACCTCGATCAGGCATTGGCACCTCTCCAGGAGATGCAATCGCGCTAGGCCACAAAGGTGGCTTGCCACCACACCCCTCGACAGCCCAGCCTATTGAGGTGCGCGACATCGTCTATTTCGACCTCGAGACCCAACGGAGCTTCAATGACGTCAAGGGCGACAAGTCCAAGATGGGCGTCTCCGTCGCAGTGACTTACTCGACAAAGGCCGGGAAATACTTTGTCTATGGCGAGGATGAGATGGACGCCCTCGTCACCCAGCTGCGCAAAGCCGACCTGGTGGTGGGGCACAACCACATGGAGTTCGACTACCCGGTGCTTCAGAAATACACCGTGCTCGAGCTACGCGAGCAAACCGTTAATCTGGATACCATGCTCGACCTGCAGGAAATCACGGGTCGACGTTGGAAATTGGATGCCGTCGCCGCGGGCTCTTTGGGTATCGGAAAAAGCGCCTCTGGCGTTGACGCCCTCAAGTGGTGGCAGGAATATTTGAAGACAGGCGAAAACAAGCCACTCATCGACATCGCGGAGTACTGTGCCGTGGATGTGAAGGTCACCAAATGCGTCTACGAATACGGGGTCGAGCATGGCCACGTTAAGATTGACGACGGCTCTGCGGTTCCTGTCGAAGTCGCAGTTTCCTGGAAGTAGCTTCGCCGAAATTATTCGGAACCGTTGGGAGGAGGAACTCGACGCACACGGGGCAATCGCGGCTTGTTTGGTTCGGGGTTCACCGTCGAGGGCTTACTTGTTGGGCTTTGGGGAACCCTCGTTACGGTGGGAGTTTTTCTCGGAAGTGATTCAGGAGTCTTTTTGGGAGGCGCGGGTGCAACCTGAGGGTCCAACGGGACTGTTTTGAGGCGATAGCTTGGGTCAAGTTCTGCAATGGTCCTTTCCAGTTCGCGGAAAAGTTCCGTTCCAGAATAGAAAGGCCCGGAACCAGGCCCTCCACCGGTATGGGTCTCAATTAATACTGGTTCTCCACCCACGAGGAGGAAACTCGGGTTTCCAGAGTCTCCGGTGATCAAACCTTTGTAGAGTTTCTCCGGGTAGTCCGCGTTCTTGGTGAACGAGATCGAATTCTTGGATACGGAACGCACCTGATGAAGAAAGACCCGCCGTCCTTGTTCAGTGACTAGTACCGGGCACCCTGGCAAGGTGTGTGAATAGTCCTCTCTGGGTGGGAGGAGACGATAGGTCTTTATCGAGGGCGGAAGGGCTCGGTCCAAGAGAGCGACCGCAACATCAGCCCGCAATCCTTCTTTCCGATTACGAAATGAGACGAGTTTCTCAATCTTCCGGCTAACGACCATCCCCGCTCGATCGTGAAAGGTCAGCGATGTTCCAACCTTTAAAGGATAGTGCGCGGCAAAAACAAGGTGGCGAGGAGTAACCGCCGTCCCTGCCTGGCGATGGCTCCACGAAACTCCGGTAAAGTCGATCCGACGGGTCCAGCCTGAGTTCCACTGCGATACCGACCGCTTTTGATATCTGGTGAAAAGGGAATTACTGGTGAGCGGCGTCTGGTGTTCGAGGGTCTTGAGCCGCCGATTGGCATCGTCGGCCAACTCGGCCGTCCGCAAAGCCCGGTTCGCGGGTTCTCCGAGCGTCACGCTCTCGCGGTTGGGATTGCAGCCACCTATAAGACTCAGGAAAGGGAGAACGAGAAGCGCCCGGATCATGGGGTAAGCCTACTCCGGTTCGACCAACTTCGCCAGTGCTTCTACCGTGCGATCCGTCGCGCCCCGGTGGGCTTCCAAAGTCGAAAGAGCATTCGCGGCCTGCTTTTGTGCTTTTTCCTGATCATCGGAGAGCTCTTGCAAAGCCTTCGCCATGGTCTGCTCATCCTCTACCGTCCACAGACCTTCATTCGAGCGGAGTTGTGTGGCGAGAGGCTCGAAATTCCCAAACCAAGGCCCAGCCACCACAGGCACCTTTGCTGAGATTGCTTCACATGGGTTCTGCCCTCCCTTGGCGAGAATGGTTTTTCCAACGAAAACCACTTGAGCCTCTTTCGTAAAGGCAGGCATCTCGCCGGTGGTGTCTACGACCATAATCATACCTCGAAATGAAGAGCTATCTACTAGATCTATAGTAGAACGAAGAACCGTCTCGAAGCCTGCGCCCTTGAGTTCATCCTGAATCTCATTCCTTCGCTCCATGTGTCGGGGAATAATCACCAGGCGCGCACCCTGAACCTGCGAAGCGGCATTGGCAAAGAGGATCTCTTCGCCGGGGTGAGTGGAAAGAGCCATCAGAATCGGACCTTCCCCTAGAGAGTCTAACAATTCAGTGGGTTTCAAAGAGCATGCCGAGGGTGTATCGAAAGCCGGATCGAACTTCACTGACCCTGAGACCTCCAGCGACTCCGGCCGGATACCAATTGCCTCGAGTCGGGGGCAATCCTCTGGCGACTGCGCGCCCACCCAAGACAACCGATCATACATCCTGCCGGCGAAAGGCCGCAGCCTTTCAAGGCGTTTTCCCGAACGAACCGACAAGCGGGCATTGGCCAAACCTATCGGGATACCTTGTTCACAGGCATAATGAACCATGTTGGGCCATACCTCGTGCTCAATCAAAACCACGAGCTTGGGTTGAAACGACGCGAAGAAGCTCTTCACGACAGGGGATAGATCCAAGGGAGCGTAAATCACCTCCGTATTGGCGGGCGGAGACTGTTTCGCCAAATCAAAGCCAGTAGAGGTCCCGATCCCCAATAAAAAGCGCTCCTCTGGGTGCAGACTCGACCAACGGGCGATCAGCTTGCGGGCGATATTGGCCTCACCGACGCTGGCGGCATGCACATAGATGGGATGCGTGCCCTCCATCGAGGTCAAATCAACCTCATGATAGCGTCCAAGCTTCTCCCAAAGACGTTTTGATAGCCCTCCACGCCGTTTCGTCTTCAAAATCCAGAACGGAGAGGCCCCAATTGCGAGGGGAATGAGGGTAAAATTGTAAATCTGGCGTAGCACGGCGTTGGAAAAGCCAGCCTGAGGAAGTCTTTTCGAAAATTCGAGCCCGCACTTCGACAGGAATAAACGGAGAGTTTTCCGCGTAGAATGGGGTGTGAAACGGACCGTGGAAAAGTGTTCCTCAGTCAGGGGGCACGAAATGTCGAAATTAAGCTGAAAAGAGATTGACGTGTGCCGTCCTCGTGACTAGCTTCGCGCCCC
>NZ_BMXI01000027.1 GCF_014651675.1 Roseibacillus persicicus
CCGAATCGACACTCGCTACGATCGTAGAGCGGATAACTACCTTTCCTTCATATTCCTCGCATCTTCAATGGATTGGCTCAAATAACCAATTTGTCCACACGGCCTAGCACACATAATCTATCCCGAGAAGCCAAAACGCGTCCAAGTGCCCAAAATCTGCATCGAAGAAGAAAAACTCACAAGTAACCCACCGTGAGGGTCAGATTTGTGTGCTGCGAATTGTTTTACTCAGAGAGAAGCCTATAAGAGGCATACGAATTCGGAATCTCCCTTCGATTTCAGGAGAAGAGTTGACTCATCTAGCTCATTCCTCCAATCACCCCTAAGCCTAAGAACTATTCCTTCACTCGTTTCTATGTTGAGCTGAATCATCTTCTCGCTGGCTAAATGACGAGCTTGAATGCGTGCTATACTCCGACCCTGCAGCTGCGTTCTCGTCGTTAGGTCAACAACTTCTCTCTCATTCAAATATTCCTCGAATTCTTCAGTGAACGTATCCTTACTACAACGCTCGAAGTAGCAAATAAATCCGTCCTCAACAAAAAATCGATATCCCTTCGAATCACTCTTAATCAAGAGCCAGCAAAAACAGACTCTTCCCTCTACCGTAAAACAATACAAAGAATCAATCACCTCTCCATTGAGAGCGGAGACTTCACCTGAGCTATCGGCATACAAGAATTCTTGACCATCATCGGTATACGGCATTTTTGTAAAACGTTCCAGCCCACCCAATCCGACCGACTCAGCGCACTTTTACTACTTCTACCTCGTTCCCTCCTCCAGTCAATCTCCGACTCGCCAGCGTGGTCGGATTTGTGGTGCTTTGCAATGTTCTCCTATCGAAATCTAATTAGCCGCACGAAAAATCTGTCTTGAACTTACCTCTGCGATTTACGAGAAAAAGTATGGTTCCCATGTCGCCTAAAACCACAGAGTTATCTTTGCTATAGATACTGTTTTCTGATCCGCTCAACACCATCGGTTCCGCTTGGTTCGTCCAAGGCCAAGGAACTTCGGAGCTAGCCTGAATCGCGGTAATTTCGAAAAAATACGACCACGACCGTCCGTAACAAGCTTGGAGACCACTTTCAGTTATAGTTTGATCGGCCCCATATTTTGTGCCTTTCCAACTTCTCGGGACATATTTTCTGCGGCTCTCGAATTGATTGTCAACTTCGACGGGGGTTACTTGGGAGTCTGGTCCTGGGTCCCAAGTCCTATATAATGAACCAAAAAATGGCTCGATGTTGATATCCCGATATCCCATCTCGGCACTGAAATTAGGCATGCTAATCGCTTCAGCTGGGTCCACCCAGAACGTTTTTATTGTTCTCGGCTCCCAAGGAAATTCTTCTCTACCCCAAATCGAAAGTAGACCCTTTGGTGAAAAAGGAAGTAAATCCACGCTATCCAGAAGATTGAACTGTCCAAAAAACTTGAGCCCCTTTGGTGCCGATAGGTTTTTTGTCCAAGCAGGTATTCCTCCGACCCTCGTCGTCGCAATATGAGGACCCTGCCCTCGGCCCCATAAAACTAGATCTGTTGCGTTTTTGTTTATCCCAGATAGCTCGCACTTTTCCCTGAGTTTAACTCCGCTCCAAGCGTCGAATGGGGAAGTAACATTTCCGTAATGATTATAATCACGCTCATCGATGTTTCTATAATGTTTATCGTAGGAGCGAAGGTCGACTCTCTGATGAAAGATGCTCGAGGGTGACTGCATTGTTCTTCTGAAGACTATCTACCAGACGCAATCTGACCCGAGAAGACAAAACGGCCCCAAACGGTCAAACATCACCACGGAAGAAGCAAAACCCACGAGTCACCCGCCGCACGGGTCAGGTTAAAGTGCTGCGCATTGTTAGAACTATCTGCGATTCAGGCGAAAACGTCCTATACGAGGATAAAGTTCACCATCTTCTCCAACAAAGTAGCTCATGAATTCAGGCTTCACCTTAAGCTTTCTTAAACACCAGTCTCGTCCGTCTCTACCAGTCGAGAACATCTGGTCGCCAACAAACCAACAAGGAAAAAAATACGATGCTTCGGGCCACTCAACCCAGTAGCCGGAGCTTGACTCTCGATAATTGAAACGTCCCTCAAATTTTGGCCACTTACGTCTTCCTCCGGCGCCCTTGAATGGACATTCCCAAACGTGTAGTCCATCATTTGCAAAATGGTAGAAATCACCAAACGGAGCTGAAACATTCTTGGCAACATAAGTGAACTCCCAAGTTCCAATAAGCCACCCGGTTTCCATTCTATCGACGGGAATATGCATATTTTTAGGCGAATGTTCCAGCGCACCCAATCGGACCGGATCATCGCGCTATCATTGCTTCTACCACGCTCCCTCCTCCAGTCAATCCTCCTGCTCGCCAGGGCTGTCGGAATGATGGTTCTACGCATTGTTCGGCATCAAAGAGTTCCGCTTGTTGTCCAGCCTTCTTCTGTAGCTAGTGAACCATCTCTCAGCGCGAGCTCTACCACTTGAAGCGCTGTCGCAGCATCCTCACACCACTTAACCCTCTCGCTTCCATCGCGAAAAACGAATCTAAGATTCCTCGATTCTCCATCTTCATGGTTTTCAATGAACCAGAAAACATCATTTGAACCACGACCATAAGTCGCCACTTGATTCTGACGGGTGCTCATCAAACGTGGCTCACCTGAAACAGAGTGCCAGTTGATGTAATATCGAGTACCATCATCCATCTGCGCGTAAGTCAAAGAAAGTGAACCATCCTTGTATTTTCCTATAAGAACCGGTCCTGAAGTATTTCCTCTTCCCTTTGTGAACAATACTGCGATGAAAAAAACGAGAATAACAAAAAGAACGAATCTCGCTGAAATTATGGATGTGTTATTTTTCATCTTTTCAGCCGAATGTTCCAGCGCACCCAATCGAATCGGATCATCGCGCTATCATTGCTTCTACCACGCTCCCCCCTGTAGTCAATCCTCCTGCTCGCCACGGCGGTCCTGAATAGGTGGCAGACTTTGTCTTCTATTGGGTGAGGTAATGGTGAGGCAAAAGCTCTGCAAGCGTAACGACAAGGTCTTCCTTCAGAATCACTCTCGCTGATTTGTTTCTTGAATCAATTTGCGCCAATAATTCTCTGCATCGCCCACATGGCTCGTAGATGTCCTCATCTGTGACCGCGACAATCGTATCAACTTGTGTTTCTCCATGCTTAATCATCTCAGCCACGGGCGCATGTTCAGCACAGAACCCAATGCCGCAGCTGAGGTCAACGCATACACCGGTATAAATTCCTCCAGATGAGGAGCGTATCGCAGAAGCGACTGTAGCCGCCGAACGATCATCTTCACTCAAGATCATATTGGTGACCAGAGGCCGGGCGGCCGAAACTAACTCCCTGTCTGCATCATTCATACTTCTAAAAAACGCTCCAGCGCACCCAATCCGACCGACTCAGCGCGGTCTGACTTGTGGTGCTTCGTTTTGCTCGTGTTATTCAGAGGTGGAGCTGACCCGTAGGGAGTAGCATTCCTCGGTTGGCTTATTCTTGTCCGCCAAATAGACGATGCTGAAGACGCCATCCTCAAAACCTACTTTTCCGAACACTGCATCATCCGACTTGAAGGTGAGATAACTATGCTTTCCTCCAGCACTGGTGGAGATCCAGTAGTGCAGCTTGTCAAAGCCGCTCGGTTTTCCCTCAGTCGTGAGTCCGCGCTCATAGTAAATGGTCAAGGTTGCGGATTGGGAACTCTTCTCCAAGGTGTGAGTTGTTTCATTCTCAAAGCCCTTTGCATTAAGGGAAATGACCCCTTTGTTGCTGAATTCGATTTCGTATTTTGCCGTCTTCAAGTCCACCACAGAAGCCAAGTCTTCAATCAGAACTGGGACCGACTTGAACTCATCCGCACCGGCAGAGGCGAGAAAGAGCGAAAAAGGAATGGCGGCGGAAAAGAGCTTCTTTTTCATCGGCTTAATTTTGTAGGAGAACATGCCAGCCTTGCCAAACCGTTTGTCCGACGTGCCTTCACGACTTCTATATCCTCCAAATAGGCTGTCAATCGTCAACCCAACGGCACGAACGGATTCAGTAGCGCCTCATGTTGGGCTGAAACTTGGGCATCTATTCCTCATCCCAGTAGTCTGTTTGCCGTTCCTCTCCGGTGTCGAAAAACCTATCTAAATATTCTTCCGGTTCCAGGTCACTTTCCCTTAGGAGAGAAAATATCTCACAGCCTTGAGGAATCGGCCCAGAATCTTTGGGCAGCCAGTAGGCCTGAAGAAAATCGAGCGCTTCAAAGCCTTGCTTTTTGGAATATTCCTTCGCCTCGGATTGAGCCATCTCTATTGCCTCGTTTAGAGAATCTGCCTTCCAAGCAGTGATTCGCTCCTCGTATAGGAATTTCCGTCTCTGACCATCACGGTGAGACCAGCTGATTACGGTTCTGACAGAATAGGATGGCATGCATTTACAGCAAAAGGTCGAAAGTGGCTCACGCGCGATAGCGCGTTGAGTCCACGGGGTTGTTCGACTCTATCGGCGACGGCGGTAAGCTAAACCAATTGTGCCAAGTCCAAGAAGAAACGCTGAGGAAGGTTCTGGTATAACCGTGAATGAATTTGTGTTGAAACCTCCTACGGGCAAATTCGTCAGGGTGCTATTGGTCGACCAGTTTGAGGCATCGTTGATCAGAGAGAGATAGTCTGGAAATTCAACAAGACCCGAACGGGGACCTGAATACTCGATGCTGACTGCGCCATCGGTATCTAGTGCTGTCAGGCCGAGAGAGAGCTCTGTTCCCGTAAGCGAGGTTAGTCCAGATGAGCTATCTGCATCGCCGATGCCAGCTAGAAACGTTGTGGGGTTCCTGACCGAACCAAGGTAGGCGAACATCCCATCGATCGATGCGAGATTGAATCCGGTGTCCGGCTCAGTAATCGTGCCAAAATTTGACGAGGGGTTGGTGGAATCGTTGCTGCTGGCGCTACTCAGGGTAATGATAGTGCCAGCGGAAATGATGCTGCCTTCGGTATTTTGCCATTGGATGACGCCTTCCGATGTGCTCCCTCCAAACCCGGTTGAGCTATCCCACTCTTCGTCATCGAAGAAAATGGACTGATTCACTCCAATATCCGCAAGAGCGATAAAGGAAAAGTTCTCGCCTCCGGGATTTCCGCTGTCAGATGTCCAAGAAGTAAATGCGATATCGCCAACCGCTGATAGAGCCGCGCACGATTCATCTGCAAGTGAGCCGAATGTGATTAGAGCAGCAGCAAGGGCTTGAGCCGATATGATTGAGTTATTCATGTTGTGTTTTCGTTGTTGTTGTTAGTTTGAATTCCTACTTGAAAATTTTTGTCGAACGTCAAAGGCCAGCAGTTTCAGTCGAGGGCGTGCGTGGAGAAGGGGAGAGGGGAGAAAATCATGAGTAAAGATCCGATTAGCAGGGGACTGGCGGTTGCGGTGTTCCGCCTTGTTCGGCTTCTTTGTTTTCATGCTTCTTGTGCACTTCATAGCGAAGTTCGGCCATGCTCTCTCCCATCTGGGTGACGGACTTCAATTTCAAGTTAGAGCTCAGCGCTCTGCGAGGAAAGAGTGGTTTACCCTTGCCCAAGGTTACTGAGCCAATTTGGACGATCAGCTCATCAAGTAGCCCGACGTCATAGAATTGACCAGCGAGATCACCTCCACCTACGAGCCAAATGTTCTTGGTCCCCGCAGCGGCTCGCATCTCGCTATGAAACTGGTCGACACCGCCGTTTGCGAATCGAATGTCGGCACCGTCGATGGTCGGAAGGTCGCGATTGCTGAAGACCCAGGTTGGCTGCGTATAGGGCCAAGGAGAACCTGTCTCTTGAGAAACCTTCGTTGCGTTGCGAATCATCCATTCATAGGTCGCTGACCCCATAGCTAAGGCTCCCACCTCCGCGATGAACTCCGGATAGCTCGACTCGCTCAAGTCCGCCAGAGCGAAAAGCCACTCCAGGGAATCGTTCTCAGTCGCGATAAATCCATCCAGACTTGTCGCTGTGTAGTATTGAGTTTTCACGGGAATTTTTTGCAAAACGTCAAAGAGCAGCCAGCTCCCACAGAGGGCGACAGTCGTAAACAGGATTCCGTGATGAATCAAATAGGTTCTGCAAACTCACCGCGTGATCGGGCTTTGTTTCGGTTGCGCTGTCTTCTTCCTTACGCACTCGCAAGGAATCTCCTGCGCAGTTACTCCTTATCTACACTTGGGAGCACGTCATACCAAGTCGGATACACCCCGAGGTTAATCGCGTTGCTTTCATTTGTGAAAATCCGCACTCGTTCACCGACTTTTGGCACCCCGGAATGTCCACTCGCGCCGGGAGCTGGCCTTCCAGGTCCTTCGTGGGGTTTTCTTTCGAAACACTCCACATAGAAATGATGTCCCTTGGCTGGTCCAGTTCCCTTTTCGAACATCTCAACCTTGATTCGAACCACATACCCGACGTAGTCCTTTCCATCCGACTTGAAAACTTTGGTCACCTCGCCGACCACCACGTGGGAAGCACTCTCTTTAGACTCACGAATACGTTCTCCCTTCGCAATGGTGAGTGAAAAGAGGTTCAGGAATAGGAGGATGAGAATTTTGTCTTTCATGGTCATATGTGTTACGACACTTGAAGGCAGCATTACTTAGATTTTTTCTCATCGCGTTCCCGTGTCGCTGGGCTAGCCGCCTCACCGCTCCCTTATCGCAGCCTCAACGCTGCCGAATGCTCGTAAGATATGTTCCCAACCAGAGCTATCGGACTGAGCTGCAAATCCCTATTCGGCATTGGGTTTGGTTTTGCCTTCGACTGCCACTTTGTAAACAGAAGACCAGATAGACAGCTTCTCATCATCGAATTCCTTCTTGGGGTCTTTGCCAGCAGGACAAAAGACAAGTCCTGCTGAGGAGGTATAGACGTCCATTTTTGCCTGCTTGGCTATCTCGACTACAAATGTTCGTAATGTTATGTTTCGACCGGTATAGACAATCCCGATCTCTTCTGCAGCTTTTGGGTAAACGACACAATCCCTAATGTCTTTGCTACTATCCACGACGAAACGCCCAATTCCGCGTCGTCTGTTTTCTCCCGCGAAGGCGTCGAGCTCAATGGCCTTGCCGACCGCTAGCGAAATTGCCGTCAAGAACGTGAACTCATCCTCTTCTTCAAAGGCAACGTAGGAGAGATGCACGTTATCGAGAAGGCTCTCCATCTCCTTTCCCTTCGACGCCAAATCTTCCCCATTGAGAGAAATACTCCAAATTAGCAAACACGCCAGCGCAGGAAAGAAGGTCTTCATTCTAGCCCGAACGTTAGAACGGATGGGCGAGGGAGTGAAGGATAAAACTATGAGTCTCAAAGTAAACTCCAAGAGTGAAATGCATCGTTTCTCACGGCTTGGTCGTCGTTTCTTGAGAATCACTACCAGTCACGGGGAGCTATCACATTCTTCAATGTCTACCTCGAAGCCCTAGGTTTTCACGATGAATGCATAATCTTCGCCGAGGGCTTTGCGAGCACCTGTCTCGAGTTTGCCTTTGTTCTCTTCGAATACCCCAGCGAGGTCATTGATACGCTCGGTGGCGGCATGAGTGAGTTCGAAAATGTCTGCCTCGGTGGAAGGTGTCTTGCTTTCGATTTGCACACGTAGACCGACCTAGATCTGCTTACACTTGTCCACGAGGAAATCTGGAAAGTAGCCATCCTCATACATGACCTTGAGAAACTTGTAGGCAGTCAGTGCGGTGTTGGTGATGGTCATAGGAGATGGGTTTTCCGCGGATTCGGAAAGCGCCGATTTATCAATACGGCTTATTGCAAATAATCTCAGTGTTAGAGTGAGATCCTGGAAGTGATGGTGAGTTTAATCATTCTGCGAATCGTTCAAGTCCTGCCATCTTTGATTTCTGATAGAGAAGAACATCGCCCTCCAATACCTTCTCTACCGCAAGGGTATCGCATGAGAAAATCGCGTTGTCTCCGGAGACATGAGAAACTCGAAGTAAGCCAGCTTCGTCACCCAGCCGGTCGATATACGCTAACTCGCCCTTCTTCGGTGCATATCCTCCCTGCAATCGAGTCACTAGTAGATTCTGTTCGGCTGTTATGCCACCCGCACGAACAGTAGCTTGTGGTAGCAATATCAGACTTCCCGTCTGCGGTTCGAGCTCGGCAAGTTTCACTTCCATCCGCAACAGTTGCGGCTCAATTCTCTTTCGTCGAAACGAGCTAGATTTCGTCGACTTCTGGAAATCATTTCCCTGGGAGTCTAAATGCCACCTATTGTTTTTTTGAACCTGCTCTCGAGATAAGAACCCGCTTTCGCGGCCTTCTCCAAAGAAGCTTCTAAACGTCAAAAAGAAGGCTACACAGAGGCAAAGAACCCCGAATAATCTAGTGCGGATATCTTTAGGGTGTCTCATGCTTTCTATTTTAGCAGAACGTTTGAGTGATGTCACACGCTGCTGGCAGCGCCACTTCGATCCGTAGTTGCGGATTGCATGTTCACTGTAATCTTCAACTTCGGAGCGGCAGTGTGTTGAACGTCTACGCCTTGTTTGCTCCCGTTCATTTTCTGAAGGTTTTGCGTATCTCAGCCGACTTGGCATCATCTGCCTTTGCACCCGCTTCATCGCCGCTTGCGCGCTTGGCTCGTGCTCTTAGAGTAAGACTATCTCCGGCAGAATTGTTGCCTTCGTCGAACTCGATGGCCTTCGTCAGATCAGCAATCGCTCCATCGTAGTTTCCCATGCTCGTCTTCAAACCTCCACGATCATGATAAATCATTCCTGATTCCGGATACAACGCCAACAGCACATCATAAATCTTTAATGCTTCGGGGTAGCGCTTCTTCATGTCAAACTCTCGGGCACGCCAAATAGATTGTTCTGCAATGAAGAGCTTCATCTTCTCTCCCTTCTCTGCATCAATCTTGATTGCAGCCTCGAAGTCCTCTTGAGCACCAGCCGCATCCCCAAGAAACACTCTGACAGCAGCTCGACCTCCAACTGAGTCGAAGTCGTCCGGGTCATGGCCGATAAGTGCGGTCAAAGCCTTCTCCGCAGTTGGAAAATCTTCCGACTTCATTGCCACCTCGATTGCGGTTCGCAATTCCTCCGGCGTGCGAGCGTCCTGCTCCTCTTCGGAATGGTCTGAGCATCCGATGAGTGCAATCGCGAACAGGATCGAAAGCAGTTTCATTTCTTGAGCGAACGTTCCGGCGCACCCAATCCGACCGACTCAGCGCGCTTTCACCACTTCTATCACCTTCCTTCCTTCCTCCAGTCAATCTCCCACTCACCAGCGCGGTCGGATTTGCGATGCTGCGCATTGTTCTGCACATTACTGTTCGCGTTCTTGAATGTCGATTAGCTTAAGGTTACGTTCGGAACGCATAACGTAAACGATGTAAACAGCGTTCCCCTCGAGACGGTGAAATATCCTAAGTGGTCCAACCACGAGGTGCCTATATCTTGAGTCCGGTAAATCGTGAGGAACTGGACACATGTCGGGGAGCTGTTCCAGCAGTTCCACCTGCGTAAAGACCCGCTGAACTAGTCGCCTCGCAGCTTCGGGATCGTCCAGAGCAATGTAATCCGCAATCTGCTCGAGGTCTTGAAGAGCAGGTTCAGCCCAAATCAGTCGAGCCATCGTCCCATGCGTTGCTTTGCTTCCGAGTTCTTCAGAACGCGCCCTTCTTGAATCGCCTTTTCTCCCTTGGCCACGCCCTCGAGTAAATCGACCCGAGCCTCCATCTTTTGGTAGCTCTCAACGTCTACCAAATATGCGGCAGGAAGGCCGTGTTGGGTAATCATGATTGGCTCCCGAGCCGATGAAATTTCGCTGATTAAGTCAGTGGCTCTTCGCTTCAGGGTTGTGACGACCTCCGTTCTCATAAAGTGACACTAAAGTATCACTCGTGTCTGCGCAATACTATTTTGGCAGAACGTCACAGGACACAGGACCCCTGACCGGGGGCGCTGCTTCGACTGCAGGTTGAGGTTTGAATGGTCATGACGGCTAGAACTGGCGGCGGGTCAGGGGTTCTGTGCTCCGGCTTGTTCGTATTCTCCTAATAGGGAAAGGTGTGACGATGTCGGCGGCGGTGCGGGTCTCGGAACACCTCCCGCCCAGGAGTAATTACAGTCATTGCGTCGGGAAGAAGCTCTGTGATTTCCTCAGGAAACTTCGCACTTGCAGCACTGTCATTGGAGAAATACCCGGGACCGGTCTTGACCGTGTGAATCCAGTCAGTCCCGTTGAAAATCCATAGTAGACCGTCGAGACTATAGATCCACCAGTCTTGAGTGAGATCTGCTCCTAATCCCTCAGAAGTGACCAACAGAGCTTCAGGAAATCTCTCACTCCCAAGCTCAAAGCGGAAAAAGGGCCGTCCGTTATTTTCGGTGATGAGCAAGAAATGGCCGGCCTCTTCAAGTGGATACCTTCCGACGGCATTAGTCGGGCCATTTGGGAACTCGCGCAACGGAAGATCTGGCTTCTCTAGGCGACCCTGAATCGCAAGAAAAACCCCTATCGCCAGAAGCAGAGGTAACGAAACAAGCAGCAGAGTTCTCTTCTTCATTTTCAATGCGAACGTCTCAGATGACATGGGGCTGCTAGCAACGCGCGGAACGCGCTGCTATTGTTGAGACTTCAAAACCAAACAACAAAAACAACCACCATGTCGAAGACTACAGAATCAGAAACTGCCCCAAAAGCCAAAGTCATTTATCTCGGAATCGATGCCCACCTCGACAAATACGTCGTTGTTCGACAAGTCGACGGACTCTCCCCCCAGCCCGCGCAAACCTTCCGCAGCGAAAACTCCCTGCTCCAGTGGGTCGCGAGCTACACCGACCTTTGTCCCAATGAATTCAGTAGCGGAGGCAACCGACTCCTGCGCAACTACCTCGTCGAAGCCGCCTGGCGACTCATCCGCTGGCAACCCGAATACCAACAAGCCAGTGGAGGCAGACGCAAGCGAATCGTCGTCGCCCTGGCACGCATCCTCGCCGTCGACCTCTGGCGACTCGTCACCGAACAAACCACCCTTGAAAATCTCGGGCTACAACCAGCCAATCCCGCGTGAGAAACGCGGCTCACTCCAGCCAAGGCTCAACCTGAGGGCTGCTCGCCCCAGACCCCGGCAAGCTGACACCAGCTTGACCGTGCCCGCCTCCCTTTTTCATCCCAACCACGACACAAACAATAGAAAGAAGCCAATTTTTTAGAAACCTTCACGTTATCATCCTTAACCACAAGTTTGAGTTGTTGGAAGGCGTTCGCAGGTGTGCTTGGTTATCCAGTGCCGCTTTCCAGATTGGGCCCTTCCTTCATCTCTCTGACAGTCATCGCATAAGACACCTTGAGCTTGCGTCATTGCGCGTAACGCCCGGATAGCAGTTTGGACCGCCAGAAAAGGCACGTTCACCAAGTCGGAGGAACATCTCTTTAATCTTTCAAACCTCACCAACTAAAAAACCGAGAAAACACACTCGACAATAAAAGCCTCATAGCAGCACACCCAATCCGACCGACTCAGCGCGCTTTCA
>NZ_BMXI01000028.1 GCF_014651675.1 Roseibacillus persicicus
CAGGAAGCCCGCTCCTGAAAACCATTGATGCTATTAGAAAAACCCACCCCGAACTCTGTGAACAATTTTCCTAAAAATCACTTGTCAGTTGGCCTCAGTGGTTTGTTGTGCATTATGGATTAACTCGTCCCACTCTTTAATCATTGCTATATACCCTTCCGGTTCCATCTCTGGCGACAAGTCCTTTGGTTCCGATTGGTCATAAAAGTCTCTCACAGCCGTGGAAAAATCGAGAACTGCAGTACGCCATTCATCATAGGAAACACGAACTGGCCCATCTGACATCGTTAATTCGATTTTAGATTCTTGATGCAGGATCGCAAAGTCCACACCATTTGGACAACCGGAAATAGTTACTCCTCCCCTTTTATTCGGCCAGATTCCATGGCCACAGCAGGGGAAAACATGCTCCTCGGTCGTCAAATCGCTCTTGTGATTAGAAAAAACACTCCTAAGAAGACGAATGGCTGAAGCACTCACAGTCCAATCTCCATCGTCAGGACCAACCAACTGACGGCCGTCAACCTGAAAGTCTACTGGCGAATGAGCACAGTAGTCTTGTGGGTCATCTTCGCCATCATCGCCAATCCAATGCAAGCGTGTCGGCACAATTGAAATCATTTTAGCACAACGTTCGAGCACACCCAATCCGACCGACTCAGCGCGCTTCCACTACTTCTACCACCTTCCCTCCTCCAATCAAACTCCAAACTCGCCAGCGCGGTCGGATTTGTGGTGCTGCGGTATGTTATCCAAGACGGTCCGAAGTCAGAAGGGTAAGAGCAAGAAAGCCTCGAACTCGATGACCTCAAGCTTCGTCAAAACTCCGAATCACCCTTCGCGTAGAACCTTCGTCACCTCGAACTCGCCAAATTTTTCCACTGCCAACCACAGAAACCATCAACTGCGAACTCGCCTGCCGCGCACTGCCAGCCACCGAACCGATACGCCGAACTCGCCTACCACGCAAAACGTTGTCAGAGAGCATTTGTCACCGCGAACTCGCCATTCAAAACAATGCAAAGTCCGCAATACTTTCATTGGATAACGTTTGAGCACACCCAATCCGACCGACTCAGCGCGCTTTCACTACGTCTACCACGTGCCCTCCTCCAGTCAAGCCTCCGACCCACCAGCGCGGTCGGATTTGTGGTGCTGCGCATTGTTCGGCACAGGCATCCTAGGTGAGTAAATCCGACCCCCCGATACTATAACCCATCCTAAATCCAAAACCGTGCTCAGTGTCCCAACTACACTCCCCCAAGAATCCGAATTTACGCTCTCCACGCTCAACGACGATTGGAAACACGAGAGCCACAACTCTGATCACCTTCGAGAGTTCGACAACGCTCTCTATTTTAGGGGCCAACTCTGAAGCCGACTCACCAAATTGCATCTGAAGGTCAGGCCAAATTCCCTGGTAGTGGCGGAACATCCCTTCGGAGAACTCCCCTACGATAGACTTTTCATTCGCTATAAAATGACTGTAAGCATCCCGCTGTTCACTCAAAATCGTTTCGTTTTCGTCATTTCCCTGCACCCAGACTTCCACTTCTTTGGCATTCCACGGGAACTCTATGCTTCTCTTGCCTACCCAACCATCCTCGAACTTCAGTTCGCCAAACACACTATCGATGACAGGAGACTTCATAATTTTTAGCCGAACGTTCAAGCACACCCAATCCGACCGACTCAGCGCACTTACACTGATCCTATCACGTTCCCTCCTCCAGTCAATCTCCGACTCGCCAGCGCGGTCGGATTTGTGGTGCTGCGCATTGTTAGCCCTTTCTGAATCGAAGTGGATGAGGCATACCTGATGGGTAAAGGTATCCAGCTTCAAGAAAGTGATAGTTCGGCTTCATTCGTCGTAGCTCATCGCTATAGCTCTTGTAGCCAGGGTATCCAAGAAGAATCACATTGCGGCGTAGCTTCCTTGCTCGTTCAATCGTCAACGACAGTAGCCAATAAAAGTGATATTCATCCTCAGACCGAAAATCAAGATCACTCGCCTTCCTCGGGAGGTCAAATTGCGCAACAACCTCCCCATTCTTGCTGGATAATACGGCTTGATTCTCAATCTTCAACTCGGGAGTCCAAACAGAATAGGCAGCGTTACTCTGATCCTGTTTCTGTTGCCGACCCTTCGCGAGGCAGCTCGCAAGGAGACTATTAGCGAGTGCAAAGGGGCTCCATTCGTTCGTTACCGTGAGAGGAGCTGTCGGAAGAACATCCTTACGAAGGAAGGAGCAATACTTAAAGAGCTCTTTCGCAGTGTCAGACTGCTCCTCTGCTGTTACAATCGAATGTAGAGCAGACTCAAATCGCTCGGCAAAGTCATCATTCGAGCGAAACTTCTTTCGAGTAACCCCCAAGAGATAATTAAATGTCTTTTGCTCTTGAGACCCTCCGCTAGGTTCAAGATCGTTGTGGGTAAACATATTTTAGGCTAACGTTCTAGCACACTCAATCCATCCGATTCAGCGCGCTTTCCCACAGTTCTACCACGTTCCCCTCTCCAGTCAATCCTCCGACTCGCCAGCGCGGTCGGATTTGTGGTGCTGCGCATTGTTCGGCCCTTTCTTGAGCTCCGCTATCGCCAACTGAAACTTTGCGTTCTCCCAAGAATCTAATTTCTTCGGCTCAGTGCTTAGATACTCTCCGTCTTCCTTCGAGTCCCAACGAAATGAAAGAATTGAGGCCGGATACCAAGTCTCCTTGTCATGGGTCCACCGGAAAAACGTCAGCCGACAGTCATCGTCTATTTCGAAGGTGTACTGTTCGTAAATAGGGTTTGAAAGACCGCCTCCAAAATGTGGTGGTGAATTGTAGAGGTACGAAAATACGAATCCTTCGTCCGGCTTGATTGTTGTAGAACTCGATTTGCTCTTTAACTCATATTTTTCGATTAGCTTCTCGAGAGAAAAATTCTCATTTATATATCGGCTAGCCTCAATGAGGGCTGAGAGCTGAGGTGCATTCTTTCGTTCTTCCAGTGATGGGGCCGATTTCCAGAATCCTTCCCGCGGCAGTATGCGGAAGTCTCCTAGACAAGGAGTCATCAAGAAAAGAGAACAAACAACGAAGAAGGAGTGGATCTTGAGCATTTTAGCCGAACGTTTCAGCACACCCAATCCGACCGACTCAGCGCACTTTCACTACTTCTACCACGCTCCCTCCTCCAGTCAACCTCCGACTCGCCAGCGCGGCCGGATTTGTGGTGCTGCGCATTGTTCGACACGATTTATCCGCGCCATCCTCAAGCTATCTTCCTTCTTCAGCCTTTCGAAAAGACTTTGTCTCATCCAAGAGTTCTTTAGCATCTTGTAACGCCTTCTCTGCACGTTTACTGATGTCCAGCGCATCCTGTGAAGGCTTGGCACATGTAAAAAACACTCTACTATAGAGTTCCCCTTGCACTCGAAATGACTGCTCGGTCAATGTTACAGAGATCGTCTCTCCAATCTTGTTTGTGGTAGATCCAAACAGATCATGCACGACAACTTCCGAACCTCTCCAATCAATTACGTAGGCACGATAACTTGAACCGAATTCAGTCTTGGCGCTGTAAACTTTCTTCACAACAGCGTCAAAAATATCAGACGGCCCGAGAACCACAGCCTCGTCCTGCGCGAAAACCTTCGGCAAGAACCCAAGGAGTATAATAATGAGGAACTTAAGGCGAAAAGTATTCATTTCAGTCGAACGTTCTAGCACACCCAATCCGACCGACTCAGCGCGCTTTCACTACTTCTACCACCTTCCCTCCTCCAGTCAATCACCGACTCGCCAGCGCGGTCGGATTTGTGGTGCTGCGCATTGTTAGTCTTTCTTGATTTGCATCTGGACGTTACTTATCTGCTTCTTTGCCTCATCCATCTTCTTGCGCTGTTGATCAAGAGCCAACTTCTGATCGAGAATCAGTTCAATTCCTGTCCTAACTACTGGAAAGTGGGCTAAGCAAGTCTCCTCATCGAGGGAGTGCACCCCCTTACTCATTATTCCATAGAGAACACGTTGTTCTACTAAAAACTCAGGTAGAAAATCTCTCAACAATAGTATTTTCTCATCCATCCGGCCTCTTTGATAAGCTGCCTCGTCCCACCCATTCTTCTTAGAACCTTCTACGCGTGCTTCTTCTACCAGTCTCTCGAATATGCGGCGTAGGTAGACAAATGAGCCGATTCCTACCCCATGCGAAGCTAATCCCAAAGCTCGATTAAGTTCTTGGTAGTTACTGCGGTCCAAGACCTGCCGGTAGTGCTGAATATGCCCTTGCTCAATGTCCGCCATTGACGGGGTTTGTCCGACCTTAGATAAAGCTTGTTTCTCTAACCTAAAGTAGAAATAAAACTCATGGTCGTGATGCCGAGAACAGAAATAGCGCTTCTCGAAAGTCCTATCCCTTAGATCAAACTGATGGCTTTCCATTTCTAAATCAGTCTTGCCGCCCAAGAGGACCGTCGGCTGTGCACACCAAGGACAGAACGTGTCGATCTGTTGGTTTGATGTGATGAATTGATAAAGTTGATATTCATGTCCGCCTGCCCTTGAAAGCTTGAAGACTGTGTAGAGGGAACGCGTTACGCAAAGTTCCGCTGCCGTAGGAAGATCTTCGGTGATTTCGTCGTTCTCAGAGCTCATCTTTTAGACTAACGTTCAAGCACACCCAATCCGACCGACTCAGCGCACTTTCACTACTTCTACCACGCCCCCTCCTCCAGTCAATCCTCCAACTCGCCGGCGCGGTCGGATTTGTGG
>NZ_BMXI01000029.1 GCF_014651675.1 Roseibacillus persicicus
GCTGTTCTTTAGCTTCTTCCTCAGCAAAAATCAATCCGAGCAATAGCATCGCGCTCAAAATGAGATAGGTTATTAGTCTGCAACGGCTCATTTTCAGTCGAACGTTCTAGCACACCCAATCCGACCGACTCAGCGCACTTTCACTACTTCTAACACGTTCCCTCCTCCAGTCAATCCACCAACTCGCCAGCGCGGTCGGATTTGTGGTGCTGCGCCTTGTTGTGCATTGGTTGCGACGTCGTCACGAAGAAAGCGCATCGAGCATCCCTTCAAGCGCATCTGTCCTGATAGGATCCTGACTCTGACTAAGCTCCTTCTTCACAGCCAGCAGCAAGCTTTCCAGTTCGGCACTCGTCGCCTGCTGAAGCTCAGCAAAAATCCATTCCAAGAGCTTTAAATCATCGTCTTCCCGATCATCAGACCCTTCGACGCAGCCCAGATAAACCACAGCCTCAATTAAGACCTTTTGCACTACGTTCATCGCAATTCGACCTCGAACAATCCTCCTGTAAAATCTTCAAACGCGGAAACCTTATCACCATCAAGCGATAGGCCATAGAACTCAACTCCGCCTGGTTTTAGCACATATTCGATTGCTCCGACCTTAGCATACTCTGTCCGTCCGCCAATAGATTGGAGCGCTATCGTATCACCAGTTATACATGGCGAAGGTTGGCTCACGGAAATCGAAGTTAGGATAATCTGTGGACCGTCCGTAATCTGAAACGCAGTCTCTATGGCGTATCGAATAGCGGACTTCATTTTAAGCACAACGTTCAAGCACACCCAATCCGACCGACTCCGCGCGCTTTCAACACTTCTATCACGTTCCCTCCTCCAGTCAATCTCCGACTCGCCAGCGCGGTCGGATTTGTGGTGCTGCGCATTGTTCGCTGTCAAAATATAGCAATATCCGAATTCTTCGTAGACCGCCGAAACTTCTATGACGGGAAGCCCTCGTTCAAGCTTCGTCAATAAAACCTTACCTGTCGCCTGAAGAGCACTGCCTTGTTACCGGACTTCGTCAAAACCCCGTGACGGCAACAAAAACCTGCACGCCTTCCCTCACCTGCCTGCCCATTCTCACCTCATCGTTGACCTCGAAACCAACGTCGATCCAATCAAACCATCTGGAACAAATCCGGGGAGCCAACTTGGAGTGCTCCTCTAAAAATCCAACGTTCCACTGCCTCGTCAAAGCAGAGAGAATCGCCCCAATAATACGATTCTAAGCGAACGTCTCAGCACACCCAATCTGACCGACTCAGCGCACTCTCACTACTTCTATCACGCTCCCTCCTTCTGTCAATCTCCGACTCGCCAGCGCGGTCAGATTTGTGGTGCTGCGCATTGTTCGCCCTGCCTTATTCTAGCGCCGGATCAGACGGTCCGATCACAGGCCAGATATAGAGATCTCCACTCCGTAGTCGGTCAATCACCAGTCTCGTTGAACGAGAAACCCCTTCTGCATCAACTCCATCAAGGAAATCGAAGTAGATAGCCCTTGATTCATAACCGCCGTCCCCAGTTCTAATCCTATCGCAACGCAGACTAAACTCAAATTGTGGTGTCGCTTTCTGTGTATTCTTCGAGTCAGCACGAAGGTGAACCAGTTCGATTTGTGGATAGATCGTCAAATTATAGAGTAGACCTCCAAATTCGCACAACAGCTCGTGCGCTTCGTATTTCGGCTCACAATCGAGCGCAACAAACTGAGACTCTAGAATATCCTCAATATCTGTGGACGACCACTCAGTCATACTTTTCAGCGAACGTTTTAGCACACCCAATCCGACCGACTCTGCGCGCCTCCACTCCTTCTATCACGAACCCTCCTCCGGTCAACCTCCGATTCGCCAGCGCGGTCGGATTTGTGGTGCTGCGTATTGTTCGGCACAGGTTGTATGCGGCTGATGAAATAAGCGTCCCCCTATCATGGCCACGACAGCGCTTCATAGTTTTGACTCCGTGTCTCGCTCTTGCTTCTTGGTTCGTGAGTATTTCGATATCGAATTTGGACGTTTGTATTCAAGTAGGAGATGCTTTTCTCGGCCTTCATCAGCGAGGATCACCTCAAGATTATTCTCGGTCCGCCAATGAGCTGAAATTTCGAAATCCCCAGCGACATAGATAAAATTATCATCGAGAAGCGGGGATTTAGAATTGTTCGGCTCAAAAACGAAAACTCGAACTGTCTTCTCTGATACTTCTGCCACTGGACCTGAAAATCCGACGGAGATATTCATTAGAATCTCTGACGGCAACTCGCTGTTCTCGGGATAGCGGAAATGCTGAAAGGAATACGCTCCACCACTCTTGCAGCCATTTAGCACGACTAGCGTACCAATAAGGGCAAATAGTCGAATCATAGTCTTCATTTCAGCCGAACGTCTCAGCACACCCAATCCGACCGACTCAGCGCACTTTCGATAGTTCTACCACCTTCCCTCCTCCCGTCAACCTCCGACTCGCCAGCGCGGTCGGATTTGTGGTGCTGCGCATTGTTCGCTCAGTCTAGGTCGATAGCAGCCTCGCCGAAGACACCAATCACTGTCGTATCACCGATTTGACTACGGTTATTGGAATGCTGGTGACCATGAAGAAAATATTTGGGCTTACTTCGCTCAATGTAGTCAGTAAATCCATGAAAGCCCTGATGAACATCTTTGTCACGCTCATGAACTCCTGCTGGTGAATTATGAGCAACGAAAACGTCAACTCTTGGGAAACTTCTGAGTAGGCGACTAACTTCGAATTGCTCAAACATGTGATGACCTTTGGGCTTGTATTTCCAAGAACCGTTGAAACCACCAAAAAGGAGTCCTCCGATTTCTGCTACCGTGAAGTGAAGAGGAATCACAAAATCCGCAAAGTCTTCGTTAGAATCATGGTTGCCTCGGACTGCCACTACGTTCTTGCAGTTGTGATGCTTAAACGCCCTCTCAATCGTGTAATCCCACAGGTCACCGAGCGAAACCAAAACATCACCTTCTAGCGACTCTCCTTTGGCTACGAGGCTGTCGTCATCAGCTATGGTGATTAAGCGCATCTTTTTAGCGAACGTTCAAGCACACCCAATCCGACCGACTCAGCGCGCTTTCGATAGTTCTATCATGCTCCCTCCTCCCGTCAACCTTCCTACCCGCCAGCGCGGTCGGATTTGTGGTGCTGCGCATTGTTAGCGTCCCAGCGTTTCGGTCATACTGTAGCCAACTGTCACAGATTTGGCAGCCACATCAGGAATAAACACTAAAGAAATGTAACCCACCAGGCCAGCTTCCACTTCATACTCTGCTTTGTAGAAGTACTCAAAAGAAGGTTCGCTAGCCCATTCAATCTCATGCGCCTCTTGAAATTCAGACTGCACCAGTTTGAGAAGTTCCCCTACAGGGAGACTCCCAGTCTTACCTACGTATTCAAATCTTCCAAGGTACTCAGAATAGGGTGGAAACTCTGACGGTCCGGCCCTTCGTAATCCGGTCCCACTTACACACACCCAAGGAACCAAAGTTTCTCCGTCGTCGTTGACAGGAAGAGGATCGAAATTAAAGCCATCAAAGAAACTAGAAGCATTGTAATGAGTCGGCAATATAACGATAGATTCCGAAGTAGCCCGCTCTTCACAACCTGTGATTGAAAGAAAAGCCGCAAGAACAGCTACTAGTCTCAAAGTCTTCATTTTTGCTACGCTAACGTCTCAGCACACCCAATCCGACCGACTCAGCCCGCTGTCGACAGTTCAATCACCTTCCCTCCTCCCGTCAACCTCCGACTCGCCAGCGCGGTCGGATTTGTGGTGCTGCGCATTGTTCGGCACCGACACGATTGTAGCTGTTCCCCAAGCCTAACCGCCTAAGATTCAAAGCCTCTAAGGACCTCCCCCCACGCCCACAAAACAAAGCCATTGTTCCCTCTACATCGCCAGCCTGCAGCGCTGCCTACCACTAGTATCCAAACCCGTCAGAAACCCAGATTCATCAACAAAATACTGCCTCGTTGGGTCTCGAACTCGCCCTTCCCCCATCGTCTCTGTCGTTCCCTTCGGAGATTAAACCTCGAACTTGCCTGCATTCGAAAGATGTCGAATCACTTCGCAACCTCAAATGCTGCTCGCCGCTAAATCGATTCGTCAGGAACTACTCCTAACGTCGTTCCGCTGAATTCAGGAATTCTCGCATCCAACAACGTCCCTCTCGGATGTGAATCATAACACAACGGTCTGTCCACTTTTTGCCGAACGTTCCAGCCCTGCTGAACCGACCGCTCAGAGAACTTCGCTACTTCTACAGCCTCCAAGCATACTCTCAACCTCCTAGGGGCCAGCGCGGTCGGATTCAGCAGCGGCGCATTGTTCGCCTTTCTGTTTCCGGAAGCCTCTAACCCAATCAAAAAATAGGCGGCCTATGAGGAG
>NZ_BMXI01000030.1:0-1742 GCF_014651675.1 Roseibacillus persicicus
ATCTCTTTAATCTTTCAAACCTCACCAACTAAAAAACCGAGAAAACACACTCGACAATAAAAGCCTCATAGCAGCACACCCAATCCGACCGACTCAGCGCGCTTTCAATACTTCCACCACGTCCCCTTCACCAAGCAACCACCAACTCGCCAGCGCGGTCGGATTTGTGGTGCTGCGCATTGTTCGCCCATTGCTTCGAGGTCAATATCTGTTCGAACTACTGATAATCGTCTCTAAAGGGTTCCTCGTAGCGTCGCCGAATACTGAAATGTATTGCCCATTGCCGTATGTCACGTGGAGATTTCCATCCGGTCCAATCTTACAGCTTGGTGAATCCTGATTACCGATTTCCATCATAACCAGTTTCTCATCATTGTCGCCTTCCCATTGAAGCTTCCAATTATAGGATCCTGGCAAAGATGCGTAATCAGCAAAGCCCACATCGCCCTGCTTCCAACGAATCACGCCGAAATGAACGTCCGCGTCTTCTCGATCACTGAAACCGATACCCGAAAATAATTCAAGAACAACAAACAAAATACCGATTACAAGGATCGTGACAAAGAATCCTCCCGCAGTCAGGTATAGTCGACTTTTCACAGGTATTTTTGGCGAACGTTTTAGTTTTGCAGATTTTACCTCAGCGACACTTCGATTCAAGATTAATACCTACTCGTAATTTTGATCTCCGGATCTATCTCGGGTAAAATTCTGCAACAACGTTCAAGTGCAGCTAGGCCGACCGCCTCAGTGCACCCCAGCACATCTATCACCCCCAAACTTCCTGTCAATGAGTTACCCGCAAGAGCGGTCGGACTTAGCTGGCACGCCTTGTTCTGCCTTGTTAGTTTTGTCAGCTGTCGAGAATCTACTGGCTACTCACTTCGAGAGCGAACCAAGAGCATTCGAATCGCAACAAACAAGAGTAGAACGATGGGAGTAGGTTCAGGAATTGTCTCAACCCTAGTAAGCCGGAAGCCTGCTCCCCCGCTGATCCGGATTGAATCAAAAGTCAATTCAGTGACTTGACTGAGATCGCCACCAGTTATCTCAACCAACGGAACGTCCACAACGAAGGCTCCATCATTGTCATTAAAAATAGTCGATAGCTTGAAATCCCATGAAAATCCAGCAACACCCGATTCTGTAGCGAGGCCCAAACTGGCAGAAAAGGGCCTCCCTTCCGTCCCACTCGTCCCTCCATCAAAGTGTAATCGAAGAATCGAAGCACCTTCACCTAGCAAATCGACAGGGGTGGTAGAGCGATAGCCGAACTGGAAGTAGCCTGTGCTATCAGGCCCCAAGTCGTACGCCAAAATCTGTTCGCTTGTTGTGACGGAGAGCCTCTGCACTCCGCCGTCGCTGAAGTGTAGAAATCGAGTGTCAAATAAGCTACCTAAAATTGGAACCTCGGATGTAATTGCCACCGAACCATGATCGGGCGGCCATGAAACCTCTTGATCCCCGGTGGTAAATGTGTCGATTACCGCTCCCGAGGCTTGGAATGCAAGTGCAAGGGAGATGAGGATAGCAGGCGAAAGGATCATGTAGGCACAATGGCATTACGGATCCGATTTACAAGTGTTTTTCAGCAGAACGTTCAAGCACACCCAATCCGACCGACTCAGCGCGCTCTCACTACTTCTACCACCTCCCCTCCTCCAATCAAACTCCAAACTCGCCTGCGCGGTCGGATTTGTGGTGCTGCGGTATGTTATCCAGGACGGTCCGAAGTCAGAAGG
>NZ_BMXI01000030.1:1752-4174 GCF_014651675.1 Roseibacillus persicicus
CTCAGCACACCCAATCCGACCGACTCAGCGCGCTTTCAATACTTCTATCACCTTCCTTCCTCCCGTCAACCCCCGACTCCCCAGCGCGGTCGGATTTGTGGTGCTGCGCATTGTTCGGCAGAGATTCATGCCCACAGCCTCGGTAGGGCCAACCTGTTCCGGTAGAAAAGTAATTCATAGGCCCTCAGAATCCACGCTAGAATAAATAACGGCCAAATTGGAACGGGCTCCAACACCTTTAGAACGTTGAAGCCAAAGAGTTCATACACCGCAACTAGGGAAACGAATAAAACCACAGCCCACCCAAGCACGTCGACAATCCTCCCAAATTCTTTCCGAGAGAAGTCAGTATGCCTGCTACTCTTTTCTGAGGGCGAGCACAGAAACATCCCCACTTGGAATAGGAGGAGCGCAATAAAGATCTTTCCGCTTCTGTGCGCGAAGATCAGCGCAATAGTGCACACCAAGAAGAGTAATAACTTTAGTGCTACCGTCATTTTTACCCGAACGTTTGAGCACACCCAATCCGACCGACTCAGCGCGCTTTCACTACGTCTATCACGCTCCCGCCTCCAGTCAACCTCCGACTCGCTAGCGCGATCGGATTTGTGGTGCAGCGCATTGTTAGCCATTCTTGTTGTGAATCATCGTCTTCCAACCAGAGTAGGTACTACTCAAAGAGGGGCCTTCACCAAGAAGCTGGCCAGACATAACGTCCCACACATCAATCCAGCCTCCTTTCCCCTTCTCCGTAACAATATATAAGCGTGACCCTTCATCTTTGGGTCCGTGTCGCCAAACACCCTGTAGTCCAACCGACGCGCAGTAGCCATAGAGACCACAAAGCAATGAAAGATACTGACTCGGAATTTCTTTTTCTCCGGTCTTCCGAAAGCTATCGATTTCCTTTTCGATGGCCATAACCAATTCCGCCTCCGAATACTCGTAAAGCCGCTTCTCAAATGAATTCAATGCGACCGGAGCTGCTTCGGCGACAGTCAGGAGATTCTTTTCTAGCTTCTTCGGCAGCTTGCGAAACTTCATATTTTCTGGCTAACGTTTTAGTTTTGCAGATTTTACCTCAGCGACACTTCGATTCAAGATTAATACCTACTCCTAATTTTGATCTCCGGATCTATCTCGGGTAAAATTCTGCAACAACGTTCCAGTCCTGCTGAACCGACCGCTCAGAGAACTTCCACTACTTCTACAGCAATCAAATGGAGTGTCAACAAGTCACCCACCAGCGCGGTCGGGTTCAGCAGCGACGCCTTGTTCGGCCCTAGTTCGCTGAAAACCTTGCAATAACACGGTGTCGCTTCTCGTCGGTGAGAATTTCCAAGGTTGCGCCTTCAGTCTGCCAGCGATAACGCCAGCGGGCAGGAAAACTGACTGGCGGGGAAACATGTATTGTCCGAGCCACGAAAGTCCCACGGAACGTCGTATTCACATCTTCTTCTTCGTATGAGCGACCGGTGAGGAGAAGCGGAAACTCCTCTGCTGCCACATCAAAGTAGAATCCACGAACTTCGTCGCCCCAAACATCAGAACCCATTTTAAGATTGTCCAGAGATGGTGGCAGCTTCTGCAGATTGAGCGCATGCTGGAGGACGTTGCGAGGCGCCTCAAGGTATCGCAATACTCCAACACCAATCCCAATCAGCCCGGCTAGGACCAACGATGCGACCAGCTTTTTTCTACGCTTACCTCTCATGCGAACTCTATTCTAGCCGAACGTCTCAGCACACCCAATCCGACCGACTCAGCGCGCTTTCGATAGTTCTACCACGCTCCCTACTCCCGTCAACCTCCGACTCGCCAGCGCGGTCGGATTTGTGGTGCTGCGCATTGTTCGCTACTGCCTTTTAAGCAGCTGTTTCGCTTCCCCAACCGCCAGAACCTTCTCCTCGTATCGTTCATACCTACGGGGAAAAATCGGGATCGTCACAGCCCTCACATATGGTGTGCCACAATAAAAACGCCGGTTTGAAACAACGACCTCCGTTCTCAAATCCTCACCCTTACCAACTTCCCTAATTTCAACCTGTTTTGGTCTATCCTCAAAGAACTCAGGCAGGTTACGTCCATCCGTCATCACCGTAATAAATAGAGTATTATCGTCCAAGGAAACAATCGTTCCATCTTCAAGGAGTAGAGAGTCATCACCTACTTCGACTACAGTCTGCGGGTTGTTTAGCGGCTGATTCTCAGTGAAACTCGCGTAGGTGAGACCAAGTAGACCTAGTCCATCAAGAACTACGACGGTGACGACCGTATAGAGTATCACCCTTACGATTAGCCACACTGTCTTCATTATTTTAGAGCGAACGTTCAAGCACACCCAATCCGACCGACTCAGCGCGCTTTCGATAGTTCTATCATGCTCCCTCCTCCCGTCAACCTTCCTACCCGCCAGCGCGGT
>NZ_BMXI01000031.1 GCF_014651675.1 Roseibacillus persicicus
GGCTTTGAGGGTGACCCCAGACCCCGACACAAATGGGTTCAACGCGGTTCAAGTCCGACTCAAGGTTATCATGGTGGGCATGTGCGTCAGAACGTGATCGGGGCCATTAACCCGAGCGATGGACAACTCGTGAGTCTGCTCGTTCCCCAAAGTGATACCGAGGTTTTTCAAGCCTTCCTCGACACCATGGCCAAAGAAGTTCCTCCAATTCATGGAGAGGTCTGGTTGGTGTTGGACAATGCGAGTTGGCATAAATCGAAAGCATTGAACTGGCACCACATTCGAGTCAAATTTCTGCCTCCCTACAGTCCCGACTTCAACCCGATTGAATGGCTTTGGCAGCACCTGAAGAGAGACTACCTGGCGGGCTTCGTCACTCGCCATGGGGGAGAACTCAACGAGAAGGTTTTTCAATCCATCCGAGCGCTCCTCAAGGAACCTGATGTTCTTAAATCAGTCTGCAATCCCTACTCCGAATAACGGCAAGTTCATGTGGAAAACGGTCTAGCTGCCAAGCTTGCATAGGAACAGCCTATGCGACTATTGCATTTCGAAGGCCGGGTTTCGGGCGCTTTCGAAGAAGTTTTTCGCTCTGCCAAAGAGCATTTTACTACTGAGCGCAAAACGGGGGCTCGTCTCCTGTAAGGCTTGGAAGTGGTTTCAAAGTCCGAGCGTCTCTGCAACCTCCGGCAGCTCCAGAAGGATGTGGTGTCCTGAGTTCGACTACTTAAAGTTTGTTTGAGATTAGTTGTCCGGGACTTCGGTCTCGGTTATCGTGTTCTGGCCTGTTAGAGTGAGATATGAAGAGGCGAGGCCTTCGGAAGAAACCGAGATTTTGACTTTTCCAGGTTCATCGACGGCTACGATAGCTAAGCAAAGAGAATTGAAGGCTTCTCGGTCCGGAGAGGAAAACTTGGTGAGGTTGCTGGAGTCTCCGTTCCCGGTCGCAATGACTCGTCCCGGTCCTTCGACTCGAAATTGAAGCTTGTTGTTGGCGGTTGGAACGGAATTTCCGCCAGAATCGACTATGCTGGCCGTGAGAAAGGCGTAGTCAGAGCCATTAGCGGAAACAGCAAGACGGTCTGCTTGCAAATTGAGGGACTTAGGTTCTCCTGCTGTTCTGACAACACTTTCGGCCCAAGGTTTGCCTTCCTTGTAGACAACGGCTTTGAGTTCTCCGGGTTCATACCTAATGGCATCCCAATGGATACGATAGTTTGATTTCTGATCTGTGGTTGGGTCGCCCTTTTGGAAGCGACCTTTTGATTGTTCGTTGAGAAAGAGTTCAGCTTCGTCTCCGTTGGTGTAGAGATGGACAGGAGTGATTTGTCCGACTTGCTCTTCCGGCCAATTCCAATGAGGAAGAAGATGGGCTACTGGTAACTCGGGCTTCCAAGCGGCTTGGTAGAGGTAGAAGCGGTCTTTGGGGAATCCACAAAGGTCCATGATTCCGTAGTAGGAAGAGCGAGAGGGAGATATGGTCTCGATACGACTTTTTCTAACCCGGATGGGCTTGGTCTTGGGCATGTTTTTGAGGATGTTCCGGGGAAGAAAAGGCCAAGGGTCACCAAGAAAATCATAACCAGTCCAAACAAACTGACCAAGATTCCAAGGCCTTGTCGTAGCGACTCCTTCAAGTTCTACCTCCGCAGGAAAGCCCCACGGAGGTGCGGAGCGATCATAGGATGAGATTTGGAAGGAGGCGAGATCGTAGCCAGAATTTCGTTTCCATTCCATTGGGAAAAAATATTCCCCCCGTGAAGAAATGGTGCGTGTGGTCTCGGCGCCGAAGAGAGCGAGAGTTTGTGCCTCGGAACGAATCTCAGCATAGAGATTGGGGTTGTAGTTGAGCCCCAGTAAATCAAGACCCTTCGATAGGTTCAGGCTCGTCTCGAGGGAATGGTTACAAATTGTGACCTGACGAGTTGGATCCTCGCTCTCAACGATCTGGCGAAGACTTTGAGCTAAAAAGAGACCTCGGGAGCGATTATGATAACCTCCGGCTACATTGTTACCCAACGACCACATAATCACGCTGGGAGAATTACGGAAGTTCCTAACCATGGAGCGAAGATCCTTCTCGTGCCAGTCCTCAAAAAAACGGCTGTAGTCGTTTTTTCGTTTGGGTATATCCCAGGTGTCGAAGGCTTCAATGAGGAGCAATATCCCTTCTTCGTCGCACAGCTCTACGAACCCTGGGGCTGGCGGGTTGTGGACAGTTCGAATGGCATTACAGCCCATTTTCTTGAGCAATTGAATCTGTCTCCGAGCTGCACTTCGGTTGAAGGCTGCTCCCAAAGGACCGAGGTCATGATGAATACAAACACCCTTGAGTTCAGTGGGCGTGCCATTGAGCAGGAACCCCTCATCAGCAAGGAAGGTGAGAGTGCGTATACCGGTCGTGAGCGAAAGTTCGTCGATCACTTTCTCGTCTTGGTGAAGCTTCGCAGTGAACTTAACCAGAGCTGGATCTCCCAGGGTCCAAGGGCGAGGACTGGTCAAGTCGAGTTTGAAAGGTGAGTTTTGAGCCGAAGCTGGCTTTGAGGAACCGATGACTTGACCTTCTTGAGTGGCCTCAAAGGATATTCGAAGGGTGTCGTCTTTCCCAACTATTTCAGTTGTAATTTCGACCTGAGTGACACCGTTCTTTTCGAGTGGATTTCGGACTATGATTCCATTGTGAGCAAAGTGGATCGGATTTGTCTTGCTGAGCCACACGTCGCGATAAAGCCCCGCTCCAGGATACCAGCGACTGGATTCAGTTAGGTTCTGTAAACGGATCGCGATGGAGTTAGGCTCATCGAACTTGAGGTGCTCGTTGGGAAGCTGGACTCGATAGGATGTGTAGCCATTGGGCCTGTATGAGATTTCCTGACCGTTGACAAAAATACGGGCTTCGGACATGGCGCCGTCGATACCGAGGAAAATGGATTTACCCCTGTCACCGGAATCAAGTGTTAAACCTTTGCGATACCACCCAACACCCTCATAGGGAAGTTTCCCAGTCTGGCCTTCAAGGAGGGAGTCAAATCCTTCCAAAACCGCCCAGTCGTGAGGGAGAGTGACTTTTGTCCAAGTTGAATCATCGAAAGATGGAGCGGAGGGGAAAGCATTTTCGGTGCGCTCCGCAAAGGTGTCTTCTTTCGAAGAATAGAACATCCAGTCTTCATTCCAGTTTTCATGGCTTCTTTCTGAACCCGATGTGCATCCAAGGCCAAACATGAAGGTGAAGCAATGAAGATAGTATCTACCCATATTCAGAGTAAGTCATCTTGATGGTGTTGGAGCAAGTTTGATTTTAAACCAATAATGCCTTAGCATGAAGTGGAGCTCGTTGCGGAAAGCTTTGCAGATAAGTCGGTAGGCATTGTGGTTTTCGGCGAGGGACCTAGGAAAGTGCGCGGCGGAATGAGTAGGGAGCGTACTCATCAATTAATGTGATAATGTTTTTTATGAAAATTAGGGGTGGTTTTTTAGAGTAGGGGAATGATTTCCCCTCGGTTCTAGACCGTTTTCCAGATGAAGTTGCCGAAAAAGACGCAAAACAAACTGTACTTTTAGGGTGTCTTTCTGAGAATCGCAAATCGGCCGTCAACGTCAGTTTCCAAATC
>NZ_BMXI01000032.1 GCF_014651675.1 Roseibacillus persicicus
AATCCCATCGCCCCTTCCTGAATACATAGGGAAGGGATCGCGAACCCGGTGAAGTGAAACATCTCAGTAACCGGAGGAAAAGAAATCAACCGAGATTCCGTAAGTAGCGGCGAGCGAACGCGGACCAGCCCAACCATTAACGGACCGGCGACGATAGGAGAAGCATTTGGAAAGATGCTCCATAGAGGGTGACAGACCCGTATCCGAAATCCGAACCGGCCAGGTGCAAGTAGCGCAACACACGTGAAACGTTGCGTGAAGACGGGGGGACCACCCTCCAAGGCTAAATACTAACTAGCGACCGATAGTGAACCAGTACCGTGAGGGAAAGGTGAAAAGAACCCCTGTGAGGGGAGTGAAATAGAACCTGAAACCCTGTGCCCACAAGGTGTAAGAGCAGCTTTATGCTGTGATTGCGTGCCTTTTGCTTAATGAGTCTGCGAGTTAGTGCGTGTGGCAAGCCTAAGTTCTTCTGGAACGGAGGCGTAGCGAAAGCAAGTCTGAATAGGGCGACAAGTTGCACGCGCTAGACCCGAAGCGGAGGTGACCTACCCATGGCCAGGTTGAAGCGTCGGTAAAACGACGTGGAGGACCGAACCGATGTGTGTTGAAAAACGCTCGGATGAGCTGTGGGTAGGAGTGAAAGGCTATTCAAACCCCGTGATAGCTGGTTCTCTCCGAAATGTATTTAGGTACAGCGTTGTATGCTGACTAAGGGGGGTAGAGCACTGAAAGGGCTAGGGCCCATACCCGGGTACCAACCCCTATCAAACTCCGAATACCCTTAGGTGAAGTACAGCAGTGAGTCAGTGGGGGATAAGCTTCATTGGCGAAAGGGAAACAGCCCAGACCAGCAGCTAAGGTGCCTAAATTCTACTCAGTGGAAAGGAGGTGAGGTTTCACAGACAGTGAGGATGTTGGCTTAGAAGCAGCCACCATTTAAAAAGTGCGTAATAGCTTACTCATCGAGAGACCTTGCGCCGAAAATGATTGGCGATAAGTAGAATACCGAAGCTCTGGATGCATCATTTATTGATGTGTGGTAGGAGAGCGTTCCCAGTGCAGTGAAGGGTGATAGCGATTGACCCTGGAGCGCTGGGAAGTGAGAATGCAGACATGAGTAACGATAAGACCGGTGAAATCCCGGTCCGCCGTAAACCCAAGGTTTCCCGGGCAACGTTTTTCGTCCCGGGGTTAGTCGGGACCTAACCCGAGGCCGATAGGCGTAGGGGATGGCAAGCAGGTTAATATTCCTGCACCCAGTAAGGAGGACGCTTGAGTCAAGGATACTAGGTTATTGAATTCCGAGATGCGGCTACGGCCAATTCGCATATCCGGCGCTTGAGCCAAGAAAAGCCCTTACATTAATGGCCCGTACCGTAAACCGACACAGGTGGGTGGGTAGAGTATACCAAGGCGCAAGAGTGAAACCTGGTTAAGGAACTCGGCAAAATGGCTCCGTAACTTCGGGAGAAGGAGTGCCACATTTGTGGCCGCAGTGAAATGGCCCAACCGACTGTTTAGCAAAAACACAGCATTCTGCTAAGGCGTAAGCCGATGTATAGGATGTGACACGTGACCAATGCCAAAAGATTACGGTAAGGTGTTAGCCCTCGTGGCGAAGCTCCGAGCCCAAGTCCTGGTGAATGTCGGCCGTAACTATAACGGTCCTAAGGTAGCGAAATTCCTTGTCGGGTAAGTTCCGACCTGCACGAATCGTGCAACGAGTTGGGCGCTGTCTCAACCAGGAGCTCAGTGAAATTGTAACGCCGGTGAAGATGCCGGCTACCCGCAGAAGGACGGAAAGACCCTATAGACCTTAACTGTACGCTGTTACTGTTTTTTCGATTTCAATGCTCAGCATAAGTGGGAGACTTTGAAGCCATCCTTTAGGGGATGGTGGAGTCGCCAGTGAGATACCACCCTTTGGTGTTGGAAATTCTAACCCCATGCCGTCATCCGGCTGGGGGACCGTGGCAGCCGGTCAGTTTTACTGGGGCGGTATCCTCCCAAAGAGTAACGGAGGAGCGCGAAGGTGGGCTCAGCACGGTCGGCAACCGTGTTTCGAGTGTAAAGGCACAAGCCCGCCTAACTGTGAGACCGACAAGTCGAGCAGATACGAAAGTAGGCCTTAGTGATCCGGCGGTTGAATGTGGAATTGCCGTCGCTCAACGGATAAAAGGTACCTTAGGGATAACAGGCTGATTTCGCCCAAGAGTTCATATCGACGGCGAAGTTTGGCACCTCGATGTCGGCTCGTCGCATCCTGGGGCTGGAGAAGGTCCCAAGGGTCCGGCTGTTCGCCGGTTAAAGCGGCACGCGAGCTGGGTTCAGAACGTCGCGAGACAGTTCGGTCCTCTATCCTCTGTGGGCGCAGGAAGATTGCGCGGTTCGTTTCCTAGTACGAGAGGACCGGAAACGACGCACCTCTGGTGTATCTGTTGTTCTGTCAAGGGCAGTGCAGAGTAGCTACGTGCGGAACGGATAAGCGCTGAAAGCATCTAAGCGCCAAGCCATTCGCAAGATTAATCTTCCCTTAAGGATCGTGGGAGACGACCACGTTGATAGGCTGTAGGTCGAAGCGTAGCAATACGTGTAGCCGAGTAGTACTAATCATCCGATAGACTTGATTTCTTTAACTCTTAAAATCAAAATCAAGTCCCAAGTAGTAAAGACAGACAAAAGACCAAACGATTGATGGACCTCAAATTTAGAGTATTGCAATCGACATTTCACACGGATCTCAAGGAGCAGGAAAGAATGGTGAATTGTGAGTGATGAATGTTGAATTAAGTAATTCAGCAGACCACACAAACAAGACACCCTCAAGCACCTCAGACCTCTAGAGGAAGCCCTTTGGATTTTGGAAGAAAAGGAAAGTGACTGCGTGAAGAGATTCACCATTCACCACTCCAACTTCGCAATTCAAAACTCTTCCTCTGGTGGCCAGAGCGCAGTGGAACCACCCGGTCCCATTCCGAACCCGGAAGTGAAACGCTGCAGCGCCGATGGTAGTGGGACGATAGGTCCTGTGAGAGTAGGTCGTCGCCAGTTATAAGCCCGATTTCGTCTAACGACGAAGTCGGGCTCTTTTTTTGCCCGCGTTTCAGGCGCTTTCTCACTGCTC
>NZ_BMXI01000033.1 GCF_014651675.1 Roseibacillus persicicus
AACAAATTCGAGGAGCCTACTTGGAGTTCACCTCGAAAAAACCAGCGTTCCACTGCCTTGTCAAAGCAGAAGAAATCGTCCAGATAATACGATTCCAAGCGAACGTTCCAGCCCTGCCAAACCGACCGTTCAGCGAGCTCTCAGCAGTTCTACAGCCCACAAATATGCTGTCAATTGCCAACTCGCCAGAGCGGTCGGGTTTGGCAGCGGCGCATTGTTCGCCAAGGCTTCTTCCCTTCAGCTTTAATGGTCGAATGGGCATGATTCCTTCCGAAGACTCTCGAAATGGTGCGTCCTACAGAAAACGCTGAATTTGACCGTGCCGCGCGAGCAATCAGAGTCCCGACAGCACTTGGCATCGTCTTCCGGACCCAAGCTATCGTAAAAGTCTCGATTCATCTTGAGCGTAAATTCCGCAATTTCGCGTCTTCGCACTTCAAGCTCCTCCTCGCTGATTGGCGGCCCTTGACCGTCCTTCCACGGCTCACTATCGACTGCATTAAACTCACCTAGCGAAACAAGAATCCACAAACGAAGTGCCTCTTCTTGCCCGATTCCCTCCTGATATTTCGGTCCATGGCCAAACTCCTCATTCTCCCAAACCGCCACCCCGTCCTCCGATACCGATAGAGTCCAGCCATCTTCATGACCCAACCACGTGCTTGCGTGCTCCATATCGGGGGCGTCTAGCTCGGCTAGAATCTCTCGCATGCGAGTTTCAGTTGGCGCGTTCTCCGAACCACCCCATCGCGTCTGTACATAATAGCTCATTACAATGGTATTTTCAGGCGAACGTCTCAGCACACCCAATCCGACCGACTCAGCGCGCTTTGACTACTTCTACCACGCTCCTTCCCCCAGTCAACCTCCGACTCGCCAGCGCGGTCGGATTTGTGGTGCTGCGCATTGTTAGCCTTCTACGTGCTCTTTGGCGGACCAGTAATCGCCGGCAATGTGATCATACTTGCCAATGTTCTTCGCATCCTTACCGCGTTGATAAATATCAAAGTAGTCACCGATAGAATCGACTACAGGAATAAACATTCTCTTTAGTTCGTCGGGAGTCTTGTCCCATTTAGTCGAGATTGGGAAGTATCCAATTGCTCCCTTCTTGGCTCCCTCCATATCAACAACCACATCGTCTCCGTTTGGACCACTACCAACTATTAGAAAACCCGCCTCCCGCACATTCGAGCACCTTTCATCATCGTTCGCTTCGATAAGCGACTCGACTCCATGAATGTAGTGTGAGCCAGCCATAAAATCACGCTCTGGTGTATGGTAATACAAAAGCTCTGCTAACTCACGGGGCAGCTTATTCTCATTGATCCAATTGAAAAATTTTATCTCATCAGACCAGGCGGGCGGCAGACAATCATTGGAATAGTCCCATGCACCGTAGCGATTTGACTTCGAAATTGCTTCCACGAATAAATCTGAATCAAGTTGCAATCCTTCAACCTTCAAGGACGAAAAATCCTGCTCCGGAGGATTTCTAGGTTGAGGCAACTCATGCTCCTTCGGTTCTTCTGAAATCATTAGGCTTTCTATCCTACTATGTAGCGATTTGGGAATATACTTGCGGATTCGTATCCACCAGAGAAAGAGGCTCATTTTTAGGCTAACGTTCTAGCACACCCAATCCGACCGACTCAGCGCGCTTTCACTACTTCTACAGCCTCCAAGCATCCTGTCAATCTTCGGAAACTCCAGCGCGGTCGGATTTGTGGTGCTGCGCATTGTTCGACTTATTTGGCCGACTTACGTCCAAGACTGGCTAAGATCTTCTTGAGGTTATCTCTAATAAGAATCGCCTCTTTTTCTCCTTCACGACCCACGATTGTCTGGAATGTCATCGAAAAAAGAAGTCCATCAGCCACTGCAGCGAACTGATGAGCTACGAATTTGACTCCGGTTTCGGAAGTGGATTCTTCAGTATTTACCACAAATAGCGTTCCCCCTGATCTCTTCACGACGAGATCTTGCTTAAATCTCTTCAAAAACTCGGACGCATCATTCTCCCCAAACCTTGAGCCTAGATCTCGGATAAGGGAAATCCTAAGAGAAGATGGACCGTCCTCTTTCTCTGAATCGGGCATACTCAGGATCGTATCTTTTCCTTCCGAACGACCATTAAAGCTACTTGGCAACTCTACCTTCGAGACGCCCTTTCCATCAACGTCTACGGTAACAGTTTTTCCGTGCGCTATGCCGAAGGCACAAATAACCATGCTGATAATTCGCTTTATCATTTTCAGTCGAACGTTCAAGTGCAGCTAGGCCGACCGCCTCCGCACGCCTACACCGAAGCCAAAACACCCCCAAATGGCCAGAAAATAACTCACCCACCAGAGCGGTCGGACTTAGCTGGCACGACTTGTTCGACCACTATCTGTTCATACGGAAGCCATCCATCCTCGTGATAAAATAGGTAAGCTTGGTCACAAGAGCGACATGCCCCGTAAAAATACTCTCTTTCTGGGTGCTTCGGATTTTTATTGGAACCATAGTAAAGAACCTCCAATTCCAAGTCACATTCAGCACAAGCTATCTGAGTAGGTGCAATAATATCAAGTTCTTGCCAATAAGAACGGTAGTAATCAACCTGCTCTTTAAACTTTATCGGCTCATTTCGCACCTTCCTTATCACAGAGAGCATCAAAATAGATGACAAATCATCGCGGTGATAAATCCCATGGCGGACAAGCAACTGTCGCGTCTCAGAATTCCTCTGATTGAGCTCTCCATTCCGCAAGGACATACCCCATCCAAAGTGGTCAACTGCCTCCTCTGCAGTTTCTGTGCTGAGAAATGATTTCCTCGCCTCTTCTGTTAAGTTTTCAGCAAACTCGGCAACCAAATTCTCAAATCGTTCACTGGAGGACTCTTGAGCAACTACTTGTGGTCTATCATTTGGGCCAGCTTCCTGAAGATTTTCAGTGTCCCGCTGCTCGCAAGCAACTAGAACCAGCGTGCAATACAGTATTCTCATTCTAGTCGAACGTTCCAGCACACCCAATCCGACCGACTCAGCGCACTCTCACTACTTCTACCACGCTCCCTCCTCCCGTCAATCTCCGACTCGCCAGCGCGGTCGGATTTGTG
>NZ_BMXI01000034.1 GCF_014651675.1 Roseibacillus persicicus
ACAGCGTTGGAATCGATTCTTGCACGTTCGACGCTAACCAAAGACCTTCTATCGCAATACCGGCTAATTTCCGAAGTCGGTATAGATTTCATTTTTTAGCAGAACGTTTTAGTTTTGCAGATTTTACCTCAGCGACACTTCGATTCAAGATTAATACATACTCCTACTTTTGATCTCCGGAGCTATCTCGGGTAAAATTCTGCAACAACGTTTTAGCACACCCAATCCGACCGACTCAGCGCACTTTCGATAGTTCTACCACTTTCCCTCCTCCAGTCAACTTCCGACTCGCCAGCGCGGTCGGATTTGTGGTGCTGCGCATTGTTCGACCTCAGTTTTCGGTCGGTTGCGCTTCAGCTAGAACTAAACCTCCTCGGCAACATCCACTTCACAATCGTAAAGGGGCTAACTTGCTTTGCTCGAAAAGATAAGAAAGAAAAAATTGCACTAAGAGAAAGACTGACACAACCCAACCAGAAACGAAACTCGACTGCCCGCCCGATATCCAATCCGCCATTTCGAAACATCTCGTATGTGCCCCTCCACAAAACGAAATAGACGTAAGCTAAATACGAAAGAAAGATTCCTGCTGGAATCGAAGTCTGTTTTGGAAACCGTAGTAAGCCAAATAAAAGCGCTACAAAGACCACATTAATCATTATCTGGTAACCAACGTCCGCAACAGCATCACCACTCGAAGACGGCCGAAGAACAAACCACAACGAAAACCACAGCACCGTTATTTTATTAGCGTGCGCTATTGGGCACCTCGTTGGTTGCACCTGGTCAACAGCGCAGTTTGGCGGCTCGTAAATATTCAATTTTAGTCGAACGTTCTAGCACACCCAATCCGACCGACTCAGCGCGCTTTCATTACTTCTATCACGCTCCCTCTTCCAGTCAACCTCGGACTCGCCAGCGCGGTCGGATTTGTGGTGCTGCGCATTGTTCGGCATTAAGTGCGTTATATATGGGTTCCGCCAAGCATTAACCGAACTTGTTGAACACCCATCCCTCCTAGCCCGACACAAATCTAGCTGTAAAACTACGGCAGCTCGCCATTACAATTCCAACAGCTACTGAAGTTTGATGGACTCTTCTCCCCACAGGAAGCGCACACTTTTTCGTCTCCATCAGTATCGTTTTGCTCCTTAAAGTGCTCTCGTATAAAAGAGACCGCTAGTTTCTCTTGAGAATCATCGGCAACACAGAGCGTAGGAACCGAATCTGAGACTGCAACAGAGGAACTCGAGGTGCTATCATTTCGAAGAAGTGTGACGATACCCTTTGACTCCAACAGGCTTTGCACTAGGCCGACCGTAGCGCTATCATAGTGTCGAAAGATTTCAGTCATAGTATTTTTAGCCGAACGTTCCAGCACACCCAATCTGACCGACTCAGCGCGCTTTCGACAGTTCTACCACGCTCCTTGCTCCAGTCAACCTCCGACTCGCCAGCGCGGTCGGATTTGTGGTGCTGCGTTTTGTTCGACACCGAGTCGATTCAATCCGTTCCCCCATCCAAACCGTGAAAACAGTAGTACCCAATCAAACGTCCCCAAACGCCAACAAAATAGAGCATTCGTCACCTCCCCAAACGCCAAGCTACAAGCATACCTGCCACTACCGCAATGGCCCCGTCCAGAAAACCGCGGATCACCAATCAGACACTGCCTTATCCTAGCGAACTCACCACTAACCACACCCAACCGGATTTCTTCCCAGTAGAACACACTGCAGAAGACAGAGCCTCATTCTAACACACTATTCTTTCTGTCGAACGTCTCAGCACACCCAATCCGACCGACTCAGCGCGCTTTCACTACTTCTACCACGCTCCCTTCTCCTGTCAATCCTCCGACTCGCCAGCGCGGTCGGATTTGTGGTGCTGCGCATTGTTCGCCCATCCTTGGCTTGACTCTAGCCCTACCGATCCGGCAGCGTGCAAACAAAGACTAATCGGTATGAGTCGACCTCAATTGATTCTTCGGTCTCACTCTCATGAATCGGTATGTGAGCAGCAATTCGATAATCATCGGACTCGATCCTGATAATTACTTGGCAAACCTCATCGTATATTTCCGCTTTATCAGGAACCACCTGATGTGAAATTGAGTAGCCGAGTTCTTGCTCCTCCTTGTGCTTGCGGAAGGTTTGGAACGAATCTTCAAAAATTAAATCAGAATTCTTGGTGAGCACGAAATGCAGGTCCATCACAGGAGGCCCCAATTTCTCGGCTTCAATCTGCGAACCGTTTCTGCAACCCGGTAGAATCGCCGCTAACAGACTAAGGATGACGTTAGCTAGTCGATTCATATTTTCAGGCGAACGTTTCAGCACACCCAATCCGACCGACTCAGCGCGCTTTCACTACTTCTACCACGTTCCCTCCTCCAGTCAATCTCGGACTCGCCAGCGCGGTCGGATTTGTGGTGCTGCGCCTTGTTCGCCCTATTTATTGCCTACGGTTGTTAGTTGGTCGGAAGGAAAGTAATACTGCTGATCGCCGCGCCTGATTTCATACCAAACCTCGACGTCGGCTAGTTCGTTCTCATCTAATATTTCACGAATTTCAACGTGAGTGCTACTCGCTGATTCTTCCGTGAATGGTCCATTACACAACAAAAGTTTGGGCCCACCAAGTAGACTGGGAATCTCATCGTCGCTGAGATTCCTATAAGACAACCTGAACTTGTATCCCTCGTTAGAGAAGTGCGTGTCAAGTAGCTCAACAAGGGCCTGACTTCGACGATTGGCTTCCATTAGCTGAACAACTTCACCGCGACTTACTGTTTTTGTGTTCTTTTCTTTCCTCTCGCAGGATGTAATTGCGAAGACCAATAGCCCGACGAAAAGCGCTGATTGGTGACAACGCAGTTGCTTTTGAGGAATGTAGAACCGCAGCATTTTTTGGCGAACGTTCAAGCACACCCAATCCGACCGACTCAGCGCGCTTTCACTACTTCTACCACCTCCCCTCCTCCAATCAAACTCCAAACTCGCCTGCGCGGTCGGATTTG
>NZ_BMXI01000035.1 GCF_014651675.1 Roseibacillus persicicus
GATTGGGTGTGCTTGAACGTTCGGCTAAAAATACTATGACTGAAATCTTTCGACACTATGATAGCGCTACAGTCGGCCTAGTGCAAAGCCTGTTGGAGTCAAGGGGTTTCTTCGAAATGATAGCACCTCGAGTTCCTCTGTTGCAGTCTCAGATATGGTTCCTACGCTCTGTGTTGCCGATGATTCTCAAGAGAAACTAGCGGTCTCTTTTATACGAGAGCACTTTAAGGAGCAAAACGATACTGATGGAGACGAAATAGTGTGCGCTTCCTGTGGGGAGAAGAGTCCATCAAACTTCAGTAGCTGTTGGAACTGTAATGGCGAGCTGCCGTAGTTTTACAGCTAGATTTCTGTCGGGCTAGGAGGGATAGGTGTTCAACAAGTTCGGTTAATGCTTGGCGGAACCCACATATAACGCACTTAATGCCGAACAATGCGCAGCACCACAAATCCGACCGCGCTGGCGAGTCGGAGGTTGACTGGAAGAGGGAGCGTGATAGAAGTAGTGAAAGCACGCTGAGTCGGTCGGATTGGGTGTGCTTGAACGTTCTGCTTTAAAAATGGCCGGGAAAGAAAAGACAACTAGCCAAGTCGTTCGTGAAGGTCTTGAGAAAGCATGTGAAGAGTTCACTGTGCGAGTTATGCCGCTTGGATTCTCGAGAACGAAGAAGATGTTCTGGACGAGGGAGCAGCCTCACGTCGTTGAGTTCATCCATTTTCATAGGTCGGGGAGTAGTTATGGTGCGGCGATAAACTTCTCAGTGGATATTCGAGTCCATTTTGGAATTCGGGTTTTGAATGATAATTGTGACAGCGCTTCTCTCAACGGGCCTTTCAGCGATCCGACATTGACTAGAGAAGGGCGCTACCACCTTCGCTTTAACGCCAAGACTGGAAGCACCTATGACCGGTGCGTCGGCGATTTGGTCAGATTCGTTGCCGAGCGAGGGGAGCCTTGGTTCCACCAATTCCGAGATTGCGAGGTGCTTATCGGTTCGTCAGATACTCCGCTGAGCTTAGACTCAATTGGCTACCTTGAAGCATCTATCCGAGGGGATGCGGATTCTGACAATATTGCCGGATCGCGGAAGCTGTTTGGCATTAAGACACCAAAAAACAAAACGTAGCAGAACAATGCGCAGCACCACAAATCCGACCGCGCTGGCGAGTCAGAGGTTGACTGGAGGAGGGAGCGTGATAGAAGTAGTGGAAGCGCGCTGAGTCGGTCGGATTGGGTGTGCTGAGACGTTCGACGAAAATAGGTTGGATGCTTTGTTCGGCGAGTTCGGGACCAAAGAACTTGGGAATTGATACTGAGAAATCTAGCTTGCGAATCCATAAAGATGATTCGGAGCCTCCAATCTGCCAGGCCCGGACCGCTGCTTGAGCGGCGAGCTCGAAAGATAGGCCGGGGTCGAACAAGGCGTCGCTGCTGAAACCGACCGTGCACTGGGTGACTTATTGACAGGAAGTTTGAAAGTGATAGAAGTAGCGAAAGTTCTCTGAGCGGTCGTTTCAGCAGGACTGAAACGTTCGACTGAAAATGAAGACAAAGCTGAAGGCGTTCGCACTCATATTTACTTGTCTTTCGGGGCTGGTAGTCGTGCGTTTTTACGGTGCCCAGCTCGGAATGATCGGCTCGTTAATTGAAATGCAGTCGCCGGGATTGATAGCAGATTCGAGTTGGCTTAGGCTGCTCGAAACCGATCCTGAGAATGATGGTCTCAACAGTTATAGCGTGTTGGCAGACCGTAATTCTAATGTGGCAATCCCAATCGCGCTCAAACACGTCAAATCAGACGATGACTATCTATGGCTCAATGCGGCTTCATATCTGGGAGACTGCAACCGACCTGAATCGATTCCTTATCTTATCAAGGCGCTGAGACATACAGCTTGGAGAAGTTTAGACGAGAGGGTTGGATGTCTTGAGGTCCTCACGGGTCAGAATTACGGGCGAGACTTTGACGGCTGGAGGACATGGTATCTTTCCGGACAGCCAGAATTTGTGCCGGATTGGGAGTCGTCCTTAGGTTACTCGCCGAGGCTCTAGAAGGTCGAACAATGCGCAGCACCACAAATCCGACCGCGCTGGCGAGTTGGGGGATTGACTGGAGGAAGGGACGTGGTAGAAGTAGTGAAAGCGCGCTGAGTCGGTCGGATTGGGTGTGCTGAGACGTTCGGCTGAAAAAATGGGACCCAGAGAATTTAGAAATCGGTTCAAGGAGGCGATGCCAGAAGTTCCCGAGGACATGGGAATCGAGTTGGCTGAATTCGGGACCTACCCCAAAGAAGTTCTTGAGAAATTAAATCTGCCAGAACAGGATTTACGGATTCTGCGCGAAGTCGGTTTTCCAACCGAATCAGCACCTTTTCTCTCGTTTTCACACAATGTAGGAGAAGCGCTAATTCTATTTTCGGAATTGAACCCTGGAGCGGGAGATGAATTCGAGTGCTACAAGTACTTTGGACACAATGGAACCGGTGATCCAATCTGTATAGATGAACGCGATGGTTCAATTGTAAGCCTTGATCATGAAAGCGGAATGACGAGGAGGCTTTATAATTCATCTCTTACACAGTTCGCGGAGACCCTATGTCTATTAGCCGAGGCAATGCATGGAGGAACCAATCTCGACTTCATGAACGAACTATTGAAGATTGACGAGCCCGCAGCTGGTGAAACTGCAATTTGGGCAACGGAACATTCTCAAGTCATTTGATGGCCGAACAATGCGCAGCACCACAAATCCGACCGCGCTGACGAGTTGGAGGTTGACGGGAGGAGGGAGCGTGGTAGAAGTATCGAAAGCGCGCTGAGTCGGTCGGATTGGGTGTGCTGGAACGTTCGCTTGGAATCGTATTAGTGGGACGATTTTTTCTGCTTTGACGAGGCAGTGGAACGCTGGTTTCTTTGAGGTGAACTCCAAGTTGATTCCTCGGATTTGT
>NZ_BMXI01000036.1 GCF_014651675.1 Roseibacillus persicicus
TCAAAATCTAAGTCCAAAGGATACTGTTCACAGTCCATTGCTGAACTGCTAGTTGGTTCCATTGGTAATGGTTTGCCGGAGTGCTTATCTCTCCGGACTTTGTTATGAGTGAGAGGGGTTAGTCGTCCCTCTCATCTCGCCATAAAAATTAGAGTAGTCCCAAGAACTGCAAAAACAAACTCAAGTGATTGATATATTATTTTTAGTGGACTGAATCCTTGTAACAGAAATTCAGTCCGCAGTATCTTAAAAGACTTTCACACGGATATCAAAGAGCAGGCTCTTATTTACATGGGGTGCGAATTACAAAGGAAAGTCGAACCGTTTGACGGGTCCGGAGGATGGTGGGCCAGGGCAGACTCGAACTGCCGACCTCACGATTATCAGTCGTGCGCTCTAACCAACTGAGCTACAAGCCCGGGTTGTGTTAATAGAACTTCGAAGAACATCCATACCAGCCCCGATAAAGGGATGGTGGAGATAAGGAGATTCGAACTCCTGACCCCCTGAATGCAAATCAGGTGCTCTACCAACTGAGCTATATCCCCGTTGTTTTCCTTGTGATGATGAAAGTAAGGTTAAATTGTGCACTGCAGACTCGTCCCGAAGGACTTCTAACCGCTAAGAGTTTACTAAAGGTTTGCTGTGTGGGTGATTACTCATTGTTGTCCGAGGACAAACGTTGAAGCGCTCTGTCGAACCTTTGATTCAACCAGCTTCTCCAACCCCACCGACACTTCTTATCAGTTTATCCGATAGAAGGCCGTCGACCAGCCCTGTTAAGGGCCTTACTCCGTAGAAAGGAGGTGATCCAGCCGCAGGTTCCCCTACGGCTACCTTGTTACGACTTCATCCCAGTTACCAGCTACACCTTAGGGTGCTGTTTCCGAAGTTAACTCACACACTTCGGGTGCGACCGGCTTCCATGATGTGACGGGCGGTGTGTACAAGACCCGGGAACGTATTCACGGCGCCGTTGCTGATGCGCCATTACTAGCGATTCCGACTTCATGGGGGCGAGTTGCAGCCCCCAATCCGAACTGGGCCCAGTTTTGTAGGTTTCCTCCACCTTGCGGTCTCGGTTCTCATTATGCTGGGCATTGTAGTACGTGTGCAGCCCAGGGCGTAAGGGCCATACTGACTTGACGTCGTCCCCACCTTCCTCCCAGTTGATCTGGGCAGTCTGTCAAGAGTCCCCACCATTACGTGCTGGCAACATGACACAGGGGTTGCGCTCGTTGCGGGACTTAACCCAACATCTCACGACACGAGCTGACGACAGCCATGCAGCACCTGTCAAGTTCGGGCACTTTCATGCCCTTGGAACAAGTTCCACTGATGTCAAGCCCTGGTAAGGTTCTTCGCGTTGCATCGAATTAAGCCACATACTCCACCGCTTGTGCGGGTCCCCGTCAATTTCTTTGAGTTTTAGTCTTGCGACCGTACTCCCCAGGCGGTGCGCTTAACGCGTTAGCTCCGGCACGGAAGGGGTCGAATCCTCCCACACCAAGCGCACACCGTTTACTGCTAGGACTACAGGGGTATCTAATCCCTTTCGCTACCCTAGCCTTCGTATCTCAGCGTCAGTAAATGTCCAGTAGATCGCCTTCGCCACAAGTCTTCCTCTCGATATCCACGCATTTCACTGCTACACCGAGAATTCCATCTACCCCTCCATTACTCTAGCACGGGAGTATCGGATGCAGTTCCAGGGTTGAGCCCTGGGATTTCACATCTGACTTTCCGCGCCGCCTACATACTCTTTACGCCCAGTGATTCCGAACAACGCTTGGGACCTTCGTATTACCGCGGCTGCTGGCACGAAGTTAGCCGTCCCTTCCTCTTCAGGTACTATCAACCTTGAACGCTATTAACGAACAAGGCTTACTCCCTGATGACAGGAGTTTACGACCCTAGGGCCTTCATCCTCCACGCGGCGTTGCACCATCAGACTTTCGTCCATTGTGAATGATTCTCGACTGCTGCCACCCGTAGGTGTCTGGACCGTGTCTCAGTTCCAGTGTGGCTGATCATCCTCTCAGACCAGCTACCCGTCGTCGCCTTGGTGAGCCGTTACCTCACCAACTAGCTGATAGGCCGCGAGCCCATCCCAAAGCGGCACCCGAAGGCACCTTTAACCCGAAGGTCACATGCGGTATTAATCCACCTTTCGGTGGGCTATCCCCCGCTTTGGGGCAAGTTGCTCACGTGTTACGCACCCGTCCGCCACTAGAATACCAATTAGCAAGCTATTCAGTATCCTCGTTCGACTTGCATGTCTTATCCACGCCGCCAGCGTTCGTTCTGAGCCAGAATCAAACTCTCCGTAAAAATTGATTAGGCACAAATGTTGCTGAATCATTAGAAAATGAATCCAGATCAACGCTTGCTTAGTTTTGTCGTTTCCTTTCTCGCTAGAAAAAGAAAACAACGGCTTTTGCCAAATTGTTGTCTTACCGACTTGAAGTCCACTCCCGGCTATCACACCGGAAACTTCTCATCCAAATCGGGCGCAAACTCTTCTGTGTTATCAAAAGTTTGCAGCACACAATTTAGCCTTACTTTCCATCTTTAAAAGTCGTTCAATCCCTTCCGTCAAACCCGAGGGTTATCCAGAAGAAGCCTGAAGGGTGACTTCTAAAAATTCGCACTGTAAAGGAACATTCACACGGAGACTAATAGACCGACTGTGACACTCTGTTCACTGTCGGTCGGGTTGGTTTCTCGTGGGCCACATCTCGCGGCGGGGCGCGAAGCTAGTCACGAGGACGGCACACGTCAATCTCTTTTCAGCTTAATTTCGACATTTCGTGCCCCCTGACTGAGGAACACTTTTCCACGGTCCGTTTCAC
>NZ_BMXI01000037.1 GCF_014651675.1 Roseibacillus persicicus
AAATCCGACCGCGCTGGCGAGTCGGAGGCTTGACTGGAGGAGGGGTCGTGATAGAAGTAGTGAAAGCGCGCTGAGTCGGTCGGATTGGGTGTGCTGGAACGTTAGCCAAAAATGAAACTTGTAGCACTAGTCCTTTTCCAAGTCGCTTGCCTCACAAGCCTGGCTCACGCAGATGAGAGCTCCGAAAAGGCGAAAGAGTTTTGGGATTGGTTTGAGCTTAGAGGTGACAGAATGGCAGAGCTGTTCAGCTATGAAACTGGGGCGAAAGCCCAAGATGACCCAAAATTACAGAAGAAGATCGAAGATGGTGTCGGATTTGTCGGAGATAAGATGCGAGAGGTAAATCCCATGTTCTCTCCCTTCTTTGGCTTTGCGAACGGAGAGAATACGCTGACCGTCACTGTTCATGGTGATGCGGAGTATTTTGATGATGTTGACCGATTTATAGCTGCTGCCCCCAAGATCAAGAGCTGGAATTTCGTGGCGCTAAAGCAGCCACGCAAGATGGCCCCTGAGATGGAGATACAGACCGGCTCTTTTAAGCTCAAAGTAGGAGATTGGAATTATTCGAAAGTTAAGACCAAGAGCGGAGCCTTCGATTTTACGATCTTCGTTCCAAATAAGGTCTCGGATGATCAGGAAGGATTTGACCGATTATTTGTCCAAGTACTTACGGATACTCTTGGAGAGCGTCTTGGAAATACCGTAATCGGAAAAGTTCGGACGGTTCAGAGCCCCAAAGAGCTTCCGGAGGGGCTGCTTCCCTTCACAGACATTGGTGCAGATATTCAGAAGGCGACAGAATCAGGCTAACAATGCGCCGATGCCAAACCCGACCGCGCTGGCGAGTTGGCGATTGACAGCATACTTGCAGGCTGTAGAACTAATAACAGCTCGCTGAAAGGTCGGTTTGGCAGGGCTAGAACGTTCTGCAAAAATGGCATCTGATGATTGGTTCCGTCGTAAAACTTGGTCTGAGGAGGACGAAGCGGAATTCTTCACTCGACTAAAGAGATCACGTGGACAGTTTCACAAAGCGCAATATCTTCGAATACAGGCAACTTACTTGGAGGACGAATATCCGGAGATCGCACTCAGGCTCATAGCCATGGTAATTGAGGAGTATCCTGAGCCATTTGAACTTCCGCAGGCCTTCCTTCAAAAGGCGCATTGTCTGATCGCTCTTGGTAGAACTGAAGATGCGATTTTGTCCTTTCGGAAGGTTTTCGAGCACGAGGAGGCGAATTCGTCCTCTAATACACAGGGGTATCTCGACTTTTCCACCTTCGTTGTGGTTAGAGAGCGTCGTGAGCTTTATGCAGAGGTCAAACAGATTCTCCACAAGCACTCGGATCGTCTGATGTTTCCTGTGGACCATTATAGATGGAATTCAGCGTTGGCCATCATCAGTGAAGATGACGGCGATCTAGCTGGAGCGGGTGCTTTTGCAGCTCGAGCACTTGATGCGGCCAAACAAGAGAATTCTGGATTTCGCTACCATCCAAAAGTTGGGCTTGTTAAGAAGCAGGACAAAAGAATTCGAAGGCAACTCCTGAAACTAGCGAAGGCAGAACAATTCGCAGCACACAAATCTGACCCGCGCGGAGGGTGACTCGTGAGTTTTACTTCTTCGGTATATTTTATCGGCGCTCGTAGGCCTTTTGGCTTCTCGGCTCAGATTGTGTGTGCTAGACGTTCGCTTGGAATCGTATTATTTGGACGATTTTTTCTGCTTGGACGAGGCAGTGGAACGCTGGTTCTTTCGGGGTGGACTCCAAGTTGGCTCCTCGGATTTGTTCCAGATGGTTTGATTGGATCTACGTTGGTTTCGATGTCAACGATGAGGTGAGAATGGCCAGGCAGGTGAGGGAAGGCGTGCAGATTTTTGTTGCCGTTACGGGGTTTTGACGAAGTCCGGTGACAAGGCTTTGTTTTTCCGGCAGGGAAGGTTTTATTGACGGGCCTCGAACGAGGGCATCCCGTCATAGAAGTTTCGGCGGTCTACGAAGAATTCGGATATTGCTATATTTTGACAGCGAACAATGCGCAGCACCACAAATCCGACCGCGCTGGCGAGTCGGAGATTGACTGGAGGAGGGAACGTGATAGAAGTGTTGAAAGCGCGCGGAGTCGTTCGGATTGGGTGTGCTTGAACGTTCGCCTGAAATCGATGAAATGGAAATTGCGGCCACTATTCTAGGTATGCTTCTCATCTTCGCACCTATCCGGTTCATCATGGGAATCTGCGACTACCATCGTGTTGCCGAGTGTCTTTTTTCCAAGAACTGCGAACTTCTAAAGCTAAATTGGACGCTTTTTGGTCCAGGTTGGTGGGCAAGAGGTGCGAGGATTTATGAAGTTTCTTACAGCGATGACGAAGGAGCAATTCACGTTGCGTATTTGAAGACCTCAACTTGGGGAGGAGTTTATCTGAGCGAAGATAGGATTGTCTCGTTGTCAGAGAAGAATTTGAGAGTGGATGCTCCCTTAGAGTATTTTGAGAGAAGAAAACTCGATGACGAAGGCAGTAGTTTGGATTTCGTTGAGGTTTCGCCTATTAAAACCGAGAATTAGTCGTAGTAGTCAGCAGCACCAGACCGGCGAACAATGCGCAGCACCACAAATCCGACCGCGCTGGCGAGTCGGGCATTGACTGGAGGAGGGAACGTGGTAGAAGTAGTCAAAGCGCGCTGAGTCGGTCGGATTGGGTGTGCTGGAACGTTCGCTTAGAATCGTGTTAGCTGGACGATTTTTTCTGCTTTGACGAGGCAGTGGAACGCTGGTTTCTTTGAGGTGAACGCCAAGTTGGCTCCTCGGATT
>NZ_BMXI01000038.1 GCF_014651675.1 Roseibacillus persicicus
AATCCGAGGAGCCAACTTGGCGTTCACCTCAAAGAAACCAGCGTTCCACTGCCTCGTCAAAGCAGAAAAAATCGTCCAGCTAACACGATTCTAAGCGAACGTTCCAGTCCTGCTGAAACGACCGCTCAGAGAACATTCGCTACTTCTATCACTTTCAAACTTCCTGTCAATAAGTCACCCAGTGCACGGTCGGTTTCAGCAGCGACGCCTTGTTCGACCTCGTCCCATCTTTCGATCTCGTCATTCCAGCAGCGGTCCGGTCCATACCAGATTGGTGACTTCGAATCATCTTTATGGATTCGCAAGCTAGATTTCTCAGTATCAATTCCCAAGTTCTTTGACCCCGAACTCGCCGAGCAAAGCATCCAACCTATTTCCGTCGAACGTTCAAGTCCTGCTGATGCGACCGCCTCAGAGAACGTCGTCAGTTCTACAGCATTCAAACACGCTGTCAATAAGTCACCCACCAGCGCGGTCGGTTTCAGCAGCGACGCCTTGTTCGCTGTTGTGCTTTGGAATCTCAGTCCTTCGCCACACCTTCTGATCCCAAACGATATAAAACTGAAACTGAAGCATATAGTTTGATAGTCGCAGGCACGAAAACGGGAGCGTCTGACCTTCCCGCCCCACCTAAAAGCATTCCACCTCCCCCATATCCAAATCCAAACTCACCCCCAAAACTTGAAAAATCAGTGTCCGACACAGCAAAGACTCCTCCTAAATCTACACCTACACCCTTGCTTAACACTAAGGCCTTCTTCTTTGCTTCCGCGCAAGACTTCCCGACCAACTCAAGTTCAATTTCTTCTCTTCTTGTCGTGTCGAAATAACTGGAAATTGAGCCAACATTTTCTTTCTTCATTATAACCTGAACAACCGCCGTGTAATTCTCAATCTTTTCAATCTTGATTCTTACTTCGCGAGAGACCTCATACCCCTTGATTTCCAGCGGTTGATTATTCTCCGTTTGAATTCGTATCGCACGTTTCTCAAAATCGTCAGCGGTTAGACCACTAGCTTCAACTCCCAAAGTGATGACTTCATCAGTAATAGCCCTCAAGCTCGAATTTACTGTTGCTGTCGCTTCTCCCGGATCCTCGTTATACTCAAGAACTGTAAATGTTATTGTTGCAGTATCCGGAGCAACTTCGATGTCCGAAGCGCCCGTTACATTGACGAAAGGGAAATCAGGTATGGGGCTTGCTAAGAGAGGTAATCTAAACAAGGCCACACATAGGATTAATGCTCTCTTCATATTATTAGCGAACGTTCCAGCACACCCAATCCGACCGACTCAGCGCACTTTCACTACTTCTACCACGCTCCCTCCGCCAGTCAAGCCTCCGACTCGCCAGCGCGGTCGGATTTGTGGTGCTGCGCATTGTTCTGCTTGTCCTAGTTTGGTTCAAGGCCAAGAAAGAGAGAATCGCTCTCCAATAATTTGCAATGACCGCAAAACCTCGGCTTGTAGATAGTTACGCAATTCTTGACGGTCCAAATAGACCTCATGTAGACCGCTCATCGAACGAAGTGAAGCAGTCGGTAATTCTGAATACTTCTTGGAGATCCGGCCAAATTCAATTTCAGGCTCGTCATTCTGGCCGAACCGAATCACATGATGAATGGTGTCAAAATCACCTATGGCTTCGAGCCAACGCCTCTTCTTTAGAAGTTCGTCAAACTCATTACAGACATCGGTTAACGTAGGATTAAACCATCGTCCTAGCCGACCTTGGACAGTTCCGCTCGCACCTAGTAGTAGAACTTTACCGTGGGGCATCATCTTTTTTGCAGAACGTTCAAGCACACCCAATCCGACCGACTCAGCGCGCTTTCGATAGTTCTACCACCTCCCCTTCTCCAGTCAACCTCCGACTCGCCAGCGCGGTCGGATTTGTGGTGCTGCGCATTGTTCTGCTTATTCGAGTAGACAGCCGGACACACGATTTGTAGGAACATTCAAACCTGAACCTTTGTATTCGGTAACGTCTTCGTTCCACTCTAGAATAGTAAAAATCTCTTTTCCTTTGCTCTTCTTGTAAATTCTAATTTTCCTTTCCCCCACTTGCTCCCATTTCGCGTCGTCGAGCCAATTTGCACGAATTGTTCCTGCTGGATTCAATATTATCCAATCTATCACATTCGCGTTTCGGCCATGCTTCCACTGCCATTTCTTATTGAGAATTGAAGGAAGAAAGCTTGGCTTTTCTTTCTTTCCTAGAAGTTCTTCCCTAGCACTAACTTTCGGCATCTCGGCTAACTCTATAAATTTTGTCACTAAAGCTACTTCTTCACTTTTCCCCGCCGAAACATACTTGGCCCTCAGTTTGGCTAACGAGCTTAGATATTTTTCGTCGAGATCACGAACAAGCTCTTCTCGCTTTTCTACGATCGTTAGCAGCTCCGCAGGCGCTTGGACCTCAGCACCAGAATACGAACACATGGCGAGCCATCCGGCTAAGGCAATTCTTGTAGTATGATTCATTTTTTGCAGAACGTTCAAGCACACCCAATCCGACCGACTCAGCGCACTTTCGCTACTTCTATCACGTTCCCTCCTCCAGTCAATCCTCCGACTCGCCAGCGCGGTCGGATTTGTGGTGCTGCGGTCTGTTATCCAGGACAGTTCGAAGCTAGAAGGGTAAGAACAGGAAAACCTCGAACTCTGTGACCTAAAGCCTCGTCAAAACTTCGAATCACCTTTTGAAGTGCGCGAGAATTCTGGACCACTCGCTAACCCACGAATAGAATATGAATGTGAAATCCCGCAGACGCTTCTCTCCAGAATTCAAAGCTCAAGCACTTGAACTT
>NZ_BMXI01000039.1 GCF_014651675.1 Roseibacillus persicicus
GAACGTTCGCCAAAACTAGTAGTGCACAATCTGAAAACATCTGTGATTACTTTATTCGTGGTTTCTTCTTTTGTCGCATGTCAGAGGGAAATCCCAGATGGTAATTCGAGTGTAAATGTGCTAGAGGACCATCTCTCGCTTATCGAGAGGAAAGGAATCAATTCAGTGGTTACGGTCCGATGGCTGAGAGAAACGGGATGGAAAGTAGAGCGAGAGGAAGGTAGAGGCTTGGAGAAGGGCAATCTTACCTTCTATCTTGAATATGATCGTGAGTTATACCTTGGTAACGCAGAAGCCGATAGCCCAACTAACTTCGTCCTAATGAATGGAGCTTCTTCCAATCCTAATAAAGATGGCTTCACAAGATGGAGCATTATGCTCCCTATTGTGAATGGCCAATTCAAGATGGAATTTGAGGGTGATGAGGTTATTATGGATTCCGCAGATTTTATCGAGGCCTTCGAGGACAACTACTTCGAATTGGGGCCTAACGACTTTGCTGTGTGAAAAGGCGGGCGAACAAGGCGTGCCAGCTAAGTCCAACCGCGCTGGTGGGTGACTTATTTTGTGGTAATTTGTGCGTCTTTTGGCTTCGATTTAGGTGTGCGGAGGCGGTCGGCCTAGCTGCACTTGAACGTTCTGCTAGAAAATAGGATGCCGAAGAGAGTTCTACTTCATGATAAAGCTGCACTCGAAGCGATGCATACCGGCTCTCTCGTTGTCTACCTGCGGAATATGCAAGAATGCGAGGAGTCGTTTCTTCTGTCGGACCGAGTTAGTCACGAGGCTGAACCGAAGCCGTTGGAAACGGGTTATCTGGAGTTCAAAGATTGCGATGAGTGGCGGAGAAGTTACGAAGCAGTAAAAGCTATTCTGGCTACTCGTGAACATCTGCTAACTGGAGAAGAACGACGGACCAAGAGAGAAGGGCGGGCAGGAAGGAAAAGAAACAAATAGCGTGATGACGGACCAGCGTTAAAGGCCGACATGGCAATAGCAGACGGAGTCTTTACCGAACTGTTGTCATTTCGAAGTCTCAACATTTCTGAATGCAGAACAATGCGCCGCTGCCAAACCCGACCGCGCTGGCGAGTTGGCAATTGACAGCTAATTTGTAGGCTGTTGAACTAATGAAAGCTCGCTGAACGGTCGGTTTGGCAGAGCTAGAACGTTATCCAATGAATGCATTGAGGAACTTGTAGTGTTTAGAATGGCGAGTTCGCGGTGACGGATGCTCTGTGACGAGGTTTTGCGCGGTAGACGAGTTTGACGTATCGGTTCGGTGGCTGGCAGTGCGCGGCAGGCGAGTTCGCAGTTGATGTATTCTGTGGTTGGCATTGGTGAAGTTTGGCGAGTTCGAGGTGACGAAGCTTCTACTCGAAAGGTGATTCGGAGTTTTGACGAGGTTTGATACCATCGAGTTCGAGGCTTTCTTGCTCTTACCCTTCTGACCTCGGACCGTCCTGGATAACAGACCGCAGCACCACAAATCCGACCGCGCTGGCGAGTCGGAGGATTGACTGGAAGAGGGGACGTGATAGAACTATTGAAAGTGCGCTGAGTCGGTCGGATTGGGTGTGCTCGAACGTTCGACTAAAATACCGACCAGTAGAGAATAATGGCATGGTGCTATCATTTCATGGATAATGCGTTCTACAAAAGAATCGAGGCTGAGGAGCTAGAACGAAATGCAGCTCGTATCGCGAAGTGTGGAACAGGCGAAGAGGAGCTTCGTGTCCTTGCAGAATCTACGCGTTCGCAATTTTTCTTCGGGCTATCGAAGGGGAGCATTCCACTCGTCACAGGCTGCTTCATCGCCTCTATGTTGTTCTTGAGCCAGCTAGTAGGCAATTCACTTCCACTTTCATTGGCTTTCGGAATACTGCTAATTGAACTTTACTGGCGGATAGGAAAGGTAAGCGCAAGGTGCAAACTATTAAAGTTGCAGCGTGGAATAGGTGCTCCGGTAAGCTCTAAGTCCGATGCCCTAGACTAGGCTGAGAATATGGTCGAACAAGGCGTCGCTGCTGAATCCGACCGCGCTGGTGGGTGACTTATTGACAGCATGTTTGAATACTGTAGAACTGAAGAAGTTCTCTGAGGCGGTCGTATCAGCAGGACTTGAACGTTCGGCTTGAAAACCATGGTATTCGAAGGAGTTACAGAGCGATACTTGGTTCAGAAATCGGTTGCTAGCGCGTTGCCAAATATTCACACATCACTCGCCAAAATATGGCCCGATATGTTTGGCTGGTTCGAGTATGCAGGAGAAAATTCCGATTCGGATTTTAGGCACGGGGAATACCCTGATCTGAAGTCAGGAGAAGAGCTAGTGGGAGGATTCTTTTATAGGGATCAGGAGATGTTTGAGCGTTGGGACTGGGGTGTGGTCGAGAGTGAATCGTTCGGTGGGGAAGGACCTCTCTCTCTTCTTGGTTTGAGGTCCGAGACAGGTTTGTTCTCGTTGGAGGTGACTTTGCCGGACGATGTTAGTAGCGATAAGTTCTCGGCGAGGATGCTTGCAGTCGTATTGGACTCCTTTCCTGGTTGGGTCCACGATGAGTAGGGGGCGGGAAGGCCTAATGCCCCCTGTGCCGAACAATGCGCAGCACCACAAATCCGACCGCGCTGGCGAGTCGGAGTCTTGACGGGAGGAGGGATGGTGGTAGAACTGTCGAAAGCGCGCTGAGTCGGTCGGATTGGGTGTGCTTGAACGTTCGCTTGGAATCGTATTATTAGGACGATTTCTTTCGCTTTGACGAGGCAGTGGAACGTTGGTTTTTTCGAGC
>NZ_BMXI01000040.1 GCF_014651675.1 Roseibacillus persicicus
CACAAATCCGACCGCGCTGGCGAGTCGGAGATTGACTGGAGGAGGGAACGTGATAGAACCAGTGAAAGTGCGCTGAGTCGGTCGGATTGGGTGTGCTGAGACGTTCGCTAAAAAATGGAGTCTGCCACAAGTTTCGGAGGTCCTTTTGTATTGTTGCCGTCCGATCTCTTCTCGGAGTGGGTTGTATCCATAGGAGATAAACCCGAACCCGACTCGGGGCTCTACGGTGAAGTTTGCGGAACGAATTCGCACATGCACCGAATTCGCTTTAAAGATCGGGATGTCCTTAGAATTGGCGAGGATCCCGGCGACCTATATTGGCTCCCAAATAGTTCTGGTGGTCTGATTATTCAGTGGATAGCAGCAGACTCATTAGAGCAGCTATTGGAGTTTGGTCGATTTGTTGCGGAGCAGGACTCATGGACCGAGGAGCTTGATATTGAGGTGGTGTCAACAAGCTGGAGATTGATGGATTCCTGTGGTTTCGACGATGATGAGCAACCGAAAGTCGATCTAGTTCTTGAACGAGGGCTCTATCGTGTTAGTGCTACGTATCAACAAAACGATTCGACCATGGCAACGGTTTACCAACTGAAGCACCAAGCATAGCGAACAATGCGCAGCACCACAAATCCGACCGCGCTGGCGAGTCGGAGGCTTGACTGGTGGAGGGAAGGTGGTAGAACTGTCGAATGCGCGCTGAGTCGGTCGGATTGGGTGTGCTGAAACGTTCGCTCGAAAAAATCAATTATGGCGTGTCTCCACTTATCTACAGTGACTCTTCGCATCATCGGCGATGACCTCGACCCCGAAGAGGTTTCTCGCTTGCTATGCTGCCGTCCAACTAGCGCGCAAAGAAAGGGCGAAGAAATTGTAGGTAAAAAGACTGGGACGCTAAGAGTGGCCAAGTCAGGAAGTTGGAGATTCGAGGTTTCTGATTGCGAGAACGGTGATCTAGATGAGCAAATCAAGGGTGTTTTTAGGCCACTTTCAGGAGATATCACGGTTTGGAGATTTCTTGCGAGTCGTTTCAAAATGGATCTGTTCTGTGGGCTCTTTATGAACTGTAGCAATGAGGGTTTAGATGTTTCGGCTGAATCGCTATTGGCTTTGGGAGAACGTGGTGTTTCCCTTGGATTAAACCTCTATGGGCCGCTGGAGAATACCTAGGAACAAAGAAAAGCGAACAATGCGCAGCACCACAAATCCGACCGCGCTGGCGAGTCGGAGGTTGACTGGAGGAGGGAGCGTGGTAGAAGTAGTGAAAGTGCGCTGAGTCGGTCGGATTGGGTGTGCTGAAACGTTCTGCTAAAAATGATTCCTTCAGCAAGCTCCTCTGGTTGGTGGATTGTCTCATATACGATGGCTCTTATCGTCCCTTCTGACGATCCGGCCTTTGAACCACCGCAGAAAATTAGAAAGGTTTACGTCACTTTTCGTTGCGGGCACTGGCGTGAGGCATTTCAGAAAGCCAGAAGCCTAGGAATATCTCAGGAGAAATCGAAACGAATCGGCGAAGCTCCAGCTATCGGCTCGAACGTTGTCAGCCGGTGGCAGTTCATGGGAATTAACGATGTTATTCCCGTACCTTTGAATATGGAAGACGGTGCAACTATTTCGGATTTTGAGGAGTCTGAATATTTGCCCCCATTGCAACGAATATTCGACAAGTCTTTTGAAGATTACCATATCGAAAGCTATGTTGGAGAGGAGCGTTGCGGAGAGTACTACCGGACATTGGTCAATCCCGAGGAAGCTGGATTCTAAATTGCCAGAATAGCCAAGGTATGCAGAACAATGCGCAGCACCACAAATCCGACCGCGCTGGCGAGTCGGAGGTTGACTGGAGGAGGGGACATGGTAGAACTATCGGAAGCGCGCTGAGTCGGTCGGATTGGGTGTGCTGAGACGTTCTGCTAAAAATGAGTCGCAAGATTTGGCAAGTATATCTCCTATCAATCTTGGTGACTGCCAGCTGCGAGAAGACGTCGTCTGTGCCGGAACCTTATAGCTTGATTGTCGGAGAGTGGAGTCTCGTATCTACTAAGAAAATGGGCGAGATCAGGATGGACGATGGTCGTGAGTTTACCCCCGATCCACCACAGGCATTCGTTACCAGTTTTCCAAGTGATGCTGCAATTCTCGATTTTCAGGGATTCGGAGGGATTGGTGGGGTCTCCCAGTTGAGTTTGAATATACACCCAGAACAACCGGGAACAATCGTAGGAAACAATGGCTTGTATTACTGTTCGTTTAATACGAAAGCGATGCCGCCAGAAATGAACTTGAGGGTCTTTCCGAATGGATGGCAGTCAGAGAGTCTCCTCGAGTTAGCCACCTATGAGCTCACCAAGGCCAGCGGAGACTAAGAAGGCAGAACAATGCGCAGCACCACAAATCCGACCGCGCTGGCGAGTCGGAGATTGACGGGAGGAGGGAGCGTGGTAGAAGTAGTGAAGGTGCGCTGAGTCGGTCGGATTGGGTGTGCTGAGACGTTATCCAATGTAAGCATTGCGGACTTTGCAGTGTTTTGAATGGCGAGTTCGCGGTGACGGATGCTCTGTGGCAAGGCTTCGCGCGGTAGGCGAGTTCGGCGTCTCGGTTCGGTGGCTGGCAGTGCGCGGCAGGCGAGTTCGCAGTTGATGGATTCTGTGGTTGGCAGTGGAGAAGTTTGGCGAGTTCGAGGTGACGAAGGTTCTACGCGAA
>NZ_BMXI01000041.1 GCF_014651675.1 Roseibacillus persicicus
ACTCAGCGCGCTTTCGACAGTTCTACCACCTTCCCTCCTCCAGTCAACCTCCGACTCGCCAGCGCGGTCGGATTTGTGGTGCTGCGCATTGTTCGGCACCGACACGAGTGAAACCGTTCCCCAGGCCTAAACTCCTGATATTCAGCACCTCGAAGAACGTCTCCCCACGCCAATAAAATGAGCCTTCGTCACCTCGCCATCGCCAACTTATTGCCCTACCTGCCATCAATGAGCTAGCCCATCAAGAACCCAGATTCACCGACAAAACACCGCCTCTTCTGGTCTCGAACTCGCCCTTCTCCGCATCGTCTCTGTCGTTCCCTTCGGAGATTAAAACTCGAACTTGCCCACATTCGAACGATGTGGAATCACTTCGCAGCTTAAAATCCTGCTTGCCGCCGATTCGAGTGGTCAGGAACTACCTCTAACATCGTTCCGCTGGATTTAGGAATTCGAGTGTCCAACAACGTCCCTCTCGAATACGAATTCTAACACAACGGTCCGTCTACTTTCTGCCGAACGTTCAAGCACACCCAATCCGACCGACTCAGCGCACTTTCACTACTTCTACCACGCTCCCTCCTCCAGCCAATCTCCGACTCGCCAGCGCGGTCGGATTTGTGGTGCTGCGCATTGTTCGCTGTCAAAATATAGCAATTTCCGATTTCTTCGAAGACCGCCGAAACTTCTATGACGGGAAGCCGTCGTTCGAGCCCCGTCAATAAAATCTTCCCTGCCGCCTGACGAACAAAGCCTTGTCACCGGACTTCGTCAAAACCACGTGACGGCAACAAAAACCTGCACGCCTTCCCTCACCTGCTTGGCCAATCTCACCTCATCGTCGACCCCGAAACCAACGTCTGTCCAATCAAACCATCTGGAACAAATCCGAGGAGCCAACTTGGAGTTCACCTCGAAAAAACCAGCGTTCCACTGCCTCGTCAAAGCAGAAAGAATCGTCCAGATAATACGATTCCAAGCGAACGTTTTAGCACACCCAATCCGACCGACTCAGCGCACTTTCACTACTTCTACCACGCTCCCTCCTCCAGTCAATCCTCCAACTCGCCAGCGCGGTCGGATTTGTGGTGCTGCGCATTGTTCGGCACCGGTTCTTTTAGCTCGTAGACAAGCTAATCTGCTTAAGACGTCCTCCCCCAAAATCGTAATGAAGCTTGTATTCAGGATAGTCAAGACGGAGCCAATCGTAAGGTTTACCGAAGAAGTCACCTTGTCCTTCGACATAAGGGACTCCTTCATCCTCTGCATATTGCCTCATTGCCTTCTTCGAGCTGAATTTGGGTAACGGGAACTCACCAAAGTCCGCAATTTCAAAGCCGTCCTTCTTCTCCAGAAAAATAAACGTGGTATTAAGAATCTGATTCTCGTCGAAATTGAGCTGAATTCCGAGCTCGGGAATCGACGCCCAATATTCGTCAGGTTGATTCTCCTTTAGGCGGTCATAACTGTAAACGACCTCCACATCGTAATCCTCTAGAAGGTCGATCAACTCGTTGTCTTTGAGATGTTTTCCAAGCAGAGGGAGCAGATCCATTTTTAGCCGAACGTTAAAGCACACCCAATCCGACCGATTCAGCGCGCTTCCACTACTTCTACCACCTCCCCTCCTCCAATCAAACTCCAAACTCGCCAGCGCGGTCGGATTTGTGGTGCTGCGGTATGTTATCCAGGACGGTCCGAAGTCAGAAGGGTAAGAGCAAGAAAGCCTCGAACTCGATGACCTCAAGCTTCGTCAAAACTCCGAATCACCCTTCGCGTAGAACCTTCGTCACCTCGAACTCGCCAAATTTCTCCACTGCCAACCACAGAAACCATCAACTGCGAACTCGCCTGCCGCGCACTGCCAGCCACCGAACCGATACGCCGAACTCGCCTACCGCGCAAAACGTTGTCACAGAGCATTTGTCACCGCGAACTCGCCATTCAAAACAATGCAAAGTCCGCAATGCTTTCATTGGATAACGTTCAAGCACACCCAATCCGACCGACTCAGCGCACTTTCACTGGTTCTATCACGTTCCCTCCTCCAGTCAATCTCCGACTCGCCAGCGCGGTCGGATTTGTGGTGCTGCGCATTGTTCGCTGCCAGAATATAGCAATATCCGAGCTCTTCGAAAACCTCCGAAACTTCTATGACGGGATGCCCTCGTTCGAGCCTCGTCAATAAATCCTTCCCTGTCGCCTGAAGAGCACTGCCTTGTCACCGGACTTCGTCAAAACCCCGTGATGGCAACAAAATCCTGAACGCCTTCCCTCCCCTGCCTAGCGAATCTCACCTCATCATTGACCTCGAAACCAACGTCGATCCAATCAAACCATCTAGAACAAATCCGAGGAACCAACTTGGAGTTCACCTCAAAGAAACCAGCGTTCCACTGCCTCGTCAAAGCAGAAGAAATCGTCCTATTAATGCGATTCCAAGCGAACGTCTCAGCACACCCAATCCGACCGACTCAGCGCGCTTTCAATACTTCTATCACCTTCCATCCTCCCGTCAACCCCCGACTCGCCAGCGCGGTCGGATTTGTGGT
>NZ_BMXI01000042.1 GCF_014651675.1 Roseibacillus persicicus
AATCCGACCGCGCTGGCGAGTCGGAGGATTGACAGGAGGAGGGAGCATGGTAGAAGTAGTGAAAGCGCGCTGAGTCGGTCGGATTGGGTGTGCTGAGACGTTCGGCTAAAAATACTATGACTGAAATCTTTCGACACTATGATAGCGCTACAGTCGGCCTAGTGCAAAGCCTGTTGGAGTCAGAAGGTATCGTCACACTTCTTCGAAATGATAGCACCTCGAGTTCCTCTGTTGCAGTCTCAGATACGGTTCCTACGCTCTGTGTTGCCGATGATTCTCAAGAGAAACTAGCGGTCTCTTTTATACGAGAGCACTTTAAGGAGCAAAACGATACTGATGGAGACGAAAAAGTGTGCGCTTCCTGTGGGGAGAAGAGTCCGTCAAACTTCAGTAGCTGTTGGAACTGTAATGGCGAGCTGCCGTAGTTTTACAGCTAGATTACTGTCGGGCTAGGAGGGATGGGTGTTCAACAAGTTCGGTCAATGCTTGGCGGAACCCACATATAACGCATTTAATGCCGAACAATGCGCAGCACCACAAATCCGACCGCGCTGGCGAGTCGGAGGTTGACTGGAAGAGGGAGCGTGGTAGAAGTAGTGAAAGCGCGCTGAGTCGGTCGGATTGGGTGTGCTGGAACGTTCTGCAAAAATGAAATTCTTCACACTCGATTGGTGGTCGTCCGCTTGTGAGGATGCCGATGAACTGTTCAGAAAATATCAGCTCTTCGTCGCAGATTTTTTTGATCGTTTACCCGAGAGCTATCAACGGTTGCACAGGGATTGGAGTCTGCATGATTCTCGATTACGTGTCTTCAAGGCCGATTATCAGCACCAGACTTTAGATCTTCACTTGGACGGCCATGGTTTTGACGAGAAGGATAACACCTATTTCGAACGAAGATTCACATTGCGGTATTATGACGTGAGGCAGATTACTGCAACCTCAGATCCGGATCGAGGTTTACCAGGGCCAAACGGTTACGGAGACTTGGGGTATGACGAGATTGAGCTTTTGTCATCAGGAGACCTAGAACATCGAATTCTCTTTTCCTCAGGTATTGTCCTTCTTGTGAGGCACGGCGGCATCAAGATAGACGTGTCCGACAACCGAAAATAGGCAGAACAATGCGCAGCACCACAAATCCGACCGCGCTGGCGAGTCGGAGATTGACGAGAGAAGGGATCGTGATAGAAGTAGTGAAAGCGCGCTGAGTCGGTCGGATTGGGTGTGCTAGAACGTTCGCCTGAAAACATGCAGATTGAGAACCAAGGGTTCGGTAAGGACTGGGATTTCCTCACAACCAAAGCGCTCTTACTTTTCGCTGTGGCCTATAACGGCGTCCTTGGGTTACTTCTTTACCTTTTCTGGGGCCACGATTTAGTTGTAAATATCATCGTCTGTGTCGCCGGTTACGTAACTTTAATCTTTTCGCTCTTGCTACGGTGTTCTTCGACTTTCCGCGGATTTACTGTCAGGCCTGAACGAGATACGAAGCAGCTTCAGGATTCGTTAGTTCTTCCTATTATTCTGTGGTTCACAATTCCCACGGTGCTTCTGTTTTTCCCTATTACCCTTTAGTGGTATTGGTGTTTTCGGTACGGCCAGTCTTTCACTAAGTCCCGAATCTTCGGAATGGCGAACAATGCGCAGCACCACAAATCCGACCGCGCTGGCGAGTCGGATATTGACAGGAGGAGGGAACGTGGTAGAACTCTCAAAAGTGCGCTGAGTCGGTCGGATTGGGTGTGCTGGAACGTTCGCTAGAAAATTATCATTGGAATCAAGATGGCTAGTATCAATCACAATCTCGAACGGTTCAATAACGCTAGGAATGGGAATGTCGCCGTGGCAAGCACTCCAATTCTCTTCGGAAATCCCATTGGCCGAATCAGAGAACTTCACTTTGTGACCGTACTCCTTAAGGTGACTGCCTAGTATCTTCTGGAGAGTAGTTTTTCCGGTTGGTCCCGGCTCTCCTGTTATAGTTATTTTTAGTTTATTCATGAGCACACTTGGTTATCAGATGGAAAAATCCGGGAATATTATCCGGAAGACTTGTTGGATGCTTGAGCACACAACGAAAATAGAATCGGTTCTGGATGAGGAGGACGGCTTTGATATGCGCGAAGGATTCCGCGCCCTCCTTTGGGACGCGACGAAATTATACGCATCATCAGCAAGGCAACTCTCGGGCAACTCTTCGGCAGGAACGTCATGGTCTCCAGAATTACCGCGTTATCTTTACGACAACCCAGAAAAGTGCAAAGAGACGCTAGAAATAGTGGCTGGAGAAGATTACGACGAAACCTACTACAAATAGCGAACAATGCGCAGCACCGCAAATCCGACCGCGCTGGCGAGTCGGTGTTGACAGATAGTTTGTTTTTCATAGATTTAATCGGAAGTGCGCTGAGTCGGTCGGATTGGGTGTGCTGGAACGTTCGGCTGAAAATGATGAATACTGTGTCAATAATCCTAGTGATGGTTGTTTCAATTTTCACAGTGTTAGCTGATGATGAATCGGTTGAAGACGTAAATC
>NZ_BMXI01000043.1 GCF_014651675.1 Roseibacillus persicicus
CACAAATCCGACCGCGCTGGCGAGTCGGAGGCTTGACTGGAGGAGGGGAGGTGGTAGAACTATCGAAAGCGTGCTGAGTCGGTCGGATTGGGTGTGCTGAGACGTTCTGCAAATAAATGTTCCGCTCCCTGTTACGCATGATAAACGGTCATCGCAAGCCGCTCTATTGCGAGTCGGAACAGGACGGATTCCGAGTTGTAATCAGCATCGGGCGTGAAGTGCGCGGGGCAAGCGACATAGCGAATTTGTTCTCAAGTCAGGTCGCGAAGATTTGGCCGGATCTCTTCTCAACCATGAAGGGCGGATTTGATGACTACGGCCACTCTGATGAATTTCCCCCTGCGATGTTTTTCATGCATGTTGGGCGAACCACACCGGATGTTTACATGGGCAAGGAGAGTAGTTACCATGCGAGATTCGAGTTTGAGCGAGAGAAGTTTAGCCACACACTTCCATTTTACGATTTCTTCTTGGACGACAATCTGCGTACCGTTCACCACCAACCTGTATTCTAACAACAAGCAGAACAAGGCGTGTCAGCTAAGTCCGACCGCGCTGGTGGGTGACTTATTTTCTGGCCATATGTTGGTGTTTTGGCTTCGATGAAGGTGTGCGGAGGCGGTCGGCCTAGCTGCACTTGAACGTTAGCCTGAAAAAGGAATCCTCTATGAATGCGCCGCTTGAAACCTATAAGATTCTTCTGGACGGGCGCTGGGCTCTCAAGGACTTGACTGACTTTACCCGAGTCTACTATCAAAATTACGCCTTCATCTATTGTCTCGATACGCAAGCGAGCTTGGACACCGTCAGCCAGATCCAAGAGGTGTTACGCGAATACGAGCTGAGGTCCGGAGCAACGTATGTAAGCATCTACGGGATTTTTCGACATCGAATCCCTCCAGAAGACAGACCGGATGTAAAATCCATCAAATACGCATCGCCTGGGTGGATGGAATTGGCTCTCGATTCAGAAGTGGCTGTTGAAGTCGCGAAATCAGTGGCAGCACTTATTGGCGCAGGAGCAACTCTGGCAGGTTCATACAGAGGCCTTCAGGAGGTATTCTCTGCTCTCCGAGAACGCAGGAAGGCTAGGAAAAATCGCCTGCTGCAGTTGGATGCCGAAGAGGTGGCCATAGTCCAGAAGTTGAATAAGGATCTGGCCAAGGGGCTTGGTTTTAAGAGCCTGAAGGAATTGGACAAGTATACCAAAGATCCAGAAGAGAGTTCTAAGCTTTTGATGGCTCACTATCGGCGTGTTAAGCAGATGGCAAAGTTTGTCGACGATGGTAAGGCCTCATTTCCGATCGAAGAAGGCTAACAATGCGCAGCACCACAAATCCGACCGCGCTGGCGAGTCGGAGATTGACGGGAGGAGGGAACGTGGTAGAAGTAGCGAAAGCGCGCTGAGTCGGTCGGATTGGGTGTGCTAAAACGTTAGCCTGAAAGATGAACGAACCGGATTTCACCGCAAAATGGGTTCTCCCGTTCTACCGTAAGATTGGTCGTTTCCGCACTAATGAAGACGAATTGGTGAGTAACTACCTTCGCGTTTCGAGTGAACTGACACCGCAGGTCGTTCAAACCTTGTTTTCCGAGCCGAATTGGAGACACCGAAGCACTGCTGCATGGTTCACAGCAATACGAGGTTGGACTGACTTCGAAGAGGAGATCATCGAATACCTCCTTCTATGTGAGCTTTGCTATGAAGGGGGAGGTTTTCTTCTTTCTTTGGCATCGTTAGCCACTCCAAATTCGGTTCGAGGTGTAACGAACTACTTGGATAGGTATTTAGTGGAGCGTGATCCATATGGTAGTCAGGCGGATGGCATGCACGCGCTTAAGTGGCTCGACCTCAAGAATGGGACGGCATTATTTCCTAAGTACGAACCGAGATGGATTGATTTCTGTGCGGAGCGCTCCCGTCCACTCGACGAGACCCGATTTTTCTCAAACCTTAGGACAATCGAGCGTTTCCAGAGGGGCTAACAATGCGCAGCACCACAAATCCGACCGCGCTGGCGAGTCGGAGGCTTGACTGGAGGAGGGGACGTGATAGAACTAGTAAAAGTGCGCTGAGTCGGTCGGATTGGGTGTGCTAGAACGTTCGGCAAAAAAATCCGCATGGCATCGAAACCTCCAGTGATTCCCTTCGTTCCGAAGTCAACTTCGTTTCTGAAGCCGGGAATGTTCTGGGATATCCCTCTTCG
>NZ_BMXI01000044.1:0-545 GCF_014651675.1 Roseibacillus persicicus
AATCCGACCGCGCAGGCGAGTCGGAGGATTGACTGGAGAAGGGGAGGTGGTAGAAGTAGTGAAAGTGCGCTGAGTCGGTCGGATTGGGTGTGCTTGAACGTTCGCTTAGAATCGTATTATTTGGACGATTTCTTCTGCTTTGACGAGGCAGTGGAACGTTGGTTTTTTCGAGGTGAACTCCAAGTCGGCTCCTCGGATTTGTTCCAGATGGTTTGATTGGACCGACGTTGGTTTCGGTGTCAATGATGCGGTGAGATTGGCCATGCAGGTGAGGGAAGGCGGGCAGTTTTTTGTTGTCGTCACGTGGTTTTGACGAAGTCCGGTGACAAGGCTTTGTTTCTCAGGCGGCAGGGAAGGTTTTATTGACGAGGCTCGAACGAGGGCATCCCGTCATAGAAGTTTCGGCGGTCTTCGAAGAGCTCGGATATTGCTATATTTTGGCAGCGAACAATGCGCAGCACCACAAATCCGACCGCGCTGGCGAGTCGGAGATTGACTGGAGGAGGGAACGTGATAGAACCAGTGAAAGTGCGCTGAGTCGGTCG
>NZ_BMXI01000044.1:578-2096 GCF_014651675.1 Roseibacillus persicicus
GAAATAGAGAAAGTTGTGGGGCACGATAGATTCATCATTCGCAATTGTATCTGGCTGGTGAATCAACCTGTTGGTGTGCCTGTCTACGATTTCGATTTCAGGGCGTTCTTTGATTGTCGGACACCATACGAATTTGCAGAAGGGATTCCCGCTGTTGCGAGGATTGGTGCGATTGATGACTATTCTCGCTTTTTCGCGCAGTGCGAAGCGGATGGTCTCCGTCTGGTGCACACACCAACTGAACACACGCGCTGCACGACACTATCAGAATGGTATCCGCTGATTCAGGAACTCACCCCTCGGAGTATGTGGTATCAGCAACCGCCTACCTTTGCAGAGGTGGAGGCGAATTTCACACTTCCAGTCTTTGTGAAGGGCTCGAGACAAACCAGTAAGCACCAGGCTGCTGCAAGCATAATTCGGAGTAGCGAGGACTTCGCGACAGCCCTTAAGATCTTCAAGAGTGATCCTATTCTTCACTGGCAGGACTTCGTTTGTCGGGAGTTGTTGCCCTTGCGACCGATAGCGGGTGGAGCGAAAGGCAAGATACCAGCTTCGTATGAGTTCAGGACGTTCTGGTGGCGTGGAGAACTTGTGGGAGCAGGTCGATATTGGTTCGAGGCCGAGAGTTACGATTGGACGAATCTAGAGCGTCAGGAAGGCTTGGCCGTGGCGAAGCGTGCAGTTGATGCCGTAGATTGCGCATTCGTTGTTATCGACCTTGCTCAGACGACCGAGGGGCGCTGGGTCATTATAGAGTGTAATTCGGGAATGGAGAGTGGTTACGCAGGAGCTTCTCCCTTCGCAATTTGGGAGGCTATTGCCAGAGCCGAGACACTAGATGGCTAACAATGCGCAGCACCACAAATCCGACCGCGCTGGCGAGTCGGAGGTTGACGGGAGTAGGGAGCGTGGTAGAAGTAGTGAAAGCGCGCTGAGTCGGTCGGATTGGGTGTGCTAGAACGTTCTGCATAAAAAATGCTCTATCGATGGTTCAGAAGAAGGAAGCTAGGTAAGAGTTACGAGACTTTCTTTCATGATCTTCAATCAATGCAATACAGCCATTTGAAGGAGTTCAGTTATGATTCTGAGCTTCCTGAGCAGTTTGAAGCGAAGGCTATTGGGTGGTTAGGTAAGGAGGTTCCGTTATCCGGTGAAATTGGTGCCGATTGCATCGATGCGATTCGTTTTCTGCATAGTGAATGTCGAATTAGCAGTGGTCAGCTTGGCTATCACACGTGCGGAATTTGCAATCGGTATCAAGATCGTGGAGAGGTTCACTTGAAAATGGAGGGCCAAGATTATTTGTTGCCGAGGATGATTCTTCACTACATCGATGAGCACAAGTATCTGCCGCCAATTGAGTTTCTTGATGGACTTGAGAGATGGTGGAGTTGGCACAGAAAGGCAGAACAAACCACTGAGGCCAACTGACAAGTGATTTTTAGGAAAATTGTTCACAGAGTTCGGGGTGGGTTTTTCTAATAGCATCAATGGTTTTCAGGAGCGGGCTTCCTG
>NZ_BMXI01000045.1:0-1713 GCF_014651675.1 Roseibacillus persicicus
AGTATACCTCGAACTCGGTGTCCTCAAGCTCCGTCAACGCTTCGAATCACCCATCGCGTAGAACCTTCGTCACCTCGAACTCGCCAAACTTCTCCACAGCCAACCACAGAATCCATCAACTGTGAACTCGCCTACCGCGCACTGCCAACCACCGAACCGAGACGCCGAACTCGCCTACCGCGCAAAACCTCGTTACTGAGCATCCGTCACCGCGAACTCGCCATTCAAAACAATGCAAAGTCCGCAATGCTTACATTGGATAACGTTCAAGCCCTGCCAAACCGTTCGTTCAGCGAGCTTTCACTACTTCTACAGCCTACAAACATGCTGTCAATCGCCAACTCGCCAGCGCGAACGGGTTTGGCAGCGGCGCATTGTTAGCTGTTCCTATCGGCGAAGAATCTCTGGAGGTCTTCGGGCATGATACCGCCAATACTGAGGCGTGACAGACGTTCCGATTCTGTGTCCCCGTGTTGATGATCAAGAATGCAGGCTAAAAAATCGTCCGTAGTCGCTATTGCGCCTTCTTCACGAAAGGTCTTCGTGAGACTCTGAGACACGCGAGAAATTAATTCGTAGTGCTGTTCGATCACATTGTCCCATTCCGACTCCGGTTTATCCCTCAATGCCTCCATTAAAGGCTCATATTCACTCGCCATAGCATCTGTCGCTCCGTCGAGGCCATGCAGCCATTCTGGGGGTGACCACTTGTCGTACAAGTTCAAATTACCACTCCTAGAGTTGATTGAAAGATAGGGAGGATAGAATGCGCTTCCGTCTGTGTAGAAAAGCCAGAATCCGGCGACGTATACATCTTCTAGCTTGGAATCAGTTACAGCCCGATCGATTTCCTTCCTAGCAACCACTTCCCACCTCGACTCAATCTGGGAAAGGATTTGAGCAATGGTCTGCATATTTTCAGCTAACGTTCTAGCACACCCAATCCGACCGACTCAGCGCGCTTTCGATAGTTCTACCACGTCCCCTCCTCCAGTCAAGCCTCCGACTCGCCAGCGCGGTCGGATTTGTGGTGCTGCGCATTGTTCGCTATTCTGGAGACTCCTCCTCGAAGAGATGCCCAACCTTGTAGGTTTTGGGAGACGCGTTCACACAGGAAGAGAATCTTTTCTGCTCGAGAACAAGTTCTTCAGGACCGTCTGGTTCAAATTTTGCAAATAATGACATTGTGTCGTTGTCCTCATCAAATGACATCCTGAGTCCAAAGCAGCCACCTACGGTGGTCTGCATCACTCGTCCCCAGACAAATATAGTCTCTCCGTTATTCTCGTAGTCGTGACCGCTGTAGACATAAACGTGAAATGTTCCCGAGTATGAACTATCACTGTAGTTTCTGGCTATCACGATAGGCCTGGCTCCAACCTCTCTTCGATCTACCTTAAAGTTCTCTTCTAGCCCTTTAAGTGCCTCACCAAAGGAATTCTTGGATGCGTAGACAATTTGCGGGTCGGAGGTGGCAGACTTAAGCATGCTCTCGGACCAAGTTCCATGCTCGTCCCACTCAATCTCCACCGAACTTGAACTACGTTTCTCGCATGACGCTACCGAAAGGGAAAAGATTAGAGCGAATGTTTTGATGCTCATTTTCTAGCGAACGTTCAAGCACACCCAATCCGACCGACTCAGCGCACTTTCACTGGTTCTATCACGTTCCCTCCTCCAGTCAATCTCCGACTCGCCAGCGCGGTCGGATTT
>NZ_BMXI01000045.1:1737-1995 GCF_014651675.1 Roseibacillus persicicus
TAAAATATAGCAATATCCGAGCTCTTCGAAGACCGCCGAAACTTCTATGACGGGAAGCCCTCGTTCGAGCCTCGTCAATAAAACCATCCCTGTCGCCTGAAGAACAAAGCCATGTCACCGGACGTCGTCAAAACTTCGTGACGACAACAAAAACCTGCCCACATTCCCTCACCTGCCTGGCCAATCTCACCTCATCGTTGACCTCGAAACCAACGTCGATCCAATCAAACCATCTGGAACAAATCCGAGGAGCCAACT
>NZ_BMXI01000046.1 GCF_014651675.1 Roseibacillus persicicus
CGCTGCTGAAACCGACCGTGCACTGGGTGGCTTATTGACAGGAAGTTTGAAAGTGATAGAAGTAGCGAAAGTTCTCTGAGCGGTCGTTTCAGCAGGACTGGAACGTTAGCTCAGAAAATACGATGACTTGGCTCGAATCCGCGAAATCAGTTGTCGCATCCGAATATTTTGATTTTGTCGATGGTTTGAGCGACGACCTCCAAGTTGGGGAAATTGTAGTTATCTATTCATGGTCGAATGTAGAGGAGCGCAATGAAATCAACGAAGTCGAACTCTATTTGCCCAGCTACATGGCGATTGGGAATGACTCCGGTGATGACGAATTCCTGATTCGGCGCGATGGGAGCCTAGATGTCTATCAGTGCGATGCTGGTGCTTTCGGTTCTGTTGAACCAGAGAAGATTCATTCAAATTTTGAGATTTGGATCGGGGAGGGCTGTCCGATTCCAGACAACATCGATACGAATGCGATACCGCTTCAGTCATCGATTTGGCTGATTCGCGCGCCCGAAAATCAACTTAGGGGAATGTTTGAGTTGAGGAAGATCCTTGGACAGTCGTGGCCTGCATCCGAAATGAAGTCAATGATTGATTCCATGCCTTCTAAGCTCGTTCAGGACGGGCATCCATTCGCGGTATCACGGAAGTTGGAAGGTAAAGCTGACTATCTGGCTTGTATTGGTTACGGCGATTCAGCTGAATTGGTAGTCCCCCTAACCAGCAAGAGCTAACAATGCACAGCACCACAAATCCGACCGCGCTGGCGAGTCGGGGGCTTGACTGGCGGAGGGAGCGTGGTAGAACTATCGAAAGTGCGCTGAGTCGGTCGGATTGGGTGTGCTGAGACGTTCGCTTAGAATATGAAGAGCTTCGCACGTATATCAGGAGTTGCTCTGGCAGTGTGTATAGTTGTCATGGGGTTGGCCCTACTAGGCTCGCAGAAACCAAGGCTTCGCTCCACCAGTGTCACAGGCACCAGAAATGGACTCGAAATTGAAGGTGAGGTTCTCTATTAGCGGGGATTTTTTTCTGGGTTGGCCGAATACTCTATTGCGGAAGGCTGGAATGACTCATCCAGTGAGAGAATATTGGATTCAATCAAGTCGGGGGAGACTGTGCCCTCCAGAATTAAGTGGAGTGTTGACTGGCTAGAATTCGTTGGCAATTATATTGCCGCTTGGCTTCTTGTTGGACTTGTTTGGTGGTGGTGGAGTCAGAAGGAACCTCATCAACTTGTGCAGCAAGCCAAAAGCGAACAAGACGCAGCACCACAAATCCGACCGCGCTGGCGAGTCGGAGGTTGACTGGAGGAGGGAACGTGGTAGAAGAAGTGAAAGTGCGCTGAGTCGGTCGGATTGGGTGTGCTGGAACGTTCGACTGAAAATGGCAGTGCTCCCTCCAAAGATAGTTCAACGTGACAAAGCGCACAAGTTCCTGTCCGATCTGGCGAACGAGGAGGGGAAATCTGAATACGTGGAGTTACAGAAGGCGATCAAAGTGCAGTTGAAGGCCGCGCCGACGTTCCTGATATTTGGGACGTGGATGATGCACTTCCTGAGTCGAGAGAATTTATGGCTAGGGCTGTTTCTCGGAGGCACGATTCTAGCGCTTGGTGTATTCGGAATGGCTAAGATTCAGAGGTTAGTTGGACTGCTTGAACTATTTTCTCCTGACCTCAATACCGACCCGTGAATCAAGGCATGGTCGAACAAGGCGCAGCACCACAAATCCGACCGCGCTGGCGAGTCGGAGATTGACTGGAGGAGGGAGCGTGGTAGAAGTAGTGAAAGTGCGCTGAGTCGGTCGGATTGGGTGTGCTTGAACGTTAGGCAGAATGAATAGGAAGCTCGTCGATGTAGTCGTTCCAGAAGACCTAAGACTGTGGCTTACTGAAAACCCAGGCAAGGTCTTCGAGTTCGATTCTGAA
>NZ_BMXI01000047.1:0-1209 GCF_014651675.1 Roseibacillus persicicus
CACAAATCCGACCGCGCTGGCGAGTCGGAGATTGACTGGAGGAGGGAACGTGATAGAACCAGTGAAAGTGCGCTGAGTCGGTCGGATTGGGTGTGCTGGAACGTTCGACTAAAAATGAGGATTTTCCTGATGCTCTCTGTATCCTCCCTATTGGTATGCTCTAATAGTTGCGAACGAGAAGCTTCAGGGTCCAAAGCGATTACTGAATCCGCCCAATTTGACGAACAAATTACTGCTCTTGATCTACGAGAGAAGGACGCTGAGCTTGCAGAGCTGAGAAATGAGCTTAAGCAGCTTAGGTCTGAATTTCGCATTCTTGAAGACGAATTAATTGTCGAAGCTAGATCTAGGCTTACTGCAATTGAGTCAAATCATGCAGAGGCAATTCGTATTGAGCAAGAAAGGTATGAATTGCTGGAGATTTTACAGAACGCTGATCGTGAATTTGCAGAGAAGGTCGAGAAGGAGGTTCAACGAAACAAGGAATTCTTAGACGCCGTAGCGGCAACAGATCCTGGTTTTGCATTTACAGATGCGAAAAGTTACGTCGAACAGATCAAGATACTTCTCCTAGAGGTGTCCGAAGGAAACAAGGCGCTACGTGCCGAACTTGAGGCTTTGGAGGCATCGGACTGAACCGGTGTCGAACAATGCGCCGCTGCCAAACCCGACCGCGCTGGCGAGTTGGCAATTGACAGCATATTTGTGGGCTGTAGAACTAGTGAAGGCTAGCTGAACGGTCGGTTTGGCAGGGCTAGAACGTTCGCTTAGAATCGTATTATTAGGACGATTTTTTCAGCTTTGACGAGACAGTGGAACGTTGGATTTATCGAGGTGAACTCCAAGTTGGCTCCTCGGATTTGTTCCAGATGGTTTGATTGGATCGACGTTGGTTTCGAGGTCAACGATGAGGTGAGATTGGCCAGGCAGGTGAGGGAATGTGGGCAGGTTATTGTTGTCGTCACGAAGTTTTGACGACGTCCGGTGACAAGGCTTTGTTCCTCAGGCGACAGGGATGGTTTTACTGACGAGGCTCGAACGAGGGCTTCCCGTCATAGAAGTTTCGGCGGTCTTCGAAGAGCTCGGATATTGCTATATTTTAGCAGCGAACAATGCGCAGCACCACAAATCCGACCGCGCTGGCGAGTCGGAGATTGACTGGAGGAGGGAACGTGATAGAACCAGTGAAAGTGCGCTGAGTCGGTCGGA
>NZ_BMXI01000047.1:1234-1818 GCF_014651675.1 Roseibacillus persicicus
TAAAATGTCGACTTATCAGGCAATCTTGACTAGTCTCTTAGTGGTCTACATCGTTGTGTTCACCTTTGCTTTAATTGAGAAATGGCGATTCAGGTGGTTCATGCGAAGTAACTATCCAAGTCTTTCGCTAGAGCATTTTCCAAACCTCTTCAAAGGGTCTCTGTGTCAGCAATGGTCAACCTTGAAATGGATTTGGCGAAGGGACTACATAGCAATAGGAGACGAAAAACTAGAAAGAAGAGCAGATTTCCACCGAATCGTTCAGTTTGGAGCACTCTTCATTGTGCTCTTAATTTTTCTGATTCTTCTAAGTGGGGCCGTTCTTGAAAATCTATCGGAAAGCTCAAATTTGTAATAGAGCGAACAATGCGCAGCACCACAAATCCGACCGCGCTGGTGAGTCGGAGGTTGACGGGAGGGTTGAAGGTGGTAGAACTATCGAAAGCGCGCTGGGTCGGTCGGATTGGGTGTGCTGTGACGTTCTGCTAAAAAATGAAATCTATACCGACTTCGGAAATTAGCCGGTATTGCGATAGAAGGTCTTTGGTTAGCGTCGAACGTGCAAGAATCGATTCCAACGCTGT
>NZ_BMXI01000048.1 GCF_014651675.1 Roseibacillus persicicus
CGGTCGCGATTGTAGCGGCGGACCATTCTTTCCAGAAGCTCCTTGAACAAACCTCGTTTGGTCCAACGGGAAAAGAAACGGTAAACGCTATTCCATTTTCCGAAGTAGGCCGGCAACTGAATCCACGGCGCACCGGTGATACGAATCCACCAAATCCCGCTCATTGTTTTGAAAAGATTGGCGGGTTTTCGATCTTTCTTTAAAATGTTAGATCGACGCTGAAACTGATTAAGTTAATCTTTTTACGTGCTGATAAAGCACGTCCGGCATCTCTGTCGTTTTATTCTTCAAAGCAGCGACAGAGTGCCGGAATTTACTGATTTTGATAAGCTTCCAATTTGTCCACACGGCCTAGAACTGTCCAAAATGTGGAAACAGGCCGAAGTAATGTGTAAGTTCAAAAATCATGTGGTCAGCCCTCATAAAAGCTAACATGCAAATATTTCCTCTAGTTGTCTGATTTTTTGATATCCAATGTCCTCCGAAGACTGAATCAGTATCTCGATACTATCTTTAGTAAGTAATACTGCATCCACAAAAACTCCCCCCATATTTCCCAAATCATAGGAGCAAACTGGAAACATGGTTCCTACCGCGATCGTACCAAAGCCTTGTTCAAGAAATTTTTCTTCTCCGGTGCAAAACATCTCAAGCTTCCATGGTCCGCTAAACGCATTCTCTAAAAGTAATTTTACTGTATTCCACTGTGAGAACTCACAACCTAACGAGAAATCATTGAGTTTGAGACCATATTTGGATAACGACTTCAAAAGATGCTGGTAAAATTCAGCAAACTTCTTGTCATCAAGACCGCAGAGCTTAAAGGTATCTACCGATGTTAAAGCTTCTTCTGCACCTCCTTCACCTAGCAGAAACTTCAAACCAGTTTTCTTGGGCGGAAATCTCTCAGCAACAAAATCAGGATGAATTTTATAGAAAATTTTCGTCCCTTCTCTATTCTCAACGTAAATTAATTTCGAAAGCTCCAAAGATGCAATGACATCAGTAAATAGCTCAGCCCTCTGATCTACTGACGGTGAAATAATCGAGATTGTATTAGCTCTCTTAGGATCTGAGCGAAATGAGACCCGTAGATTCGAAACACCTGAGAAGTAACAGCTTAGAAAACAATCTGAGAAATTATCTTTGAAAAATTTCAACAAAGACTCATCCTTTCCTTTTTCTTTGAGTTCTTGGACTCTTATGCCTACCCTTCCTGCTGCTGTATAACCAAGAAATTTTGGCAATGAATCATGCTTTGACCAAAGATAACCTTCTTCGCGGTGGGTCCGCTTTAATTTTTTATCCCAGTTCTTTAGAACTTCTTTAACAGAACCATAACCATTAACTAAAAATTTCGATGAAAATAGTGCCATCGGAGGGAGCATTACCACACTTTTCCTGAATAATCCAGCCTGAGTCGGATTAAAATCACCTATAGATGAGGAACATCTCTGAACCAAGAAATCTTGACCATGTCGAACTCATCCATAATTTCATCGAAAGCTTTGGTGTAGGAAACTTTTTCAACTCCAAGAGGAACAGTAATGAAAAGTTCGACTCCATCTTCCCCATTTTTTCTCGCCCAAGCCTGAGCTTTCGCAGCCCATAATTTCAGTTTTTCAATAGAAGCCAAGGCCACATAAATGCGCTTAATCTTATACACCTTATGACCAATCACTAGGCCGTGTGGACAAATTGGAAGCTTTTCAAAATCAGTAAATTCCGGCACTCTGTCGCTGCTTTGAAGAATAAAACGACAGAGATGCCGGACGTGCTTTATCAGC
>NZ_BMXI01000049.1 GCF_014651675.1 Roseibacillus persicicus
CCACAAATCCGACCGCGCTGGCGAGTCGGGGGTTGACGGGAGGATGGAAGGTGATAGAAGTATTGAAAGCGCGCTGAGTCGGTCGGATTGGGTGTGCTGAGACGTTATGCTTGAAATGGACTTCAAAGAACTGATCTGCGAAGTTAGAACGTTTTCTGAGCGACTTCGAGACCTATCTGGCGAAGTGGAGTTGTCTATTGAGATCGCACCACCAATTGAAGATGCTCGAATCGCTCAATACGAAAAGCGATGGCCAAAGGGCATTCCTAATTCGTTGCGAGAATTATGGACAACAGGATCAGAGCAGATAAATTGCCCGTATGCTTGGACTCCTTTGGATGGGGATCAGCAACGACTAGAACGAATTTTCGAAGGACAAGATTCAATCTATGGAGGAGTAAGATTTAACTCGTCAGAATCAATTTTTCCAGGAAACTCTGGTTACGATCAAAACGATAGGGACTTTGAGTATACTCTAGGGAAGGAGGGGTTGTCGTTATGGTGCCGGTCTGCAGTCATTCTTGATGTTGGAAACGGAGACTGTCTCGGTCTTGATATTAAAGAGGATTATGACGATCCGCCCGTAGTTTACCTTGTTCATGATGATGACTCGAGTTCAGTTATTTCGAAGTCGTTCAAAAAATTCCTTTCTGATTGGGCGCAGTTATCATTCATAGGGCCTGAATATTGGTTGCTAGACTACTGGATTGACCAGGATGGATTCATTGATATCGACAAATACAAGACAAGTGAATTGGCGGTTTTGTTGACACCGTCAAAACCGAAATACGAGGCATAACAATGCGCAGCACCACAAATCCGACCGCGCTGGCGAGTCTGAGATTGACTGGGGGAAGGGACGTGGTAGAAGTATTGAAAGTGCGCTGGTTCGGTCGGATTGGGTGTGCTGAAACGTTCGACTAAAAATGGACGTGTTGTAAGCTGGGAAAAGCTCCAATAATAGTTTCGATGAAAATTGAGTTTTCTGATTTCAAGGTAACCTTACCCTATGAACTCCAAGACGTCGTCTATGTCTTTCGAAATGGGCATACTTATCGAGCTAAAATCAGACGAATTGAAGTTGAGGCAAGGCCCAATACAGGTAGCGGAAATATCATAATTGAGTTAAAGGCGACCTTATTCTTTTCAGGTTCTGAGCATAAGATCGAGTTCGGATGTTTCTCGAGAAGCAAAGAGAATGCTCCATTTAGTGTGTTCCCAAGAAAAATACGAATTTCTCGTTGTAACGGGGTCTCTTATCCGAGGGGTTTAGGGCGGTCTAGCAAGGCTGACGAATCTGAATGGGTGCCCTAGCTACTGTGTTAGTGCGGCGCACTAAGATTCTCTACGTGAGGCGTGCATGAAAATCTGGGTCTTTGCTGAGAGTCTTGACAAAGTCTGTCGAACAATGCGCAGCACCACAAATCCGACCGCGCTGGCGAGTCGAAGGCTTGACGGGAGGAGGGGAGGTGGTAGAACTATCGAAAGTGCGCTGAGTCGGTCGGATTGGGTGTGCTGAGACGTTCGCTTAGAATCGTATTATTCGGACGATTTTTTCTGCTTTGACGAGTCAGTGGAACACTGGCTTTTTCGAGGTGAACTCAAAGTTGGCTCCTCGGATTTGTTC
>NZ_BMXI01000050.1 GCF_014651675.1 Roseibacillus persicicus
ACCACAAATCCGACCGCGCTGGCGAGTCGGAGATTGACTGGAGGAGGGGACGTGATAGAAGTAATGAAAGCGCGCTGAGTCGGTCGGATTGGGTGTGCTTGAACGTTATCCAATGAAAGCATTGCGGAATTTGTAGTGTCCTGAATGGCGAGTTCGCGGTGACGGATGCTCTATGACGATGATTTGTGCGGTAGGCGAGTTCGGCGTGTCGGTTCGATGGCTGGCAGTGCGCGGCAGGCGAGCTCGCAGTTGATGGATTCTTTGGCTGGCAGTGGAGAAGTTCGGCGAGTTCGAGGTGACGAAGATTCTACTCGAAAGGTGATTTGGAGTCTTAACGAGGCTTGAGGCCATCGAGTGCGTGGCTTTTTTGTTCTTACCCTTCTGACTTCTGAACGTCCTGGATAACCGACCGCAGCACCACAAATCCGACCGCGCTGGCGAGTCGAAGGATTGACTGGAGGAGGGGACGTGGTAGAAGTAGTGAAAGTGCGCTGAGTCGGTCGGATTGGGTGTGCTAGAACGTTCGGCTGAAAATATGAGAACCCACTCGGTAAGAGACTTCTTCGTAATCCTCACATTTGGTGCGGCTTCGGCAGTAGGTTTTCGAATAGCGGTCTTTTACGAGGGCAAGGTTGTCACCGACTTGGAGTGGGCATTCTTTTACGCTGCATTATTTGTCCTCTCGCTCATTAGCTCTCTCCTTTTGTCGTCGGACAAGCATGTGGTTGGGATAGTGATGTTTGGTTCTCTCGCTCCATTCTCAGCGCCCGGCATGTTCATACTAGTTAGTATTCTCTTCTGTTTGGGCGTTTCTTCTGCGGGATGCGCAATTGGTTACGGGGTATCTAGATTGGTTGGTGCTAGAGCGTCCCTGACCGAAACATCAGAATAATCGGGGTTTGGGGATCCTCTACTCAATCCTTGGATGAGCATCAAGTGGTGGGAACTTCAAGGTCCTAGTGAAGAATCAATCCAATGCCGAACAATACGCAGCACCACAAATCCGACCGCGCTGGCGAGTCGGAGGTTGACGGGAGGAGGGAAGGTGGTAGAAGTGTCGAAAGCGCGCTGAGTCGGTCGGACTGGGTGTGCTAAAACGTTCGCTTGGAATCGTATTATTTGGACGATTTCTTCTGCTTTGACGAGGCAGTGGTACTCTGGTTTTTTCGAGGTGAACTCTAGGTTTGCTCCTCGGATTTGTTTCAGATGGTTTGATTGGACCGACGTTGGTTTCGATGTCAACGATAAGGTGAGATTCGCCAGGCAGGTGAGGGAAGGCGGGCAGGTTCTTGTTGCTGTCACGAGGTTTTGACGACGTCCAGTGACAAGGCTTTGTTCTTCAGGCGGCAGGGAAGGTTTTATTGTCGGGGCTCGATCGAGGGCTTCCCATCATAGAAGTTTCGGCGGTCTAGACCGTTTTTCAAATGAACTTGCCGTTATTCGGAGTAAGGATTGCAGACTGATTTAAGAACATCAGGTTCCTTGAGGAGCGCTCGGATGGATTGAAAAACCTTCT
>NZ_BMXI01000051.1 GCF_014651675.1 Roseibacillus persicicus
TTCAGAATCGAACTCGAAGACCTTGCCTGGGTTTTCAGTAAGCCACAGTCTTAGGTCTTCTGGAACGACTACATCGACGAGCTTCCTATTCATTCTGCCTAACGTTCCAGCACACCCAATCCGACCGACTCAGCGCGCTTTCACTACTTCTATCACGCTCCCTCCTCCAGTCAAGCCTCCAACTCGCCAGCGCGGTCGGATTTGTGGTGCTGCGCATTGTTCGACATTCAGCGCGATCACTCATTGTTAGCTGCATATCTCTTCCAGCTTAAGACTGATTCGGGACTCAGAATTGAGCTGAACGAGAATGAAATCAGCAGATAGATCGCTCCACTTCCCGTTCAAGGGTAGGTGAAAAGAAGCTGCTCCAAACAACCCAGATGAATTCTCTTTATATCGAACAACTTCCTGCTTGGGGTTCGGATTCCCTTCTTGAGCGGCTCTCCAATCGGACACCACGAACTCGGAAATTCCAGGGTAGAGTTCAGAACGATAGCGTTTGATATCCGATTCAATCCAACTCGCTGACGCCGTTATTCCAGCCATCGTGTAACCTACCAATTTAAAGACGGCCTCATACTCCTGCTTAGCGAGCAGATCTACCACGTCTCGAATACTCGATATGACTGCCGCATCAGAAACATCGTGTTCAAGAACCATCATTTTTCAGTCGAACGTCTAGCACACCCAATCCGACCGATTCAGCGCGCTTTGACTACTTCTACCACCTCCCCTCCTCCAGTCAATCCTCCAACTCGCCAGCGCGGTCGGATTTGTGGTGCTGCGCATTGTTAGGCAAGAGCTGTTCCGGACGTTCTCGAAAGTATTCTTGAAGTTCAGCCACAAAGCTCATGACAGCCTTCCCGCCCTCGCTATTGTAGCGACCCAAAAAACGAGAACTAACCTCATCCACACCCTTCCAGTCTCCAAGAAACGCTCCAAAAGTGAGCACCGTTCGATAATCCGATCCGCACATAATTGAGCCGTCATCAGCTCTAAGCGCATGCCAAGCATCATCAATTCTAGAAAACCTACTGTAGAATGGTTCAACGATACCACCAAGAGCACCTCTTGTTCTCCGAATAGCCCGCTTAGGACACCCGCCTGCAGAACATATCCAGCCACTCAAGTCGAAAGCCCTAAAGAACGGAGTATTATTGAAGAGGAAGCGCGTAATTGGTCCTCGAGCTAGATTCTTATCGCTGTTGACAGTGTCGCAGTGAACATGAGAACTGATCGACTCTTGGGTTAGCGTTTTGGGGCGAACAAGCACCTCAAATACCTCGTCAAGACAATCATAATGAACACCGAAGAATAGCTGAATCGTTCCGATTGGCCAATGATGTGTACTCAGGTCAATCCCAACCCGCTCGGTTCTGCCCTCTTGCCTCCGTGAGAACAAGGGCACAACAGCATCAGACCTCTCGAACTCGTATGGCAACATATTTGCAAACTCTAATCCAAGTTGCTCACGGAATTCCTCTTCGCTCAAGCGCATTTTAATGCCTAACGT
>NZ_BMXI01000052.1 GCF_014651675.1 Roseibacillus persicicus
ATCGACTACACCTCGCACTAATTCGGTCACGACTATCGCAACGATAACGCCAGCAACTGAGAGGAGCGTTGCGGTTTTCCACATAGAATATTTTTTTGCAGAACGTTGAAGCACACCCAATCCGACCGACTCAGCGCACTCTCATTAGTTCTATCACGCTCCCTCCTCCAGTCAATCCTCAGACTCGCAAGCGCGGTCGGATTTGTGGTGCTGCGGTATGTTATCCAGGACGGTCCGAAGTCAGAAGGGCAAGAGCAAGGAAACCTCGAACTCGGTGACGTCAAGCCGCGTCAATGCTCCGCATCACCCTTCGCGTAGAGCCTTCGTCACCTCGAACTCGCCAAACTTCTCCACAGCCAACCACAGAATCCATCAACTGTGAACTCGCCTGCCGCGCACTGCCAACCACCGAACCGAGACGCCGAACTCGCCTACCGCGCAAAACCTCGTTACTGAGCATCCGTCACCGCGAACTCGCCATTCAAAACAATGCAAATTCCGCAATGCTTACATTGGATAACGTTTGGGCACACCCAATCCGACCGACTCAGCGCGCTTTCAATACTTCTATCACGCTCCCTCCTCCAGTCAATCCTCCGACTCACCAGCGCGGTCGGATTTGTGGTGCTGCTGCTTGTTCGCTTTATCGTTTCATTCCAATCAACGTGAGGAGAATATTCCAGATGGCAAAACAGGGTGCTCCCGCTTCACAGGCCAAGATCGACACTCTCCCTTCTGTTCTTTCCACTTCCAACCCGCTAAGGCTCTTCTTGTCCGTTGGGGAAGACATCATTGGATGTGGTCGAATGGCCCTAATCCTATCTATTTCGAAGCTGTCCGGTAAGGCATTATGCCCTATGAAGACTTCATCGACACCGATCACGGTGAAATTTTCAGCGTCTAACGCCGAATAAATAACAGGATTAGAAAATGACTTTGGAACTGCGTTCGCTATCTTTTCCGGTGCCTTTCGCCAGTAATTGGAACATGGATAGGGAAAATTGTGCTTTCCTGCACGCCACTCGATCCGATTTCGAATAAATTCTGGATCGTGTCCTTTCATTTTTTAGCGAACGTTCAAGCACACCCAATCCGACCGACTCAGCGCGCTTTCGATAGTTCTACCACGCTCCCTCCTCCCGTCAACCTCCGACTCGACAGCGCGGTCGGATTTGTGGTGCTGCGCATTGTTCGCTGTCAAAGTATAGCAATATCCGATTTCTTCGAAGACCGCCGAATCTTCTACGACGGGAAGGCCTCGTTCGAGCCCCGTCAATAAAATCTCCCCTACCGCCTGAAGCGCAGAAGCTTGTCACCGGACAACGTCAAAACCTCGTGAAGACAACAAAAACCTGCACGCCTTCCCTCACCTGCCAGGCCAATCTCACCACATCGTTGACATCGAAACCAACGTCGATCCAATCAAACCATCTGGAACAAATCCGAGGAGCCAACTTGGAGTTCACCTCGATAAATCCAACGTTCCACTGTCTCGTCAAAGCTGAAAA
>NZ_BMXI01000053.1 GCF_014651675.1 Roseibacillus persicicus
CAAAATTGACCCGACTAAACGACAACGGCAATTCGGCCACATCCCGACTCTGTGGGCGTGGACTTGTCAGATCTTTGAACGCAACGAATCTTGTTCTCGGGGACTTGTCTCACCTCCAGTCTTGGGCTGCCTCTGAAGGACTTCCAGTTCCTGCTGGCGATAGCGGGGCATATTGCCGGGCTCGAATGAGACTTAAAGCGAGAAAAGGGGTTAGTCCAGAATGGCACTGCATTAAGCCACATTTCGTTGATTTTTAGGGACGGAAAGCTGGTCACGAAAACGTAGTTTTTGTGTGAAAAATAACCCGCTTCTGACCAACTTTCCGCCTACCGTTTTTGCCACTGCCGCTCGAAAGTCGCAAGCAGATATCCGTCGCGCTCGACAGCAGTTGTTGGCCCAGTCACCCAGCGGTTTGGGTGTGCTTTTTGAAGACGTTTTGCCTTCTGATTGGCTGACCAAAATTGACCCGACTAAACGACAACGGCAATTCGGTCACATTCCGACTCTGTGGGCGTGGACTTGTCAGATTTTTGAACGCAACGAATCTTGTTCTCGGGGACTTGCTCACCTCCAGTCTTGGGCGGCCTCTGAAGGGCTTCCGGTTCCTGCTGGTGATAGCGGGGCATACTGCCGAGCTCGAATGAGGCTCAAGGACGACTTTGTTGAAGCTCTTTCGCAACGAACTCTCGCAGCTATGGATGTCGCCATTGGCGAGGAAAACCGCTGGCAAGATTTTGAACTCAAGGCCATTGACGGCAGCTCCGTCAAATTGATGGATACATCTGAAAATCAGGAACAATACCCGCAGCCCAGCGTCCAAAAAGAAGGCTGCGGCTTTCCGGTCATGTCGGTTTCGGCCCTGCTCAATCTGAGCCACGGAGGGATAGAGCATTTCGTGACGGGACCTCTCAAAGAGCAGGATGCAAGCCTTGCTCGGCAATCGCTTGAGCACCTGCACGAGGGCCACTTGCTTCTCGCCGACCGAGCCTATAGTTCCTTCCGTCTCATCTCAGAGATTCGCAAGAGGGGTGCTCATTGCGTGATGCGCTTGAACAGTCGACGTGATGAAGCGCTCGATTGGCGAAAAGGAAAACGAGTAGGTCGTCACGAACGCGTGCTCACCTTGAGCCGTCCGGCATTTTCCAGAACGGGAATCACCCGCGAACAATGGGAGGACCTACCCGAAGAATTGATCGTTCGTATCATTCGAATGAACTACGAAGACCGCGCAGGAAAGAAAAAGAGAATGACTGTCGTCACTACTCTCACTGACTCTTCAAAATACGACGGTATGGAGCTGCACAGCCTCTATGCCAAGCGTTGGGAAATTGAAGTTCGGCTGCGAGACATCAAGACCTTGCTAGGCTTCGAAATGCTGCGAGTTCGCACACCCTCTATGGCGCGCAAGACCCTCGCGATGGTCCGCCTATCCTACAATTTACTTCGCTGTCTGATGCAGCGTGCAGCTCGAACATCTCCCGCGAAAATTGATGAGATCAG
>NZ_BMXI01000054.1 GCF_014651675.1 Roseibacillus persicicus
CAAATCCGACCGCGCTGGCGAGTCGGAGATTGACTGGAGGAGGGAACGTGATAGAACTTGGGAAAGTGCGCTGAGTCGGTCGGATTGGGTGTGCTCGAACGTTCGGCAAAAAGTGGACAGACCGTTGTGTTATGATTCACATCCGAGAGGGAGGTGGTTGGATACTAGAATTCCTGAATTCAGTGGAACGACGTTAGGAGTAGTTCCTGACGAATCGATTTAGAGGCTAGCAGCATTTCAGGTTGCGAAGTGATTCCACATCGTTCGAATGAATGCAAGTTCGAGGTCTAAACTCCGAAGGGAACGACAGAGACGATGGGGGAAGGGCGAGTTCGAGACCAAACGAGGCAGTGTTTTGTTGATGGATCTGGGTTTCTGACTTGTTTGGATACTAGTGTTAGGTAGCGCTGCAGGCTGGCGATGTAGAGGAAACAATGGCTTTGTTGTGTGGGCGTGGGGGGACGTCCTCCGAGGCTCTGAATCTCAGGCGGTTAGGCTTGGGGAACAGCTGCAATCGTGTCGGTGCCGAACAATGCGCAGCACCACAAATCCGACCGCGCTGGCGAGTCGGAGGTTGACTGGAGGAGGGAAGGTGGTAGAACTGTCGAAAGCGCGCTGAGTCGGTCGGATTGGGTGTGCTAGAACGTTCTCTGAAGAATGAAACTACTATCTATTGGCTTCTTACTCATCGTCACCGTCGTGGGCCATGGACAGGAGAAGTGGACGGGTGGATACGAGACCAATAAAGTGATTTACGCTGCTACGGTGAATGGAAAGAGGATAGAGGTGTTGCTTTCTGAAGGACCGTTCGATCCAGATAAACACAAAGTCGATCCATTCCGTATCGAGGAGCGCGACGGTAAAGATATCGCAATTTGGCCCAAGGTGAATGGATATGCTATGGTAGGACTTGATGGGGGACCGCTACCTCCCAAGGCAAGCCAGTTGCCTCATTTGCAGCGTTTGGCCGTGAGTTTCGGCGATAAGACGATTGAATGCCCGTCCGATTTGCTCGCCCATGTATTCCTCCCATGGACTGACACCACCTTTAAGCCAAGTTTTCGAAACACACTAGTCACAATTTCTTCAGACTCAACAACCGTCATTATCGACTTGGCCTGCGGAGACGGTGGTGGCGTTGGGAACCAGATGTTTACGATCGCTTTGGATGGTAAGTGTCTAGTCGGACAACCCGAAGCACCAATGCCATAACATAAGCAGAGAACAAGACGCAGCACTCAAATCTGACCCGCGCGCTTGGTGATTCGTGGGCGGCGTCCCTTCGGTGGCGGGATTTGGTGGTATGGAGGCGTTTTGGTTTGCCTGGTCAGATTGTGTGTGCTACACGTTATCCAATGTAAGCATTGCGGACTTTGTATTGCTTTGAATGGCGAGTTCGCGGTGACGGATGCTCTGTAACGAGGTTTTCGCGCGGTAGGCGAGTTCGGCGTA
>NZ_BMXI01000055.1 GCF_014651675.1 Roseibacillus persicicus
ACAAATCCGACCGCGCAGGCGAGTTTGGAGTTTGATTGGAGGAGGGGAGGTGGTAGAAGTAGTGAAAGTGCGCTGAGTCGGTCGGATTGGGTGTGCTTGAACGTTCGGCTTAAATTATGAAGAAGGATTCGAGAACATCTTTCAGAGTCTTAATATTCCTCGTTCTTTTCATCCTAACACTTTTCGTCGGATACAAGCGGGAAACGCAATTTAATACCGGAGATGGAACCTATCGCTCTGTTCATTTTTTCATACTAATACCAATAATCTCAACAAAACCTAGAGAGAGCAATTTCTCTCGCTGGCTTCGTGTCAATCCAGAAGAGGGTTCTTGGCTCATCGTTGGTCGAGGGCCAATCCAGAAAGGTATCTACTTGTCGAATTACCTGAGGTTTCATAACTCGTTCCCAATTATTACCGATGGATACGACATTGAGGTAAATCAGGCAGTATTCGCTCGTTGCGCAATGCGTCATCTGGAGGAATATGGCGACTTTCGAGCAACCTTGGAAATAGCGAGGCAGTTCAATGAAGCGACGTTAGGAGAAGGGATGGACTCCGATAAGGACGAAATACGGGAATACTGGAAGGATTCGAGCTGAACCGCAACACGTGCCGAACAAGGCGCCGCTGCCAAACCCGACCGCGCTGGCGAGTTGGCAATTGACAGCATGTTTGTAGGCTGTAGAACTATTGAAAGCTCGCTGAACGGTCGGTTTGGCAGGGCTGGAACGTTAGCCTGAAAGATGAAAACAATCGCTATCTTACTTCTATTCGTCACCTTTTCGATATCGTTTGTTTGCGGAGAGGAAATGCCAAGCATGACGAAGTTCCTTTCCGAAAAACCACCATACACTGCGGACACAGCCCGACTGGCTTTCCAGTCTCTAAAAGAGCTTCGTCCGCTTCAAGAATTTAAGGACAAGGGATATGCCTCGACTAAAGGCGAGGTTTGGCAAAAGAAATTAATGGAAGTTATGAGGGACGGTGGTTCTGATTCTGACCTAATCAAGAAGGGTTATGAAGAGATATCGGTGTTTCAGCTCGTTGGCTTAGGTAGAGACTGGTTTCGCGGTTCTTATGAGACGTCAGCTAGGAATAAGAAAATTGAATCTGAATACGAGAGGCTTTCAAAAAAAGAAGGCTAACAATGCGCCGCTGCCAAACCCGACCGCGCTGGCGAGTTGGCAATTGACAGCATATTTGTAGGCTGTAGAACTAGTGAAAGCTCGCTGAACGGTCGGTTTGGCAGGGCTGGAACGTTCGACTGAAAAATGGGCCGATACATACGGTTTGTCGTGACAACGGATCACGAAAGCAGAACGGCCTGCACAGGGGTCGTTGCTAGTTTGCGCATATTAGGT
>NZ_BMXI01000056.1 GCF_014651675.1 Roseibacillus persicicus
AAGCGAACGTTCCAGCCCTGCCAAACCGTCCGCTCAGCGAGCTTTCAATAGTTCTACAGCATTCAAGCAATCTGTCAATAGGTCACCCAGAACGCGGACGGGTTTGGCAGCGGCGCATTGTTCGGCTCATGCTTTCGCAGGACTAGCCTCGTGCCATTTGGCTCCGGAAAAATCGCTCTCAATGCATTCGCGGGCATGTGGTCGATATGGGGGATTTCGCCCGTCATCTACACCGTAAAAAAGATTCAAGGCTGGCATCCAAATCCCTTTCCCCGCAGGGTTCCCCAAATTCGCCACGCCCCACAACTCATCAACCAAATCCATATCGAAATCCACCCAAATGTCTGCGATTCTGGGCCAAACATCTGATCGAAACATCCACCGCGAGACTAGATTCAACGCGTCCTTGTGACTGTAGCCAGTGACGCCTACGTATCGAGGTAATGCGCCATGTTTCCGAAAATCGTAATCCTCGAGATCGAAACCGAAAGCATATCGAGTTAGTAGCTCCATTTTCTTGCCGAACGTTCAAGCACACCCAATCCGACCGACTCAGCGCACTTTCACTACTTCTATCACGCTCCCTCCTCCAGTCAACCTCCGACTCGCCAGCGCGGTCGGATTTGTGGTGCTGCGCATTGTTCTGCATCGGTTTGATTCTTCTGGCTCAGTCGCTACCACCAGGGTTCATCAGTCAAGTCAGATTGCGGCAACCTAAATCGGTTCATATCAACACCAAGATGCTGCTCTAGCCATGGAACTAGAAGTTCACAAACGACGTTATCAGGTTCCCATTGAGCATTAATATACTTCATCGGTTCCTTCATTATGTCACTCCACGTGGTCTCAGGAAACGTGTAAATTACGTAGTGGGTCTCGTCCCATGTTCCGTATCGTTCAAGGTCGCAAAACCAAGAAAAAATACCATACTCGCCAAACCTTCCATCAAGTTCCTCCGCAATGAGGTCGATTATCCGAAATTTATAGAACAGGCGATTTTCGGCAAGGCGTTCGGTTGAAGGATCCAAGCCGTGAGATTCCCAATTTAGACCGTAGTCTGCGCTGTCTAGTGGAACCTCCGTGATTTCCAAGTCATTGAGCCTCTTTAAACGTACGTTCTCAACGTTTACGTGACTCCTCTTAGCAGGGTTCAATGCCAAAACCGCCCCTGAATTTTCACTAAGGTATTCGCGGAGATCCGTGGGTAGCAGGTTGATAGAATCTTGCGAACTCATTCTCAGCCGAACGTTCAAGCACACCCAATCCGACCAACTCCGCGCGCTTTCAACACTTCTATCACGTTCCATCCTCCAGTCAATCTCCGACTCGCCAGCGCGGTCGGATTT
>NZ_BMXI01000057.1 GCF_014651675.1 Roseibacillus persicicus
CAGGGCGATCAAGCTAGGGAAAGAATACGTTCACGGTAGCTTTGGTTCATCAGTGCTTGGAAACGTTTTTTTGGAAGACTCTTCACTGTTCCCGTATCCATATTGAGTAGATTCAATACGATGCGCCGAATCGTTCCTAGGTTCTTTGATGAATTCCCCGCTCCGGTCTGATTGGCATCTTCTCGGAAGTATACGTCGAGCTTCCAGTGGCAGTTGTTTTCAATTCCCCAATGCGCTCGAATTGTTTCGCGAAGATGCTGAGCGTCTGCAGGTAGACTACTGAGATAATATCTTTTTTCAGCTCGTCGTTTCCGGCCAGTGGATACTTCAGTGGTTTGGTTTTCTACTACAATGAGGCTCCGCAAGTTGGCCCACTGCGACCGAATCTCGCCATCCATCCAATCGAGCTTGTCGGTGGCTACCACGCTGCAAAGTGTCTGGCGGCCATGCTTGCTTTGGAAGTCTTGATGGATGCTCCAACCCTTTGCGGTTGCTAGCTTGAGATGTCGTAAGGCAAAGTGAAAATGGTCGATTGTTTCCTTGTGGAGCTTTCCTTGATTACCTTTGAGGGCAAAGAGGTAGTCCGCTTTTTTGTGGATGATTTTTTGCGCAAACGCCCGCTGGGTCCCCATCGCGTCGATGGTAATGGTGTGCCCGGTTAAGTCGAGTTGGCCGAGAATGCGATCAATGGCGGCGATTTCATTTTCTTTATCAGGGACATGGTCCTGACAGAGCGTCAGTTGCTGTTTGGTGTCCCAGGCGCTCACGACGTGGACCGGCTTTTGCTTGAGGGTGTGACTGCCGCGAAGCGTCTTTCCATCGAGCGCAATGATGCCGTCGTGGAGAGGTGCTGAGATAGTCTTGAGGTGAGCTTGCAGGCAGAGATTGAACTGCTTGGGCTCAATGAGATTAAAGATGTTAGAAAAGGTCTGAGCGGTCGGAACTCCGTTGGGAATTGTGATCCATTTTTTTAGCCAAGTGGTTTGGTTTTCGCAGAAATCTTCGATTTCAGCGAAGTTGTCCATCCCGCAGAGAGTCGCGGTAACAGCCATGAAAAGAACTTCTCCAAAATGGTGCTTCCGGTGATTACCTATGCGCGGATCTTCAATAATTTGAAAGGCTTCAAAGCCATCCGGAAAGCCATTGCTGTAGTCGATTTTATCTGGGTTTCGAGGCATTCAATAACTTGAGGCCCCTTGATGCGGTGTACCAGACTTTTTGCCTTCTATCTGCGGTAGGATCCCTAGCTTGATCGCCCTGG
>NZ_BMXI01000058.1 GCF_014651675.1 Roseibacillus persicicus
ACGCCGAACTCGCCGACCGCGCAAAACCTCGTTGCAAAGCATCCGTCACCGCGAACTCGCCATTCAAAACAATGCAAAGTCCGCAATGCTTACATTGGATAACGTTCTAGCACACCCAATCCGACCGACTCAGCGCACTTTCACTGGTTCTATCACGTTCCTTCCTCCAGTCAATCTCCGACTCGCCAGCGCGGTCGGATTTGTGGTGCTGCGCATTGTTCGGTATCTTTTCCGGTCCGAAGCGTCGACTCTGGCCATGCCAGGGATTCCATTGCGGCTCAGTCTCTAATCGGCGCTAAGGGGCTAGTTTCCTTATCTTTCGAATCTTCGAGAATCCTTCTATCAATCGTATCAAGGAAGCAATCGCGACTCCGGCAGCTAAACCCTCCAACCAACGAGAAAAAGCAACCGTTGATACCGCCTCAATCACGAAAAACGCAATGCTCAACAGTAGCAGGACACCGTGAGCAAAAATGGTTCTATTCTCACGTCCTACCATGTCCTGCCGATATGTCGCGGAGGTAGCGAGTCGTTCATTCTCCTCCTCAACTATAATACGCGTAAACATTTTAAACCGAACGTTCCAGCCCTGCCAAACCGTTCGTTCAGCGAGCCTTCACTACTTCTACAGCCTACAAATATGCTGTCAATTGCAAACTCGCCAGCGCGAACGGGTTTGGCAGCGGCGCATTGTTCGGCTCAGGTTGAGTTTAGTCCTCGAAAACCCACTACCAGCCCATTTTCTTTTTAACGTCGTTTAGTTTCCGCTGATGCTCAGAACTCCGCTTTCTTGGCTCTGTCAATTGCTCATTATGAGTTTCAACAGTGCGTTCAATCCATCCCCTCTGAAGGTAACTCTTCTTGAGAATATCCGCCGCAAAGATGGGCAGAAGCAGCCATGAAATCCCAAACGTGAATATCGCTACGATAACAGCGAATATTGCTGCCATCCATGCTCCTTTATAGGCTAGATAGAAACAGCCGAATAGTAAGGTGTAGAACCATGCTCCATCGACCTCTTCTACGTATCCATTAGTAGGGTTCTCGAATTCCATCTTCATGTTGATAAGACGACAGTGGTTATGATTCTAGTCGATTTTCAGCCGAACGTTCAAGCACACCCAATCCGACCGACTCAGCGCGCTTTGAATACTTCTACCACGTCCCCTCCTCCAATCAACCACCAACTCGCCAGCGCGGTCGGATTTGTGG
>NZ_BMXI01000059.1 GCF_014651675.1 Roseibacillus persicicus
CGCAGCACCACAAATCCGACCGCGCTGGCGAGTTGAGGGATTGACGGGAGGAGGGAGCGTGATAGAACTAGTGAAAGCGCGCTGAGTCGGTCGGATTGGGTGTGCTGAAACGTTGGGCTTGGAATAGGCTCTAGAGATTCGGTTCTGTATGTTCTGTCGTGGCTTTGAACTATTTCGCCGAAGAGGAGCTCGTGCTCGATTGAACTGTTGCGGCTTTGGCTGTGGATAGGCTTGGAATCGAGGTTCTGTTTTGTTGGTGAATTCGACGATTTGACATGGTTGCGCAGTAGTGGCTGGCAGCAAACCAAACTAGAGCAGAAATTGGCGTTTGGGTTCGCGACTCAGGTTCTATTTTGTTGGCGTTCGGGTAGGATTTGACGAACCGTTGCTTGATGAGTTCTTCGAGGTCGCTTGGACAGAACTAGCCCAACAATGCGCAGCACCACAAATCCGACCGCGCTGGCGAGTTAGAGGATTGACGGGAGGAGTGAGCGTGGTAGAAGTAGTGAAAGCGCGCTGAGTCGGTCGGATTGGGTGTGCTGAGACGTTATCCAATATAAGCATTGCGGACATTGCAGTGTTTTGAATGGCGAGTTCGAGATGACGAATGCTCTACGACAAGATTTTGCGCGGTAGGCGAGGTCGGCGTATCGGTTCGGTGGCTGGCATTGCGCGGTGGGCGAGTTTGCAGTTGATGGATTCTGTGGCTGACAGTGGAGAAATTTGGCGAGTTCGAGGTGACAAAGGTTCTACTCGAAATGAGGTGCAACTGATTTCTGGACCAGTTTGTGGGTTAGTTTTGGTTGAAGAGAGTTTCGAATTTGGAGGGTGATTGGTATCCTAGAGAAGAGTGCTTTCGACGCGTGTTGTAGTAGCTTTCGATAAAGGTAAAAAGTTCGGTGCGGGCATCACAGTCTTCGATGAAGCAACCGTCTTGGAGCATTTCTCTTTTGAGCGTGCTCATGAAAGATTCCGTCCAAGCGTTGTCATAGGGATTTGCCCGACGCGACATGCTTTGAGTGATGCCTGCCTGCTGGAGGATATCGCGATAGGTCTTGCTCCCGTATTGGCTACCTCGATCACTGTGAAAAATGAGAGAGGAACCTTTTCGTTGCCGCGATACGAGCGCTTGGTTGAGAGCATCGCAAACGAGGTCGGCACGCATGTGGCTGGCCAA
>NZ_BMXI01000060.1:0-372 GCF_014651675.1 Roseibacillus persicicus
GGACTCCAAGTTGGCTCCTCGGATTTGTTCCAGATGGTTTGATTGGATCTACGTTGGTTTCGATGTCAACGATGAGGTGAGAATGGCCAGGCAGGTGAGGGAAGGCGGGCAGGTTTTTGTTGTCGTCACAAGGTTTTGACGAAGTTCTGGTGACAAGGCTTTGTTATTCAGGCGAGAGGGAAGGTTCTATTGACGAAGCTGGAACGAGGGCTTCCCGTCATAGAAGTTTCGGCGGTCTTCGAAGAATTCGGATATTGCTATATTTTGGCAGCGAACAATGCGCAGCACCACAAATCCGACCGCGCTGGCGAGTCGGAGATTGACTGGAGGAGGGAACGTGATAGAACCAGTGAAAGTGCGCTGAGTCGGTCG
>NZ_BMXI01000060.1:420-1050 GCF_014651675.1 Roseibacillus persicicus
ATGAGGGCTACGTGGTATATTCTCTTAGTGGCTATCATCGCATTAGTTTGTTCGCATTGTAACCGCCGTGACTTTACGGAGCGACCTGAAGTGAGAGCGGAAATTCATGCGAGGGAATCCGATGGTTGGGATTTTGTCGAGATGGTTGGCGAGGCGCATGGGAAACCTGATCCAAACGGTCAGGAAGTTCGATTTTCAGGCAAGTCGGAAGCTATTACTGTGTTTGCCATGAATAGTGGATCGAATGGATATAGCTCCCGACAGCAGGAATGGCGGAAGGTGTTTCAAGAGGATGTTGTTCTGTTCCTAGAGGTAAAGGTTATGACCTCGCCTGCAGATAGCTACTCACTTGTCTTTCGGAAAACGCCTTAGTCTGTTTCTGTGCGGATACTTAGCTTCTGCAGGGCCGAACAATGCGCAGCACCACAAATCCGACCGCGCTGGCGAGTCGGAGGTTGACTGGAAGGCGGAGTGTGGTAGAACTAGTGGAAGCGCGCTGAGTCGGTCGGATTGGGTGTGCTGAGACGTTATCCAATGTAAGCATTGCGGACTTTGCATTGTTTTGAATGGCGAGTTCGCGGTGACGGATGCTCAGTAACGAGGTTTTGCGCGGTAGGCGAGTTCGGCGTC
>NZ_BMXI01000061.1 GCF_014651675.1 Roseibacillus persicicus
CTGATCTCATCAATTTTCGCGGGAGATGTTCGAGCTGCACGCTGCATCAGACAGCGAAGTAAATTGTAGGATAGGCGGACCATCGCGAGGGTCTTGCGCGCCATAGATGGTGTGCGAACTCGCAGCATTTCGAAGCCTAGCAAGGTCTTGATGTCTCGCAGCCGAACTTCAATTTCCCAACGCTTGGCATAGAGGCTGTGCAGCTCCATTCCGTCGTATTTTGAAGAGTCAATGAGGGTGGTGACGATGGTCATTCTCTTTTTCTTTCCAGCGCGGTCTTCGTAGTTCATTCGAATGATACGAACTGTCAATTCTTCGGGTAGGTTCTCCCATTGTTCGCCGGTGATTCCCGTTCTGGAAAATGCCGGACGACTCAAGGTGAGCACGCGTTCGTGACGGCCTACTCGTTTTCCTTTCCGCCAATCGAGCGCTTCATCTCGTCGACTGTTCAAGCGCATCACGCAATGAGCACCCTGCTTGCGAATCTCTGAGATGAGACGGAAGGAGCTGTAGGCTCGGTCGGCGAGAAGCAAGTCGCCCTCGTGTAGGTGCTCAAGCGATTGCCGAGCAAGGCTTGCATCCTGCTCCTTGAGAGGTCCCGTCACGAAATGCTCTATCCCTCCATGGCTAAGATTGAGCAAAGCCGAAACCGACATGACCGGAAAGCCGCAGCCTTCTTTTTGGACGCTGGGCTGCGGGTATTGTTCCTGATTTTCGGGCGTATCCATTAATTTGACGGAGCTGCCGTCAATGGCCTTGAGTTCAAAACCTTGCCAGCGGTTTTCCTCGTCGATGGCGACGTCCATAGCCGCGAGAGTTCGTTGCGAAAGAGCTTCAATAAAGTCGTCCTTAAGTCTCATTCGAGCCCGGCAATATGCCCCGCTATCGCCAGCAGGAACTGGAAGTCCTTCAGAGGCAGCCCAAGACTGGAGGTGAGCAAGTCCCCGAGAACAAGATTCGTTGCGTTCAAAGATCTGACAAGTCCACGCCCACAGAGTCGGGATGTGGCCGAATTGCCGTTGTCGTTTAGTCGGGTCAATTTTG
>NZ_BMXI01000062.1 GCF_014651675.1 Roseibacillus persicicus
ACCACAAATCCGACCGCGCTGGCGAGTCGGAGATTGACTGGAGGAGGGAACGTGATAGAACCAGTGAAAGTGCGCTGAGTCGGTCGGATTGGGTGTGCTGAGACGTTAGGCAGAAAATAGATGGCGCGGGATGAATTTCTAGAACCTGTGAAGCGTCTGCTGGCTGAGCGCTCTGCGTATCGATGTAGTAATCCAGACTGTCAGCGAACTACGGTAGGTGCCTCAATAGTAGATCCTAATAAGGCTATAAAGCCTGGGGTGGCAGCCCATATTCATGCAGCAAGTGAGGGAGGACCACGATTCAACAGCTCTCAGACCTCAGACGAAAGGTCATCAGCGAGTAACGGCATTTGGTTGTGTGAGTTTTGCGCCTCACTAGTAGATAAGAACCACGGAGTTGATTTTTCACCGGAGTTACTAAAGCAGTGGAAGGAGATTCACGAGCTGAGAACTTTCGTTGAGCTCACAACAGGAGCCTCGGAAGCCGGACTAACGGGCTGGTGTGAAGAATTCGAAGGCAATTGGAAATTATTCGTTAAGAACCCAACAATCGTTCCCTTTTACGACTGTGTTGTTCGAGGATTCAAGCAGGAGAACTTTGACGCTGACTTTGGTGACGTTGAGGTGGTTTTTGGAACTATTCCACCCCGTCAGTCTCTTGATGATACAATAGAATACGGAATTTTGAGCAGTGATATATTTGGTTATCCCTTAATCGACCTAGAATATACTGATGTAGAGGGTGTCCATTGGTTGCGTCACAGTAGCGGAAAGTTAGCAAAAATAGACTTCCGCCGTCCGTTTGACTAGGCATTGCCTAACAATGCGCAGCACCACAAATCCGACCGCGCTGGCGAGTCGGAGGCTTGACGGAAGGAGGGAGCGTGATAGAAGTAGTGAAAGCGCGCTGAGTCGGTCGGATTGGGTGTGCTTGAACGTTCGCTTAAAAGAATCCTTCTAGTAAAATGTCTACCCCGATTGGTCCATTTCATCGCTTAGGAGAACCTGGTGGCGATGGCTGTCCAGTTGGTGTTTTGCAAGT
>NZ_BMXI01000063.1 GCF_014651675.1 Roseibacillus persicicus
AACAAATTCGAGGAGCCTACTTGGAGTTCACCTCGAAAAAACCAGCGTTCCACTGCCTTGTCAAAGCAGAAGAAATCGTCCAGATAATACGATTCCAAGCGAACGTTAGAGTCCTGCTGAACCGACCGCTCAGAGAACTTTCAAGATTTCTACTGCCTACAAATATGCTATCAATTGCCGACTCGCCAGCGCGGTCGGGTTCAGCAGCGACGCATTGTTCGACCTGTCCCAGTTTGTGTTGAATCGCCTCCGACTGCTAGGAGCGCATACTGGGAAAAAATGCCAAGAGGGAAGATTACCCAAAAACCCATCACTGTATAAACCACTCCATACCAAAGAGAGACAAACAAAGACGCTAAAATATTTGAGTTCTGGCTCTCAGTCGAAAAGTATCCAAAAAAAGCTGTTGCCAGAGCAACCATTAGTGTTCCGAACCAAGGCAAAATAGAAGAGGGCAGTAACGCCTTCCATCCACGACATGCTAATATCCACTTTCTAAATGTCGTAGCAATAAACACTGACATTATTGGGAAAAGAGAATACTGGAGAACCCGATCAAATCTAAAGGCCTCCTCAATCATTTCGTCGAGAGGAGAGACAAAGTAGGCTGAAAGCCACGCACCCGAAAGAATAATGGCGACGAAGTAATACATTTTAGTCGAACGTTCCAGCACACCCAATCCGACCGACTCAGCGCACTTTCGACGGTTCTACCACCTCCACTCCTCCCGTCAACCCCCGACTCGCCAGCGCGGTCGGATTTGTGGTGCTGCGCATTGTTCGCTGCCAAAATATAGCAATATCCGAGTTCTTCGAAGACGACCGAAACTTCTATGACGGGAAGCCCTCGTTTGAGCCCCGTCAATAGAACCTTCCCTGCCGCCTGAAAAACAAAGCCTTGTCACCGGACTTCGTCAAAACCCCGTGACGGCAACAAAAATCTGCACGCCTTCCCTCACCTGCCTGGCCATTCTCACCTCATCGTTGACATCGAAACCAACGTAGATCCAATCAAACCATCTGGAACAAATCCG
>NZ_BMXI01000064.1 GCF_014651675.1 Roseibacillus persicicus
CGCAGCACCACAAATCCGACCGCGCTGGCGAGTTGAGGGATTGACGGGAGGAGGGAGCGTGATAGAACTAGTGAAAGCGCGCTGAGTCGGTCGGATTGGGTGTGCTGGAACGTTAGCCTAAAATATGTTTACCCACAACGATCTTGAACCTAGCGGAGGGTCTCAAGGGCGAAAGACATTTAATTATCTCTTGGGGGTTACTCGAAAGAGGTTTCGCTCGAATGATGACTTTGCCGAACGCTTTGAGTCTGCTCTACATTCGATTGTAACCGCAGAGGAGCAGTCTGACACTGCGAAAGAGATCTTCAAGTATTGCTCCTTCCTTCGTAAGGATGTTCTTCCGACAGCTCCTCTCACGGTAACGAACGAATGGAGCCCCTTTGCACTAGCTAATAGTCTCCTTGCGAGCTGCCTCGCGAACGGTCGGCAACAGAAACAGGATCAGAGTAACGCTGCCTATTCTGTTTGGACTCCCGAGTTGAAGATTGAGAATCAAGCCGTATTATCCAGCAAGAATGGGGAGGTTGTTGCGCAATTTGACCTCCCGAGGAAGGCGAGTGATATTGATTTTCGGTCTGAGGATGAATATCACTTTTTTTGGCTACTGTCGTTGACGATTGAACGAGCAAGAAAGCTACGCCGCAATGTGATTCTTCTTGGATACCCTGGCTACAAGAGCTATAGTGATGAGCTACGACGAATGAAGCCGAACTATCACTTTCTTGAAGCTGGATACCTTTACCCATCAGGTATGCCTCATCCACTTCGAGTCAGAAAGGGCTAACAATGCGCAGCACCACAAATCCGACCGCGCTGGCGAGTCGGAGACTTGACTGGAGGAGGGAGCGTGTTAGAAGAAGTGAAAGCGCGCTGAGTCGGTCGGATTGGGTGTGCTAAAACGTTCGCTTGAAATCGTATTATCTGGACGATTTCTTCTGCTTTGACGAGGCAGTGGAACGCTGGTTTCTTTGAGGTGAACTCCAAGTTGGCTCCTTGGAGTTGTT
>NZ_BMXI01000065.1 GCF_014651675.1 Roseibacillus persicicus
GTTGTCTTGATGAACTCCACATGGAGTTTCCATTTTTAGGTAATCGTAAACTCCGTCGCGAACTTCGAGACCACGGTTGGTGGATCGGCCGAAGCCGGATGCGCCGACTGATGCGTATCATGGGGATCGTGGCGATGGTTCCGCAACCCACGACGAGTAAACCGAACAAGGAACACACCGTCTACCCCTACCTTTTGAGAGGGCGGGAGGTTAGGGCCGTCGACGAAGTCTGGTGCGCAGACATCACTTACATCCCGATGGCCAAAGGCCATGCCTACCTCGTGGCGATTATGGATTGGCACAGCCGAGCGGTCCTGTCTTGGGAGTTGAGCAACACGATGGATAGCAGCTTCTGCGTGAGAGCGCTCAATGAAGCCATGCGTCGGACCGGACGTATTCCGAAAATATTCAACACCGATCAGGGTGCCCAGTTCACTGGACGCAACTGGGTTTCCACACTCAAGGCAAACGGGATCGAGATCAGTATGGTGTAGCGCACCACACTGAGGTCGTGTTCGGTTTCCTAATTGAGGTCGGGTGATTTTGGGCGAATTTTCACGCTGTGGTCGTTTTTTATTTCCATTGAGCTCGTAGTGTTTTGAGGTCGATTACGATGGTTTTGGTATTTTTTGGTGAGGTGTGAGCTGTTTGGTGGGATTTTTCTGAGGCATGGCTGATGCTTTCGATGAGGTTGAGAGCAGCGCACCACACTGACGTCGTGTTCGCTTCGCGGCGGAGATGCCCGATGAGTTGGTTTTCGTTTACGACGACGATGCGGATACCGTGGTCGAACTCGATATGAAGATGGCGGGTGGTGAGGCCGGTGGGCGCGACTTCGACGTAGCGGACATCTTTGACGGGCCAGGGCTTCGAGCGATTTACTTTGGACATAGACCGTTTTCCAGATGAAGTTGCCGAAAAAGACGCAAAACAAACTGTACTTTTAGGGTGTCTTTCTGAGAATCGCAAATCGGCCGTCAACGTCAGTTTCCAAATC
>NZ_BMXI01000066.1 GCF_014651675.1 Roseibacillus persicicus
CTACCTCGATCACTGTGAAAAATGAGAGAGGAACCTTTTCGTTGCCGCGATACGAGCGCTTGGTTGAGAGCATCGCAAACGAGGTCGGCACGCATGTGGCTGGCCAAGGACCAGCCAACGATTCGGCGCGAGTAGAGGTCGATAACGACGGCAAGATAGCGCCAACCTTGTGAGGTCGGGATATAGGTAATATCTCCAGTCCAAACCTTGTTAGGTTTGCTCGGCAACTTCTGCCCTCGCAGAAGATTTGGGGATGGTTTGTCAGCACGTCCATCACTGGTGCAAGGCTTGTAGCTCTTGGGCTGGATAGCAAACAGACCACGCTCCTTCATTAGGCGTCGAACTCGTGCGTGCGAACAGACCAGATTCTCGTCGGCGAGGTCAGAAGCAATGCGACGGTAGCCGTAGCAACGTCGATTAGCCTTGAAGATAGCTTCGATTCGGTTGCCTATTACGAGGTCTCGGCACTGGGTCGGAGTAGGCGTTTTGGCAGCATGATAGGAGCTGCGAGGCAGCCTCAGAACTCGGCAAATTCGGCGAGTAGATGCTTTGGTTTTTTCTTGGATGGCGCCAATCATGAGCCGCCTTTCTTTGGTGGATTTGAGGTGCCGAGAATAATTGCCGCTTTTTTTAAAATGTCGTTCTCGATTTGAAGGTTGGCGACCTGGCGGCGCAACAAACGCAACTCGTCTGCTGCGCTCCGGTCGCCTACGGCTCCCTCCACTCCGCAAACGAGTTGCGTTTGTTTTTCGGCTTTTCGACGCCAAGAGTATATTAAATCAGGCCCGACTTCGAGTTCGCGAGCGACAACATCGACGGGCTTTCCAAGTGCAACAAGTTCAAGTGCTTGAGCTTTGAATTCTGGAGAGAAGCGTCTGCGGGATTTCACATTCATATTCTATTCGTGGGTTAGCGAGTGGTCCAGAATTCTCGCGCACTTCA
>NZ_BMXI01000067.1 GCF_014651675.1 Roseibacillus persicicus
AAGACGGTCTGGCATACCTTCTAGCCTAAGATGATTCAGTCAAATAGACAAGTAGCGCGTGTTGTAGCGCGTGTTTGGACCTGCCATTACCTAACAAACTAGCATTTCTAGGCGAACGTCTCAGCACACCCAATCCGACCGACTCAGCGCGCTTTCGATAGTTCTACCAACTTCCCTTCTTCAGTCAATATCCAACTCGCCAGCGCCGTCGGATTTGTGGTGCTGCGCATTGTTCGGCCGTTATGACCTATTTGAGTTCAAACGAAGAGAAGAGATGGGGAAATCGAATTGAGATAGCTTGATAAAATTCATTGAAACTCTGAACTTCATGGCGATATCCACCGTCCAATTCGCTCTGAAGAAGCACAAGATAACTTCTAAAGTGATCGGAGTCCCCTAAGAGAGCATCAATCGCCAACACCTGCTTAAAAGGTGTTTGATTCTGGCCTAGTCCATCTCTGGCCTCCAAGGAGGCTCTGATAGTCAGGAGGTCATGAAAATGCTGAAAATATGATTGAGCGCACTCACGAATGAATCGTTGAACTCCACTAGACACCTCTGAAAAGTCTGTGTCTCGTTCCAAACCATACCAGCAAGTATCACCTGTGAAATCTAGCAACTCAAAGTTCTGCTGGTTAACTGAATACAGAAACACGGTTCTATCGTATGGAGTGATCTTCCGCTCTTCGATTTCAGAAATCAGCTTTTCGGTCTCAGTATGAGCTACACCTAAATAAAAGGAGAGTGAATAGTCGGTGCCATTCCTAGGCCGTGTGGACAAATTGGAAGCTTTTCAAAATCAGTAAATTCCGGCACTCTGTCGCTGCTTTGAAGAATAAAACGACAGAGATGCCGGACGTGCTTTATCAGC
>NZ_BMXI01000068.1 GCF_014651675.1 Roseibacillus persicicus
AATCCGACCGCGCTGGCGAGTTTGGAGTTTGATTGTAGGAGTGGAGGTGGTAGAAGTAATGAAAGCGCGCTGAGTCGGTCGGATTGGGTGTGCTTGAACGTTCGACTAAAAGTAGATATGCACCCGGTAATCGTTGACGCAAAGGCAGCTGCAGAATGGATTAGCGGAGCACTGAATTATTCGGACTACAACGCAGACTTCTCGCTTAAAAGTCTTTACGAGGTAGATCGCTTTTTCGAAGAACAAACAAAAGACGGTGAACCGGTCGAAGGCGGTTTACTCTCTGAGGATAGAGGTCAGCGCCTCTTTGCTCTCGGTTCCTACGTCGGCGAAGTGCTGATTAGGAAGACAAATGGCGTTTGGTTTGTCGATGCCAACGACCCCGCAGCAGAAATTAATATTCAGATTAGGACCGAATCGGGCGTCGAGGCTTGGCCAGTGCAGCGAGTGATTAAGCGCTATAGGAATGGGCCTGAAGATTCAATTGGCGACTATGGGCAAGCACTTCTAAGGTATGCGAATCAGGGGAAGAACGAGCCACCAAGAACGATAGTTCAACCGCCTCCCTTACCGCCTCAGACTGATTAGTGTCGAACAAACAGCAGCACCACAAATCCGACCGCGCTGGAGAGTTGGTGGTTGCTTGGAGGAGGGGACGTGGTAAAAGTAGTGAAAGCGCGCTGAGTCGGTCGGATTGGGTGTGCCCAAACGTTCGACTGAAAATGAGCCGTTGCAGACTAATAACCTATCTCATTTTGAGCGCGATGCTATTGCTCGGATTGATTTTTGCTGAGGAAGAAGCTAAAGAACAGCT
>NZ_BMXI01000069.1 GCF_014651675.1 Roseibacillus persicicus
AAGACGGTCTGGCATACCTTCTAGCCTAAGATGATTCAGTCAAATAGACAAGTAGCGCGTGTTGTAGCGCGTGTTTGGACCTGCCATTACCTAACAAACTAGCATTTGTAGGCGAACGTTCCAGCACACCCAATCCGACCGACTCAGCGCGCTTTCGATAGTTCTATCACGTCCCCTCCTCCAGTCAAGCCTCCGACTCGCCAGCGCGGTCGGATTTGTGGTGCTGCGCATTGTTCGGCCTTCTTCGCTTCTTGTTAAGCTTCTGGATTCGTTTGTCGAAGTCTCCGTATATCGATGGATCAGCATCATAAAAGCTAATCTGATTCCCTCTAATCTTCTCTAAGATGGGCTCGATTATCGGCCACGAATCAGCAAGCCAATCAGGTTTACTACCAACATAATAGCTAATTAGACTGATGAAACAACTTGCCCCGTCTGAATCACCTCACGACTTCTCGCTGGCAAGAAAGCGAAAATACGCGCGAACGTAGTATTTGAAGGGCACTTCTGGCATGTAGATTAAGTCCTCTTGATAGGACATCGCACATTGCTCGAAAAGCTGAAGAGCCTCCTTGAGGTCTTTCCCATAGAAGTTCTTAAAGGCGGCAGCCTCATCAAGGCCTAGCCACGATTCCTTCCAATCGGTTTTCGTGGGTATCTCCATATCTTCAGCCGAACGTTCGAGCACACCCAATCCGACCGACTCAGCGCACTTTCCCAAGTTCTATCACGTTCCCTCCTCCAGTCAATCTCCGACTCGCCAGCGCGGTCGGATTTG
>NZ_BMXI01000070.1 GCF_014651675.1 Roseibacillus persicicus
AACGTTCAAGCACACCCAATCCGACCGACTCAGCGCACTTTCACTACTTCTACCACGCCCCCTCCTCCAGTCAATCCTCCAACTCGCCGGCGCGGTCGGATTTGTGGTGCTGCGCATTGTTCGGCCTTGATTTCTTCGCTCTTACTCTCTTACTCGCTCGCCACTCGCGACTCAACCTCGCCTCGACTTCCTTAAGGTCAGCAGGAGTCTTCAACCCTAAGGAGTCTAAAAGCGCATTCTCATCAGGAGATCGGTCCCACCGCAACGGCTTGCCGTCAAGGAAGACCTCGTCTGCGATCTCGCGAAACGAATCGTTACTCACTTGGACAGTCTTGACTGGTAGGGACCGATACTCGGCATTAGTCGCCGGACGCAACACGTCATACCCAATCATCACCTCTCCATTAAGAGTTGTAGTGAGTAGTGGTGGAATCTCTAAGTCATCGGCTTCAAGTGGCAGAAGGCCTAGGATTCTCGACCCAGAATCCTTGAAAGAACGAACATTGAAATCACCTTGCCAGAGCACGGGAGCCCCTGAAATTCCCTCCATTGTTGGAGCCACCGACCCGTGCCATCGAAGCAATCCTGCCCAGAATAGGTTTGATCTTCTTTTGCGATGCTTGCCTTCAATGCAAAGCACTCTTCCGCATGCATAACTTCCGTCGCGAAGAGGGATATCCCAGAACATTCCCGGCTTCAGAAACGAAGTTGACTTCGGAACGAAGGGAATCACTGGAGGTTTCGATGCCATGCGGATTTTTTTGCCGAACGT
>NZ_BMXI01000071.1 GCF_014651675.1 Roseibacillus persicicus
ACAAGGCGCAGCACCACAAATCCGACCGCGCTGGCGAGTCGGAGGCTTGACTGGAGGAGGGGAGGTGGTAGAACTATCGAAAGCGTGCTGAGTCGGTCGGATTGGGTTTGCTGAGACGTTCGGCTGAAAATATGAAAAAGAGACTGGCGCTGAGTGTGGGTAGTATACTGTTGCTCACCGCTCTCCTTCTGCTCTTCGCCTGGGGTCGGCGTGCTCAATCATTTCCCTGCTACGAAACTGCTGCGCGCACGCCGAAGGCTGATTATGCGTTCAAGGGTGCATCGCGACCAGTCGATTCCAGCACTGTTGCCTTCGAGGCTTTGAAGGCTGGCGTATTCTGGATTGATGAATTCGTCAGCCATGAGGGGATTGGGGTAGTGTTTGGTTCAAGTGGCCGATTTGCAGTTATGGAACCAAGTCGTAGTGGATTTCCAGATTGGGACCTTGTCGCCTCCGGAGAATGGCAGGGGAGTCACAGGGATTTTCAGTTTGAGAATATCAAGGTTGGGGAAACGAGAACGGTCTTCTCGAAGTAGATTCTACCCGTGCCGAACAATGCGCAGCACCACAAATCCGACCGCGCTGGCGAGTCGGAGATTGACGGGGGGAGGAAAGGTGGTAGAACTAACGAAGGCGCGCTGAGTCGGTCGGATTGGGTGTGCTGGAACGTTCTGCAAAAAAATATTCTATGTGGAAAACCGCAACGCTCCTCTCAGTTGCTGGCGTTATCGTTGCGATAGTCGTGACCGAATTAGTGCGAGGTGTAGT
>NZ_BMXI01000072.1 GCF_014651675.1 Roseibacillus persicicus
ACGCCGAACTCGCCTACCGCGCAAAACCTCGTTACTGAGCATCCGTCACTACGAACTCGCCATTCAAAACGATGCAAAGTCCGCAATGCTTACATTGGATAACGTTCAAGCACACCCAATCCGACCGACTCAGCGCACTTTCATTACTTCTACCACGCTCCCTCCTCCAGTCAATCCTCCAACTCACCAGCGCGGTCGGATTTGTGGTGCTGCGCATTGTTCGCCACTAGTTTTGGTAGAGCGGAATCTCGTCGACCTCTCCTAGGAAATTGATTTCGGGGTCTGCCGTGAAAGCCTCCACCAGAGTTCTCCGAATTTGAACTAGTTCAGCGGCGATATCCACGAATCGAAACCGCGTCCAACTCCAGACCCGCTCCTTTGGGGGACTCGGCGAACATGCGAAGTCGCACATCGTATTCTCGTCGTGGTCGCGGTAACAAGTAATCCCCAGCCTGCACTGCGGGAGCTTAACCTCTACCCACCAGCCCCAATCCTCACAAACGATGAAGGGCACATCGTATTCTGCCCTCTTAAGCGTCCCCTCAATAAATTGAGCGAACGATTTCCCAAATGTGCCTGGATTCACGATTTCTTCCTCTTCCCCAGGGAGAACCGGAAACTTCTCAGTCCGGATATGGAGAAAAGGACTCATTTTTCAGGCGAACGTCTCAGCACACCCAATCCGACCGACTCAGCGCGCTTTCGACAGTTCTACCACGCCCCCTCCTCCAGTCAAGCCTCCGACTCGCCAGCGCGGTCGGATTTG
>NZ_BMXI01000073.1 GCF_014651675.1 Roseibacillus persicicus
CCACAAATCCGACCGCGCTGGCGAGTCGGGGGTTGACGGGAGGATGGAAGGTGATAGAAGTATTGAAAGCGCGCTGAGTCGGTCGGATTGGGTGTGCTGAGACGTTAGCCTGAAAATATCCTCTGTGCGTTGACGAAGGGGCATTCATTCCCGAGTCGGACTCCGAGTGAACGACAACCAAACGGCGATGGAATACGAAAGACCCAGTCTTGCGCAAATTCAAGGAGCGAGGATCGAGCGTTTAGCGCTTTCACTAGCAGGAGGGAGGGTCACGGAGGGGCGGATTCGGACCACTATCACTACCGAGGTTAGGGATACGGATGAGCAGAAGGAGGTGCTTAGGCTGGTTATTGAGCGGGCTAGCGTTCTTGTTCGTGAACAGAAGCGGCGTTACTTGATACTTGGAGCGATTTGGATTCTTGTTGGTGCAGTTCCCCTGATTGTTGGGCTGATTTTCACCCGAGGTTCTTTGCTGGTTCTTACTGCTGGTCCAATTGCATACGGAGTCTATCTTGTCACAAGGAAAGGGAACGACCCCAAAGAATTCGACGAGCTGGGCTAACAATGCGCAGCACCACAAATCCGACCGCGCTGGCGAGTCGGAGGTTGACGGGAGGAGGGAGTGTGGTAGAAGTAGCGAAAGTGCGCTGAGTCGGTCGGATTGGGTGTGCTTGAACGTTCGCTTAGAATCGTATTATTAGGACGATTTTTTCAGCTTTGACGAGACAGTGGAACGTTGGATTTA
>NZ_BMXI01000074.1 GCF_014651675.1 Roseibacillus persicicus
GAACGTTAGGCAGAATGAATAGGAAGCTCGTCGATGTAGTCGTTCCAGAAGACCTAAGACTGTGGCTTACTGAAAACCCAGGCAAGGTCTTCGAGTTCGATTCTGAACTCGAATCTGGGGACGACGTCGTGTTGCAGCTTGTGAAAGTTCGATTGGTTGCGATTGACAGACTCAAGTGCGTCGAAATACCTATCGACAATCGTGATTTCTACAATATGCATCCAGACCTTTGTGAGTCTAATGACTTCGGCCCAGACGAGGATAAGGATGCTCTCTATTACAAGTTTCGCGCGGTTGATATCATTGACGAAGACTTAGACGACCAGTTCCATCCAGTGGGACTCTTCTCATGGTATCCAGATTTGCTTCGGTATGGAACTTGGGACGAGACGCATCAAATAATTTACACGTTCCCAAATGTCACCTGGACCGATATTACCGAGCGTCCTCACCGTTACTTCAATGGTCAATGGAGTAATCTCGAAGAAGGAGAGAAAGAGCCTCTTATGCCTTGGGTTAAGCAGAGATTTCATAAGGATCTGGGGGAATTTGAGCTGACTTTCACGGAATACACGCAATTTATGGATTCTTGGCTTAATTCTGAATCCGAAGAGGCCTAACAATGCGCAGCACCACAAATCCGACCGCGCTGGCGAGTCGGAGGCTTGACTGGAGGAGGGGTCGTGATAGAAGTAGTGAAAGCGCGCTGAGTCGGTCGGATTGGGTGTGCTGGAACGTTAGCC
>NZ_BMXI01000075.1 GCF_014651675.1 Roseibacillus persicicus
AACGTCTCAGCACACCCAATCCGACCGACTCAGCGCGCTTTCACTACTTCTACCATGCTCCCTCCTCCTGTCAATCCTCCGACTCGCCAGCGCGGTCGGATTTGTGGTGCTGCGCATTGTTCGACTTTTACGGTTCAGCGTAGAATCTTTCCCATTCCCGAGGAGTATTGAACAGTGGCAGTTCATGACCAGAGACAATGTTCTTCAGAGCCTCAAGGTCCCAGTATTGCGACAAACCATCCTTGGGATAGGAATAATAGTTTCCGCACATGAAGCAAATCTCAACATGTCCGAGAATTATGCCCTTCCCGTCATAGAAAACGAAACCATGGTGAGGTTCATAGCAAAGCGCTCCACCCTGCCACTTATGTTCTCCAGTAAGCGCTCTCGTGATTTTCTGGACCTCCTCCTTAGAAAGCCGCTTGGTCCATTCCTTTTTGAGACCCTTGTGAAGCTTCCCATCCTTAACCAGCGGAGCACCAGAATCCATGGTATGATCGTAGAGAACCAGTTCGACATAAGAAATTCCTCTCAACCAATCAGTAATATTATTGGAAACCTTACCCTTTGAAGCATATGCTGCAATTTCCTCAGAGGATCCGAAATCCGTTGCCTCTAAAGCGAGCTGTTCTTTAGCTTCTTCCTCAGCAAAAATCAATCCGAGCAATAGCATCGCGCTCAAAATGAGATAGGTTATTAGTCTGCAACGGCTCATTTTCAGTCGAACGTT
>NZ_BMXI01000076.1 GCF_014651675.1 Roseibacillus persicicus
AAATCCGACCGCGCTGGCGAGTCGGAGACTTGACTGGAGAAGGGAAGGTGGTAGAAGTATCGAAAGCGCGCTGAGTCGGTCGGATTGGGTGTGCTGGAACGTTCGCCTAAATATTATGGATTATACCGACTTCGCAGCCGATTTTCGCACGGAGTGTCGACACAGCAATCTGTTGCAAGACGACTTTCGCCGTGTTTTGACGGAGTTAACGCGCCATAGTAAGGACTATCCACCAAAACTTCTCAGCGAGTGGGAAGACGGTCTGCGGGAAATTTACGCAGAGGAAAAGCTAGCACAACGTAAGGAGAATTGAGAGGGACGGTCGGAAGTATTCGTTAATTGGATATCTTGTATTCCCTTATGCGGGGCACCATAGAACAATCTTTGATTTCATTACCTTTCTCTTTCCTGACCGGTGTCATTACTATAATGATGATATAGTGCCTGTGGTTTCTCTAGTCGGCTAGGGATTTGGCTGCCCATTGACTCTCGGACTGGCGAACAATGCGCAGCACCACAAATCCAACCGCGCTGGCGAGTTGGAGGATTGACTGGAGGAGGGAGCGTGGTAGAAGTAGTGAAAGCGCGCTGAGTCGGTCGGATTGGGTGTGCTGAGACGTTCGGCAAAAAAATCCGCATGGCATCGAAACCTCCAGTGATTCCCTTCGTTCCGAAGTCAACTTCGTTTCTGAAGCCGGGAATGTTCTGGGATATCCCTCTTCG
>NZ_BMXI01000077.1 GCF_014651675.1 Roseibacillus persicicus
AATCCGACCGCGCTGGCGAGTCGGAGGATTGACAGGAGGAGGGAGCATGGTAGAAGTAGTGAAAGCGCGCTGAGTCGGTCGGATTGGGTGTGCTGAGACGTTCGGCTGAAAAATCCGGCTCAGGAACGTGTCAGGCTGGTTAAGCTGGCATCAAAAGCGAGGTCGATTCTATGATTCACGAACCACTAGAGGATTGTCCGCGATGTCGCAGTAGGCTTGTGAACGTGCTTCTTTCGGATACTCGAAATCTGTTTCTGCATCCATGTGGAGAGCAGAAGAGTATCCTTCATTCCATGTTTGGTAGGCGATTATGTCGACCTTGTGATGACGTGAAACACCGAAAAACCGAGGCTCAAGCTTGCTACGGTTGTGGGCTGGTCGTCTTCACAGGAAGGCAAATTATTGATTGCGAATGTGGTTCTGACACGTCTTCAGTTTACTAGCTGGATAGTCAACCGAAATCAGAAGGCCGAACAAACAGCAGCACCACAAATCCGACCGCGCTGGTGAGTTGTTGGTTGATTGGAGGAGGGAGCGTGGTAGAAGTAGGGAAAGCGCGCTGAGTCGGTCGGATTGGGTGTGCTCGAACGTTCGCTTAGAATCGTATTATTCGGACGATTTTTTCTGCTTTGACGAGTCAGTGGAACACTGGCTTTTTCGAGGTGAACTCAAAGTTGGCTCCTCGGATTTGTTC
>NZ_BMXI01000078.1 GCF_014651675.1 Roseibacillus persicicus
ACGGTCGGTTTCAGCAGCGACGCCTTGTTCGACACAGACCCAGGAATACGCTCGTCAATCCCTCTCCTGAAGAACCTACTGAGTTTTCCGTTCTAATATTTTCGATTAACAGCATGCCACAATTCTCATTTTTTGAATATGTGAACAACATCATATTTATTTTATTTATCCCCATTATCTTTCTTATTTTTTCGTGTGCAAACACCGCCCAATCTCTCCGAGATTCCCCACTCACTTCTCCCCTCATCGCTGTATCAGACGCCGTCACAGGAAACGAAGAAGGACAAGCAAGTAAGAGCATCTACGCTCCAAAAAGTTATCGTTATGAGAATTACCGTGATCCGAGCGGTAGGCTAGTTTCCTATCAAGTCGCATTTGAGAGATATAATTCCCCAGGGATAGATCCTGGTCTAAAAGCAAATTTTATCTATCAGTGCGTCAATGCTATTGACGAAAACTATTTAGCCTATCTCAATCGAATTGCAACAGGTCGAGCGACTCTAGACACAACGCTGGATATTACATCGATAGGATTGAGCACTGCTGCAACAATATACACACCTACCACGACTAAAACAATTCTGTCTGGCCTCGACACCTTTCTTAAAGGCGGTAAAAGCTCATACCAACAGAACTTCTTCGCAGCACTGACGATTTTCCAACAACTG
>NZ_BMXI01000079.1 GCF_014651675.1 Roseibacillus persicicus
GATGTTTGGAGTTCATGATTTCTCTGAGTTGATGCATTTGTTGATAAATGGGTTGAAGGACGGGATGAGTCTCGAAGAGTTCATCGAGTCTTTGTTTTTGTTTTGAGCTGAGTCGTTCCGGTGCTTTGCGCATGGCTGCGAGGTAACCGCGATTGCTTTTCAATGTGGGGGCGAGGAGACGAGCAAGTTGAAGGAAATGGTAGTTGAGGATGCGCACGACATGGAAGCGGTCGGCTACGATTTGGGCATTGGGAAAATGCATCTGAATGAGCCGTCGATAGGGACTTGAGAGGTCGATGCAGACGACTCGAACTCGGTCTTTTTCTTTGAGTTTACAAAGAAAATCATGAAGTTCGGCTTCACTGCGACCTGGTTGCACATCAAAGATCCGATGATTTTTCAAGTCACAGAAAGTGGTGCAGAAACGTTGCCCTTTATGGAGAGTGTGTTCGTCGATGCCGAGGTATTGGGGACATTTCAGGTCGATGCGTTCGGCTGCTTTCCGGCAAGTAAATTGCTGATAGATACGCTCGACGGTTGCTTCTCCGATAGCTTGCTTGTGAGCAATGGTGCGGGCGCAGACTCCCTGGTGGTGAAGTTCGTAAATGGACTGCCTGAAGAGTTCGGAACTTTGCCGGCCGGGCCTGATGCCCGGGAGTTCCGGGAG
>NZ_BMXI01000080.1 GCF_014651675.1 Roseibacillus persicicus
AATCCGACCGCGCTGGCGAGTTTGGAGTTTGATTGTAGGAGTGGAGGTGGTAGAAGTAATGAAAGCGCGCTGAGTCGGTCGGATTGGGTGTGCTTGAACGTTCGCTTGGAATCGTATTATTTGGACGATTTCTTCTGCTTTGACGAGGTAGTGGAACGCTGGTTTGTTTGAGGTGGACTCCAAGTTGGCTCCTCGGATTTGTTCCAGATGGTTTGATTGGATCGACGTTGGTTTCGAGGTCAATGATGCGGTGAGATTGGTCAGGCAGGTGAGGGAAGGCGTGCAGATTTTTGTTGTCGTCACTAGGTTTTGACGAAGTCCGGTGACAAGGCAGTGCTCTTCAGGCGACAGGGAAGGTTTTATTGACGAGGCTCGAACGAGGGCTTCCCGTCGTAGCAACTTCGCACACACTCGATAAATTGGATACTGCTATAATTTGGCAGCGAACAAGGCGTGGCAGCTAAGTCCGACCGCGCAGCTGGGTGACTTATTTTCTGGCCATTTGTGGGTGTATTGGCTTCGATGAAGGCGTGCGGAGGCGGTCGGCCTAGCTGCACTTGAACGTTCTGCTAAAGTATGACCTTTCAAGAATACATTCAGTATCGAAGGTCAGAACAAGCTCTTTGGCTTCGTGCAAGAATTCCCTGGTTTGTAGCCCTGTTG
>NZ_BMXI01000081.1 GCF_014651675.1 Roseibacillus persicicus
AACGTCTCAGCACACCCAATCCGACCGACTCAGCGCGCTTTCAATACTTCTATCACCTTCCATCCTCCCGTCAACCCCCGACTCGCCAGCGCGGTCGGATTTGTGGTGCTGCGCATTGTTCTGCATCTATGCTGATTCTTTTAGGGCTTCTTTGTCCAATTGTTTCTAAACGGCAATCTCTCAGGAAACGTTATGTCGCTTCGCCGTAGCTCAGTCTGCTGCAAAACCCACGTTCGAAGTCTCATTGGCACGCAGGCTTTAAACCTGTATCCAGGCAAACTGACTGCCGAAAGTGAATCGTCGGATTCAACTAAATCAAAGCATGCACTGAAGAAATATGGTGCATCCTGATTATGTATCTCCACCCAAACTACCTCCTCTCCGAAAGCTGCTCTTGCTTCTCTTTCGACTTCTAGCTCTCTCGCACGTTCATTCAGTCTCGATGCGTGATCATTCAAACCCGCTTGCGACAGCAAGCTTGATGTAGCTCTCAACGTATTAATCTTAAAGACTGACAAACAAAGAATAACGCCCAGAACAACGGCCAACAGGGCTACAAACCAGGGAATTCTTGCACGAAGCCAAAGAGCTTGTTCTGACCTTCGATACTGAATGTATTCTTGAAAGGTCATACTTTAGCAGAACGTTCAAG
>NZ_BMXI01000082.1 GCF_014651675.1 Roseibacillus persicicus
AACGTTCTGCAAAAAAATATTCTATGTGGAAAACCGCAACGCTCCTCTCAGTTGCTGGCGTTATCGTTGCGATAGTCGTGACCGAATTAGTGCGAGGTGTAGTCGATAGGTATCGAACGAAGACTCAAGGAATGGGCGGGAGCCAAGATGTTCTCCTGGTCGGAACGGTGATTGGTTGGACTTTCGTGGCTATGACGATAGGATTCGGACTCAAGTGGTGGATGACTGCAAATGAGTGAACTAGTGGAACAGCTTGTGCAGGTTGAGCACGTTCTAGACTTGGGGGATGAAGTGCACGTGCTATTCAGTGTTCCCGTCGACGCCAATTTCGCTTTGACCGACGATTCGACTCTCGACGGTAGACCTGTCCGAAAATGGCTTTCACAGCCACGTGTTCTAGGCAAGAACGGGAAGCCCCGTCTCGACATGTTAAAAATTATTCTGAAATCTATTTCTGACGCTAGCTACTTTCAGGCGGGAGAGCGTTCCAAGCTTTTGGTGGAGCCAATATCGAGATAGCCAAGGCAAGCAGAACAAGACGCAGCACCACAAATCCGACCGCGCTGGCGGGTAGGAAGGTTGACGGGAGGAGGGAGCATGATAGAACTATCGAAAGCGCGCTGAGTCGGTCGGATTGGGTGTGCTT
>NZ_BMXI01000083.1 GCF_014651675.1 Roseibacillus persicicus
AATGTTGCGAATAGTTGAGTTTAGCAAAGTCCATGTGCAACTAATTGAGGATCGATTCAGTATTTTAGCCGAACGTTTTAGCACACCCAATCCGACCGACTCAGCGCACCTTCACTACTTCTACCACGCTCCCCCCACCAATCAACCACCAACTCGCCAGCGCGGTCGGATTTGTGGTTCTGCGCATTGTTCGCTATCAAAATATAGCAATATCCGAATTCTTCGAAGACCGCCGAAACTTCTATGACGGGATGCCCTCGTTCGAGCCTCTTCAATAAAACCTTCCCTGCCGCCTGAAAAACAAAGCCTTGTCACCGGACTTCGTCAAAACCACGTGACGACAACAAAAAACTGCCCGCCTTCCCTCACCTGCCTGGCCAATCTCACCTCATCGTTGACCTCGAAACCAACGTCGCTCCAATCAAACCATCTGGAACAAATCAGAGGAGCCAACTTGGAGTTCACCTCAAAGAAACCAGCGTTCCACTGCCTCGTCAAAGCAGAAGAAATCGTCCAGATAATACGATTTCAAGCGAACGTTCCAGCACACCCAATCCGACCGACTCAGCGCACTTTCACTGGTTCTATCACGTTCCCTCCTCCAGTCAATCTCCGACTCGCCAGCGCGGTCGGATTTGTG
>NZ_BMXI01000084.1 GCF_014651675.1 Roseibacillus persicicus
CTTACATTGGATAACGTTCCAGTCCTGCTGAACCGACCGCTCAGAGAACTTCGTTAGTTCTACAGCATTCAAACATCCTGTCAATAAGTCACCCACCAGCGCGGTCGGGTTCAGCAGCGACGCCTTGTTCGCTATGGTAGTCTTCAAGCAGTTCTTCAATAGACGAAATCCAATCAAGATAGGAAGGTTCTTCAATGTCTCTTGGAATCGAATAGCTTGAATCGTAGACCATAACCAGCCCTGCCTCGCTATTCAGAAATACATTGTGAAACTTCGAGCTGTCTTTCGAAGTATTGGCTTCCTTATTCTTATACTCTCTGAGCTGTGGAAGCGATTCAAAACCAGTCCACACCTCATCAAAGACTGAGTTCTCAATCCCACCATAATACGGTTTGAACCATCTGCATCGGCATTACGAATATAGGAAATGTCACCATATTGATGGATTTCATAGTGCCGCCTACCTCCAGTTTGGAAGATCAGCTTTTTATTTGGGAACGACTCTAAACCAACACTCTTCCCCGCGGTTTGCTCAGGTTCACGACTATCGCAGCTTGCAAGAACAAGACCCGCTGCAGCAAGACGGATGTAATTTCCAAGCATTTTAGAGCGAACGTTCAAGCACACCCAATCCGACC
>NZ_BMXI01000085.1 GCF_014651675.1 Roseibacillus persicicus
CACCTCAAAGAAACCAGCGTTCCACTGCCTCGTCAAAGCAGAAAAAATCGTCCCACTAATACGATTCCAAGCGAACGTTCAAGCACACCCAATCCGACCGACTCAGCACACTTTCACTACTTCTATCACGCTCCCTCCATCAGTCAATCCTCCAACTCGCCAGCGCGGTCGGATTTGTGGTGCTGTGCATTGTTCGCTGTCAAAATATAGCAATGTCCGATTTCTTCGAAGACCGCCGAAACTTCTATGACGGGATGCCCTCGTTCGAGCCTCGTCAATAAAACCTTCCCTGTCGCCTGAAGAGCACTGCCTTGTCACCGGACTTCGTCAAAACCCCGTGACGGCAACAAAAACCTGAACGCCTTCCCTCACCTGCCTAGCGAATCTCACCTCATCATTGACACCGAAACCGACGTCGAACCAATCAAACCAGCTGGAACTAATCCGAGGAGCCAACTTGGAGCTCACCTCAAAGAATCCAGCGTTCCAAGACCTCGTAAAAGCAGAGAGAATCGTCCCGATAATACGATTCTAAGCGAACGTCTCAGCACACCCAATCCGACCGACTCAGCGCGCTTTCGACAGTTCTACCACGCCCCCTCCTCCAGTCAAGCCTCCGACTCGCCA
>NZ_BMXI01000086.1 GCF_014651675.1 Roseibacillus persicicus
ACCACAAATCCGACCGCGCTGGCGAGTCGGAGATTGACTGGAGGAGGGGACGTGATAGAAGTAATGAAAGCGCGCTGAGTCGGTCGGATTGGGTGTGCTTGAACGTTCGACAGAAAAACTAGTGTGTTAGAATGAGGCTCTGTCTTTTGCAGTGTGTTCTACTGGAAAGGAATTCGGTTGGGTAGGGTGGACGGCGAGTTCGCTAGGATAAGGCAGTGTTTGATTGGTGATTCGCAGCTTTTTGGACAGGGCCATTGCGGTAGTGGCAGGCATGCTTGTAGCTTGGCGCTGGGGGAGGTGACGGATGCTTTGCTTTGTTGGCGTTTGGGGACGTTTGACTGGGCACTACTTTTTCACGGTTTGGATGAGGGAACGGGTTGAGTCGACTCGGTGTCGAACAATGCGCAGCACCACAAATCCGACCGCGCTGGCGAGTTGGAGGATTGACAGGAGGAGGGAAGGTGATAGAACTATCGAAAGCGCGCTGAATCGGTCGGATTGGGTGTGCTCAAACGTTCGACTGAAAATTACGGGCGTGAAGAAACATGCCGGTGGGGCGGCTGGGATGCGCTAGGTATCATCCATAATACCGAATATTGTTCCCGAGAAGTAGAAGTG
>NZ_BMXI01000087.1 GCF_014651675.1 Roseibacillus persicicus
ACGTTCGCTTAAAAGAATCCTTCTAGTAAAATGTCTACCCCGATTGGTCCATTTCATCGCTTAGGAGAACCTGGTGGCGATGGCTGTCCAGTTGGTGTTTTGCAAGTCGCAGCAAAAGATTCGAATGGAAAACCTATCAATGCTCAGCTTCTTGATGGCGGGAGTGACGTTGCAGAAGTTGAAATTCTTCGCACAATTGCTTCACGTTTGGGCGTCCAGTGGGGCAGGGACGAACTGGGTTGGTGGGCTCTGGTAACAGAGATTGATTTTCCTAGCTGGGCAGTTTGGAGGCAAGATGACTCCGGAAACGAGTATCTGATGGCGTCGAATATTACAGAAATCGATGCCAAGAAGCTTGTAGCTGAGTTTGAGGAAAAGGGTCACAAGCAAACTTATTGGTGCAGCGACACCAAAACTCAAGTATAGCGAACAATGCGCAGCACCACAAATCCGACCGCGCTGGCGAGTCGGAGGATTGACTGGAGAAGGGGAGGTGGTAGAAGTAATGAATGTGCACTGAGTCGGTCTGATTGGGTGTGCTTGAACGTTCG
>NZ_BMXI01000088.1 GCF_014651675.1 Roseibacillus persicicus
AGCCGGATGCGCCGAATGATGCGTATCATGGGGATCGTGGCGATGGTTCCGCAACCCACGACGAGTAAACCGAACAAGGAACACACCATCTACCCCTACCTTTTGAGAGGGCGGGAGGTTGGGGACGTCGACGAAGTCTGGTGCGCAGACATCACTTACATCCCGATGGCCAAAGGCCATGCCTACCTCGTGGCGATTATGGATTGGCACAGCCGAGCGGTCCTGTCTTGGGAGTTGAGCAACACGATGGATAGCAGCTTCTGCGTGAGAGCGCTCAATGAAGCCATGCGTCGGATCGGACGTATTCCGAAAATATTCAACACCGATCAGGGTGCCCAGTTCACTGGACGCAACTGGGTTTCTACACTCAAGGCAAACGGGATCGAGATCAGTATGGATGGCAAAGGCCGCTGGATGGACAATGTCTTCATTGAGCGTTTATGGCGGAGCCTGAAGTATGAAAAGATCCGGCTTTGGAGCTACGACACAGTGAGCGAACTCCGGACTCACATCGATGACTGGATGAACTACTACAACCATCGGCGC
>NZ_BMXI01000089.1 GCF_014651675.1 Roseibacillus persicicus
AGCCGGATGCGCCGAATGATGCGTATCATGGGGATCGTGGCGATGGTTCCGCAACCCACGACGAGTAAACCGAACAAGGAACACACCATCTACCCCTACCTTTTGAGGGGGCGGGAGGTTAGGGACGTCGACGAAGTCTGGTGCGTAGACATCACTTGCATCCCGATGGCCAGAGGCCATGGCTACCTCGTGGCGATTATGGATTGGCACAGCCGAGCGGTCCTGTCTTGGGAGTTGAGCAACACGATGGATAGCAGCTTCTGCGTGAGAGCGCTCAATGAAGCCATGCGTCGGACCGGACGTATTCCAAAAATATTCAACACCGATCAGGGTGCCCAGTTCACTGGACGCAACTGGGTTTCCACGCTCAAGGCAAGCGGGATCGAGATCAGTATGGATGGCAAAGGCCGCTGGATGGACAATGTCTTCATTGAGCGTCTATGGCGGAGCCTGAAGTATGAAAAGATCCGGCTTTGGAGCTACGACACAGTGAGCGAACTCCGGACTCACATCGATGACTGGATGAACTACTACAACCATCGGCGC
>NZ_BMXI01000090.1 GCF_014651675.1 Roseibacillus persicicus
CCCAATCCGACCGACTCAGCGCGCTTTCGATACTTCTACCACCTTCCCTTCTCCAGTCAAGTCTCCGACTCGCCAGCGCGGTCGGATTTGTGGTGCTGCGCATTGTTAGCCAGAGGTTTGTTTTGCAGTATCGAGGTCGAACAGTTCGCCTTCCTCACCGCTAATCTGGGCAGATAGTTTCTTGGCGACCGATGCCAAGCAAAGCCAAATTGAATCCGTAAGGTCATTATAGTCAGTAGCTCCGGCAACAATTCTTGAATTGAACGATGCTGTCCCGTTCCTGTCCCGCCACATAATAGCAGAATGCCACTGTCCAGTCTCAGAATCGAAGACTTCTGCATCTCCTTCTTTAGACTTCAAGCTGATCACTTCACCGGTCAAGGGATTCGTTAAGGTGTTAGATGCCGAACCCGCAAGTCTAATGCCTTCTGTTGAACCAACTACTTCTGACCACTGTTCAAGCGTAATTGGGTTCTCTGGCCGTTCGATTTTCAATGAGTATCCCATAGCGAATATTTTAGGCTAACGTTC
>NZ_BMXI01000091.1 GCF_014651675.1 Roseibacillus persicicus
TAGCCGAACGTTCAAGCACACCCAATCCGACCGACTCAGCGCACTTCCACTACTTCTATCACGCTCCCTCCATCAGTCAATCCTCCAACTCGCCAACGCGGTCGGATTTGTGGTGCTGCGCATTGTTCGACCATTAGTAGACCCTCGATTTCGCGACGACCTGAAATTCGTCCTCATAGACGACCATTCCTGGCCTTTCAGTGGTCAGCGTAGCAACCTCAACTCCTGCGTCCTCAAGAATTGCTACAATTTCTCTAAATTTTCCAACCCAGTATTGTCCTTCTTCCGAATCTTTGAACCACGACACGCATTCCCTATTCAACCTGGCATCTTGCCATGGTGGACAAGGAAGGTCCTGATTCATTTCGTCGAAAATCTCCATGGAAGATTCGAGGTAGTATTCAGGCAATATCCCGTCTTCACCTAATATGCGCAAACTAGCAACGACCCCTGTGCAGGCCGTTCTGCTTTCGTGATCCGTTGTCACGACAAACCGTATGTATCGGCCCATTTTTCAGTCGAACGTTC
>NZ_BMXI01000092.1 GCF_014651675.1 Roseibacillus persicicus
AACAAACCACTGAGGCCAACTGACAAGTGATTTTTAGGAAAATTGTTCACAGAGTTCGGGGTGGGTTTTTCTAATAGCATCAATGGTTTTCAGGAGCGGGCTTCCTGATTTCTCGAGGGCGTTTAGGTAGCGTTTTTCATCGTAGGCTTCACGGCATTGCCAACACCGAAAGAGGATCCGCTGCCACTTGTAAGCAAGGCTTCGTAGAATCGATTGATGGCGGTGCCCCTTCTCTTTCTGACGCTGATAGTAGGCCTTCGCCCATAGGGATTTCATTACAGTTTGGGCCGCCCATTCAACGAAAGTCTGACGCCAGAACTTGTTGCAACCGTAGCGACGGTGGACGAAGTGCATCTTGCCGCTTTGTTTGGTGAGTGGGGCGACGCCGCTCAGCTGTTGCAGGGAGGCGGCACTGGTGAAAACGCTGCGATCGGAGCCAAAGAAGGCGAGCAGCCGGGAGGCGAAGACTTCCCCCGCCCCGGGCAAGGAGGTGAAGATGGG